>CAUPRW010000021.1:0-90110 GCA_963513825.1 uncultured Duganella sp.
AAAAATTCCGAATCTGGCGTAAACTCGTTCGTGCGGGTCGGTTCCATTTTTTCCTCCTGTGGCGGATATAGATCGTCGAGATCTCACATTAGGATAAAAATGCGGCTTTTGCCGACCCGCCCTCATTCATAGTATCTACGTGGTTTCGTGGCTTGTGGAGTGCACGTCCGCCAGACCTATACCGGCAGCAGCATCACCAGCTTGAGGTCCTGCCGCTTGGCCAGGTGCAGCGTGACCTGGTTGAACCCGACCTCGTCCCCGCCAGGCGGCTGGAAGCGCCGCAGCCCCCCTTCCCTGCCGACCACGTCCTGCAAGCGCCACAAGGCGCGGAACTCGGCGCTGCCGCGTGCCACTTCCGCGATCAACTCCCGCACCGCCGGCTGCTCCGCGTGCTTGCCGATGTCGGCGCGGAACTCGGCCACCAGCCGCCGCGCGCGCTCCGGCCAATCGACGATCAACCCGCGCGCGGCCGGCGACTGAAACATGAAACGCAGCAGATTCGGCGATGCCCCATCGAGCCAGCCGGCGAACAAGCGCGCCGCCGCGCCGTTCCACGCCACCGCATCCCAACGCTGGTCCAGGATATACGCCGGCGCGTCCACCGCCGCCACGATCGCGTCGAGCGCCACCTCCGCCGGCGCGCCGTCGGCCTCGCCCTGCGGATCGAGCCGCGCCGCAAGACTGAACAGATAACCGCGCTCGGCCGCGCTCAGTTGCAGCACCTCGGCCAGCCGCGCCAGCATCTTGGCCGACGCCGACACCGGCCGGCCCTGCTCGAGCCACGTCAGCCACGTCGGGCTCACCTCGCACAGCTGCGCCAGCTCCTCGCGCCGCAGGCCCGGCGTGCGGCGCCGCCCGCCGCCCGGCAGGCCGGCGCTGGCCGGCGTGGTGCGCTCGCGGTGCGCGCGGATGAAATCGCCTAGTTTGTTCTGCATGGTGGTTTTTATACCAGGATAAGTACTTGTCTTGTTACAGGATAGGAACCCGCCTATTCTGCCCTGACCCGTCCATTTCAGGAGAAATAAAATGCAACAGCAAGCCGTCGTCGCCCAACATTTCGGCCCCACCGCCAGCGCCTACCTGACCAGCGCGGTCCACGCCCAGGGCGCCGACCTGGCCGCGCTGCGCGGGCTGGCCGCCGGTCTGGGCCAACCCGTGGTGCTCGACCTGGGCTGCGGCGCCGGCCACGCCAGCTTTGCCGTGGCGCCGGTCGCGCGCTCGGTCACCGCCTTCGATCTGCTGCCCGAAATGCTGGCCGTGGTGGCTGGCGCGGCGCAAGAGCGCGGCCTGCGCAACGTCGTCACGGAACAGGGCGACGCCACCCGCCTGCCGTATGCCGACGCCTCGTTCTGCATGGTCGTCACGCGCTTTTCGGCGCACCACTGGCCCGATGTGCCGGCGGCGCTGCGCGAGATGAGGCGCGTGCTCAAGCCCAACGGCCTGCTGGTCGTCATCGACATCACCGCGCCCGAGGTGCCGCTGCACGACACCACGCTGCAGGCGGTCGAGTTGCTGCGCGACGGCTCGCATGTGCGTGATTACCGGCCGTCCGAGTGGAGCGCGATGCTGCAGGCGGCGGGCTTGCGCGCCGAGCGCGCCGGCGATTGGAAACTGCGGATGGTGTTCGACGAATGGACCGCGCGCATGCGCACGCCGGCCGAGCGTGTGGCGGCGATCCGCAGCCTGTTCGCCAGCGCGCCGCAGGAGGCGCGCGACTACTTCGATGTGGGGCCGGACTGCTCGTTCACGATCGATTCGACGATGTTCAAGGCGTGGCATGACCGTGCCGATTGAGGCGGCTGGCGGCCGCTTTCACCCCGCGTGCTTTCGCCGACATGCCAGCCGCGCCGCTTAGGGGACGTACCCCAAGGGGTACGTCCCCGCTTGGCCGTGCGGGGTAAAGCTGCCCGCTTGGCGCTGCAGGGTAAGCCGGCCGCGCCAGGCAAAAAAAGGCGCCGTTGCCGGCGCCTCGTTCACTGCGTTGCCACCAGCCGGCTTACGCCTGGCCCAGCAAGGTCTCGGCGTTCGACACTTCGAACTTGCCGCCCTGCTCGACGTTGAGCTGCTTGACGACGCCGTCTTCGACCAGCATCGAATAACGCTGCGAACGCGTGCCCATGCCATGCTTGCTGAAATCGGCGTCCAGGCCCAGCGCCTTGCTGTAGGCGGCGTTGCCGTCGGCCATCATGCGCACGGTGCCGGTGGCGTTCTGGTCGCGGCCCCAGGCACCCATGACGAAGGCGTCATTGACCGAGATGCACCAGATTTCATCGACGCCCTTGGCCTTCAGGTCGGCCGCGTGCTTGACGTAGCCCGGCACGTGCTGCGCCGAGCAGGTCGGGGTGTAGGCGCCCGGCAGGCCGAAGATCGCGATCTTCTTGCCCTTGACCAAGTCCTGCACGTTGAACGTGTTCGGGCCCAGCGAGCAGCCTTCGGTTTCGGTTTCGATGAACTCGGACAGGGTGCCTTCCGGCAGTGTGTCGCCAATCTTGATGGTCATAATGGACTCCTTGTGTTGGGTGGTGAACGTGAAAAAGCCGCGGCAAGCGCGGCTCTTCCCGGCATAGAACACACAGTATGCCTGAACCCCGGCGTTCCTGCACAACGTGCCGGAGCGCCGGGAACTACGTCACGACGGACTTAGTCCGCCTGCTTGCGCAGGAAGGCAGGAATGTCGTACGTCTCCATGCCGTTCTTTTCCATCGCCCGCACCTGCTCCGAGGCCGACTCGCGACGCCATACGGCCGGCGCCTTCATGCCGTCGAAGGCCGGGGCGCCGCCGCCGCCCATGCCGCTCGTCGCGCCCATCGACATGCCGGCCGACGCCGCGCCGCCCATCGCGCCCGATGGCGTCATCGGGCTGTTGTGGGTACCGGTGCGCAGCAGCTGCTGCGGCACCAGTTGCACGTGCTTCTTGTTCTTGCCCAGGCCCGTGGCCACCACGGTCACGCGGATCTCGTCGCCCATCGTGTCGTCGTAGGCGATGCCCTGCGCGATCGACGCGTCCGGCGCGGCGAAGGCGCGCACGGCGGCCATGACTTCCTTGATCTCCTTGCCCTTGAGGCCACGGCTGGCGGTCACGTTGACCAGCACGCCGCGCGCGCCCGACAGGTCGACGCCGTCGAGCAGCGGCGAGGCCACCGCCTGTTCGGCGGCGATGCGCGCGCGGTCGATGCCCGACGCGGTCGCCGTGCCCATCATGGCCTTGCCCTGCTCGCCCATGATGGTCTTGACGTCGTTGAAGTCGACGTTGATGTGGCCCGGCACGTTGATGATCTCGGCGATACCGGCGACGGCGTTGTTGAGCACATCGTCGGCGTGCTGCAGCCATTCGATCAGCGATTCGTCCTCGTAGATCTCTTCGAGTTTTTCGTTGAGGATGACGATCAGCGAGTCGACGTGCAGCGACAGCTGCTCGAGGCCTTCGTCGGCGATGTCCATGCACTTCTGACCCTCGTGCGAGAACGGCTTGGACACCACGGCCACGGTCAGGGCGCCGAGCGACTTGGCCACTTCGGCCACGATCGGGGCGGCGCCGGTGCCGGTGCCGCCGCCCATGCCGGCGGCGATGAACACCATGTGCGCGCCGCGCAGCGCGTCCTCGATGCGCGAGCGCGATTCCTCGGCCAGCTTGCGGCCGACGTCCGGCTTCATGCCCGCGCCCAGGCCGGTCTCGCCGATCTGGATCACGTTGTCCGCGCGCGAGGTCGACAGCGCCTGCGCATCGGTGTTGGCGGCGATGAACTCGACGCCGGACATGCCTTTGACGATCATGTGTTGAACTGCATTGCCACCCGCGCCGCCGACTCCGACGACCTTGATGACCGTGCCCAAAGCTGCGTTATCGACCATATCGAACTCCATGATGTGCTCCCTATCAGAATGCCGTTTCCAAGCGCCAGTCCTCATATCGGTAGGAGAACTGGGGATTGAAAACTGCGGTTTCAATTTAAAAAAAGTTTAGTGAAAAAACCACCCGTATTTGCTTCGTCTTGTGCTGCCTGTGTGCTTCCGTACCGCTTATCTTTTACCGCTGATCTTTACCGCCCGCCGCTTTAGAAATTCCCGAGGAACCATTCCTTCATCCGCTGCCACACCGCCTTGACCGACCCATCCTGCCGCGTGACGATGTGCCCGCGCAGATACTGCTTCTTCGCCTCCAGCAGCAGGCCAAGCACGGTCGCGTAGCGCGGGCTGCGCACCACGTCGGCCAGCTGGCCGCGGTAGTCCGGCGTGCCCAGGCGCGCCGGCTTGAGGAAGATATCCTCCGCCATCTCGACCATGCCCGGCATGATCGCCGTGCCGCCGGTGAGCACGATGCCCGACGAGAGCACGCCCTCGTAGCCGGACTCGCGCACCACCTGGTGCACCATCGCGAACAGCTCCTCGACGCGCGGCTCGATCACCGCCGCCAGCGCCTGGCGCGACAGGTTGCGCGGACCGCGGTCGCCCAGCCCCGGCACCTCCAGGCTCTCGCCCGGATCGGCCAGCACCTGCTTGGCCACGCCGTAGCGGATCTTGATCTCTTCGGCTTCCGAGGTCGGCGTGCGCAGCGCCATGGCGATGTCGTTGGTGATCTGGTCGCCGGCGATCGGGATCACGGCGGTGTGGCGGATCGCGCCGTCGGAGAACACCGCCACGTCGGTGGTGCCGCCGCCGATGTCGATCAATACCACGCCCAGTTCCTTCTCGTCGGGCGTGAGCACCGCGTCGGCCGACGCCATCGGCTGCAGGATCAGGTCCGACACTTCCAGCCCGCAGCGGCGTACGCACTTGACGATGTTCTGCACCGCCGACACCGCGCCGGTGACGATGTGGACCTTCACTTCGAGGCGGATGCCGCTCATGCCGATCGGCTCGCGCACATCCTCCTGGCTGTCGACGATGAATTCCTGCGGCACCGTATGCAGCAACTGCTGGTCGGTCGGAATGTTAACCGCCTTTGCCGTTTCAATGACGCGCGCTACGTCGGTCGCCGTCACTTCCTTTTCCTTGATGGCCACCATGCCGCTGGAATTGAAGCTGCGGATATGGCTGCCCGCGATGCCGGCGTAGACATTGCGGATCTTGCAGTCGGCCATCAGCTCGGCTTCCTCGAGCGCGCGCTGGATCGATTCGACGGTCGCTTCGATGTTGACCACCACGCCCTTCTTGAGGCCCTTCGATTCGTGCTGACCGAGCCCGATCACCTCGTGGCGTCCATCGCCCATCACCTCGGCCACCACGGCCACCACTTTCGAGGTGCCGATGTCGAGACCGACGATCAGGTTTTTCGCGTCTTTTGTCATGTCTGTTGCTACCTAGTGTTGGGGTTTAACGCTTATGGTTTTTTTTGCCGCCGCTTTTGGCGCCGTTGGTTTCACGCCCTCTTTCGGAATCTTCAATCCCGACGCGCTCAGGGCCAAGCCGTTCTGGTACCGCATATCGATCGTTTCTATATCGGGCAAATGCTCGACCAGTTGCGGATAAATCCCCGTCAGCCGGTCCACCCGTTCCTTCAACGTGGTGCTGGTCTGCTCGCGCCCCAGCGCCACGCTCATGCCGTTGTTGAGCCTTACCGTCCACGCATAGCGGCTCGACAGCGACAACGCCTCCGGCACCAGCTTGAGCGGCGCGAACCAGCCGCGCAGCTCCGCGTAACGCGACAGCACTTCCTTCTCGCTGCCATCCGGTCCGTCGAAGGCCGGCAGCTCGTGGTCCTCTTCCGCCTCGGCCAGGTTGGCGGTAAACACATCGCCCTTGACCGACAGCAGCCGCCCGTCCTCGCCCCAGGTGCCCATCGCCTCGTGCTCCTCGAGCGCGACGATCAGCTGGTCCGGCCACTCGCGGCGCACGGTGGCGCGGCGCACCCACGGCACCGACTCGAACGCCTGGCGCACCGCGTCCAGGTTGGTCGTGAAGAAGTTGCCCTTGATGCGACCGAGCGCGCTGTTACGCAAGGTCAGGTGGTTCACATGCTGTAACTCGTCATGCCCGATGCTCTCGATGCGTATCGTGCGCAGATTGAACGCCGGGCGCTGCGCCACCCACCACACGCCGGCGGCGATGCATGCCAACAGCACCAGGGCGAAAATGCCGTTGGCGGTTGCATTCAAGGCTTTAGCGTCTTGCCACATCTGATACTTATCCCTTCATCTTCAAACGGGCCGTGCGCAAAATCTCCACGCACAGGTCTTCGTAGCTGATGCCCGTCGCGCGCGCCGCCATCGGCACCAGCGAGTGGGTCGTCATGCCGGGCGAGGTGTTCACCTCCAGCAGGAACGGCTTCTGGTCGCTCTCGCGCAGCAGCACGTCGACCCGTCCCCAGCCCTCGCAGCCAAGCGCGCGGTAGGCCTCGACGGCGATGCGCTGCATCTCGGCGGCCAGCGCCTCCGGCAGCACCGCCGGGCAAACGTATTTGACGTCGTCGGTGAAGTACTTGTTCTGGTAATCGTAGTTACCGGCCGGCGCGATGATCTCGACGATCGGCAGCGGGCGCGCGTCGGCGCCGCCGCCCAGCATGGCGACGGTGAATTCGCGCCCGGTGACGAATTCCTCGGCCAGCACCGAGTCGTCGAGCGCGGCGGCGATGTCGTAGGCGGCCTTGAACTCGGCGGCGGCGTTGACCTTGGTGATGCCGATGGTCGAGCCCTCGTGCGGCGGCTTGACGATCAAAGGCAGGCCCAGGTCGGCGGCCACTTTGTCGAGGTCGAGCGACGCGGCGGCATCGGCGCGCGCGTCGAGCACCGCGTAGCGCGGCGTCGGCAGGCCGGCGGCCAGCCACACGATCTTGGTGGTGATCTTGTCCATGCCCACCGAGCTGGCCATCACGCCGCTGCCGGTGTAGGGAATGCCGAGCAGTTCCAGCGCGCCCTGCAGGCTGCCGTCCTCGCCGAAGCGCCCGTGCAGCGCGATGAACACGCGGTCGAATTTTTCAGCGGCCAGGTCGGCCAGCGAGCGCTCGCCGGTGTCGAAGCCGTGGGCGTCGACGCCCTTGCTCCGCAGCGCGGCGAGCACGCCGGTGCCGGACATGAGCGACACTTCGCGCTCGGCCGAGCGGCCGCCGAGCAGCACGCCGACCTTGCCGAAGGATTTAACGTCGATAGGAGTAAGCTGGTTCACGATCAGACCTTTGGATAGTTAGTCAGTTTGGCCGGGACGCCGCTGATCGAGCCTGCGCCCATGGTGATGACGACGTCGCCGTCGCGCACCACGCCCATGATGGTTTCCGGCATATCGCCGATGGCTTCCACAAAAATCGGTTCAGTCTTGCCGCGCGCGCGCAGGGCGTGCGCCAGCGCGCGGCCGTCGGCCGCCACGATCGGCGCCTCGCCGGCGGCATACACCTCGGCCAGCACCAGCACGTCGGGCGTGCCGAGCACCTTGACGAAGTCCTCGAACAGGTCGCGCGTGCGGCTGAAGCGGTGCGGCTGGAACGCCAGCACCAGGCGGCGGCCGGGATAGGCTGCGCGCGCGGCGGCGGTGGTCACTTCCATCTCCAGCGGATGGTGGCCGAAGTCGTCGACCAGCGTGAACTGGCCGCCGCCGGGAATGGCGACCTCGCCGTATTTGGTAAAGCGTCGGCCGACGCCGGCGAAGCCGGCCAGGCCGGCCTGGGTGGCGCTGTCGTCGATGCCGATCTCGCGGGCGATGGCGATGGCCGAGCAGGCGTTCTGCACGTTGTGCATGCCGGGCTGGTTGAGCACCACGTCCAGGTCCGGGTAACCTTCCTGGATGACGGTGAAATGCATCTCGACGCCGACGGCGCGCGCGTTCACGGCGCGCACCTCGGCGTCCTCGTGGAAGCCGTAGGTGGTCACCGGCTTGGTCACCTGCGGGATGATCGAGCGCACATGGGCGTCGTCGATGCACAGCATGGCGCGGCCGTAGAACGGCAGGCGGTGCGTGAAGTGCACGAAGGCCTGCTTGAGCTTTTCGAAATCGTGCTCGTACGTTTCCATGTGGTCGGCGTCGATGTTGGTGATCACCTCGATCATCGGCGTCAGGTTCAGGAACGAGGCGTCCGATTCGTCGGCTTCAGCCACCAGGTACTCGCCGCTGCCGAGTTTGGCGTTGGCGCCGGCGGCCGTCAGGCGCCCGCCGATGACGAAGGTCGGATCGAGCCCGCCCTGGGCCAGCACCGACGCCACCAGGCTGGTGGTGGTGGTCTTGCCGTGCGTGCCGGCGATGGCGATGCCGCGCTTGAGGCGCATCAATTCGCCCAGCATCACCGCGCGCGGCACGATGGGGATCTTGCGGGCGCGCGCGGCGACGATTTCCGGATTGTCCTGCTGTACAGCGGTCGAGGTCACGACGGCGTCGGCGTCGCCGATGTTGTCGCTGGCATGGCCCTGGAACACCGTCGCGCCCATGTCCGCCAGGCGCTGGGTGACAGCGTTGCTGCCCAGGTCCGAGCCGGAGACGGTGTAGCCGAGCGTAAGCAGCACTTCGGCGATGCCGCTCATGCCGCTGCCGCCGATACCGACGAAGTGTATGTTCTGTACTTTATGCTTCACTGCTTAACCTTTAGCTTGTTTCAGTTGTAATACAGCTTGTTCCAATGCCTGCGCAATCGATTCGTTCGCATCGCGTTTGCCGACCTTGTGCGCCGCCGTCGCCATCGTCAGGCAGGCGTTTCGGGTCAGCGTTTCGAGCAGCGTCGCCACGCTTTGCGCGCTCATTTCCGTCTGCGGCATGTGGATCGCCGCGTTCTGTTTCGCCATCCACTGCGCGTTGTCGCGCTGGTGGCTGGTGGTCGACGCCACCAGCGGCACCAGCACGCTGGCCACGCCGGCGGCGGTCAGCTCCGAGACGGTGATGGCGCCGGCGCGGCACACCACCACGTCGGCCGCGCTGTAGGCGCCGGCCATGTCGTCGATGAAGTCGACCACGTTGGCCTGCACGCCGGCCTGCGCGTACGCGGTGCGCAGCGCGTCGATGTTCTTCTTGCCCGACTGGTGCGTCACCAGCGGACGCCGGCCGGCCGGAATCAGCGCCAGCGCCGCCGGCAGGTTGTCGTTGAGCGCCTTGGCGCCCAGGCTGCCGCCGACGACCAGGATGCGCAGCGGGCCCTCGCGGCCGGCGAAGCGCTGCGCCGGCGTCGGCATGTCGAGGATCTCCTTGCGCACCGGATTGCCGGTGACGACGGCCTTGTCGGCGGCTTTGCCGAAATCGGCCGGGAAGCCGAAGCAAACGCGGTCGGCGAACGGCACCAGCGTCTTGTTCGACAACAGCAGCGCGGCGTCGGCGTTGACCAGCACCAGCGGCACGCCGCCCATGCGCGCCATCAGCCCGCCCGGCACGGTGACGTAGCCGCCCATGCCCAGCACCACGTCCGGCTTGCGGGCGCCGATGTAGCCGCGGCAGGCGATGAAGGCCTTGACCATTTTCAGCGCGCCGCCGAGCGAGTGCTTCAAGCCCTTGCCGCGCATGCCGGTGAAGTCGATGCTGTCCATGGCGATGCCGTGCTTGGGCACGAGCTCCTGCTCCATGCCGGCCGAGGTACCCAGCCAGGTCACTTCCCAGCCGCGCGCGCGCATCGTCTGCGCGATCGCCAGGCCGGGGAAAATGTGGCCGCCGGTGCCGGCCGCCATGATCATCAGCTTCTTCATATTCCCCGTCATAGTCTGCCGCCGCGCATCAGAACCCGGTTCTCGTAGTCGATCCGGAGCAGGATCGCGAGTCCGACGCAGTTAATCACAACGCCCGTGCCGCCATAGCTCATCAAGGGCAGGGTCAGGCCCTTGGTCGGCAGCAGGCCGAGGTTCACGCCCATATTGATAAACGTCTGCACGCCGATCCAGATGCCGATGCCCTTGGCCGTCAAGCCGGCGAAGGTCTGGTCGATGGCGATGGCCTGGCGGCCGATGTCGAAGGCGCGCTTGATGATCCAGTAGAACAGCGAGATCACCACCAGCACGCCGATCAGGCCCAGTTCCTCGCCGATCACCGCCAGCAGGAAGTCGGTGTGCGCCTCCGGCAGATAGTGCAGCTTCTCGACGCTGCCGCCCAGGCCGACGCCGAAGATCTCGCCGCGTCCGAAGGCGATCAGCGAGTGCGTCAACTGGTAGGCCTTGTTCAGGGCGTTGTCCTCTTCCCACGGATTGAGGTAGGCGAAGTAGCGTTCGCGGCGGAACTTCGACAGCGCGATGATCGAGCCGAAGATCGCCACCAGCACGGCGCCGATGCCGCCGAACCAGATGGCGTTGATCCCGCCCAAAAACAGGATGCCCATGGCGATGCAGACGATCACGCCGAAGGCGCCCAGGTCGGGCTCGAGCAGCAGCAACAGGCCGACGAAGCCGATCGCCGCCGCCATCGGCATGAAGCCCTTGGTCAGCTTGTGCATGTACTGCTGCTTGCGCACCGTGTAGTCGGCCGCATACAGCACCGCCACCACCTTCATCAGCTCCGACGGCTGGATGTTGAACACCTTGAGCGAGAGCCAGCGGCGACCGCCGTTGACCACCACGCCCAGGCCGGGAATGAGCACCATCACCAGCAGCACCAGGGTGCCGATGAACAGGTAGGGCGCGGCCTTTTGCAAATCCGAGATGCGGGTGCGGAAGACGAACAGGCCGACAATGAGCGAGACGGCGATGAACATCGCCTGGCGCTGCACGAAATAGGTGTTCTGCCAGCGCGTGTAGTTGGCGAACTTGGGCGAGTCCGGCAGCGAGATCGAGGCCGAATACACCATCACCATCCCCAGCAGCATCAGCAGCAGGGTGACCCAGACCAGCGGCTGGTCGTATTCCATCATCTTCGATTGCCGCGCGCGGCTGTCGATCGACGGTACCGTCGATTTCGCGCCAAAACGGAACGGCAGCTGGAGCGCCATCAGATCTCCTGTCCGTTGTCGAGGGCGATCTCGCGCACGGTGTCGATGAACACCTGGGCGCGATGCGCGTAGTTCTTGAACATGTCCATGCTGGCGCAGGCCGGCGACAGCAGCACGGCGTCGCCGCCCCTGGCCAGTTCGGTGGCGCGCTTGACCGCTTGCGGCAGGTCGGTGCCGCAGTCGATCAACTCGTAGGTCGATGGCGCGCCGGCGGGCTCCAACGCTGCGCGCAGCAGCGGCGCGTCGCGCCCGATCAGCAGCACCGCGCGCGCGTAGCGCGACACCGGCTCGGCCAGCGGCGTGAAGTCCTGGCCCTTGCCGTCGCCGCCCATGATCACCAGCAGGCGCTGGCCGGCGCCGGTGAAGGCCTTGCCCAGGCCATTCAAGGCGGCCACGGTGGCGCCGACGTTGGTGCCCTTGCTGTCGTCGTAGTATTCGATGTCGTTGATCGCGCCGACCAGTTCCACGCGGTGCGGCTGGCCGCGATACTCGCGCAGGCCGTGCAGCAGCGGCGCCAGTGGCAGGTCGATCGCGCGGCACAGCGCCAGCGCGGCCAGCGCGTTGGCGGCGTTGTGCACGCCGCGGATCTGCAGCGCGTCGGCCGGCATCAGGTTCTTGACCATGCATTCGACCGGTGGCGGCGGCGGATCGTTCTTCTTGCGTTTTTTCGGCTCGGCTTCCTCTTCCGACGGAACCGCCGTCGCCAGCCACAACACGCCGCGCTCGTTGTTGAGGCCAAAGTCGTCGCGCAGGGTCGGCGCGTCCGTGCCGAAGGTGACGTTGTGGCCGTTGCCGGCCATGCGCATGACGGTGGCGTCGTCGCGGTTGAGCACCCGCACGGTGTCGGCCGCGAACACGCGGTGCTTGGCGGCCGCGTAGGACGGCATGTCGCCGTGCCAGTCCAGATGGTCCTGGGTGACGTTGAGCACCGTGGCCGCGTCGGCCTCCAGCGTGAAGGTCGTCTGCAGCTGGAAGCTCGACAGCTCGAGCACCCATACTTCCGGCAGCGCGTCCTCGTCGAGCGCCTGGCGCAGCACGTCGAGCGCCGCCGGGCTGATATTGCCGGCCACGCGCACGCTCTTGCCGGCGCGCTCGCACAGCTGTCCGACCAGGGTGGTGACGGTGGTCTTGCCGTTGGTGCCGGTGATGGCGATGATCTTCGGCGTGTAGGCGCGCTCCTGCTCCAACGCTTCGAGCGCCTGCGCGAACAGTTCGATCTCGCCCCAGACGGGGATGCCGGCGGCGCCGGCGGCCGGGCCGATGTCGGCCAGCTCGCGGTACGGGGCCAGGCCGGGGCTGACGGCGACGAAGTCGACGCCCTCGAGCAGCGTGGCGGCGAACGGGCCGGCGACGAAGTCGGCATCGGCGATCGCCTCCTTCAACGCTGGCAGGCGCTCCGGCGACTCACGGGTATCGGCAACGCGCACGCGCGCGCCGCTGCGGGCGAGCCACAGCGCCATCGCCAGGCCCGATTCCCCGAGCCCCAGTACCAGTGCGTTTTTGCCTTCGTAGATCATCAGCGCAGTTTCAAGGTAGACAGTCCAACCAGCACCAGCATCATCGTGATAATCCAGAAGCGCACGACGACCTGGGTCTCTTTCCAGCCTTTTTGTTCAAAGTGGTGGTGCAGTGGCGCCATCAGGAAGATGCGGCGGCCAACGCCAAAGCGCTTCTTCGTGTACTTGAACCAGCCCACCTGCATGATCACCGACACCGTCTCGGCGACGAAAATGCCGCCCATGATGAACAACACGATTTCCTGGCGCACGATCACGGCGATGGTGCCGAGCGCGCCGCCCAGCGCCAACGCGCCGACGTCGCCCATGAACACTTGCGCCGGGTGCGTGTTAAACCACAGGAAGGCCAGCCCGGCGCCGGCCAGCGCGCCGCAGAAGATGATCAATTCGCCCGCGCCGGGAATGTGCGGGATGAACAGGTACTTCGAATAGGTCGCGCTGCCGGTCAGGTAGGCGAACAGGCCGAGCGCCGAGCCGACCATAATGGTCGGCATGATCGCCAGGCCGTCCAGGCCATCGGTGAAGTTAACGGCGTTGCTGGTGCCGACGATGACACAATAGGTCAGCGCGATGAAACCCCACACGCCCAGCGGATAGCTGATGGTCTTGAAGAACGGGACGATCAGGTCGGCCTTTGGCGGCAAATCCATCTGGAAGCCAGACTGCACCCACGCGAAGAACAGCTCGAACACCTTGCCGGCGTTGGGCGCCGACACCGAGAACGCCAGGTACAGCGCGGCGGCCAGGCCGACCAGCGACTGCCAGAAGTATTTTTCCGCCGAGCGCATGCCCTCCGGGTCCTGGCGCACCACCTTGCGGTAGTCGTCGACCCAGCCGACCGCGCCAAAGCCGAGCGTGACGACCAGCACCGGCCAGATCAAGCGGTTCGACAGGTCGCACCACAGCAGCGTCGACACGCCGATGGCGATCAGGATCAACACGCCGCCCATGGTCGGCGTGCCGTGCTTTTTCAGGTGGGTCTGCGGACCGTCGGTGCGCACGGCCTGGCCGTACTTCATGGCGGTGAGCATGCGGATCACGGCCGGGCCCGCGCACAGGCCGATCAGCAAGGCGGTGGCGGCGGCGAACACCGCGCGGAAGGTGATGAAGTTGAAGACCCGCAGGGGGCCGATCTCGTCCTGGAAAAACTGTGCGAGCCAGAGCAGCATGATTAGTGACTTTCCTTGTTAGCTTGTTGCGATCCAATCAAATGCTGCACGACCCGTTCCATTTTCATGAAGCGGGAGCCCTTGATCAATACGGTTGCATTCGGTGCGACGGCTGTCTCCACGGCAGCCAGTAAGTCGCCGAACTGTTCGAAATGGCGCACCGCCCGTCCCTTGATGTGGGAAGCCAGTTCGCCGGTGGTGAGCACCTGTTCGATGCCCTTGCTGTGCGCGTAAGCGCCGATTTCCTCATGAAACTCGGGGCCCTGCGTGCCCACTTCGCCCATGTCGCCGAGCACCAGCACGCGCGGCGCGGCCGCTTTCGACAGCACGTCGATGGCGGCGCGCACCGAATCCGGATTGGCGTTGTAGGTGTCGTCGATGACGACGGCGCCGTTGGCGGCCGCCTTCTTCTGCAAACGGCCGCTGACGGGCGCGAAGGTGTCGAGTCCCAGCTTGATTTTTTCCAGCGCGATGCCGGCGGCGTACGTGCACGCCACGGCGGCCAGCGCGTTGCGCACATTGTGTTCGCCCGCCGCCTGCAGGTTGACGAAAAACTGCTCCGCTTCGGCCCCAGCGTCGGCGCGGATGGTGATGAACATCTCGCTGCCAAAGTCGCCGGCGCGGAAGGTGCAGCTCACCTCGGCGTCCTTGGTCAGGCCGAAGCGCATCACGCGGCGGCCGGCCGACAGCTCTTCCCACACGGGCGTGAACTCGTCGCCATGCGGGAACACGGCCACGCCGTCGGCCGGCAGGCCGGCCAGCACGGCGCCGTTCTCGCGCGCGACCGCTTCGACCGTGTGCATGAATTCCTGGTGCTCGCGCTGGGCGTTGTTGACCATGGCGATGGTCGGCTCGGCGATGGCGACCAGGCGGCCGATCTCGCCCGGATGGTTCATGCCCATCTCGATGACGGCCGACACCTGCCCGGCCTCCATGCGGAACAGCGTAAGCGGCACGCCGATCTCGTTATTGAGGTTGCCGCGCGTGGCCAGGCGGCCTTCTTCACCATGGGCGGCGGCCAGGATCGCCGCGATCATCTCTTTGACGGTGGTCTTGCCGTTGCTGCCGGTGACTCCGATGACGGGCATGGAAAACTGGCGGCGCCAGTAATTGGCGATCTGCCCCAATGCGGCCAGCGTATTTGGCACAAGCAAAGCCGGCAAGGTCCAGCCTTGCGGCAGCGCCTCGACGACAACGGCGGCCACGCCCTTTTGCGCCACCTGCGCGAGGAAGTCGTGGGCGTCGAAAACCTCGCCGCGCAAGGCGACGAACAAGGAACCGGCGGCGACATTGCGGCTGTCGGTAGACACGCCGGAAAATACGACGTCGGCCGAGTCGGCACCGGCATTGACCAGCCGCGCGCCCGGGAGGAAAGGCAGAATCTGTGCGAGTGCTGCACGCATCAATTCGTCCTCATCATGGTTAAACGGGCCGACAACGCCAGCTGCGCGTGGTCGACATCCGAAAATGGCAGCTTCTTGCCCTTGATTTCCTGGTAAGGCTCGTGGCCTTTACCGGCCAGCAGGATCACGTCCGGCTTGGCGGCGTGCTTGATCGCCAACAGGATGGCGGCGGCGCGGTCATCGAGGGTCTGCACCGTCGATGCCGGATTGTTCAAGTCCATGCCGGCGACGATCTGCTCGATGATCGAGTGCGGATCCTCGCTGCGCGGATTGTCGCTGGTGACGAGCACGTGGTCGGCCATCTGGGCGATCTTGCCCATCTGCGGACGCTTGCCCGGATCGCGGTCGCCGCCGCAGCCGAACACGCACCACAGCTGGCCGCCACGGTCGCTCGCCACGGCGCGCAGCGCGGCCAAGGTTTTTTCCAGCGCGTCCGGCGTGTGGGCGTAGTCGATGACGATCATCGGCGCGTCCTGCCCGCCGACCTGCTGCATGCGGCCCGGCGCCGGCTGCAAGGCCTCGAGCGCCTCGATCGCGGCGCGCAAGCCCTGGCCCTTGGCCAGCAAGGCGCCCATCACGCCGAGCGCGTTGCTGATGTTGAAGTGGCCAACCAGTTTGGTCTTGATCAGCGCCACGCCCAGCGGCGACTCCAGGTGGAATTCGGTGCCGGCGCTGCGGGTGCTGCGGAACTGGCTGGCGCGCAGCATCAGCACGCCGTCGATGTCCGGTTGCGCGGCGGCGTCGCGCAGCGTGTAGCCGATCAACGGCATCGCGCCCGTCGGCAATGCCTTCGATTTCAGGTGCGCGACCAGGCGCAGGCCCATCGGGTCGTCCAGGTTGACCACCGCCGTCTTCAGGCCCCGCCAGTCGAACAGCTTGACCTTGGCCGCCTCGTAGGCGGCCATGTCGCCGTGGTAGTCCAAATGGTCGCGCGTCAGGTTGGTAAACAGCGCCACGTCGAAATGCATGCCGTCCAGGCGGCCCTGTTCCAGTCCGATCGACGAGGCCTCGATCGCCAGCGCCCCGGCGCCCTGGTCGCGCAGGTCGGCAAGCGTGCGCGCCAGCAGTACCGCGTCCGGCGTCGTATAGCCGGTGACGTCGTATTCGACCTGGCCGCGCGCGCGGAACACGCCCACGCCGAGTGTGCCGATGACGGCGGTCGGCTCGGCGCGGGACAAGGCCTGGCCCAGCCACACGGCGCTGGATGTCTTGCCGTTGGTGCCGGTGACGGCGACGGTGAACATGGCCGCATCGGGCTGCTGGTAGAACGCGTGCGCGATCGGGCCGGCGTGCTGTTTGAGCTTGTCGACGGCGATGAACGGCACGCTCCAACTGTCGTTCCAGGTGAAGCCGGCCGGATCGAGCACGATCAGCGCGGCGCCCTGCTCGATGGCGCCGTCGATGAAGTCGCGGCCGTCGACGGTGCTGGCCGCATCCGGTGCAAAAGCAAAAAACACATCGCCCAGCTTGACGCGGCGCGAGTCCGACGCAAGCTGCGCGGCCGGCGCGAGCTTGCGGATCGCCGCCGCGATGGCCGCGAAATCGGCCGATGGATCGAAGTTAAAAGTCGTCACATGTTCCCCTGTGCTGCGGACTCTGGAATGATGATATGGGTCAGGTCGGAATCGGGCGCCACGTTCTTGGCGCGCAGCGCCTGCGCCGCCAGCGCGGAAAACACCGGACCGGCGACGTCGCCGCCGTATTTGAGCGGGCCGCTGGGTTCGTCGATCATGACGGCGATGATGAAGCGCGGGTCCGACATCGGCGCCATGCCGACGAAGTTGCCGATGTATTTGGTGTGCGAGTAGCGCCCGCCGATGAACTTTTGCGCGGTACCGGTCTTGCCGCCGACACGGTAGCCGGGCACCTGGGCCTTGACGGCCGAGCCGCCCGGCAGCGTGACCATTTCCAGCATCTCGCGCATTTCGGCGGCCGTTTTCGGGCTGATGACCTGGGTGCCGTGCGGGGCCTCGTGCAGCTTCTGGAACGACAGCGGAATGATGTCGCCGTCGCGCGCCAGCACCAGGTAGGCGCGCGCCAGCTGGATCAGCGACACCGACATGCCCTGGCCAAAGCTCATGTTGGCGTGCTCGATCGGGCGCCACGATTTATACGGACGCACGCGCCCGGCCACGGCACCCGGAAAGCCCCACTTGGGCTGCTGGCCGAAACCGAGCTTGGTGAACATCTCCCACAGGTCCTGCGGCGTCATCGACATGGCGATCTTGGTGGTGCCGATGTTGGACGACTTCTGGATGATGGTCTGGACGTCGATCATGTGGTTCGAGTGGGTGTCGTGGATCACGCGGTCGCCGATGACCATGGCGCCGTTGCCGGTGTCGAACATGGTGTGCGGCGTGATTTTCTTCGCTTCCAGCGCCATCACCACCGGGAACGGTTTCATCGACGATCCCGGCTCGAAGGTGTCGGTCATGACGCGGTTGCGCAGCTGCTCGCCGGTCAGCTTGGAGCGGTCGTTCGGGTTGTAGGTCGGGTAGTTCGCCAGCGCCAGCACCTCGCCGGTGTGCACGTCGAGCACCACGGCGGCGCCGGCCTTGGCGTTGAACTTCTCGACCGCCTCCTTGATCTGGGTGAAGGCGATGTACTGGATCTTGCTGTCGATCGAGAGCGTCAAGTCCTTGCCGTCGTGCGGCTCGCGGATCGATTCGATGTCCTCGACGATGTGGCCGAGGCGGTCCTTGATGACGCGGCGGCTGCCCGGCTGGCCGACCAGCGTCTTTTGCTGCGCCAGCTCCATCGACTCCTGGCCCACGTCCTCGACGTTGGTGAAGCCCACCACGTGGGTCGTCACTTCGCCCTGCGGGTAGAAGCGCTTGTATTCCTTGCGCGTCTGCACGCCCTCGATGCCGAGCTTGAGGATCTTGTCGGCCACGTCCTGCTCGACCTGGCGCTTCAGATAGACGAAGCCACGGTCGGAATCGAGCTTTTTCTGCAGCTCGGCGTTGCTCATTTCGAGCAGCCGCGCCAATTCCTTCAATTTGTCGGCCGGCGCGTTTTGCACGTCGTCCGGAATCGCCCAGATGGCCTTGACCGGCACCGACGACGCCAGCACCTGGCCATCGCGGTCGGTGATCTTGCCGCGCGTGGCCGGCAGCTCGAGCGTGCGCGCGTAGCGGATCTCGCCCTGCTTTTGCAGGAACTGGGTCGACACGCCCTGCAGCCAGGCGGCGCGGGCGGCCAGCGCGGCGAAGGCGAAGAACAGCACGAACAGCACCACGCGCGAACGCCACACCGGCAGGCGCACGGCCAGCACCGGGTTCTTGGAGAACGGCACCCCCTTGGAGCGCGCTACGCGCGACGTGTTGGCGTTGCTGCCGCGGCTCATTTCGACCCCTCTGGCGTCAGGTACTGGGTGCGGGCCGCCGTCAGCGGCGTCATGTTCAGGTCGCGGCGCGCGATCTCCTCGATGCGCGCGTGCTTGCCCAGGGTCGACTGGTCCAGCTGCAGCTGCGCCCATTCGATGTCGAGCTGGCGCGCCTTGGCCTGCGAGCGTTCCAGCTCGATGAACAGGTGGCGCGCCTGGTACTGGGCGTTGACCAGCGACAGGCCGCAGCCGACCAGCAGCGCCGTCAGCAGCAGGTTGATCTTGCCGCTCATGCGCCCTCCCCGATGGCCGGAGGCGAGGCCGGAATCGGCAGCCGGCGCGCCACCCGCATCACCGCCGAACGCGAACGCGGGTTGGCGTCGACTTCGGCGTCCGACGGCTTCATCTTGGCCAGCAGCTTGAGCTCCGGCTGCGGCAGGTCGACCGCGCGGATCGGCAGGCGCCGGTCCGGCTGCTCGACATTGGCCTTGGACGCGAAGAAGCGCTTGACCATGCGGTCCTCGAGCGAATGGAAGCTGATGATGGCGATGATGCCGCCCGGCGCCAGGCTGGCGTAAGCCTGGTTCAGACCGACTTCGAGGTCTTCAAGCTCTTTATTGACGAAAATCCGGATAGCCTGAAATGTGCGGGTTGCCGGATCCTTGCCCTTTTCCCGAGTCTTGACCGCGCCTGCCACGATGCCGGCAAGCTGTCGTGTGGTTGAAATTGGTTCGACTGCCCGGCGAGCAACAATCGCCTTTGCAATCTGAAAAGCAAACCGTTCTTCCCCATATTCTTTGATCACCTTTTCCAGTGTCTGTTCGGTTTCTGTGGCGAGCCACTGCGCCGCCGACATGCCGCGCGTGGTGTCCATGCGCATGTCGAGCGGGCCGTCGTTGCGGAAGCTAAAGCCGCGCGCGGCGTCGTCCACCTGCGGCGACGAGATGCCCAGGTCGAGCAGGATGCCGTCGACCTGCCCGACGCCGCGCTCGGCCAGCGCCGCCGTCATCGTCGCGAAGCTGTCGTGGACGATGGCAAAGCGCGGGTCGTCGATTTGTTCGGCGGTGGCGATGGCCTGCGGGTCCTTGTCGAAGGCGATCAGGCGCGCGTTGGCGCCCAGCCTGGAGAGGATCAGGCGCGAATGGCCGCCGCGGCCGAAGGTGCCGTCGACGTAGACGCCGTCGGCGCGCGCGCCGTCCAGCGCCAGCGCGTCGACCGCTTCGTCAAGCAGCACCGTGCGATGCTGAAATTCAGGCACCGTTGTCGATGTCATCACGGGGCCTTAGAAAGAGAAATTGGCAAGTACATCGGGGGTGCCGGCGTCGATCGCCTGCTGCTCTTTTTCCGCCTGTTTGGCGGCATCCCAGATTTCGAAGTGCGAGCCCATGCCCATCATCATGACCTCGCGCTCGAGGCCGACGGCGGCGCGCAGTTCCGGCGAAATGAGGATGCGGCCGGCCGTATCCATTTCGACGTCGGTGGCGTAGCCGAGGAAGATGCGCTGCCAGGCGCGCGCCTGCATCGGCCACTGGGCGATTTGTTGACGGTGTTGTTCCCACACGGGACGGGGAAACAGCATGACGCAGCCATCGGGGTGGCGGGTCAAGGTGAGGCGGCCTTCGCACTGGATCGAGAGCGCGTCACGATGCTTGGCGGGGATGGACATCCTGCCTTTTGCATCGAGATTGATTGCGGACGCGCCTTGAAACACGGGATTACCTTTTGACCTCAGTAGGGTTAGCGGAGCGCGAACAACTGCTTTCCAGTTTCATCTCCCCCGCCGCTAAGTCAGAAGAAATTTCCCACAAAAAGACACTTTTTCACACAGGTGCCCACTTTAGAGGATGGGAGAATGGCGGTCAAGCGCTTTCCGGCAAACGAAACAGGGATTTTAGTAATGAAATTAAGGACTTAGCGCAATTCCTTGAAGCCGGCTAGAAATAAAATAGTTCGACAAATTAAGTACTTAGGAAGGACTATGAATGTGCTACCTCATCTGCACACATGTGTATGCATGCACTAAAGCGGTGAAAACGGCGATAAGAAATAATTGAAATATTTGCATATAGTTGCAAATCGCCAACATTGGAGTATCGAATTGACAACTGGTCAACAGATAGTCTGGCGATGGCGAAAATGCGATGGTTGGAGCGGGGAGGTCTGGGAGGTCGCGCCAGCAGCGCGCTGTCGGGGATTGGGCAATCGTTTTACAACGGTTACTTCAAAGTCGCAAGTCGGCGGTGGCGGAAAATCCGATATAATTTCGATAATCAGGTTGTCTATACAAATTAAAAGATACCGCACCGCACCAAAAACGCCATTATACGCCTGCGCACGGAAGGTTTTCCAGCCGGATTACAAGTTAAAACAGCCAACTTCAATAACAAAAGCATCATTTTTTGGCGTCGGGCACCAGGCACCAGGAACCGCGCGTCGTGCCGTGCGCATCATGCCGTCCAGGTCCGTGCGCGGTCGACCGCGCGCGCCCAGCCGGCCATCAGCGCGCCGCGCTGGTCGGCGCCCATGGCCGGCTCGAAGCGCCGCTCGCAGGTCCACTGGGCGGCGATCTCGGCGCGGGTCTGCCAGAAGCCCACCGCCAGCCCGGCCAGGTAGGCCGCGCCCAGCGCCGTCGTCTCGATCACTTGCGGGCGCACCACCGGCACGCCGAGCAAGTCGGCCTGGAACTGCATCAGCAAGTCGTTGCGCGCGGCGCCGCCGTCGGCCCGCAGCTCGCACAACGGGATCTGGCGGCCCGACGCCGCCACGTCCTTTTGCATGGCCGCCATCAGCTCGGCGCTCTGGTAGGCGATCGCCTCGAGCGCGGCGCGGGCGATGTGGGCGCGGTTGCTGCCCCGGCTTAGCCCCACCAGCGCGCCGCGCGCGTACGGATCCCAGTGCGGCGCCCCCAGCCCGACGAAGGCCGGCACCAGGAACACGCCGCCGCTATCGGGCACGCTGGCGGCGAGCGGCTCGACGTCGCTCGACTTGTCGATGAGGCCCAGGCCGTCGCGCAGCCACTGCACGGTGGCGCCGCCCATGAACACGCCGCCCTCCATCAGGTACTCGGTGGCACCGTCGACGCGCCAGCCGACGGTGGTGAGCAGGCGGTTGTGCGAGGCCACCGGGTGCTCGCCCAGGTGCATCAGCATGAAGCAGCCGGTGCCGTAGGTGTTCTTCGCCATGCCGGGGGTGAAGCAGGCCTGGCCGAAGGTGGCGGCCTGCTGGTCGCCGGCGATGCCGGCCACCGGTATCGGCGCGCCGAACAGCGCCGCCCGGGTCGTGCCGACCTCCTCGCTCGACGACACCACCTGCGGCAGCAGCGAGGCCGGGATGTCGAACAGCTCGAGCAGATCCTGGTCCCAGCGCATCAGGTGGATATTGAACAGCATCGTGCGCGCGGCGTTGCCCACGTCCGTCACGTGGCGTCCGGTGAGCTTGTAGACCAGCCAGCTGTCGACGGTGCCGAAGGCCAGGTGGCCCTGGCGGGCCCGCTCGCGCGCGCCGGGCACATGTTCGAGCAGCCATTTGAGCTTGGTGGCGGAAAAGTAGGCGTCCAGTTCGAGGCCGGTGCTGTCGGCGATGCGTTTGGCCTTGCCGTCGGCGCGCAGCGCGTCGCAGGTGTCGGCGGTGCGGCGGTCCTGCCAGACGATGGCCGGGGCGATCGGCTCGCCGCTCTTGCGGTCCCACACGACGGTGGTCTCGCGCTGGTTGGCGATGCCGATGGCGGCGATCTGGTGGCAGTCGATGTGATTGTCGCGCAGCACCTGGCGGGCCACGGCGAGCTGGCTGTTCCAGATGTCGTTGGCGTCGTGCTCGACCCAGCCGGGCTGCGGGAAATGCTGGGGATACTCGGCCGCCGCGCTGCCGTGGATGCGGCCCTGGTGGTCGAACAGGATGGCGCGCGAGCTGGTGGTGCCTTGGTCCAAGGCCAGTATGTAGGTTTTCAACGGCACGCTCCTGGTCGACGCGGTCAGCGCGTCGGTCCCGCGGCAGCCGCGACTCTATCTAAGTGTAAGTTGAAGCAAGCCGATAGGCCGGATTTTGTTACGGCGCGGGCGAACCCGCGCTATGACAGCCATTCCTCTAGGCGCTGGATTACTCCAGCGCTCAAGCTTCCTACCCGCACGCTCCGCGAGCAGCATCATCGCGTGCCTATTTGGAATTGCACCAGGTGGAGGTTACCGCGTTTCACCGTAACTTAATACGCTCGTCTCTGTGGCCCTATTCCTCGCCTTATACCTTGGGCTTGCGCTTGCGGCTTTCAGCGGACGGCCGTTAACCGTCACCCCGCTCTGTGGAGTCCGGACCTTCCTCCCGCCAGGCATTACGCGCTGGCCAGCGGCTGTCTGGCTTGCTTCGGGGGGTATTGTAACAGACGGCCGGCCGCCGGCCCTAACCCCGCAAGCTCCCGCGGCACGCGGCCGTCGCGTCACACGGGGACGTACCCCAGGGGGTACGTCCCCCGCCTGGCTGTGCGGGGTGCGCCCGCCGATTCTATAATTTGATGTCGCCATTTGAAAAGCGCGGCCCCCCGCCCGGTCGTAGAATCATGCCACCCATACCCTAAAGGCCAGAACATGACGCATCCCACCCGCACCGGCGGCCAGATCCTGGTCGACGCCCTGAAGATCCACGGCGTCGACACCGCCTTCGGCGTCCCCGGCGAGAGCTACCTGGACGTGCTCGACGCGCTGCACGACTCCGACATCCGCTTCATCATCAACCGCCAGGAGGGCGGCGCCGCCTTCATGGCCGACGCCTACGGCAAGATGACCGGCAAACCGGGCATCTGCTTCGTCACCCGCGGCCCCGGCGCGACCAACGCCTCGATCGGCGTGCACACCGCCTACCAGGACTCGACGCCGATGATCCTGTTCATCGGCCAGGTTGGCAACGACTTCATCGACCGCGAGGCCTTCCAGGAGATCGACTACCGCCGCATGTACGGCCAGATGGCCAAATGGGTGGCGCAGATCGACCGCGCCGAGCGCATTCCCGAGTATCTCGCGCGCGCCTTCCAGGTCGCCACCAGCGGGCGCCCCGGCCCGGTGGTGCTGGCGCTGCCCGAGGACATGCTGATCGACACCGCGCAAGTGGCCGACACCCGCGCCTACACACCGGTGCAGGCCTCGCCGTCGGCGGCGCAAATCGACGTGCTGCGCGCCATGCTCGCCAGCGCCAAAAAGCCGCTGGTCCTGCTCGGCGGCGGCGGTTGGACCGCCCAGGCCTGCGCCGACCTGCAGCGCTTCGCCGAGGCCAACGAACTGCCGGTGGCGTGCGCCTTCCGCTTCCAGGACCTGCTCGACAACGCCCACCCCAACTACGTCGGCGACGTCGGCATCGGCATCAATCCCAAGCTGGCCGCGCGCGTGCGCGAGGCCGACGTGATCCTGGCCATCGGCCCGCGCCTGGGCGAGATGACCACCGGCGGCTACGCGCTGATCGCCGCGCCGGTGCCGGCGCAGAGGCTGATCCACGTGCACGCGGACGCGCAGGAACTGGGCAGCGTCTACCAGGCCGAGTTGATGATCAACAGCGGCATGCCGCAGGTGGCGGCCATGCTGGCGGCCATGGCGCCGCTCGAGCCGGGCGCCTGGCGCGCCTCGGTGGCCGAGGCCAAGGCCGAACTGGCGGCGTGGCGGCAGCGGCCGGCGATCTTCCAGGACGGCAGCGCGCCGCTGGACCTGTGGCAGGTGGTGCAAGAGATCGACCGCATCGCCCCGCACGACACCATCATCACCAACGGCGCCGGCAACTACGCCACGTGGGCGCACCGCTTCCACAGCTATGGCGGCATGCGCACGCAGCTCGCGCCCACCAGCGGCGCCATGGGCTACAGCGTGCCGGCCGGCGTGGCCGCCAAGATCATCGACCCGAAACGCACGGTGATCACCTTCGCCGGCGACGGCGAATACATGATGAACGGCCAGGAGCTGGCCACGGCGGTGCAGTACCAGGCGGGGGTGGTCATCATCGTGTTCAACAACGGCATGTTCGGCACCATCCGCATGCACCAGGAGCGCGACTATCCGGGGCGCGTGTCCGGCACGGAGCTGCACAATCCGGACTTCGCCGCGCTGGCGGCGGCCTATGGCGCGCACGGGGAGGTGGTCGACAAGACCGCCGATTTCGCGCCGGCGCTCGAGCGCGCGCTGGCGCACGCCAACAGCCGGCAACTGCCGGCGCTGATCGAGCTGCGCTACGACGGCAACCTGATCACGCCGGGCGCCACGCTCGAGACGATCCGAAAAAATGCCGAAGCGGCCAAGCGTAACGGCTAGCACGCAGGGCGCGTAGGGCGGATTAGGCGGCACGCCGTAATCCGCCGGGCGCCGCCGACGGCTCTCGGCGGATTACGCTGCGCTAATCCGCCCTACGTATCTTCCTTCTCTTTATCCTTTTTCGACTCCGGGCACACGCGGCACGTGCCGGCCTTGCGGCCGAAATCGGTCACCATCGGCAGGCGCATCGGCACCGCCTCGTCGCCGCAATAGCCGCCGTCGAGCACCAGCGTGCGGCCGCCGTCGGCGATCTTGCCGCTGATGGTGCGCTCTTCCTCGTCGGGCGGACGCACCGTGAAATACAGCTGGCGTCCGCGCGGATCGATATTGACGTCGCTGGCCACCACCGGCCAGCTCAAGCCGCCGGCCGTGTACTCGTAGAGCACGGTGTCGACCTCGGCGAAACGCTGCAGCGTGATGCGCTGGCCGCCGAATTCACCGCTCTCGGCGTTGATGCACAAGTCGGAATACACCACCATGCCGTAGCGCGGCAGGCCGCCGTTGGCCGGCGCCTTGCGCGCCGCCTTCGGCGCGGCCAGCACGGCGCACGACGCGAACAACAGGGCGCCGGCAAAAACGGCGCGTCGGTTCATCATCTTGGTCATCAATCAAAACGCTCCCGCAAAAGAACAACGGCTGCACCAGGCAGCCGTTGTTGATACTAACTCTGAATAATCAGATTAGAAGCTGTGCTTCACGCCGATGTTGAAGGCTTTGTCGCCCGTACCAACGTCGGTGTTGTTGCCAACGGTGTAGCCAGCGCCGTTTTTGTTTTTGATCTTAGCGAAAGCAACATAGGTGCTGGTACGCTTCGACAGGTTGTACGAGTAGCCAACGCCCCACTGGCTTGCATCACGGTTGAACGACTCTTTGTCGTTCTTGCGGATGTACGAAGCCATCACGGTGCCATTGCCCACTGGCGCGGTCAGGCCAACCAGTGCGTCGGTGCTGTCTTGCGAAGCGACCGGAGCGACGGTGTAACCGAACGAGTTGGTGGTGTTGGCCAGAGGCGCGCTGTTCAGGCCCTTGTCCTGGCTGTAAGCAGCGAACACTTTGACGACGGCGAAGTCGTAGTTGGCGGCGACCAGGGTGTTGTGGCCGATGCCGTTGGTGGTGACGGTGGCGGTGTCGTTGTTACGGTTGTTGTAAGCGACTGCAACGTTCAGAGGACCGTTGCCGTAGCCGATCGACGCGCCCAGCTGACGCTGTGCAGCCGAATCACCAGCGACTTCACCCAGGCTGTACGAAGCAGCGCCCGAGAAACCGGCGAAGGTTGGGGTCTTGTAGACAACACCGTTGTCGTTGCGGGTCATCACGCCAGCAACCGGGAACAGGTTTTTAGCGGTACCGGCGTAGCCCATTGCGAACGGGTCAGCCACGTCGCGCAGGGTTTCGTAGTACGGGGTGTACTGGCGACCGATGGTCAGGGTACCGGCGGTGGCCGATTTCAGACCAACGTAGGCTTCGCGGTTGAACAGGCGGTTGTTGGTGTTGTCCAGCGAACCGTCGTCGATTTTAACGCCGGCTTCCAGCTTGAAGATCGCGCTCAGGCCGCTGCCCAGGTCTTCAGTGCCTTTGAAACCGATACGCGAGGCCGAAGCGGCGCCGCTTTGAACTTTGGTGACGTTACCAGCCGCTGCGCCGCGCTCGGCGGTGATGCCGGCGTCGACGATGCCGTACATCGTGACGCTCGATTGCGCCATAGCTACGTTGCTCAGGGCGCCCAGGACGGCGATGGAGATCAGGGATTTTTTCATTACGTGTTTCCTTCAGTTGTGTTGCTGTAAAAAGGTATAGCTAGTAGTGCGGCTAAATACGGTGCTTATCGGCGTCACCAGCAGGCGCCGTATGTGCGTGAGGGCAAACTCCCCAGCTGCCACTTGCGCTTCCTCGGCGGGAAGGCGCTCACTTCGTTGCGGCCGATTTAATCGACGCTCGCAGGTTCGCGGTGCCAAAAGGCGCCGGAGGCGGCACTATACTGATGCTCGACGACTCCAACAAGTGCTAAAACGTTCATGGTGCGACGTCGTTTGCCTTGCCAGATTTTCAAAACACCAGCATTTTACCGCATCGCAATATTTCATGCCGAGCAAGCGAACTAGCCCAGATTTCCGCTCGATGAAGCCACGCCGGCCACCCGTTTTGCGGGCCGCTTTTGCGACAAATGCAAGATCAATGCATGGGTACCACATCGTTGTCGGACCAAGTAAAAATAGCCACTTTGCTATTTCTGGCGCTATTTTATACCTAAGCCTCGGGCAAGCACCCCGCACTCAATGGTAAAAAAGTAACGAATCGTGACAATGTTCGGTGTTGAAATACAGCAAAATAGCCGCGAAACCAACTTTGACCGTAGTGTTACACTACTAAAGCAGTCAGAAATTCTGTCCGTGCAGCAACTATTGCGTTGCATCAGGAATTTGTAAAAAAGTGCTACTTGTTGTGCATAAACGACAGAACGCGCACCATTTCGACCCATGTCCGCCCCAAAGGAGGGAGCCGCGGCAATGCCGGTGCGCCATTGCGTGCATGAGCAAAGCTCATGGAACGACGAAAATTACGTAGATCTACGTAGGAAACGGCGCCAGCGGCGCCACCGCGTTCACAGGCGCGTCACCCGCGCGATCAGCCAAAAATAGAGCCGGTACGGCAGTAGCCGCGCAAAGCGCAGCGTGTTGGTGAATTTCCTCGGGAAATGGATGTGGAAGGCGCCACGCTCGATGCCGCGCAGCAGCGCGCGCGCCGCCTGGTCCGGCCGCATCAAGCCCGGCATCGGAAAGTCATTGCCCTTGGTGAGCGGCGTATCGACAAAGCCCGGGTTGATCAGATAGACGCCGATGCCCTTCGGGTGCAGGTCGATATACAGCGACTCGGCCAGGTTGATCAGTGCCGCCTTGGTCGGGCCATATACCAGCGCCTTGGGCAGGCCGCTGTAGCCGGCCACCGAACTGACGATGCCGACGCCGCCGCTGCCCTGCGCCAGCAACATCGGCAGCACCGGCGCCAGGCAATTGAACACGCCGCGCAGGTTCAGGTCGATCAGCCCGTTGGCCTTCTCCAGGTCGAAGCTGTCGGCCCGCATCTCGTTGTAGCCGCCGGCCACCAGCAGCACCAGGTCGATGCGCGGCCAGACGGCCAGGATGGCGGCGCTGGCGCGCGCCACGCTGGCCGCGTCGGTGACATCGAGCGGCACGGCCAGGGCCCGGTCGGCCGCCTGCGCGTCGGCGCGCGCGAGCGCGTCGAGCGCTTCGCGGCGGCGCGCCGACAGCGCCACGTGCGCACCCTCGCCCAGCAGCCGGGTGGCCGTGGCCGCGCCGATGCCGGTCGAGGCGCCGATGATCCAGACGTAGTGGCCCTGCCAGTCGTCGACGCGTGGATTCATGCTCATGGCGCCACCTGGTCGCCGCGACGGTTGAACACCACCGTCAGGCTGCCCAGGCCGACATTGAACTTGCTCATCTGCGCGCGGTTGAGCATCACGCGGTCGTCGATCAGATACATCCAGTCGTCGAAGTCGACGTTGTAGACCTTGTCGCCGACCGGCAGCGCCAGCACGTATTGCAGGCGCATGGCGTTGCCGGCCACTTCCACCCTGGCCTCGCCGACGACGTCGGGCGCGGTGCCGGTGTAGCGCCCGGCGGCGGTTTTGCGCAGGGTCCAGACGCGGCGTTGCTTGCTGCCGTCCGAATAGACGAATTGCTCGTCGAGGGTGCCGACGTCGCCGGCCCAGGCGCAACGCATCAGCACCGTGAAGCGCTTTTCCACCGTGCCGGCGCGGTTCTGGAACATGCCGTGCACGTCGAGCGTGCCGTTGAAGTAGCGCTCGATGTCGAGCTTGGGCGTCTGCCCCGCGTAGTGGTCCGGCGCCACCGGCAGAGAGCAGCCGGCCAGCAGCGTGGCGCCGCACAGCGCGGCGGCGCACAGGCGGGCCAGGCGTCCACCCCGCACGGCCGGGCGGGGACGTACCCCGTGGGGTACGTCCCCCAAGTGGTGGTGCCAGCGTGCCGGCAAAAGCGTGCGGGGGTGGGTGGTGCTCTTGTTTTTCATGCTCGGACTCCGGATCATCAAATATCGCGCAGCGGCGCGCGCCACAGCAGCGCCGCCGCGACCAGTTTTAAACAGCACGGCAGCAGCGCGTAGGCGAACGACAGCGCGCCCAGGCCGTGCCCCGTTCCGGGCACATAGCCCAACCATTCAAGCGCCGGCAGGGCCACGCCGGCCGCCAGCGCGAGCGTCATTTGCACGCCCCAGTTCCACACGCCGAAATAGGCGGCCTCGCCGCTCCCGCTGTCGCCGGCCCTGGCGATGACGCCGGCCAGCAGCGCCGGCGGCAGCGCCAGGTCGGCGCCCAGCGCCAGGCCCGAGATGGCGCAGATGACGCCGAACGACAGCACGTCCCCCGGCCCGAGCCAATAGGCCCAGACGAAGACGGCGGCCGTCACCAGCATGCTGGCGGCCCACGCGCGCGCTTCGCCGAGCCGCCGCGCCAGCGCCGGCCACGCCGCCATCGACGCGGCGGCGCTGGCGAAATACACCAGCAGCAACAGGCCGGCGTTGGCGCCGAGCCGCAGGCGGTCCTCGGCGAAAAACAGGAACAAGGTGGCGGGAATGGCGGCCGCCACGCCATTGACCATCAACACCAGGAACAGTGCGCGGAAGGGGCGCTGCCGAAACGGCGCCGACAGCTCGGCCAGGCGCCGGGCAGCGACGGCTTTCCAGCCATGGTCGGTGCCGCCCTGGCGCGGCCGCCGGCTCGGCACATCCCCCGGGAAGTCGACGCCGTCCGCCGCCGGCCAAGGGCTCGCCGCATCCCCCGGCGGGTCGATGCCGTCCGCCGCCGGCCGCCGGCTTGCCGCATCCCCCGGCAGGTCGACGCCGTCCGCCCGCGGCCGCCGGCTTGCCGCATCCCCCGACAGATCGATGCCGTCCGCCCCCAGCCCCGGGCGCGATGCCGCCCCGCGCGGTTCCATGCCGCTCGCCGGCAGTGGCGGGCGCGGCGCCTTCCATAGCAGGCAGGCGGCGCTGGCCAGCAGGGTTAGCGCGAAGGCGTAGCTCAGCGCGTCGTAACCGGACAAGGTGGGCAGCACGGCCGCCGTCATCACGCCGAGCAGGCCGCAGCTCTCGCGCACCGCCGCCAGCGACCCGCGCTCGCCGCGACGCTGGGTCAGCGCCGCGCCCCAGCTTTGATGGGCGATGGTGGCCAGGCTGAAGCCCGTGTACACCAGCATCAGCGACGCCAGGAACCAGCACAACGCCGGCAAGCCGCTCAGCGCCGGCGGATGAAACAGCGCCGTGTAACCGACCATCAGCGGCGGCAGCGCGATCAGCACGAAGCGCCGGTAGGCGCCGCCGGCGCGCGCGATCCACCACCCCAGCAGCGGATCGATGAACGCGGCGGCCGTGCGCGCCGCCAGCAGCGCCGCGCCGATGACAGCCAGCGTCAACGCACCGCGCTGCGCGTAAAACTGCGGCACGTAGACGTAGATGGGCAGCGCCAGCATCGCCAGCGGCAGTCCGAACATGCCGCAGTAAAGCATCGCCACCAACGACAACGGCGGCGCGGGCGGCTTAGTCACAACGGCCGTCGACGCGGCGCCGGCGCGAGCGGCCGCGCCCGACGCGCCGGCGGCCGGCGCGGCATGGCGATCGGAGCCGGCCGCAAGCGCGTCGGGCGCGGCATGGCGATCGGGGCCGGCATCGAAGTCCGGATCGGCGTCGGCTTTCAAGGTCGGGGCGCCGCCTCGCGCAGCAAGGCCTCGCGCAGTTTCGGCGCGCTGGTGGCCGCGTCGAGCCAGATGCCGAAGAACGCCTGCGCGAACGCCGGATCGGCCACCGTCGCCAGCGGCTGGCCGTCGCTGTAGAAGCGCACGCCCTCCCCCGGCAGGAACACGCCGCCAAGGCGGCTGCCCTCCTTCACGTCGGGGAATATCGCCAACATCTTTTGCAGCCACGCGGCGCGCAGCGCGGCGCTGCCGGTACCGGCCTTCTCCATCTGGGCCGCGCTGGCCTCGGCGATCCTGCGGCCGTCGAGCGTGCGCGCGTAACGCAATTCGAGCGCATACGGCGCGGCGTCCCTGAGCGCCGGCCGGTATCCCTGCGGGCCGACCCACAACTCGGCGTTATAGATCGACAGGCCGAAATAGGTGAACTCGCCCTGTCCCGCCAGGCGTGGCGCGCCCAGCTCGCGCGCCGCGTAGGGCGGTGCCTCGGCCGCCCACGCGGGCGCCAGCGCCAGCGCCGCCGACAACGCCATGACCATCGGCGGCGACCATGCGGACCCGTGCCGGCGCACGCTCAATCCTTCACCAGCGTGAACTGCATCACGTCGGTGTTACCGGCGCGGAAAGCCGCCTCGCAGTAGGCCAGGTAGAACTCCCACGTGAGCATGAAGCGCTGGTCGAAGCCCTGCCCGGCCACCTCCGCGCGCCGGGCCAGGAAGCTGGCGCGCCATTGCAGCAAGGTGTCGGCGTAATCGACGCCGAAGCAAAATTCATCGACCACGCGCAGCCCGTGCAGGCCGGCCTGGCGCCGGAACTCCGACGGCGACGGCAGCATCCCGCCGGGGAAGATGTACTGCTGGATGAAGTCGGTGCCCTTGCGATAGCGCTCGAACAAGCCATCGTCGATGGTGATGGTCTGGATGCAGGCGCGCCCGCCGCGCTTCAGGTTGCGCGCCACGCAGGCGAAGTAGCTCGGCCAATAGCTCTCGCCGACGGCCTCGAACATCTCGATCGAGGCGACGGCGTCGAACTGGCCGTCGCAGTCGCGGTAGTCGCACAGGCGCAGGTCGACCGAATCGGCCAGTCCGGCCGCCGCCAGCCGCGTTTTCGCGTAGCCCAGCTGCTCGGTCGACAAGGTCAGGCCGGTGACGTGCGCCTGCGCCTCGCGCGCGGCCGTCTCGGCGAATCCGCCCCAGCCGCAGCCGATTTCCAGCACGCGCGCGCCGGCCGCCAGGTTCAACGCGCCGACGATGCGGCGGTATTTCGCCATCTGCGCCGTGGCCAGGTCGCCGCCGTCGCCGTCGCGGAAGATCGCGCTCGAATAGGTCATCGTCGGGTCCAGCCACAGTTGGTAGAAGGCGTTGCCGATGTCGTAGTGGGCGTGGATGTTCTTGCGGCTGCCGGCGCGCGAATTGCGGTTCATCAGGTGCTTGAGGCGGTACAGCAGGCTGCCCCACCAGCTGCCGTAGACCAGCTGCTCGAACTGGTCGCGGTTGCGTATCAACAGTTCGATCAGGCCGGCCAGGTTGTCGGTCTTCCAGTCGCCGTCGATGAAGGCCTCGGCAAAGCCGATGTCGCCCGAGCGCATGGCCGCCGCGCACAGCTTCCAGCTGCGCAGCTCCAGCGCGACCGGGAACGAGCCGTCGCCGAACACCTCGACGACGCCGTCGGGCCGCTGCAGCAGCAGCGCGCCGTGCTTGAGGCGGCGCAGCATCTTGAGGATCAGGCGGGCGGCGGGCGGCACCTTGCCGGCGCGCGCCGGCGCATCGAAGGATGGCGGCTTGGACGCCAGCGCGGCCAGGGATTCTGTACTCATCGTGAGACCTTTTGTTGGGGCGGTAAGGGTTTGGAAAAGAACGGCACCCGCTTGCACCACAGCCTGGCGGCCTGCCAGTGGATGCGCACGATCACGCCGATGGTCATCAGCGGATACGTGAAGAAGGCGCGCGCCGTGTTGCGGTCGTCGAGCGGCCCGGCCTGGCCGGCCAGGCTGGTTTCGATCAGCGCGCCGACGTCGTCGTCGTGGTCGATGCGCGCCAGCGTGTGTTCGCGCCCGGCGTGCGGGCCGGCGTCGCGGCGGCCGCGATGGAAGCGGAAGCGGTAGCCGCCGCGCACCTCGCAAAACGGCGAGACGTGGAAGATCTTGCGCGCGGCCAGCTCCTCGCCGGCGCCGATGGCGCCGCCGTGCTCGAGCAGGTAGCAGTGCCGCTCGCCGAAGGTGTTGTGGACGTCGGCGATGACGGCCCGCAGCGCGCCGTCGGCGCGGTGGCAGAACCAGAACGAGACCGGATTGAACACATAACCGAGCACGCGCGGCATGGTTTGCAGCCAGACCTCGCCGTCGGCGTCGTCCACCCCTTCGGCCGCCAGCAGGGCCTCGACCCACCGCAGCAGTGGCTGGCGGCCGTCGCCGTGGTCGGCGTCGTGGAACGACAGCAGGTTGAAGTGGTTGCGCCCGAACAGGCGGCAGCCGAAGTCGCGCTCGCCGAGCGCGCGCAGCGGCAGGCGGATGAAATACATCCGGTACTGGAAGCCGTGGCGCACCGGCCGCAGGCGCTGGTGCCGCACCAGGCCAAAGCACAGCTGCGCGGCGGCCGGCGCCGGCGCCGGTGCCGGACCCGGATCCGCCGCCGGGTCGGGGGCGCCGGCGGCGGCGCAGCGGTCAGGCGGCACGGGCCACTCCGGCGCGCTGGTTGATCGCGCGGGCGACCGCCAGGCCCGATTTCAAGCCATCCTCGTGGAAGCCGTAACCGGTCCAGGCGCCGGCGAACCACACGCGGTGGCGGCCCTGGATGTCGCCCAGGCGCTGCTGCGCGGCGACGGCCGCCGCGTCGAACACCGGGTGGGCGTAGTCGAACTCGCGCAGCACCTTGGCCGGATCGGGCGCCGCCAGCGGATTGAGCGAGACGATGACCGGCTGCTCGAACGGCAAGGGCTGCAGTTTATTGAGCAGGTAGTGCACGCACACGCGCGCCGAGCCGCCGCCCGCGCCCGCCGCGCCGCCATCGCCGCTGCCCTCGTAATTCCACGCCGACCAGGCCTTGCGGTCGGCCGGCAGGCAGGCCGTGTCGGTGTGCAGCACGGCGCGGTTGGCCTGGTAGCGCACCGCCGCGAGCACGCCGCGCTCGGCGTCGCCGGCGTCGGTCAGCAGCGCCAGCGCCTGGTCGCTGTGCGTGGCCAGCACCACCTCGTCGTACAGCGCGTTGCCCAGCGGCGAGCGCAGCGCCACGCCGTGCGCGGTGCGCGCCAGCGCCGTCACCGGCGTGTTCAAATGTTGTTGCGGGATGGCCGCCAGCAGGCGCCGCACGTATTCGCGCGAGCCGCCGCGCACGGTGCGCCATTGCGGCCGGCCGTTCACCTGCAACAGGCCGTGGTTGTCGCAGAACCGCACGAAGCTGGCCAGCGGGAAAGCGAGCATCTGCTCGGACGGGCAGGACCAGATGCACGCGGCCATCGGCAGCAAATACCAATCGCGAAACTGTGCGCTGTAGCCGTGCGCATCAAGGTATGATCCCAGGGAAACGTGCGCTGGCGCCGGCGCCGTCCGCGCCAGCGCGGTGGCGGCCTGGTTGAAGCGCAGGATGTCGCGCAGCATGCGCAGGAACGCCGGGCGGAACAGGTTGCCGCGCTGGCAGAACACCTGGTCGAGGTTGCCGCCGGCCCATTCCAGCACGCGCGCGCCGACCGGCAGCTTGACGGAAAAGCCCATGTCGCTGGCGGCCGTCTCGACGCCAAGCTCGGCGAACAAGGCGGTCAGGTTGGGATAGGTATGGTGGTTGAAAACCAGGAAGCCGGTGTCGACGCCATGCGTTTGGCCACTAAAAGTCACATCCACGGTATTACTATGGCCGCCGAAATGCGCGCCGGCTTCGTAAAGAACCACCTCGTGGCCGCCCTCGATGAGGCGGTAGGCGCAGGACAGACCCGAAATGCCGCTGCCGACAACAGCTATTTTCATAATTTTCAACCGTTACAATTTATTTTGTCCAGGACAATTCATGGGCAAAGGCGATAATCAGTTAATTAGTTCCTAATGTCAACTGCATGTCGTGGACAAGCTGTTGTGTACTACTTATACGCAGGGAAACGCGCTTTGGATGCAGAAACTTCTTCGCCCGAAACGCAGGTAAAATGCAGTCGCGCCGGAGAAGAACCGCTTCCAGCGCCGTGCACCCCGACCCTGTGCCAACCGTTGCGGCCGTCCCCGAAGGCGGCCGCCTGAAATTCCTGATGACAACTACAGTTTCTTTACAACCAGTTCCTAGCACGATCAGCGACGTCGAGCGAGACACCGGCGTTGCCAAGGAAACCCTGCGGGTGTGGGAGCGCCGCTACGACTTCCCGCAACCGCTGCGCGACCCCAACGGCGAGCGCGTTTATCCGATCGAACAGGTGCAAAAGCTGCGCCTGGTCAAGCGGCTGATCGACCTCGGCTTCCGTCCTGGCAAGGTGATCCAGTTCAGCACGGAGGAGTTGCAGACACTGACCGGCCAGGCCGCCGGCGGCGCCGCCGGCACGTCGCTGCCGCCGCCCGAACTGCAGCGCTACCTGGACCTGTGCAAGACCCACCAGATGGAAGCGCTGCGGCGCCAGTTGTCGCAGTCGCTGCTGATGATGGGGCTCAAAAGCTTCGTGATCGACCTGGTCGCGCCGCTGACCACGCTGGTGGGCGACGCCTGGGCCAGCGGCCAGCTCGCCACGTTCGAGGAGCATTTGTATACGGAGTCGCTCACGGTGGTCATGCGCAGCGCCATTTTCGCCATGCCGCAGGCGGCCGCCAGCAACCATGGCGCGCCGCGCATCATGCTCACCACCCTGCCGCAGGAACGCCACGGCCTCGGCCTGCTGATGGCCGAGGCCATGTGCGTGGCCGAGGGCGCGCACTGCATCTCGCTGGGCGTGCAGACGCCGCTGCTCGACATCGTCGAGGCGGCGCGGGTGCAGCGGGTCGACATCATCGCGCTGTCGTTCTCGGTGGCGATGAACCCGCGCCAGGCGCTCGACGGCCTGGCCGAGCTGCACACCCGCCTCAACGGCGGCGTCGAATTGTGGGCCGGCGGCGGCAACGCCGCGCTGCGGCGGCGCCGCCCGCCGTACGTGCGGGTGTTCGCGCTGGCCGACATCGGCGCGGCCATCGCCGAATGGCGCACACGCAACGCCGGCGTCGCTTCCGCCTGACAAAGTTGTCATTCCGGTAGCGGCCGGCGGCCGCCCGGCCGCGCTCTGGTAAAATAGCCGCATTTCCCCGTGTCCGGCGCTGCCGGGCATCAGCTTGAAGCGCCCCCAACCACATATCCATGTTTAGTTTCTTCAAGAAAAAGCCGGTCGCCCCCGAGGCGCCAGCGCTCCAGATTCCCGTCCCGGCGCCCGCCGCCCCCGCCAGCCTTGCCGACGCCAGCGACGCCCCGTCGTCGCAGGGCGCGCTGATGCCGCTCGAAGAGCCGGCGCAAAAGCAATCGTGGATGACGCGGCTCAAGGCCGGCCTGTCGAAAACCTCCAACAACCTGTCGCTGCTGTTCGTCGGCGCCAAGATCGACGACGACCTGTACGACGAGCTCGAGGCGGCGCTGCTGATGGCCGACGCCGGCGTCGACGCCACCGGCTACCTGCTCGACGCGCTGCGCCAAAAGGTCAAGGACGACAAGCTGCTCGACGCGGCCGCCGTCAAGGCCGCCCTCAAGCAACTGATGATCGAGCTGCTCACGCCGCTCCAGCGCCCGTTCGAGCTGGGCCGCCACCAACCGATGGTGATGATGATCGCCGGCGTCAACGGCGCCGGCAAGACCACCACCATCGGCAAGCTGGCCAAGCACATGCAGTCGAACGGCCAGTCGGTGCTGCTGGCCGCCGGCGACACCTTCCGCGCCGCCGCCCGCGAGCAGTTGATGGTCTGGGGCCAGCGCAACAACATCACCGTCATCTCGCAAGCCTCGGGCGACCCGGCCGCCGTCTCGTTTGACGCCGTGCAGTCCGGCAAGGCGCGCGGGCTCGACGTGGTCATGATCGACACCGCCGGCCGCCTGCCGACCCAGCTGCACCTGATGGAGGAACTCAAAAAGGTCCAGCGCGTCATCGGCAAGGGCATGGATGGCGCACCGCACGAAACGCTGCTGGTTATCGACGGCAATACCGGGCAAAATGCGCTGGCGCAGGTCAAAGCCTTCGACGACGCCCTCAAGCTGACCGGCCTGGTGATCACCAAGCTCGACGGCACGGCCAAGGGCGGCGTGCTGGCCGCGATCGCGCGCGTGCGCCCGGTGCCGGTGTATTTCATCGGCATCGGCGAAAAAATCGAGGACTTGCAACCGTTCGTGGCCGCCGAATTCGTCGAGGCCCTGCTCGGCTGACGCCCCCCCCTTACCGACCACAGCAACGGACAACAGAACTACATGATCGAATTCCGGAACGTCTCGAAACAATACTCCGCCGACGCGATGGCGCTCAACGATATCTCGTTGACGGTGGAAAAAGGCGAACTGGTGTTCCTGGCCGGCCCCTCGGGCGCCGGCAAGTCCACCCTGCTCAAGCTGATCGCCGCCGTCGAGCGGCCCAGCGCCGGCCACGTCATCGTCAACGGCCAGGACATCGCCCGCATCAAGCCGGCCGCCGTGCCGTTTTTGCGCCGCAACCTCGGCCTGATCTTCCAGCAGCAGCGCCTGCTCAACGACCGCACCATCCTGGCCAACGTCATGTTGCCGCTGCTGGTGACGGGCGCCTCGCACCACCAGGCCGAACAGCGCGCCCGCGCCGCCCTCGACAAGGTCGGCCTGGCCGAGCGCGCCGCCTCGCATCCGCTGGCCCTGTCCGGCGGCGAGCAGCAGCGCGTGTCGATCGCGCGCGCCATCGTCAACCGGCCGCAGCTGATCCTGGCCGACGAACCGACCGCCAACCTCGACCGCGCCAGCGCCAACAAGGTGCTCGACGCGCTCAAGGCCTTCCACTCGGTCGGCGTGACGTGCGTGATCTCCAGCCACGACGAGCAGATGCTCGACGCGGCCGCGCGCGTGATCCACCTCAACCAGGGCCGGCTGGAGGTGGCGGCATGACGCACTGGTTCCGCCAACACCGCTACGCGCTCTCGGCCGCGCTGGTGCACCTGCGCCGGGCGCCTGGCAGTTTCCTGTTCAACATCATCGTCGTGGCGATCGCGCTGGCGCTGCCGTTCACCGGCGTCACGCTGCTCGACAACGTGCGCCCCATGTCGGAGCAATTGTCGGTCGACCCGGAAATCAGCGTGTTCCTCAAGCAGGACACGGCGCGCGAGCAGGCCGAGGGGCTGGCCGTGCAATTGCGCCAGGCCTTGCCCGACAAGCAGGCCAAGATCATCTTCACGTCGCGTGAAAAGGCGCTCGAGGGCATGCGCGAAAAAAGCGGCCTGGCCGACGTGCTGACCACGCTGGGCGAAAACCCCCTGCCCGACAGCTACGTGCTCAAGCTCGACGCCTTCCGCCTGGCGCAGTCCGGCGGCGACGTCGACCACCTGGCCGAACAGATCCGCGCGCTGCCCGGCGTCGACACGGTGCAGGTCGACTCGGCCTGGGTCAAACGCCTGGCGGCGTTGCTCAACATCCTGCATCTGGGCTTGCTGTTGCTCGCGATCACCCTCGGCACCGTGGTGGTGGCCGTCATTTTCAACACCATCCGCCTGCAGGTGATGACGCAGCGCGAGGAAATCCTCGTCTCCAAGCTGATCGGCGCGACCGACAGCTTCATCCACCGGCCATTCTATTACACGGGCGCGCTGCTGGGCCTGTGCGCGGGCGGGCTGGCGCTGGGCGCCGTGTCGCTGGCGCTGCGCCCGCTCAACACGGCGATCGCCGAGTTCGCGCGGCTGTACGCGTCCGAATTCCAGCTCACGCCGCTGCAACCGCTGGCCATGGGTGCCCTGCTGGCGCTGTCGGCCGGCCTCGGCCTCATCGCCGCCTTGCTGTCGGTGCAGCGCCACCTGGCGCGCCTGAATTAATCGGCCCCATCCTTCCGTGCGCGCCCGCACGGAAGTGCCCGCCCTGTCCGCCTAGGATGGAACCTTCCCGGTTAAGTCAGGCCTAAGCTGCATCGGTCATGCTTGATTTATCAAAAGCCATAATCCACGAAAAGCCGATAGTATTTTCCCTATCAAGGCGATAAATACAAGGTGATTGGCACTCCCCGTTGGAGAGTGCTAATATATGAAAACTGCAGAGTTAACAACACTCTACGGCTTGGCAATAAAGCAATATTTTAGTCCGTTTGCCCTTCCGGGCACACAGCGACCCAGCAATATCATCGAGCGAAGGAATGAAAATGACTATGATGTCCGCACCTGCCGCGTTGGTCCCCACCAACAATAGCGCTTTAGGACTCGGGTTCACTGGCAACCTGGGGAATCTGGACGCCTATATTTCCGCCGTCAACCGCCTGCCGATGCTGACGCACGACGATGAGATCTCGCTGGCCAAGCGCCTCAAGGAAAACAACGACCTCGGCGCCGCCCAGGAACTGGTGCTGTCGCACCTGCGCCTGGTGGTGTCGATCGCCCGCGGCTATCTGGGCTACGGCCTGCCGCATGCCGACCTGATCCAGGAAGGCAATATCGGCCTGATGAAGGCCGTCAAGCGCTTCGATCCCGACCAGGGCGTGCGCCTGGTGTCGTACGCGATGCACTGGATCAAGGCCGAGATGCACGAGTACATCCTGAAAAACTGGCGCCTGGTCAAGGTGGCGACGACGAAGGCGCAGCGCAAGCTGTTCTTCAACCTGCGCAGCCACAAGACCGGCCTGGACGCGATGACGCCAACGCAGATCGACAACCTGGCCAAGCTGCTCGACGTCAAGCGCGAGGAAGTGATCGAAATGGAAACGCGCCTGAGCGGGCGCGACATCGCGCTCGAGTCGCCCAACGACGACGAGGACGACAAGTTCGCGCCGATCGCCTATCTGTCGTCCGAGCAAAGCGAGCCGACCCGCGTGCTCGAGGCCGAGCAGGTCACGCGCCTGCAATCGGAAGGCCTGGAGCAGGCGCTGGGCAAGCTCGACGCCCGTTCGCGCCGCATCGTCGAGGCGCGCTGGCTGGCCAACGACGACGGCTCGGGCGCGACCCTGCACACCTTGGCCGACGAGTTCGGCGTGTCGGCCGAACGCATCCGCCAGATCGAATCGGCAGCGCTGAAAAAAATGAAGGGTTCGCTGGCGGCGTTTGTCTGACGGCCCGGCGGGCTTTTACCCCGCACGGCGGCCGACAGGGGACGTACCCCTCGGGGTACGTCCCCGCCTTTATGGGTTGCCGCTCGGCTCAATCGGCGGCCACCTTTATCGGCCTTGCGCCTCGCCTCAATCGGCGGCCAATCCCTTGGCCAGCAACTCGGCCACCAGCGCGTTCATCTCGACGCCACGCTCGGCCGCCTGCGCGTTGAGCATGGCCACCAGCTCCCCATTCAACTTGACCGCGAACGGCACCAAGCCGAGCGCCTGATCGCGCCGGCGCTGCTCGCGCTTGTCGACCACTTCGGCCACCTTGCCGAAGGTCGCCGCCCCCGGCCCGGCCATCTTGCCCATCAATTTTTTGGCGTCACTCTTTGCCAGGCCAGTTTTTTTCATGTTCTTAATCCATAAATAATTCAGAACGGACATTCTACGCGGGTGGCGGTCCGTGCGCCGTCCAAATGATAACTTTGCTAAGCTAACCGCCAATTTGTATCGAAGAGGTCCGCACATGAAGAAGTCTATCCTGCGGCAGCTGGTCGTTTTACCCTTGCTTACCGTCGTCATGGCCATGCTGTACGCCTGCGGCGCGGCATCCGGAATCAGCCGCGCCAACGACGGCGCCGCCGCCAACAAGCCGTTCAACGCCACCTACGTGTTGCAACAAGGCGCCAGCGCCGTCATCACCCCCGCCGCCAGCCCCGGCATCGCCGGCGGCGCCACCGCGCCCGTGGTCCGGCTCGAACGCGTCAACGACAGCCGCTGCCGCACCGGCGCCGTGTGCGTGTGGGCCGGCTATATCAGCTACAGTTTCACCCTGATCAAGCCGGACGGCACCGCCAGCAATTTCGTGCTGTCGGACAGCATGCCCAACGGAAAAACCAGCGTGACCCGCGACGGCCTCACGTTCACCCTGGCCGGGGTGGAACCGCAAGCGGTGCCGGCCAAAAATGAAACCGCGCCGGATTATCGGGTAAGCTTGAGGGTGAGCAACACGCCACCCTCCGACCCGACTCCGCGCCCCTCATGACACCGACCCCGCCCTCGCTCTCCCGCACCGTTCTGTTCTCCGTCATCGTCGTCTGCCTGGTCCCGCCGTCGCCGGCGTGGGCCAAGACGCCGCTCGCCACCGGCAGCGGCGGCGCCGTCGCCACCATCAGCGAGCCGGCGTCGAAGGCGGCGCTGGCCATCCTCGACCGCGGCGGCAACGCCATCGACGCGGCCGTCGCGGCGGCCGCCACCCTGGGCGTGACCGATCCGTTCAGCTGCGGCATCGGCGGCGGCGGCTTCATGGTGGTCTACCTGGCCAAGGAAAAGCGGGTGATCACCATCGACCACCGCGAAACGGCGCCGGCCAGCTTCACGCCCACCGTGTTCCAGCAAAACGGCGCGCCGATGACGTTCGAGACGGTGCGCGACAGCGGCATGTCGGTCGGCGTGCCCGGCACGGTGCGCGGCTGGCACGAGGCGCTCGATCGCTACGGTTCGATGTCGCTCAAGCAGGTGCTGGCGCCGGCCATCGCCGTGGCCACCGACGGCTTCGTCGTCAACGATAATTTTTCGCGCATGGTGCGGGAGAATCAACACAAGTTCGGCCTGTTCCCCGCCACCGCCGCGCTGTACCTGAAAAACGGCGCGCCGCCGGCCGCCGGCACCACCTTGCGCAATCCGGACCTGGCCAAGGCCTACCGCGCGCTGGCCGCCGGCGGCGTGAAGGCCTTCTACTCCGGCAAAATGGCGCGCGCCGTGGTCGACGCGGTCAACCGTCCCGCCACCGCGCCGGGCGTGACGGTGCGCGGCGGCGACATGACCTTGGCCGACCTGGCCAACTACGAGGCGCGCCTGCGCCAGCCCGTGCACAGCACCTACCGTGGCTACGACCTCTACGGCATGCCGCTGCCCGGCTCGGGCGGCATCGCCATCGCCGAAGCGCTCAACATCCTCGAGGGTTACGACCTCAAGGCGATGCCGCGCGCGCGCGCCGAGCACCTGTACCTGGAGGCGAGCCGGCTGGCCTTCGCCGACCGCAACGCCTACCTGGCCGATCCCGAATATGTCGACGCGCCGGTGGCCGGCCTGCTGAGCAAGGACTACGCGGCGCTGCGGCGCCAGCTGATCGATCCGGCGCGCGCGGCGCGGCCGGCGCCGGCCGGCGATCCGTACGCCTTCCAGGCCGACCAGAGCGTGCCGCTGCGCCCGGCCGGCGCCAGGATGCTCAAGGAAGGCGCCCACACCACGCACCTGACGGTGTCGGACAAGGACGGCAACATCGTCGCCTACACCTACACCATCGAGGACTGGGGCGGCAGCGGCATCGTGGTGCCCGGCTACGGCTTCCTGCTCAATAACGAGATGACCGACTTCGACTTTTCCGGCCCGCGCCCCAACGTGCCGGAGGCCGGCAAGCGCCCGCGCAGCAGCATGTCACCGACGCTCGCGTTCAAGGACGGCAAGCCGGCGTTCTCGATCGGCAGTCCCGGCGGCGCCACCATCATCACCACGGTGCTGCAAACCATCGTCAACCACGTCGACTTCGGCATGACGATGGCGGACGCGGTCAACGCCCCGCGCCTGTCCGAGCGCAACGGCGAAGCGACCGACGTCGAGCCGGGCTTTGCGGGCGGCGCCCAGGCGCGCGCGCTCGAACAAAGCGGCCAGCGCTGGAGCGCCACGCCGGAGGAGATCGGCGCGGCCAACGCGCTCGTATTCAACGCCGACGGCACGGTGACGGCCGTGAGCGAAGGCCGGCGCCACGGCATCGGCAGCGCGCTGGTGCAAAAAACCGCGCATTAGAAAAAAAGAACGTAGGGCGGATTAGGCGGCACGCCGTAATCCGCCATCGCGCCGCCAACGGCGCCAACCGACCAGCCCAAGCAACGCGCCCCGCAGCTAAGCCATGGTTAAGTTTACAACCCCATCATCACCTCTCCCACCACCGCCCCACCCCGGAGAGATCATGAAAAACTGGCTGCGCGCAAACAAAGGCTTCCTCGTCTTCCTGATGTTGTTCGGGATCTTCCGCACCGCCGTCGCCGACTGGAACCCGATCCCCTCGGCGTCGATGCGCCCCAACCTGCTCGAGGGCGACGTCGTCTTCGTCAACCGTCTCGCCTACAACGTCAAAGTGCCGCTGACCGACATCGTGCTCGGCCAAACGGGGGAACCCCAGCGCGGCGACATCGTCACCTTCTCCTCCCCCAAGGACGGCACGCGCCTGATCAAGCGCATCATCGCCCTGCCCGGCGACCGCGTCGAAATGCGCGGCGAGCGCCTCGCCATCAACGGCCGCTGGGCCGACTACGCGCCCATCGGCGAGGCCACCGAAACCATCGCCGGCCTGGGCGACACCCACGCCGTGCGCCTGGACGAAGCGCTCGGCGGCGACAGCCGCGCCCACAGCATCCAACTGCTGCCGCAGGTGATGGCGCGGCGCGACTTCGCCCCCGTCACCGTGCCGCCCGGGCAGTACATGATGTTGGGCGATAACCGCGACAACAGCGAGGACTCGCGCTACATCGGCCTGGTGCCGCGCGCGCTGCTGATCGGCCGCGCCGAACGGCTGCTGGTGTCGGCCGACATCAAGGGCAACTGGCTGCCGCGCACCGAGCGCTTCGGCATGAGCCTGTACCAGGCGCCGTAGCGGCCGGCGGCCGCCCTACCGCCGGCGCGGCGGCGATGCTATGATGGATATCAATTCCTCAACATCGCCGCCCGCCGGCCGCGCGCACCCCATGATCGAATTCCAGGGCCTGTCCAAAACCTACGGCGGCTTCGACGCCGTCAAGCCGCTGTCGATGACGGTGCGGCGCGGCGAGGTGTTCGGCTTCCTCGGCCCCAACGGCGCCGGCAAGACCACCACCATCCGCATGATGATGGGCATCCTGGTGCCGAGCGGCGGCAAGGTGCTCGTCGACGGCCTCGATTGCCACGCCGACGCCACCGAAGTCAAACGCCGCGTCGGCTACCTGCCCGACACGCCGGTCTTCTACGACTACCTGCGCGGACGCGAGATCGTGCAGTTCGTCGGCGAAATGCACGGCTACTCGCGCGCCGAGGCGGCCGCGCGCGGCGCCCGCCTGATCGACGAATTCGGCCTGCGCGAGGCGGCCGAGGACTACGCCGTCAACTACTCGCTGGGCATGAAGAAGCGCCTCGGCCTGGCCTGCGCGCTGATCCACGAGCCGGCGGTGCTGATCCTCGACGAACCGATCAACGGCCTCGATCCGCGCGCCTCGCGCGAGGTGCAGGAGCGCCTGCTGGCGGCGGCCGCGCAGGGCGTCACCATCTTCGTCTCGACCCACCTGCTCGACATGGCCGAAAAACTGTGCGACCGGGTCGGCATCATCCACCGCGGCGAACTGGTGGCCACCGGCACGCTCGACGAGCTGCGCGCCAAGGCCTCGGCCAGCGGCTCGCTCGAAGACGTGTTCCTCAAGATCACCGACGAAGCCGGCGCCGAGACTCCCCCATGATGCCGCAACCGACGCCGGCGCGCGCCATCTGGCTGATGGCGAAAATGCGCATGACGCGCCAGGCCAACCAGATCGCCAATGGCCTGTTCAAGAAATTCAAGAAGAACAAGCGGGCGCGCGACGGCATCGCCGGCAAGGGCGGCAACGCCTGGATACTGACCCTGGTGATGGCGCTGCTGCTGTCGCTGTCGTTCGCCACGCTCTCGCGCACGGTGATCGTCAATATGCAGTGCCGGCTGGCGCACGGCACCGGCTGCGTCACCGCCGACCAGCAGGGCAAGTGGCGCACCGACATGGAAGTGGCGGCCGCCGAGCTGCATGCGGCGCCGTTCGACCCGGCGGTGCTCAACGGCCTGACGATGGAGCTGACGATATTGTTCGCGATCGCCGTGATGCTGCCGCTCGCCAGCAAGGAAATGGCGCAGCCGGACTGGGATCTGGAATGGCTGGTCACCCTGCCGATGGAACGTTCGACGCTGTTGTGGGGGCGGCTGCTCGAACGCAGCGCCAGCAACAGCACCGGCATCGTCGCGCTGACCGCGCCCTACCTGATGATCGCCTGGTACTCCGGCTACAGGTGGAGCGCGCTGCCGATCGCGCTGCTGGCCACGGCGCTGCTGCTGCCGTTGGCCGCGCTGCTGCAAACGCTGGCCGACACCGGCCTGCGCATGTGGCTTCCCCCCTCGCAGCTGCGCAACCTGCAGGCGCTGGCGTCGCTGTTCAATATGCCGCTGATCTACCTGGTCATGGCGTTTACGCTGCCGCGCCCGGACAGCTTCGCGATGGAGTGGGCGCGCGCCTTTCCGTCATGGGTGATCTGGACCCCGCCGGGGCTGGCGCTGCAGGCGATCCAGGCCCAATCGGCGGCGCAGTTCGCGGCCGCCGCCGCGCTGCTGCTGGCGCAACTGGTCGCGCTGCTGTGGCTGGGCGTGGCGCTGATGCGCCACCAGCTGCGCAACGGCGTGGTCGGTTCCGGCTCGCGCGAAAGCGCGCGCGGCAAGGCCGGTGCCGTGGCCGGTGTCGGCGCGGTGGCCGGGGGTGTCGGCGCATTGGCCGGCGCGGCGGCGCGGCCGTCGTGGCTGTCGCGACTGGTGTCGCCGCTGTCGACGATCCAGCGCCGCGAGCTGCGCCTGCTGAGCCGCGACCGCAACTTCCTGGTCCAGACCTTGCTGCTGCCGGCGGTCATCGTCGGCAGCCAGTTGCTGTTCAACGGCACGCTGTCGAGCGCCACCGAACTGGGCCGGCACCACACGGCGGCCGCCGCGATCGCGTTCGGCATCGGCGTCTACATGCTGATGCTGTCGGCCTTCCAGACGCTCAACAACGAAGGCCACGTCCTGTGGCTGCTCTACACGGTGCCGCGTTCGATGGAGAGCGTGTTGCGCGAGAAGGCCAGGCTGTGGGCCGTGCTGGCGATGACCTATCCGCTGCTGGTGCTCGGCTACACCGCCGCGCACTCGACCACCCTGGACTGGCACGCGCTGGCGCTGGCGTTGACGGTGTTGGCCGGCATACCGATCTACTCGATGATCGCCGTCTCGCTGGGCGTGTTCGGCTGCGATCCGACCGCCGTCGAGGTGCGCACCCGCGTGCGGCCCACCTACGCCTATCTGTACATGCTGCTGGCCAGCTTCTACACCTGGTCGATCTACAGCGAACAATGGTCGCAAAAACTGACCACCATGGTGCTGATGGTGGCGCTGGCGCTGGCCCTGTGGCAGAAGGCACGCGACGCCCTGCCCTACCTGCTCGATCCGGCCGCCGCGCCGTCGGCGCGGGTGTCGACTGCCGACGGCCTGATCGCCGCCACCGCCTTTTTCATCATGCAGGGCATCCTGGTGCTGGTCCTCGCGCACGACGTCAAGGCGCCCGGCACGGAGGCCGTCACCATCGCCTTCGGCGCGTCCGGCCTGACGGTGTACGCGCTGGTGCGGCTGGTCTATTGGCGCGGCAAGACCGCCAACGTGCCGGTGATACTGCGCGGCGCGCGGCTCGGCGCCTCGCTGCGCGACGCCGCCGTCGCCATCGCCGTCGCCGGCGCGTTCGGCGCCGCCTATCTCTACGCGCTGCGGCACTCGCCGCTGGCGTCGCAACTGCCGGCGCTGGCGCCGGAGGCGGGCACGCGGCTGTGGGTGATCGCGCTGAGCGTGGTGGCCGCGCCACTGTGCGAGGAATTCATCTTCCGCGGCCTGATCTTCGGCGGCCTGCGGCGCTCGATGCCGGCCCTGCAGGCCATCGTCATCAGCGCCGCCGTGTTCGCGGCCGTGCACCAGACGCTGTCGCTGCCGCCGGTGTTCGTCGTCGGCCTTTGCACGGCATGGGTCTACGAACGCACTAAAACCCTGCTCGCGCCGATGCTGGTCCACGCGGCCTACAACGCGGTGATGGTGGCGCTCCAGCTGTAGCTGCGAACGCGCGGTGGCAGGAATTGACTGTCTAATGGCATTTCGCCACCCCGCCCACCGTCGACAATTCCTGAACATACATCCTCGGGAACTTCCATGCGCGCTTTATTGTTACTCATACTGCTGATCGGCCGGACGGCCTTCGCCGGCGACATCGCCCCCTACCAAAACCGCTTCGACCGCGCCCGGCCGGTGGTCGCCGTCGTCGCCGAAAACCATGGCACCGAATTGACGGACTTCGTCATCCCCTATGGCGTCATCGCCCGCTCGGGCGCCGCCGAGCTGCTGTCGGTGTCCACGCAGGCAGGCCCGGTACGGATGCTGCCGGCGCTGCGCATCAACGCGCAGGCGACCATCGAGCAGTTCGACGACCGCTTCCCCGACGGCGCCGACTACCTGATCGTGCCGGCCGTCGCCAAGGCAAGCGATCCGGCGCTGCTGGCGTGGGTGGCGGCGCAAGGCGCCAAGGGCGCCACCGTGGTCAGTATTTGCGACGGCGCGCTGGTGGTGGCCAACAGCGGCTTGTTCAAGGGCCGGCGCGCCACCGGCCACTGGGCCACCGAAGACTACCGCAAGCAGCGCCACCCCGATACGCAGTGGATCAGCAACGTGCGCTACGTCGCCGACGGCAAGGTCGTCTCCAGCGCCGGCGTCAGCGCCGCCATGCCGACCGCCCTGGCGCTGGTGGAGGCGATCGCCGGCCGCGCGCGCGCCGGGGAGGTGGCGCGTCAGGTCGGCGCCGCCGACTGGGGCACGGCGCACGACAGCGACATCTTCAAACCGCGCCTCGGCGTCAACCTCGGCGCCTACATCACCGGCTACACCAATCAGTGGTTCCATCGGGTCGACCAACTGGGCATTCCGGTGGCGGCCGGTGTCGACGAGATCGCGCTGGCCTACACCGCCGACGCCTGGTCGCGCAGCAAGCGCAGCCAGGTCTACGCGGTGGCGGCGGACACGCCATCGCTGTCAACGTTGCACGGCTTGACGCTGCTGCCCGACGGCGCCGCCGTCGCCGGCCTGGAGATGCTGCCGGCGCCGCCGGCCGACACCCCGCCCGGCGCGGCGCTCGACCTGTCGCTCGAGGCGATCGCCAAGCGCTACGGGGCCGCCACCGCCAGGCTGGTCGCGCTCGAATTCGAGTACGCGCCGGCGCCCGTGCCCACGGACCCGCCGCTGGCCCACTCCCTTTGATCACGCTACACTGGACGGTATGAACATGCCCACCCCAAGAAAAACGCTGCGCGTCGTGCTGCTCGCCTACGACGACATGAACCTGCTCGACCTATGCGGGCCGCTGCAGGCGCTGGCCACCGCCAGCAAGCGCCACCAGGGCAAGGGCGCGCCCTTGTACGAGACCATCGTCGCCTCCGCCGACGGTGGCTTGATCACCACCAGCGCCGGCCTGCCGGTGGCCACCGTCACCATTGCCGCCCTCGACGGCATCGCCATCGACACCCTGATCGCGCCGGGCGGCTGCAAGGGCCAGGAATTCAACGCCCCGCCGGCGCTGGTGAACTGGATCGCGCTGCGCGCGCCGCTGGTGCGCAGGCTGTGCTCCGTGTGCACCGGCGCCTTCCTGCTGGCGGCTGCCGGACAGCTGCAGGGCCGGCGCGCCGCCACCCATTGGGAGTGGGTCGAGCGCCTGCGCGCGTGCCATCCCGGCATCGATATCGACGCCGACAAGATCTTCATCAAGGATGGTTCGGTGTGGACCTCGGCCGGCGTGAGCGCCGGCATCGACCTGACGCTGGCGCTGATCGAGGAGGACTACGGCCACCACGTCGCCATCGAAACGGCGCGCCAGTTGGTGGTGTTCATGAAGCGCACCGGCGGCCAGTCGCAGTTCAGCGTGCCGCTGGCGGCGCAGTCGCACGAGGGGGGACGTTTCGACGGCCTGCACGCGTGGGTCGCCTCGCACCTGCACGAGACACTGACGGTGGAGCGCCTGGCCGAGCAGGCCGGCATGTCGGCGCGCACCTTTGCGCGCACCTACGCCAGCCAGTCGGGACGCACGCCGGCCAAGATGGTGGAGGCGATGCGCCTGGAGGCGGCCTGCCGCGCGCTGGAGAAGTCCGCGCTGCCGTTAAAGACGATCGCGGCCAACACCGGTTACGTGGAAGAGCAGAATTTGCGCCGCGTGTTCCAGCGCCAGCTGGGCGTGAGCCCCGGCCAGTACCGCGACCGGTTCTCCTCCCACGGCGCCTGATCAGTCCTTGTAGCGCGGACCGACGGAGGCAAAACCGCCGCCCTGGTAGACGGTGGCCAGGTCGTCGGCCGCCGGATAGACGCCGGTGTCCGGGAACTTGTCGGCGAACTGCACCGAGCTATCCTTGGGCACGTAGCCCAGGTGCGCGGCCTTGCTGTTGTCCCACCAGCTGGCCGGGTTGGCCGAGGCGCCGAACAGTATCGTGTGGCCCACGCGCGGTGTAAACAACGAGCAGCGCAGCGCCTCCTCCAGGTCGTCGTAGCTCAACCAGGTCACCAGCATGCGCGGGTTGGCCGGTTCCGGGAACGACGAGCCGATACGCAGGCACACCGTCTCCAGGCCGGTGCGGTCGTAGTAGTAGCGCGACAGCGACTCGCCGAAGCACTTGCTCACGCCGTAGAAGCTGTCCGGGCGGGTCGGGCTGTCGGCGTCGATGTAATCGGTCCACTTGTAGTAGCCGATGGTGTGGTTCGAGCTGGCGAAGATGATGCGCCGGGTGCCGTGCTTGTGCGCCGCCTCGTACAGGTTGTAGGTGCCGAGGATGTTGGCCTGCATGATGTTCTCGAACGTGTTCTCGGTCGAGATGCCGCCGAAGTGCAGCACCGCCTCCACGCCCTCGAGCAGCTTCATGACGGCCGCCTTGTCGGCCAGATCGCACTGGATGATTTCCTCGCCCTCGCCCGCCTCGCCCATGTCGGCGATGTCGGACAGGACCACCACATCGGCCCACGGCTTGATGCGCTCGCGCAGGACTTTACCCAGGCCGCCGGCGGCGCCGGTCAGCAGCAATCGTTTGAATGGCTTACTCATTATGTTGTGGTCTCGTTTTTATTAAAGGATATGGGTGCCGCTGCGTTCAACATTGATTTTACAACCAGAGCCCACGGCGTCGATTTCAAAACCGTGAGCGATTCACCACCGTCAGGTCACCGGCGCCGGGTTGAACAGCACCAGCGCGTTGTGCAGTTTCCACTTCTCGGCCCAGGTCTCGCGGCCGCTGGCCACGTCCAGCACCAGCTGGAACATCTCCCAGCCGACATCGGCGATGGTGGCCTCGCCGCTGGCGATGCGCCCGGCGTTGATGTCCATCAGGTCGTGCCAGCGGTTGGCCAGGTCGTTGCGGGTGGCGACCTTGATCACCGGGACTTCGGCCAGGCCGTACGGCGTGCCGCGGCCGGTGGTGAAGATGTGGACGTTCATGCCGGCGGCCAGCTGCAAGGTGCCGCAAATGAAATCGCTGGCCGGCGTGGCGGCGTAGATCAAGCCCTTTTGCGTGAGCTTTTCGCCCGGCGAGATGACGCCGGAGATGGCGCTGCTGCCCGACTTGACGATCGAACCCATGGCCTTTTCGACGATGTTCGACAGGCCGCCCTTCTTGTTGCCCGGCGTGGTGTTGGCGCTGCGGTCGACGCCGCCCCGCTGCAGGTAATTGTCGTACCAGGCCATCTCGCGGATCATGGCGTCGGCCACCTCCGGCGTGGCCGCGCGCGACGTCAGTTGGTCGATGCCGTCGCGCACCTCGGTCGTTTCCGAGAACATCACGGTGGCGCCGGCGCGCACCAGCAGGTCGGTGGCGAAACCGACGGCCGGATTGGCCGTCACGCCGGAGAAGGCGTCGCTGCCGCCGCACTGCACGCCTACCACCAGCTCGGAGGCGGGCACGGTTTCGCGCCGACGCTGGTTCAGGTTGACCAGGTTGGCCTCGGCCTGTTTCATGATCGAGTCGATCATCGACATGAAGCCGACGTGCTGCGCATCCTGCAGGCACACCAGCGCCGGCTCGGTGCCGCCGCCGTTCTGGATCGGGATCGAACCCTTCGGGAACAGGCGCGTCGGCTGCAGCTTTTCGCAACCGAGGCTCACGACCATCGCCTGGCCGCCGAAGTTCGGGTTGAGCGTGATGTTGCGCAGCGTGCGGATCGGGATCATCGCGCCCGGCGCGTCGATCGCCACGCCGCAGCCGTAGGTGTGCTCCAGTCCCACCACGTCGTCGACGTTCGGGTACTTCGGCAGCAGTTCCTCCTTGATGCGCTTGACGGCGAATTCCACCACGCCCGACACGCATTGCACGGTGGTGGTGATGGCCAGGATGTTGCGCGTGCCGACGCTGCCGTCCGGATTGCGGAAGCCTTCGAAGGTGTAGCCCTCGAGCGGCTCGGCCGGCGGCTGCAGGCGGGTCGAGATCGGCAGGTTGACCAGTTCGCGCGCGTCCGGCATTTGCACGTTTTGCTCGTTGAGCCAGCGGCCGGCGGCCAGGTCCTCGGCGGCGAAGCCGATGGTGACGTTGTAGCGGATCACCGGCTCGCCCTTGGCGACGGCGCGCAGGGCGACCTTGTGCCCTTGCGGCACCGCTTCGAGCAGGGTCAGGCCGTCGGCGAAGACGGCGCCGGCGGGCAGGCCGCCGTCGTTGACGACGATGGCGACATTGTCGTTGTCGTGCATGAGAATGTAGCGCGGCGTGGCGGCGCTGGTCGGTGGCGTCATTTAGCTTCCTTTCCGGGAGTCTCTGCCCGGCTAACGTTGTTTTTTAGCATCGTGAATTGGTCAGACCACTTTGGATATTGGCCGGCCAGCGTTTGAGTCCAGTGCGGGGCGCCACACCCGTACAGCCTTGATTCTACCGTGTTTTTCGTGCTTCTTCATCGGGATTACACGGTCGGAAAGCGGTTACCTGATGAATTTAGTATGACAGCTTCGAATAAATTTGGCTAGTCCACGTTGCCCTTTTGGTCAGACCACCTTAGAATGGCCTGACCAGATGGCAGTGTTAAAAACGCCACGACCATAACATCACGAGACAGAACCATGCTGAAGAGAACTTTAGCTGCCAACGACGGCACCGCCCCCGAGACGCGTTTATACCGTCTGGTGGCCGACCGTATCCAGGAGCTGATCCGCAGCGAGCACATCGCCCCCGGCGAGCGCCTGCCGTCGGAACGCGACCTGGCCACCAAGCTGAGCGTGAGCCGCGCCTCGCTGCGCGAGGCGCTCATCGCGCTCGAACTGGGCGGCGTGATCGAGGTGCGCGGCGGCTCGGGCGTCTACGTCAGCGAGCGCCCCGCCCCGGCCGACCTGCCGGAGGCCGGACCCGGCCCGTTCGAAGTGCTGTCGGCGCGCCGCCTGATCGAGTCCGAGATCGCCGCCATCGCCGCGCGCGTGGCCACCGACGGCGCCATCGACGCCATCCTCAAGGCGGTCGTCGAGATGGAACAGAACCACTCCAATTATTCCAGCAACGAGGCGGCCGACCGCAACTTCCACATCGCCATCGCGCGCGCCACCGGCAACAGCGCGCTGGTCGGATCGCTCGACTACCTGTGGGACCAGCGCGGGCGCCTCTGGCACAAGCTCAAGGAACACTTCCAGACCGAGGAGCTGCGCCAGGAAACGCTCAAGGACCACCGCCGCATCCTCGAGGCGATCGCCGCCCACGATCCGGCGGCCGCGCGCAAGGCGATGCGCGCCCACCTCGAGCGCGTCACGCGCACCTTCTCGCGGGGATGAGCCCCGGCGATTTGCGGTACCCGTAGCAAGCAGGAGCGGCCTCGAAGCCGCCCGCCTAAAAAAAGTAATCAAGTTATTGACCGTTTGCGACCCCGGACTGCGCCCAGCGCAGCGACCCTCGTCTCAACGGCGCGGCGCACGCGAGGTGCGCCACTCACGTTCAATGCCGCCAAAGCGGTTAAGCGTTTAACTTTTTACAAAAACGAAGGAGACTAGAATGATCAAGCCCGTTCACCCGGTCCAACACCGATCCGCACAACCACGGCTGCTGCTGTCGGCCATCACGCTGGCCGTGCTGACGCTCGCCAACCAGAGCGCGCAGGCGCAGGACGCGGCCGAACCGGCGATGCAGCGCGTCGAAGTGACCGGTTCGAGCATCAAGCGCCTGGCCACCGAGGCCTCGCTGCCGGTCAGCACCGTCAAGGCCGAGGACCTGGTCAAGCAGGGCATGACCACCCTGGCCGACCTGATGATGGCGCTGCCGCAATCGGCCTCGCTGGCGCCGTCGAACGCCGGCTCGGGCACCAACATCAACCTGCGCGGCCTGGGCGTGAACCGCACGCTGGTGCTGCTCAACGGCCGCCGCCTGGCCAACGAGGCGATCGCCGACGGCTACGCCAACCTCGACGTCATTCCGATGAGCGCGATCGCGCGCGTCGAGATCCTGCGCGACGGCGCCTCGTCGATCTACGGCTCCGACGCCATCGGCGGCGTGGTCAACTTCATCACCCGCACCTCGTACGAGGGCCTCGAGGCGACGCTGCAGCAAGTCGAAGTGGGCCGCCGTGGCGGCGGCGAGGAGGAACGCGGCACCCTGACCTGGGGCAAGGGCAACCTCGAGCGCGACGGCTGGAGCCTGTGGGGCACCATCGACGCGCACAAGCGCTCGGCGCTGGCCGCGCGCGACCGCGCCAGCCTGAGCTCGCCCGAACTGCTCACCAGCATCGGCCGCGCGCCGAGCCTGGGCACCGGCGGCAACGCCACCCCGGCCAACTTCACCACCGCCACCAACCGCACCGCGCGCAATCCGTACGCCGCCACCGGCTGCGTGGCGCCGTACTCGCTGCCGGGCCGCTCGGGCACCTGCGTGATCGACAACAGCCAGTACGGCAACGCGCTGTACGAAAACCAGCAGGTGACGTTCTACGCCCGCGCCTCGAAGAAGTTCGGCGAGGACCACGTGGTCTCGATCGACTACTCGCGCGGCGAGGAGCACATCATCGGCACCCGCAATCCGACCAACGCGCTGGCCGTCAACGGCGTGCAGCCGCAACTGCCGTCGACCAGCAAATGGTATCCGGGCAACAGCGGCGGCGTGCCGGCCATGTCGGGCCTGAACGGCGCCACCCTGATCCCCACCTGGGCCGTGGCCGACTACGGCGCCGCCGCCACCAAGGACGTGCAGCTCAACCAGCGCGTGGCGCTGACCGCCGAAGGCACCATCAAGGGCTGGGACTACAAGACCGGCCTGGTGATCGGCATCTCCAACCGCGACAACTACTACGACAACGGCTACTTCACCGGCCAGGGCCTGCTCGACGGCCTGCGCAACGGCCAGCTCAATCCGTTCGGCCTGCAGGACGCCGCCGGCCGCGCCTACCTCGAAAGCATCAACGTCGACGGCCAGAAGAACCGCGAATCGAAGAGCACCTACAAGGGCGTCGACTTCACCGCCAGCCGCGCCGTGATGGAGCTGGGCGGCGGCGACATGGCGCTCGCCGTCGGCACCAGCTTTAGCCGCGACACCAACGAGGACACGCGCCTGGAAATCGTGCGCGCCGTGACCTTCGCCAACGCCAGCCCGTCGCACGGCGAGGGCGGGCGCAACGTCGCCGCGCTGTTCGCCGAACTCGATATGCCGTTCACCAAAAAGCTCAATGTCAACGTCGCCGTGCGCGACGACCATTTCAGCGACTTTGGCAACACCATCAATCCGAAGGTCAGCTTCCGCTACGAGCCGACCAAGCAGCTGATGTTCCGCGGCTCGGCCAACACCGGCTTCCGCGCGCCGACGCTGTTCGACCGCTACGGCTACCGCCTGCCGGGCGCCACCGGCCTGACCTCGGCGCGCTGGGACGATCCGGTGCTGTGCCCGGGCGGGCGTCCGGGCGTGTCCGGCACCGGCACCGCGCTGCCCGGCTATGTCGCGGCCAACGTCTGCAACGTGCAACTGCCACGCCAGACCGGCAGCAACGCCGACGTCCAGCCGGAGAAGTCGAAGGGCTTCACGCTGGGCACCGTGTTCGAGCCGACCGCCACCTCGATGGTGTCGATCGATTACTGGAGCATCCGCATGACCGACATGCTGGCCAACTTGCCGGAGCAGGTCTACTTCCTCGACCCGGTCAAGTACGCGTCGGACTTCGTGCGCAACCAGGACGGCACCATCAACTTCATCCGCAACACCATCATGAATTTGGGTGGACAGAAGGCCGCCGGTATCGACGTGTCGGCGTCGTACGCGTTCCCGCGTTCGTCGTTCGGCGACTTCAAGGTCTCCATCGACGGCACCTACCTGACCAAGTTCGAGAACCAGCTCGACGACGGCAGCCCGTTCGTGTCGAACGTCGGCCGCTTTGGCCTGGCCTCGAACGGCACCACCAGCAGCTTCCCGATCATCACCTACCGCTGGAAGCACGTGGCCAAGTTGAACTGGGCGCTGGGTAACTGGAACAGCACGCTGACCCAGAACTACAACTCGAAGTACGAAGACCAGAACCTGGTGGCGCAGCAGTACTGGCGCGACATCAACTCGTACAAGAACTGGCAGTGGACGACGACCTACACCGGCTTCAAGAACACGTCGATCACCGCCGGCATCACCAATCTGTTCGACAGCAAACCGCCGGTCACCAACAGCAGCCTGTATAGCAATGGTTACCTGAGCAGCGCCGCCAGCCCGATCGGCCGCGCCTTCAACATCCGCGCCACCTACAAGTTCTATTGATCGGAACTTGTTGATGTCGATGGACGCTTGACCAACGGCGCCGGACCGCAGCGATTGCGGGACGGCGCCTTTTTTTTCGCGAAAGGCAAATCCGCGCGGCCAGGTGGCTGCTACCCCGCACGGCCAGGCGGGGACGTACCCCTCGGGGTACGTCCCCTAAGCGGTAACGCATGCGTATCGCCAAAGGCATGCGGGGTTTGCGCGATTTTTCGAACCATCCTTATTTGAGTTAAAGCCCATGAAACTCCCGATCAGCCTTTTCGCCGCCGTCGCCCTGTCGGTCGGCGCCCACGCCGCCGAGACCACGCCGGCGCCGGCCAAGCCGGTGCGCGTCATCCTCGTCGGCGACTCCACCATGGCCAGCAACAGCGGCTACGGCGACGCCCTGTGCGCGCGCGTGCAGCGCTCGAACACCTGCATCAACCTCGCCCGCGGCGGCCGCAGCTCCGGCAGCTTCCGCGCCGAGGGCCGCTGGGACGAGGTCGAGGGCCTGCTGCGCGGCTCGGCCGCCTACCGCGCCACCTATGTGCTGATCCAGTTCGGCCACAACGACCAGCCGGGAAAACCGGGCCGCTCGACCGATCTCAAAACCGAATTCCCGGTCAACATTGACCGCTACGCCCGCGAGGTCAAGGCGCTCGGCGGCGTGCCGGTGCTGGTCACGCCGCTGACCCGCCGCAGCTTCAAGAACAACGTGCTGGAAAACACGCTGGGCCCATGGGCCGACGTGATCCGCGCCACCGCCGCCGCCAACAAGGTGCCGCTGCTCGACCTCAACGCCGACAGCTACGCCGCCGTCCAGGCCATGGGCGAGGACGAGGCGGACACCCTGGCGATGGCGCCGCGTCCGGAAAAAACCGCCGAGGCCACGCCGGCGCCGGCGGCCGGCAAGGTCGAAGTGGCGGGCGCGGCGAAGTCCGCCTTCGACCGCACCCACGTTGGCCCCAAGGGCGCCGCCTTGTTCGCCAACATGGTGGTCGAGGAGATGAAACGCGCCGTGCCGGAAAGCGCCGGCATGTTCCGCCGCGAGGGCGAGCAATGACGCTGGCGCCATCGGCCCGCACGGTGGTCTGCGCGCTGGCGGCAACGGCGGCCCTGGGCCTTGGCGCGGCGCGGGCGCAGTCTGCGGCGGCACCAACAACAACGCTGGCGACGGCGCGGGATGCCTCCGCAAAGCGCCCTCAATTGAGCGCGGCGCAGGCCCGGGAATTCGCCTACGCCGAGGTGCTCAAGTACGTCGGCGCGGCCGGCAACGAGACCGTCGATCCGTGGGACCCGCTGGCCGACCCGCTGGCCAAGGGCGCGTCGTTTACGCCCGATTACATCGTCGACCAGTCGGCCAAGGCCGACGGCGTCAAGACCTTCAACACGGTGCAGCAGGCGGTCGACCGCGTGGTCAGCGACAGCGCCGCCGATCCGGCCCGGCGCCGGTACCTGCTGATCAAACCCGGCACCTACCGGGAGCTGGTCTACATCCCCGCCGGCGCCGCCCCGCTGACTTTGTACGGCGAAGGCAAGGACGCCGCCGCCACCGTCATCACCGCCAAGCTGGACGCCTCCGTCACCGGCGCCGCCTACACCACCCTGCACGGCGCGCAGTTCGCCAACGCCGCGCCGGGCGCGCAGGCGATGTACGCGACCATCAAGGACCGCGCCGTCATCGGCACCTTCGGCACGGCCACCGTCTGGGCGCAGAACAACGGCTTCCAGGCGCGCAATGTGACGTTTGAAAACGGCTATAACAAGGACACCGGCAACGCCCGCGCCGAGTCGCTCCCCAACATCAACAACGTCCACCACCAGGCGCTCGCGCTGCAGGTCGACGGCGCCGACAAGGCGCAGTTCGAAAACATCCGCCTGATCGGCTTCCAGGACACGCTGTACCTCAAGTCGCCGCGCATTGGCAGCACCTCGCGCAGCTTCTTCAACAAGTCCTATATCGAGGGCGACGTCGACTTCATCTTCGGCGACAGCACCGCCTATTTCCACCAGACGGAAATCAAATCGATCGGCGACCGCGGCCTGTCGTACGTGGCCGCGCCGGACACGCACCTGAAAACCAAGTACGGCCTCGTCTTCGACAACTGCCGCTTCACCAACGACGGCTCGGCCAACGCGCGGCAAGGCACGTTTTACCTGCTGCGCCAATGGTTCCACAGCGCCCGCTGCACGCCATACAGCCCGGTGGCGGTCGAAGGCTACGCCTGCCGGCTGGGCGAGGCGAACGGCTACCAGGCGCCGACCGGCACCATCGCCCGCGTCTCGCTGGAGGCGGTCGGCAAGATGGTGGTGCTCAATTCGCGCATCGGCGCGCACATCAACCGCCGCCAGCCCTGGTCCGACTGGAACAAGCCGGGCGGCCTGCCCTACCGCCCGGTGCAATACAGCTCCAACGACCACTGGAACAATTTGATCAAGGCCGGCATCGATCCGGTCAAGGATCTCGGCTACACCGCCAAACCTGCTCCCGCCGATATCTTCATCGGTGAATTCAACAATCTGGATGAATAAGGAAACGCCCATGTCCGTCAATACCCATCGCCGCAGCCTGATGAAAGCCCTGCCGGCCGCCGGCCTGTCGCTCGGCCTGCCGCTCTCCGCCGGCGCCGAAACCGCGCCCGATCCATGGCTGCAGGCGCAGGCCATCATCGACCACGTGTCCAAGCCGCTCAAGTTCCGCAAGCAGGATTTCGACATCACCGCCTACGGCGCCAAGACCTGCCAGCTGTCCAAGGTCAAGGCCTGGATCTCGTTCGAGGAACAGGACACCATCGACACGCCGGTGGCCGGCTCGCCCGACTGCTATGCCGCCATCCGCGACGCCATCAAGGCCTGCAGCGACGCCGGCGGCGGGCGCGTCGTCATCCCGGCCGGGAACTGGTACTGCGCCGGCCCGATCGTGCTGCTGTCGAACGTGAACGTGCATCTGGCGGCCAAGGCGCACGTCTACTTCAGCCACAACCCGGCCGACTACGCCAAATACGGCGACATCGACTGCGGCAAGCATGGCAAGCTGTCGATCTCGCGCTGGCAGAGCAACGACGTGCTCAATTTCTCGTCGATGGTGTACGCCTACAACCAACACAACATAGCGCTGACCGGCGAGGACTGGACCAGCACCCTGGACGGCCAGGGCGGCGTGCCGTTCAACGACGAGGGCGATTGCTGGTGGACCTGGAAGGGCAAGCAGAAGACCATTAACTCGATCGGCCAGGGCACCACGCCCAACTTCAAGGCCGGCAAAATGTCGGAGAACACCGAGAACCCGCTCAACGCCATGTCGCTGGCGACCGTCGCGCCGAGGCTGACCGAGGCCGAACGCCTGCTGATCCAGGGCGAGGGCCAGCGCTGGCGCGCCGACGCGCAGTACCTGCCGGCGTTGTCCGAGGCGGGCGTGCCGCTGTCGAAGCGCGTGTTCGGCGTCGGCCACTATCTGCGTCCGCCGATGATCCAGCTGATCGGCTGCACCAACGTGCTGCTGCATGGGTATCACGTCACGCGCACGCCGTTCTGGATGCACCACCCGGTCCACTGCCGCAATATCGTCATCCGCAAGGTCCACTGCGAAAGCCATGGCCCCAACAGCGACGGCTTCGATCCGGAGGCGTGCGACCATGTGCTGGTCGAGGGCTGCACCTTCGACACCGGCGACGACTGCATCGCCATCAAGGCCGGCAAGGATCTCGACACCCAGTTCGGACCGTCGCAAAACATCGTCATCCAGAACTGCGTCATGCACAGCGGGCACGGTGGCGTCACCCTCGGCAGCGAGATGGCCGGCGGCATCCAGAACGTGTTCGCGCAAAAGCTGGTGTTTGAAAACGCCAACTGGAAAACCAATCCGCTCAACACGGCCATCCGCATGAAGACCAATATGAATCGCGGCGGCTATCTGCGCAATTTCTACGTGCGCGATTGCACGGTGCCCAACGGCGTTCAGCTGTCGCCGTCGTTCTACGCGTCGTTACCGGGTTCGCCGATCCAGTCGAAGACGGTGGCCACGGCGGCCGGCGCCATCGTCACCTTCGACTGCGACTACACGCCGATCAGCGACAACGTGCGCACACGGCCGCCGGTGGTCTCGAACATCAATATCTCCAACGTCAAGGTGGGCAATGTGAGCAAGGACGGCAAGACGGCGTCGTGCTTCCAGGCGATCGTGATCCTCGGGCCGGTGGCGTCGGACTACAACGGTCCGGGGCCGATGCCGCCGGTGGTGCCGGTGACCGGCGTGACGATCACCGACTGCGATTTCGGCATGCCCGTCAACACGGCGCAGCCCTGGTTCCTCTATAACGTCAAAGGCCTGCAACTGAAGAACGTCACCATCGGCGGCAAGCTGCACAACGTCACGCTGGACGCCTGAGCCATGGCGATCGCCCGGCGCGCTTTGCTTGGCGGGTTGCCGGCGCTGCTGGCGGCCATGACGATGCCGGCGGCCGTGACGGCGCTGGCCGCCGACGCGACTGCTCCGGCGCCGGCGCCGGCGATGGCGCCGGCCGGCGGCGCAGTCGGCGTCAATCCGGATACCCATCTGGTATTGCGCTTCGCGGGTCCGCCGGTGGCCGGCGCCAAAGGCCAGATCCGCATCTACGACGCGGCCGACGACCGCCTGGTCGACACGCTGGACATGGCCATCCCGGCCGGTCCGACCGAACGCACCAAGCTGCCGGCCGCGCCTTACCTGTCGACGCCCTACCCCTACCCGGACGGACCGCGCCGCACCAACGCCGACACCAGGGCCGGCACGCCCTCGGCCGGCGCCGAGCCGACACCAAGCGGCTACCAGCTCACCATCATCGGCGGCTTTACGGACGGCTTCCACTTCCATCCGCTGATCGTGCGGGGGAACACGGCCACCATCCATCCACACCATAACCTGCTCGAATACGGCAAGCGCTATTACGTGCAGATCGATGCGGGGGTGATCGTCGGCTTCGCGGGCTTCGCCGGCAAGAAGGCTTGGGTCTTCGAGACCAAGGCCGCGCCGCCGCGCACCGGCGTCGATCGCGTCACGGTCAACGCCGATGGCACGGGCGACTTCAGCACCGTGCAGGGCGCGCTCGATTTCATGCCCGACCATCCGGCGCGCCGCGCGACGATTTTCATCCACGACGGCGACTACGAGGAGATCGTCTACTTCCGCAACAAGTCGAACCTGACCATCGAGGGCGAGCATCGCGACAAGGTGCGGGTCCACTACGCCAACAACGAGGTGTTCAACCCGCACCCCGCCAACATCAGCACCAACGAGGCGCCGGGCACTTTTCCGTCGCGCCGCGCGGCCTTCGCGGCCGACAACGTCAAGGGCCTACACCTGAAGAACATGACGCTGGAGACGACGTTGAAGGGTCAGGCGGAGGGGCTGCTGCTCACCGGTTCGGAGAATGTCGTTAGCGACGTCACCGTCATCGGCTCGGGCGACGCCTTGCAGGTCAACGGCAGCGCCTATCTGGAACGGGTCAGGATCGTCGGCGACGGCGATACCATCCTCGGGCGCGGACCGGCGTTTTTCCGCCGCTGCGAGATCGCATCGCGCGGGCCGTTCATGTGGATACGTAATACGTCCGCCAACCACGGCAACGTGTTCGTCGATTGCCGCTTCAGCGCCATCGGCGAGGGCCGGCCGCACCTGGCGCGCTCACCGCTCAACAAGGGCAAGGACTATCCGCACGCGGAGGCGGTGCTGATCAACGCCACGCTCAGTGGCGTCCATCCGCAGGGGTGGGGCGAGATCGGCGGCGACGCTTCCCATGTGCGCTTCTGGGAGTACAACAGCCGCAACGTGGATGGCACGCCGGTCGATGTCGGCGGGCGCCATCCGGCCTCGCGCCAGTTGACCCTGGCGCGCGACGCTGAGGCGATCAGGAACTACAGCACGCCGTCGTGGGTGCTGGGCGGGTGGGCGCCGCCGGCAACGCAAGAGGCCGTGTCCAAATGACAGACTTGACCCCGATGCGTTCCAGCGTCACCACTTGGGGGACGTACCCCAGGGGGTACGTCCCCGCATGGGGGTGCGGGTTTGGCCAGCGTCGAACGGCGTCTCGGCCAGGCCTTTGACGCCGGGACGCAGCAGCAGCACCGCGCCGCCCCACTCGGCGTCCTCCGGCTTGCCGGAGGGGATGGAGGTGACGATCATCGTGTCGAGGTCCTTGCCGCCGAAGGCGCACATCGACGGCTTTTTCATCGGCACTTCAAGGCGCCGGTCGAGCTTGCCGTCCGGCGTGAAGCGCAGCAGGCAGCCGCCGTCGTTGCCGGCGACCCAGTAGCAGCCGTCGGCGTCGACCGCGGCGCCGTCCGGACGGCCGACTTCCTTCGTCAAGTCGGCGAACACGCGCTGCTTGGTCGGCACGCCGTCGGCGATGTCGTAGTCGAACGCCCACACCATGCGCCGCAGCGGGTGCGAGTCGGACAGGTACATCGTGCGCCCGTCCGGCGAGAACGCGGTGCCGTTCTGCGTGAGCAGCTCCGACACCAGCGGCGCCGAGAGGCCGTGCGCGCCGTCGTAGCGGAACAAGCGGCCGAGCGGACGGTTGGCCGACATGTCCATGAACATGGTGCCGGCGACAAAACGCCCCTGGCGGTCGCAACGGCCGTCGTTGAAGCGCATGCCCTCCCCCAGCCCCACCGACGGCGTGGCCAGCCTGGTCGAGACGGCGGCCGGACCGTCGCCCAGATCGAGCGCGAACACGCCCGTCTCCATGCCGGCGATCAGGCCACCATCGGCCCGGGTGGCGACACAGCCGGCCATCTCGTCGAGCGTCCAGAAGCGCGCGGCGCCGGACACCGGGTCCAGGCGCCACACCCGCTTGGCGGGAATGTCGGTCCAGTAGAAGACCGACTCCGCCACGCTCCACGTCGGGCTTTCGCCCACCGCGCATTGGATGTCGCTTACGCGTTCCATACCAGGTCGCCGTTGACGACGCGCGGCAGCTTCTGCGGATTTTCGTCGGTCAGCGATTCAGGCAGCAGGTACGATGGCACGTCCTGGTAGCACACGGGGCGCAGGAAGCGGTCGATGGCGCCGGCGCCAACCGAGGTCGAACGGCTGTCCGAGGTCGACGGGTACGGGCCGCCGTGCACCATCGCGTGCGACACTTCCACGCCGGTGCCGAAGCCGTTGAACAGGATGCGGCCCACTTTGCGCTCGAGCACCGGCATCAGGCGCGCGGCCAGCTGGCGGTCGTCGGCGGTGGCGTGGACGGCGGCGGTCAGTTGTCCTTCGACGTGTTCGGCCACGGCCAGCAGTTCGGCTTCGTCATCGGCCACCACCAGCAGCGAGGTCGGTCCGAAGATTTCGCCTTCGAGCGCTGGATTGCCCAGGAAGGTCTTGGCGTCGACCTGGTACAGGAACGCTTGCGCGGCGCATGGCGCTTCGGTCGTCAGGCCGGCGGCCTGTTGCGACACGCCGTCGATGCCGGCCAGGCCCTTGACGCCGTTGACGTAGGCCTTGTGGATGCCCGGGGTGAGCATGGTGGCGGCCGGCTTGGCGCCCAGCGAGCCGGCGGCGGCGGCGACGAACGCTTGCAGCTTGTCGCTCTTGAGGCCGATCAGCAGGCCGGGGTTGGTGCAGAACTGGCCGGCGCCCATCGTCAGCGAGTCGGCGAACGCTTGCGGCAGCTTGGCGTTGTCGAGCGCGCCCGGCAGCAGGAACACCGGGTTGATCGAGCTCATTTCGGCGTAGACCGGGATCGGTTCCTTGCGTTCGGCCGCCGTTTTCATCAGCGCGATGCCGCCGGCGCGCGAGCCGGTGAAGCCGACCGCCTTGATGGCCGGGTGGCTCACCAGCGCCTGGCCGATGGTCTGGCCCGAGCCGATCAGCATCGAGAACACGCCTTCGGGCATGCCGCATTCCTCGGCGGCCTTGGCCACGGCCTTGCCGACCAGCTCGGACGTGCCGAGGTGGGCCGAGTGGGCCTTGACCACCACCGGGCAGCCGGCGGCCAGCGCCGAGGCGGTGTCGCCGCCGGCCACCGAGAACGCCAGCGGGAAGTTCGAGGCGCCGAACACGGCGACCGGGCCCAGGCCGATCTTGCGCAGGCGCAGGTCGCTGCGCGGCGGCGTGCGTTCCGGCAGCGCGCTATCGAGCGTGGCGGACTGGAAGCGGCCGTCGCGCACCACCTTGGCGAACAGGCGCAGCTGGTTGCAGGTGCGGCCGCGCTCGCCCTCGAGGCGCGCTTGCGGCAGGCCGGTTTCCTGCATCGCGCGCTCGATCAGCGTGGTGCCCAGGTCCATGATGCGGTCGGCGATGGTTTCGAGGAACTTGGCGCGCGCTTCCAGGCCGGTGGCGCGGTAGACGTCGAAGGCGGCGCCGGCCAGTTCGCAGGCGCGCGCCAGGTCGGCGGCGCCGGCCAGGCCGAACGCCGGTTCGATTTCCACGTTGCGCGACGGGTCGATCGCCTTCATCGTGCCTTCTTTACCCGTGATGGCGCTGCGGCCAATGATCATTTCGCCAGCTACTTGCATATCGACTCCTTAGATGTGTGAAAAGCGCGGACCAGCCGCGCTTGTTGTATGACGTTCTATGACGCTAGCTTACCGGATTATTGCGCGCCTTGCTTGCGGATCAGCTTATCGAGCATGTCGCACTCTTCGGCCGTCAGGTCGGTCAGCGGCGCGCGCACCGGGCCGCCGTCGTGGCCGACCAGGCGGGCGCCGGCCTTGACGATGCTCACCGAGTAGCCGGCCTTGCGGTTGCGGATTTCCAGGTACGGCAGGAAGAATTCGTCGAGCATGCGGTTCTGTTCGGCGTGGTTGTCGGCGGCGACGGCGTGGTAGAAGTCCATCGCCAGTTTCGGCATGAAGTTGAACACGGCCGACGAGTACACCGGCGTGCCGAGCGCCTTGTAGGCGGCGGCGTAGACTTCGGCCGTCGGCAGGCCGCCGAGGTAGCTGAAGCGGTCGCCCATCTTGCGCCAGATCGACACCATCAGTTCGATGTCGCCGATGCCGTCCTTGAAGCCGATCAGGTTCGGGCAGCGGTCGGCCAGCTTGGCCAGCGAGTCCGGGGTCAGGCGGCAGTTGGCGCGGTTGTAGACGACCACGCCCAGGTTGGTGGCCTTGCACACTTCGGCCACGTGTTCGATCAGGCCGTCCTGCGACGCTTCGGTCAGGTAGTGCGGCAGCAGCAGCAGGCCCTGGGCGCCGACGCGCTCGGCTTCCTTGGCGTAGGCGGCGGCCACGCGGGTCGGGCCGCCGACGCCGGCCAGGATCGGCACTTGGCCGGCGCAGGTGTCGACGGCGGTCTTGATGATGTCGGTGTATTCGTTCGGGGTCAGCGAGAAGAACTCGCCCGTGCCGCCGGCGGCGAACAGCGCGCTGGCGCCGTACGGCGACAGCCATTCCAGACGTTCGATGTAGCTCGACTTGCGGAAGTTGCCTTCGGCGTCGAAGTCGGTGATCGGGAACGACAGCAGGCCAGAGGAAAGGATTTTTTTCAGGTCATTCGGTTGCATAAGGTCTCCAGGTATCGACGTCTAAGGTGTCAAGGGAAGTTCGACGGGCTTCCCGTCGCGTGTTGTATGACATCGTACAACCATATCCGGGCGGGGGCAAGCGATTTAACGAAAACTCTTTAATCGCCCGGCCGGCGTTGCCGATGGTGCCGCGTCGCGCGTGCGGGCCCATTGGCGCGGCGTCATCGGCCGGGCGGCGGCGCATTCGGCGCATTCGGCACATTCGGCACATTCGGCACATTCGGCGCATTTGGCCCATCGCGGCCCACGACGGCGCATGGCCGATTACGCGCTGCGCGCTAATCCGCCCTACCGGCCTGCGCCGATGGCGTCGCCACCGCCGGTCGCGGCGACCTCCTCCTGCGCGCGCCGCAGGCGTTCGCGGCTGTTGCTCAGGTGGGTGCGCATGGCCGCGCGCGCCGCCTCGGCGTCCTTGCGCACGATGGCGTTGTAAATATCGTCATGCTCGCGGTTGACCCGTTCCTGGTAGGCGATCGGATCGTCGTGCGCCAGCTGCGCCGAGTTGACCCGCGCGCGCGGGATGATGGTGTTGCCCAGGTCGCTCAAGATGTCGACGAAATAGCGGTTGCCGGTGGCCTGCGCGATCAATAGGTGGAACTTGACGTCGGATTCGACCTGCCCGGGCCGCGTCTGCGATTCCTGGATGCGCTTGAGCACCACGCCCATTTCCTGCGCCTGCTCGTCGCTGCGGCGGGCGGCGGCCAGCCAGGCGGCCTCGGTCTCGAGGCTGATACGCAATTCGAGGATGGCCAGCACGTCGCCGATGGTGCGGATGGTGTCCGACGAGATGCGCAGGTTGGCCGGCTGCGGCTCGAGCACGAAGGTGCCGATGCCGTGGCGGGTTTGCACCAGCCCGGCCGCCTGCAGGTGCGAGATGGCCTCGCGCACCACGGTGCGGCTGACGCCGTGCATTTCCATGATGACCGATTCGGTCGGCAGCTTCTCGCCCGGCTTGAGCGTGCCGGCCTGGATGCTGGTGGTGAAGCCCTCGACCACGCCCTGGGCGAGGTTGCGGTGCTTCTTCTTGGGCAAGGGTGCCGGCGGGGCGGGCGTTGGGGCGGCTGCGGTTTGACTCATGGCTTCGGGCTTGTTGTATGACGACTAATCATATTATCGCCGATATTGGCCGCCGTTCGCCGAAAAACATCGCGCCGCGCCCTACACCAGCAGGGCCGCGCTCATCGAGGCGGCCTCGTCGGCCGATTCGGCCAGGATCTGCGCCAGCGCGGCGTTGTCGTCGAGGAAGCCGGCCAGGCTGTCGTCGCCGTGCGCCGGCGCGAACGGCGAGGCCACCGGCGCGAGCCGCTTGGCGATGAGCAGCGTGTCGCGCAGGCCCAGCGGCGGCGGCGTCAAGCCCGCCCCGCGCAGCGAGACGATGGCCTGGCTCACCGGCTCGGGGATCGTCATCTTGCGCATCATCTCGCGGGTGATGATTTCGTGCGCCGCGCCCATCCAGCCGGCCGGGTCGTCGAGCAGGCCGGGAATGTCGTCGGCGCGCGAGAGCAGGTAAAAGCCGCCGGCCTCGTGCACGATGCCGGCGAACAGGGCGGTGTCGGCGTCGGTGGCGGTCAGCTTGCGGGCGATCACGTGCGACAGCGCGGCCACGTGGGCCGTGTGGCGCCACAGCTGCTCGGCCTTGGCGCGCAGGCCGGGGTCGCGGATGCGGCTGCCGAACTGGCGCACCACCATCGCCGCCGCCATCGTGTACAGGTGGCGGTAGCCGACCCGCGCCACGGCCGAGCGCACGCTGGTGACCGGCACGCCGCCGCGGTTGAACACCGCCGCGTTGGCCAGCGCCACCGTGCGCGCCGCCAACAACGGCTCGCCGAGCACCTTGCGGATCACATCGTCGGTCTCGCAGTCGGGATCGGCCAGGGTCAATTGCAGCCGCAACGCGGCGTTGACGCTGGTGGGAAAGACCAGCTCGCCGCGCGCGGCTTGCGTGACGATCTGCGAGAGGTCTTTTAGTTTTTCCATAGCAAGATTATAGCGTCAAAGGCCACGCCGCTTTGTAACAACTTGTGCGCCGGCGCCGGGGGCCAGCCACAGCGCGTCGAGCATGGCCAGCAGGCTCACCAGCGCCACCAGTAAAAACGCCAGCCGGTACTCGATGCCGGGCCAGTGGGCCAGCCCGAGCCGCTCGGCGCCCCAGTGGCCCAGCCGCACGCCGCACGCCGCCATCGCGATGCCCAGCCCGCTGGCGACCTGGAACGCGGTGCTAGACAGCGTGTTGGCGCCGGCCATGCGCTCGCGCGGCACGTCGGCAAAGCCCAGCGTGTTGAGCGCGCTGAACTGCATCGAACGCGCCAGGCCGCCGACGAACAGCACGGCGGCGACCAGCCACACCGGGGTGGCGGGCGTCAGCAGCGCGCACGCGGCCAGCGCGGCGACGTTGGCCAGGCCGTTGACCAGCAGTACGCGCTTGAAGCCGAAGCGGCGCAGGATGGGCGTGGTGGCCGGCTTCATCATCAGGTTGCCGGCGAACACGGCGATCACCAGCAGGCCCGACTCGAAGGCGTCGAGCCCGAAGCCGAGCTGTAACATCAACGGCAGCAGGAAGGGCACGGCGGTGATGGCCATGCGGAACAGCGAGCCGCCGGCGATGGTGATGGCGAAGGTCGGGATGGCGAACGCGCCCAGGTCGATCAGCGGATGGGCGGCGCGGCGCAGGTGCCACACCAGCGCCGCCAGCGCCGCCGCGCCGGCGCCCATGCGGCCGAGGGCGCCGGGCCAGTCCGGCGCGGGCGCGCCGGCCATCTCCGCGCCCCAGCACAGCAGCAGCACGCCGCCGGCGCTGAGCACGAAACCGGGCCAGTCGAACGGCCGCCGGCTCGACGGCCCCTGCTTGGGCAACAGCCACCACGCCAGCGCCAGCCCGGCCAGCCCCAGGGGGAGGTTCAAATAAAAAATCCAGCGCCACGACAGATAGCTGGCGATGAAGCCGCCCACCGGCGGCCCGAGCACGGGCGCCACCAGCGACGGCCAGGTCAAGGTGGCGATGACGCCGATCAGCTGTTCCTTGGGCGTGGTGTTGAGCACCAGCAGGCGCCCAACCGGCACCATCATCGCCCCGCCGACGCCCTGCAGCACACGCAGGGCGACGAATTCGCCCAGGCTGTCGGCCATGCCACACAGCACCGACGCCAGCGTGAACAACGCCAGCGCGGCGGTGAACACGCGCCGTCCGCCGAGCCGCTCGGCGACCCAGCCGCTGATCGGGATGAACACGCCCAGGGTCAGCAGGTAGGCGCTGACGCCGACGTTGAGCGCCAGCGGCGCCACGCCGAACGAGCGGGCGATGTCGGGCAGCGCGGTGGTGATGATGGTGCCGTCGAGGTTCTCCATGAAGAAGGCGCCGGCGACGAGCAGCGCGATCCAGCGGCTGGCGGCGGGCGCCGGCGCCCCCGGGCCGGTCACGCGGCGGCTTTCGAGGTGGGGCGTGGAAGAGGCATGGTCGGGCTGGCGTCGGTTGGTCGGTGGGTTGCCTGATTATACCGAGCCCGGCGCGGCACGGGGCCGGGTCAACGGCTGTGTTTGCCTAGCCACGCCGCGGGCCCGAATCGCAAGAAAAAGCCGTTTTTAAGGATGTTCGTAACGAGACGCAAGCAATGTTGCTCTACACTTGAGACGTCATCGCGACCGAGCACTTGGTCGGTTTGGCGCCCACTATAAAAAATCTGGAGACCAGCCTATGAATCGCACCGCCGCATCCGCAGCCTGCCTGTCCGCCCTCGCCCTGCTCGGCGCCGGCCACGCCCACGCGCAATCGTCCGTCACCCTGTACGGCACCCTCGACGTCGGCATCGACCGCATCGAAAAAGGGGAAGGCAACGTCCAGGGCACGCTGTTCGGGCTGCGCGGGACCACGCCCATCCCCAACGCGACCGCCTCGCCGGCCAGCACGTCGGTGCGGGTGAGCCCGTCGCACACGCGGCAGAGCAACTTCGGCATCCGCGGCGTCGAGGACCTCGGCGGCGGCTACCGCGGCCTGTTCACGCTCGAAGGCGGCCTCACGCTCGACAACGGCGGCGTGGCCAACGACGGCCGCCTGTTCGGCCGCCAGGCCTATGTCGGCCTGACCACGCCGTATGGCGAAGTGAAGGCCGGCCGCCAGGCCAGTCCGATGCTGATCGCCTACTACCTGGTCACGCCGGAGGCGATCGGCAGCACCGACCTGTTTAGCGCCGGGCTGGCCGTCAACACCTTGCAAACCTTCCAGGACAACCAGATCAGCTACGCCGTCAAGCAGGGGCCGTGGACGGCGATCGCCTCGTTCTCGACCAACGCCGGCGTCGGCAGCGGCGTGAGCGCGGCGCGCTCGTTCGCCACCGCCACCACGCCGGTGGCCGGCGCCAGCACCGGCCAGATCGTCGGCGGCCTGACGGCCGGCGCCGAAACCACGGACGACCGCGGCCGCGCCGTCGGCGCCATGCTGGCCTGGCGCGGCGAAAGCCTGACCGCCCTCGCCTCCTACCACCGCAACGACTTCGGCGGCGTGCCGCTGGGCGTGGTCTCGGGCACCACCCTGGTGCCGCTCTACAATATCGAGAACTACCGCGCCTACATGGGCTCGTTCAAATACATCGTGGCCGGCACCGGCACCACCTTCGCCTTCGTCGGCCACCAGGGCAAGTTCAACCTGGGCGGCAATGCCGATCCGGTGGTCAACACCTGGGGCGCGACGGTCAAGCAAGCCATCGGCCAGGTCGACGTCAGCGCGCATTTGCTCGACACGCGCTTCACCAACTACACGCGCGGGCGCGAGCGCGGCCTGATGTTCGGACTGGACTACAACTTCTCCAAGCGCACCGCGCTCTACACACGGGTCGGCGGGGTCAAGGACAAGCGCGGCAACATCGTGCGCGGCGCCATCACGCCGCTGCCGATCGCTGGCGGCCCGGGCGCGCTGCTGCTGCCGCTGGGCTCGCAGGAGATCCCGCTGTTCGCCGGCGCCGGCCAGAACCTCGACGCCAAAACCACCATCGTCAGCCTCGGCATCCGCCACGCGTTCTAAGACGAAAGGCGCGGCACCGTATCGATGGTGCCGCGCTTCGGCCGACGATTTCCATCCCGGTTGGACCCCGTTAGTCCAGATCAGAGCGATTTAGACCGTATTGGACCCGAACACAAAAAAAGAGCCCGGCAACAGTCCCACACCTTACCGCCCGGGCGGCGTATCTTCCGGGCGTTTCAACGTAAAAAAGCGGAGCACCGCCGGTACGGTGCTCCGCTTCAACTGCGGGTAAAACGGTTACAGGTGCGCGGCGATCTGCGGCAGCAGGTCGTCGAAGGTGCGGCCGTTGCCGTTTTCGCCGATCGCGTGCATCTTCCACTCACCGTTGTGACGGTACACCTTGGCCATGATCTGCGCCGAGTGCGGCCCCTGCACGGACAAATTGAAACGCGCCACTTCCTTGCCGTTGGACGCGTCCAGCAGGCGGCAGTAGGCGTTCTCGACCTGCGCGAAGGTCTGGCCGGTGAAGCTGTTGACGGTAAACACCAGGCTCTTGACGTTGGCCGGCACCGCGCCCAGGTCGACGTTGATCTGCTCGTCGTCGCCGTCGCCGGCACCGGTGCGGTTGTCGCCCGTGTGGACGATGCTGCCGTCCTTGCTTTTCAGCTGGCGGAACCAGATCACGTCCACCGGACGCTGGCCCTCGTCGAACATGACGACGGAGGCGTCCAGGTCGACCGCCTCGGTCTTGGCGCCGAAGCCCAGGAAGCCCTTGCTCTTGATCGCGTCCCAGCCCAGGCCCATGGTGACCTTGCCGAGCGCGCCGCCGCTTTCTTTTTCCAGAGAGATCTTCTGGCCCTTGCTCAAATTGACTGACATAGTTGACTCCTAATGTTATTGGTTGACAGCGTGAAGGCCGTGATCACTGCGCCCCCGGGCGCTGGGCCCAGGCCCGGAACGCCGCGCCGTTGCGCGAGCACACCAGGATTTTTCCGGTTCCGGAAAAGCGCAGCACCATGCCTTCGCCGCTGGTCTGGCTGTTGACCAGATTGCTTAAAAAACCGCTGTTGCCGCCGGTGGTGACGGAGATTTCATAGCGCAGACGGTTGTCCCACGCCACCACGTGCGAGTTATCGATGATCACATCGTTGCCGGGCGTGACGTCGAGCTGCGACATCGAGCCGAAGCCCGACACCGCCACCTGGCCGGTGCCGGCCGTCTCCGTGATGAAGAAGCCGCCGCTCTGGGCGAACAGCGCATTGCCCAGGCTTTGCGTGCGCACCTTCAGTTCCACGCTGGAGGTGGCGGCGACGAAGGCGCCGTCGCTGAGCATGTACTGCACCTGGCCGACGTCGAGCACCTGCATGGCGCCCGGCAAGGTCGGCGCCAGCAGGCAATCGCCGCCGCCGCGCACCGCCTCGATGTGTTGCTGGAAGAAGGACTCGCCGTTGGCGAAGCGGCGCATGATGGCGGCACCGATGCCGCCGGTGACCTTGCCCTTCAGGTCGAGCGCCGCCTCCATCATCACCATCGCATCCGACTCGCAGTAGATCTTCTCTCCCTGCGCCATGGAAACGTGCAGAAACGGGTCGACGTCACCGGTGATCGAAAATTTTGGCATGAATGAGTCCTTTCCAGTTAAAAAACGAAGTGAATTAAACGCCGACGCCGAACGACGCGGCGAGCGGGCCGAGACCGCCCTTGAAGCCCTGGCCGACGGCCTTGAACTTCCAATCGCTACCGTTACGATACACCTCGCCGAACACCATCGCCGATTCGGTAGAACCGTCCTCGGACAGGTCGTAGCGGGCGATCTCGGCGTTGCCGCTGGCGTTGACGGTGCGGATGTAAGCCTTCTGCACCATGCCGAAGTTTTGCTTGCGGGCGTCGCCGTCGTGGATCGTCACGCAGATGGCGATGCGCTCGACATCGGCCGGCACCTTGGTCAGGTCGATGGTGACGGTTTCGTCGTCGCCGTCGCCGGCGCCGGTGCGGTTGTCGCCCGAGTGGGTGACGGCGCCGTCGGACGACTTCAGGTTGTTGTAGAAGATGAAGTCGTTGTCGGCGCGGACCTTGCCGTCGACCTTCAGCAGGAAGGCCGAGCCGTCCAGGTCGAAGGCGCTGCCGTCGGTGGCGCGCGCGTCCCAGCCGAGGCCGACGACGATTTGCGACAGGCCCGGGGCTTCCTTGCTCAGATTAACGTTACCGCCTTTTTGCAGACTGATTGCCATAATGTGATACTCCTTAAAGAAACCGGACTTGGGTACTGCAGGCGGCGGGTCGTGTCCGTATTTAACGACCCGCCGTGTTCTGTTGCAACTCTAACTTCGTATGACTACATGCTCGTTACGCGGCGATCGCGGCGGCCGACGCCTCCTTGCGGCGGTGGCGCACCGACGACCAGACCGAGGCCGCGATGAAGGCGATACCGATCAGACCGGTGAAGATTTCCGGCACGTGGAACTTCATACTCGCCAGCATGATCGCGGCCAGGATACCGATCGCATAGTGGGCGCCGTGCTCCAGGAAGACGAACTGGTCGAGCGTGCCCTTCTTGACCAGGTACACTGTCATCGACCGCACGAACATCGCGCCGATGGCCAGGCCCAGCATGATGATCACGACGTCGGTGGTGATGGCGAACGCGCCGATCACGCCATCGAAGCTGAACGACGCGTCGAGCACTTCCAGGTACAGGAAACCACCGATACCGCCCTTCTTGACCATGTCGCCGACATCGCTGCCGCCCGACTCTTCCTTCTCCAGCAGGCCGCTGATGGCGTCGACACCGACGTAGACCAGGATGCCCCACAGGCCGGAGATCAAGACCACCAGCTTTTGCGCCTCGGTCACCAGACCCATACAGGCCATCAGCACGCCGAGCGAAATCATCACCGAGATCGACGAGACCTTGCCCAGCGAACCGAGCTTCTTCTCGAAGTTGCCCAGCCAGTGCACTTCCTTCTCGTCGTCGAGCAGGAAGTTGAGGAACACCAGCAGCAGGAACATGCCGCCGAAGGCCGCCACTTCCGCGTGGTGGTTGGTCAGGTGCATCGAATACGTCTTCGGATCGTTCAGCGCCAAGGTCCACACGTCCATGATGCCGATGTCGGCCGCGACGGCGACGATCACCAGCGGGAACAGCAAGCGCATGCCGAACACGGCGATGATGATGCCCAGGCCGAGGAACAGCTTTTGCCAAAACTCATCCCAGTCCTTGAGCACGGAGGCGTTGACCACCGCGTTGTCGAACGACAGCGACACTTCCATCGCCGCCAGGATCAGCGCGACGCCGAACGCGGACAGGGCGCCGGGCCATCCGTTGAGCGAGTACCCCCACCAGCCGGCCGCCGCAAGGCAGACGAAGCTGACCAGGAAGGAAATTCTAAAATGCTTCATTGATTGTTTCCCCGTTTATAAGTTGATGTAGCGCAGTGTATAGGCGTGCAGTCAATTTAAAAATAGAAGATAATTGAAGTATTACTTCGCAAAAACAGAAGATAGACACGATGAAGACCAGTGGATTGAATTTCCGCCACCTGTATTTTTTCTGGATGGTGGCCAAGGAGGGTGGCGTCACCCGCGCGGCCGAGCGGCTCGGGCTGGCGGTGCAAACCATCAGCATGCAGCTGGCCTCGCTCGAGCAAGCGATCGGCAAGCAATTGCTCGAGCCGCAGGGACGGCGCCTGGTGCCGACCGAGGCTGGCCGGCTGGCGCTGACCTATTGCGACCAGATTTTCCTGCTGGGCGACCAGTTGCAGGACGCGCTCGACGAGGCCGAGGCCGGCAAGATGCGCTTAACGGTCGGCATCTCCGACTCGCTGCCCAAGCTGATCGCCTTCCGCCTGCTGCAGGCCACGCAGGAACTGGACAAGCAGGTGCGGCTGGTGTGCATGGAGGCCGAGTTCGAGGACTTGCTGGCCGACCTCGCGCTGGGCAAGCTCGACGTCGTGCTGACCGACCGCACGGTGCACGCCGGCGGCAGCCTCAAGGTCTACAGCCACCTGCTGGGCGAAAGCGACATGAAGCTGTTCGGCGTGCCGCAGCTGGCCGACAAATACCGGCCCGGCTTTCCTGCCAGCCTGAACCATGCGCCGCTGCTCGTGCCCACCCGCAACAACGCGCTGCGCGGGCGCATCGACGCCTGGCTGGTGCAGCACGAGGTGCGGCCCGAGATCGTCGGCGAGTTCGAGGACAACGCCATGCTCAACACCTTCGGGCGCAACGGCATGGGCTTGTTCTTCGCGACGTCGGCGCTGGCGCAGGACATCGAGGACCAGTTCGGCGCGGTGCTGGTCGGCGACGCGCCCGAGCTGCGCGAGCACTTCTACGCCATCTCCAACGCCCGCAAGATCAAACACCCGGCGGTCGAGGCGATCCTGTCGACGGTGCACGGCGGACCGTTCGCGGTGGCAAGCTGACAGGCGCCATCGGATCGGTTACAGTTGATCGATGACTGTATAAACGGGAGGACGCGATGTTGCAAGGGAGTTGTTTATGCGGCGGCGTCGCCTACCGCGCCGACGGCCCGGTGGCGCACGCCAGCCACTGCTACTGCACCATGTGCCAGAAGCAGCACGGCGCGGCGGCCGGCAGCTACGCCAATGTCGCCACGGCCGGCTTCGTGGTCGAGCGGGGCGCCGAGCTGGTGACCGAATACGCCTCGTCCGACGAAGGCCGGCGCGGCTTTTGCCGCGTCTGCGGCTCGACCCTGTTCTGGCGCAGCACGCAAAGCCCGGACCGCATCGCCGTCACGCTCGGCACGCTGGAACCGGAATACGACGGCTCGGTCGAGCGCGAACTGTACGTCGACACCAAGCCGCGCTGGCTGCCGGTCCGCGACGCGTAAAGGCGCCGCCTTACAGTTTGGCCGCTGCGCCGGCCAGCGCCGCGCCGGCCGAATCGAAGGTACCGCCGGGGCAATCGTTGCCGGCACCCCGTCGGTCCGGGACGACGAACGCGATCCTGGCCTTGCCGTCCGTGTTGCGCCAGCAGATGCGCGACAGTTGGTAGGCATAGATCGTGCCCTTGGACAGGGTTTCGACGCGCTGCGCGCTGGCACCACCGCCGACCGAACCCTCCAGCGTGACATTGCCGGTGACGGCGTAATCGGCGCCCAACTTGCCGGTCATGCCCGACGAGCGGTTGGAGGACAGCTCTTCCACCGAAACCAGCGCGGTGACGATGCGGGGCCGGTCGAACTGGGCCAACTGCTGGATATAGTCGCTGTTTTTCGGCGAATCGAGCTCCCGCGCCAAATCGATCATGTCGATGACATTGATCACGTTCAGCTTGGCCGTCTGCTGGCTCGACCGGTCGGTGGTGACGCCGGCCGTGACCTTGACCACCGGCACGCCCAGGCTGACCGCCGCGTCGTAGGCGTTTTTCGACGACGTCTCGATCCCCGCCGCCGTGACGAAACGGATGTCGAGCGGCCCGCTCAAGGCCGCGCGGAACAAAGGATTGAACGCGTTATCCCTCTTGTTCCCCGCCTGAAGCATCGCCGTCTGCGCCGACTCGGCCAGCCGGTAGTAGCTGCTGCCGATCTTGACCTGGTCCGGATCGGACTCCACGTCGCGGACGGACAAACTCGAGCATCCGCTCGACAAACACGCTGCGGACAATGCGAAGGCGGTGGTATAGGGTTTCAAGGCGGCGGCATAGGGTTTCATCATGGCTCCATCTGAGGTTGGGGATCGCGGTGCGGCAGCCCGGGGAAACGAGCTGCGCATCAATAATCCTCGAAAGCATCAATCGATCACTGGACATTTATCAACACACCGCCATCGAGGCCGGGGCCGGGGCCGCAGCCGCCGTCGGCGGCCCAACCGGCCGGTGTCTCAGCTACGCTGGTATTGGAAACCGGGGGGTCAAGTCTGTCATTTGGACACGAACCCATCAATAAGAGTGCCGAAACCATGCCGGCGCCCCTGGCTGATGGAGGGATCGCCGCCATTTTGCTAAAATAATAACCTCAAACAGTCGATCACCGGAATCGTTGTGCTTACTGGAATCTCCCATCTCACCCTTGCCACTACGGATCTGCCGCGCAGTGTCGACTTCTACACGCGCCTGCTCGATTTCCAGTTGAGCGCCGCCTGGGACACCGGCGCCTACCTGACCGTGGGCGGCTTATGGATTTGCCTGTCGCTCGAGGCCGATCAGGCAAGCGGCAAGCCATCCGGCTACACCCACTATGCGTTCTCGATTCAGGCGGCCGATATCGCCGGGTTTCGCGCGCGCCTGCTGGCCGCCGGTGTTGTGGAATGGAAAGCCAATCGCAGCGAAGGCGATTCGTTCTACTTTCTCGATCCGGACGGCCACCAGCTCGAAGCGCATGTCGGGTCGCTGGCCTCCAGGCTGGCACACTGCCGGGAAAAACCCTACGCCGGCATGCGGTTTTTCGACACGCTCCACGTGCGCCAGGCCACCGTCGATGACATCGCCGCGATGTCGGCCATTCGACTGGCCGTCAAGGAAAACGTCCTGACCGATCCGAGCCGGGTGCCGCCGCAGATGTACCGGGACTACCTGGACCCGCTCGGTCGCGGCTGGGTCGCGGAGATTGCGGGCGAGGTCGTCGGATTTTCCTATGCCGACAAGACCGACGCGTCGATCTGGGCATTGTTCGTGTCGCCGGCGCATGAAGGCAAGGGCGTGGCCAAGCGCTTGCTTGGCGTCGCGGTGGACTGGTTGTTCGCGCTCGGGCACGACAGCGTGCAACTGAGCACCTCGGCCGGGACGCGCGCCGACAAGTTCTATGCCGCCCAGGGGTGGACGCGAACCGTGTTGAACGAGCGCGACGCCGGCTTCAGGCTCACCCGGACCGGCAGACCGCCTTGACGACCTGCCGGAAAACGGCGCGACGGATGTGGCCGTGTCCAAATGACAGACTTGACCCCCACCGTCACCCTAGCATAGCAGCTGTGCCCGGCCGGTAAAACAGCGGGGCGCGCGGGTGGATTTTCGATTGCCCTGCGCCAATTTCCGCCCCATCCCCGCGCAGTCGTTTAAGATGTATGTTTTAACTACGTTACCCGCCGCTCGGCCCCTATGCAAAACGTTATGCTTGTCGTGCTCGCCCTGTTCCTGGTCGCGCTCAATGGATTCTTCGTGGCGGCCGAATTTGGCATCGTCACGCTGCGCAAGACGCGCGTTCGCGCCATCGCCAAGACCCAGGGGCTACGCGGACGCATCCTCGGCAAAGTGCACGGCCAGCTCGACGCCTACCTGTCGGCCTGTCAACTCGGCATCACCCTCGCCTCGCTGGGCCTCGGCTGGGTCGGCGAACCGGCCTTCGCCAGCCTGCTCGAACCGTTCCTGAGCGCCATCGGCGTCGATTCGCCCAAGCTGGTGCACAGCATCGCCTTCGTGTTCGCCTTCGGCGTCATTTCCTTCCTGCACATCGTCGTCGGCGAACTGGCCCCGAAGTCGCTGGCCATCCGCATGCCCGAGGTGGTCGGCCTGTGGTGCGCGCCGCTGCTGTACGCGTTTTACTGGGCCATGTATCCGTTCATCTGGGTGCTCAACGCCAGCGCCAACATGGTGCTGCGCCTGGCCGGCCTGTCGGGCAAGGGCGGCCACGAGAGCCACTACTCGGTCGAGGAGCTGAAGATGATCCTGCGCACCAGCCAGCCTGGCGAGAAGTACAACAAGGACGAACGCAACATCCTGGCCCATTCGCTCGATTTCAGCGACCTGGCCGTGTCGGACCTGATGCGCCCGATCAACGAGGTCATCAGCCTGCACGCGGGCCGCGCGCTGGCCGACAACCTGCAAACCATGCTGCGCAACCGCTTCAGCCGCTATCCCTACTACGACAAGGACGGCGAGACGGTGCTCGGCGTGGTGCACCTGAAGGACCTGTTCTTCGCCCAGCAGTCGGGCAAGCCGGTCACCGACCTGACGCCGTTCCTGCGGCCGGTCGAGACGATTTCGGCGCGCACGCCGGCGCTCGAACAGTTCCGCCGCTTCCGCGACGGCGCGCCGCACTTCGCGCTGATCGGTGAAAAAGGCAAGCGGCCGCTGGGCTTCATCACGCTCGACAACCTGCTCGGCGCGATGGTCGGCGAGATCCACGACGAGTTCCGCCTCAACGAGAACGACTGGCTCAAGCAGGCCGACGGCACCCTCATCGGCAAGGCCAGCCTGCCGATCTTCTCGCTCGAGCGCACCCTGGGCATCGATATCGAGAACGAGGAACTGGGCATGGACGAGGTGGAGTCGGTCGGCGGGCTGATCATGCTCAAGCTGGGCGACATCCCGAAACAGGGACAGCGCATCAGCTTCCGCCACTTCGACATCGTCGCCAAGAAAATGAACGGCCCGCGCATCCTGCTGGTGAAGGTCATCCCGAAGGATGACACCGAGGACAACGCCGATCTGGACTAGGGCGGGCACGGCGCGCCCGCCTATCAGGAGTAACCTTGAAAACCTACCATGGCAGTTGTCATTGCGGCGCGGTCCGCTTCGAAGCGGACATCGATCTGAGCCGGGGAACCCTGCGTTGCAACTGCTCGATCTGCGCCAAGGTGCGGTTCTGGCCGGCCATCGTCGAGCCAGCGGCGTTCCGGCTGCTGTCGGGCGAGGCGGACCTGACCCTTTACCAGTTCCTGACCAAGCGGGACAAGCATCTATTTTGCCGCCATTGCGGCGTGCGCGCTTTTGGCATCGGCGTCTCGCCGCGCTGGGGCGAGTTCTATGCGGTCAATGTGACGTGCCTGGACGACGTCACCAGCGAGGAGCTGGTCAACGCGCCGATCACCTATCTGGACGGACGCAACGACAATTGGGAAACGCCGCCGGCGGAAACGCGGCATTTGTGATGCGCCCGACAGGGCCGCCGGCGGCGCTTGGCGGATTACGCTTCGCTAATCCGCCCTACGGACGGTTTTAACGCTTCACGCAGGCTGGCCGGTCCAGTTTTTCAGCAGCCCGAGTCCGACCGCCAGCAGGGTCGGCCCGATGAACAGGCCAACGAAGCCGAACGCCAGCACCCCGCCCATCACGCCCAGCAGCACCAGGATGAACGGCAGGCTGCTGCCACGGCTGATCAGCAAAGGCTTGACGACGTTGTCGACCCCGCTGATCAGGAACACGCCCCACACCAGCATGAACACGCCCCACGCCACGCTGCCCTCGTTGAACAGCCACAGCGCGGCGCCGCCCCAGATCAAGGGCGGGCCGACCGGGATCAGCGAGAACAGGAAGGTGGCCACCGACAGCAATGCCACGGCCGGCACGCCGGCGATCAAAAAGCCGATCGCCGCCACCACCGATTGCGCCAGCGCCGTGCCCAGCAGCCCGTACATGACGCCGCGCACGGTGCGGCTAACGGTGTCGGACACCGACAGGCTTTGCTCGGCGCCGATCAGCTTGCTCATCGCGTTCGATAGCGAGACGACGATGTACTGGCCGTCCCGGTACAGGAAGAAGCTCACGAACACGGCCAGGCTGACCTGCGCCACGCCGCTGCCGAGCACCATGCCGCTGCCGAGCAGGAAGTGGCGCGCCGGTTCGAGCATGCCCTTGGCGGTGTTGACCAGCTCCTCGCGGCTGCCGAGCAGCTTGCGCAGATAGGTGTCGATGATTTCGCCAACGAGCGGGATGTCCTTGAGCCACACCGGCGGCGACAGCGCGCCGGTGTCGAGGTCGCCCTTGAAGTGGTCGTAGAATTCGGAGGCGTTGTCGGCGATGTTCCACGTCACCAGCGTGAGCGGCACGACGATCAGCAACGTCAGGCCGACGCTCATGATGATGGCGGCCAGCCAGCGCCGCCCCTTGACGCGCTCGAGCAGGCGCAGATACAGCGGCCAGCTGGAGATGGCGATCGCGCAGGCGAACAGGATAGCGGCCAGGAACGGCCGCAGCACGAACAGGCAGCCGATCACCAGCAGGACGACGGCGGCGAGGCGGGTGAAAGGCTGGAAGCGCTGGCCCATGCCGTCCCCGCTCACAGCAGCAACTGCTTGATGTCGTGGACGATCGGCGCCGGCCCCTGGTTGTGGCGCACCAGCAGGCGCACCTTGCCGTTGCGGTCAAAAATATAGCTGGCGGCGGTGTGGTCGATCGAATAGCTGCCCGGCGTCTTGCCCTCGACCTTGGAGTAGAACACCTTGAATTCCTTGGCCACGGCGGCGGTCTGCTCGGGCGTGCCGTACAGGCCGACGAAACGCGGGTCGAACGCCGGCACGTACTGCGACAGCAACTCTTTCGTGTCGCGGTCGGGGTCGACGGTGACGAACAGCACCTGCACCCGGTCGGCCTGCGGGCCCAGTTGCTTCATCACGGCCGACATTTCGGCCATGGTGGTGGGGCACACGTCCGGGCACTGGGTAAAGCCGAAGAAGATCACCACCACCTTGCCCTTGTAGTCGGCCAGCGTGCGCGCCTTGCCGGTGTGGTCGGTCAGGGCGAAATCGCGCGCGAAGGCGGCGCCGGTGATGTCGACGCTCTGGAACGTCGGCGCCGCTGCTTTGTCGCCGCAGGCGGCCAGCATCATGGACACGGCCAGCAGGCCCAGGGCGAGGATTTTCTTCATAGTTTGATGTAGTGGTCCACCAGCAGCGCGACGAACAGCAGCGACAGGTAAATGATCGACCAGGTGAAGGCCTTGCGGGCGATCAGGTCGGTGTAGTGGCGGTAGATCTTCCACGCGTGGCGCAGGAACACGGCGTTGAGGACGACGGCCGAGACCAGGTAAATGAGCCCGCTCATCTTCACCGCGAACGGCAGCAAGGTGGTGGCGGCCAGCGCGATCGAATACAGCCACACGTGGAACTGCGTGAACTGCATGCCGTGCGTGACCGGCAGCATCGGCAGGCCGGATTTGGCGTAGTCGTCGCGCCGGTACAGCGCCAGCGCCCAGAAGTGCGGCGGCGTCCAGACGAAAATGATCAGCACCAGCAGCCACGCCTCCATCGGCACCTCGTTGGCGACGGCGGCCCAGCCCAGCGCCGGCGGCATGGCGCCCGACAGGCCGCCGATGACGATGTTCTGCGGCGTCGACGGCTTTAAAATCATCGTGTAGATGATGGCGTAGCCGATGAAGGTGACAAAGGTCAGCCACATCGTCAGCGGGTTGACCATGGTGTACAGCACCCACATGCCGGCGCCGCCGATGACGGTGGCAAACACCACCGTCTGCATGACGGTGATGTCGCCCAGCGCCATCGGCCGGCGCGCGGTGCGGGCCATGCGGGCGTCGATCTCGCGCTCGGCCAGGCAGTTGACGGCGAAGGCGGCGCCCGTCAGCAGCCAGATGCCGATGGTGGCGGCCACCACCACGCGCCAGTCCGGCAGCCCGTCGGTGGCGAGGAACATGCCGATGACGGCGCAAAACACCGCCATCTGGGTGACGCGCGGCTTGGTCAGCGCCCAATATTGCGCGGCGCGGCTGGAAGGTTTGGCGATAGCGGTGTGAGTGGTCATCAGGTGTGCTTACGTTGCTTGACCGGCAAGACCTGCGGAAAAACCGCGCCTGAAGCTGCTTTTTTGGCAAGGTCGTACTGGTACTTAGCCTTGTAGTTTAACATGGTAAGCAGCAGCACCAGCATGGCCGCCCCGGCGTTGTGCAGCACCGCGATGGTCAGCGGGAAGCTCAGGTAGATGGTGGCCACGCCGGTGGCGATCTGCGCCGCCAAGGTGGCGGCGATGCCGCGCGCCGTCTTGTGCAGGGCCGGATGGTCCCACGCGCGCCAGGCCGTGTAGCCGGCCACCAGCGCCACCACAAAGCCCATGTTGCGGTGCACCCAGTGAATCGCCGTCAGCGCGGAAAACGGCAGGTAGTGGCCGGCGGCCGTCTTGCCCAGCTCGCGCCACAGCGTGAAGCCGTGCTCGAAGTCCATCTCCGGCACCAGCTTGCCGCCGCACAGGGGGAAATCGGTGCAGGCCAAGGTCGCGTAGTTGGTGCTGACCCAGCCGCCGAGCGCGATCTGCGCAAGCAGCACCAGCGCCGAGGCGCCGGCCAGCAGGCGGATGTTGCGCATCGCCGGCGGCGAGGCCGTCACCGTGCGCGCTGGCGCGATCAGCTGGTTCTGGCGCCCGCCGTACCACACCAGCAGCGCCAGCAGCCCCATGCCCAGCAGCAGGTGGATGGTGACGATCACCGGTTGCAGCTTGAGCGTGACGGTCCAGGCGCCGAACGCGCCCTGCAGGCACACGAAAAAGAACAGGAAAGTCGGCATGCCGGGCGCGTACTCGACCCGCGTGCGTTGCGACTTGAGCCAGCGGTACCAGGCCTGCGCCATCATCGCCACGATCAACACGCCGATGGCCATGGCCAGGTAGCGGTGGATCATCTCGATCCAGGCCTTGACCACGGTCACCGGGCCGGTCGGACGCAAGGTTTCCTCGGCAACGATTTGCGCGTGCGCCAGGAAGGGATTGGCTGCGCCGTAGCAGCCCGGCCAGTCCGGGCAGCCCAGGCCCGAGTCGGTCAGGCGCGTGAAGGCGCCGAACACGATCAGGTCGAACGTGAGGAACACGCTGACCCACACCAGCTTGCGGTACTTGCTGGCGTCGGACGAGGTGTAGACCAGCGACAGCGGCAGCAGCGCGACCAGCAGCGCCGTGATGGCCATTTGGGCGAGGGTCAGGTGCATGGCGCTATCCGATCGCCGACGCTTTGAGCAGCTTGGCCAGGTCCTTGTGGACCTTGCGCACTTTTTCCGTGTCGCTGGAGACGGCGCCCTTCGGGAAGCGCATCATCAGGTTGCCCAGCGGGTCGATCAGGTAGACGTGGTCGGAGACCTTGTCGGCCGGGGCCGCCTTATCGAGCGGCAGCCACTGGTCGACCACGGCAGCCGGCGCGCGCAGCATGCGGGTGCCGTCGTTGACGCGCATGAGCACCGTGTCGAGCGGCTCGGCGTCGGTGATCAGCCACACGCGCTCGACGCGCTCCATTTCCTTGCCCTGCATGGTGCGCAGCTGGCGCATCGCGAACAGCTGGTCCTGGCACTCCCGCAGGCACTCGGACGGGCCGACCTTGAGCATGATCCACTTGCCCTTGTAGGCGTCCAGCGTAACCGGCTTGCCGTCGAGCGAGGTGCTGGCCATCGGTGGAATCGGATGCAGGCGCGGATCGATCAGGGTGCCGTAGTTGGTCACGCCGCCCTTGGGCTTGACCACGTAGTACATGAAATACGAGGCGATCAGCGGCGCCGCGCACACGGCCAGCACGGCCATGAGTTTCCAGCGGCCGCGGGAGATGGTTTTATTTGGCGGGTTTTGCACGTCTGAATCCGTTCACGACAAAGAAGACAACGGCCATCGCCGCCAGCGCGTACCACTGGAAGGCGTAGCCCTGATGTTTTTCGACGCTCATCGCCGGCAGCGCCCAATCGCGCCCCATGTGCGTGTCGTCGCCGCCCGGCTTGGCCGACGCGGTCTGCTGCAGCACGAACGGCTGCATCGTCAAGCCGCTGTGCTGCGCCACCTGCAAGGGATCGGCGTTTTGCACGATCGCGTTCGGCGCCAGCGGCGGCGCCGTGCCCAGTTGCATCACCCGGTCCGGGTTGAGCCGCGCCACGCCCTCGAGCGTGACCTCGCCGGCCGGCGTGGCGTAGGCCGGCAGCTTGTCGTGCTGCGCCGGGTCGCGCGGCAGCCAGCCGCGCTGCACCAGCACGTGCATGTTGGAGCCGGCGATCTTGAACGGCATCAGCACATAAAAGCCGGATCGGCCCTGGTAGGGGCGGTTGTCCAGGTACAGCGGCCAGTCGGCGACGAAGCGGCCGGTGGCCGTGACGCGGCGGAACTCGACGGCGCCGGCGTCGAGCGGCGCGCCGGTCAAGGTCAGCGGCCCGGCCAGGTTGCCTTGCGCCAGTTTATCCTGGGCGGAGATTTTTTGCGCGGCGCGGCGCTCCTGCCAGTTGCCGAGCTGGACGCCGAGCGTGACCAGCAACGCGGTGGCCACGAACGGGATCAGTTTAAAGCGGAAGCTAATAGGCATTACAATGGAGCCTCGTTCATTTCACCGCCCGGTCCTGTCATGAAAATTGCTGTCGCCATCGCGTTCATCCTGATACTGGGCAGCCTCGGATCGGCCTTGTTCTTCCTCATGCGCGACAAGGGCAAAAGTAACAACACCGTCAACGCGCTGGCGCTGCGGGTGGGCCTGTCGATCGCGCTGTTTCTGCTGATACTGCTGTCCTACAAGCTCGGATACATCCACCCGACCGGCATCCGCACCTGACAAACCCACAAAACCGTAGGGCGGATTAGCGGGTGAGGCCCGCCAATCCGCCCCGGGGGCCCACCGAATGAGGCGGCCTACCTGCCGGTAGGCCTTAAGAGGCGGAACGCCGTAATCCGCCATGCGCCGCCGACGACGCCCGCACGGCGCCTTACACCGCGCAAACCCACCCAAAAATAAAGCCGCGTCCGGTCATCCCGTCCGCGGCTATTTTGCCGCGACGCACCCGTCGCGGCATTATAACGCTGCGCCCTTACAGCCAGTACACGACAACGTACAAACCGAGCCAGACCACGTCGACAAAGTGCCAGTACCAGGCCGCGCCCTCGAAGGCGAAGTGGTTGTCCGGCGTGAAGTGCCCCTTGAGCACGCGGTACAGCACCACCGACAGCATGATCGCGCCCATCGTCACGTGGAAGCCGTGGAAGCCGGTCAACATGAAGAAGGTCGAGCCGTAGATGCCCGAGGTCAGCTTGAGGTTCAGCTCCGAGTACGCGTGCATGTATTCATAGGCCTGGAAGCCCATGAAGATGGCGCCCAGCAGCACCGTGGCGAACAGCCAGATGGCCGTTTGCGCGCGGTGGCCGGCGCGCAGCGCGTGGTGCGAAATGGTCAAGGTCAGACCCGACGTCAGCAGCAGCGCCGTGTTGATGGTCGGGATCGGGAACGGCCCCATGGTCTTGAACGTTTCCACCGTGCCGGCCGGGCCGGTGTTGCCCCAGTGGGCGGCGAAGTCCGGCCAGATGAACTTGTGGTCGAGGTCGCCCAGCCACGGCATCGAGATCGTGCGCGCGTAGAACAGCGCGCCGAAGAACGCGGCGAAGAACATCACCTCCGAGAAGATAAACCAGGCCATCGACCAGCGGTACGAGTAATCGATGCGCTGGCTGTACTGGCCGGCCTCGGATTCCTTGATGGCGTCGCCGAACCAGAAATACAGCACGGTGATCATCGAGACGATGCCCGCCAGGTTGACGGCCATGCCCCACGAGACGTCGTTGACCCACGCCGAGGCGCCAACCATCGTCACCAGCAGCGAAATGCCGGCGAACAGCGGCCATTTGGACGGACCCGGCACGAAATAATACGGCGCCGTAGCGTTATGCGAACCGACCTGTGAACTCATCTTCATCTCCCTAATTCATTTATTCGAGGATGCTACGTTTTACTGTGCTACTACCAATTTGACGATCGTGATCAACAAGCCGATGAAGACGGCCACGCCGATCAGCGCGGCGATGACGATGTGCAGCGGGTTGAGCCTGGCCGAATCGGTATCGAAGTCGCTCTTCCTGCGCAGGCCGAAAAACGACCAGAACACCGCCCGCAACGAGTACAGGAACGACGCTTGCTGCTTTTTATCGGACGACATTGCCAGCCTCCCCGCCCGCCGCCGCGTTGCCGGCCGCGCTGCTGGCCGTCTTGACGGCCGTCTTGTCCATGCCGCCCACCTCGAAGAAGGTGTACGACAGCGTGATCGTCTTCACATCCCTCGGCAGCGCCGGGTCGATGAAGAACACCACCGGCATCTGCCGCGCCTCGTTCGGCTTGAGCGCCTGCTGCTTGAAGCAGAAGCACTCGACCTTTTTAAAATGCGCCATCGCGTTCTGCGGCGCGTAGCTCGGTATCGCCTGCGCCGCCACGTCGCGGTTTTGCGTGTTGACCACCTCGTACGTCACCGTCGCCAGCTCGCCCGGGTGCACCGTCATGTTCGACACGGTCGGGCGGAAGCGGTACGGCCCCTGCGCGTTGGCGTCGAACTCGATGACCACGTTGCGCGTCTTGTCGACCTGCGTGTTCTTGTCGAGCTCGACCGTGCCATCCTTCTGCGTCAGCACGTTCAGGCCCAGCGCCTCGCAAATTTCGCGATAGAACGGGTTGAGCGCGTAGGCGAAGCCGAACATCACCACCGCGATGACGGTCAGCTTGCGCAACAGCGTGCGGTTCAAGCCGCTGGTTTCGTTGTCTCGGCCCACGTCAGCTCAGCCAGATGCGTTTGACGAACACGGACAGGAAGAAGAACAGCGCCAGCCCGGCCAGGATCCAGCCGGTGCGCGCGTTGTTCGGCTTTTTATGATCCGCCATTATTTCATCCCAATGCGTTACTTGAACTGCGGTGGGGTTTCAAAGGTGTGGAACGGCGCCGGCGACGGCACGGTCCACTCCAGCCCCTCGGCGCCGTCCCATGGCTTCGCTTCGGCCTTCTTGCCGCCGCGAATGGTCGGGATGATCACGCCGAACAGGAAGAACACCTGCGAGAGCCCGAAGCCGAAGGCGCCGATGGTGGCGATCATGTTGTAGTCGGTGAACTGCGCCGAGTAGTCGACATAGCGGCGCGGCATGCCGGCCAGCCCCAGGAAGTGCATCGGGAAGAAGGTGATGTTGAAGGTGATCAGCGACAGCCAGAAGTGCGCCTTGCCCATCGTCTCGTTGTACATGTGGCCGGTCCACTTCGGCGACCAGTAGTAGAAGCCGGCGAACAGCGCGAACAGCGAGCCGGCCACCAGCACGTAGTGGAAGTGCGCCACGACGTAATAGGTGTCCTGCAGCTGGATGTCGATCGGGGTGACGGCCAGGATCAGGCCGGTGAAGCCGCCGATGGTGAAGACGAAAATGAAGCCGACCGCGAACAGCATCGGCGTCTCGAACGTCATCGAGCCCTTCCACATGGTCGCGATCCAGTTGAACACCTTCACGCCGGTCGGCACGGCGATCAGCATGGTCGCGTACATGAAGAACAGCTGCGACGTCACCGGCATGCCGGTGGTAAACATGTGGTGGGCCCAGACGATGAACGACAGGATCGCGATCGAGGCGGTGGCGTAGACCATCGAGGCGTAGCCGAACAGCTGCTTGCGGGCGAAGGCCGGCAGGATCTGCGAGACGATGCCGAAGGCCGGGAGAATCATGATGTAGACCTCGGGGTGGCCGAAGAACCAGAAGATGTGCTGGTACATGACCGGGTCGCCGCCGGCGGCCGCGTTAAAGAACGTGGTGCCGAAGTGGCGGTCGGTCAGGGTCATGGTGATGGCGCCGGCCAGCACCGGCATGACGGCGATCAGCAGGTAGGCGGTGATCAGCCAGGTCCAGCAGAACATCGGCATTTTCATCAACGTCATGCCGGGCGCGCGCATGTTGAGGATGGTGACGATGATGTTGATCGAACCCATGATCGACGAGGCGCCCATCAGGTGCATGGCGAAGATGGCCATGTCCATGCCCGGTCCCATTTGCGTCGACAGCGGCGCGTACAGGGTCCAGCCGGCGGCGGTGGCGCCGCCCGGCGCCAGGAACGACGTCGCCAGCAGCAGCGCGGCCGGCGGCAGCAGCCAGAACGAGAAGTTGTTCATGCGCGCGAAGGCCATGTCCGAGGCGCCGATCTGCAGCGGGATCATCCAGTTGGCGAAGCCGACGAAGGCCGGCATGATGGCGCCGAACACCATCACCAGGCCGTGCATGGTGGTCAGTTGGTTGAAGAACTCGGGCTGGAAGAATTGCAGGCCGGGCTTGAACAGCTCGCTGCGGATCATCAGCGCCAGCACGCCGCCGGACAGCAGCATGACAAACGAGAACCACAGGTACAAGGTACCGATGTCCTTGTGGTTGGTGGCGAACAACCAGCGCGACAGCCCGTGCGGGTGGTCGTGCGCGTGGTCGTGATCGTGTGCGTGATCGAGTGTGCTTGTGCTCATTTGTAACGCTCCTGATTACTTACGTGCAGCCAAGACTTCGGCTGGTTGAACGATGTTTTCGGCGGCCTTGTTCGACCAGCTGTTACGGGTGAAGGTGATGACGGCGGCGATGTCGGTGTCCGACAGCTGCTTCCAGGCCGGCATCTCGGCCGGGAACTTGCCGCTCTTCTGGCCGTTGAGCAGCACGTGGATCTGTTCGGCCTTGGCGCCGTTGACGACGGCCGAGCCGTCGAGCGCGGCGAACGCGCCCGGCACGCCCTTGCCGGTGGCCTGGTGGCACACCACGCAGTTGGCGTTGTAGACTTTTTCGCCGCGGGTTTTCAGTTCGTCGATGGTCCAGGTCTTGTTCGGATCGTCGGCCAGCGCGGCCATTTCCTTTTTCTTGCCGTCGACCCAGCTCTTGTACTCGGCGTCGGTGACGACCTTGACGACGATCGGCATGAAGGCGTGCTCCTTGCCGCACAGCTCGGAGCAATAGCCGCGGTAGGTGCCGGTGTGCTCGGCCTTGAACCAGGTGTCGCGCACGAAGCCGGGGATGGCGTCCTGCTTGACGCCGAAGGCGGGGATCGACCACGAGTGGATGACGTCGTTGGCGGTGGTGACCATGCGGATCTTTTTATTGACCGGCACCACCACCTCGTTGTCGACGTCCATCAGGTAGTTGTCGCCGCGCGCCTCGGTCGGCGCGAAGCCCGGGGAACCGACTTGCGCGCGCGGGGTCTTCAGGTTCGACAGGAAGGAAATGCCCTCGCCGTCGCCCTTGAGGTAGTCGTAGCCCCACTTCCACTGCATGCCGGTGACCTTGATGGTGATGTCGGCGTTGGAGGTGTCCTTCATGCCGACGACGGTGCGGGTGGCCGGCAGCGCCATGCCGATGACGATCAGGAACGGCACCACGGTCCAGGCGATCTCGACGGCGGTGGACTCGTGGAAGGTGGCCGGCTTGTGGCCGAGCGACTTGCGGTGCTTGAAGATGGAGTAGAACATCACGCCGAACACGGCGACGAAGATGACCAGGCACACCACCATCATCCAGGTGTGCAGGTCGTAGATTTCGGAAGCGATGCGGGTCGCGGGCGGTTGCAGGTTCATCTGCCCGGGAACGGGGCCGCCGGTGCCGCCGGTGGCCGGGCCATAGGTGCCTGCCGCCGTCTCCGCCGCCCACGCTGGGATACTGGCTGCCGTCATCGTCAGCCCGAGCATCAACGATTGAAGTCGCTTCGCATGTGTCATGTTTTCCCCAACCACCCAAGAAATTAAAAATATTTTTTTAACGACTCCGGATTTCGGTGAACTGAACCGGCGTCGCTCCTTAAACAACTTCAGGCCCCACGCGGCCGCGTTTGAAACCTGCTCAACGCGATCGCGGCGGGACCTTGCGACCTTCGCGCCCCCAAGCTCCGGGAGCCGACCGAAAGTCGGATTCTGCTTAAATTCAACTGCTCGTTCTTGTTCGTTTTAACCGCTTCTGCCTCGCGTCGGTGGATGAGAGCTGGCGACGTGACATGCTGGCAAAATTAGTCAATGATTATATATAACAACAACAGCGCACATCAACAAATAATCCAATTTGCAACTGTTTAGCCGTGTGCAGCGCACTCAGCTTTACCACACTATGAAATGTTGCAGTGCAAGCAAAATGCCCGCAAAGCCGCTACTGGCGCGGCTTGCGGGGCAGATCGAAGCGGATGATGGCTTCTCCCTTGGAAGTGACTTTCGGCGCCGGGCGGAACGCGTGGCCGTAGATCACCTCGAACGTCAACCCCAGTTTGCCGTCGGCGCGGCGGCCCTGTTCCAGCGCGGCCAGCATGCGCCGCCACGCATGTTTGCCGGCCAGGCCGCGCTCGCGCGTGGCCAGCGGATTGCCGCCGAGCGCGCGCACGTCGGCCAGCAGCGCGGCGGCGGTGTCGTAGGTCACGGTGATGACCTCCATGTCGAGCACCGGCGTCGAAAAGCCGGCCTCGATCAGTTGATCGCCGAAGTCGTGCATGTCGACGAAGGGCAGCGCGCGCCGCGCCAGCCCGGCCGCGTCGCAGGCCGCGCGCAGCTCGCGCAGGGTGTCCGGGCCGAAGCAGGAAAACATCAGCAGGCTGTTGACGCGCAACACGCGGCGCCATTCGGCGAACACGCGGTCCGGTTGCGGATGCCAGTGCAGCGCCAGGTTGGACCACACCAGGTCGACCGAGTTCGGCCCCAGCGGCACATCGGCGAAGTCGCCGCACAGCAGGTCGACGCCAGTCTTGGACGGCAGCAGTTTGCTCAGCAGCTGGTTCAGCGACGACTGCCTGGCGGCCTGGCCGCGGGCGGTGCGCAACGGCGCCTCGGCCGCGTCGAGGCCGACGATCTGCGCGGCCGGATAGGCTTTTTGCAGCAGCGGCAAGTCGGCGCCGGCGCCGCAGCCGGCGTCGAGCACGCGCTGCGGCGCCACCTTGATCAGGCCGAGGCGGTCGAACATGCGGGACGACACTTCGCGGCGCAGGAAATCGGCCGGCGCGGTGCGTTCGGGACGGGAAAACAGCGCGCGTACACGCTCCAGATCGATCGGGGCGCTCAGTTTGGGTGGATTTGCGGGCACATGCATCGTGGGGTGGTCTGTAATGCGATAATGTCGGCAGTGTACATGGTTGAACGCGAATGCGACGCGGAAGGCCCGCGTTTTTCGGCGGGAGCGTGGCATGGATGACAAGCCGATCGGCGAGACAAGCGCGATGGCACGGGCCCGCCGGTCCGGGCCGGCGGGGGCGTTGGCGCGGCGCTGCGGCGCCGGGGCGCTGCGCGCGCTGCTGCCGGGCGCCTGCGCCTTGTGCGGCGGCGCCGGCGACGAGATTCGGTCTGCGCGCGCCCGT
>CAUPRW010000022.1:0-89992 GCA_963513825.1 uncultured Duganella sp.
AAAAGACGAGAGTAAACCTGAAAAATCAACAGTTTACAACTGCTCCCGCAAGTGCTTGAATGTAAACGGATTTTTCGGCCCCACTATTATCGAACAAGCAAACTTGGCGGGCTGGCGCGCGGAGATGTGTATAAACCTATGCGCTAACCCGGGTGCCCGTCGGCCGCTGCCGGGGCCGGGCAGGCGGCCCTGAACGCCTTGGGCGTGCAGCCGTATTCTTCTTTGAACAGCTTGTTGAAATACGAGACGTTGCTGTAACCGACCGAATAGGCGATTTCTGCCACCGCCGCCGTTTCCTTTTCCGCCAGCAATCGGGCCGCCTCGGTCAGGCGCAGTTTATTTAAATAGGCGCTGAAGGTGAGGCCGAATTCGGCCTTGAGAATATCGTTGATCTTATTGCGGTTGACGCCGGTCTGGCCGACCAGTTGTTCCAGGTCCAATTCCGCGTTGGCATAGGCGCCGGCGATATAACGCAAAATGGCGGCCTTTTCCTTGTCCCGGTGCGGTTCCATCGATAATTGCTGATACGCCACCAGTGGCAAGTCCTTGCGCAGTTTTTCCCGCACGTCGGCGATCAGCGCGCGCGTGTGGCGGCGGAAGCTCCACAGGCCGAAGCCGCTCCACGCGGCCACCAGCAGCGCCGCCAGCGCGGCCAGGTAGCGGTAGTCGCGCCCGGCCAGCGCGAGGGCCTCGATCTCGACCCGCGAGTCGACGTTCTTGGGGCTTTGAAAGGTGCTGCCGATCGAGATTTTCGGCACCTGGTCGAGCTTGTAGGCCTGGTGCGACAGGTCGAGCTTGAACATGTCGAACCACCATTGCGGCGTTTCCAGCCGGGTCAGGTCCAGCTCGACCGTCGAGCCGCCCGGGCCGCACGAGAAGAACGCGGTCGGCGCCCGGTAGGTGAGCCAGTCGCCGCGCCGTGATACCTTTTGTTCCAGCGTGGAGGCCGACAGCATCAAGGTGTTGGCCGGCGCGCAGCGCGCCCGCAGCGTGGCCGACGTGTAGCGCGACAGGTCGATGTGGGCCGGCTTGCCGGCGCCGTCGGTGAAGAACAGGCCGACGGCCGCGAACGGATGGGCCGTGTCCGACGGCAGGCTGAAGTTAAAGCCGAGGCGGCGGCGGTCGGGGTCGATCCGCGCGCGCGAGCGCGGCAGGTCGGAGTCCGGCTTCAGGGTCCAGGGCGGGGCGCTGCCGCCGGCCGGCAGCAGCGGCACGGCCAGGTGGCTGGCGCGCAGGCACAGGTAGGCGGCCAGCGCGCTGGCCGCCAGCAATAGCAGCAAGCCGTACAGCGTGCTTTTGTAAAATTGCTGCATCGGCGGCGGGGCCCGGGCCGGCTTACTTGATGAGCGATTCCAGCGCGAACAGGTCGGCCGGCTGTTCGCGCCGGCGCACCTCGTGGCACACCGTGCCGTCGACGATGATCTCGGCGGCGCGCCCGCGCGTGTTGTAGTTCGACGCCATCGTCATGCCGTAGGCGCCGGCCGTGTGCATCACCAGCAGGTCGCCGGCGGCCACGGCCAGCTCGCGGTCGCGCGCCAGCCAGTCGCCGGACTCGCAGATCGGGCCGACCACGTCGTACGTGAGCGCGCCGGGCTGGCCCTGCACCACCGGTTGCATGTCCATCCAGGCCTGGTACAGCGCCGGGCGGGCCATGTCGTTCATGGCGGCGTCGACCACGCAGAAGTTCTTTTCCTCGCCATGCTTGATGAATTCGACGCGGGTCAGCAGCACGCCGGTGTCGCCGACGATCGAGCGGCCCGGCTCGAAGATCACCTTGATCGGCCGGCCGCCGTGGCGCGCCGCGCGCCAGGCGTCGATTTTGGCGAACAGGCGGCCCAGGTAGTCGGCCACCGGCACCGGCGCGGCCTCGCCGGCCTCGCGGTAGTCGATGCCGATGCCGCCGCCGATGTCGAGGTGGTGCAGTTCGATGCCCTCGGCGCCGAGCTGGTCGATCAGTTCGATCAGGCGATCGAGCGCCTCGAGCAGCGGGGCGTCGTCGAGCAGTTGCGAGCCGATGTGGCAGTCGATGCCGGCCACTTGCAGGTGCGGCAGGGTGGCGGCGGTGCGGTAGGTGGCCAGCGCGTCGTCGAAGGCGACACCGAACTTGTTCGCTTTTAAGCCGGTGGCGATGTAGGGGTGGGTCTTGGCGTCGACGTTGGGGTTCACGCGCAGCGACACGCGCGCCGTCTTGCCCATGGCGCCGGCCACCTCGTTCAAGCGGTGCAGCTCGGGGATCGATTCGACGTTGAAGCACAGGATGTCGTGCGACAGCGCCAGGCGCATCTCGTCGACGCTTTTGCCGACGCCGGAGAAGATCACCTTGCGCGGGTCGCCGCCGGCCGCCAGCACGCGCAGCAGCTCGCCGCCGGAGACGATGTCGAAGCCGGCCCCCTGGCGCGCCAGCAAGTCGAGGATGGCCAGGTTGGAGTTGGCCTTCATGGCGTAGCACACCAGCGCGTCGCGCCCGGCGCAGGCGTCGGCGTAGGCGGCGAAGTTGGCCAGCAGCGCGGCCTTGGAGTAGACGTAGGTCGGCGTGCCGAACTGCTCGGCGATGGCGCTCAGCGCCACGCCCTCGGCGTGCAGCACGCCGTGTTGATACGAAAATTGCGACATAGGAGTTATTGTTGGGGCACTGGAATGGTGGACGGGGCCGGCGACGGCACCACCGGCGCGGGCGTGGCCGGGGCGCCGGCCGGCGTGTCGATCACGGGGCCGGTGGTCGGCGAGGCCGCTTCGGCCGCCGGGGCCGCCGACGGCGTGTTGGCCTTGGCATTGCCGCTCTTGGCGGCTTTGGCCGCGGTCGGCTTGGGCAGGTACAGCGGGCCGGTTTGGCCGCATCCGCTCAACAATACAGTCAGTCCCACGGTAAGGGCGCCGATAAATAAACGAAAAGTGGACTTCACGATAAAATCATGGATTGACTATAGAGACTGGAGTGTAGCATGGGCGAATCAGAATTCCTGGCGCAGGCCGAAGCGGCCCTGGACGCCATCGCGGCCGCGTTGGACCAATTGAACGACGACGACATGCTCGACGTCGAGTGCAGCCGCAACGGCAACGTGCTGGAAATCGAGTTCCTCGACAACGGCTCCAAGATCATCGTCAACAGCCAGGCGGCCATGTCCGAGCTGTGGGTGGCGGCCCGCTCCGGCGGCTTCCACTACCGCCAGCGCGACGGCCAATGGCGCAACACGCGCGACGACTCCGAGCTGTTCGCGGCGCTGTCGGAGATGGTCAGCGCCCAGGGCGGCAGTCCGGTGGCGCTGCGTCCGTAAGCGGCGGCGTCCGCGCCGCGTCTGGCATGAAAAAGGCCCGTCCGCGCTGCCGCGGACGGGCCTTTTTTGCCTTGCGCGCCGTCAGAACAATTCGTTCTTGACGGCGTCCTTGGCCTTCTCCTCGGCCGGCGTGCCCTGGGTGGCGCCGTCGATGTTGTGCACGCCGGTGCCCGGCGGGTTCTCGGCGTAGTAGTACTCGTCGCCCACCAGCATCACGCCCTCGGGCACGGCGCGTTCCTCGATCGGGATGTTCTTGAGCGCCTTTTGCATGAAGTTGATCCAGATCGGCAACGCCAGGCCGCCGCCGGTCTCGCGGTTGCCCAGGTTCTTCGGCTGGTCGTAGCCGATCCAGGCGATGCCCACCAGCTTGGGCTGATAGCCGGCGAACCAGGCGTCGATCGAGTCGTTGGTGGTGCCGGTCTTGCCGGAGATGTCCGGGCGCTTGAGCACCAGCGCCTTGGCCGCCGTGCCGTAGCGCACCACGTCCTTGAGCATGCTGTCCATCAGGAAGGCGTTGCGCTCGTCGATGACGCGGTTCTTCTCGTCGCCGGCCTTGTCCGGATTGGCCTGCGACAGGATCTTGCCGTCGGCGTCGGTCACCTTGGAGATCAGGTAGGGGCTGACCTTGTAGCCGCCGTTGGCGAACACCGAGTAGGCGCCGGCCATCTGCAGCGGCGTGACGTTGCCCGCGCCCAGCGCCAGCGTCAGGTAGGGCGGGTTCTTGTCGGCGTCGAAACCGAAGCGGGTGGTGTATTCCTGGCCGTAGCGCGCGCCGATCTTGTGCAGGATGCGGATCGAGATCATGTTCTTGGACTTGGTCAGGCCGCGCCGCATCGTCATCGGCCCCTCGTACTTGCCGTCGTAGTTCTTCGGCTCCCACGCCTGGCCGCCGGTCTGGCCGGCGTCGAACGAGATCGGCGCGTCGTTGATGATGGTCGACGGCGACAGCCCGCGCTCGAGCGAGGCCGAGTAGATGAACGGCTTGAACGACGAGCCCGGCTGGCGCCAGGCCTGGGTCACGTGGTTGAACTTGTTGCGGTTGTAGTCGAAGCCGCCGACCATGGCCTTGATGGCGCCGTCCTCGGTGCTGGCGGCAACAAAGGCCGACTCGATCTGCGGCATCTGCGTCAGCTCCCAGTCCTTGCCCTCCTGCATGACGCGGATCACCGCGCCACGGCGGATGCGCTTGTTCGGCAGCGCTTTTTCCGACAGCCACGAGCGGCCCATCTCGAGCCCGGCGCCGGCGATCTTGATCTCCTCGCCCGAGGCGGTGACGGCGACGATCTGCTGCGGCGTTGCCTTGAGCACCATGGCGGCGACGATGTCGTCGCTGTCCGGGTGGTCGGCCAGCTCGGTCTCGATGGCGTCGTCGGCCTCCTCCTTGCTGGCCGGGATGTCGATATACGCCTCCGGGCCGCGGTAGGCGTGGCGCCGCTCGTAGTCCATCACGCCCTTGCGCAGGGCCAGGTAGGCGGCGTCCTGGTCGGCCTTGGTGATGGTGGTAAACACGTTCAGGCCGCGGGTGTAGGTGTCCTCCTTGAATTGCTCATAGACGAGCTGGCGCGCCATCTCGGCGACGTACTCGGCGTGCACGCCGAACTCGCTGCTGTCGGTCTTGACCTTGAGTGGTTCGGCGCGGGCGGTGTCGAACTGCGCGTCCGTGATATAGCCCAACGCGTGCATGCGCTGCAGGATGTACTGTTGACGGGTTTTGGCGCGCTTGGGGTTGACCACCGGATTGTAGGCCGACGGCGCCTTCGGCAGGCCGGCCAGCATGGCGGCCTCGGCCACCGTGATGTCGCGCAGGTTCTTGCCGAAGTAGATTTGCGCGGCCGACGAGAAGCCGTAGGCGCGCTGGCCCAGGTAGATCTGGTTCATATAGACCTCGAGGATCTGGTCCTTGGTGAGGTTTTTCTCGATCTTCCACGCCAGCAGCACCTCGTAGGCCTTGCGCTTGAGCGTCTGTTCGCTCGACAGGAAAAAGTTGCGGGCCACCTGCTGGGTGATGGTCGAGGCGCCCTGCTTGGCGCCGCCGGTGGCGTTGTGCACGGCCGCGCGCAGGATGCCGGTGTAGTCGATGCCGCCGTGCTGGTAGAAGCGGTCGTCCTCGATAGCGAGCACGGCTTTTTTCATCACGTCCGGGATGTCCTTGATGCGCACCAGGTTGCGGCGCTCCTCGCCGAATTCGCCGATCAGCACGTTGTCGGCCGAGAAGATCCGCAGCGGCATCTTGGGCCGGTAATCGGTCAGCGTGTCGAGCTCGGGCAGGTTGGGGTAGGCCATCGCCAGGCCGAACACGACCAGCAGCACGGCGCCCACGCCCAGGCCGAGCACCGACAGGCCGGCCATCAGCAGCCAGCGCGTCGGCCTGGCCGCTTTGTTTTTCGCCCCCCGGGCGGGTTGGTCGGAAGAGGGGGGCGGTGCCGAATTGGAGGAAGCCATGCAGTGCGATCTTTCTGTTATGAGTGCGAAGCATTATAAGCGAGTGCCAAACCACGCGGCGCGCTGTGCCATGGGTCAGCAATATTTGCCTATGGCAAACAAGACCGGCCGCCGGCAGGCGGAGGCGCGCGCATGATCGACTGGCGCACATGGTTGCGGCGCGCGCCGCTGGCGGGCGTCGACATCGGCGACGGCGGCGTGCGGGTGGTCGAGCTCGCCCGCGCCGGGCGCGGGCGGCTGCGGCTCGTGGCCTGTGGCGCCGCAGCGCTGCCGCCCGGCGCCGTCGTCGACGGCAACATCGAAAACCTCGACCTGGTGGCCGGGGCGGTGCGGCGCGCCTGCCGGCAGGGCGGCGTGCGGGCCCGGCTCGCCGCGCTGGGCTTGCCGGCCGGCTTGGTGATCACCCGGAAAATCCGGCTGCCGGCGGACTTGCCCGAGGAACAGCTCGAGATGCAGGCCGAGGCCGAGGCGGCGCAGTGCATGCCGCTCGCGCCCGACGATATCCGCCTCGATTTCGCCGTGCTCGGCGCGGCCGCCGACGCCCCCGGCGAGATCGAGCTCATGCTGGTCGCCGCGCACCGTGACAAGGTCGGGGACCGGGTCGCCGTCGCCGAGGCCGCGGGGCTCGCGGCGGTGGTGATGGACCTCGAATCGCACGCCGCCGGCGCCGCGTTCAAGCGTGCCGCCGCGCTGTCGGCCACGTCGGATCAGGTGGTGGCGCTGTGCCGGATCGGCGCCCGCGCCATCCATTTTTCGGCGGTGCGCGGCGGCGTCATCGTCCACGAGGACGAGCAGGCGTTCGACGGTCACGGGTGGCCGCGCGCTGCCGCGCGCGCGCATGGCATGGCCGGGGACGTGGTCGACGACAGCGGCGCCGATGCAAGCGCCGATGGCGGCGCCGACGGGCCTGCGCCGTTGCTGCGGGACGCGGCGCGCGCGGTCGCGTTTTTTTGCGCGGCCACGCCCGGCGCCGCGATCGACCGCCTGTTGCTGGCCGGCGATTGCGCGGCCATTGCCGGCCTGCGGGAGGTGGTGGCGGCCCACACCGGCATCGCCAGCGCCGTGCTGTCGCCGTTTCAGGGCATGGACAGCGCGCCGGGCAAGGTCGGCGACGCGCCGGCCTATCTGGTCGCCTGCGGCCTGGCGCTACGGAGCTTTGACCGATGATGCGCATTAACCTGTTGCCATACCGCGAAGCGGCGCGCCGGCGGCGCAAGGCGGCGTTCTTGGCGCAAATGGCGCTCGGCGCCATCGTCGGCGCCGCCGCCGTGCTGCTGGTGGGCGGCCTCAATGCGCGCGCCATCGCCATCCAGGACCAGCGCAACGCCGTGCTGGCGGCGGCCGTCGGCGGCCTGGACAGAAAAATCGCCGAGGTCGCGGCCTTGCGGCGCGAGATCGCCGCGCTTGGCGCGCGCCGGCAGGCGATCGAGGCGCTGCAGGGCGATCGCAACGAGCCGGTCCGGCTGCTCGACGAGCTGGCCGTGCGCACGCCGCCCGGCGTCTACCTCAAAAGCGTCAAGGAGGACGGGCGCAAGGTGGCGCTGCTTGGCTATGCGCAGTCGCAGGAGCGGGTGTCCGAGTTGCTGCGTCGGCTAGCCGGCGCGTCGCCATCGCTGGAGCGGCCGGAGCTGATCGAAGCGAAGTCCGCCGTCCTCGGCCAGGGCGGCGCGGGCGCGAAAGTGGTCGAATTCCATCTGGTGGCGCAGCTCAAGGCGCCCATTGCCCCGACCGGCCCGGCGCCGGACCCGCCCTAGGAGCCGGCCATGTCCGCAACGAAGTTCGACCCGGGCCGGCTCGGCGCGCGACTGGCCGGCCAGTTCCGCCACCTCGACGGGCGCCATCCCGGGTTGTGGCCGGCGGCGCCGCGCGCGCTGTGCGCCGCCGGCGTGGCGCTGTCGGTGATGGCGGCCGGCTACGCCGCATACTGCGGCGGGCAGCTCGACGTGCGCGAGGCCGGCGCCCGGGCCGAGTCGCAGCTGCGCCAAGACTATCGCCTCAAGAGCGGCCAGGCGCGCGAGCTGGCGCCGCTGCGGGCGCACAAGGCGCAACTCGGGCGGCACGTCGAGCAGCTGCGCAAGCAACTGCCGCGCAAGGCCGAGATGGCCGCGCTGCTGACCGACATCAACCAGGCCGGCGCCGCGCGCGGCCTGCAGTTCGAGCTGTTCAAGCCGGCACAGGCGGTGCCGCGCGAGCACTACGCCGAATTGCCGATCGAGCTGCGGGTCAGCGGCCGCTACCACGACATCGGCGCTTTTGCCGCCGACCTCGCCAATCTGCCGCGCATCGTCACGCTGCACAACATGGTGCTGGCCGTCGGCAAGGACGGCGTGCTGACCTTGCAGGCGGTGCTCAAGACCTTTCGCCAGCTGGACGCGGAGGAGGCGCGCGCGCAACGCAAGGCGGCCGCGGACAAGAAAAAAGCGGAGAAGAAACCATGAGCTCCTCGACCATCCCCACGCTGGCGGCCGCGCTGTTGCTATCGGCCTGCGGCGGCGACGCCACCGGCGACCTGCGCGCATGGATGGAGCAGGTGGACGCCGGCGCGAAACCGGCGCCGTTCCCGGCGCCCGCGCCCGGCGCTTTCATCGCTTCCGCCTACACCGGCCAGGGAGCGCCCGACCCGTTCAGCCCGAACAAGCTGCTGGCCGAACCGGCCGGGCCGGGCCCGCGCGGCGGCGGCCCGAAGCCGGACCCCGGGCGCCGCAGGGAAGCGCTGGAAAACTATCCGCTCGACGCCATCAGCATGGTCGGCACCATCGAGCAGCGGGGCGTGGTCCATGCGCTGCTGCGGATCGACCGCGCGGTGCACCTGGTGGTCGCCGGCCAGCATGTCGGCCAGAACCACGGACTGATCACCGCCATCACCGACGATGCCGTGAGCATCCGCGAAATGGTCCAGGACGCGGCCGGCGCCTGGGCCGCGCGCGTGTCGAAGCTGGAGCTGCGCGCCGGCAGGGAGGATGGGAAATGAACGCACCGCTGTCATGCCTGCTGTTGCCGCTGTTGATGGGGGCGGCGCTTGCCGGGCCCGACGCGGCCCTCGCTCCCGCCCAGGCCTACGTCGGCGAGAAACTGTCGCTCAATTTCCAGAACGTCGAGGTGCGCGCGGCGCTGCAGACCATCGCCGACATCTCGGGCTTGAACGTCATCGCCAGCGACAGCGTGGGCGGCAACCTGACGCTGCGCCTGAAGGAGGTGCCGTGGGACCAGGCGCTCGACGTGGTGATGCGCGCCAAGGGACTGGACCTGCGCCGCAACGGCAACGTGCTGTGGATCGCGCCGAAGGAGGAGATCCTGGCCCGCGAGAAGCTCGAGCTCGAGCAGCGGGCCCAGATCGCCGAGCTCGAGCCGCTCAAGTCGGAGGTGTTCCAGCTCAACTACCAAAAGGCCGAGGCCTTCAAGACCGTGTTCGGGCTCGACGGCGGGGAGGCGCGCAACCGCGTGCTGTCGCGGCGCGGCAGCGCCGTCATCGAGCCGCGCACCAACCAGCTGTTCGTCACCGACATCGGCGCGAAAATCGAGGACGTGCGCCGGCTGATCGCCAGGACCGACATCCCCACCCGCCAGGTGTTGATCGAGGCGCGCATCGTCGAGGCCAGCGACGGCTTCAGCCGCAACCTCGGCGCCAGGCTCGGCTTTGCCGACCTGCGCGGCATCCAGGGCGGCGAGGCCGGCTACCGGGTCGGCGCCACCCGCGTCGGCGTGGGCGGCAACCTGGCCGGCGTCGGCCAGGCCACCGGCCAGGTGCCGGTCAACGACAGCGCCTTCGACAACACCTTGTCGGTCAACCTGCCGGCGGCCAACCTCAACGGCATGCCGCCCGCCAGCCTGGCGATCAGCCTGTTCTCGTCGGCCGCCAACCGCTTCCTCAACCTGGAGCTGTCCGCGCTCGAGGCCGACGGCACCGGCAAAATCCTCTCCAACCCGCGCGTGATCACCGCCGACAAGGCCGTCGCGCTGATCGAACAGGGCATCGAGCTGCCGTACCAGGTCGCCACCAGCAGCGGCGCGACGTCGATCCAGTTCCGCAAGGCCAACCTGCGGCTGGAGGTGACGCCGCAAATCACGCCGGACGGCAACGTCGTCATCGACGTCGACGTCAACAAGGACAGCGTGGGCCAGGAAACGCGCGCCGGCTTCGCCATCGACACCAAGCACATCAAGACGCAGGTGATGGTCGAGGACGGCGGCACGGTGGTGCTTGGCGGCATCTATCAGCACAACGAGCGCAACACCGCCAGCAAGGTGCCGCTGCTGGGCGACGTGCCGCTGCTCGGTTACCTGTTCCGCACCACCTCGCGCAGCAACGACAAGACGGAGTTGCTGGTGTTCATCACGCCCAAGGTGGTCGACCAGCCGCCGGCGGGGCGCTAGCGGCCGCCGCGCGTTGTTCCGCGCCTACCCCTCTCTGTTACACTGGAGGTAATCAAACCCGCATTTAGTTGGATTGTGCATGCAAAACGTGTTTTTAGTCGGCTTGATGGGGGCAGGGAAAACCACCATCGGCCGCATTTTGGCCCGCAAACTGGGTCTGCGGTTCATGGATTCGGACCACGAGATCGAAGCCCGCACGGGCGCGACGATCCCGTGGATTTTCGAAATCGAGGGTGAACCGAGCTTTCGCCGGCGCGAGGCCGACGTCATCCGCGAGCTGACCGGCCAGCAGGACCTGGTGCTGGCCACCGGCGGCGGCGCCGTGCTCGATCCGGAAAGCCGCGCCCACCTCAAGGCGCGCGGCACCGTCATCTACCTGCGCACGACCGTGCACAGCATCCTGCAACGCACCGCCCACGACAAGAACCGGCCCCTGCTGCAGACGGCCGACCCCCGCAAAAAGCTCGAGGAACTGATGGCCGTGCGCGATCCCTTGTACATGGAGATCGCCGACGTCGTCATCGACACCGGCCGTCCTAACGTACAATCGATGGTCCAATCCATTTTGACCCAGCTGGAGCGGCTGGCCTGCGAGGCCGCGCCCAACTGTGTCACCCACGCGGAACCATCGATGAACGAAGAATCCACCATCCTGTTGAATGTCGAGCTTGGCGAGCGCAGCTACCCGATCTCGATCGGCCCTGCGCTGCTGAGCGACGGCGCCCTGCTGGCGCGCCATGTGCACGGCGCCAAGGTCGCCATCGTCACCAACACCACAGTCGCCCCGCTATACCTCGAACGCGTCGAGGCCGGGCTGCGCGCGGCCGGCAAGCAGGTGATGACGGTCGTGCTGCCCGACGGCGAGGAATTCAAGAACTGGTCCAGCCTGATGCAGATCTTCGACGCGCTGCTGGCCAACAAGGCCGACCGCAAGACCACGCTGGTGGCCCTCGGCGGCGGCGTCATCGGCGACCTGACCGGCTACGCGGCGGCCAGCTACATGCGCGGCGTCGACTTCATCCAGGTGCCCACCACCTTGCTGTCGCAGGTCGATTCGTCGGTCGGCGGCAAGACCGGCATCAACCACCCGCTGGGCAAGAACATGATCGGCGCGTTCTACCAGCCGCGCGCGGTGATCGCCGACACGTCGACGCTGGAAACGTTGCCGGCGCGCGAGCTGTCGGCCGGCCTGGCCGAGGTGATCAAGCACGGCGCCATCATCGACGCCGCCTTCTTCGACTGGATCGAGGCCAACATCGGCAAGCTGATGGCACGCGACAAGGGCGCGCTGGCCTACGCCATCGCCCGCTCGTGCGAGATCAAGTCCGACGTCGTGCGCCAGGACGAGCGCGAGGGCGGCCTGCGCGCCATCCTCAACTTCGGCCACACCTTCGGCCACGCGATCGAAAACGGCCTCGGCTACGGCGAGTGGCTGCACGGCGAGGCCGTCGGTTGCGGCATGGTGATGGCGGCCGACCTGTCGCACCGCATGGGCCTGGTCGACGCGGCCACCGTGGCGCGCATGCGCGCGCTGGTGGCGGCGGCCGGCCTGCCGGTCAAGGCGCCGGACCTGGGCGCCGGGCGCTGGCTCGAATTGATGGAGGTCGACAAGAAGAACGAGGGCGGCGCCATCAAGTTCATCCTGATGAAGCCGCTGGGCGCGCCAAGCATCACCAACGCGCCGCGCGAGCTGCTGCTGGCCACCCTGGCCGCCAGCGTCTAGGGGCGCGCCATGCTGCCCGAAGAGTACCTGGCCCCGTACGCCGCCCATTCGGCCGGCGGCGCCGGGCGCCGCCATCCGGAGACGGCGCACTCGTCGCGCAGCCAGTTCCAGCGCGACCGCGACCGCATCATCCATTCGTCGGCGTTCCGCCGGCTCGAATACAAAACCCAGGTGTTCCTCAACCACGAGGGCGACCTGTTCCGCACCCGCTTGACGCACAGCCTGGAGGTGGCGCAAGTGGGCCGTTCGCTGGCGCGCAACCTGCGCCTGAACGAGGACCTGGTCGAGGCGATTTCGCTGGCGCACGACCTCGGCCACACGCCGTTCGGCCACGTCGGCCAGGACGTGCTCAACGAGTGCATGAAGGAGCACGGCGGCTTCGAGCACAACCTGCAAAGCCTGCGCGTGGTCGACGAGTTGGAAGAACACTACGGCGCCTACAACGGCCTGAACCTGATGTTCGAGACGCGCGAGGGCATCCTCAAGCACTGCTCGCTGACCAACGCCCGCCTGCTGGGGCCGGTGGCGGTGCGTTTCATCGACCGCACCCAGCCGTCGCTGGAGGCGCAGCTGACCAATCTGGCGGACGAGATCGCCTACAACAGCCACGACATCGACGACGGCCTGCGCTCGGGCCTGATCACCATCGGGCAGCTCGAGCAGGTCGATTTCTTTGCGCGCCTGTGGCGCGACGTGCAGCGGACCTTCCCGGGGCTGTCGGGCCGGCGCGCGATCTACGAAACCTTGCGGCGCCTGATCACGGCGCTGGCCGACGACCTGATCGTCACCTCCGGCGCCTTGCTGGCCGAGGCCGCGCCCAAGAGCATCGACGAGGTGCGCGCGGCGCCGCCGCTGATCCGCTTTTCCGACCCCATGCGCAAGGACGCGACCGAGCTCAAGCGCTTCCTGCGCGAGAACCTGTACCGGCACTACAAGGTCAACCGCATGCGCGTGAAGGCCAGCCGCATCGTGCGCGAGCTGTACGAATCGTTCATGGCCGAGCCGGTCTTGCTGCCGCCGGACTACCAGGACAAATCGGGCGACGTCGGCAAGCAGGCGCGCAAGATCGCCGACTACATCGCCGGCATGACCGACCGCTACGCCATCCGCGAACACCGCCGTTTGTTCTCGCTCGACGAGCTTTGAGTCCCATCAAACGTACACGCTTGATCATCCGTCCGGTTGGGTCGATCATGGGTGATGGACGAGGAAATTACACAACTCGATAGGCGCCTGACGGCGGTGGAGAAGGACGTGGCCGTTTTTACAGCGGCGGCACGTGCAAACTACGCCACCAAAGACGATCTTGCGCGGTTGGACGCACGGGTGGCCGCAATACAGTCCAATTACGCGACAAAAGAAGACATAGCGGATCTGCGTACTGAGCTTAAGGCAACCGAGGCGCGACTCGGAGCGCAAATGGCTGCCTCCGACAACAGGATTGCCGCCTTGGAAAACCGATTGCTAAAAGGCGAAAACCGTATGATGCGCTGGACACTGGGTATGATGGTGGCCCTTACCAGCATATTTACGGCAGTGGTCAAGCTGGTTCCCTAACGAGTGACCTGGATCGCCACACTGCCGGTCGCGTTGGACATTAACGAACTGCCCTCCTAAAACATGCGCGCCTGCGCATCGCGCGCGTCGCCCATCAATTCCAGCAACAGCTTCTTGATCGGCGCCGGCAGCGCCGCGTCGGCCAGCCTGGCCGCGTCGTACCAGACGTGGCCGGCCTCGGCCGCCATCGGCAGGCGCCGCGCCAGCGTCACGCGGTACGGGGCGATGTGCAGCTTGTAGTGCGTGAACACGTGCGTGACCGTCGACAGCCGCTCATGTGATTCCATCTCGCCGAACTTGCCGACCGCCAGCAGCAGCGCGCCGTCGTCCGCCGCCGGTATGTCGTCATCCTCGGCCAGCACATGGCCGTCAAGCTCCGGCAGCGACAACAGGCCACCCCAGATGCCGGTCGGCGGCCGCTGCTCCAGCAATACCTGGCCGTTGTCGATAATCGCCAGCATCACCGTATGCTTCTCGGGCGAGGTTTTTTTCGGCTTGCGCACCGGCAGGTCGCGGGTGCGGCCGGTGGCGAAGGCCACGCAGCGCGGCTGCATCGGGCAGCGTTCGCACGTGGGGCTGCTGCGCGTGCACAGCGTCGCGCCCATGTCCATCAAGCCCTGCGTGTACGACTCGATGCCTTGCTCGGGCAGCAGCGCCTCGGCGCGGCGCCACATCATTTCCTCGGTCTTGCGCTCGCCCGGATAGGCGTCGATGCCGAACACGCGCGCGAACACCCGCTTGACGTTGCCGTCCATGATGGCGGCGCGCGTGCCGCTCGAAAAAGCCGAGATCGCCGCCGCCGTCGAGCGGCCGATGCCGGGTAGTTCGGCCAGCAGCGCCGGGTCGGAGGGGAACACGCCGTCGTACTCGGCCACCACGCGCTGTGCGCATTTGTGCAGGTTGCGTGCGCGGGTGTAGTAGCCCAGGCCGCTCCATTGGGCCATGACGTCCTCGACCGGGGCCGCCGCCAGGTCGCGCAGGGTCGGGAAGCGTTCGAGAAAGCGCGCATAGTAGCCGAGCACGGCCGAGACTTGCGTCTGCTGCAGCATGATTTCGGACAGCCAGATCAGGTAGGCGTCGGTGGTGTTTTGCCACGGCAGCGCGTGGCGGCCGTGCTGTTTTTGCCAGGCGATCAGGTCTGATGAGAAGCTGGGGTCGGTGTAGTTTTCTGTTGTTGCTAACTTCATTGGGTTCCTGGAGTCGATACGTGGGCCGCGGACGGCTCGCGGCGGATTACGCGCTTTGCGCTAATCCGCCCTACGCGGCGGCGTCTAACGGCACGAATTGAGCTTCGATGGCGGCGCCGATGGCGGCGGCCAGTTCGCCCAGCCGCAGCTTTTGCGCTTCCAGTTGCCGCTGGCTGCTTTCGTAGGCTTCGATCTTTTGCTCCAGGCCGTCCGTGGCGTCGTGGATGCGCTGGATCGACGCCAGCCGATGCTTGAGCTGGTCCTTGTGCTGGCGGATCTGCGCTTCGAGCGGCGCCATGATGACCTTGAGCCACGCTTCGGCGTCGTTGTTGGCCGACTTGAAGCAGCCGCGCACGCGCGAGGCGATGGTGTCGAAGAATTTTTCCATCAGCACAACGCGGCTGGTCGTGATCAGGGTCGCCGTGCCGAACTGCTTGTAGTAGATCGCTTCGATCGAGGCGATCTCGTCGCGGTAGCGCTGCAGCGAAAACGGCATCGGCAGCGCCAGGGTCAGGCCGTGCTCGGCGGCGAAGCGGCGGTACATCACGCCCATCATCTCGCTGATCTCGACCGTCTTGCGCTCGGAGGCGTCGAGGTTGGCGCGGATGCGCTCGAAGTAATTGCGCACCGCCTCGCGCACGCCGGTGAAGAAGCGGCTGCGCTGCATCTGCTCGCGCACCAGGTCGATGTCGTCGCGCACGATGTCCATGCCGATGCTCGTGTAGAGCTCGGTCGAGAGCCGCGTGAACACCGAGCGCGTGGCCTGCAGCTTGAACAGGCTGGTGTCGAATTCCTTTTTTTCGACGTCGATGCGGCGCATCATGTGCTCGATCACCGTCTGGTTCTTGCCGCGCAGGCTTTTGAGCTCGTGCAGCTGCTCGACGATGCCGCGCGCACGCGCGTTGACCAGCGCCATCTGCGCCACGCTCAGCGCCCGCAGCTCCTCGCTCAGTTGCTTGCGCACGATGTCCTTCTTGGCCGGAATCAGCTCGTCGAACAAGGCACTCTCGAGCGCCTGCAGGCGGCTGCGCGCCAGCAGCACGGGATCGCGGTTGATCTTGCCCACCAGCGCCTTTTGCGCCGACACGGGAAACACCTGGCGCGGCTCGAGCGCCAGCACGTGCGCGACGTTGGCCTGCTGGCGTTCGATCTCGACGTCGACCTCGGCCTGGCTGCGCAGCTCGTCCCACATGCTGTCGATCTTGTTGAGCACGACCAGGCGGCCGGCGCCGGCGCCGATGTGGTTGCGCCAGACCTCGATGTCGCTCTTGGTCACGCCGGTGTCGGCGGCCAGGATGAACAGCACGGCGTGCGCGTTCGGTATCAGGTTGAGCGTCAGTTCCGGCTCGGTGCCGATGGCGTTCAGGCCGGGCGTGTCGAGGATCACCAGCCCCTGCTTGAGCAGCGGATGGGGAAAGTTGATGATGGCGTGGCGCCACAGCGAGATCTCGACCTTGCCGTCGTCGCCGAGCGTGACGGGCGTGTCCGGGTCGTCCTCGTCGTACAGGCCGTAGCGCTTGGCTTCCTCGACCGACACGTGGCGCGTCATGCTGACCTGCTTGAAGACCTCGTGCATGTCGGCGCCGACCTCCAGGTTCAGCGGCAGCACGGTCCAGGCCGACGGCTGGTCGCGGTAGTCGCCGGTCGACAGGTTGTCGGCCCGCGTTTCGATCGGCAGCAGGCGCAGCGACGGCGCCAGGCTGGGGTCGTACATCAGCTCGGTCGGGCACATGGTGGTGCGTCCGGCCGTCGACGGCAGGATGCGCTGGCCGTAGTCGGCGAAGAAGATGGCGTTGATCAGTTCGGACTTGCCGCGCGAGAATTCGGCCACGAAGGCCACCGACAGTTTATCGTCTGCCAGCCGCGCCAGGGTGCGGGCGATGCGCTGGTCGGTGGCGGCGTCGGTCAACGAGGTTGCCGCTACCCACGACTGGTAGTTTTTCAACGCCGTCACCACGCCTTGCCGCCAGGCGCTGTACTGCTCGAAATCCCTGGCCATCATGCCGTCCGCCCTTGTTTGAGAATTCACTTCTGACAATTCACGCAATAAAAAGTGGAGCGTTGCCCTTGCTTGATCTGGCGCACCGGCGCCGCGCACACCTTGCACGGCACGCCAGCACGATCATAGACGAAATACGTCTGCTGGAAATAACCGGACTGGCCGTTGACGCTAATAAAATCGCGCAAGGTGCTGCCGCCCTGGATGATGGCCTCGGCCAGGATTTCGCGGATCGCCTGCGCCAGCTTGTCGTAGCGCGCCAGGCTGATGCGCTTGGCCGGCGTCTTCGGGTTGATGCCGGCGCGGAACAAGCTTTCCGACGCGTAAATATTACCGACGCCGACGACGATGTCGCCGGCCAGCAGCACCTGCTTGACCGGCGCGCTGCGCTGGCGGGTCTGATCGTACAACAATTTGCCGGAAAAGCCCGTTTCCAGTGGCTCGACGCCCAGTTCGCGCAGCAGCACGTGGTGTTCGAGCAAGCCGTCGGCGTCGTCGTGCCACAGCACGGCGCCGAAGCGGCGCGGGTCCTTCATGCGCAGCACTTGCTGGCCTTGGGGGCCTTCGACCACCAGGTCGAAGTGGTCGTGCTTTTCCGGTTCGATGCCCGGGTCCATCACCCGCAGGTGGCCGGACATGCCCAGGTGGATGATCAGCGTGCCGTGTTCGAAGTGGACCAGCAGGTATTTGCCGCGGCGGCCGGTGCGCAGCACCAGCCGGCCCGCCAGCAATTGTTGCAGTTGGGCGGGGAAGGGCCAGCGCAGGCCTTCGCGGCGCAGCACGACGTCGTGCACGGTGCGGCCTTCGATGTGGGGCGCGACGCCGCGCCGGGTGACTTCAACTTCTGGCAGTTCTGGCATGGAGAGGGTAATTGGTATCGAATTCGTCGGGGGCGCGCATTTTGGCCGGCATTCATGGAGAAACAAAATATTTGGTTACACTAGTCAAAATACACAACCAATGCGTTGCGCGTAAAATCACCGCGTACTCTGCCGACCAGGATCTTCCCTTGAAAAACGCTTTCGCCATTGTAACCCTCTCCGCCTTGCTGTCGGCGTGCGCCATCGCACCGGAAAAACCGGCCGAGTCCGGCGCCGCGCCGCAGCCGGCCGCCCCCGAAGGCGCCGCCGCCGTGGCGGAGGCGCCGGCGCCGGTGCCCGAAGCGTTGCCGAACAACGCGCTGACCGGCGACATGCTGTTCCGTATCACCAAGGCCGAACTCGAATTCAAGCAGGGACAATGGCAGGGCGCCTACATCACCATGCTGTCGCTGGCCCAGCAAACCCGCGATCCGCGCCTGGCGCGCCGCGCGGCCGAGATGGCGCTGGCCGCCAAGCAGGGCCCGGAGGCGTTGTCGGCGATCCGCCTGTGGCGCGAACTGGCGCCCGAGTCGGACGAGGCGACCCAGTATTTCCTCGGTTTCGCCGTCGTCAACGACGACCTGAGCGAGGCGGAGGCGATCTTCGCCAAGCGCCTGAAGGCTGCCCCGCCGGTCGCGCGCGGCATGGCGATGTTCCAAATGCAGCAATTCCTGCTGCGCGCCAAGGACAAGGCCGCCTCGTTCGCGTTGCAGGAACGCGTGCTCGCGCCATATGACGACATGCTCGAGAGCCACCTGATCCTGGCCCAGGGCGCCTTCGCCATCAACGACGTCGAGCGCGCCCGCGCCGAGGCGCAAAAGGCCCAGGCCATCAAGCCCGATTCCGAACTGGCCGTGCTGACGCTGGCGCAAGTGTCGGGCGACGTCGACGCCGCCGGCAAGGTGTTGACCGGCTTCCTGCAGAAATACCCGAACGCGCGCGAGGTGCGCGCCGCCTACGCCCGCATCCTGGTCGACTCCAAGCAGCTCGAGCCGGCCCGCAAGGAGTTCCTGACCCTGCTCAAGGACCAGCCGGACAATATCGCCACCTTGTACGCGCTCGGCGTGATGGCGATGCAGACCAACGACCTGCCGGAAGCGGAAAAATACTTCACCCGCTTCGTCACCGTGCTCGACGACCATCCGGACGACGAGCGCGATCCGTCCAAGGTGCTGATGATACTGTCGCAGATCGCCGAACAGCGCGGCGACGCCGACGGCGCCATCAAATGGCTGGAGAAGATCGAGGGCGACGATCCCAAGCTGTACCTGGCCGCGCGCATGAAAATGGCGACGCTGACCGCGCGCAAGGGCGACGTCGACGGCGCCCGCAAACAGCTCGCCGAGCTGACGCCGGCCGACCAGGCCGACCAGGCGCAGATCTTCCAGACCGACGCCCAGCTGCTGCGCGACGCCGGCGACACCCGCGCCGCCTACACGGTGCTGGAAAACGCCGTCAAGCGCTATCCCGACAACCCGGACTTGCTGTACGACTTCGCGCTGGTGGCCGAAAAGCTGGGCAACACCGAGCTGATGGAGAAGCTGCTGCGCCAGGTGATGATCGCCGCGCCCGACAACCAGCACGCCTACAACGCGCTCGGCTATTCGCTGGCCGAGCGCAACGAGCGCCTGCCGGAAGCCTACGCCCTGATCGACCAGGCGCTCAAGATGGCCCCGGGCGACCCGTTCATCATGGATAGCATGGGCTGGGTACAATTCCGCATGGGGAACCTGAACGAGGCCGAAGCGCTGCTGCGCCGCGCCTACGCGCTGCGTCCGGACGCCGAGATCGCCGTGCACCTGGGCGAGGTGCTGTTCGCCAAGGGCGACGCCGCCGGCGCGCGCAAGATGTGGCAGGAAGCCCAAAGCAAGGACCCGAAGAACGACGCGCTCAAGAGCACGCTAGCGCGCCTGAATCAAACCCTCTAAAAAAACACCGATGACGATTTCCACTTTCCAACGCGGCGCGACCATGCTGGCCCTGGCCGGCGCGCTGTCGGCGCTGGCCGGCTGCGCCACCACCTCCGCGCCGCGCTCGACCGCCGCCGTCGCGCCCTACCGCGACACGCTCGACCTGGCCGGGCGCATCGCCATCAACTACAGCCGCGACGGCAAGCCGGAATCGCTGAGCGGAAAGTTCACCTGGCGCCAAACGGCGGCCAACACCGACGTCAGCCTGATCTCGCCGACCGGGCAAACGGTGGCCGTCATCAACGTCACGCCCACCTCGGCCAGCCTGAAGCGCAGCGGCGAGCCGACCCGCAGCGCGCCCGACCTCGACAGCCTGACCCGCCAGACGCTGGGCTGGACCTTGCCCGTCTCCGGCCTGCGCGACTGGCTGCAGGGCCACGCGGTGGCCGCCGACGGCAGCCGCTTCACGGCCTCGCCGGCCAGCGACACGGTCGTCACGCGCGACGGCTGGAAGCTCGATTATGTGTCATGGCAGGAGCCGACGCCGGGGACGGCGGGCGAGGGCGCCGCCGCGCCGCGACCGAAACGCATCGACGTCACCCGCATCGCGCTCGGCCAGCAGGTCGACGACATGTCGATCCGCATCGTGATCGATCCCGCCGCCCCCTGAACCCCCTGGCCACGGCTGGGGTCGTACCCCAAGGGGTACGACCCCGAACCGCCGGGGTCCCGTAGCGCGCCACCACAGCATCCCATGACTACCCTGAAAAACTGCCCGGCCCCGGCCAAACTGAACCTTTTCCTGCACGTCAACGGCCGCCGCGCCGACGGCTACCACCTGCTGCAAACGGTGTTCCAGCTGGTCGACCACGGCGACACGCTGCACTTCACGCTGCGCGAGGACAATCAATTGCGCCGCGTGACGGCGATCGACGGCGTGCCGGAGGAGGGCGACCTGATCATTCGCGCCGCGAAATTGCTGCAGGCCGAGGTGCTGCGCCGCACCGGCGCCTTGCCGCGCGGCGTGGATATCGCCATCGACAAGATCTTGCCCATGGGCGGCGGCCTGGGCGGCGGCTCGTCCGACGCCGCCACCACCTTGATGGTGTTGAACCATTTGTGGCAGGCCGGTCTAAGCAAGGAGGAGTTGATGGCGCTGGGCCTGCCGCTGGGGGCGGACATCCCGTTCTTCATCTTCGGTGAAACCGCGTTCGCCGAGGGCGTGGGCGAGGCGCTGCGGCCGGTGAAGGCGCCCGACTGTTGGTATGTAGTCATCGAACCCGGGGTCGCGGTGCCCACGGCGGCGATTTTTTGCTCGGAACATTTGACAAGGAACACACCGCCCGTCATAATAACGGACTTTTCCAGCTACCACGAAAATCAAACTGATTTGAAGGGGTACGGAAAGAACGATTTACAGCAAGTGGCAACGAAGTTGTTCCCGCCGGTGGCAGAGGCGATAGAATGGCTCGGCGCTTACGGTGACGCCAGGATGACTGGTTCCGGTGCTTGTGTATTTTGTGCAGTGGCAACCCAGGCCCAAGCCGACGCGGTACTTCAACAAGTGCCCGCCAAGTGGAAAGCATGGAAAGCCGAGGCGCTGATACGGCATCCGCTCACTAAAATGTTGTAGACGGGTAAAAAAAGATTTGGCTTGGCGTGAAATTGGCGATAAAATACTCGCCGTTGTAGCGACAAGCAGTCAGTTGCGTAGGGGAATCGCCAAGCTGGTTAAGGCACTGGATTTTGATTCCAGCATACCAAGGTTCGAATCCTTGTTCCCCTGCCATTCGTTTTCCTTGCGTCACCGTCGAGGCACTAGTCTCCGGCCAGGGCAAGCATCAATGTCCGCGCCAAGCGCGGATCATTCTGAGTACAGCGCCACGCGGCTTCCGCTGGCGACTTCAAAAATTTCATCGACTATCTCTGGGACTCCCATGGCTTACGAAAACCTGATGGTTTTTACCGGCAACGCTAATCCTGCGTTGGCAGAAGGAGTCGCAAAAAATCTCGGCATTCCACTCGGCAAGGCAAACGTTTCGAAATTCTCGGACGGCGAAGTGATGGTCGAGATCAACGAGAACGTCCGCGGTAAAGACGTTTTTGTTCTGCAATCGACCTGCGCACCGACCAACGACAGCCTGATGGAGTTGATCCTGATGGTCGACGCCCTGAAGCGCGCATCGGCCGGCCGCATCACCGCCGCCATCCCTTACTTCGGTTACGCCCGCCAGGACCGCCGCCCCCGTTCGGCGCGCGTCGCCATCTCGGCCAAGGTCGTGGCCAACATGCTTGAAAGCGCCGGCGTCGAGCGCGTCCTGATCATGGACCTGCACGCGGACCAGATCCAGGGCTTCTTCGATATCCCGGTCGATAACATCTACGCCTCGCCGATCCTGCTGAGCGATCTGCAAAAGAAAAACTACCAGGACTTGCTGGTGGTCTCGCCCGACGTCGGCGGCGTGGTGCGCGCGCGCGCCCTGGCCAAACGCCTCGGTTGCGACCTGGCCATCATCGACAAGCGCCGCCCGAAGGCCAACGTGTCCGAAGTGATGAACATCATCGGCGAAGTCGAAGGCCGCAACTGCGTCATCATGGATGACATGGTCGACACCGCCGGCACGCTGGTCAAGGCGGCCGAAGTGCTCAAGGAGCGCGGCGCCACCAAGGTGGTTGCCTATTGCACCCACGCGGTTTTGTCGGGCCCGGCCATCGAGCGCATCGCCAATTCGTCGCTCGACGAGCTGGTCGTGACCGACACGATTCCGCTGTCGGACGCGGCCCGCGCCTGCGGCAAGATCCGCCAGCTGACCTGCGCGCCGCTGCTGGCCGAGACGTTCAAACGCATCATCAAGGGCGATTCCGTGATCTCCCTGTTTATCGATTAATTAGATACGCAAAATAGTCAGATTTTCCGGCGGCGCGCCTGGTTTTGAGCCAGGTGCGCCGTTGTACTTCCCGGTTTCATGGGCGCAGTCAGCCCATTTTCGAAGCACCCTGGTCGCGGGGGCTTCATCACACGAGGCGCGAGCCTTGTTATTTTTGGAGTTACACATGAAAGTTGTTGCATTCAAACGCGAATTGCAAGGTTCCGGAGCGAGCCGCCGCCTGCGCAATTCGGGCCAAACCCCTGGCATCATCTACGGCGGCACCGAAGCGCCAGTGACCATCTCGCTGGACCACAACGCGCTGTACCACGCGCTGAAAAAAGAAGCGTTCCACTCGTCGATCCTGGATCTGGAAATCGACGGCAAGACCCAGCAAGTGCTGCTGCGCGACTTCCAAGTCCACGCGTTCAAGCAACTGGTCCTGCACGCTGACTTCCAGCGCGTCGACGCGGCGAAAAAAGTGCACATGAAAGTCGCGCTGCACTTCGCCAACGCCGACATCTCGCCAGCGGTCAAGCTGCACGGCGCCACCATCAGCCACGTCGCCAACGAAATCGAAGTGTCGTGCCTGCCGAAAGACCTGCCAGAGTTCATCACCGTGGACCTGACCAACATCGACGTCGGCACCTCGCTGCACATCGACGAGCTGACCCTGCCAGCAGGCGTTACCGCTGTTGCCGCCGGCACCAACCTGACCATCGCCACCGCTTCGGTGCCGCCAGGCCACGTGTCGGCTGAAGCCGACGCCGCCGAAGCCGCTCCAGCGGCCGATGCCAAGCCAGCCGCCAAAGCCAAGAAGTAATATTGAACGCCGCAGCGATGCGGCGGCAATGAAGGACCCCCGCTAGCCCAAGGCCGTCGGGGGTTTTTTTTCGTTTGACCGATAATATCGTTTTCCTTCACTGAGCATCCCATGCCCATACGTCTCATCGTCGGCCTCGGCAATCCCGGCGCCGAATACGAACAAACCCGCCACAACGCCGGCTTCTGGCTGGTCGACAACCTCGCCAACGACGTCGGCGCGCGCCTGCAGCGCGAGACCAAGTACAACGCGCTCATGGCCAAGGCCTCGTTCGCCGGCCACGAGGTTTATCTGCTCGAACCGCAGACGTATATGAACCGCTCCGGGCAATCGGTCGGCGGCCTGTGCCGCTTCTTCAAGATCAACCCGGACGAGGTGCTGGTGGTGCACGACGAGCTCGATCTGATGCCCGGCGTCGCGCGGCTGAAAAAGGGCGGCTCGTCGGGCGGCCACAACGGCCTCAAGGACATCACCGCCGCCCTCGGCACGCAGGACTACTGGCGCCTGCGGCTGGGCATCGGCCACCCGCGCACGCTCAGCCTGCAGCAGCAGGTGGCCGACTTCGTGCTGCACCGCCCGCGCCGCGAGGACCAGGACCTGATCGAGCAGGCGATCGACAAATCGCTGCTGGTCATGCCCTCCATCGTCGAAGGCAAGTTCGAGGCCGCCACGATGAAACTGCATACAGTCTAAAGCCGGCGTGTCGATGGTATGCTGGAGGAACTATTTCCTCCAGACTAAGGACACCATCAATGAAGCGCTTGCCGATCGCCGCACTCGTAACATCTTTATTGTTGGCCGCGGCCCCAACGCGGGCCGAGGACGGCGGCGCCGTCGCCAGGCAGATCGACGGCATGTATCCCAAGCTCGACGCGATCTACAAGGATTTGCACGCCCATCCCGAGGTGGCGTTCCAGGAAACGCGCACGGCCGCCAAGCTGGCCGCCGAGATGCGCGCCATCGGCTTCGACGTCACCGAAAAGGTCGGCAAGACCGGCATCGTCGCCCTCTACAAGAACGGCGCCGGCCCGACGGTGCTGGTGCGCACCGAGATGGACGGCCTGCCGATGGAGGAGAAATCCGGCTTCGCCTACGCCAGCAAGGCCCACGCCACGCTCGACGGCAAGGACACGATGGTGGCCCACAGCTGCGGCCACGACGTCCACATGACCGCCTGGCTGGCCGCCGCGCGCACGCTGGTGGCGATGAAGTCGCAGTGGAAGGGCACCCTGATGTTCATCGGCCAGCCGGCCGAGGAGATCGTCGCCGGCGCCAAGGCCATGCTCGACGACGGCCTGTTCAAGCGCTTCCCGAAACCGGACTACGCCTTCGCGCTGCACTCGTGGCCGCTGGCCTACGGCACCATCGGCTACAACAGCGGGCCGGTGTCGTCGAACTCGGACGCCATTGAAATCACCTTCAAGGGGCGCGGCGGCCACGGCTCGGCGCCGGACAAGGCGCTCGACCCGATCACCATCGCCGCCCGTTTCGTGGTCGACGTGCAGACCGTCATCAGCCGTGAAAAGGATCCGAAGGAATTCGGCGTGGTGACGATAGGCGCCATCAACGGCGGCAGCGTCGGCAACATCATTCCGGACTCGGTCAAGGTGCGCGGCACCATCCGCACCTACAGCCCGCAAGTGCGCGCCAAGATCCTGGCCGGCGTGCGGCGCGTGGCCAACGCCTCGGCCGCGATGGCGGACGCGCCGGCGCCCGACGTCGAGCTGATCACCGGCGGCGCGGCCATCGTCAACAACGATGCGCTCGTCACGCGCACCGAGGGCGTGCTCAAGAAAGCCTTTGGCGACGCCAATGTCGCGCGCATGCCGGCGATGACGGCCAGCGAGGATTTTTCGGTGTACGCCAACGAGGGCATACCGTCGATGTTCTTCTTTACCGGCGTGTACGACCCGGCGGCCGTGGCCGAGGCGGACAAGCCGGGCGGCAAGCCGATCGCGTTCAACCATTCGCCTTACTACGCGCCGGTGCCGGAGCCGTCGATCAAGACGGCCGCGCAGGCGATGACGCTGGCGGTGCTCAACGTGCTGTCGAAATGATGGCGTAATCTGTTGGTTGCGTCCCCGGCGGCGCTTGGCGGATTACGCGCTTTGCGCTAATCCGCCCTACATTGAGGACGCGGATTACTCAACGTGCTGACGAAATGAACGTAGGGCGGATTAGCGCAGCGTAATCGGCCATTGCCCGCGTTCCCGCCGGCCCAACCAAATCACGGTTCGCGCTTCGCCTGCGGACGCAGCAGGCGCCACACCATGAACGCCAGCACGCCCACGCCGAGCAGCAACACGCCCCACAACACCAGCAAGCGCCGTTGCGCGGCGCCGGCTTCGTCGAGCGCGGCGGCGCGCGCGTTCGCCTCCACCCCTTCCTGCACCCTGGCCGGGCCGGCGTTCGCGCTTTCCAGTTGCCGCAATTCGGCCTCGCTAAAGCCCGGCGCCACCTGCGCCACCGGCCGCGCCACGCCGATGGCGCGTTCGCGCCCGACCGCCAGCGTGTAGGGCGCGTCGCCGCTACCGAGGAAAATCATCGTCGCCGGCTGCCAGCCGACCCGCAGCGCCGGCTTGACGGCGGCCGGCGCCGCCGTGCGCAGCACCCATTGCCGCGCGTGGCGCGGCGCCACGTCGAAGTCGCCGGAGCCGCGCGTCTTGCCATCCTGCGTGATGCGGTAGAAGGTGGTGTTGATGACCGGCTCGAAGCGATCGGTCTTCGGCCCGGCCTGCCGCGCCGGCGCGGCGCCGTAAATCCCCAGCATCGCCGGCAGCACCACGTTGTTGTCGGCAAACTGCAAGCCGAGCTTGCCGGGCGCGATCGCCACCGGCACCGGGTACGCCAGGTCGGTTTCCCTGTCGCCGGCCGTTGGCTGCACCACCAGCTGCTCGCCCGGCGCCTCGACCGTCGAGCGCACCGGCTGCTCGGCCGTGACGGCGGCGAAGCGCAGCGGCGCGCCGCCGCGCCAGGTCAGGCGCGCGTAGCGGAACGGGCGCGCCTCGAAATCGAGCCGGTCGTTGGCCAGCGTGCGGGCATCCTGGTTGACCAGCCAGTTCAGCTCGGCGGCGCCGACCGTGTCCCAGCGCTTCATGTCGTTGCTCGTCTCGAGCCAGATCTGCGCGCTGTAGTCGCGCCGCTCCGGCGGCAAGGTGAAGCGCAGCGCGTTGATCACCGGCGGCGCCGTCCGCCCATGCTCGCCGAGGTCGAGGATGAGCGCCGTCAGCCGCTCCGGCTGCGCGCCGCCGCCCTCGCCGGAGCGTTCCGGACGCACCTTGACCGAGAGCAGCCGGCCGTCGGCCGCCGTGCTGACGTCGAGGTCGAGCTGCGACGGCGCGCCGCCGGCGCTCATCAGCGGAAAGATCGTCAGCGGCATATCCTTGTGGCCGAGGCTGGTTTCGGCGGCCGGCTCGCGCAGCGCGAACGGTTGCGGCCGTCCCTTGGCGTCGAACACGCGCACGTCGTCGAGCAGCGGCGAGCGCGCGTGCAGATACACGTCGCGCGGCAGGCGCAGTTGCAGCACGCCCTGCCTGGCGCTGGCGGACAACGTCAGCAAGTGGGTGTAGTCCTTGGGGGCGTCGCTGTCGGCGGCGCCGGCGGTGGCCGTGACGAGGCAGGCCGCGATCAATAATTTCTTCATGGGGTCTCCGCTGGTTGGTCCGTCTTGCCCGCCTGGGGGAAGGGCGCCAGGTAGCCGATGCCGACCATGAGCGCGCCGACGCCGAGGAAGGAGACGATGCGCTCGACGCCGCCGATGTTCGACAGGTCCACCAGGAACAGCTTGGCCACCACCAGCGCCAGCAGCGCCGCGCCGCCCATCCACACGCTGCGCAGCGAACGCCGCGCCGCGTGGCGCATCAGCACCAGCGCCGTGACGCTCCACACCAGCGACAGCATGGCCTGCACGAACTGCGAGGCGAACATGCTGTCGAACCGGTACGGCACGTCCAGGTAATGCGACACGCTGCGCAGCAGCACCAGGTTGAACCAGCCATAGCCGAACACGGCGATGGCCAGCGGCGCCGGCGCGATCCAGGCGGCCGGCCAGTCGCGCGCCGTGCGGCCCGGTCCGTCCGACGGCTGGCGCAGCCGCAGGCAGGCGACCAGCAACAGCACCAGGAAGCAGGTGCTCAGGTCGAGCGGGTTGAGCAGCGGCAGGTAGGGCAGCGGCGCCATCGTGCCGTCCTGGGTCAGGTTCCACAGGGCGACGATCACCGCCAGCCAGACGCAGCCGAGCGGGATCAGGCCGAGCCGGTACCAGCGGCCGATCGGGCGCACCGGCCAGGCGTCGGCGCGGGCGCGTTGCATCAGCCAGCCGGTGGCCGCCATCGTCAGCCACGACGGCACGAAGCGCGACCAGCTGGCGTCGGTGCCCCAGTCGCTGTTGAAACCCTGGCCATCGATGCCGGCCATCCAGTGGGCGATCCAGTGCGATACGACCGGCCAGATCAGCAGCCACGGGCCGGCGGTGCGCACCGCGTGCACGCAGCGCAGCCAGAGCGGGCCGAGCGGCCAGCCCTGGCGCGGCCACGCGGCCAGCAGCCACTCGCTGGCCAGCCACAGCGCCGCGAAGGCGGCCCAGGATTCGGCCTGCGGCAGGCGCGGGTCGTAGGAGGTCAGCAGCATCAGGGCGCTGGCCAGCGCGAGCGCCGGCCACACGGGCGCGGCGAACCAGCGCAGCGCCGGCCAGTTGAGCCTGCGCGCCGTGGATACCGCCAGCACCACCGTGGCCGCCAGCACCAGCCCGAAGGCCGCCAGGAAGATTTCGAAGTGTAATGAAAACGAATGGCCTACAGCGCTCTGGTAAAGCGACCCCAGCCAGCCCGCCAGATCGGGCGCCACCATGCAGAACCACCACAGCGCCGACCACGTCAGCGTCAACCGGTAGGCCGTGTAGGTGTTGCTGCCGCGCTCGCCCTTGTGCGGCAGCAGCGCCCAGCTGCTGAACAGCGCAGCGGCGAAGATCATCAATGACCCCGGCAGTGGCCGGTCGAGCAGGTTGCCGTAATTGAACATCTCGAACCAATCGCCCAGCGACAATTCCAGCAGCTTGAGGCCGGCGATGGCTTGCACCGCCAGCGCGATCGCGCCGGCCAGCGGCCAGGCCATCTTGCGCGCGATCGCATACAGGGTGATGGCCGCGACCAGCGCGCTGGTCACCAGTAAGTTGCCCTGGCCGTCGCGGGGCAGGCGCAGCAGGATCTCGGTCCAGGCGCCAGCCACCAGCCAGATCGCGGCGAACACCAGGAACGCGCCAGCCAGGATGGTGAAGCCGCGCGCGCGCGGTTGCGCGCGGAAGCGCGTGGCCATCAGGAAAGCGGTGATGGCCAGCAGCAGGAAGCCGAGCCACAGGTTCGATTCGGCGGCGCGCCGCGCCGACAGGCCGCCGACGGTGCCGACGAACGAGATCCAGGCGCCCGCCTGCACCAGCAGGCCGAAGATCCACGCCAGTTTCTGCTTCTGGCGCAGGCCGATCCAGACGATGCCGGCGCCTTCCAGCGCCCAGGCGGCCGAGGTCCAGCGGCCGTCGAGCGCGAACGGAATGGCCAGCGTGCCGAAGACGACGCCGAGCGCGAGGAAGGCGTCGCCCAGCAACGCGTAGTTGGCGCGCCGGCGCAGCGCGCCCGCCAGGCCGATGTAGAACAGCCCCAGCGCGAGCGCCGAGTACGCCACACCGAATTCGACGTCGCGCATCAGGCTGAACTGCAGCCCGAAGGCGAGCATCGGCGTGCCGAACACCAGCGTGCCGTCGACGTAGTTCTTCAGCTTGACCGCCTGCTGGCGCGCGTAGGCCAGCGGGATCGATACATAGAACACGAAGAACAGCAGCAGGAACAATTGCACCGACAGGTAGTTTTCCGGCGCGTAGCGCAGCACGCCCCAGGCGGTGGCGATGCTGAAGGTGAAGGCGAAGCCGAGCAGGTTGAGCGGGCGCCACGCGCGCAGCAGCGCCAGGCCCAGCACGCCGGCGTTGAGCAGCGCGTAGTACGAGAACAGGCCGATGTGGCTGCCGCCGCCGCTGGAGGCGAGGATGGGCGCGGCAAAGCCGCCGGTGATGCCGAAGATGGCCAGCCACATGGCGTTTTGCAACACCGCCAGCACGCAGGTGAACACCGTCAGCACCAGCAGCAGCGCGAACGCCAGGGAGCCGGGGATCAGTTGGTACAGGCGGAAGGCGCCGAAGGTGACGAGCATCAGCACGGCCAGCGCCGCGCCCTGCACCGGCAGGCTGATGGCGGGACGGCGCAGGCGGATGCGCCAGCCCCAGGCCAGCAGCGCCAGGTCGGCCAGCACGATGCCGGCCAGGCGCAGTTCGATCGGCACGGTCACGCGCGCGGCCGTGTATTTGAGCAGGAAGCTCACGCCGATGAACAGGATCAACAGGCCGAGCTTGGCCACCAGGTTGCCGCCGAATAGCCAGGCCTTGGCGGCCAGCAGCCAGGCCGGCGGCGGCGTCGGAGCGCGCGGCGCGGACGGCTTGGGCGGGGAGGCAGTCGGGGGCGCCGGTATCGGCGCGGCTGGTCCCGGGGCCGCCGGCGCGGGCATCGCATGGGTTCGCTCTTGCGGTTGCACGGCCGGCGCCCCGGGGCCGTTGGCTTGCGATTGTGGCCGCCCCGGCTGCGACGAGGCGGGCATTGGCGGGACGACGGTGGCGGGCGCGGGCGAAGTGGCGGGCGTGGGCGGCATGGCGGTTGTCGGGGCCGCCGCCTCGTCGGCTGTTGTCGGCTGCGCCGCCAGGCCGTACGCGGACGGGTCGGCCGCTGGCGCCGCGTAGCCTTGCCAGCGCAGCGCTTTGAGTTCTTCCTTCAACTCGTCGATCAGCTTGTTGGCGTGGCGCGCCTGGGCCCGCGCGCGCCAGGCGATGTTGAACGTCACGATGCCAAAAATGAGCAAGACAAATTCCATGCGCCCTCCGCTAGCTGAGCGCGCAAGGTATCACATCCACAACGTTGCCTCAATATAAATTGGTGTCGGGGCCGCCATCGCCTGCGTTGGCGCAAATCTTGTTGGATGCTATTGAGCGCGCGCCGCCGCGATCCATTTGTCGACGCGCGCCTCCAGGATCGGCAATGGCAGCGTGCCGTCGCCGATCACCACCTGATGGAATTTCTGGTAACTGAATTTGTCGCCCAGCGCGGCCTGCGCCCGCGCCCGCAGTTCCAGGATTTTGAGCGAGCCGATCTTGTAGCTCAGCGCCTGCGCCGGCCACACCATGTAGCGCTCGATCTGGTTTCGGGCGCGCGCCTCGCTCCAGCCGAGCGTGCCGGCCAGGTAGGCGATCGCCTGCTCGCGGCTCCAGCCCTTGGCGTGCATGCCGGTGTCGACCACCAGGCGCGCCGCGCGCAGCATCTCGGCGTTGAGGTGGCCGTAGTAGGCGACAGGATCGTCGTACAGGCCGAACTCGCGGCCCAGCGTTTCGGAATACAAGGCCCAGCCCTCGGTGTAGGCGGCGCTGTTCGGGTTCTCGGTGCTGAACTTGCGGAAGTCGGGCAGGTCGAGCTCCTTGAGCAACGCGGCGTGCAGGTGGTGGCCCGGCACGCCCTCGTGCAGGAACAGGCTGACCATGTCGACCCGGCTGTATTGCTTCGCATCGTTGACCACCGGCCAGAACACGCCCGGATGCGATCCGTCGGCGGCCGGTGGCGTGTAGTGGTCGGAGGCGGTCGCGCGCGTGAGCTCCGGTTCCAGGTGCAGTTCCAGCTGCGCCTTGGGAATCGCGCTGAAGTAGGCCGGCAGCTTGGTTTGCACGGTCGCGTACAGCGCGCGGTAGGCGTCGAGCACTTGCTCGTCGGTGCTGAAGATCTTGAATTTCTCCTGCGCCGCCATCCATTGCGGCAGCTGCTTTTCCGGGCCGTCGTAACCGAGCTTGGGACCGAGCGCCGTCAGTTGCTGCTCGATGCGCGTCACTTCCTTGAGGCCCAGAGCGTGCACCGCGTCCGGCGTGAGCGGCAGGTTGGTGCTGTCCTTGATGCGCGCGGCGTACCAGGCGGCGCCGTTGGGCAGCGCGCTCCAGCCGCTGCTGGTGCGGCTGGCCGGCAGGTATTCGTGCTCGAGGAAGCCCACCAGGCGCGTGAGCGCCGGCGCGATCCTGGTGTCGACCGTTTTCAGGTAGGCCGCCGCCAGCCGCTGTTTGTCGGCGGCCGAAAACTGCGCCGGCAGGCGCGTGATGGGCGAATAGTAGACGCTTGTCTCCGGCGTGGCCGCGCGCAGGTTCTGGAACTGCGGCAGCATCGCCACGGTGATCGCCCGCGGTTGCACGATGCCGGCGCGCATGCCTTGCTTCATGTTGGCGATGGCCTGGTCTATCCACGCCGGCAACTGGTTCAGGCGGCCCAGGTAGTCCTGGTATTGCTTGACCGTGCCCAGCGGTTGTGAGCCGGTGCCGTCGGCGTAGTTGGCCAGGGTGCTGGGGACGTTGTCGAATTGGTTGAGCGGCAGCAGATGCTCGGGGAAGGATTCGAGCTGCATCGCGTTGTTGAGCTCATACGACAGCAGGTCGTAGGTCAGTTGGTCCTGGGCGCCGAGCTGGTCGCGCCGCACGCCCATGAGCTGCTTTTGCATCTGCCGGTACAGCGCGAACTGGGCCGCGCGCACGGACGGCGAAATGGCCAGGCCGATCTGGTCGTTGTAGCGGCTGTCGCCGTTGGCGGTGGCAAACAGCAGCGGATCGAACTTGCAGCGCGCCGTGTGGAAGGCCGCCGCCAGTTTGGCCAGTTGTTTCTGCGCCTGGCCGGCCTGGGCCGTGGCCGCCCGGGCGGCGGGCGCCGGCATCATGGCGGCGCCGCCCAGCAGCAGCGTGGCGATCAGGACTGTGGTGCGGAGCGGGGCGCGGCAGCGGTACGGGGGCATGGTTTTCCTGGGTGGTTGATGCTTGGTCGAAGAGTCTAGCATCAAACAATCCGCCAGGAAATGGGAAGCAAGATCGTCCGCTTAATCGTTCGCGCGCAGGCCGCCGTCGACCACGCGCACCTGGTCGCCCTGGTGCCACGATGGCTGCTCGGTCTGGTGGAACTTGCGTACCGAGCCGTCGTCGAGGCGCACCACGATGTCGTAGCTCTTGTTGGCCTTGACCCGGCCCTCGATCTGGTTGCCGGCGACGGCGCCGCCGATGGCGCCGGCCACGGTGGCCAGTTTGCGGCCGTTGCCGCCGCCGACCTGGTTGCCCAGCAGGCCGCCGACCAGCGCGCCGCCGACCGCGCCGACGCCGCTGCCTTCGGCGCGGGTCTCGATCTCGTTGACGGCCTCGACCACGCCGCAGTTGTTGCAGACGGCCGGCGCGCTCTTGACCGGCGCATGTTTGACGACCGGCTTGTCGCGGACTTGATCGCGCACCGGTTCGCGTACCTGGGCCACCTGCGTCCGCACCGGCTCGCGCACCGGATCGCGGCCGGCCGGCGCGGGCGCCGACTGTTCAACCAGCGGCTGGCCGTTGGGCGCCAGCGCCGGGTCCTGGTTGTGCGAATTGGACGACGGCAGCCAGCCCATGATGGCGGCCACGCCGACGCCACTGACGAGCACCACGGCGGCCGCGGCGGCCATGATCATCGGATGCAACTTGGAATTGAATGTGTTGTTCATTTTTCTACCTCTTATGTGGTTGCAAGTATGACTACAAGCAACTAACGCGGCCGGCGGCGTTTGGTATGACCAGGAATTCGTATCAAATGTAAGCAATTGTTCCTGTATGACATGTTTGTCGCGCCACCGGCGGTGTTTTTTGGAGGAGCGGGGGCGGGGGAGGTACAATTGATCCTTGAACGCTTTAAACAGCACGAATCGTTAAAAGACGCCCGCGCCGGCGTTTTTCACCCGCCGCTCGCCGGCGACATTGATTATTAAAGGTTTTCCATGAGTCTCCAATGCGGCATCGTCGGCCTGCCCAACGTCGGCAAGTCCACCCTCTTCAACGCCCTGACCAAGGCCGGCATCCCGGCTGAGAACTATCCGTTCTGCACCATCGAGCCCAACGTCGGCGTGGTCGAGGTGCCGGATCCGCGCATGGCCGCGCTGGCGGCGATCGTCAAGCCCGAGCGCATGGTCAACGCCATCGTCGAATTCGTCGACATCGCCGGCCTGGTGGCCGGCGCCTCGCAGGGCGAGGGCCTGGGCAACCAGTTCCTGTCGCACATCCGCGAAACGGACGCCATCGTCAACGTAGTGCGCTGCTTCGAGGACGACAACGTCATCCACGTGTCCGGCAAGGTCAGCCCGCTCGACGACATCGAAGTGATCCAGACCGAGCTGGCGCTGGCCGACCTGGGCACGGTGGAAAAAGCCATCCACCGCGAAAACAAGAAAGCCCGCTCCGGCGACAAGGACGCGGCCAAGCTGCTGGCCATCATGGAGCGCATCGTGCCGCACCTGAACGAAGCCAAGCCGGTGCGCGCGATGGGCCTGGACGCCGACGAGATGGCGCTGATCAAGCCGCTGTGCCTGATCACCGCCAAGCCGGCCATGTACGTCGCCAACGTTTCCGACAGCGGCTTCAAGGACAACCCGCTGCTCGACCAGCTGACCGCCTACGCGGCCACGCAGAACGCGCCGATCGTCGCCATCTGCGCCTCGATCGAGGCCGAGATCGCCGACCTGGAAGACGCCGACAAGACCGAGTTCCTCAACGACATGGGCATGGAAGAGCCGGGCCTGGACCGCCTGATCCGCGCCGCCTACAACCTGCTCGGCCTGCAGACCTACTTCACGGCCGGCGTCAAGGAAGTGCGCGCCTGGACCATCCACACCGGCGACACCGCGCCGCAGGCGGCCGGCGTGATCCACACCGACTTCGAGCGCGGCTTCATCCGCGCGCAAACCATCGCCTACGACGACTTCATCCAGTACAAGGGCGAGGGCGGCGCCAAGGAGGCGGGCAAGATGCGCGCCGAGGGCAAGGAATACGTGGTCAAGGATGGCGACGTGCTGAACTTCCTGTTCAACGTCTAAACGCTAATCGTCGAATCAACGCATCTCATTTCGAAGATGCCCCGGAGCCCCGTCCAGACGGGGCTTTTTTGTGCTCGGTCGCTTTGCAGGGATGGCTTTGTGCTACGATCTTTGCATTCATTTTTCTATTCACCTTCCTATTCAAAAAATCGGTTTCTCCTATGAGGATTTGATGAATTTTTCTATTCACAAGAATCTGAATTCTGATGACCAAAGAGCGCAACATTATCAAATTGCAAGGGATTCTCAAGCAAGGAGCGGGCAAATCAGCCTTTCTTGTGAAGGAGCTCGATATCAGTCAGCCGACCTTTTCCCGGCTGTGGGCGGCGGTCCGGGACGGCGTTGTCCTCGGCGCGGGTAAGGCCAGGCAGTACGCGCTGAGGCGGCGAGTGCCAGGCGTTGCCCCCCCCATCCCGGTGTTTCGCGTTTCCGAACGCGGGAATGTCGACGCGATCGGATACCTCGACGTCCTCGAGGGAGGGCAGTACGCGATAACGCCTCTACAGGGAACAAGTTTCGAACTCTATCAGGGGATGCCGTTTTTTTGCAGTGATCTACGCCCGCAGGGGTTCTTGGGGCGGCTAGAGCCCGCCAGGCATCGGGATTTGGATCTCCCCGCCAATATCTTGATCTGGACCGATGAGCAGGTGTTGAAGTACATATCGCGGCGAACTGAAAATGCCCCGGGTGACCTCATTCTCGGCAACGAGTCATACGCACGCCACATCGAGTCCGCAGCGGTGGAGGACACGGCGGTTGTGCTGGAGGACCAGCGCGCCGACCGCTACCCATCCATGGCTGAAGACGCCATGCAAGGGGATGCGCCAGGCTCATCGGCAGGAGGGGAACAGCCGAAGTTCACCGCCGTGATTCGTCGCAATGGTGGCGAGTCGATAGAGCATGTCATCGTAAAATTTTCTCCCCCGGTCAGTACCGCCGCGGGCAGGAGATGGGGCGACTTGCTGGTATGCGAGCACTTGGCACTGGAAGTGCTGGCGCGCCACGGCATCGCGGCGGCTACAACCTCGGTGCTTGAATCGGACGAGCGCGTCTTCCTGGAGGTGGTTCGATTTGATCGGGTCGGCATACGCGGGCGCCGTCCGATGGCGACCTTTTCCGCATTCGATGGCGATCTCGGCATGATGGATCAAAGCTGGACGGCCGTCGCGCGCGCGCTTGGCCGGCTGGGACAATTGCCTGAAGGAGATATCGTTACAGTTGAAATTCTGGATCTGTTCGGCTCACTGATCGGCAACACGGATAAGCATCACGGCAATATCGCTGTCGCGTGGACCTTGGCGCGCAAACATCGCCTGCTGCCCGCGTATGACATGCTGCCCATGCTGTACCGCCCCAATTCGCACGGCGAGATTGTCGCCCGGCAGTGGGCGTCGATCCACCTGGGCCGGATGGAGCTCAAGCATCTGCGAAGATGCCACGAAATGGCACTTCAATTTTGGGCAGACGTGCTCGGCGATCCACGGATATCGGACGATTTCAAAGGTGTCGCCGCGCGTCACATGGCGGCCATCGAGCTTATCTCGCCCGACTAAGGCGCGTTCATGGCTGCGTTGGGCGGCCGCCGACGCACCAGTCGATCAGGCCGCGCAACGCGGCCGACATGTGTTTGCGGCTCGGGTAGTACAGATAGAACCCGGGCATGGGCGGGCACCAGTCGTCCAGCAACCGCACCAGCGCCCCCTCGCCAATCGAGCCGCTCGCGTAGGACTCGTGGACGAAGGCGATGCCGACGCCGTCGCGCGCGGCCGCCACCATCATTTCGTCGTCGTCGAGCACCAGCGGGCCGTCGACGCCGACGCTCAGGCTGCGTCCGTCGCGCTCGAACTCCCACGCGTACACCACGCCGCTGGGAAAACGGCGGCCGATGCACGGCAGGCCGCGCAGCTGTCCGACCCGTCGGTGCCGGTCGAGGAGGTGGTCGGCGTGATGGCCGATCTGGTGCGCGAGGGCAAGGTGCTGCATTTGGGATTGTCCGAGGTGTCGGCCGCGACGGTGCGCCGGGCCCACGCCGTGCACCCGATCGCGGCCGTGCAAAGCGAATACTCGCTGTGGAGCCGCGATCCCGAGCGCGCGCTGCTGCCGGCGTGCCGCGAGCTGGGCATCGGTTTCGTGCCGTACAGCCCGCTGGGACGGGGCTTCCTGACCGGCGCCCTGGTCTCGGCCGCCGCGCTGGCGCCGGATGACTTCCGCCGCAACCTGCCGCGCTTCCAGGACGACGCCATGCGCCACAACGCCGCGCTGATCGGCCGCCTGCGCGCGCTGGCGGCCGGCCATGGCGTCACGCCGGCGCAGCTGGCGCTGGCCTAGCTGCTGCGGCAGGACGCGGCGATCGTGCCGATTCCCGGCGCGCGCCGGATCGGCCACCTCGAGGAGAACGTGGCGGCGGCCGGGCTCCGGCTCGGCGAGGCCGATGCCGCCGCCATCGGCGCCATCTTCGGCGGCGGCGAGGTGCTGGGTGAGCGCTACACCCAGGGCGATTTCGACCTGATCGAGCGTTGAGCGGGAGCGATTGAGCGCGGGTGGCGGCGCCATTCGTCGTGCGCGGGCCGTTGTTGGGTATAATCGGTCAATTGCCTGCGTCCGCTTTTCACGCCCGCCTCACTTCCTCACTAGAAAAAATACCTCATGGCTTCTTCCAACGATAACGTCAGCATGGCGCTGTTCTGCGATTTTGAAAACGTGGCGCTCGGTGTGCGCGACGCCAATTACGACAAGTTCGACATCAAGCCCGTGCTGGAGCGTCTGCTGCTCAAGGGCAGCATCGTGGTCAAGAAGGCCTATTGCGACTGGGACCGCTACAAGGCGTTCAAGGCGCCGATGCACGAGGCCAACTTCGAATTGATCGAAATCCCGCACGTGCGCCAGTCCGGCAAGAACTCGGCAGACATCCGCATGGTCGTCGACGCGCTCGACTTGTGCTACACCAAGTCGCATGTCGACACCTTCGTCATCATCTCGGGCGATTCCGACTTTTCGCCGCTGGTGTCGAAGCTGCGCGAGAACGCCAAGAAGGTGATCGGCGTCGGCGTCAAGCAATCGACCTCGGACCTGCTGGTGGCCAACTGCGACGAATTCATCTTCTATGACGACCTGGTGCGCGAGAGCCGCCGCGCCAAGCGCGACGCCGGCGAGGCCAACAAGCCGGCCGTCAAGCGCTCGCCGGAAGAGGAGCGCGGCCGCCGCGAGGAGATGGACAAGCGCCGCAATCAGGCCGTCGAAATCGCCGTCAACACTTTCGAGGCGCTGGTGCTCGAACGCGGCGACAGCGGCAAGATCTGGGCCTCGGTGCTCAAGGAAGCGATCAAGCGCCGCAAGCCGGACTTTAGCGAGTCCTATTACGGTTTCCGCACCTTCGGCAACCTGATCGAGGAATGCAAGGCGCGCGGCCTGCTCGAGTTCGGCCGCGACGAGAAATCCGGCGCCTATGTGTACCGCAGCAGCGGCGCCTCCGGCGTCGTACTGCAGGTCGGCGGCGAGGCCCAGGCGGCCGACAACGCCGGCGCCGAGGCGCAGGACGGCGGCCGCCAGGAATCGCGCCGCGGTCGTGGCCGGGGCCGCACCGCCGCCGAGCGCTTCGCCGAACGCCAGGCCGAGCGCCTGGCGCAGCAGGCCCGCACCGACGTCAACGCCGACGACGATGGCGACAACGACGACGATGGCAACGACGAGAACGACAACCAGGCCGAGCCGGCCGTGTCGGCGTACGCCGCCTGGCAGGCGGAACCGGACCAGGCGTCCGCCGGCGCGCAGGCGCAGGCCGATGTCCACGCCGACGCCGAGGACGAGGAACAGCCCGATTCGGAGACCGCATGGCAGTCGTTCGGCCAGCCGGCCGCCAAGCCGGCCGCCCAGCCGGAATCGGACCGCAACCGTGGCCGCGGCCGTGGCAATCGCGGCGGCCGCAAGCAGGGCGAGCGCCAGAACGGCCAGGCCGCCGTGGCCGCGTCCGAAGCGCCGGTGGTGACGGAAATGGCGGTCGACCTGCCGTTCCTGGCGCCGGTTGTCGACACCCATAACGACGCAGTGCCCGCGCAGACCGATGCGGCGGTGGCGGCGCCGAAAAAGAAAAGCGGTCCCAAGCCGCCGGCGCGCAAGGTGAAAGCGGCCGCGAAACCGCAGGCCGAAGAAGGCAAGCCGGCCAAGGGTGGCAAGGGGCGCAACGCCGCCGCGGTGCCGGTCGCCGCCATCGCCGCGGAGCCGGCCGCGCCGGCCGCGCCGGTGGTGGTCGACGCCGTGGTGGCCGAGGCGGCCGAGGCCAAGCCTGCCAAGCCGGCCAAGCCGAAAGCGCCGCGCAAACCAGCGGCGCGCACGCCGCGCGCGCCGAAGGCGGTCGTCGCCTCCGACGAGTAACGCCGGCCGGCCCGGGGCGGCATCGAGCCGTCCGGGCCTCGCCGACGCACGCCGCCGCCCGGCGTCGGCCCCCATCGACCATGGGCGCGCCCGGATCGTATAATGACAACATTACGAGCCAATCAACCGCGCGGCCCCCGCCGCCCAAGGTGCCGCCCATGCCGATCCTGTCCGCCCTCACGCTGTACCCGATCAAATCCTGCGCCGGCCTGTCGTTGCAGGAAGCCACGCTGACCACCGCCGGCCTGATGACGGAGCACATCTACGACCGCGAATGGATGGTCGTCGACGAGCACGGCGTCTACATGACGCAGCGCGAACATCCGCGCATGGCGCTCATCGTGCCCACCTTGAAGGCCGACACGCTCGAGTTGCGCGCGCCCGGCATGCTGCGCCTGGAAATTCCGCTCGGCCTGCCCGACCCCGACCTGGCGCCGACCTTGACCACGCAGATCTGGGAGCACACGGTGCTCGCCTACGACTGCGATGCGCTCACCGCCGACTGGTTCACCAAGGCCATCGGCGTGCCGTGCCGGCTGGCGCGCTTCCACGCCAACGCCAGCCGCGCCGTCAGCGGCACCTGGACCGGCGGCGTGCCGGCCACCACCTTGTTTTCGGACGGCTATCCGATGCTGGTGGTGGGCACCTCCTCGCTGGACGACCTCAACGACAAGCTGGTGCGCGCCGGCCGCGCCGCCATTCCGATGAACCGCTTCCGGCCCAACCTGGTCATCGACGGCATCGAAGCGTTCGAGGAGGACTACGCCGAGTCGTTCCAGATGGGCGACGCGCTGCTCAAGCCGGTCAAGCCGTGCCCGCGCTGCCCGATGCCATCGATCGACCAGGCCACCGGCGTGATCGGCCCCGACCCGCTCGATCTCCTGCAAGCGTACCGCGCCAAGCCGGAGCTCGACGGCGCCGTCTGCTTCGGCATGAACAGCATTTTGATCACCGGCGACGGCCAACGTGTGCGTGTCGGACAGGAAATTGTCGTTACGCTGGCGTTTTAATGCACTTCGCGGCGCTTGGGCATTCCCAAGCGCCAAAACTTGGCGTAATGTTGCAATGACATGAAATCGGGCGAACAGCAAGGGCAATTATGACGGACACCGCAACTGGCACAATCACGACGCCGACCGACCACGCCGCGCGCGCGAACGATCTGGCGGCCGAAAACCAGGCATTGCGCGCCCGCATGGCCTATCTGCTGGAACAGGCCGAACGCAACCATTCGATCATAACGCGGCATCAAGCTTTCGATTTGAACATCGTCGGCGCCGCCAACTTCCCCGAGCTGGTCGGTACCATCTTCCGCGTGCTGCCGGTGATCTCCGAGCTCGACAGTGTCACGCTGAGCCTGGTTGACGAGGGCGCCGACATCCGCGAGGTCATGCTCAAGCTCGACGTCGTGTTCGCCGACTTTCCCGGCCTGATCTTCGTCGAGGGGCTCGACGACCTCGGTTTCGAGCTGGGCCAGCGCGGCCCGGCGGCGGCGCCGCCCAAGCCGCTGCTGGGCATGTACCACGCGCGGCGCCACGCCGTGCCGTTCCCGCAGGCGCCGGCGGGGCTGCAAAGCGTGGCGCTGGTGCCGCTGCTGCGCAACAAGCGCGTCATCGGCAGCCTCAACCTGGCCAGCCGCGACCCGACCCGCTTCACCCCCAGCCTGGGCACCGACTTCATCGAGCACATGGCCTCGATCATCGCCATCTGCCTGGAAAACGTCATCAGCAACGAGATGCTCAAGTACATCGGGCTGACCGACTCGCTCACCGGCGTCTACAACCGGCGCTACATCGACCGCCGGTTGCTCGAGGAGATCGCGCGCGCGCGCCGGCAGGCCTATCCGATCTCGTTCATGTACATCGACATCGACCACTTCAAGCGCGTCAACGACACGGTCGGCCACGGCGGCGGCGACGAAGTGCTGCGCGAGGTCGCCACGCGCATCAAGAACGAGTTGCGCGCCTCGGACGCGGTGGCCCGCTTCGGCGGCGAGGAATTCGTCGTCCTGCTGATCGACGCCAACCTCGAGAGCGCCGCCTTCGTGGCCGAGCGCATCCGCGCCAGCGTGGCCGGCACGATGATCGAACTGTCGCCGGAGCTGCGGTTGTCGGTGACGGTATCGATCGGCGTGGCCTGCCTGAAGCCGGGCGACACCGAGGGCGACCCGCTGGCCGTGGCGCGCGCCTGGGTGGCGCAGGCCGACACCTTGCTCTACGCCGCCAAGGACGCCGGGCGCAACCGCGTGGTCAGCGTGGCGCCGGCGGCCGCCCCGGAGCGGCAGGCCGAACGATGACGCCGGCGTCGGGGTCAAGTCTGTCATTTGGACACGAGCTCGGCTGTACCGATGGTTCCACGACAAGGTGTCACAATTCACATTGTTTCCGCATGGGAAAATAAGTGCTATGCTTGTTGGTTCTTCCACCACAGGCATCGTTATGAAAAAAACCACCCTGGCACTTTTACTGGGCGCCGCGCTGTGCGGCGCGCTGCCGTGCGCCAGCGCCGCCGACGAGGCGCCGGCGCCGCTGCCGCCCGAGAGCGCGTCCATCGTCTACAAGTCGGACGGCGCCGGCATGATCGTCCAGTTCGCCACTAGCGCCGAATCCGAATCCTGCAAGGGGCTCGCGCCGGTCGGCAAGGTGTTCGCCGCCGATCTGCTGCGGCAGAAGTTGCTCGGCTTCGTCTACAAGACGGTCGAGCGCGGCAACCGCCTGATCAACGCCTACCCGCGCATCGACACGGTGGTCAAGGCCGGGCAGGCGCTGCAGATACGCGGCTATTCGAGCTGGAGCGATTCGAGCCCGGGCTTTCGCAGCAACGGTTCGTGCGGGCCGCTGACGACCAGGTTCACGCCGCAGCCGCAGCACAAGTATGAGGTGATGTTCAACTTCGCCAACGGCACCTGCTCGCAAGACATCTACGACGTGACCGAAGCGGAGCAAAAGACGCCGGTGCCGTCGCAGGCCATCCCCGGCTGCGACAAGCCGTGAAAGGACACTAACGCAGCAGCCGGCTCTCCGCCCGCGTCACGGCATCTGCCCCGCCGCGCACCACCACCACGTCGCCGGCCTCCATCACCGTCTCCGGCCCGACGTCGACCTGCGCCTTGCCGCGCCGGATGCTGGTGACCTCGGCGCCGGCGCCGGCCACGTCGACCTCGCCCAGCTGCCGGCCGACGGCCGAGGCGTCGCCACCGAGCGTGACCGAATGGAGCCGCTCGAGGTCGGCGTCCTCGCCGGCGTCGCTCACGCCGCGGAAGTAGCCGCGCAGCGACGCATAGCGCTCCTCGCGCGCCGCCTGCACCCGGTGCACCACGCGCCGCAGCGGCACGCCCAGCATCACCAGCGCGTGCGAGGCCAGCATCAAACTGCCCTCCATCAGTTCCGGCACCACCTCGGCCGCGCCGGCCGCCTTGAGCCGGTCGAGGTCCGTGTCGTCGTGCGCGCGCACGATCACCGGCAGCGTCGGCGCCAATTCATGCACCAGATGCAGCACCCGCAGCGCCGACGGCGTGCTGGCGTACGTGATCACCACCGCGCTGGCGCGGTAGATGCCGGCCGCGACCAGGCTCTCGCGCCGCGCCGCGTCGCCGTACGACACCTGCAGCCCGGCCGCCTGCGCCTCCTGCACCCGTTCCGGGTCGAGGTCGAGCGCGTGGTATTCGATGTCCTCCTCGCTCAGCAGGGTGGCCAGGCTCTGGCCGCTGCGCCCGAAGCCGGCGACGATCACGTGCTTGCTGGTGGACATGGTGCGGCTGGCGATCTTGGTCAGCGCCAGCGACTGCATCATCCACTCGTTGCTCGATACCTTCATGACGATCTGGTCGGACTTGGCGATGATCAAGGGCGCCACCAGCATCGACAGCACCATCGACGCCAGCACCACCTGGATGATGAACGGGTCCATCAGGCGGCTGCCGCCGGCCACGTTGAGCAGCACGAAGCCGAACTCGCCGGCCTGCGCCAGCGCCAGGCCGGTGCGGATCGACACCCCGTCGGACGAGCCGAACAGCTTGGCCAGGCCGGCGATCAGCGCGAACTTGAGCAGCACCGGCCCGCCCAGCAACACCAGCACCAGCCACCAGTTCTCCAGCACCAGGCGCACGTTGAGCAGCATGCCGACGGTGATGAAAAACAGCCCCAGCAGCACGTCGCGGAACGGTTTGATGTCCTCCTCCACCTGGTGCCGGTACTCGGTCTCGGAGATCAGCATGCCGGCCACGAAGGCGCCGAGCGCCAGCGAGAGCCCGGCCTGCTCGGTGATCCACGCCGCGCCCAGCGTGATCAGTAGCAGGTTGAGCATGAACAGTTCCTGCGAGCGGCGCTTGACGACGATGGTGAACCAGCCGCGCATCAGCCGGTGGCCGACGAACAGCAGCAGCGCCAGCACGATGACGGCTTTGAGGCCGGCCCAGGCCAGGGTTTCGACCAGCGCGTCCGGCCGCTGGCCGAGCGAGGGAATCAGGATCAGCAGCGGCACCACGGCCAGGTCCTGGAACAGCAGGATGCCGATGATCTTGCGGCCATGCTCGCTTTCGAGCTCGAGCCGCTCGGTCAGCATCTTGACGACGATGGCGGTCGAGGACATGGCCAGCGCGCCGCCGAGCGCGAACGAGGCCTGCCAGCTGATGTGCAGCGAGGCCGGCAGCTGGGTGGCGATGGTCCAGCCGAACAGCATGGTGGCGACGATGGTGAGCACCACCTGCGCCATGCCGAGCCCGAAGACGATGCCGCGCATGGCCATCAGCTTGGGCAGCGAGAATTCGAGGCCGATCGAGAACATCAGGAACACGACGCCGAACTCGGCCAGGCCGTGGGTGGCCTCGCTTTGTTCGGCCAGGCCCAGCGCGTGGGGGCCGATCAGGATGCCGACGGCGAGGTAGCCGAGCATCGGCGGCAGGTGCATCATGCGGAACGCCACCACGCCCAGGACGGCGCTGCCGAGCAGTATTAGGGTTAATTCCAGTGGTGAAAACGTCATTTCAACATAGCCAGTAAAATAATATTTAGATGTTTAGCGCCGGACTGGGCGTTATGTTTCGACTGGCAAGTTTTTTGCTTTCTCAATTCGGCTATACTTGGGTATGAGTGTAACCCATGAAAAAACAATGCTGAAAGCTTTTGACGCGAAAACGGCCGCGCACGCCCTGCGGCTGGCCCGGGAAACGTTGCAAAACGAGGCGCAGGCCATCGCCGCGCTCGACGCCCGCCTGGGCGACGACGACAGCGTCGCGCAAGCGATCGAGCTGTTGCTCAACTGCAAGGGCCGCGTGGTGGTCTCCGGCATCGGCAAGTCCGGCCACATCGCCCGCAAGATCGCCGCCACGTTCGCCTCGACCGGCACGCCGGCGCTGTTCGTCCATCCGGCAGAGGCCGCCCACGGCGACCTCGGCATGGTCACCGCCGACGACGCCTTCATCGCCATTTCGTACTCCGGCGAGAGCGCCGAGCTGATGACGATCCTGCCGGTGGTCAAGCGCATGGGCAGCAAGGTCATCGCCATCACCGGCAAGCCCGGCTCGAGCCTGGCCGGCATCGCCGACGTCCACCTGAACGTGGCCGTGGCCAAGGAGGCGTGCCCGATGAACCTGGCGCCGACCACCTCGACCACCGTCACGCTGGCGCTGGGCGACGCGCTGGCCGTGGCGCTGCTGGACCTGCGCGGTTTCCGCGAAGAGGATTTCGCCCGTTCGCACCCGGGCGGCGCGCTGGGCCGGCGCCTGCTCACGCACGTGCGCGACGTCATGCGCAGCGGCGCGGCCGTGCCGAAGGTGGGCGCCGACGTCAAGCTGACCGACGCGCTGCTCGAGATCACGCAAAAGGGCATGGGCATGACCGCCATCGTCGACGCCGACGACAGGCCGCTCGGCGTGTTCACCGACGGCGACCTGCGCCGCATGATCGAGAAGGTCCAGGACTTCACCAAGGTGGTGATCCGCGACGTCATGCATCCGAACCCGCGCAGCATCTCGCCGGACAAACTGGCGGTCGACGCCGTCGCCGTCATGGAGCAATACCGCATCAACCAAATGCTGGTGACCGGCGCCGACGGCAAGCTGGTCGGCGCGCTGCACATCCACGACCTGACCCGCGCGAAGGTGATCTGATGACCGAGCTGACCTACGTCGAACGCGCCGCGCGCGTCAAACTGCTGATCCTCGACGTCGACGGCGTGCTCACCGACGGCAGCCTGCACTACGGCGCCGACGGCGAGGCCCTGAAGACCTTCAACGTCTACGACGGCCTCGGCATCAAGCTGCTGCAGGAGTCCGGCGTGCAGACGGCCATCATCAGCGCGCGCATCTCGCCGCAGCTGGCCCGGCGCGCCGCCGACCTCGGCATCGGCCACGTGCACCAGGGCGGCCATGACAAGCTCACGCCGTTCAACGCGCTGCTGCAAACCACCGGGCTCACGGCCGAGCAGATCGGCTTCATCGCCGACGACGTGGTCGACCTGCCGATCCTCACGCGGGTCGGCTTTGCCGTCGCGGTGCCGGGCGGGCGCAAGGAAGTGCTCGAACGCGCGCACCACGTCACCGTCGCGCACGGCGGGCGCGGCGCGGTGCGCGAGGTGTGCGAGCTGCTGCTGCACGCGCACGGCACGTACGAGCGCGTGATGGCGCAGTTCATGGTGTGACGGGAGCGACGCATGCGTAAAAGAACCGCCCACCGCTGGCAGTTGACGCTGACGATGCTGATCGGCGTGTTCGTCGCCGTCGGCAGCTTTTGGCTCGTGCAGTTGGTCAACCAGTCCGGCCAGGACCAGCAGGCCGACCAGTTCCTCAACGAGCCGGACTACATCATCGACCGCTTCAGCCTGGTGCGCATGACCAAGGAGGGCAAGCCGGCCTACATCATCTCCGGCGACAAGCTCACGCACCGGCCGATCGACGATTCGTCCGACATCGACAAGCCCTTCCTCAACAGCCTGGCGGGCAACCAGCCGCCGATGACGATCCACGCCGACACCGCGCGGGTCGACCAGAACAACACCCGCATCACGCTCAACGGCAACGTCGACGTGGTGCGCCCGGCCACGCCGAAGGCCGAGGCGCTGCGCCTGCAGACGAGCACCATGACCGTGTATCCGGACGAGGAGCGCATGGAGACGGCCGCGCCGGTGCAGATGAAGCTCGGCGCGAGCACCTCGTCCGGCACCGGCCTGAAAACCAACAACGCGACGCGCCAGCTGCAGCTGGGCGGACGCGGCACCATCACGCTGCCGCCGAAGGCGCCGCGTTGAACCGAGACATGAAACAAATGAAGGACCATACGATGACCAAACTGAACACACTGATGCTGTCGGCGGCGCTGCTGCTCGGCGCCATGGGCGCGGCGCACGCCGAAAAAGCCGACTCCAACAAGCCGACCGAGGTATCGTTCGACAACCTCGACGCCGACGACGTCAAGCAGATCAAGACCTTCACCGGCAACGTCGTGCTCACCCGCGGCACCTTGCTGATGAAGTCGCCCAAGGCGGTCGTCACCGAGGACCCGGAGGGCTACCAGTTCGTCGTGCTGACCGGCGCGCCGGGCGTGCAGGCGACGTTCCGCCAAAAGCTCGACGGCGCCGGCGACCAGTGGGTCGAGGGCCGCGCCGACCGCATCGAGTACGATGCCAAGACCGAGCTGGTCAAGCTGTTCTCGAAGGCGCAGATCAAAAAGCTCGAAGGCAGCAAGACCGCCAGCCAGGTCGACGGCGAGTTCATCTCGTACGACAGCCGGCGCGAGTTTTTCGCCGTCAAGAACACGCCGACCGGCGAGAGCAAGCCCGGCGCCGGGCGCAGCACGATGGTGATCCAGCCGTCGACCAAGCAGGCGCCGGCGCCCACGCCAGCGGCGGGGAAATAAGCATGGAACCTAGCTGCGGTAGCACCCTGATCGTGCGCGGCCTGCAAAAGACCTACGGCAAGCGCCAGGTCGTGCACGACGTGTCGTTGCAGGTCGAATGCGGCGAGGTGGTCGGCCTGCTCGGCCCCAACGGCGCCGGCAAGACCACCTCGTTCTACATGATCGTCGGCCTGGTGCCGTCGGACGCCGGCACCATCGACATCAGCGGCGTCGACATCTCCTCGCTGCCGATCCACCGGCGCGCCTCGCTCGGCCTGTCGTACCTGCCGCAGGAGGCTTCGGTGTTCCGCAAGCTGACCGTGGAAGAGAATATCCGCGCCGTCCTCGAAATCCAGAAAGTGGACGGCAAGCCTTTATCCAAGGCTGCCATTGATGAACGGCTCAATACCCTGCTGGCCGATTTGCAGATCGAAAAGCTGCGCGAGAACCAGGCGCTGTCGCTGTCGGGCGGCGAGCGCCGCCGGGTGGAGATCGCCCGCGCGCTGGCCACCAACCCGCGCTTCGTGCTGCTCGACGAACCTTTCGCCGGGGTCGACCCGATTGCCGTCATTGAGATCCAGCGCATCGTGCGCTTCCTCAAGGAGCGCAACATCGGCGTCCTCATTACCGATCACAATGTGCGCGAGACGCTGGGCATCTGCGACCGCGCATATATCATCAACCAGGGCTCGGTGTTGGCGTCCGGCCGGCCGGACGACATCATCGCCGACGAGTCGGTGCGCCGCGTGTACCTGGGTGAACACTTCAGAATGTAAGCGCTTCCCATGAAACAGTCATTGCAACTGCGCACGTCGCAGCACCTCGCGCTGACACCCCAGCTGCAGCAGTCGATCCGCCTGCTGCAGCTGTCCACGCTCGAACTGCACCAGGAGCTCGAGCAGCTGCTCACCGACAATCCCTTGCTTGAGCGCCTCGACGACCCGCTGGACCGCTCGCTGCGCCTGCTGTCGGACGGCGCGCTGAGCCAGCAATCGTCGCCCGGCGAGGCGCCGCCCGAGGGCCCGCCGAACCAGCAGGACGCCCCGGCCGCGGCCGAGGCCGACACCTACGACGGCCCCGCCGCCGATACCGAAAGTACCAGCAGCGAGGCCGACGTCGACTGGAGCGACGCCGGCCGCAGCAAGGCGCCCGACGACGAGGACGCGCGCCCCCAGCTCGAGGCCAACCACTGCACGCTGCGCGAGCACCTGATGGAGCAGATGCGGGTGACGGTGCTGGAGACGCGCGACCGCGCGCTCGTCGAGCTGATCATCGACGCGCTCGACGAGAACGGCTACCTGGAGGAGCCGCTCGAGGACATCCACGCGCGCCTGCCGGAGGAACTGGAAGTCGATCTCGACGAGCTGCGCACGGCCCTGTCGATGCTGCAAAGCTTCGACCCGATGGGCGTGGGCGCGCGCAACGCCTCCGAGTGCCTGGCGCTGCAGATCAAGCGCCTGCCGGGCATCGCGCTGGTGACGCGGCGCATGGCGCTGACCATCGTCGAGAACCATTTGACGTGGTTCGCGCAGCGCGACTTCAACAAGCTGAAAAAAGCGCTGGTGTGCGACGACGAGGACTTGCGCGAGGCGCAGACGGTGATCCGCCTGTGCAATCCGCATCCGGGCTCGGCGTTCGCGTCGGACGTGTCGGACTACGTGGTGCCGGACGTGATCGTCAAGAAATCGCGCACCGGCTGGCAGGTGAGCCTCAACAACGACGTCATGCCGCGGCTGCGGGTCAACGCCATGTACGCCAACCTGCTCAAGCAGGGCAAGGGCGAGGGCGCGATGGGCGCCCAGCTGCAGGAGGCCAAGTGGCTCATCAAGAACATGCGCCAGCGTTTCGACACGATATTACGTGTTGCCCAAGCGATAGTGGAACGACAAAAGAACTTTTTCTCGCACGGCGCCGTTGCCATGCGGCCCCTTGTGCTTCGCGAAATTGCTGATACACTGGGTTTACACGAGAGCACTATTTCTCGGGTGACGACTCAAAAGTACATGCTGACGCCGCACGGCATGTTTGAGTTGAAATATTTCTTTGGTAGCCACGTCGCCACCGAAGCGGGCGGTGAAGCAAGTTCGACGGCGATACGGGCCCTCATTGTGCAACTGACAGGAGCTGAAGACCCTAAAAATCCTTTATCCGACAGTAAGATTGCGGACATGCTGGGAGAACAAGGCATGGTGATTGCGCGACGCACTGTTGCCAAATATCGCGAAGCGTTGAAAATCCCTCCCGTCAGTCTCCGCAAGTCCTTGTAGTTACTTGGTCAATGTGCGCCCGGCCGCAATGGGCGCGGCACTGACCGTAAGCGACATTTATCTTTAGGAGCGCGTATGAATCTGACCATCAGTGGACATCATCTGGAAGTGACCGCGGCCATCCGCGAATACGTACAGAACAAACTGGAACGTGTCACTCGTCACTTCGATCAAGTTATTGATATTGCTGTCATTCTGACTGTAGATAACCTTAAAGAGAAATCCAAGCGCCAAAAGGCCGAAATCAATCTGCGCATGTCGGGTAAAACCGTGTACGTGGAAAGCCTGTCCCAAGACCTGTACGCAGCCATCGACACCCTGGTCGATAAACTCGATCGTCAGGTCATGAAGTATAAATCCAAGGTTCAGCAGCACGGCCACGATGCGATCAAGCATCTCCCGGATAGCTACGAACCCGCTGCCGCCGCCCTATAACAACGGCCTCCGGCACCATCCAACAAAGGGCGCAAGGGCGCCCTTTTTTGTTCCTGTCCCCGATATGATGAAAATAATTTATCCCGTTTTGACGGCGCTGGCGGCCGCATGGATTTCGTCGTCCGCGCAGGCCTGCGCGCCGGTGCCGCCGGCCGTCATCGACATCGACGCCAACAGCTACTACAACGACAACAACCATTCCGTCATCGATCCGGCGCGGCGCGCGCGCAATATCGAGGCCACCAGGCCGATCGAGGATTTCCTGGGGCGCGTGGCCGGCGAGCGGGACGCCGCCTGCGCGCTGGCGTGGCTGGCCGACTGGGCCGGCCACAAGGCGCTGCTGGGCAAGCTCTCGAGCGAGCAGGCGTGGTATGTGCGCAAGTGGACCCTGGGCGGCATGGCGCTGAGCTACGCGCGGCTGCGGCCGGCGGCGGGCGCGGCGCAGCGGCAGGCCATCGACGGCTGGTTCAAGGCGCTCGCCGACGGCACCATCGCGCATTCGGAGGCCCACAAGGGCAAGCGCAACAACCACTATTATTGGGAGGGGCTGGCGGTGACGGCGGTCGGCGGCGTCACCGGCGAGGCGCGCTACCTGGACTGGGGGCGCAAGGTGTTCGATCACGCGATGGGGCAGGTCGCGCCGGACGGCTCGCTGCCGGCGGAGATGGAGCGCGGCGCCAAGGCCTTGCACTACCATGTGTTCGCGGCCACGCCGCTGGTGATGATGGCGTCCATCCTCGACTTGCACGCGCCGGCGCTGGATCGGTTGGTGCGGTTTACGCTGGCGGTGGCCAGCGATGATTCCGGGCTGGAGAAGGCGACCGGGTTTGCGCAGGAAAAAGTAACGGACTTGCCGTTCGCCGCGATCTACGCGCGCCACGAGGGCAGGGCGGAATTGATGCCGGCCAGGGTCAAGTGGCAGGCGCGGCTGGGCGGCGATGTCATGACGGCCAATCCGCTTGAGCATTCGGCCGGCGCGAAGGCGCAGTAGAATAGGCGTCGGGCGGGCAGGGCGTGCGGCTGTGCCGATTGCTACCCGGCCGAGTGACAGCGCCGCTTGCCAGCCCGTACGGCCAGGCCGCGCGACTGCGCCGCTCGCTACCCGCACGGCCAGGCCGCGCGACTGCGGCGCTCGCTACCCGCACGGCCAGGCCGCGCGACTGCGGCGCTCGTTACCCGCACGGCCAGGCCGAGCGACTGCGGCGCTTGCCACCCCGCACGGCCAGGCGGGGACGTACCCTGCGGGTACGTCCCCTAAGTGGCGCGGCGGGCGTATCGCCAAAAGCACGCGGGGTAGAAGGCGCCCGCCAGTTTCCAACATTTGCAGCCACAAAGGCATAAAACACCATGAGCGAATTGGTCCACACCAGCATCATCAACGGCACCGGCTTCATCACGCTGGACCGCCCGAAGGCGTTGAACTCGCTGTCGCTGCCGATGCTGCGCGCGATCACCGCCGCGCTGCTGGCTTGGCGCGACGATTCGGACGTCGCCGCCGTCGTCATCCGCTCCAGCAGCGAAAAGGCCTTCTGCGCCGGCGGCGACATCCGCTTCTTCCACGACGCCGGCCGCGCCACGCCGCAACAGGGCAGCGCGCTGGTGGAGGATTTCTTCACCGAGGAATACGCGCTCAACCATCTGGTGCACAGCTACCCCAAACCCTACATCGCGCTGATGGACGGCGTGGTCATGGGCGGCGGCATGGGCATCGCGCAGGCCGGGCCGGCCAGCCGCGTGCGCATCGTTACCGAGCGTACGAAGATGGCCATGCCGGAGGTGAACATCGGTTTGTTTCCCGATGTCGGCGGCAGCTACTTCCTGTCGCGCGCGCCGGGCGGGCTGGGCTTTTATCTGGGCGTGACCGGCGTGACGATCGGCGCGGCCGATGCGCTTTATGCGGGCTTGGCCGACCACTTCGTGCCGTCGGGCGAGCTGGAGCTGCTCGATGCGATGTTGGAGTCGACGCCGGGCGCGGAGTTGGCCGAGGCGGTCGCCGCGTTCGCGCAGGCCTTCCAGGGCACAGCCGGAGAGTCGACGCTGGCGGCGCAGCGCGTGGCGATCGACCGGCATTTCGGCGCGGGGACGGTGCCGGCCATCGTCGCTTCGCTGGAGGCCGATGCCAGCGCTTTCGCGCGCGCGACGGTGGAGGTGATGGCGGGGCGCTCGCCGTTGATGATGTGCGTGACGCATGAGTTGATCAGGCGCGGCGCCGGGCTGGACATGGCGGACTGCCTGCGCATGGAGCGCGCGCTGGTGCGGCGGGTGTTCGAGTATGGCGAGGTGATCGAGGGCGTGCGGGCGCTGGTCATCGATAAGGATGGGGCGCCGAAGTGGAACCCGCCGTCGCTGGAGCGGGTGACGGCAGATATGGTGCAGGGCTTGTTCGCGCCGGTGTGGCCGGCGTATGCGCATCCGCTGCGGCATCTGTGAGTCTCCTTGCGGGCGCTGCAGGCGGCTCGACGGTGTCGGATTACGGCGTTCCGCCTAATCCGACCTACGTGTCTACGTGGCCGTTTGCGTATTGTTGGCGGTGGCGATAACGTAGGGCGGATTAGCGCAGCGTAATCCGCCATGCGTGCGTGGCCTGCTGCCCGACCAAGGCCCCGTGCCTACTGCTCGCGGTGGCGCAGTACCACCCGCTCGTTCGGATGGAAGTACGCCGCCAGTTTCTCCGCCATGTAGACCGACCGATGCTGCCCACCGGTGCATCCGAGCGCCACCGTCAGGTAACTGCGGTTGTCGGTCTTGAAGAACGGCAGCCACTTTTCGACGAAGGCGCGGATGTCGCCCAGCATTTCGATCGCGCTTGGCTGGGCGTCGAGGAAATCGATCACCGGCGCGTCGCGCCCCGTCAGCGGGCGCAAGGTCAGATCGTAATAGGGATTCGGTAACGCCCGCACGTCGAACACGAAGTCCGCGTCCATCGGCACGCCGAGCTTGAAGGCGAACGATTCGAAGAACAAGGTCAACGGCGCGCCCTCGCTGGCCACCAGGTCCTTGACCCACGCGCGCAGCTTGTTGGCGCTGAGCTCGGACGTGTCGACCACGTGCCCGAGCTGCTCGATGGCCGACAGCCGCTCGCGCTCCTCCATGATGCATTCGATCAAAGTGCGGCGCGCGGCCGGGTTTTGCCCGGGCCGCAGCTCGTGCGACAGCGGGTGGCTGCGGCGCGTTTCCGAGAACCGCGCCACCAGCGAGTGCGTGTTGGCCGTCAGGAACATGACCTTGACGTCGTGCCCCTCTACCCGCAGGCGCTTGACGTCGGCCGGCAGCGACGCCAGCGATTCGGCGCTGCGCGCGTCGACGGCCACGGCCAGCGCTTGCAGGCCTTCCTCGGCCAGCGTCGACACCAGCTGCGACAGCAGCGCCGGCGGCAGGTTGTCGACGCAGTAGTGGCCGGTGTCTTCGAGCACGTTCAGGGCCACCGATTTGCCCGAGCCGGAGATGCCGGTGATGATGACGATACGCATAACGTTAATCCCCGCTCATGGCTTGGCGTTGCCGCTCCATGAACTCTTGTAAGGTGTCGATGCCGCGCAATTGCAGGATCGTGTTGCGCACGGCCGCCTCCAGCAGCACGGCGATGTTGCGCCCGGCCGCGACCGGGATGACGACCTTGCGGATCGGCAGCCCCAGCACGTCCTCGGTGGGGAACTGGAACGGCAGCCGCTCCACTTCCTCCTCGGCCGCGCCGCGCCGCACCAGGTGCACGATGAGCTTGAGGCGCATCTTGCGGCGCACGGCCGTCTCGCCGAAGATCGCCTTGATGTCCAGCAAGCCCAACCCGCGCACCTCCAGCAGGTTTTGCAGCAGGGCCGGGCAGCGGCCCTCGATCATGTTCGGCGCGATGCGCGAGAACTCGACCGCGTCGTCGGCCACCAGCCCGTGCGAGCGCGAGATCAGCTCGAGCCCCAGCTCGCTCTTGCCGAGGCCGGAGTCGCCGGTGATCAGCACGCCCACGCCGAGCACGTCCATGAACACGCCGTGCATGATGATGCGTTGCGCCAGCTTCTTGGAAAGATACACGCGCAGGAAGTCGATCACCTGTGCGGCAGGTAACGGAGTGGAAAACAGCGGGATGTTTTTCTCGTCGCAGATGGCCAGGATGTCGGGCGGCGTCTCGAGCCCCTGGGCGATGATCAGCGCCGGCGGGCCGCCGGCGATCAGCTCGCCAATGACGTGGGCGCGCGTGAGCGCCTTGAGCCGCTGGTAGTAATTGATTTCCTGGTGGCCGAAGACCTGGATGCGGCCCGGGTGGATGGTGTTGAGGTGGCCCACCTGGTCGGCGGCCGAGGCCACGTCGCCGGAAATGAGGCGCTCGCCGCCGGGGAAGCCGGCGAACCAGCCGAGCTGCAAACTCTCGCGATTGTCGTCGTACAGCCTTTGTATCGTCAGCGGCGTTTGCAGCATGGGCGTCTTTATGGAGAGGTTGGACTAAAGGGGAGCTATCCCCTAGTTTAACCCATAGTCCAGTCCATCATGCTTGCAAGCCAGTTTTAGCCGGCCGCCTGCAGGCTCGGCATCCAGTTGATGATGCGCGAATGCACCGATTTCGGGTCCGGATCGGTCGACAGCGCCGTGCGGAAGGCGTCGTCGGAGAACATTTCGGCGATTTCCGACAGGATTTCCAGATGCTGCTGGGTGACGTGGTCGGGAATGAGCAGGAAGAACAGCAGGTTGACCGGCTTGCCGTCGGGCGACTCGAACGGGATCGGCTCGGCCAGGCGCACGAAGGCGGCCAGCGGCGACTTGAGGCTCTTCATGCCCTTGATGCGGCCGTGCGGCACGGCCACGCCGTGACCGAGCCCGGTCGAGCCGAGGCGCTCGCGCGCGAACAGATTGTCCGAGACGGTCGAGCGCGCGATGCCGCAATTGTTTTCGAAGATCAGGCCAGCTTGCTCGAAGGCGCGCTTTTTACTGGAGACTTCCAGGTCCAGCAGAACGTTTTCGAGTGAGAGTATTTTGCTCAGGTTATTCATAAGACGACATAAGATATTGCGAGGCACGAAAGGAGCCTGCGAGGGTCCTGCGAGCCGAATTATAGGCCTGTTTGTGCGCCATGTAACATGAATTCGCTCGCGCCAGCGTTGCTTTCAAGTGCGGCGGCCGGCGCGCGGGGCCGTCTTTTGTGTTGTTAGAAATGTATCTTAGAAAGCATTTGCTATTTATGCGCGAAAAACGCTGGAAACGCCGGTTTTTTGCCGTCGGCCGGCGCGCTTTGCCGATTTTTCGCGGTTTTGTGCGACCGGGTGCGTTTGCCGCCGGCGCGGCGGCCTTCTTCGCATCATACGCCTGATTTTCCTATTGCCGTGCGCCGCGCAGGTTGGGCGGTTTTTGCGCGGTGCTGAAGTTGCTGCGCCACGGATTGATGTCGAGGCCGCCGCGCCGGGTGTAGCGGGCGTACACGGCCAGCTGTTGCGGCGCGCACTGGCGCAGGATGTCGACGAAGATGCGTTCGACGCACTGCTCGTGGAATTCGTTGTGCTCGCGGAAGCCGATCAGGTATTTCAGCAGGCTTTCCTGGTCGATTTGCGGGCCGGCGTAATGGATTTGCACGCTGGCCCAGTCCGGCTGGCCGGTGACCAGGCAGTTCGACTTGAGCAGGTGGGACAGCAGTTTTTCCTCGACCGGCTCCTCGTCGTGGGCCGCCTTGAGAATTTCCGGCGACGGGCTGTAGTTGTCGACCTCGATGTCGAGGCGGTCGAGCAGCAGGCCGTCGAGTTCGCCCATCGCGACCATGCCGAACTCCTCCGGCTGGGTGATGCTGATGTGGACGTTGGCGCCGGCCGCCTCGCTCAGGTCCTGTTGCAGCAGCGATTTCAGGGCCACGACGTTTTCCAGGCGGGTCTGGTTGAACGAGTTCAGGTACAGCTTGAAGGACTTCGACTCGATGATGTTGGGCGAATCGGCCGGGAAGGTCACGCGCGCGATCGCCACCTGCGGCTTGCCGCGCTGGTTGAGCCACGAGATCTCGTAGGCGTTCCAGATATCGACGCCGAAGAAGGGCAGCGTGCCGGCCAGGCCCAGTTCGTCGCGCTTGCCCTGGCGCGGGATGGGAAACAGCAGCTCGGGCGCGTAATCGGTGCGGTAGGCGGAGGTCTTGCCCAGCGGGGACAGGTCGGCGGAATTGGTCATGGCGGGCTTTGGAGCGGTAAAGGTGAAATGGTAGCGCACTTTCACCGGCGCTGTTGGCGGCCGCCACCCCGCCCCCCCCATGCGGGGACGTACCCCGCGGGGTACGTCCCCTAAGCGACGGCGCGCGCTGCGCCGCGAAAGGAAAGGGGTTCAGCCCAGGAACAGCTTGTACACCGGATTGGCGCTCTCATCCCAATAGCGGTAACCGAGCGTGGTGAGGAACTGTGCGAACGCATCCATCTCCCCGGCCGGCACCTGCAAGCCGATCAGGATGCGCCCGACATCGCCGCCCTGGCTGCGATAGTGGCACAGCGAAATATTCCAGTTCGGCGCCATGCTGTCGAGGAAGCGCATCAGCGCGCCGGGGCGCTCCGGAAACTCGAAGCGGTATAACAGCTCATCCTTGGCCAGGCCGCTCTTGCCGCCGACCAGATGGCGGATGTGCGCCTTGGCCAGCTCGTCGTGCGTCAGATCGAGCGTGCGGAAGCCATGCTCGTCGAACTTGCGCGCCAGCGCGCCGGACTCGCCGCGGTCGGCGATCTGCACGCCGACGAACACGTGGGCCTCGTCCTTGTCGCTGATGCGGTAGTTGAACTCGGTCACGTTGCGCGGCCCCACCAGCGAGCAGAATCGTTTGAAGCTGCCGCGCTGCTCGGGCAGGGTGACGGCGAACACCGCCTCGCGCGCCTCGCCCAGCTCGGCGCGCTCGGCAACGAAGCGCAGGCGGTCGAAATTCATGTTGGCGCCGCAGGCGATGGTGATCAGGGTCTCGTTCTTGACCGGGTCCTTGGTCATGGCCGCGCGCTCGATATAGGCCTTGGCGCCGGCGATGGCCAGCGCGCCGGCCGGCTCGAGGATGCTGCGGGTATCGGTAAACACATCCTTGATGGCCGCGCTGATGGCGTCGGTGTCGACGATGATGATGTCGTCGACCAGTTCGCGCGCGATGCGGAAGGTTTCCTCGCCGACCAGGCGCACGGCGGTGCCGTCGGAAAACAGGCCGACGTCGGCGAGCGTCACGCGCTCGCCGGCCTTGATGCTGCGGGCCATGGCGTCCGAATCGATGGTTTGCACGCCGATGATCTTGATGTCCGGGCGGATCGCCTTGACGTACGAGGCCACGCCGGCGATCAGGCCGCCGCCGCCGATGGCCACGAAGATCGCGTGGATGGGGCCGGAGTGCTGGCGCAGGATCTCCATGCCGATGGTGCCCTGGCCGGCGATGACGTCGGGATCGTCGAACGGATGGACGAAGGTCAGCTTCTGTTCCTGCTCCAAGGTCAGCGCATGGTTGTAGGCATCGGTATAGGACTCGCCGTGCAGCACCACTTCGACGTCCGAGCCGCCGCGCGCCTTGACGGCGTCGATCTTGACTTGCGGGGTGGTGGTGGGCATGACGATCAGCGCGCGGCAACCGAGCTTGGCCGCCGACAGCGCCACGCCCTGGGCATGGTTGCCGGCCGAGGCGCAAATGACGCCGCGCTTGCGCTGGGCCTCGCTCAGGTGGGCCATCTTGTTATAGGCGCCGCGAATCTTGAAGCTGAACACGCTCTGCATGTCCTCGCGCTTGAAATAAATGCGGTTCTCATAGCGCTGCGACAGGGTCGGCGCCAGTTCGAGCGGGGTTTCATCGGCGACGTCATAGACGCGCGCGGTCAGGATTTTCTTCAGATAGTCGATAGTCATAGTCTGCAAACAGTGATTCCAGAGGGCCGGAGCCACGGGGTCAAGTCTGTCATTTGGACACGGGCTGTGCCGTAGCTGCCCGCTACGGCACAGCCCGTGTCCAAATGACAGACTTGACCCCCATGGGGTTCCGCGGTTGTTCGATGCTAGCTATCCGGTGGGTGACCGGGACGGGCAGGGCGCGGGGACGATGCCGGTGGGCATGGACCGGGCTGTTCAATCGTGCGGTGTGCCGGTCATTATAATGGACACCTTTCGTCCCGCTAAAGAATCCGATGATCGAATCTGCAATCGCCTGGCTGCTCAACGTGCTCGCGGCGCCGGAAGTGGGACTGACGTCGGTCTTCGTCATCAGTTTCGTCTCCGCCACCTTGGTGCCGCTGGGCTCGGAGCCGGCGGTGTTTGCCGTCATTAAGGCCAATCCGGAACTGTTCTGGAGCGCCATCGCCGTGGCCACCGTCGGCAATACCCTCGGCGGGGCCGTCGATTACTGGATCGGCTACCAGGCCAAGACCACCTTCGCCAAGGAGCGCAAGAGCCGCTGGTTCCATTGGCTCGAACGCTACGGCGCCAAGACCATGCTGCTGGCCTGGCTGCCCGGCGTGGGCGACCCGCTGTGCACGCTGGGCGGCTGGCTCAAGTTGCCCTTCTGGCCCAGCGTGGCTTACATGTGCGTCGGCAAACTGGCGCGCTACCTGACCATGACCACCTTGCTGTTGTATGTGCCGGACGGCTTCTGGCACCGGATCGGCCAAATGCTGGGCTAATCTGGTGCAATCGATCGTATTGCCGCACGCGGGCAATCCGGAATTTCGTTCAGTTTTCCGGCGGAAAGTTGAATTTTATCGCCGGCAATCGGGCTCATCCGCAAATTAATAGCGCGCCGCGCCGAGCCCGAGAGCCCCCCGGCGGACTAGGGCTGTTCCGACATGGTGCGTCGCAATACGCTAGAATGGCCCTCCCGGGTTCAGTTTACAAGTCCAATCGCATAATGAATGCCCCTGCACAAATCCAAGCTTTGCTGGCGGAAACGCCCCACGGACCGGAGACCCAGCGCCTCCGCGAAATTCCTTACAACTACACGTCGTTTTCCGATCGCGAGATCGTCATCCGGCTGCTGGGCGAGGAATCGTGGAGCTTGCTCGATGCGTTGCGCGGCGCCCGCCAGACCGGCCGCTCGGCCCGCATGCTGTACGAGGTGCTCGGCGACATCTGGGCCGTGCGCCGCAATCCGTACCTGCAGGACGACATGCTCGACAACCCGAAGCGGCGCCAGGAGCTGATCAACGCGCTGCACCACCGCCTGGCCGAGGTCGACAAGCGCCGCCTGACCATCGACGACGACGGCAGCGAGTCCGAGGCCGCCAAGCAGCGCAGCGTCAACGTCATCAAGCTGCTGCGCGCGGCCGGCAAGGCCGTGGCCGACTTCGGCGAGGAATTCAAGCAGGTCTACGACCTGCGCAAGCGCACCTACAAGGTGCTGGGCCGCTACACCGACAAGCACAACATCTGCTTCGACGGCATGAAGCGCATCTCGCACGTGACCGACGCCACCGACTGGCGCGTCGAGTATCCGTTCGTGGTGCTCACGCCGGACAACGAGGAGGAGATGGCCGGCCTCGTCAAAGGCTGCATCGAGCTGGGCCTGACCATCATCCCGCGCGGCGGCGGCACCGGCTACACCGGCGGCGCCATTCCGCTCACGCCGATGTCGGCCGTCATCAACACCGAGAAGCTGCTCAACATGGGCCCGGTCGAGATGAAGGTGCTGCCCGGCCTCGACAAGGAATACGCCACCATCTACACCGGCGCCGGCGTGATCACCAACAAGGTGTCCGAGGCGGCGGAAAAAGCCGGCTTCGTGTTCGCGGTCGACCCGACCTCGGCCCACGCCTCCTGCATCGGCGGCAACATCGCCATGAACGCGGGCGGCAAGAAGGCCGTGCTGTGGGGCACCGCGCTCGACAACCTGGCGTCGTGGCGCATGGTCGACCCGAACGGCGACTGGCTCGAGGTCACGCGCCTGGACCACAACCTGTCGAAAATCCACGACACGCCGCTGGCCCGCTTCAAGCTCGAGTGGACCCACCCGACCGCGCGCGGCGAGTCGAAAGGCGCGCCGTTCAAGACCGAGATCCTGGAGATCGCCGGCCGCACCTTCCGCAAGGAGGGCCTGGGCAAGGACGTGACCGACAAGTTCCTGTCCGGCCTGCCCGGCATCCAGAAGGAGGGCACCGACGGCCTGATCACCTCGGGCCGCTGGCTCCTGCACAAGATGCCGAAGTTCGCCCGCACCGTCTGCCTGGAGTTCTTCGGCCAGGCCCGCGACGCGATCCCGTCCATCGTCGAGATCAAGGATTACCTCGACGGCCTGCCGGCCAAGGGCGAGCAGTTCGCCACCCTGCGCCTGGCCGGCCTGGAGCACCTCGACGAGCGCTACCTGCGCGCGGTCGGCTACGCCACCAAGTCCAAGCGCGGCGTGCTGCCGAAGATGGCGCTGTTCGGCGACATCGTCGGCGACGACGAGAACGCCGTGGCCATGGCCGCGTCGGAAGTGGTGCGCATCGCCAACACCCGTGTCGGCGAGGGCTTCGTTGCCGTCAGCGCCGAGGCGCGCAAGAAGTTCTGGCTCGACCGCGCCCGCACGGCCGCCATCGCCAAGCACACCAACGCCTTCAAGATCAACGAGGACGTGGTCATTCCGCTCAACCGCATGGGCGAGTACACCGACGGCATCGAGCGCATCAACATCGAGCTGTCGATCAAGAACAAGCTGCAGCTGGTCGACGAGCTGCGCGCCTTCTTCGCCGCCGGCAATCTGCCGATCGGCAAGAGCGACGACGCCGACGACGCCGTGGGCGACGAGGAAATGCTCGGCGACCGCGTGCAGCAGGCCGAAGCCCTGCTGTCGCAGGTGCGCGAGCGCTGGACCTTCCTGCTGGCCGAGCTCGACAAGCCGCTGCAAGCCGTCACCGGCGAGCTGGCCGCGCTGGGCCTCGAGCGCCTGCTGGCCGTGTTCGACGAACGGCTCAAGATACAGCCGGACGCGACCCTGTTCGACATCGTCCAGGACCGCACCATCCGCGTGACGTGGAAGCAGGAAATCCGCGCCCAGCTGCGCCAGATCTTCAGCGGCGCCGCCTACAAGCTGATCCTCGACGAGGCGACCGCCATCCACAAGCGCGTGCTGCGCGGGCGCGTGTTCGTGGCGCTGCACATGCACGCCGGCGACGGCAACGTCCACACCAACCTGCCGGTCAACTCGGACCACTACGAGATGCTGCAACTGGCGCACGCCGCCGTGGCGCGCATCATGGTGCTGGCCCGTTCGCTCAACGGCGTCATTTCGGGCGAGCACGGCATCGGCATCACCAAGCTCGAGTTTCTCACCGAGGAGGAAATCGGCCCGTTCCGCGACTACAAGCTGCGCGTCGATCCGGAAGGGCGCTTCAACAAGGGCAAGCTGCTGAACCTGCCCGGCATGGAAGCGGACTTGTCCAACGCCTACACGCCATCGTTCGGCCTGATGGGCCACGAATCGCTGATCATGCAGCAAAGCGACATCGGCGAGATCGCCAACAGCGTCAAGGACTGCCTGCGCTGCGGCAAGTGCAAGCCGGTGTGCTCGACCCACGTGCCGCGGGCCAACCTGCTGTACTCGCCGCGCGACAAGATCCTGGCGACGTCGTCGCTGATCGAAGCCTTCCTGTACGAGGAGCAGACCCGGCGCGGCATCTCGATCAAGCATTGGGAAGAGTTCGAGGACGTGGCCGACCACTGCACCGTCTGCCATAAGTGCGTCACGCCCTGTCCGGTCAACATCGACTTCGGCGACGTGTCGATGAACATGCGCAACCTGCTGCGCAAGATGGACAAGAAGTCGTTCAACCCGGGCAAGTCGGCGGCGATGTTCTTCCTCAACGCCACCGATCCGGCCACCATCAACGCCACCCGCGCGGCGATGGTCGGCATCGGCTACAAGGCTCAGCGCCTGGGCAATGATTTGCTCAAGAAGTTCGCCAAGAAGCAGACCAAGGCGCCGCCGCCGACCGTCGGCAAGCCGCCGGTGCGCGAGCAGGTGATCCACTTCATCAACAAAAAAATGCCGGGCGGGCTGCCGAAGAAGACCGCGCGCGCGCTGCTCGACATCGAGGACGACAAGGTCATCCCGATCATCCGCAATCCGAAGAAGACCACGGCCGATACGGAAGCGGTGTTCTACTTCCCGGGCTGCGGCTCGGAGCGGCTGTTCTCGCAGGTCGGCCTGGCAACCCAGGCGATGCTGTGGGAAGTGGGCGTGCAGACCGTGCTGCCGCCGGGCTACCTGTGCTGCGGTTATCCGCAGCGCGGCTCGGGCGAGTACGACAAGGCCGAGAAGATGATGACGGACAACCGCGTGCTGTTCCACCGCATGGCCAACACGCTCAACTATCTGGACATCAAGACGGTGCTGGTGTCGTGCGGCACCTGCTACGACCAGCTGGCGACCTATGAGTTCGACAAGATCTTCCCCGGCTGCCGCATCATGGACATCCACGAGTATCTGCTGGAGAAGCAGGTCCGTCTGGAAGGCGTGACCGGCACGCGCTATATGTACCACGAGCCGTGCCACACGCCGATGAAGCTGCAGGAGGCGACCAAGACCGTCAACGGCCTGATCGCCACCCACGACAACGTCAAGATCGAGAAGAACGACCGCTGCTGCGGCGACTCCGGTACGTTGATGATCGCCCGTCCGGACATCTCGACGCAGGTGCGCTTCCGCAAGGAAGAGGAAGTGATCAAGGGCGCCGACAAGCTGCGCGCCGATGGCTTCGAGGGCGAGGTCAAGATCCTGACCAGCTGCCCGGCCTGCCTGGGCGGCGTGTCGCGCTACGGCGAGGACGCCGGCACGACGGCCGACTACATCGTCGTCGAGATCGCCAAGCACCTGCTGGGCGAGAACTGGATGGCCGACTACGTCAAGCGCGCCAACGACGGCGGCATCGAGCGGGTGCTGGTGTGATGGCGCGGGATACTGATACCTGTGATCTGTGCAAGCTGCTGGCGGCTCCCGCCGAGGGTGTCGTCATCTGGAGCGACGATCGGTTGTCGGTGGTCGCCGTCGACGATGCCGAGTACCCGGGTTTCACGCGCGTGGTGTGGAACGCGCATGTCAAGGAAATGACGGACTTGGGCGCGGCCGAGCGCGGCCGCGTGATGGACGTGGTGTTCGCGGTGGAGGCGGCGCAGCGCGCCGTGATGGCGCCGCAGAAGATCAACCTGGCCAGCTTCGGCAACATGACCCCGCATGTGCACTGGCATGTGATTCCGCGTTATCTCGACGATGCGCATTTCCCCAACTCGAGTTTCGCCACCGCCGCGCGCGCCGGCGCGCCGGAGGTGCTGGCCGCGCGCCGCGCGCTGGTGCCGGCGCTGCACGCGGCGATTGTCGAACGTTTGAAAGCATAACCATGAGCACCAGGAATCCAACCGCCATCACCGTCCACAACAAGTCCAAGGTGCTCGACATCGCCTTCGACGACGGCGCCTCGTTCACGATCCCGTTCGAGCTGATGCGTGTGTATTCGCCGTCGGCCGAGGTGATGGGCCACGGCCCCGGACAGGAAGTGCTGCAGGTCGGCAAGCGCGACGTCGGCATCGCGGCGCTGGACCCGGTCGGCAACTACGCGGTGCAGCCGACCTTCACGGACGGGCACAACACGGGCCTGTTCACATGGGATTACCTGTACAAGCTGGGCAACGAGAAGGACAAGTTGTGGCAGGATTATATGGACCGCCTGCACGCTTCGGGCCTGGAGGGCGACAGCGGCCGCGATCCGGCCAACACCCCGGCGCCGGCGCCGCACGTGCACGGCCCTTCGTGCGGGCATAAGCACTGAGGCGCTGATGCAGCACACTTGCGCTTTCGGTTTTCTTCGCTAAGCTGGGAGGAACACGGAGGTGATCATGTGTGACGTTAGAGCGGATGAAAACGGCAACATCGCGCTGCCGAAGGAAATACTGGAGCAGCTCCAGATCAAGCCCGGCGATTTGGTACGAATTACGATGTTCCTTTCCGGCGCTGCGATTGCCAGGGCAAAAAATGGCAGTATTACCGATCTCGAGGGAATATTGTACAGGGAAGGGCAGAAACCAATGCCGATCGAAAAGATGCGGCGCTAACGGTGGTTTCGTTAGACACCAATGTCCTGATCCGAATTTCATCGAGCGTTGGCCGGTTGCCATGGCCAGACGCTTCCTGCCACACTGATCACCTTCGGGGTCAACTTCTGCTGATAGAACACGTCGGCCACGCGCTGCTGGTTGGCGGCGATGGCGGCGCTGACCGGCACCGCGCCGTAGCGCGTGCGGCGCTGCCAGGTCTCCACGATATCGACCGGCAGTCCCATTTGCGGCGCCAGCATCGCGCTCACTTCCTTCGGGTGCGCGTTGGCCCACTGGCCGGTCAGCGCCACCTGCTCCAATAGCGACGCCAACACCTTCGGCGACTGCGCGGCGAACTTGCGCGACGCCAGATAGAAGCCGTTCGCCTGCGGCAGGCCGGTGTAGTCGCTCAGCACCCGCACCTGGTACGACTTCTGCGCCGAGGCGAAGTACGGATCCCACACCACCCACGCATCGATGCCGCCGCTGACGAAGGCGGCCCGCGCATCCGAAGGCGACAGATACACCGGCTTGATGTCGCTGAGCTTCAAGCCCGCCTTTTGCAGCGCGGACGCCAGCAGGAAGTGCGAACCGGAGCCCTTCTGGAACGCCACCTTCCTGCCCTTCAAATCGGCCACCGTGCGCGCCGGCGAATCCTTGGGCACGAAGATCGCCTCGCTGTTGACCGGCGCCGGCTCGGCCGCCACATACAGCAGGTCGATGCCGGCCGCCTGCCCGAACACCGGCGGCGGCGCGCCCGTGCTGCCAAAGTCGATGCTGCCGGCGTTGAGCGCCTCCAGCATCTGCGGGCCGGCGGGGAATTCGATCCACTTGATCTGCTGGCCGGCGAAGGCCTTCTCCAGCGTGCCCTGGTTCTTCAGTATGCCCAGCAGCCCGCTGCTCTTCTGGAAGCCGATGGTGATGGCGGGAGCGCCGTGCGCCAGCAGGGGCAGGGCCAGCAGCAGGCCGGCAAAGAGGTTCTTCATGGTTTTCCTTTATGCGCTTTCGCGCTCGATAAGTTCGCAGGCCAGCAGATTGAGGCGCGTGTCCCGGCCCGATGCCGGCAGCGCGCCCAGTTGTTCGAGGATGCGCAGCGCGGCGATCTCGCCGATCTCGCGGCCCGGCGGGCGGATCGTGGTCAGGCTGGGCAGCAGCAGCGGGGAGAACGGATAGTCGCCAAAGCCGACGATGGCGCATTGCTGCGGCATCTTCAGGCCGGCGCGCTGGCCCGCGAGCAGGGCGCCCGCCGCCAGATTGTCGTTGGCGAAGATGATCGCGTCGGCCCGCCCGCCCGCGCGCCGCGCCGGTTTTAATGCCAGCGCCTCGATGGCTTGTTTGCCGGCGTCGAACGGCGCCTCCGCCGTCGGCACATAGATATTCGGTTCCAGCCCATGCTCGCGCATCACCGCCGCGTAACCGTCGCTGCGGTCGACGGCACTGAGGTCGCCGGCCAGGCTGTTTTGCACGAAGGCGATGCGGCGGTAGCCTTTGGCGTACAGGTGGCGCGCCGCTTGTTCGCCGACGGCGGTGTTGGAGTAGCCCACCTGTATCGGCTTGCGGCGCGGGTCGTAGTCCCAGGTTTCGACCACCGGAATGCCGGCGGTGGCCAGCAGCTTTTCGGTGGCGCGGTTGTGGAAGCGTCCCGTCACCACCAGCGCCGCCGGCTTCCAGCCGAGGAAGGCGCGCACCGCGTTCTCTTCCTGACTGGCCGAGAAGTAGCTCGACGCCAGCAGCAACTGATAGCCGTGGCGGCTGAGCGTATCGCTGAAGCTCTGGATGGTGCTGGCGAAGATCGGCCCGGAGATATTCGGTATCACCATGCCGATGATGCGGCTGTGCGAGGACGCCAGGCTGCCCGCCATCAGGTTCGGCACGTAACCGAGTTCCTTGACGGCGGCGGCGATGCGCGCGCTGCGCGTGGCCGCGACCCGTCCCGGCTCGGTGAAGTAGCGCGATACCGTGATCGAGCCCACTTGCGCCAGGCGCGCCACGTCGTGGATGGTGGCGCGGCCGGAACCGCGGCGTTTGCGTGGGCTTGCCGGCTCGCTCATTTGCTGTGTCCGCGCATATTTAGAAAAGACATATCGATGGGTTTTTTAATTCTTTGACTTCAAATCGGCCCGCACCGACACTAAAAAAAGGGTATCGGTACCATTCAAAGTCTAGCAAACGTCAGGCGGGGAACTAAGTTGGTTCTTCGATGATGAAAGTGGATTTTCCGCATATGGCGCAAAGGGCGCTTTCAAATCAAGGGATCGGCAATGAAGAACAACAGTAAAAAAATCGGTGCGCTGACGTTGGGCGCTTTGCTTGTCAGCTCGGCCTGGGCGGGCGGCGTGGACGCGGCGGCGGACGTGGCGGCCGATGCGGCCAGCGCGTCGATTCTCGACCGCTCCGACGGCGCGGCCGTCCCCAGCGTGACGGTCAGCGCCACGCGCCGCAACGCCTCGCTGCAATCGGTGCCGGTGGCCGTGTCGGTGCTCAATGGCGACGATCTGGCGCAGGCCAACCGCACCAGCATCGACACCATCGTGCAGGAAGTGCCGAGCGTGACGTTCCGCCAGCAGGGCGGCAACAAGGATTCGACCATCTTCGTGCGCGGTATCGGTACCATCTCGACGTCCCCCGGTGTGGAACCGACCGTGTCGACCGTGATCGACGGCGTGGTGTACGCGCGCCCGGGCCAGGCCACGCTCGATCTGCTCGACATCGAGCACATCGAAATCCTGCGCGGTCCGCAAGGCACGCTGTTCGGCAAGAACGCCTCGTCCGGCGTGTTGAACGTGATCGGCCGCAAACCGTCGGAGCAGACCAGCGGCTTCGTCGACGCCTCCTGGTACGAGGGCAGCGAGAAGCGCGTGCGCGCCGGCTTGTCCGGCACGATCCAGCCGGGCGTGGTCAGCGCCGCCGTCACGGCGCTGTATGCGGACTACGACGGCAACGTCGACAACCTGCACGCCGGCGGCGGCAAGGTCAATGGCTACGACCGCAAAGGCGTGCGCGCCCGCGTCGACATCACGCCCAACAAGAACCTCGATGTGTCCCTGATCGCCGACTACCTGCGCTCGAACGCCTCGCCGACCTTCGTGCCGTACAAGTCCACCAGCGCGCCGTTCTCGCAGGCGATCGCGCCGGTGGTGGCGTCGAGCGAAAACCGCGCCATCAGCACCGACATCCCGAGCGATATCCGCGACACCAACAAGGGCTTGTCGGCGCAGGTGGACTGGCGCAACGGCGGCTACACCCTGACGTCGATCACGGCGGTGCGCGACTGGGACAACCAGCAAAACACCAGCACCTCGGCCATCGGCAACGCGGCGGAAGTGGCGCGCATCACGGCCGCCTATCCGGCCACGCGCGACATCGGCACCGTCGAATTCCGCCAGGTGTCGCAGGAGTTGCGGCTGGCGTCGCCGAAAGAGCAGTTCCTCGAATACGTCGTCGGCGCCTACTACCTGCATGGCAAGGACCGTGAAACCTACCAGCGCATCGTCACCACGACCACCGCGCCCAATGCCGGCCGCGCCGACTACGGCGTCAAGAACGACAGTTACTCGCTGTTCGGCGAGAGCACGCTCAACCTGACGCCGGAGTGGCGCGCCATCGCCGGCGCGCGCTGGACCAAGGACGAGCTGTCGTACGACCATGTCCGCACGTCGACGTCGAGCGCCGCCTTCCCCGGCGTGCAGCCGGGCGTGAGCAACAGCGGCTCGACCAGCGAGGACGGCTATTCCGGCCGCTTCGGCCTGCAATATCAATTGTCGCGCGACGTGAACGCCTACGCGACCTACTCGCGCGGCTACAAGGGACCGGCCTACAACGTCTTCTTCAACATGCTTGGCCGCGACACGCTCGCGCTCAAGCCGGAAACATCCGATTCGTTCGAGCTGGGATTGAAGGCCAGCGCCTTCGACCGCAAACTGACGGCCAACGTCGCCGTCTTCAACACCAAGTACGCGAACTACCAGGCCAACTTCTTCGACACCGTCGCCGGCACCGTCATCACGCGGCTGATCAACGCCGGCGATGTATCGACCAAGGGCGTGGAGCTCGACATCAACGCGCGGCCGACCCGCGAGCTGACCTTGACCGCCTCTCTGGCCTACACCGACGCCAGTATCGACAGCTTCAACTGCCCGCCGGCGGCCACCGCCTCGTGCAACCTGAATGGCCGGCCGTTGCCGTTTTCGCCGAAGTGGAAGTCCTTCACCCGCGCCAATTACGCGCTGCCGCTGCAAAACGGCTTGATCGTCGACTTCTCGGCCGATTACTCGTACCAGGCCAAAACACAGTTCGACCTGTTCCAGTCGCCGGACGCGATCCAGGGCGCGTACGGCGTCGTCAATGCCGGCATCGCGCTGTCGTCGACGCCGGGCGGCTGGCGCATCGCGCTGGTGGGCAAGAACCTCGCCAACAAGTCCTACGCCACCAACCTGGTCACCTCGACCGGCTACGTCACGCGCGCCGTGCCGCGTGACGACGAGCGCTACTTCGGCATCACCGCGCGCAAGGAGTTCTGATGGCGCGTCAATTGAGCATCGCCGCCTTCATGATGCGGCACGGGCACCACGTGGCGGCGTGGCGCCATCCCGATACGGACCTGGAATCGAATCCGTTCAAGGTCTTCCGGCGGCAGGTGCAAAGCGCGGAGCGGGCATGCCTGGACGCGGTCTTTTTCGCCGACAGTTTGGCCTTGACCGGCGGCGTGCCGGCGCTGGAGCCGTTGACGCTTTTGTCGGCGCTGGCCGCGTCGACCGAGAGGATCGGTTTGATCGGCACCGCCACCACGACCTACAACGAGCCATACACGGTGGCGCGCCAGTTCGCCTCGCTCGACCAGATATCGGAGGGCAGGGCGGGCTGGAACCTGGTCACGTCGGACAACGCGGCGGAGGCGGCCAATTTTGGCCGCGATCAGCACGTGGCGCACGCCGCGCGTTACGAGCGGGCGCGCGAATTTCACCAGGTTGTCACGGGATTGTGGGATAGTTGGGAAGATGGTGCGCTCATCAACGATAAAACCGGCGGGCGGCTGATCGATCCGGCGCGGGTGCGCAAGCTCGATCATCGCGGCGCGCATTTCGCCGTCGCGGGACCGTTGAACGTTTCGCGCAGTGCGCAGGGGCGGCCGGTGGTGGTGCAGGCCGGCGGCTCGGAGGCGGGGCGAGAGCTGGCGGCGGCCACGGCGGAGGTGGTGTTTACGGCGCAGCCGTCGCTGGCCAAGGCGCAGGATTTTTACCGTGATATGAAGCGGCGCGTGGCGGCGCACGGGCGCGCGCCGGCGTCGCTCAAGGTGATGCCCGGGTTGTTTGCGGTGGTGGGTTCATCGCAGCAGGAGGCTGACGACAAGTTCGGCCAGTTGCAGGCGTTGATCGAGCCGAAGGCGGGGCTGGCGCTGCTGGGGAGGATGATCGGCAATTTCGACTTGTCCGCTTATCCGCTCGACGGGCCGCTGCCGGAGCTGCCGCAGACGCAGGACGGTCAGCAAAGCCGCCAGCGGCTGTTGACCGATCTGGCGCAGGGGGAGAATTTGACGATACGCCAGTTGTATGAGCGGATCGCGGGAGGGCGCGGGCACTTCACGGTGGTGGGCACGGCGCGCACGGTGGCCGATCAGATGCAGGCCTGGTTCGAGCAGGAGGCGGCCGACGGGTTCAACTTCATGGCGCCGGCGTTGCCGGGTGGGCTCGATGATTTTCTCGGGTTGGTGGTGCCGGAATTGCAGCGGCGCGGGTTGTTCCGCAGCGTCTACCAGGGAACGACGTTGCGCGAGCATCTGGGCCTGTAAACCCCAGCCGCCTTTCACCTCGACGCACGCGTCACAGCTTAGGGGACGTACCCCAAGGGGTACGTCCCCGCCTGGCCGTGCGGGGTAAAAGCAGCCGCCCGGCCGTGCGGGGTAAAAGCAGCCGCCCGGCCGTACGGGGTAGCGGCCAGAAAAATCGAAAGCAACCACAAATAGGACGCAGCATGAAGGCACGAAGAAGGATAGCAATCGCCGCACTGGCCATCTCAGCGCTCATCGCGCCGCTACACGCCCAGGAGTACTTCGGCGACCTCCGTCCCGACGCGCCGGAGCTGGCCGCGCGCGGCGCCCTGCCTGTCGGCGTGCGCACGCTGGTCGCGGAACACGCGGACCAGGCGGACGTCCTGCGCCTCACCGACGCCAATCCCAACCCCCGCTACACCCGCAAGCTCACACTGGAAGTCTGGTATCCCGCCACGCTGGCGGCCGGACAAAAGGAACATACGGTTTATACCGACGTCATGGGCACCGGCCCCAACGACCCGGCCCGCCCCAACACCCCATTCCAGTTCGCCGGCCGCGCCGCGCGCGACGCCGCCCCCGCCACCGGCCGCTATCCGCTGGTGATCGTCTCGCACGGCTACCCCGGCTCGCGCCTGCAAATGAGCTACCTGACCGAAAACCTGGCCTCGAAAGGCTACGTGGTGGTGGCGGTCGACCACCAGGAATCGACCCGCGCCGACAAGGCCGGCTTCGCCAGCACGCTGCTCAACCGCCGCCTCGACGACTTGTTCGTGCTCGACAGCGTGGCCGCTTGGGCCAAGCCCGGTAGCGGCAACTTCCTCGCCGGCGTGGCCGACGCCGGCAACACAGCGCTGATCGGCTACTCGATGGGCGGCTATGGCGCCCTCAACACGGTCGGCGCCGGCGTCAGCGCGGCGGCGGCCGCTTACGTTCCGGGCGGCAAGCTGGCCGTCAACCAGCAGGGCAACGCCGGCTACGAATCGCGCCGCGAGCCGCGCATCAAGGCCGTGGTGGCCTTCGCGCCCTGGGGCGGCGCGCACAAGGTGTGGGACGCCGCCGGCCTGGCCGGCGTGCGCGCGCCGCTGCTGTTCATCAGCGGCGACCAGGACGACGTGGCCGGCTACAGGGACGGCGTGGTCAAGCTGTTCGAGGGCGCCGTGCACGCCGACCGCTATCTGCTCACCTACGTGGGCGGGCGCCACAATCCGGCGCCCAATCCGCCGTCGCCGGCGGTGCTGGCCAGCTTTGACGACTTCATGGCCTACGCCGAGCCGGTCTGGGACAGCCGCCGCATCAACAACATCAACCAGCATTTCGTCACCGCCTTCCTCGGCATCCACCTCAAGGGGCAGCCGTTGCAGCCGTATCTGGAGCTGCCGCCGCTGGCCGCCGACGGCACCATCGCGCCCGATCCGGGCCTGTGGAAGGGTTTCCGCAAGCGCACCGCGCTCGGGCTGGAATGGCGCCACCTGCCCGCGCAATAGGCACAATACGCGTGGCACGGCGCGCGGGCGGGAAAACCGCCTGCGCGCTTGTATAATGCAGGCAAACTAACAGGCCTGCCACCATGACAAATACAACTCATTTCGGTTACAAAACCGTCGCGGAAGACGACAAAGTCCGCGAAGTCGCCAAGGTTTTCCATTCCGTCGCCGCCAAGTACGACGTCATGAACGACGTCATGTCGGGTGGCTTGCACCGTCTTTGGAAGACTTTCACCATCGCCAACGCGGCCGTGCGCCCCGGCTTCAAGTGCCTCGACATCGCCGGCGGCACGGGCGACCTGGCCAAGGTGTTCGCCAAGCAGGCGGGGCCCACCGGCGAGGTCTGGCTCACCGACATCAACGAGTCGATGCTGCGCGTCGGCCGCGACCGCCTCTTGAATCGCGGCCTGTTGACCCCCACCTTGTTGTGTGACGCGGAGAAGTTGCCCTTCCCGGACAACTATTTCGACCGCGTCAGCGTCGCCTTCGGCCTGCGCAACATGACCCACAAGGACCAGGCGCTGGCGGAAATGCGCCGCGTGCTCAAGCCGGGCGGCAAGCTGCTGGTGCTGGAATTTTCGAAGGTGGCGGCGCCGCTGCAGAAGCCGTACGACATTTATTCGTTCAAGGTGCTGCCTTGGATGGGCCAAAAGATCGCCGGCGACGCCGAAAGCTATCGCTATCTGGCCGAGTCGATCCGCATGCACCCGGACCAGGACACGCTCAAAACCATGATGGAAGAGGCGGGCCTGGAACGGGTCACGTATTACAACTTGACGGCAGGTGTGGCCGCTTTACACACCGGTATCAAACTGTAATCACCGTAGGAATGACCATGAAACTGAAAAAATTGATGATCGGCGCTGTCGTTGCCGTGTCGGCGTTCACGATGCTGGCCGAGGCCACCGCGCGTCCCGCCGGCGGCAACCGCTCGATCGGCCGCCAGTCGCAGAACGTCAACCGCATGCCGCCGGCCCCCGCGCCGGCGCCAGCGCCGCGCCAGGCCGCTCCGGCGCCGGCGCCTGCCGCGCCGAACGCCATGCCGGCCAAGCGCCCGAGCATGTGGAAGGGTATTTTGGGCGGCGCCTTGCTGGGCCTGGGTCTGGGGGCGTTGTTCTCGCACCTGGGCATCGGCGGCGCGATGGCCGGTATTTTGAGCACGGTGCTGATGCTGGCGCTGCTGGCCGGTGCCGCTTACTTCATCTTCCGCATGTTCCGCCGCAAGTCGCAGCCGACCGTGGCGCCGTCCGGCGCTGGTAATTTCGGCGGTGGTTTTAATGGTGGCGGCAACGCGTACAACAACGCCAGCGCTTACACCGGGCCGGCTGCCGGTGCCGGTGGCACGCCGGAAATCGGTTCGCGCCTGCAGCCGGAGCAGCAGTACCAGCCGGTCCAGGCCGCGCCGGTGCCGCATACCCCTTGGGGCGTGCCGGGCGATTTCGACGCGGTGTCGTTCTTGCGCGTTGCTAAGAGTAATTTCATCCGCCTGCAGGCCGCCTGGGACAAGGGCGATACGGCCGATATCCGCGAGTTCACCACGCCGGAGGTGTTCGCCGAGATGAAAATGCAAATCAACGAGCGTGGCGCGCAGAAGGATTACACCGATGTGGTGAGCATCGAGGCCGAGCTGCTGGGCATCGAGACCAGCGAGACGGAGTATTTGGCGAGCGTGAAGTTCACCGGCATGATCAAGCCCGCGCCGGATGCGCTGGCCGAGCCGTTCAACGAGGTGTGGAACCTGGCCAAGCCGGTTTCGGGCGCTTCGGGCTGGTTGTTGGCCGGGATACAGCAGATCGCCTGAACCCCGCAGGGCCACAAAGGGGACGTACCCCTTGGGGTACGTCCCCGTGGCGGAGCCGCGGGTTGGGGGTGGGGCTTGGCTTTTACCCCGCAGGGCCACAAAGGGGACGTACCCCTTGGGGTACGTCCCCGTGGCGGAGCCGCGCTTGGGGGTAGAGCCACCGCCCGCGACCGCTGTGGTCGTGGCCTCCAGCCCGATATGTTGTAAGATCAAAACCGCCCGTATTTCCGGGCGGTTTTGTTTTAAACGGCGAAAGTATGATTTCTTTGAACCCCAGTAACTTTTCCGCGGCGCCGGCCAGCGCCGCCATCAACCATCTGCTGGCCCAGGAGCCGCAGGCGCGCGAGCAGTTGCGCCGTCACGCCGGCAAGACCGCCTGCGTCGATGCCGGCACCGTCGCGCTGCGCCTGCGCGTGACCGCCGACGGCATGCTCGAGCCGGCGCCGGCCGACGAGCCGGCCCGCGTGACCATCCGCGTCAAGCTGTCGGACCTGCCGCTGATCGCGCAAAACCGCGAACGCGCCTTTTCCTACGTGCGCATCGAGGGCGACGCCGATTTCGCCAACGCCATCTCCGGCCTGGCCGGTTCGCTGCGCTGGGAGCCCGAATCGGACCTGGAAAAAGTGGTCGGCCCGATCGCCGCCGTGCGCATGGTGTCCGGCGCCCGCGCCGCGTTCGAGGCCGTCAAGACGGGCCACCAGAAGCTGGCCGAGAACGTCGCCGAGTTCCTGCTCGAGGAAAAACAGGTACTGGTGCGTCCGCAGGCGGTCGAGCAATTCTCGGCCGACGTGGTGCGCCTGCGCGACGACGTCGAACGGGCCGCCAAGCGTCTGGCCAAACTGGAACAGAAACTGGGAACCCAATGATTTTGAAATTTTTACGCCTGCTGAAGATCCTGCGGGTCGCCATTCGTTACGGGCTCGACGAAATCGCCATCTCCGGCCTGAAAGTGCCGCGCACCGCCAAACTCATCGATACGATCATCTTCTGGCGCGACATCTCGGCCCCGCGCGGCGTGCGCCTGCGCATGGCGCTCGAGGACCTGGGGCCGATCTTCGTCAAGTTCGGCCAGGTGCTGTCGACCCGCAGCGACCTGATCCCGCCGGACCTGGTGGTCGAGCTGTCGCGCCTGCAGGATCGGGTGCCGCCGTTCGATTCGGACCTGGCCATCGCGCAGATCCGCAAGTCGCTCGGCGCCCATCCGGACCAGCTGTTCGCCTCGTTCGAGCGCGATCCGGTGGCGTCGGCCTCGATCGCCCAGGTGCACTTCGCCACGCTCAAGGACGGCAAGGAGGTCGCCGTCAAGGTGCTGCGTCCGGGCATGAAGAAATCGATCGACGAGGACGTGGCGCTGATGCACATCGCCGCCGAGTGGATCGGCCGCGTCTGGGCCGACAGCAAGCGCCTCAAGCCGAAGGAAGTCGTCGCCGAGTTCGACAAATACCTGCACGACGAGCTCGACCTGATGCGCGAGGCGGCCAACGCCAGCCAGCTGCGCCGCAACTTTGCCGACTCCAAGCTGCTGATGGTGCCGGAGATGTATTGGGACTATTGTTCGAGCAGCGTGATCGTCATGGAGCGCATGCACGGCATTCCCGTGTCGCAGATCGACAAGCTCGAGGCGGCCGGCGTCGACCTGAAAAAGCTGTCGAGCGACGGCGTCGAGATTTTCTTCACGCAAGTGTTCCGCGACGGCTTCTTCCACGCCGACATGCACCCCGGGAACATCCTGGTGTCGATCGCGCCGGAGACCTTCGGCCGTTACATCGCGCTCGACTTCGGCATCGTCGGCACGCTCAACGACTATGACAAGGATTACCTGTCGCAAAACTTCCTGGCCTTCTTCCGGCGCGACTACAAGCGCGTGGCCGAGGCCCACATCGAATCGGGCTGGGCGCCGAAGGAAACCCGCGTCGACGAGCTCGAGTCGGCCGTGCGCGCCTGCTGCGAACCGATCTTCGACCGGCCGTTGAAGGACATCTCGTTCGGCCAGATCCTGCTGCGGCTGTTCCAGACGTCGCGCCGCTTCAACGTCGAAGTGCAGCCGCAACTGGTGCTGCTGCAAAAGACGCTGCTCAACATCGAAGGCCTGGGCCGCCAGCTCGACCCCGACCTCGACCTGTGGAAAACGGCCAAGCCCTACCTGGAAAACTGGATGGGCGAGCAGGTCGGCTGGCAGGGCCTGTGGCAGCGCCTGAAGGCCGAGGCGCCGCGCTACACGCAAATCCTGCCGCAGCTGCCGCGCCTGGTCCACCGGGCGCTCGAGCAGCAGGGCGAGAAGCCGTCGGACCACACCGAGTTGATCAAGTTGCTGCTCCATGAACAGCAGCGCACCAATCGCTTGATCAGCCTGGTGATCTACGTGGTCGGCGCGGCCGTGCTGGGCGGCGTCGGCTACGAGCTGTATCTGCGCTGGCACCACCTGCTCTGACGATGGCCGATTTCCAGCAGCGCGATCCCTTGTCGCCGGCGTTCTGGGATGAACGGTTCGGGCGCGGCTTCACGCCGTGGGACCGCGGCGGCGTGCCCAAGGCGCTGCGCAAATTTGCCGCCGCCACGGCGCCGCTGGTCACGCTGATTCCCGGTTGCGGCGCGGCCTACGAGCTGGCCTTCCTGGCGGCGGCGGGGTGGGACGCGACGGCCATCGACTTCTCGCCGCGGGCGGTTGCCACGGGCAAGCTGGCCGCCGGCGCGCACGCGGACCGCGTGGTGGAGGCCGATTTTTTCGACTGGCAACCGGCGCGCCCGCTGCAACTGATCTATGAACGCGCTTTCCTGTGCGCGATGCCCCGCGCGATGTGGCCCAGGGTGGCGGCGCGCTGGGCGCAATTGCTGCCCGCCGGCGCGCTGCTGGCCGGATATTTCTTTTTTGATGACGGGGTCAAGGGGCCGCCGTTCGGCATCGGGCGCGAGCGGCTCGACGACTTGTTGACGCGCGATTTCGAGTGCATCGTCGATGAGGCGGTCAGCGACTCGATACCGGTGTTCGAAGGCAAGGAGCGCTGGATGGTGTGGCGCCGGATTGGCGCGGCTTGATGCGGCAGGCGCCGTCGGCGGCTCGCGGCGGATTACGCGCTGCGCGCTAATCCACCCTACGTGGCTTCGCCAGCCCCAGCACGATCAGCAGCGCCATGCCGGCGATGACGGCGCGCAGATGGATCGGATGCTCGGGCGACTCCGGAACGAACTTGCTTTGCGCGAGGGCGGGGATGGACAGCGTGGCGGCCAGCAGGCCGGCGTACAGATACTTTTTCATTTAAATTTCCCAATCAGGGTGAAGAGGTTCGGGCGTCGCGAGTGCGGACTGCTTCAACGCGGCGATTCGGGGATTGGGAAATCTACGCGGGAGGCCGTCATTTAATCATGCTTGCAAACAATTTACGAGCGAATTTTTCTCATGGGATCGATAGCCGGCGCGGACCGTTCGGGACTTGGCGACAGGAAACAGGCTAACGCGTCGCAAAAAGCTTTATAATTCAGGGTTTTGATGATTTTTGCGGAGTAATAGATGCCGATCTACGCTTACCGCTGCGAGGCATGTGGTTTTGCCAAGGATGTCTTGCAGAAGATTTCCGACCCGCAGCTGACTGTTTGCCTGTCGTGCGGCAAGGAGTCGTTTAAGAAACAATTGACCGCCGCTGGTTTCCAGCTCAAGGGTACCGGCTGGTACGCGACCGATTTCCGTGGCGGCACGCCGCCGGCGACGGGCGTGTCCACCGGGCCGGTGGACGGCGCCGCCAAGGCCGACGCGCCCAAGGCGGACGCGGCTGCGAGCGCGCCCGCCAAGCCGGCGGGCGGCACCGGAACGGCGTGAACGACGGCAGCGGCCCGGCCGCTGCCGCCCGTCATTCCCTCCACATGAGCACCCACATAAGAGTCTTCGATGCGTAAATATTTCATTACCGGCCTGCTGATCCTGGTGCCGCTGGCCATCACCGCCTGGGTGCTGAGCCTGGTCATCAACACGATGGACCAGTCGCTGTTGTTCGTGCCCGAGCGCTGGCAGCCGCATACGCTGATCGGCTTCGACATCCCCGGCCTGGGCACCTTGCTGACGGTGCTGATCGTTTTCCTGACCGGCCTGCTCACCAACAACCTGGTCGGCAACTACGTGGTGCGCATGTGGGAAAAGCTGCTCAAGCGCATCCCGCTGGTGAACTCGCTCTATTCCAGCGTCAAGCAAGTGTCGGACACCTTGTTCTCGTCGTCCGGCAACGCCTTCCGCAAGGCCGTGCTGATCCCGTATCCGCACCAGAACTCGTACACCATCGCCTTCCTGACCGGCACCCCCGGCGGCGACGTCAAGAACCATCTGGTGGGCGACTATGTCAGCGTCTACGTGCCGACCACGCCGAATCCGACGTCGGGCTTTTTCCTGATGCTGGCCCGCAAGGACGTCGTCGAGCTCGACATGTCGGTCGACGCGGCCCTGAAGTACATCGTCTCGATGGGCGTGGTGGCGCCGGAAAGCGTGCCCCAGGCCATCGAAGTCGTCAGCAAATAACCACCGCAGCACCCAAGAACACGCACCACCGCGAATTCACGAGCAATCTAACCTGAACCGAGAAATAACATGTCCTCAATGCGTACTCACTACTGCGGCCTCACCACTGAAGCGCTGCTTGGCCAAACCGTCAGCCTGTGCGGCTGGGTACACCGTCGCCGCGACCACGGCGGCGTGATCTTCATCGACCTGCGCGACCGCGAAGGCCTGGTGCAGATCGTTTGCAATCCGGAGCAGGCCGAAGTCTTCAAGGCCGCCGAGCACGTGCGCAACGAGTTCTGCCTGCGCGTTACCGGCGTGGTCAAGGACCGCCTGGCCGGCACCGTCAACGCCAACCTGAAGTCGGGCAAGATCGAAGTGGTTTGCTCGCAGCTGGAAGTGTTGAATCCGTCGGTGGCCGTGCCGTTCCAGCTCGACGACGACAACCTGTCCGAAACCACCCGCCTGACCCACCGCGTGCTCGACCTGCGCCGTCCGCAGATGCAAAACAACCTGCGCCTGCGCTACAAGGTGACGATGGAAGTGCGCAAGTACCTCGACAACCTCGGCTTCATCGACATCGAAACGCCGATGCTGACCAAGTCGACCCCGGAAGGCGCGCGCGACTACCTGGTGCCGTCGCGCGTGAACGCCGGCAGCTTCTTCGCGCTGCCGCAGTCGCCGCAGCTGTTCAAGCAACTGCTGATGGTGGCCAACTTCGACCGCTACTACCAGATCACCAAGTGCTTCCGCGACGAGGACCTGCGCGCCGACCGCCAGCCTGAATTCACCCAGATCGACTGCGAAACGTCGTTCCTGACCGAACAGGAAATCCGCGACCTGTTCGAGGAAATGATACGCATCGTCTTCAAGAACACGATGGATGTCGAGCTGCCCAACCCGTTCCCGGTGATGGACTTCTCCGAGGCGATGGGCAAATACGGTTCGGACAAGCCGGACATGCGCGTCAAGCTGTCGTTCACCGACCTGACCGAAGTGATGAAGGACGTCGACTTCAAGGTGTTCTCGGGCGCGGCCAACATGCCCAACGGCCGCGTGGTCGGCCTGCGCGTGCCGAAGGGCGGCGACATGCCCCGTTCGGAAATCGACGCCTACACCCAGTTCGTGGCCATCTATGGCGCCCGCGGCCTGGCCTACATCAAGGTCAACGAGAAGGCCAAGGGCCGCGACGGCCTGCAATCGCCGATCGTCAAGAACCTGCACGACGCCGCGCTGGCCAAGGTGCTCGAGATGACCGGCGCCGAAGACGGCGACCTGATCTTCTTCGGCGCCGACAAGGCCAAGATCGTCAACGACGCCATCGGCGCGCTGCGCGTCAAAATCGGCCACAGCGAGTTCGGCAAGAACGCCGGCCTGTTCGACGACGTCTGGTCGCCGCTGTGGGTGGTCGACTTCCCGATGTTCGAGCACGACGAGGAAAACGACCGCTGGACCGCGACCCACCACCCGTTCACCGCGCCGAAGGACGGCCACGAGGACATGCTGGAAACCAATCCGGGCGCCTGCATCGCCAAGGCCTACGACATGGTCCTGAACGGTTGGGAACTGGGCGGCGGCTCGATCCGTATCCACCGCGAGGAAGTGCAGTCGAAGGTATTCCGCGCCTTGAAGATCGACGCCGACGAGGCGCGCCTGAAGTTCGGCTTCCTGCTCGACGCGCTGCAATACGGCGCGCCGCCGCACGGTGGCCTGGCCTTCGGCCTGGACCGCATCGTCACCCTGATGACCAAGTCCGACTCGATCCGCGACGTGATCGCCTTCCCGAAAACCCAGCGCGCGCAGGATCTGCTGACCCAGGCGCCGTCCGAAGTGGACGAGAAGCAGTTGAAGGAACTGCACATCCGCCTGCGCGCCGTCGAGCCGAAGGTCGCCAGCTAACACAGCTGCGTAGGGCGGATTAGCGCAGCGTAATCCGCCATGCATGCGTCCCGGCGGCCCACGCGATGGCGGATTACAGCGTGCCGCCTGATCCGCCCTACGGGTCCACGTTTTGTCTGATTTTATGCCATACAAAATACCCGAATCCGTGCTGGTGGTGATCCACACCGCCGACCTGCAAGTGCTGCTGATCGAGCGCGCCGACAAGCCCGGCTACTGGCAGTCGGTGACCGGCTCGCTCGACGCCGTCGACGAGCCGCTGCTGGCGACGGCCGCGCGCGAACTGTTCGAGGAAACCGGCATCGTCGCCGACGGCGAGACCATCGCGCTGCGCGACTGGCACTTGTCCAACATCTACACCATCTACCCGGTCTGGCGCCACCGCTACGCGCCGGGCGTGACGGAAAACACCGAGCATGTCTTCAGCGTCGAAGTCCCGCGCGACACCGTCATCACGCTCAGCCCGCGCGAGCACCTGAACCACGTGTGGCTGCCGCATCGGGACGCGGCCGACAAATGTTTTTCTTCCTCCAACGCGGAAGCGATTTTGCAACTCCCCCAGCAGCTCCGCGAGCAACTTCGCTAAATTGTGCGGCATCAAATAGCGGCAAACTGTGCCGCGCATACTTTGGAATTCAGACAGGTTTCCGGGGGATATCGTGGCCACGTTGCTCAGGCTCAGGGGCTATCGCTTCTACTTCCACAGCCAGGCCACGGGCGAGCCGCCGCACCTGCATGTCGACAAGGAACGCAAGTCCGCCAAGTTCTGGATCGAGAGCACGACGGTGGTGCGCAACGTGGGCTTCAGCGTGCTTGAACTGCGCGAGATCGCCCGCATCATCATCGAGTACCGGCTCGATTTCTTGAGGATCTGGAATGAGCACTTCGACCAAGCCTGACGAGCGCATCAAGACCGTCGCGTTCGAGGAGCGCGCGCTGGTGGTCGGCTTGATGGACGGGCGGCGCATCAGCACGCCGCTGGCGTGGTACCCGCGCCTGGCGGCCGCCACGCCGGCGCAGCTCGACGATTGGGAGATCGTCGGCGCCGGCGACGCGCTGCACTGGGCCCGATTCGACGAAGACTTGAGCGTGAGCGCCATGCTGGGCGGCTTCCCCTCGAGCGCGCCGCCGGCGCCGCAGACCGATACCTACTAGTGTTTGAGTCGCCGCAAGCGGCGCCAGGCGGTCGGCGATTAGGATCATGGATCGCTATCCCCTTCCGCTTGCCATGCCTGCCATCTTGCGTTACAAAGGCTATACGTTTTTCTTCTTTTCGAGCGAAGGCGTGCCGCGCGAACCTGTTCATGTTCACGTGCGTGGACACGGAGGCGTCGCTAAAATTTGGGTCGAGCCCGAAGTAATGATCGCCCACTCATCCGGCGTCCCCGCGAAGACCATGCGCGAACTCGTACGCTTCGTTGCTGACCATCGGGATTATTTCATCGATAGCTGGAAGGAGTATTTTGATGACTGAGGTACGTGCAAAAAAATTGTCGTTTGACCAGGCTAATATGTGGGTGCACCTTGCAGACGGCCGTACGCTGGGAATTCCACTCAGCTTTTTCCCGCGACTTAATCAGGCCACGCCAGTCCAGCGGGAGAATTACGTGTTGAGCGGGAGCGGCCAAGGGTTGCACTGGGAAGCGCTTGACGAAGACATCAGTGTGGAGCATCTGTTGAAGGGGCATCGCGATAGCACGGTACGGCGTCCCTTGCCAAAGATCAAGCTTGGCTGAAGCGGCGCGCGTGGTATGGGCGTGGATGCCTATGTGCGAAGGCGAACGCACAGGGAGGCGCACTCGGGGTTAGAATGTTCTGTATGAAAATCCGAGTCGCGACCTACAATATTCACAAGGGAGTGTCCTCCATCCGCGCTGAACCGCGAGTGCTGGCGCTCAAACAGGCAATCGGGCTGTTCAATGCCGATGTGGTTTTTTTGCAAGAGGTACAGGGCAAACATGACCTCAAGGCCGCCAAATACGGTGCCGAACAGCTGGGTCAGAAGCATTGGCCCGCTGCGGCGCAACATGAATTTTTCGCGGGCGAGTCGCGTCACTTGCACGCGGCCTACGGCATGAACGCGGTCTACGACCACGGCCACCACGGCAACGCCTTGCTCAGCGCCTTCCCGATCGCCAACATGGCCAACCACGACGTCTCCGACCACGCCTACGAACAGCGCGGCATCCTGCACTGCGTGCTCAACACCGAGCACGGCCTGGTGCATTGCTACGTGGTCCACCTCGGCCTGTTCGAAGCGGGCCGGCGCCGGCAGACGCAGGCGCTGATCTCGGCCGTGCGCGAATCGGCGCCCAACGGCGAGCCGGTCATCATCGCCGGCGACTTCAACGACTGGCGCAACACCCTGGGCGCGGAGCTGCGCAACGCGCTCGGCGTGGTCGAGGCCTTCGACGAACTGGGCACCAACGCCTCGCTCGACGGCATCATGCGCACCTTGCGCCGCAAAGCCAGCCTGAAGTCGACCATCAGCCCGGCGCGCACCTTCCCGGCGGCGCTGCCGTTCTTCCGGCTCGACCGCATCTACGTGCGCGGCTTCAAGGTCGAGTCGGCCGAGGTGATGCACGGCAGCCTGTGGGCCAAGCTGTCCGACCACGCGCCGATCGTGGCGTCGTTGTCGCTGGGGTGAGGACGCCATGGGCTCGGTCAAACTGCTTGCCGATAACGAAGTCACGCTGCTCTACACCGGCACCGAGTACTTTCCGGCGCTGCTAGGCGCCATCGACGCGGCCCGGTACGAAGTCTATTTCGAGACCTACATCTTCGCCGACGACGACACCGGCCAAAAGGTGTTGGCCGCCTTGTCCGCCGCCGCCCAACGCGGGGTCGACGTGCGCATGATCACCGACTGGTGGGGCACGGGCCGGCGCAAGATCAACTGCATGCACGAAAAGCTCGAGGCCGCCGGCGTCCACCACCGCATCTTCAATCCGTGGTTCACGCGCGGGGTCACGCGCACGCACCGCAAGATCTGCGTGGTCGACCGCGAGGTCGCGCTGGTCGGCGGCATCAACATCAACGACGACATGTTCTGCGACTACAACCATGCCATCAGCCTGTCGGCGCCGCGCTGGGACTTCGCGGTGCAGGTGCGCGGGCCGTTGGTGGCATCGATCCACCTGGAGGCGCAGACGCAGTGGCAACGCCTGGGCAAGATGGGGCTGATGAAGCGCATCAGCCTGTACCGCGACGCGCGCAAGGTCAACAAGATCGCCGCCGCCAACATGGTGCAGGCCGGCTTCGTGGTGCGTGACAACCTGCGCAACCGCCGCACCATCCAGCGCGCCTACCTGCAGGCGCTGGGCCGGGCGCGCAAGAGCGTGATGCTGGCCAATCCGTATTTCGCGCCCGGGCGCAAGTTCCGCCGCGCGCTGGCCGCCGCCGCCGAGCGCGGCGTCGAGGTGGTATTGCTGATCGGCGTGGGCGAGATCTGGCTGCAGGACGCGGTGGCGCACTCGTTCTACCCGAAGCTGCTTGCGGCCGGCGTCAAAGTGGTGGAATATCACAAGACCCAGTTGCACGCCAAGGTGGCCGTCATCGACGACGACTGGGCGACCGTGGGTTCGAGCAATGTCGACGGCTTGAGCCTGTTTTTGAATCAGGAAGCGAACGTGATCATCAAGGACGCCGCCTTCGCGCAAAACCTGCGCCGGCACATCGAGGCGGCCGTGGCCGACGGCGTGGTCATCAGCTATGCCGACTTCGAGCACGTCGGGCGCTTCCGCCGCATCGGTTACGAGATCGCGTTCGTGTTTTACCGGACCGTGATGCGGTTGTTCTCCGTGGGGAAATACGCTTGAGCGAGAGTGTCAGACTGGATAAATGGCTGTGGGCGGCGCGGTTTTTCAAGACGCGCTCGCTGGCCACGGATGCCGTGGACGCCGGCAAGGTCAAGGTCAATGGCGACAAGGTCAAGCCGGCGCGTACGGTGCGCATCGGCGACAAGCTCGACATCGACAACGGCTCGGACCGCTGGGAGATCGACGTGATGAACCTGTCGGACGTGCGGCAGGCCGCGCCGATCGCGCGCAACCTGTACGAGGAGACGGACGAGAGCGTCGAGCGGCGCGCCAATGTGGCGGAGAACCGCAAGATGTTCCGCGAGCCCAGCGCCGATTTCAAAGGCCGTCCCACCAAGCGCGACCGGCGGCAGATGGGCAAGTTTGGCGGCGCGGAGTAGCTTTTATCCCCCGCCGCGGCCGGGTGATGTGACATTCACGCTGCATTTCGGCGTTTGACCCCGCCACCGTCAGAGGGGACGTACCCCGTACGGGGTACGTCCCCGGGGATCCGCGCCTTGCGGGTCCAGCGCGCGCGCCGCCGCCCCTTGCTGCGCCGCAGCAATAGACCCCCACCTCTAAACGAACCGTTTGACTTTTACCCACGAGTGGATAATAGTACGAGCGTTCGCAATTTTTTCACGACGGAGTAAAGTAAGTGGAGCAAAATGTTCTTTTCTCCATGAACCACACCTTGGGATGCAAGTTATAAATACCTCAACAAAATTTATGCGCAAGGGCGAGCTCACTCGCGCGGCGATCCTGGACGTGGCGCTCGACCTGGCCAGCCGGGACGGCCTCGAAGGCCTGACCATTGGATTGCTCGCGGATAAAATGAACATGAGCAAATCCGGCGTGTTCGCGCACTTCGGATCGCGTGAAGATTTGCAGTTGGAAGTACTGAAGCTGTATCACCACCGTTTTGAGCAGGAAGTGTTTTTCCCCAGCGTCAAGGAACCGCGCGGCTTGCCGCGTCTGCGTTCGATGTTCGCGCGCTGGGTCAAGCGTGTCAGCGTGGAAGTGGCGTCCGGTTGCATCTACATCAGCGGCGCCGTCGAGTACGACGACCGTCCGGGTCCGATCCGCGAGGAATTGATGGCGATGGTCGGCGCCTGGCAGGGCGCGCTGCTGCGCTGCGTGAAGCAAGCCGTCGAATGTGGCGACCTGCAGGCCGACATCGACCCGCAGCAACTGGTCTACGAGATGTACGGCCTGATCCTGGCCCTGCACCACGATGCCCGCTTCCTGCGCATTCCTGGCAGCCTGGAGCGCGCCGGCGTCGGCTTCGAACGCTTGATCGCATCCTACCGCAACGCCGAAGTTCCTCATTAACCAACACATACCATTTAAGTAGTTACCAGGAGAATAAACATGGGTCAATACGTCGCGCCAATCCGGGATATGCAATTCGTGCTGCACGAGCTGCTCAATGTGGGCGAGGAACTCAAAGCGCTGCCGGACTACGCCGAGATCGATGCCGACATCATCAATCAAGTGCTGGAAGAGGGCGGCAAGTTCACGTCCGAAGTGCTGTTCCCGCTGAACCACTCGGGCGACCGCGAAGGCTGCAAGCTGGACGTGGCGACCCACTCCGTGACGACGCCGAAAGGCTTCAAGGAAGCGTACAAGCAATACGTCGACGGCGGCTGGGCCGCGCTGGCGTGCGACCCGGAATATGGCGGCCAGGGCTTGCCTGTGCTGCTGAACAACTCGTTCTACGAAATGCTGAACTCGGCCAACCAGGCTTGGACCATGTACCCGGGCCTGTCGCACGGCGCCTACGAGTGCCTGAAGGAACACGGCACCGACGAACAAAAGAAAACCTACCTGCCCAAGCTGGTGTCGGGCGAGTGGACCGGCACCATGTGCCTGACCGAGCCGCACTGCGGCACCGACCTCGGCATGCTGCGCTCGAAGGCGCTGCCGCAGGCCGACGGTTCGTGGCTGATCACCGGTAACAAGATCTTCATCTCGGCCGGCGAGCACGACATGGCTGACAACATCCTGCACCTGGTGCTGGCCCGCGTGCCGGACGCGCCGGAAGGCTCGAAAGGCATCTCGCTGTTCCTGGTGCCGAAGTTCCTGCCGAAGGAAGACGGCTCGGTCGGTGAACGCAACCCGATCACCTGCGGCGCCATCGAAGAAAAAATGGGCATCCACGGCAACTCGACCTGCCAGATGAACCTGGACGGCGCCCGTGGCTGGATCATCGGCCAGCCGAACAAGGGCTTGAACGCCATGTTCGTGTTCATGAACGCGGCCCGCCTGGGCGTGGGCATGCAATCGCTGGGCCTGACCGAAGTGGCCTACCAGAACGCGCTGATCTACGCCAAGGACCGCATCCAGATGCGTTCGCTGTCGGGCGTGAAGGCGCCGGACAAGCCAGCCGATCCGATCATCGTGCACCCGGACGTGCGCCGCATGCTGCTCACCGCCAAGGCCTACGCCGAGGGCGCGCGCGCCTTCACGTCGTACGTGGCGCTGCAGATCGACCGCGAACTGCACCACCCGGACGCCGACGTGCGCAAGGAAGCGGCCGACGAAGTCGCGCTGCTGACGCCGATCGTCAAGGCCTTCATCACCGACAACGGCTGGATCGCCACCTCGGAAGCGATGCAAGTGTTCGGCGGCCACGGCTACATCGCCGAATGGGGCATGGAGCAGTACGTGCGCGACGCCCGCATCAACCTGATCTACGAAGGCACCAACACCATCCAGTCGCTCGACCTGCTGGGCCGTAAGATCCTGGGCGACAACGGCGCCAAGCTGCGCAAGTTCGGCGAGAAGATCAAGGCCTTCGTCGAAGACAACGGCACCGACGAGGCGATGAGCGAATTCATCACCCCGCTGGGCGACCTGGGCGACAAAGTCACCAAGCTGACCATGGAAATCGGCATGAAAGCCTTCCAGAACCCGGACGAAGTGGGCGCCGCCTGCGTACCGTACCTGCGCGTTGTCGGCCATATGGTATACAGCTATTTCTTCGCGCAGATGGCGAAGATCGCGCTGGCCAAGGAAGACAGCGGCGACAATTTCTACAAGGCCAAGCTGGCGACCGCGCGTTTCTACTTCGCCCGCCTGCAGCCGGAAACCGCAACCCTGATCCGCCAGGCACGTTCGGGCTCCGCCAACCTGATGGCACTCGACGCCGACCTGTTCTAAGACTAGAGGAAACGACATGACCAATTTCATCGTTAAAAAAGTAGCCGTGCTCGGCGCCGGCGTGATGGGCGCGCAAATCGCCGCCCACTGCGTCAACGCCAAAGTGCCCGTCGTGCTGTTCGACCTGCCGGCCAAGGAAGGCCCGAAGAACGGCATCGTTCTGAAAGCCATCGAGAACCTGAAGAAACTGTCGCCTGCGCCGCTGGGCAACAAGGACCACGCCGCGCTGATCGAAGTGGCCAACTACGAGGACGACCTGGCCAAGCTGGCCGAGTGCGACCTAATCATCGAAGCCATCGCCGAGCGCATGGACTGGAAGCACGACCTGTACAAGAAGGTCGCGCCGCATATCGGCGCCAACGCCATCTTCGCCTCGAACACCTCGGGCCTGTCGATCACCAAGCTGTCCGAAGGCTTCGACGCCGATTTGAAGTCGCGCTACTGCGGCGTGCACTTCTTCAACCCGCCGCGCTACATGCACCTGGTCGAGATCATCCCGACCGGGTTCACCAAGCCGGAAATCGCCGACCAGCTCGAAGGCTTCCTGACCACCACCCTGGGCAAGGGCGTCGTTCGTGCGAAAGATACGCCTAACTTCATCGCCAACCGCGTCGGCGTGTTCGGCATCCTGGCGATCGTGCACGAAGCCGAGAAGTTCGGCCTGAGCGTGGACGTGGTCGACGACCTGACCGGCGCCAAGCTGGGCCGCGCCAAGTCGGGCACCTTCCGCACCGCCGACGTCGTCGGTCTGGACACGATGGGCCATGTGATCAAAACGATGCAGGACAACCTGCCAAACGACCCCTTCGCCGCCGTCTACAAGACGCCGGAAGTACTGGCGAAACTGGTTGAAAAAGGCGCCCTGGGCCAAAAGTCCGGCGCCGGTTTCTATAAAAAGGTCGGCAAGGATATCCAGCGCCTGGATTTCGCCACCGGCGAATACGTCGCCGGCGGCGGCAAGGCCGCCGACATCATCGCCCGCATCTTGAAGGAAAAAGATCCGGTCAAGAAAATGAAAGCGCTGCGCGAATCGACCAATCCACAGGGCCAGTTCCTGTGGGCGATCTTCCGCGACGCCTTCCACTACATCGCCGTGCACCTCGACACCGTCGCCGACAACGCGCGCGACATCGACTTCGCCATGCGCTGGGGCTTCGGCTGGACCGCCGGCCCGTTCGAGACGTGGCAGGCGGCCGGCTGGACGCAGGTCGCCCAGTGGGTCAAGGAAGACATCGACGCCGGCAACGCGCTGTGCTCCGCGCCGCTGCCGGCCTGGGTGTTCGAAGGCCCGGTCGCTGAACAGGGCGGCGTGCACACGCCGGAAGGTTCGTACTCGGCCGTGTCGAAATCGTTCGTGCCGCGCTCGACCCTGTCGGTCTACGACCGCCAGGTGTTCCGCGCGCCGGTGTTCGGTAGCGGCGAAGTCGACGGCAAGAAAGCCGGCACCACCGTGCACGAGGACGACGACGTGCGCCTGTGGCACACCGGCGACGACGTGCTGATCATCTCGCTCAAGACCAAGATGCACGTGATCAGCCCCGGCGTCATCGCCGGCTACCGCAAGGCATTGGCCGAAGCGGAGAAAAACTTCAAGGGCCTGGTCATCTGGAACAGCGACGCGGCCGAAGGCGGCGCCTTCTCGGCCGGCGCCGACCTGCAATCGGCGTTGCCCGCGTTCATGCAGGGCGGCGCCAAGGCGGTCGACCCGATCGTCAAGGAACTGCAGGACACCTTCATGTCGATGAAATACTCGAACGTGCCGGTCGTCGCGGCGGTGGCCGGGCTGGCGCTGGGCGGCGGTTGCGAAATGGCGCTGCACGCGTCCAAGCGCGTGGCCTCGATCGAGTCCTACATCGGCCTGGTCGAAGTGGGCGTGGGCCTGATTCCTGCCGGCGGCGGCCTGAAGGAAGCGGCACTGCGCGCCTTCAAGGAAGCCAAGGGCAACGACATCCTGCAATTCCTGAAAACCGGTTTCACCAACGCGGCCACGGCCAACGTGTCGAAGTCGGCGCTCGAAGCGCAGGCGATGGGCTACCTCAAGGAAGACGACGTCATCGTCTTCAACCCGTACGAGCTGCTGCATGTTGCGAAAGTTGAAGCGCGCGCCATGTTCGACAAGGGTTATCGTCCGCCGTTGAAGACGCCGATCCAGGTCACCGGCCGCTACGGCTGGGGCACCATCAAGGCGCAACTGGTCAACATGCGCGACGGCGGCTTCATCTCCGCGCACGACTTCAAGCTGGGCGACATGATCGCCGAGATCGTCTCGGGCGGCGACATCGACCAGGGTTCGTTCGTCAGCGAGCAGTGGATACTGGACATGGAGCGTAAAGCCTTCCTGGAACTGCTGAACCATCCGAAGACGCAAGAGCGGATCATGGGCATGATGCAAACCGGTAAGCCGGTCCGCAACTAAGCCGCCGACCGACACTGAACAGGAAGAACATAATGAGCAAACAAATTCAAGACGCATACATCGTCTCCGCCACCCGCACCCCGATCGGCAAGGCGCCGCGCGGCATGTTCAACAAGACCCGCCCGGACGACCTGCTGGTGCGCGTGCTGCAATCGGCGCTGGCGCAGGCGCCCGGCCTGGACCCGGCCTTGATCACCGACGCCATCATCGGCTGCTCGTTCCCGGAAGCGGAGCAGGGCTTCAACATCGCGCGCCAGGCGGTGCTGCTGGCCGGCCTGCCGAAGACCGTCGGCGGCGTCACCATCAACCGTTATTGCGCCTCGGGCATCACGGCGCTGGCCATGGCCGCCGACCGCATCCGCGTCGGTGAAGCCGACGCCATGATCGCCGGCGGCGTCGAATCGATGTCGATGGTGCCGATGATGGGCCACCATCCATCGATGAACCTGAACATGTTCACCGACGAAAACGTCGGCATGGCCTACGGCATGGGGCTGACCGCCGAGAAAGTGGCGACGCAGTGGAAAGTGTCGCGCGAGGCGCAGGACGCGTTCGCCGTCGAATCGCACCGCCGCGCCATCGCCGCGCAGCAGGCCGGTTTCTTCAAGGACGAGACCACGCCGGTCGAGATCATCACCCGCACGCCGGACCTGAGCACCGGCGAGATCAAGGTCAAGACCCGCACCGTCGACACCGACGAAGGCGCGCGCGCCGACTCGACGATGGAATCGCTGGCCAAGCTCAAGCCTGTGTTCGCCGCCAAGGGTTCGGTCACGGCCGCCAACAGCTCGCAGATGTCGGACGGCGCCGGCGCGCTGCTGGTCGTGTCGGAGAAATTCCTGCGCGAGCACAACCTCACGCCGCTGGCGAAGTTCTCGTCGTTCGCCGTCAAGGGCGTGCCGCCGGAAATCATGGGCATCGGTCCGAAGTTCGCCATTCCCGACGCCTGCAAGGCCGCCGGCATCACCCAGGACCAGCTGGACTGGATCGAGCTGAACGAAGCGTTCGCCGCGCAGGCGCTGGCCGTCATCGGCGACCTGGGCCTCGACCCGGCGAAAGTGAACCCGATGGGCGGCGCGATCGCCCTCGGCCACCCGCTGGGCGCGACCGGCGCCATCCGCGCCGCCACCGTCGTGCACGCGCTGCGCCGTAACAACCTCAAGTACGGCATGGTGACGATGTGCGTCGGCGCCGGCATGGGCGCGGCCGGCATCATCGAGCGCGTATAACCCCGCAAGCATTTAGCGATACGCCAGCGTCCCGGCTTAGGGGACGTACCCCTCGGGGTACGTCCCCACACGGGGCTGCGGGGTAAACAAGGGCGCTACGGCGCCCTAATTATTTGGAGATCAAATGGATATCTTGAGCAGCAAAGAAAACGGCATCCTAACGCTGGAATTCAACCGTCCCGAGCGCAAGAACGCGATCACCGCCGCGATGTACCAGACCATGGCCGACGCCATCAACGACGCCGAGCAGGACACGGCCGTGCGCGCCATCCTGATCACCGGCAAGCCGGAGATCTTCACCGCCGGCAACGACCTGGAAGACTTCATGAAAACCGCGCCATCGACCGGCGCCATCGAAGACCGTTCGGTGTACAAGTTTATGATGGCCTTGAGCGGCACCACCAAGCCGGTGGTGGCCGCCGTGGCCGGCGCCGCCGTCGGCATCGGCACCACCTTGCTGATGCACTGCGACCTGGTCTACGCCGCCGACAGCGCCAGGTTCTCGATGCCGTTCTCGCAGCTGGGCCTGTGTCCGGAGTTCGCCTCCAGCGTGCTGCTCACGCAAATCGCCGGCTACCCGCGCGCGGCCGAAAAGCTGATGCTGGGCGAAGCCTTCCTCGCGCAGGAAGCGCTGGAAATGGGACTGGTCTCGCGCGTGCTGCCGGCCGCCGAATTGCTGTCGTTCGCGCAAGGCCAGGCGGCCAAGCTGGTGGCCTTGCCGGCCAGCTCGATCCGCGCCACCAAGCAATTGATGAAAGCCAGCCGCAACGCCCTGGTCAGCGAAACCATCACCGCCGAGAACAAGCTGTTCAGCGCCATGCTGACGGCGCCTGAGGCCAAGGAAGCCTTCACCGCGTTCTTCCAGAAGCGCAAGCCCGACTTCACCCAGTTCGCCTAACCACGGGGGTCAAGTCTGTCATTTGGACACAAGCTCGTCCCTAGCCGGGCGCCGACTGTACAGGCCGTGTCCAAATGTCAGACTTGACCCTGACCCTTCCCCGCAAATTTTTGTTGTAAACAGCTAGAGAAACTGTTAACTTTCAATCCCAAAAACGGCGCATGCATGGTTGTGCCAACCCTTTCATTCGTAGCGACCAAACTGCGATGAAAGGAACAC
>CAUPRW010000023.1:0-89810 GCA_963513825.1 uncultured Duganella sp.
GCGCAAAACACATTGAAAACAGCTGGAAAACGTAAAAAAACGCGCGCCACATCCCATGTTACAAAACGCATGCGGGCCGGGAGCGAAAATCGGGCGTCACGGCCGGTTTGAATGGGGGATATTTCAGCAGCCTGCTAGCGCGAATGGGTCAGGAACGAGGGTCAACACGTGATCCATCGTTGCGCGACTAGGGTTTGCGCCGCTCGCTGGCGCAGCGCGGGCGATTCGCGTGACGCGTCGACCGTGATCTCGGTGCCATGACAAAAAAACTCCCGCGCCGGACACCCGGGGCGGGAGAAAGATCGCCGGCGTGAGAGCATCCCCGCCGGCGGATCGAGGATGCCTCCTCAGAAGATACTGCGCGAAACAGCCATCAGAACGAGTACTGTGCCAGCACCGTGTAGCGCGGGCCGCTCATGAACACTTGGCGGGTAAAGTCGCCCGCGTGCTGCTCCATGATCTGGCGCGTGTACGAGTTCGTCAGATTGGTGCCTTCGATGCCGACGCGGAACTTGTCCGTGAAGTCGTAGAAGATCGACGCGTCCACCTGGCCATACCCGGCCTGGTACAACGGCAGGCCGAAGGCCTGGTCGTTGACGGTGGTCGGAATCAGGTACTTGTCGGCCGGCGCGGCCGGGTTCGTGTTCAGGCCGTTGTTGCCGCGGCTGCCCCACTGGGTCACGCCCAGCAGGTAACGCGAGCGCCAGTTGTAGGCCACGCGCATCGACAGGCCGTGCTGCTCGTACATCAGTGCCAGGTTGACGGTGTGGCGCGACAGACCTTGCAGCGGGGTCTTGCCGAACACGCGTCCATCGGTGTCGCAGCCGTTGATGAACAGGTTGAAGTTGGTCGACGCGTCGTTGCCCGAGCACCATGCGCTAAACACCGGGTCCTTGAGCTTGCGCTCGCTCGACACATAGGTCCAGCTGGCCTGGGAGCCGATGCCGCGCAGCCAGTCGGGCACGAAGTCGTAGTACTGCTGGTGGGCCAGCTCGAAGCCGCGGGCATAGCCTTTGGCGCCGTTGACCGGACCGGTGACGGCGAAGGTCTGCGGGCGGCCGGCGGCATCGGTCGCCGTGTAGCCGTAGTTCTTGGTGATGACGATGTCCTTGAGGTCCTTGTTGAAGGCCGAGAACGTCAGCGAACCGGCCTTGGCGAAGTACCATTCGGCCGTCAGGTCGACGTTGGTCGCCGTGGTCGGCTTGAGCAGCGGATTGCCGTCGCTAGTCCCACTGAGGCTGGTGCCGTCGAAGCGCACGGCGGTGGTGTTGCCCGCCGCGTCACGCGTGATGGTCTGCATGTGCTGGGCGTTGAGCGTGGTCTGCACCTGCAACTGGTTGAAGTCCGGACGCGACATCGACTTGGCCACGGCGAAGCGGAATTGCAGCTGGTCGGTGGCCTTCATGCGCAGGTTCAGGCTGGGCAGCCAGTTGTCGTACGAATTGGCGACCGACTGCTGTTGCGCGAACGACGGGATGTCGATCAGGTTGCCCTGGCCGGTCGGCACGATGCCGGCGGCGCCGGTCGGCAGCGACGGCCGCGTGAACGAAACGTAACCGCTGCCGGTGCCGTTGGTCTTCACATAGCGGATGCCGATGTTGCCGTCGATCGGGTACTTGAGGTTATCCCAGCCGAAGCGCAGCTGCGTGTAGGCGGCGCGGGTCTTCTCGGTCTGCGTGTTGTTGGCGGCCGGGTCGTTGAAGGTCGATGGCACCCATGGGTCGCAGGTCGAGCCTTTTTCGGCGCACAGCACGTCGTGGTACGCGTGGATCTTGCTCCACTGGTCGGGGAAGCCGCGCACGGTCGCTTCGTCGGCGAACAGCATCGCCGGCACGTTGTATTTGCCGCCGAAGAAGTTGTCCATGGTCTGCAGCGACGAGCCGCCGGCAAAGCGCGGATCGCTCAGGCGGGCCACGCCGTTGATCTGCCAGCCTTCCATCCACGGGAAGGTGATCGCCGACCAGTTGTAGAACTTCTGCGCCTTGTGGTTAACGCCCTCGCGGTTGGCCATGCGCACGCCGAAGCGGACGTCGCGCAGCACCGGGTCGTCGAAGGTGTACTTGACGTCCGATTTCCACGCCTTTTGGTTGGCCGAGGCGCGGTCGAGCGCTTCCTGGGTGTAGGCCCAGTAGTAGTTTTTCGGGTCGGCCATGTAGGCGGCCGAACCGAGGCCCAGCTGCGGCACCTTGCCGGTCATGTCCATGGTCTGGCTCGGTAGGATGAAGCCGGTCGAGACGTCGGCGTCGAAGCCTTCGGTGGTCGAGTGCACGTGCTGGAAGTCGTTGGTCCAGGTCCAGTCCGGCGTGACCTTCCATTGCACGTTGAGGGAGATGTCGCGGGTCGACGATTCACGCGTGTTGATGCGCTGCGAGCTGTTGAACGGCGAGCCGCCATAGGTCGGGTTCGAGATCGTGCCGCTCTGGAAGGCGCCGTTTTTGTCGAACACCGAGTCGCTGCTGGCCACCTGCTGGTACCACTTGTCCTCGGACGAGGCCACGACGTGCTCGTCGAGGTCTTCCTTGTAGTGGGTCTTGAAGTAGGTCAGCGCCGCCGTCAAGTCCTTGTTCGGCTTCCATTGGAAGGCCGCGTAGTCGCCGCGGCGGGTGCGGTCGAAGTCCTGCGAGCGGTAGCCGACACCCATCGGTATCCATTGCGTCTTGGAACGGTCGTACAGGGCCGGATTGGTCGAGTTTACGTGCGGGAAATACGGATCGACACCGACGCCGTCCGAGCGGCTCGGGCTCTTGGCCTTGGCGAAGTCGACCAGGGCGCCGAATTCGCCGAAGTCGGTCTTCCAGCGGTTCGACAGCAGCACGGTGCTGGTCGGCGAAGGCTTGCCTTCGCGCAGGGTCGAATACGACTCGGAGAAGCCGACCGTGCCCTTGAAGCCCTTGTAGTCGAACGGCATGGCCGTGCGCAGGTTGACCAGGCCGGCGATGGCGCCTTCGACCTGTTCGGCCGAGGGATTCTTGTAGACGTCGACCCCGGACATCAGCTCGGGCGCGACGTCGGAGAAGCCGAGCGAGCGGCCGCCACCGGCCGAGAACGCGTCGCGGCCGTTGATTTCCGAACGCACATAGGTCAGGCCGCGCACGGACACGCCGGAGCCTTCGACCGATTGACGGTTCGGGTCGCCCGCCATGTTGCGGTCGATGGTGACGCCGGCGATGCGCTGCAGCACCTCGGTGACCGAACGGTCCGGCAGCTTGCCGATGTCTTCGGCGACGATCGAATCGACCACCTCGTCCGAATCCTGTTTGAGTTTTTGTGCCGATTGCAAGGCGGCGCGCTGGCCGCTCACGACCACCACGTTGGGGTTGGCGGCCGGTTGGGCGGCGGTGGCCTCCGCTGTTTGGGCCCATGCCGCGCTGCTGTGCAGCACCACCAGTTGCGCGACCGCCGCAGCGATCGCCGTTTTCTGTAACTTGTTCACATTGTCTCCCGTGTGTAGGTAATTTTTATGGTTGCCTGCCGATGCTGGCATCGGTCTTTTACTAAGTGCTCGTCAGAAAATTTATGCCTCCATCAGTTTGGTAATGAGACCGATCAAGCGGCCGCCCGCGCCGAAGCGCCCGCCGCCTGGCCCGCGACATAGGCGCCGTGATCGGGCATGTGCGCCACCGCCTTGGCGATCAGCTCGCGCAGCTCGGCGAAGTGGCCGTGCACGGCACGGATGTCGACGCGCTCGGCCATCGGGTCGTAACGCTTCGGCACCACGCCCAGGCCCATCATCATCGCCACGAACGAGGGATCGCCGAAGCCGCCGCGATCGACGATGGCCACGCGCCCGGTCTCGCGGAACAGGTCGATCTGGTGGCGCAGCGCATCCGGGATCGCCATGTTGGCGCAGTAGCGCCAGAATTCCGAATCGTCGCGCCGGGTCAGCTTGTAGTGCAGGATGATGAAGTCGCGCACCGATTCGTAACGGGCGCCCATGAAGCGGTTGAATTCGTCGGCCAGCTCGGGGCGGCAGTCGCGGTCCGGGAACAGCGTGAGCAGCTCGCCCACGGCGGTCTCGATCAGGTTGATGCTGGTCGATTCGAGCGGCTCGATAAAGCCGGCCGACAGGCCGATGGCGACCACGTTCTTGACCCACGACTTGCGGCGCCGCCCGGTGACGAAGCGCAGCTGGCGCGGCTGGTCGAGGGCGGCGCCGTCGAGGCCGTCGAGCAGCACCTGCTGCGCCCGCACGTCGCTGGTGAAACCGCTGCTGTAGACGTGGCCGTTGCCGGTGCGGTGCTGCAGCGGGATGCGCCAGAGCCAGCCGGCCTCCTTGGCGCTCGAGCGGGTGTACGGGGTCAATTGCGGGGCCGAGGCGCACGGCACGGCCTGCGCGCTGTTGCACGGCAGGTAGGCGCTCCAATCCTCGTAGCCCGCCTTGAGCGCGCCTTCGATCAGCAAGCCGCGAAAGCCCGAGCAGTCGATGAACAGGTCGCCCTCGACGCGGCGGCCGTCGCGCAGCTTGACGGCGGTGACGAAGCCGCTTTCCGGATGCTGTTCGACCTCGACGATCATGCCTTCGATGCGCTGGGCGCCGCGCGCGAGCGCGTAGTCGCGCAGGTAGCCGGCGTACAGGCTGGCGTCGAAATGGTAGCCGTACGAATAGGCGTCGGTCACGCCCGGCGTTGCCGCGTTCGGCGGGATGAACTTGCCGTGGCGCGCCATCACCGAGGGGATCGACCAGTTCTCCAGGTCCGGCATGTTGTTGAACGCCTGCGCCAGGCGCAGCCAGTGCTGGTGCGCGCCGAAGCCGGCCAGGGCCGGGCCGAAGTCGCCGAAGGCGTGGAAGAAACGGTTGCCGACGTGGCCCCAGTCCTTGAATTCGATGCCGAGCTTGCAGCTGGCCTGGGTCTTGCCGACGAAGTCGGCGCCATCGATGCCGAGCGCCTCGTTGAAGACGCGGATGGTCGGCAGCGTGGCCTCGCCGACGCCGATGGTGCCGATCTCGGGCGACTCCACCAGGATCACTTCGCAGGGCTGGGTCGGGTGGCGCGCCAGGCGCTGGGCCAGCGGGGCGGCCGTCATCCAGCCGGCGGTGCCGCCGCCGACGATCACTATCCGGCGCAGCGCCTGGCCATGGGTGTCAATGCCGCTCATTGTCCCGGACCGGCTACTTTGACAACGTTTTCATTTGTCAACGAACCAAAGGCCGCTATGGCGTATGCGGCGCAGGCCGGTCCGGCCAAGGCCATCGCGCTGGCCTTCTTCAGTAGCGTGTTCACTTGCTCGTCTCCCAATGTCTTTTTATATCCCGCAACTGCTGCGAGTCATTGCAAATTAACATTAATGCGATCGTCGAACAAATAATACTGCTGGAACTGTCGCTGTTTAACCTCAGGCGCTAAACATGCCGCGGCAAAAAAAACCCCGTCGAAACGGGGTTGACCGACTATTACTCGGCGCTTTTACCGGCAGGCAAAACGCCGTATCGGTCCGCCTGCACGTTACCGTTGACGCCGTGGGTGCGCACATCGGCGGTGATGGGCAGCATATCCTTGTCCCAGGCCTGCCATTGCGCCTTCAATTGCGCGAACACCTCGGGGTGGCGCTTGGCCAGGTTGGCGCGCTCGCGCTGGTCCTTGACGACGTCGAACAGGAATTCATTGCCGCCGATGCGCAGATACTTCCAGTTACCGGAACGGATCGCCCGTTGCGCGTTGGCCTTGTAGCGCCACAACAGCGTGCGCTCGTTGACAGGCGCCTGGCCGGTCAGCACCGGCAGCAGGTTCTGGCCGTCGCTCGGATAGCCCGGATCGGGCGCGCCGCCGGCCGCCGCCAGCAGCGTCGGCAGCCAGTCCATGCTGATGGCCACCTGCTCGCTCACCTGCCCCGCCTTTACCCTGGCCGGCCAGCGCACGATGGCCGGCACCCGGATGCCGCCTTCGAGCAACTCGGTTTTCTGGCCCGTCAGCGGCCAGGTTTTCGAGAAGCGCTCGCCGCCGTTGTCGCTGGTGAAGATGACGATGGTGTTGTCCGCCAGCCCCCGGTCGTCGAGCGCCTTGAGCACGCGGCCGATCGACGCGTCCAGCGATTCGACCATGCGGCCGTAGGTGGCCAGGTCGCCGCCGTCGTAGTGGAAAATATTGTCGATGTCGCGCGAGATCGCTTCGTCGCCCGGCCCCTCCCACGGCCAGTGCGGCGCCGTGTAGTGCAGCGACAGCAGGAAGGGCTTGCCGCCCTGCTGCTTGTTGACGAAGTCGACCGCCCGCGCGCCCAGCAAATCGGTGTAGTAGCCGATCTGCTGCACCGGCACCTCGCCCTCGTACAAATCCTCCTTCACGGCCGGGCCGACGCCGGGCTTGTGGGTGAAGTAATCGATGGCGCCGCCGTAGTTGCCGAAGAAGCTGTCATAGCCGCTTTTGAGCGGGCCGAAAGTGGGCAGGTAACCGAGGTGCCACTTGCCGATCAGCGCCGTGCCGTAGCCCTGTTTTTTCAACAGCGACGGCAGGGTCGGATGCGACGGCGGCAGGCCCAGCGTGTCCGAAGCGCCGGCGATCGGTTCCTCCAGGCCGCCGCGCAGGCGGTACTGGTAGCGGCCGGTGATCAACGCGAAGCGGGTCGCCGAGCACACCGCCGAGTTGGCGTAGGCCTGGGTCAAACGCAGGCCCTGGGCGGCCAGCTTGTCCAGGTGCGGCGTTTTGAAGTCGGTCTGGCCGTAGACGCCCAGGTCGGCGTGGCCGAGGTCGTCGGCCAGGATGAAGACGATGTTCGGCTGGCGCGCGCCGGCGGCCTGGGCGCCCGGCACATAGCCGGCCAGCGCCAGCGCTGGCAGTGTTTTCAGGATGCGGCGGCGGCCTTGGTTGGCGTTGTTGCCGGTGTCGTGGTCTGCGTTGTTCATTGCTGGTTCCTTTAGAAATCCGCGCGGGCGGTCAGGCCGACCTGGCGCGGCGTGCCGATGACGGTGTTGTAGGCGCTCGGGTTGGTGTTCCACATGCTGGTGTAGTACTGCTTGTCGAAGGCGTTCTTGGCCCAGACGGACACGTCCCAGCGGGTCGCGCCGCTCTTGAGCTTCACGCCGGCCGACAGGTTGGTCAGGCTGTAGGCGGGAATGCGCGCGTACTCGGAGGCGTCGAGCGTGCCGTAGGTGGCGCCGCGATAGGCGTAGTTGATGTTGCCGTAGGCTTCGACGTTGGCCGCCAGCGCGTGCGCGTATTGCGCGCTGAGGTTGCCGATCCAGCGCGGCGCGTTGACCAACGCCGCCCGGCCCGACAGGTCGCAGGAAGGACCGGGACGCTCGGCCGGGCACGGCGCGTTGCGGTAGTGCGTGTACTTGACGTCGTTGAACGAGCCGTTGGCGCCCAGCGTAAAGCCGCGCGCGACCACCAGGCTGGTGTCGAGCTCGAGGCCCCGGCTGCGCACGTCGCCGGCGTTGGTCAGGTAGGACGTGGCGCTGACGGGGTCGTAGGCGTTGTTCTGGTAACCGTGCACCTCGTTCCAGAACAGGCTGGCGTTGACCTGCGCGCGCCGGCCCAGCAGATTGCTCTTGATGCCCAATTCCAGGTTGTTGGCCTTTTCGTTGTCGACCTTGAGCGAGGAGGCGCCGGCCGCGCCGGGCACGGCCAGGTTGATGCCGCCGGACTTCTCGCCGTGCGACACGCTGCCGAAGGCCAGCACGTCGGTGTCGAGCTTGTAGGCGAGCGTCAGCAGCGCCGACGGGCTCAGGTTATTGAGGCGCACGTCGCCCGAGTTGTAGACGCCGTAGCGGGCGTTGCGCGAGGCCAGCGCGGCGCCGGCGACGGGCGCGCCGATCGGGGCGTCGCGCCTGACGCGGGCCAGCTTGTCCTCGTAGGTGGCGCGCAGGCCGGCGGTGAGGTCCCATTGCGGATCGACATGCCAGATCGATTGCGCGAACAAGGCGTAGCTGTTGACGCGCAGATGGCCGTCGGCGTAGCTGCTGACGTTGCTCCAGGCGCCGGCCGGCGTGGCGTTGAAGCGGTCCGCCAGCGGGCCGTTGACGGTGAAGTTGGTGTTGTCGAGGTTCTGGTAATAGTAGTAGGCGCCGACGACCGATTCGACGGCGCGCCCGAGCGGCGTGGCCAGCCGGAACTCCTGCGTGAACTGGCGGTGGCGGGTGGAGGCGCCGACGTTGAGCACGACGGGCACGTCGAGGCCGTCCTCGTTGTGCGGCGTGAAATCCCAGAAGCGGTAGGCGCTGATCGAGGTGAGCTTGTAGTCGTTGTCGAGCTTCCAGTTGACTTCGCCCGAGACGCCGCCCTGGTGCACGTCGACGTGCGAGCCATTGTCGAGGTTGACCTGGCGCAGCGTCGGATCGGTGACCGGATGGGCGCCGACGGCGGCGGCCTGGGTCAGGAAGCGGCCGCTCGGGCCGGCGCTGTAGAAGATCAGCGTGCCGTTGTTGGAATCCTCGACGTTGTAGTCGGCGATCAGGCGCGCGCTGAGGCGCTCGTTCGGCTCCAGCAACAATTGCGCGCGCACGCCCTGGCGGTCGCCGCCCTGGACCTTGTCGCCGTTGTGGATGTTGGTGATGTAGCCGTCCTCGTGGGTTTTGTACAGCGCGATGCGGCCGGCCGCCGTGTCCGAGAACGCGCCCGACAGCACCGCCTTGCCCTGCGCGTAGCCTTGCTCGCCGATCGACAGTTGCGCGCTGTTTTCGGTGCGGAAGGTCGGCTGCCTGGTCGTGATGTTGAGCACGCCGGCGGTGGTGTTCTTGCCGAACAAGGTGCCTTGCGGGCCGCGCAGCAGTTCGAGCTGGTGGATGTCGAGCGCGTCGAAGGCGGCCATGCCGGGGCGGGCCAGGTAAACGTTGTCGAGGTAGACGCCGACGCTGCCCTCGAGGCCGTCGCTGGCCGGGTTGTTGCCCAGTCCGCGCACGGCAAAGCTCATCTGGCGGGCGTGGACGTAGTTGACGGTGGTGCTCGGCAGCAGTTGCTGCAAGTCCTGCACGCGGTAGACGCGGTTGTTTTCCAGGCTGTTCGCGTCGAGCACGCTCATGGTGGTGGGCACGCTTTGCGACGTCTCGTTGCGGCGGCGGGTGGAAACGGTCACGCGGGCGACCACCTCCTGGGAGGCATCGGCAACCTCCGTGGCGGCGGTTGTCGCGGCGGCAGTGGCGGCGGCAGTGGCGGTGGTAGTGGCGGCGGCGGTCGAGCCGGTGGTGGCGGGCGGCGTTGCGGCGTCCGGGTCCGCGCTGGCCTGGGCGGCGATGGCGAAGACCAACCCATACGCGGCCGCAATGGCGGCTGCGATTTTTTTCTGTTGCATAGCGTTGTCCATGTTTAAAGCGAGCGTATCCGCCCGCCGCGCCGGCATCGTGGCCGGCGCGTTCGATTATAGGTATGTGTAACAAGTATTGAGGCCGGCTCGGCGCGCGTGGCCGGCACCAAGGCGTATCCGCGCTTCGTTTATGACTGCGCGTAACGTCCCCGCTTTCGCATCCCGGTAGTGGACAGCGTGTCTATATTACTAATCCGCCTAGAAAATCCAAAGTAATATAACCAAACAACGATATGCGTAAACTGCAGCGCAACACGGGGGTCAAGTCTGTCATTTGGACACGAGCTGAGCGCTAGACGCGAACGCCGCTGTGGCTTGGCCGCCCCGAAGCCTCTTACGCTTCAGTCCGTGTCCAAATGACAGACTTGACCCCGATGTTGCGGGCAAAAAAAATGCCGGCTAGGCCGGCATTGAATGGGGTGCGCGGGGTGCGCTTAGACGGCGTCGGCGCCGGTCTCGCCGGTGCGGATGCGGATCACCTGCTCGACGTTCTGCACGAAGATCTTGCCGTCGCCGATCTTGCCGGTACGCGCGGCCTTGATGATGGCGTCGACCACTTGCTCGGCCACGCCGTCGTCCACCACCACTTCCACTTTGACCTTCGGCAGGAAGTCGACGACATATTCCGCGCCGCGATACAGTTCGGTATGGCCCTTCTGGCGGCCGAAACCCTTGACTTCGGTGACCGTCAGGCCGGTAACGTTGACTTCAGCCAGTGCCTCGCGCACCTCGTCCAGTTTGAACGGCTTAATCACAGCGGTAATCTGTTTCATGACTTCTCCTTATGGGCAATCTAAATTCAATCAATCTGTAGCCGGCGATCCGCAAGCGTTTGAGTGTATTGTAATCGACAACTCCCGACTGTCCACTCCCGACTGAAAAAGCGGCCCGAAAGCCGCCGTTTTCCCTTATTTTTCGCTAGTCCTGCACCGGAATGGCGCGTAATTCGTCCATCCAGACCACGCTTTGCGCGTCGCTCGGCGCCCGCCAGTCACCCCGCGGCGACAACGATCCGCCGCTGCCGACCTTGGGCGCGTTCGGCACGCAGCTGCGCTTGAACTGGCTGGTGCGGAAGAAACGGTCGAGGAAGATGCCGAGGTTTTTCTTGATCGCCGCCAGGTCGTACTGGTTGCGGGTGACATGGTCGCCGTCGGGCCAGCGCCCCCGCTCCCGGTCTTGCCAGGCGTTGAGCGACAGGAACGCGACCTTCGACGGCCGGAATCCGAAGCGCAGCACGTAGTACAGATTGAAATCCTGCAGCTCGTACGGGCCGATGGTGCTTTCGGTGCGCTGCTCGGGCTGGCCTTCGGCCGTGCCCGGCACCAGTTCGGGGCTGATTTCGGTGCCGAGGATGTCGAGCAGCACTTGCGCGTCGTTGCGCCCGATCACGCCGGACTCGGCCACCCAGCGCACCAGGTGCGAGATCAGCGTCTTCGGCACGCTGGCGTTGACGTTGTAGTGCGACATGTGGTCGCCCACGCCGTAGGTGCACCAGCCCAGCGCCAGCTCGCTCAGGTCGCCGGTGCCGACGACGATGGCGTGGTGGTGGTTGGCCAGCCGGAACAGGTGGTTGGTGCGCTCGCCGGCCTGCACGTTCTCGAACGTGATGTCGTACTGCGCCTGCCCTTGCGCGTACGGATGGTTCAAATCCTTGAACATCTGGATGCAGCTGGGGCGGATGTCGATTTCCTGGGCCGAGCAGCCGACCAGCTTCATCAACGCGTGCGCCTGCCGCAAGGTGCGCTCGCCGGTGGCGAAGCCGGGCATCGTGTAGGCCAGGATGTTGGTGCGCGGCAGCTTGAGCTTGTCCATCACGCGCGCGCACACCAGCAGCGCGTGCGTCGAGTCGAGCCCGCCGGAGACGCCGATCACCACCTTCTGGATGCCGCTCGAACCCAGACGCTGCGCCAGCGCCTGCACCTGGATGTTGTAGACCTCGTTGCAGCGCTCGTCGCGGCGGCGCGCGTCCGACGGCACGTAGGGGAAGCGCTCGACGCAGCGTTCCAGCGCCAGCGGCGCCTCGCGCCCGATCTCGAGTTCGAAGAACACCGTGCGGAACTTGTTGACCTCGGCCGCGTGGCGCTGCACCGACTGGGCGAAGGTGTTCATGCGCATGCGCTCGCGCGAGAGGCGTTCGAGATCGATGTCGGCGAAGGTCAGGCTCGGCTCGTCGGTGAAGCGCCTGGACTCGGCCAGCATCTCGCCGTTCTCGCAGATCACGCCCTGCCCGTCCCAGGCCAGGTCGGTGGTCGATTCGCCGCCGCCGGCCGAGGTGTACAGATAGGCGGCGATGCAGCGCGCCGACTGCTGCGACACCAGCTGGTTGCGGTAGCCGGCCTTGCCCACCAGCGCGTTCGACGCCGACAGGTTGACCAGCACCGTGGCGCCGGCCAGCGCCGCGAACGACGACGGTGGAATCGGCACCCACACGTCCTCGCAGATCTCGACGTGGAATTTGAGCAACGGCAGGTCGGCCACCTCGAACAGCAGGCCGGAGCCGAACTGCACGCGCTCGCCGAGCAGATCGATCTCGGTGGCGACCGCGTAGTCGCCGCTGCTGAACTGGCGCGCGTCGTAGAACTCGCCGTAGTTGGGCAGGTAGCTCTTGGGCACCACGCCCTGGATCTGGCCGTTGGCGATGACCACCGCGCAGTTGTAGAGCTGGTGCTCGACCCGCAGCGGCGCGCCCACCACCAGCGCCATCTGCCACTGGGCCGAGGCGGCGACGATGGCGTCGAGCGCCTCGAGACAGCCGTCGAGCAAGGCGCGCTGGTGGAACAGGTCGTCGCAGGTGTAGGCCGACAGCCCCAGCTCGGGAAACGCCACCAGCGCGGCGCCGCGCGCGGCCGCCTGCCCGGCCAGCGCGATGGTTTGCGCGGCGTTGTGGGCGGGGTCGGCGACCCGGCACACCGGCGCGGCGATCGCCACCCGGGCGAAGTCGTGCGTGTACAAATTGAGGAAGTTGGAGCTCATGTGAAGTCTCTTTCGCGTGCGCGGGCGAACAAAAACCAATTATCGCATGCTCATCGGCACGCCGCCGGCCGACAGCCCACCGCCAGATAGGCTAGACTGGCGCCACCATCAAAGCCGGAGCGTAGCGTGTCAGAAGCAGAGTTTTCGATCATCGACTCACTGGAAACCATCGACCCGGCGCAGTGGCGGGCCATCGCCGGCGACAATCCGACGTTGGGCTACGCCTTCCTGCACGCGCTGCATGACACGCGCTGCGCCTCGGCGCAGACCGGCTGGACGCCGCGCTACCTGGTCATGCACCGCGACGGCGCGCTGGCGGCGGCCATGCCGCTGTACTTGAAGGACCACAGCCGTGGCGAATACGTGTTCGACCACGCCTGGGCCGACGCCTTCCACCGCAACGGCATCCCCTACTATCCGAAACTGCTGTCGGCGGTGCCGTTCACGCCGGTCACCGGCGGGCGGCTGCTGGCGCGCGCGCCGGCAGACCGCGCGTTGCTGGCGCGCGCCGCGCTGCAGGTGGCGCGGCAGCTCGAGACATCGTCGCTGCACATCCTGTTCCCCGACGAGCAGGACCGGCAAGCGCTGGCGGCGGCCGGCTTCATGCTGCGCGAGGGTGTGCAGTTCCATTGGGAGAACCCGGGCTATGCCGACTTCGACGCCTTCCTGGCCAGCTTCAAGATGGAAAAGCGCAAGAAGATCCGCCAGGACCGGCGCCGCGTGCATGACGCGGGCATCAGCTTCGAGCATCTGGCCGGGCGCGCGATCACGCCCGAGGTGTTGCGCTTCTTCTATAGCTGCTATGTGTCGACCTACCACGCGCACTTTTCCAAGCCCTACCTGACGTTCAAGTTCTTCGAGCGTTTGCTGGAGGAAGTGCCCGACAGCCTGATGATCGTGCTGGCCAAGCGCGGCGACGAGCCGGTGGCGGTGGCGTTGAATCTGGTGGGCGGCAACATCATGTACGGCCGCTACTGGGGCACGCAGGAGTTCGTCTCGGGGCTGCATTTCGAGACGTGTTACGTGCAATCGATCGAATACTGCATCCGGCACGGCATCGCCCGCTTCGAGGGCGGCGCCCAGGGCGAGCACAAGATGTCGCGCGGCCTGGTGCCGACGCCGACCTGGTCGGCGCACTGGATCGCCGACGAGCGCTTCGCCGACGCCATCGCCGACTTCCTGCAACAGGAAACGGCCGCGATGAACCAATACATCGACGAGCTTGGCGAGCACGTCCCGTTCAAGCCGTCAGCGACGTAGCGTAGGTCGGATTAGGCGGAACGCCGTAATCCGACATCGCCGGGCCGCCAGCGGCGCAAACCAAGCGGACCGGGCCAAGCCAATCCGCCCAAGGCAATCACTCTTCCAGCAAACTACGCAACATCCACGCGGTTTTTTCGTGCGTATCGAGGCGCGTGGCCAGCAAATCGGCGGTCGGCTGATCGTCCGCGCCCTCGACCAGCGGCAACAGCTTGCGCGCGGTGCGCGCGGTCGCTTCCTGCGCCGTGACCAGATGCTGCACCATCTCCATCGCCTTCGGCACGCCCTCGACCTCCTTGATGGTGGCCAGCTTGACGAACTCGGTGTACGTGCCCGGCGCCGGATAACCGAGCGCGCGGATGCGTTCGGCGATCAGGTCCAGCGCGGTCCACTGCTCGGTGTACTGCGCCATGAACATCTGATGCAGGCTGTTGAACATCGGACCTTTAACGTTCCAATGGAAATTGTGGGTCATCAAATACAGCGTGTAGCTGTCCGCCAGCAGGCCGGACAGGCCGGCGGCGATGTTGGCGCGACTTTCGTCGGACAGGCCGATATCGATCTTGGAGGCTTTTGCGTCCATGGGTAACTCCTTCTAGTAGCTTGGACCTTTATTGTAATCGCAACCAAGCCGGCGCGTGGGAACGCAGCGCCCCACACGGCTCTCGACGCGGGCCGGCCGGCGTCGGATCGACGCGCGCGAAAACGGTTCCGCGAACGGGTTACATTTCATTGGCGGGTTAAAATATGGTGGAAATATTGCAGATACAATTATGTCCAGCGGGATGAAACCAGTTTGCTTCACAGCATTTTCAATCGCGCCTATACTCTATGCCCCGTTGTATGGTTTTATGAGGAATGTGGCACACACAGCATGAATGCAGATTTTATACAACAACGGAACCGCTTCAAATCGGCCACGATGAAGCGTATCAACGTCAGTGAAGACTCGTACACCAACGTGACCAACTTGCTGGCGACGATCGCCGAGCCGTTCCACGTGCGCAAAGGCGAGTTCCTGCAGCAAGCCGGCGTGCCGGCCACTCAGGTGCACTGGCTCGCCAGCGGCGTGGCGCGCAGCGGCTTTTTCAACCGCGACGGCGTCGAGATGACGCTGCGCTTTTTCCGCGAAGGCGAATCGGCCACCACATTGACCGACCTGATCACCGGCGAGACGGGCCAGCCGGCGGTGCAGTTCCTGGTGGCCGAGACCAGCATCCACGGCTTCACGCTCGATTGGGCGCAGGCGTGCGTGCTGCGCGCCCAGCACGAGGTGTTGCAGCACTATCACCTGCAGGCGGCCATGCACGGCCTGCAAAGCCTGGCGCAACGCGCCTACGCCAACGGCGAGAGCTCGGCCCAGGAGCGGCTCGCCGCCTTCCGCGAGGAATACCCGGGGCTCGAGGCGCGCATCTCGCAGCGCGCCATCGCCTCGTATCTGGGCATTACGCCGCAATACATGTCGCGCCTGCGGCGCGAGGCCGAGGCCGCCGAGGCGGCCGATGGCGCGTCGCCCGCCTAGGCGAACCAGCGCCGCGCCGCCTCGGCCGCATGGTCGGCCCGGGCCGGCGCCGTGCCCGCCGGGCCGGCGGCCCAGGCGACCATGCCGTCGGGCCTTATCAGCGCGGCGCCGACACCCAATGCCTCCTTCGGTCTGCCGCGCACATAGCGCAGCCGGCCGCCATGGCCGCCGGCCAGCGCCGCCAACGCGCCGTCGGCGCCGAAATCAAGCACGATGCCCCGGCCATCCCGCATCAGCTCGCCAATCCGCGCGCCGTCCTCCAGCTCGAAGTTCGGCACGCTGTGGCCGGTCAACGGATGGCCGCCGCCGAAGTCGTATCCGGTGTTGACGCCCCACACCCGCGCGGCGATATGGGTGGCGCCGTCGCGCGTGGCGACCAGTTCGCGCATGACCGCGTGCAGCGCGCGCGCGTGCGGGTCCGGCCGCATCAGCGCCACCTGGGCCCGCGACCACTCCAGCACTTGGGCGCCGACCGGTTGCCGCTCGTCGTGATAACTGTCGAGCAGGCCCGGCGCGGCGCGGCCGTGGATGGCCGCCGCCAGCTTCCAGCCCAGGTTCATGGCGTCGCCGATGCCCAGGTTGAGCCCCTGCCCGCCCAGCGGCGCGTGGATGTGGGCGGCGTCGCCGGCCAGCAGCACGCGGCCGGCGCGGTAGCGGGTGGCCTGGCGCGCGCGGTCGCTCCAGGTGGTGGCGGCGTGCACGGCGCGGATGGTCGCGCCGGTGTTCGAGACGCGCCGCAGCACCGCCTGCAGATGCTCGGGCGTGACCGTCCCGGCGCCATGGCCGGCGCCGCCGTCGAACTCCTGCATGACCAGGAACCCGGGTTGCGACTGGAAGTACATGCCGGTCGGCGTCGGGTTGCGGCCCGGCTTGAGCTGGTCCGCGTCGGCCAGCTCGAGCGCCGCCGAATAGCCGGTCGTTTCCGGCTCGGTGCCGGCGAACGCGAACCCCGCCGCCTTGCGCACCACGCTGCGGCCGCCGTCGCAACCGACCAGCCACCGGCCGCGGAAGGACGCGCCGTCCGCCAGCACGGTCACCGCGTCGACCGTCCGCAGCAAGCCGGTGACGGCGACGCCGCGCCTGATTTCCACGCCCGAGGCGATGGCGCGGCGGGCCAGCACGGATTCGAGCATCTCCAGCTCGCACAGCATGCTGGCGGCGGTGGCGCCGGGCAGGCGGCGCGTCCAGCGCGCGGTATCGATATCGTCCAGATAAAAAGGGATGCCGGCGAAGTGGCCGGCCTGGCGGCGCGCTTGCGCGTCGGGCTGGCCGAACGGCGCGCGCAGCGCCGGCGCGGCAAGTTCGTCCAGCAAACCGCGGCGGTCCAGCGCCTCGATCGTCGGCGCCGACAAGCCCCGCAGCCCGAACGGCACCCGCTTGAGCGGCGACTGTGGCAGCTGCGCCTTCTCCAGCACCAGCACCGCGCAACCGGCCAGCGCCAGCTCGCAGGCGAGGAACAGGCCGACCGGTCCGGCGCCGGCCACCACGACATCATAAATATCCATACCCAATCCCAAGATGTACTAAGTATATATACGATATGCTATGATGCCCGCCATGTCAACGCCATCCGATCTGCGCTCCCGCAAGCGCCTCGCCACCCGGCAGGCCATCTCCAACGCCGCCACGCGGCTGTTCCTGGAGCGCGGCTTCGACCACGTGACCGTGGACGAAATCGCGGCGGCCGCCGACGTCGGACGGATGACGGTGTTCAACCACTTTCCGCGCAAGGAGGACATGTTCTTCGACCGCGACGAGGAGGCGCGCGAGGCCGTGCGGGCGGCGTTGCGGACGGGCGATCCCGGCGTCGCGCCGGTGGAAACCCTGCGCCTGCTGGCGCACCAAATGATCGCGCAACAGCGGCCCTACGTGCGCTTTTCCGCCGACAGCCTCGGCTTCGTCGACACGATCGAGGGCAGCGACACGCTCAAGGCGCGCGCCAGGGCGATCCGCAACGAGCTCTGGCAGATGGTGGCGCAGGAGCTGGCCGCCTGCGCGGGGCGGCCACCGGAGGACCCGGACGCCCAACTGGCGGCCGGCCTGCTGTCGGCGACCTGGACGGTGGCGTTGATCCAGGGCCACCGCGTGTTTCGGCAAACCGGCGACGCGCAGGCGGCGCGGGCGGCGTTTCTGGCGCTGGTCGACCAGGGCGCGGTGGGCGTGAACGCCGCACTGGCCGGCACGCCGTACGCCTGAGCACATAAAAAAAGCCCCATGCGCGCACGGGGCCGCATGGGGCTGTTTTTCCGCCGGCCGCCTGGTCGGGCCGGCCGGGGAGCGGCATTACGCCGCAGATTCCTTGTTGTACGAAGCGACGCCGTTGAGGATTTCCTGTTTGGCTTCTTCCGGGCCGTACCAGCCGTCGATCTTGACCCACTTGCCTTTTTCGAGGTCTTTGTAGTGCTCGAAGAAGTGCTGGATCTGGCGCAGGCGCAGTTCGTTCAAGTCTTCGGGCTTCTGCCAGTGGCTGTAGATCGACAGCACCTTGTCGACCGGCACGGCCAGCACTTTCGCGTCTTCACCGGACTCGTCGGTCATTTTCAGCACGCCGATCGGACGGCAGCGCACCACCACGCCGGGGATCAGCGGGAACGGGGTGATGACCAGCACGTCGACCGGATCGCCGTCGTCGGACAGGGTGTTCGGCACGTAGCCGTAGTTGCATGGGTAATGCATGGCGGTGCCCATGAAGCGATCGACGAAGATCGCGCCCGAATCCTTGTCGACCTCGTACTTGATCGGATCGGCGTTCATCGGGATCTCGATGATCACGTTGAAGTCGTTTGGCAAATCGCGGCCGGAAGGCACTTTATTCAAGCTCATGGGTTTCCTCGTTGTTGTGCTGACAAATTTTTAACTCCGCAATTATAGCGAACTCCAGGGAGCTTGTGCGTTGCAGCACTACCGTGCGGAAATTTTTGGGAGGGTCAGTGCCGACATTCGGACAAATCAAGAAAAAGGGGAACTTTGTGAATTGACCGAAGTTCCCGAATGTCCGAATGTCGGCACTGACCCTCCGGATTGCTGACCCTCCGGATTGCTCCGGGTTGACGCTCAATGCGTCAGGTCGGCCTTGACGAAGTACTTGCGCGCATAGGTCAGCAACTGGCCGTCGTTCGGGTGGTCGACCGTTTCGACGCTGACCACTTTGTCGGCGGTGCCGGCGTGGCTCTTGGTCATGTGGCGCATCAAGGCGAGCTTTTCCTGGCCGGGGCCGACCACCAGGATTTGCTTCGCTTCGGTGATGGCGGCGATGACCTCGTCCATGTAGCCGGTGTCTTCCTCCGCGCGGTTGTTGCCGACGACGCCGGCCTTCTTGTGCTGCGAGGTGGTCTTGATGACTTCGGTTTCAGCGTCGTCGCGGGTGAAATGGATAACGTGGGCTTCGGTCTGGTCGAGCCAGACGACTGCGTGTTGAAACGACATGGGGTTTTCCTTGAGGTGGGAGGCGCTGCGCACGGCCGCATGGTCGAGCGGTCGAATAACCGATCGGCGGCCAGTGCACACATGGTGCGCCCTGACCCGGCCGGCGTCCGTGCGCAAGCGTACCGAGCCATGAATCAACAGGGGCCGGGGCCATCACGGCGCCGGCCCCTCCCCCCGCGACGACGGGGCGCTTACAGCACGGTCGCCAACGCGCATTGGCGGTAGTGGTTGGCCGCTTCGTCGTGCTGCTGCAGCGCTTCGTGCAGCTGCGCCAGCTTGAGGTGCGATTCGCGCACCATGCGCGCATCGGCCGCGTCCGACAACGCCTGTTCCAGGTAGCGCTGCGCCTTGCCCCACAGTTTTTGCTTGAGGCACAGCGAGCCGAGCGTGAGCGCCAGTTCGGCGTCCGTCGGGCGCGCGTGCAGCCATTTTTCGCAGGCCTCGATCTGCGCCAGCAACGCCGCCGAGCCGGCCGGCGCGGCCGCCTCGCGGTAGGCGCGGACGACGCGCTCGTCCCAGTCGGCGGCCAGCGCTTCCTCGGCCACCAGGCGCGCCTCGTCGTGCAGCCCGCGCGCGTTGAAGGCGGTGGCGGCCAGGCAGGCGACGTAGGGTTTGATGCGGTCGCTCGTGGGCACCGTCGACCACACCCGCTGCAGCGATTCGGCGTCGTTGGCCTGGTCCGACAGCAAATCGGCGTAGGCCAGCTCGCGCAGCCGCGCCGACAACGCCGGATGCAGCGCGCGGTGCTTGTCGAGCGAGCGCACCAGGCGCAGCACCTCCGGCCAGTTCTTGGCCTGCTGCTGCGCCTTGAGCGACCATTGCAGCGCGTGCAGGTGGCGCGTGCCGCTGGCGTTGAGCTCGCGCACGGCGTCGAGCGCGGCCTCCGGCTGGTGGTCGTCGACCAGCAGTTCGGTCATCGTCATCAGGCGCGCCGTTTTCATCGCGTTGTCGTCGTTGAGCTTGGCGAGCCACTGGTCGCGCCGCGCGCCCTGGCGCATGCGGTGCGCGGCGCGCGCGCCGATCAGCGCGGCCACGCCGGCGTTCTCCGGCAGCTCGGAGGCGCGCGCGGCGGCTTTTTCGGCATGGCCGAAGCGCCCTTCGAACAGCGCCTTCAACGCTTCGCGCAGGCCCTTGTTGCCGTCGCGCTCGCGCTTTTGCTGGCGGTAGGCGGCCACCTTGGCCGGCATCCTGAGCGTGGCGCGCAGCGCGCGGATGACCGCGTACAGGAACACGAACAGCGCCGCGGCCAGCACGCAGAAGAAGTTGAGCGACAGGTCGATCCGGTGCGGCGGGTAGAACAGCACCACGTTGCCCGGGTTGAAGCGCGCCGTCACGGCGATGCCGATGGCGGCGGCCATCAGGGCGACTATCCAGAGAAATAATCGCATGGCTATTGCTTCGCTTTGTAGTTGCGCACGGCGTTGAGGCTGTCCGACAAGGTCGGCATCTCGATCGCCAGGTTGCTGGTCTGCACCTGGCGCAGCAGCGCCTGCACCGTCTGGGTGTTCTTGGCGCGCGTGTCGAAGTACTTGACCAGCGCTTCCTGGGCGGCGATCAGGTCGGCGCGGAACGCGGTCTCATTGCGTGACAGCAGCGCCATGCGCGCGTTGAGCAGGCGCAGCTTGAGGTTCTCGCGCAGGAAATAGGCTTGCGTCGGCGAGACCATCAGCGCGTCCGGCGTCTCGACGCTGCGCACGCGGATCAACTGGCGCACGTCGGTCCACATCTCGCCGCTCCAGCCGTTCCACGTGTTTTGCAGCGCCAGCAGCCACGGATGGGGCTCGCCGGCGTCGGCGGCGGCCACCGGCTTGCCGTGCTTGTCGAGCGCGGGCTTGCCCCTGGCCAGCCGCTGCGCCGGCGCCGGCAAGGTCGGCTTTTCGTCCGACAGCATCGGCAGGTTGTCGATCTGGGCGATGACGTTGTCGAGCCGCAGCGCGACGCCGACCGAGTCCACGCTTGGCAGCGCCTTGAGCTTGTCGGTGTCCTTGGCGATGGCGCGCCGGATCGTGATGAATTGCGGCTTGTCCGAGCGCGACAGGCTGCGGTCGGCGTTTTGCAGCGCGATCAGCGCGCCCGGCACGTTGCCGGCCAGTTGCAGCTGCTGGCTGGCGGTCGAGAGCACTTGCTCGATCTCGGTCAGCGCCCACTCGTCGCGGTTCTTCGACAAGTCCTGGTACAGCTGTTCGAGCGCGAGCTGCTGGCTTTGCGCCTCGAGCTGCTTGCTCTCGAGCAGGCCGACCTTGATCTGCAGCTCGCGGCTCGTTTCCTGCACCGCGCGCGCCAGCGCGCCGGTCTCGGCGTTGGACGAGTCGCCCTTTTGCAGGCGCAGCGCCATCTCCTGGCGCAGCTTGCCCATCTTGTTGTGGGTCGACCAGGTCTGGGCCGCCAGCAGCGCGGCCAGCACCACCACGCCGCCGAGCAGGATGCGCGGCTGCTGCAGCGTTTCGAGCAGGCGCGGCTCGGACGGCGGCGCCGGCGGCGCGGACGGGGACTCGGCGGCGGCGCCGGAGGCGGGGCCGGTCTGGGCGACTGGGTCGGGTAATGTAGGCAAATCGTTCATAGGCGTGATTGTAACGCGGCCAGCAGGCGTTCGTCGCCTGATCCGGTGAGCGTCAGACGGGAAAAGCCCAATTCGCTTGCAGTTTCGGCAATTCGGGCGTGCGGCACGATCAAATGCTGTTGTTGCATCGACACAACAGATGACGGCGCGCCGGCGGGCCCTTGCGCGTCGAGCTCGGCCAGCAATGCGCACAGGCCGCGCAAGGCCTCGGAACTGGTGACGATCCAGTCGTGATCGCCCGCGAGCAGGTGGCGCAGTCGCGCCGCCAGCGCCGGCGTCAGCGCCGGCACCGAGCGCCGGTAGGCCGGCACCACGTCGACCCGGGCGCCGGCCGCGCGCAGGCCGTCGGCCATCAGCTCGCGCCCGCTCTCGCCGCGGATGATCAGCACGTCCCGGTCCTTGAGCGCGCCCAGGTCCAGCGTCCGCAACAAGTGTTCGGAGTCGCTGGGGCCGCTGTCGGGCGGACAGACGACGGCAAACCGGTCGCCGGTCACGCCGTGCGCGGCCAGCGCCAGCCGGCTGCCCTCGCCCACCACGGCGGCCGTCACGCCGGCCGGCCAACGGGCGATATGGGCGAAGGCGGCGTCGATGGCGTTGGGCGAGACGAACGCCACCAGCGCATAGCCGGGCGTGGGCGCGCACAAGCGCTCCAGCGCCGCCAGCAGGCCGGACTGGTCGGGCAACGGCGCGATCTCCAGCAGCGGCAGCAGCTCGACCGCGCGCCCGAGCGCGGCCACGCGCGCCGCCAGCGGGCGCGCCTGCGCCAGCGGACGGGTGATGACGACGGCGCCCGTCATCGGGCGCCCGCCGGGGCGTGCGCCCGCGCCGTCATGCCGGCGTCGATCGCGCTGCCCATGCGGCCGTCAGACCGGGCGCGCGCCGGTCGAGCCGTCGGCGCCGAGCTCGCGCGAGCGCGCCTCCTCCTCGGCCTGGGCGGCGTCGCTCAGGCAGGCGGCCAGGATGCCGACCGCGTCCCGCGCGCGCAGCAGTTCGGACACTTGCAGCCCCAGGGCCTCGGGATCGGCGGCCGGCCCGCGCACCTCGGCGCTGGCCACGCGCTTGCCGTCGGGCGTGCCGACCATCGCGCGCAGGTGCATCTGGCCGGCGTCGACGGTGGCGTAGGCCGCCAGCGGGATCTGGCAACTGCCGCCGAACACCTTCGACACCTTGCGCTCGGCCGTGACGGCCTGCGCGGTGGCCAGGTCGTTGAGCGGCGCCAGCAGCGCCTGCAAATCGAGGCCGTCGTCGCGCACGGCGATCTCGATCGCCATCGCGCCCTGGCCGGCGGCCGGCAGGCTGTCCTCGGGCGCGAGCACGGCGCGGATGCGGCGCGCCAGGCCGAGGCGCTTGAGGCCGGCGGCGGCGAGGATGATGGCGCTGTAGTCGCCCCGGTCGAGCTTGGCCAGGCGCGTGTCGAGGTTGCCGCGCAGCGGCTTGATCACCAGTTGCGGGTAGCGCGCCGCGATCAGCGCCTGGCGCCGCAGGCTGCTGGTGCCGACCACGGCGCCCGGCGGCAAATCGGCCAGCGAGGCGTAATCGTTGCAGACGAAGGCGTCACGCGGGTCCTCGCGCTCGAGCACGGCGGCCAGCGCGAAGCCGTCGGGCAGCTCCATCGGCACGTCCTTGAGCGAATGGACGGCCAGGTCGGCGCGGCCCTCGGCCATGGCCACCTCCAGCTCCTTGACGAACAAGCCCTTGCCGCCGACCTTGGACAAGGTGCGATCCAGGATTTGATCACCTCTTGTCGTCATTCCGACAATTTTGACATCGCACTGCGGATATAATAATGTCAAGCGTTCGCGGACGTGCTCGGCCTGCCACATGGCCAGGCGGCTCTCACGCGAGGCGATCACCAGTCTGGAGGGGGGAGTTGGCACCACTTCGGATGTATTCAAAACCAGTTCTTTCGCTGTAGCCGACGCTTACCGGCGCGGGGCCAGTACATCGCGCATGTTTAAGATCACAAATTTTATCATGCTCACCTTCTTGCAGAACCGGGCTACCAGCCTTTGCACCGACATTTCACCTCTTTGCGGCTTATCACATGGCAAAACAATCTAGTGCAATCGACGACAACATCGCTGAACAACCGGGCGCGGCCACCGACGTGGACAAGGACGCGCCGCTGAAGGAAGACATCCGCCTGCTCGGCCGCCTGCTCGGCGACGTGCTGCGCGACCAGGAGGGCGAGGAAGTGTTCGCCGTGGTCGAGACCATCCGCCAGACGGCGGTGCGCTTCCGGCGCGAGGCCGACGCCGGCGCCGCCAAGGAACTCGACGGCATGCTCAAGATCCTCACCCGCGAACAGACCATCTCGGTGGTGCGGGCGTTCTCGTACTTCTCGCACCTGGCCAACATCGCCGAGGACCAGCACCACATCCGCCGCCGCCGCGCCCACCTGCTGGCCGGCTCGAACCCGCAAAAGGGCAGCGTCGGCTTCGCGCTGTGCAAGCTCAAGGAGGCCGGCGTGAGCGAACAGACCGTCGGCGAGTTCTTCGACCAGGCGCTGATCGCCCCGGTGCTCACGGCCCACCCGACCGAGGTGCAGCGCAAGTCCATCCTCGACGCCGAGCACGACATCGCCCGCCTGCTGGCCGAGCGCGACCTGCCGCTCACGCCCAAGGAAAAGTCCGCCAACATGCACCTGCTGCGCGCGCGCATCGCCACCCTGTGGCAAACCCGCATGCTGCGCTACACCAAGCTGACGGTGGCCGACGAGATCGAAAACGCGCTCTCTTATTACCGCATAACCTTCCTGCGCGAACTGCCGGGGTTGTACGACGACATCGAGAGCGACATCGCCCACCACTACGGCGACGCCGCCGACGACGGGCTCGAACCGGCGGTCAAGCAGATCAAGGCGCCGTACGTGCAGATGGGCAGCTGGATCGGCGGCGACCGCGACGGCAACCCCAACGTCAACGGCGGCACCATGGAGCACGCGCTGGTGCGCCAGGCCACCACCATCCTCGACTTCTACCTGGAAGAGGCGCACACGCTGGGCGCCGAGCTGTCGATCTCGACCTTGATGATCGGCTGCACGCCGGCCCTGCAGGCGCTGGCCGACCAGTCGCCCGACACCTCCGACCACCGCGCCGACGAGCCCTACCGCCGGGCGCTGATCGGCATCTATGCGCGCCTGGCCGCCACCGCCCGCGCGCTCGGCGCGACCAACATCCTGCGCAAGGAGGTCGGCCACGCCGAGCCCTACGCCGGCGCCGCCGGTTTCGCCGCCGACCTGCAAGTGCTGGTCGACTCGCTGGAGGCCAACCACGGCGCGGTGCTGGTGCGCCCGCGCCTGTCGACGCTCAAGCGCGCGGCCGACATCTTCGGCTTCCACCTGGCCTCGCTCGACATGCGGCAGTCGTCCGACATCCACGAGCGGGTGCTGGCCGAGCTGTTCGCCAAGGCCGGCGGCGAACCGGCCTACGCCGCGCTCGACGAGGACGCCAAGGTGGCGCTGCTGCTGAGCGAGCTGTCGCAGCCGCGCCTGCTGTACTCGCCGTACATCGGCTACAGCGCCGAGACCGACTCGGAGCTCGGCGTGCTGCGCGCGGCGCGCCGGATCCGCGACCGCTACGGCGCGCGCGCGATCCGCAACTACATCATCTCGCACACCGAGACCGTCTCCGACCTGCTCGAAGTGATGCTGCTGCAAAAGGAAATGGGCTTGCTGCGCATCGCCGCCGGCGAGGGCGAGGCGCGCACCGAGGCCGAGCTCGACCTGATGGTGATCCCGCTGTTCGAAACCATCCCCGACCTGCAGCGCGCCGCCGGCATCATGGAGGCGGTCATGGCGCTGCCGCTGGTCAAGGGCTTGATCGCGCGCCAGGGCAGCATCCAGGAAGTCATGCTCGGCTACTCGGACTCGAACAAGGACGGCGGCTTCCTGACCTCGACGTGGGAGCTGTACAAGGCCGAAACGCACCTGGTGACGGTGTTTGAAAAAGCCGGCGTCAAGCTGCGCCTGTTCCACGGCCGCGGCGGCACGGTCGGCCGCGGCGGCGGCCCGAGCTACGAGGCCATCCTGGCGCAGCCGCACGGCACCGTCAACGGCCAGATCCGCCTGACCGAACAGGGCGAAATCATCGCCTCGAAGTTCTCCAACAAGGACATCGGCCGCCGCAACCTCGAGCTGCTGGTCGCCGCCACGCTGGAGGCGAGCCTGATGCCGCAGCCGGACGACAGCGCCCACCTCGAACAGTTGCGCGGCTTCGAGGCCGTCATGGCCGAGATCTCCGACCTCGCCTACAAGGCCTACCGCAACCTGGTGTACGAGACGCCCGGCTTCACCGACTACTTCTTCAGCGCCACGCCGATCGCCGAGATCGCCGAGCTGAACCTCGGTTCGCGGCCGGCCTCGCGCAAGTCGACCAAGCGCATCGAGGACTTGCGGGCCATTCCGTGGGGCTTCTCGTGGGGCCAGTGCCGGCTGCTGCTGCCGGGCTGGTACGGCTTCGGCAGCGCCATCGGCGCCTGGGTGGCCGACGGCGACCAGCAGCAGCGCCTGGCGCAGCTGCGGGCCATGTTCGCGCAATGGCCGTTCTTCGCCACCCTGCTGTCGAACATGGACATGGTGCTGGCCAAGACCGACCTGGCGATCGCCTCGCGCTATGCCGAGCTGGTGCAGGACAAGGAGCTGCGCGAGCGCATCTTCAAGCGCATCACCGACGAGCACGCGACGACGCTGACCATGCTCGAGAGCATCACCGGCGCGTCCGAGCGCCTGACGGGCAACCCGCTGCTGGCGCGCTCGATCCAGAACCGCATCGCCTATCTCGATCCGCTCAACCACTTGCAGGTCGAGCTGATCAGGCGCCACCGGGCGCTGACGGTCGATCCGGCCAAGGCCACCGACGAGCGCGTGCACCGCGGCATCCACCTGTCGATCAACGGCGTCGCGGCCGGCCTGCGCAACACCGGCTAAGCGGGCGCGCGAGCGCATCCCGGCTCAACGCCCCGGCTGGTCCGGGGCTTTTTTTTCCACGCGGCCGGGCGCGCGCCTTAACCCTCCCTTCAGCCGGGGGGCGCACTGTACGTTTGAGCGTAGACAGCCATCCCCGTAAAGCGGTGTAATGGCTTGTCGACACCCGTCAACCCAAGGAGCCCCGAACATGAAACTGAAAGACAAAGTCTGCGTCGTCACCGGCGCCGCCAGCGGCATCGGCAAGGAAATCGCCCTGATCTACGCGCGCGAGGGCGGCAAGATCGTCATCGCCGACCTCAACCTCGAAGCGGCGCAGGCCACCGCCGACGAGCTCAAGGCCGCCGGCAACCAAGCCATGGCCGTCGCCATGAACGTCACCGACGAAGCGCAGGTCAACGCCGGCATCGCCGAGGTGATCGCCGCCTGGGGGCAAATCGACGTGCTGGTGAGCAACGCCGGCATCCAGATCATCCACCCGGTCGAAGACTTCCCCTATGAAGAGTGGAAAAAGCTGCTATCGATCCACCTCGACGGCGCCTTCCTCACCACCAAGGCCTGCCTGCCGCACATGTACAAGGCCGGCAACGGCAGCGTCATCTACATGGGTTCGGTGCACTCGAAGGAAGCGTCGAAATTGAAATCGGCCTACGTCACGGCCAAGCACGGGTTGATCGGCCTGGCCAAGGCGGTCTCGAAAGAAGGGGCCGAGCACGGCGTGCGGGCCAACGTCATCTGTCCGGGCTTCGTGCGCACGCCGCTGGTGGACAAGCAGATCCCCGAGCAGGCCAAGACGCTGGGCATCTCCGAGAACGACGTCATCAAAAAGGTCATGCTGGCCGACACCGTCGACGGCAAGTTCACGACGGTCGAAGACGTCGCCGAGGTCGCGTTACTGTTCGCCAGCTTCCCGTCGAACGCCCTCACGGGCCAATCGCTCGTCGTCAGCCACGGCTGGTTCATGCAATAACATCGGGGTCAAGTCTGACATTTGGACACGGCCTGATGCGTATCAAGGCGGGGTCAGTGCCGACATTTGGACACGGCCTGATCCGCAAAGCGCCGGCCAGGCAAATTTGCGGTTGAGCTTGTGTCCGAATGTCGGCACTGACCCTCCCCGAAGGGGGGGGCGGTCCAGCTCGTGTCCAAAAGACAGACTTGACCCCGACGAGAATGGACGCGGCCGGGCGAAGATTGGCTAGAATCGATGAATTGTCCAATCGAAGGCCCCATGCCACCTCCAAGCCCCAATCTGAATCTGCTGCGCTCGCTCGACGCGCTGCTCGACACCCGCAACCTGACGGTGGCGGCGTCCATGCTGGACTTGACGCAGTCCGCGCTCAGCCGCCAGCTGGCGCAGTTGCGCGCCCAGTTCGACGATCCGTTGCTGATCCGCGAAGGGCAGCGTTTCGTGCTCACGCAACGGGCCGAGGCGATGCGCGGTCCGCTCAAGGCCACGCTGCTCGCACTCGAATCGATGATGGCCTCGCCCGCCTTCGCCCCGGCCACCTGCGCCCGCACGTTCTCGATCGCCGGATCGGACTACCTGGCCGACCATATGCTGCCGCCGCTGGCGGGCGCCGTCGCCATGGACGCGCCGCGCGCCGGCGTCGCCTTCCGCCTGTGGGAACCGGGCTATTACCGGCTGCTCAGCGACGAGGGCGTCGATCTGGTGGCCACCATCGCCGACCTGGTGCCGGACAACCTGCACGGGCGCGCGATGGGCGAGGACCGCCCGGTGTGCGCGATGCGCGCCACCCATCCGCTGGCGCGCGGGGCGCTCACGCTGGACGACTACGCGCGCTGGCCACACGCCCGCATCACCGGCGGCAGCGACAAGGATGGCTTCGTCGACCAGGCGCTGGCGCGGCACGGTTTGCGCCGCGACGTGCGGCTGGCCGTGCCGTTTTTCTCGTCGGCGCTGCGCATCGTCGGCGACAACGACCTGCTGCTGACGATCCCTGAGCACATCGCCATCAAGCTGGCGGCGCAGGCGCCGATCGTCTGGAAGCCCCTGCCGTTCGAGGCGCCGCTGTACCGCTACTGGCTGCTGTGGCACGCGCGCAGCCATGCCGATCCGGCGCACCAATGGTTCCGGCAGCGGGTCTTCGACGTGCTGCACCGCTTCGACCACGGCGTCACCCATTTCAATTCCGCGTAGCAGGCCAGGCCGCCATGCGGCCGGCGCATACCCACTATGCGGCCGCGCGCGTTGCCAGCGCGGCACCGCGTCCGTAGACTGGCAGCTCTCGCACCTCAACCGCCTCGGGATCGATGAATGAAACCTAGCCATCCTGGCCTCGCCGCCACCCTCCTCTCCCTCGCGCTCGCGCTGACGGGCGCACCGGCGCCGGCCCGGTCGGCGGCCCCGGGCGACTGGGTCGCGACGTGGGCCGCCGCTCCCGACGGCGCCGGAGCGGCGCTGCCGCCCCAGACCATCCGGCAGATCGTGCGCGCCAGCGTCGGCGGCGCCGGCGTGCGCATCCGGCTGTCCAACCTCCATGGCACGGCGCCGTTGCGCATCGGCGCCGCGCAAGTGGCTGTGCGCGCGGCCGGCGCGGCCGTCGAGGCGGGCAGCGGCGGCGCGCTGCGCTTCGCCGGCGGGCCCGCGGTGACCATCGCCCCTGGCGGCAGCGCCCTGAGCGACCGGCTCGACATGGCGGTGGCGCCGCTGCGCGAGCTGGCCGTGAGCCTGTACCTGCCCGACGGCGCCGCGGTCTCGACCATCCACGGCGCCGGCCTGCAAACGGCCTACATCGCCCGCGGCGCCGCCGACGCCACCGCAGCGACCGATTTTCCGGCGGCGGCGACCGACGACAGCCGCTACTTCCTCACCGATGTCGAGGTGGCCGTCGTCGGACCGGCACGCGCGATCGTGGTGGTCGGCGACTCGATCGCCGACGGCATCGGCTCGCGCGAGGACGCCAACGCGCGCTGGCCGGACCTGCTGGCGACGCGCCTGGCGGCGGCGTCGATCGCCGTGGTCAACGCGGGCATCGCCGGCAACCGCCTGCTCAACGGGCCGAGCAAGCCGTTCGTCGGCCCGAGCGCGCTGACGCGGTTTGAGCGCGACGCGCTCGACAAGCCGGGCGTGCACTGGATCGTGCTACACGAGGGAATCAACGACATCAGCGCCGGCGACATGCTGGCGTCGCCGGCCGAACGGGTATCGGCGCAGCAGATCATCGACGGCATGCGCACGCTGATAGCACGCGCGCACGCGCAAGGCGTCAAGCTGTGCGGGGCCACGCTGCTGCCCTACGGCGGGGTCGGCAAACCGTTCGTGCATTCGGATGGCGCCGAAGCCAAGCGGCAAGCGGTCAATGCCTGGATACGCGAATCGGGCGAGTTCGACGCGGTGGTCGATTTCGAGAGCGTGCTGCGCGATCCGGCGCGCCCCACTCACTTGCTGGCCGCCTTCGACAGCGGCGACCACCTGCACCCGAACGAGGCCGGCTATCGGGCGATGGCCGAGGCGGCGGCGACCGCCCTAAAATAACGGGGTCAAGTCTGTCATTTGGACACGAGCTGTGCCGTAGCCCAGACTACGGCACAGCTCGTGTCCAAATGACAGACTTGACCCCGAAAAAAGGGAGGCGCTTGGCCTCCCTTTTATTAGTTTTGCGTCAGGAACGTTTTGAGCTTGTCGGAGCGCGACGGCTGGCGCAGCTTGCTCATCGCTTTCGCTTCGATCTGGCGGATCCGCTCGCGCGTGACGTCAAACTGCTTGCCCACTTCTTCGAGCGTGTGGTCGTTCGACATCTCGACGCCGTAACGCATGCGCAGCACCTTCGCTTCGCGCGGCGTGAGCGAGTCCAGCACTTCCTTGATGACGTTGCGCATCGACGCGTGCAGCGCCGCGTCCAGCGGGGCCAACGTGGTGTTGTCCTCGATGAAGTCGCCCAGCTGCGAATCGCCGTCCTCGCCCATTGGCGTTTCCATCGAGATCGGCTCTTTGGCGATCTTCATGATTTCGCGCACTTTGTTTTCCGGCATTTCCATCTTGACGGCCAGGGTCGCCAGGTCCGGCTCGCTGCCCGTTTCCTGCATGATCTGGCGCGAGATGCGGTTCATCTTGTTGATCGTTTCGATCATGTGCACCGGCACGCGGATGGTGCGCGCCATGTCGGCGATCGAACGGGTGATGGCCTGGCGGATCCACCACGTCGCGTACGTCGAGAACTTGTAGCCGCGACGGTATTCGAACTTGTCGACCGCCTTCAACAGGCCGATGTTGCCTTCCTGGATAAGATCGAGGAACTGCAGGCCGCGGTTGATGTACTTCTTGGCGATCGAAATGACCAGGCGCAGGTTGGCCACCGTCATTTCGCGCTTGGCCTGGCGCGCGCGCTTCTCGCCGGCGGCCATTTGCTTGTTGATCTTGCGCAGGTCGGCCAGCGGCAGCGCCACGCGCGCCTGCAGGTCGATCATTTTCTTTTGCAGCTCTTTGACTGCGGGCACGTTGCGCCCCAGGATGGCGCTGTACGGATAGGCCGAGTCGACCTCGCCGTCGACCCAGTCCAGGTCGGTCTCGTTGCCCGGGAACACCTTGATGAAGTGGGCGCGCGGCATGCCGCATTTGTTGACGCACAGCTCGAGCACGGCGCGCTCGATGTGGCGCACTTCCTCCATCTGGCCGCGCAAGGTGTCGCACAGCTTTTCAACCACCTTGGCGGTGAAGCGGATGCCCAGCAGTTCGGCCGAGATGGCTTCCTGCGCCGACACGTATGCCTTCGAGCCGTAACCGCCGGCGGCCTTGCGCATCTTGTCGTACTGGGTCGAGATGACGTCGAATTTTTCCAGCGCGGCTTTTTTGAGCTGCGCCAGCTGCTCGGTCGAGAAGCCGGCCGCGCCGCCGTTGGCGTCGCCGTCCTCCTCTTCGACTTCCTCTTCCTCTTCCTCGTCGTCCTCGGACGGCGCGGCCGGCGCGGCGGCCACGGCCGGCGCGTTGTTCGCTTCGTTGAGGTCGACGAAGCCGTCGACCACCTCGTCGACCTTGAGCTCGTCCGCTTCGATCTTGCGCGCCAGCGCGACGATCTCGGCGATCGTCGTCGGGCAGGCCGAGATGGCCTGGATCATGTCCTTCAGGCCACCCTCGATGCGCTTGGCGATCTCGATCTCGCCTTCGCGCGTGAGCAGCGCGACGGCGCCCATTTCGCGCATGTACATGCGCACCGGGTCGGTGGTGCGGCCGAAGTCGGAGTCGACCGTCGACAGCGCCGTGGCGGCGGCCGCCTCGACCTCGTCGTCGGAGGTGACGGTGGCCACGCTGTCGGTCAGCAGCAGCGAGTCGGCCTCGGGCGCGCGCTCGTAGATGGCGATGCCCATGTCGTTGAAGGTGGCGATGATGCCTTCGATCGCCTCCGGATCGACGATGTTTTCCGGCAGTTGGTCGTTGATCTCGGCGTAGGTCAGGAAGCCGCGCTCCTTGCCCATGTTGATCAGGTTCTTGATCTGGTTGCGGCGGCGCTCGAGGTCCTCGGCCGAGGTTTTCGAATCGACGCCCAGCAGGTCGGCCGCGCCGCCCTTGGCCTTGCGCTCGCGCGCCTTCGACACGGCCTTCAGTTCGGCGCGTTCGACGGCGTTCAACGCCGCCACTTCATCGTTTTCCGGCGTGAATTCGGACGGCTTGCGGCCGCGCCGGCCCGGCACCTTGACGCTCGGCAGCAGATAGCCGGAGGTGTCGATCGACGCCAAGGTGGCGGCGTCGGTGACCTGGCTGACGGCCGGGCCGGCCGTGACGATGGTCACCGGCGCCGGCTCGGCCTTGGCGGCCTTGACCAGTTTGGACTTCGGTGCGGTTTTCACCACAACCGCGTCGGCCGCGCCGTGGTCGGCCTCGGCGGCCACGGCGGCCGGCTTGCGCGCCACCTTGATGGTCTTGGCCGGGGCGTCGAGCGCCACCAGCGCCTCGGCCTGGGCCGCCTCGGCGGCCGCGCTCAGACGCGTTTTCTTTTTGACTACCGTTACTTTGCTCGCTGCCTCTTGCGCATTATCGATGACATAGGATAGAGTCGTCTTTGGCACCACCAGCGGCGCGGAGCTGGTGCGGGCGGTCTTGACGGACAACGTTAAAGTTTTCGGCGTTTTTGTCATTAAAAATCTCTCAATGCGTATTCGCCAGAAAATACAAAATGCCATAGCCCGCGCCGACCGTTGCCAGTGCGCATGGATGGAAATGTTGTATTTAAGCTGACGATTATCTGCGGAATAAAAAAAGCCCGCTTCCAACCACGGGCTTGTTTCTCTTTTCAGTGAAGAATGAGGAGAGGGCAAAGTATGCCGTATAGCGGGACATCAGGATAATGAATTAAACCCATATCCGACATCCTGAAACCATATAACAAGGGCACGCCCCTGTCAGACCAATCGCATCCCGAACCAACTGAAACGCACCGCCCTGCAATTGGTGCGTCAAGCATTATACACGTTTTGGGGCGCGGCCGCACCGCAAGTCGATCTCCCGTTCGGCCTAATTGTGACCAAGTGTGAGCAATCCGTCACCATGACCCAAAAGGCACTGCATTCCACGGGGACGCATGATATGCTGGCGCCTCTTGCTTAACCTATGAAGTCGATGAACACTAGCCTTACCCCTCAGCCTGCGGCGACCGAGCCAGCGGCACCCGCTGCGGCCGTTCCGGCCCAGACCCCGCGCACCCTGTTGAAACAGCTGCAAACCCAATTCCCGGCCTTCCGCGATTTCCTGCCCTTGTCGATCGGTATCGACAAGCAAATCCTGGCGCTGATGCCCGATCTGGACCGCAAGACGATGCGCTCGGCGCTCGGCATCCACACCGGCTCGCTGCGCTACCTGAAGGTCATGGAAAAAGCCAAGGTGCGCCACGACCTCGACGGCACGCCCGGCGCCGAGGTGACCGACACCCACCGCGCCCACGCCACGCAGGTGCTGCAGGAACGCTTCAAGAAGGAAGCAGAACGCAAAAAGGCCGAGCGCGACGCCGCCGCGGCCGAGGAAGCGGCGCGCGTGCGCGCCGACAAACTGAACCAGCTGACCGCGAAATTCTCGCGCAAGGGTTGAGTTTGGCCCAGTTGTCCACCGGCCCGCACGCCGCCCCGGCGGCCGAGGCCGAGCTTCCGCCCTACCTGGGCATCCGCATCGCCGACGTGCACCTGGTGGCCACGCCCGAGCAGGCGCTCGCCGCGCGCGACGCCCTGCTGGCGGCCGACGCCATCGGCTTCGACACCGAGTCCAAGCCGACCTTCACCAAGGGCGAGACCTCGACCGGCCCCCATCTGATTCAATTTTCCACCGACGACAAGGCCTATCTGTTCCAGATCGGCGGCGCCACGCCGGCCCACACGCTCGAGGTGCTGCGCGCCATCCTCGAGCAGCCGGCGCCGCTCAAGGTCGGCTTCGGCCTGTCCGACGATGTCAAGCGGCTGCACGCCAAGCTGGCGATCCGCGCCGCCGGCGTGGTCGACCTGTCGGTGGCGCTGCGCACGCCGGGGCAGCGCAACGACCTCGGCGCCAAGACGGCGGTGGCCAAGTTTTTCGGCCTCAAGCTGCAAAAATCGAAGAAGATCTCGACCACCAACTGGGCGCTGCCGCGCCTGAACGACAAGCAAATCCTGTACGCGGCCGACGACGCCCAGGTGGCGCTGCGCGTGTACCGCCACTGGATCGCGCAGGGCAACAAGCTGCCGCCGACGCGGCCGGTGAAACTGCCGCGCGCCCCCAAGCCGGCCGCGCCGGACGCGTAACGCCGCCCGCCACTGTCCTTTTTGGCAACATCGGGTTATGCTGGCACATATTTCCGCAGCGGCCAGTGACGGACAACACCGCGCCCATCCAAGCCACGTAGGTCGGATTAGCGCAGCATAATCCGACGCGCGCCGCCCGCGGCCAACCCGGCGACGAGGACAACCACCCGCATGTCGACATTTTCCGCGCTACGACTGGCCACGCTGCTGGCGACGACCCTGCCGGCCACCGCCGCCACCCCGCCCGACACGCTTGAACAACGCGTCGCCGCCTGCATCGCCTGCCACGGCGCCAAGGAGCGCAGCGACGCCTTCTTCCCGCGCATCGCCGGCAAGCCGGCCGGCTACCTGTACAACCAGCTGATCAATTTCCGCGAAGGCCGCCGCAACTATCCGATGATGACCTACATGGTCGACCACCTGCCGGACGCCTACCTGCGCGAGATCGCCGACTACTTCGCCGCCCGGCATCCGCCCTACCCGCCCGCAGAGGCCGGCAGCGGCGCCAACGCCGGCGCCGCCACGCTCGCGCGCGGCCAGGCGCTGGTGCGCGGCGGCGACCCGGCCCGCAAGATTCCCGCCTGCGTCAGCTGCCACGGCGCCGCGCTGTACGGCGTCGAGCCGGCCATCCCCGGCCTGATCGGCCTGCCCAGCGACTACATCAACGCCCAGTTCGGCGCATGGAAAAACCAGGCGCGCCGCGCCGCCGCGCCCGACTGCATGGCCGACATCGCCGCCAAACTGACGGTGGCCGACGTCGCCGCCGTCTCCGCCTGGCTCGGCAACCAGGCGCCGGACGCCGCCGCCCGCCCCGCCGCCGCCTTGCCGACGCCGCTGCCGCTGCCCTGCGGCAGCGTGCCGGGAGCGGCCAAATGAGCGCCGCGATGTCGACCGCGAAAAAAACCCTGCTGGCGCTGGCCGCGCTGGTGGCGCTGCTCGCCATCGGCGCGCTGTCGCTGCTGTACGGCGGCGGCGACGACCCCGGCCCGCCGCCGACCGTCACCGCCAACCTGGCGCCGGCCGATAAGATCGCCCGCGGCGCCTACCTGGCCAAGGCCGGCGACTGCATGGCCTGCCACACCACGCGCGGCGGCCAGCCATACGCCGGCGGCCGCGCGCTCAACACCCCGTTCGGCAGCGTCGTCTCGCCCAACATCACGTCCGACCGCGCCACCGGCATCGGCGCCTGGAGCGCCGACGACTTCTGGCGCGCGCTGCACAACGGCAAATCGAAGGATGGCCGGCTGCTGTATCCGGCCTTCCCGTACACCAATTACACGCGCATCACGCGCGACGATTCGGACGCGCTGCACGCCTATTTCCAATCGGTGCCGGCCGTCAGCCAGGCCAACCGTCCGCATCAGCTGCGCTTCCCGTACAACCAGCAGTTCATGCTGGCGGGCTGGCGCGCGCTGTACTTCAAGCCGGCCGTGTTCCGTCCGGACAGCGGACAATCGGTCGACTGGAACCGGGGCGCCTACCTGGTGCAGGGCCTGGGACATTGCAGCGCCTGCCACAGCCCGCGCAACGCCCTGGGCGCGGTCAGCGGCAGCAACGGCGAGAGCCTCTCGGGCGGGCTGATCCCGGTGCTGGGCTGGTACGCGCCCTCGCTCAACGCCGACGCCGAGGCCGGGCTGGGCGACTGGCGGCCCGAGCACATCGCCGCGCTGCTCAAGACCGGCGTGTCGCCGCGCGCGACCGTGTTCGGGCCGATGGCCGAGGTGGTCAAGGAAAGTTTGCAATACCTGAGCGACGACGACGTCAAGGCCATGGCGGTCTATCTGCGGGCGCTGCCGGCGCAGGGGGGCAAGCCGGCCTTCGAGCGCGACACCGGGGCGCGCGCGACCGCCTTCCTGGCCGCCGGCGCCAAGCTGTACGACAAGCATTGCGCCGAGTGCCACGGCGACGGCGGCGCCGGCATGCCGCCCTTCTATCCGCCGCTGGCGGGCAACCGGGCGTTGACGATGGCGCAGGCGGTCAATCCGATCCGCATCGTGCTCAACGGCGGCTTCGCGCCCGGCACGGCCGGCAATCCGCGTCCGTACAGCATGCCGCCGTTCAGTCACGTGCTCGATGACAACGAGGTGGCGCAAGTGGTGTCGTATCTGCGCAGCGCGTGGGGCAACAACGCGCCGCCGGTCGACGCCAACGACGTCAACCGCTACCGCGCGATTCCGCTGGACTAGCCACGCCCGGCCCCGATTGACATTGCCTAAATAGGAACACATCGGCTAGAATACGAATAATTCTTATTAACATTTGTCGGTGCGCGGCACCTGACCGGGAGCAGTGTCATGTCCGTCGCCGAGCCGGCCCTACTGCGGCAGCAGGTCCATAGCCTCTACAGCGACCACCACGGCTGGCTGCACGCCTGGCTGCGCAAAAAGCTCGGCTGCTCGCACCGCGCCGCCGACCTCGCGCACGACACCTTCGTGCGCCTGCTGGCGCGCGACGAACCGGTCGCCATCGCCGAACCGCGCGCCTTCCTCACCACCGTCGCCCAGCGCGTGCTGGCCAACCACTGGCGCCGCGAGCAGATCGAACGCGCCTATCTCGAAGCGCTGGCGCAAATGCCGGCGGCGCTGTCGCCCTCGCCGGAGGAGCGCGCCATCCTGTTCGAAACGCTGGTCGAGATCGACCGCCTGCTGGCCGGCCTGCCGCCGCTGGCCAAGCGCGCCTTCCTGTACGCCCACCTCGACGGCATGAGCCAGGCGGACATCGCCGCCGAACTCGGTATCTCGGTGACCACCGTCAAACGCCATCTGGTGCGCGCCGGCGCGCAGTGCTACTTCGCCGTGGCGCTCGATTGATGGCCGCCGCGCCGGTCTCGCCCGCCGTCGCCCGCCAGGCGGTCGAATGGCTGGTCGAGTTGCAGTCGGGCGCATGCGACGACGCCCTGCTCCAAGGCCTGGCGCGGTGGCGCGCCGAGCACCCCGAGCACGAACATGCGTGGCAACACATCGCCGCCGTCAACGCGCAATGGCGCGGCGCGGTCGGCAGTTCGGCCGCGACGGCGCGGCTGGCCGCGCAGATGGCCCGCTGCGCCCTGCTCGAGGCGCCGCCCGCGCCGGCCGGGCGGCGCGGCGCCCTCAAGACCGCCGCCGTCCTGCTGGGCGTGGGCGGCGGCGCCTGGCTGATGCGCGAGCAGACACCCTGGGCCTGGAGCGCCGACGAGCGCACCGGCGTCGGCCAGCGCCGCACGCTCACGCTGGCCGACGGCACCGTGCTGGACCTGAACACCGACAGCGCCGTCGCCATCGGCTACACCGCCACCGAACGGCGCATCCGCCTGGCCGGCGGCGAGATCGTGGTGCGCACCGGCAAGGACGGCGCGGGACGGCCGCTCATCGTCGAAACCGCCGAGGGCACGCTGCAGCCGCTGGGCACGCGCTTCGCCGTGCGCCAGCAAGCCGGCAGCAGCCGCGTCGACGTTTTTGAAGGCGCGGTGGCGATCCGCCCGGGCCGGGCGCCGGCGGCGGCGATGCGCATCCTGCGCGCGGGGCAACAGGCCGGCTTCAGCCCGGACGCGGTGGCCGCCGTGCGCGCCGCCGACGACGACGGCATCGCCTGGACCGACGGCATGCTGGTGGCGAGCGGCGTGCGGCTGGACGCCTTCCTGGCCGAGCTCGGCCGCCACCGCCACGGCCGCCTCGGCTGCGACCCGGCGATCGCCGGGCTGCGCGTGTCGGGCACCTATCCGCTGGCCGACACCGACCGCATCCTCGACACGCTGCGCACCACCTTGCCCGTGGAAATCCATTTCCTCACCCGCTACTGGGTCACGCTGCGGCCCGCGCGCCGATAGCGCGGCGCATCGATAAAAAATATTTTCGCCGGCATGGTCTTTTTTCGATTCTCAAGGGACAAGGAGGATGAACACCGCACATCTCCCACTTTTACCTAAGGAATCGATCATGCACGCACGCCCCCAACCGCCGCACACCCCGTCCAGTCCGGCGCGCGGCTTTGCCCGCTCGACCATGCTGGTCGCGCTCGGCCACGCGCTCGCCGCCGGCGCCGCCGCCAGCCTGGCCCTGCCGGGGATGGCGCTGGCCGCCGAGGCGGCGCCGGCGCGCAAGGCCTACGACATCCCGGCCGGCCCGCTGGAGGCGGCGTTGAACCGCTTCGGCCGCGAGGCCGGCATCCTGCTATCGTTTCCGACCGAAACGACGGCCGGCCTGCGCAGCCCGGGGCTCCGCGGCAACCATACGGTGCCGGAGGGGCTGGCCGCACTACTGCAAGGGACCGGCCTTTCCGCGGCGGCCCAAGCCAACGGCAGCTACGCGCTGCTGAAACGGGAACCGGCCACGACCGCCGTGGCGCCGTCCGCGCCGGAGAAAACCCTGACCGAGATCAAGGTCAACGGCGGCGGCGAGGACAACGGTACGGCGCCGCTGGTCGGCTATGTCGCCAAGCGCAGCAGCACGGCGACCAAGACGGTCACGCCGACGCGCGAAATCCCCCAGTCCGTCTCGGTCGTCACCCGCGATTCGCTCGACGCGCGCGCCGTGTCCAGCCTGGCCGAGGCGCTGGAATACCTGCCGGGGTTCACGCCGCGCACCTACGGCCGCGACGACCGCTATGACTGGTCGATCGCGCGCGGCATCGGCACCACCAACGGCAACAACTTCCGCGACGGCCTCAAGGACAAGGGCCACAACTACGCGGTCCCGCGCCTCAACAGCTACGGGGTGGAGCGGGTCGAGTTCATGCGCGGGCCCGCCTCCTTGCTGTTCGGCAGCAACATGCCCGGCGGCGCGGTCAATTCGATCACCAAGCGCCCGACCGACCAGGCCCAGGGCGAAATCCGCGTGCGTGGCGGCGACATGCACCGGCGCGGCGTGGCGGCCGACCTCTCCGGCCCGGTGGGCGCGGCGCAGGCCGACGGCGGCGAGGCGGCGCGCTACCGGCTGGTCGCGCTCGATGAGAAATACGACCTGATGACGCCCGACGCCCGCAAGGAGGAACGCTATCTGGCGCCGTCGCTGAGCTTGCGCCTGGGCGGCGACACCGATGTCACCCTGCTGGCCGACTACCAGGAAGACCGCATCGATGGCGACGCCTATCCCTACAATTATTACGAAGCCGTGGGCCGCTACATCAAGGTCGCCGAAAAAGGCTGGGACCGCTTTTACCGCGACCAATGGTCGACCGCCGTACTGGTCGACCACCGTTTCAACGAGCGCGTCAGCCTGCACAGCCGCACCCGCTACAGCCGGGTCGATCTCGACTACCGCATCAACTTCCTCCAGGGCCTCGTCAGCCCGACCGTGGTCACGCGGCGCGCCCAGCATCTCAAGGACGAGGCCAAGACGTGGCAGACGGATAACTACCTGGAAGCCAAATGGGATGCGGGCAAATGGACCAACACCACCATTGCCGGGATCGATGTGAGCCGGATCAAGGGCTCGCTGTCCCGTGGCGACGCCTACGGCATGTCCTACGACCTGGCGCGGGACCGCGGCATCGGCGCCTTCATCACACCCGTGCTGGCGCCGAACTACGCGTCCGATACCCGCCAGAGCGGCATCTATGCGCAAAACCAGGCCAAGTTCGACGACCGCTTCGTGGTGCTGGCGGGGCTGCGCGAGGACCGCTACCGGCAGGACGTGGTCGCCGTCGCGCCGGAGGCCCTGCGCGTCAACAAAACGACCGGCCGCGTGGGCGCGGTGTGGCTGCTGCCGGCGGGCGTGTCGCCCTATGTGGGCTACGCCACCTCGTTCGAGCCGCAGTCGGGCGTCACCTACGAGGGCGCGTCGTTCAAGCCCACCAGCGGGCGCCAGTACGAGGTCGGCGTGCGCTTCGAGCCGGTGGGCGCCAATGCCATGATCTCGGCGGCGGTGTTCGACATCCTTCAGGAAAACGTGCCGGCCGTCGATCCGCTGCACCCCGGCTTTAGCGTCCAGCGCGGCGAGGTCGGCTCACGCGGCGTGGAGCTGGAGGCCAACGCCAGCCTGGCGACGGGGCTGGACGTGACGGCCAGCTACAGCTACACCGATGCCAAGGTGACCGGCGACACCGATCCATCGCTGGTGGGCCGCAAGAACGGGCTGGTGCCGGCGCACAAGGCGGCGCTGTGGCTCAACGCCAGCCTGCCGGCCGACTGGGTGCGCGGCGTGAAGGTGGGATTGGGCGCGCGCTACAACAGCAAGGTGCCCGACTTTGAAAACACCCGCTGGGTGCCGGGCGTGACGCTGTTCGACGCCCGCCTGGGCTATCGGATCGACGCCCACTGGGAGCTGGCGGTCAACGCCCGCAACCTGTTCGACAAGGACCAGCTGGGCAACTGCAGCTACGGCAGTTGCTACCCGGGCGACCGCCGCGAAGTGGTGGCGACGGCCAACTACCGCTGGTGAGACTAGCCCTTGAGCTTGGGATACTTGAAGCCGGTGCACAGGTCCATGCTGTAGCGCTGGTTGCCCTCGACCACCAGCACGTGCTCGGGCGGCTCGTCGCCGGCCAGCGCGCCGGAGAACAGCGGCAAGCCCTCGCCCTTGCGGATCAGGTCGTCGCAGCGCTCGTAGACGTTGGGGCAGCCGGTCTCGGCCAGCAAGGCTTGCACGATCGGCACCTTCCAGGCGTCGACGCCGCCGGACTGGAACTGGCAGATCAGGTAGCCGTCGACGCCGCCCCAGCCGTGCACCAGCAGGCCGGACAGGCCGTCGTCCTCGCCCAGCACCACCGGCACCAGCGCGTTCGGGCCGGCCGCGCGGATGGCGGCGGCGCGCTTGGCGACGGCGGCCTTGACGCGGCGCTTCATCATCGCGTGGTCGACCGGCTCGTCCTCCTTGTAGCTCCACATGCGGGCGCGGATTTGCGACTTGGAGTTGTAGGCGGCGCGGCCGATGAACTGGCGCGCCGAGCTTTGCACGATGGCGGTCGAGCCCGGTTTCATTTTTTCCTGCGGCTTGCCGTCGACCTTGTCGATCGCGGTCGGGTAGATCCAGGGGTCGCCGGCCAGCAAGCTCTTTTCCTTGCCCTGTTTGATGGTGATGATAAGCATGTCAGTCCAGATAGGTGTCGCGCCGGTGATAAAGGTTTTGCAATGGTGATGCGCGATAGGCGGCATGATACCTCATGCCACGGCGGCCCCCTGCCTTGCGGCGTCGGCCGGCCCGTCGGTTCCCCCCTGGACGCATTCCACGCCGCCGAGCCGGCATTCTGTCGCAGCGCGCTGTCGCCGGCCGCCGCCGGGCCGTATATTCACGCTCAAGCCACTCAACCAGGAGAACACCATGTCCGCCACCACCGTCCGCACCACCCTGCGCGCCCTCGTCCTTGCCGTCGGCATGCTGGCCGTCGCCACCCCCGCCAACCTGGCGCTGGCCGGCCCGCTGAGCTGGATCGGCGGCGAGCGCGTCCAGGGCAGCGGCAAGGTCGTCAAGCAGAACCGCGAGGTCGGCCACTTCACCGCGCTCGCCATTAGCATCGGCGGCAATGTCGAGATCCGCCAGGGCGGCACCGAAGGCGTCACCGTCGAGACCGACGACAACCTGCAAGCGCTGATCGAAACGGTGGTCGAGAACGGCACGCTGCGGATCCGTCCCGCCAAGAAAAACCAGTCGCTGGAGACGCGCACGATGAAGATCGTGGTCATGGCGCGCACGCTCGAGCGCGTGTCGATGGCCGGTTCCGGCGCGGTCGCGGCCGACAAGCTCAACGTCGAACGCATGCAGTTCGACATCGGCGGCTCGGGCGAGCTCGCCGTGCGCGAGCTGCGCGCCGAATCGCTGGCGGTGTCGCTCGGCGGCAGCGGCAACCTGAAGGTCGGCGGCAATGTCGAGCGCCTGCAGATTTCGATCGGCGGCTCGGGCGAGGTCGACGCCGGCCGGCTGGCCACGCGCGACACGGTGGTGAGCATCGGCGGCTCCGGCGAGGCGACCGTGTGGGCGACCAAGTCGCTCAACCTGAGCGTGGCCGGCTCCGGCGACGTCGGCTACTACGGCGATCCGAAGGTGAGCCAGAACATCCGCGGCTCGGGCGGCATCAAGCGGCTGGGCGCGGCGCCGCGGTAAGCATTAGCCTTGGGAGAAAAGCGAACGGGGCTTCGAGCCCCTGGCAAGCGACTTCATCCATCTTTTCAACTGGGGAACGTCGGCTGCGGCCAGGCGCTCGCCCACCTGCGCAGGCGCTTGCATTTCGCCTTTCAACGTGGACGCTTGCAACATCTCCTCGATCGCCATTCGCAAGCCCTTCGCGCACCCTCGTTGGATCGCTTCATACTCCAGCAGATCCTCGTACTTTCTGAATTTGCCACCAAATATCCTCATGGCGCCCTCCTCATACTGGATTCTGGTTTCGGGAAACGCTTCCTGCAAGCTTGCCTGAATCCATCGCTCGATGCTATCCCGCGCCGGCTGCATTTCAGCGGACCTCACTCGTGCCGACAGCGTTTTCAGTAGCGAGCGCAACTCCGTGTCGCTTTCCGCACGAAGCACGGCAAACAGCAGCGCAACCATGTTAGATTGGTGATCTCCAAGTTTGTTCCGATGCTGGTCGATCAGAATGTATTTCTGCGCCGGTTGGAATTGCTCCAGACCCTCCGGTGGCGCCAGCAGCAGGTCGGCCAAATCGGTGCTGCCGCGCCACGGCGCCCGTCCGTGGTACAGCACGATGGGTAGCACCGGCGGCAGTTTGCCCCCGAGCGTCAGGCAATGTTGCGCGACCAGGTCCTGGCACAGCAGCCCGACATACACCTGCATGCGCAACGCCATCCACGCGTCCGGCCGCGCCTGGAACTCCAGCAGGATGTAGACGTAGATCCACTGACCGCCGATACGCGCGCGCCAGACCACATCGTCATGCCGCGCCCTGCCCCGGTCGTTGACGTAGCTGGCGTTGACGCGCTCGAACGCGCCCACCTCCAGCGACGCGACCCACCGCGTCGACAAACACGCCGCCAGCAGGTCGCGCACCATCTCCGGGTGTGCGAACAACTGTTTGTACAACATGTCGCTGCGACTTTTCATCGACAAAGTGTAGCGTTCGACATCATTGACGGGTACGCTAGTCGGCGAGCCCGGTTTGGCGCTCCTCAAAAAAACATCAACCACAGGGAGAACTACTTGAACGTCATCGCCACATCCGTCCGCCTCGCGCTGGTGTCGTTGCCCGCGCTGTTGTTCGGCTCCGCCGCCGCCGCCGACCAGCCGCCCACCGTCACCGCCATCAAGGCCGCGCACATGGTCGACGTGCGCAAGGGCACGCTGGTCGACGACGCCGTGGTCCTCGTCAGCGGCGAGCGCATCACCGCCGCCGGCAGCAAGCTGGCGATCCCGGCCGGCGCCACCATCATCGACCTGGGCAACAAGACCCTGCTGCCCGGCCTGATCGACGCCCACACCCACCTGACCGGCGACCCGCAGGACGCCGGCTACGCCATCGTCGCCAAATCGATCCCGCGCTCGACGCTGACCGGCGCCAAGAACGCCCGCCTCACGCTCAACGCCGGCTTCACGGCCGTGCGCGACGTCGGCGCCGACGGCTACACCGACATCGGCCTGCGCGACGCCATCAACGACGGCGACGTGCCCGGCCCGCGCATCGCCGCCTCCGGCCCGGCGATGGGCATCACCGGCGGCCACTGCGACGACACCCTGCACGCGCCGCAATACGGCATCACCGGCCTGGGCGTGGCCGACGGCGTCGAAGAGGCGCTCAAGGTCACGCGCCGCAACATCAAATACGGTTCGGACGTGATCAAGATCTGCGCCACCGGCGGCGTGCTCTCGTTCGGCGACGACCCGCGCACCTCGCAATACACCTTGGAGGAATTGAAGGCCATCATCGGCGACGCCCACCGGCTCGGGCGCAAGGCCGCCGCCCATGCGCACGGCGGCGAAGGCATCCGGCTGGCGGTGCTGGCCGGCGTCGATTCGATCGAGCACGGCTCGTACATCGACGACGAGGGCATCAAGCTGATGAAGGAACACAAGACCTGGCTGGTGCCCACGCTCTACCTGGGCGACTGGCTGATCGAGAACGCCGAGGCGATCAAGCTGCCCAAGCCGCTATTGGAAAAAGCCAGGGTGGTGTTGCCGCAGGCGCGCATCAACATCGGCCGCGCGATCAAGGCCGGCGTGCCGATCGCCTTCGGCACCGACGCCGCCGTCTATCCGCACGGCTTGAACGCGCGCGAGTTCGCGGTGCTGGTCAAGCTGGGCATGACGCCGGCGCAGGCGATCCGCACGGCCACCGTCAACGCCAGCGAGCTGCTGGGCTGGAGCGACCGCGTCGGCACCATCGAGGCCGGCAAGTTCGCCGACCTGATCGCCGTCGACGGCGAACCGCTCAAGGATGTGACGGTGCTCGAGCGGGTGCGGTGGGTGATGAAGGGTGGAACGGTGGTGCGATAAACGCTGGGCGGCAACGCTTAGCGCTCGCCCTTGAAGGTTTCGCGGCCCACTTCGACCGTGGTGGTGCCGTCGGTCAGCCAGATCTGGCCGTCCTGGATCGTGCACTGCAGCTGCATCGAGCGCTGCGCCATGCGCGCGAGCTGCTCGGTGGCGTCCGCGTCCAGATTGATCACGGTCAGGTTCTTGCAGCGCTCGACCTTGTTGGCCAGCGCCTTCCACCAGATGTGGCTGGTGGCGGCGTAGCTGTACACATAAACATGCTCCGAGCGGCCGCTGGCCTTCAGGATCACCTTCTCGTCGGGCTGGCCGACCTCGATCCACAGCTCGATGGCGCCGGTCAGGTCCTTTTGCCAGATGTCCGGCTCCTCGACGTCGAACAAACCCTTGGTGAAGGTCAGCGCCTCGTTGGCGTGGATCGCGAACGCCAGCAGCCGCACCATCATGCGCTCGTCGGTCTCGGACGGGTGGCGCGCCAGGGTCAGCGACTGGGTCTCGTAAAAATTACGGTCCATGTCCGCGATCTGCAGATCCGCTTTATAAATTGTTGCTTTGAGGGCCATCGGTCAATCTCGGTAAATTATTTGAAGACGACAGTCTTGTCGCCGTTCTGCAAAATGCGGTGCTCGACGAACCATTTCACCGCGCGCGCCAGCACCACGCACTCGACGTCGCGGCCGATCGCCGACAAGGTGTCGGCATCCATCGAATGGTCGACCCGCTCGACGTCCTGCTCGATGATCGGACCTTCGTCGAGGTCGCCGGTGACGAAGTGCGCCGTCGCGCCGATCAGCTTGACGCCGCGGTGGTGCGCCTGCGCGTACGGCTTGGCGCCCTTGAAGCTGGGCAGGAAGGAATGGTGGATGTTGATCGCCTTGCCCTTTAGCGCCGTGCACAGCTCCGGCGACAGGATCTGCATGTAGCGCGCCAGCACCACCAGGTCGATCTGGTGGGTGTTCATCAGCTCGATGACGCGCGCCTCCTGCGCCCGCTTGGCCTCGGCCGGCGCGCCGGTCGCCAGCGGCAGGTGGTGGAACGGGATGTTGTAGCTGGCCGCCAACTGATAGAAATCCATGTGGTTCGACACGATCGCCGGAATCTCCACCGGCAGCAGGCCGCTCTTGTAGCGGAACAGCAGGTCGTTGAGGCAATGGCCGATCTTCGACACCATCAGCATCACGCGCGGCTTGTAGTGGGCGTCGCGCATGTCGAACGTCAATTGCATCTCGGCCGCCAGCAGGCCGAAATCGGCGCGCAGCAACTCGTCGTCGATGGCGCCGTCCTCCAGCGCGAAATGGACCCGCATGAAGAACAGGCGCGACTCGCTGTCGCCGAACTGCGCCGAATCGATGATGTTACAGCCGTGATCGGCCAAAAAACCCGAAACACGATGCACGATGCCGCGCTGGTCGTGGCAGGAAAAACTCAGGATGTATTCGGGGTTTGCGGGTTTAGTCATGGCCATCACGGTAGATTTCGATATCAACGGAACAATAACAAGGCCGGTATTGTCGCACGGCTGGCCGCATCCGGTAAATCCGGCGATGTTGGCCCCTTCGCCCCGCCCGCGTGGAACTTCCATCAACCTTGCACCTCTAACCACACAGAACAGCGGTTAGCGCCGCTGCTTCCCCCACCCAGATGGAACCACCAGCACCTACCAGGAGGCAGTTATGGCTAGTAACAGCAACAACTCAAACAACGAGCAGCCGAAGTCCAAGGGCACCGCCAAGCGCGGTTTCGCGGCGATGGACGAAGCCACCCAGCGCGCCATCGCCAGCAAGGGCGGACAGGCCGCCCACCAAAAAGGCACCGCGCACGAGTTCGACTCGGAAGAAGCCCGCCGGGCCGGCCAAAAAGGTGGCGAGGCGGTCAGCCGCGACCGCGAGCACATGGCCCAGATCGGCCGCAAAGGCGGGGAAAGCCGCCAGTCCGCCGCCCGCGCCAATGCGGAAAAAAACGCCGCGACGGGCACGTCCGAACAAGCGGCCAAGGGAGGCAGCCGCCAGGGCGGCAAGAGCTGAGCGCTAGCGCTCGGGCGCATAGGCCGGGCGCCGGGCGCCGGGGCCGGGGCCGGGGCCGGGGGCGCGGCGTGCGTTAGGCGGGCGTGCCGATGATCACGCTCGAGGCCTTGAAGACGGCGCTGACCTCGCTGCCCACTTGCAGCGCCAGCGCGTCGCCGCTCTCGCGGGTGACGATGGCGGCGATAACGCCGCCGCCGCCCAACTCGATACTGACCTCGGTATTGACGGCCCCGGCCTGCAAGCGCGTCACCTTGCCGGCCAGTTGATTGCGGGCCGACAGGCGCGCCGTGCCCATCTCCGCCACCACGATCACCGATGACGCCTTGATCAGCGCAAACGCCTCGGCGCCGATGGTGAGGCTCAGGCTGTCGCTGCTGTCGCGCGTGATGGTGGCGACGATGCGCTGGCCGCCCTGGATCTCCAAGGTGATTTCGTCGTTGACGGCGCCCTCCTTCAAATCGACCACTTTGCCACTGAACTGGTTGCGCGCGCTGGTTTTCATTTTCATCCTTTGGATCAGCAAAAAATCATCGGCCAGCGCGTGCGACTGGCCACTCAGATGGGCGACGAACTTGCGGTGTTCCTCGTCGATCTTGCGGAAATTCTCGACCAGCTGCGCGCCGCGCGCGGTCAGGCGCGTGCCGCCGCCGCCCTTGCCGCCGGCCACCCGTTCGAGCAACGGCTCGCCGGCCAGGTTGTTCATCGCCTCGATCGCGTCCCAGGCGCCCTTGTAGCTCATGCCGACCGCCTTGGCCGCGCTGGTGATCGAACCGGTCGCGGCGATCGCCGCCAGCAGCGCCACCCGGTCCTGTCCGCCCAGCTTCTGGCCGTCGATGGTCATCCAGACGGTGCCCTGCAATTCCATGGTCGGCTTCATGCCACGGCCTCCGCGTCGGCGATGCGCCCGTGTTCCATGCGCAGCACGTGGTCGCCAAAGGCCTCGGCGTCCTCGGGATCGTGGGTGATCAATATCATCGGTATGGCCAGCTTGCGCTGCAAGCCATCGAGTTCGGCACGCATGCGCCGGCGCAGGCCGAGATCGAGCGCGGCGAACGGTTCGTCCAGCAGCAACGCGGTCGGCCGCGGCGCCAGCGCGCGCGCCAGCGCCACGCGCTGGCGCTGGCCGCCGGACAATTCGTGCGGAAACTGGTGGGCGACATGGTCCAGCTCGAACGCTTGCAGCCAGTAGCGGATGGTCTCGTCGTCGGCGCGCGCCAGCGGATTGCGCCAGCCGCGCCGCAGACCGAAGCCGATATTTTGCCGCACGTTCAAATGCGGAAACAGTGCGTAATCCTGAAAAAGGTAGGCCACCCGCCGCCGCTGCGGCGCCACGTCGACGCGCGCGGCGCCGTCGAACAGGCAACGGCCGGCCAGCTCGATGCGGCCGCGGTCGGGCGTCATCAGGCCGGCCACGGCCTTGAGCAACTGGCTCTTGCCGGCGCCGGACGGGCCGTAGACCACCACCCGCTGGCTAGACGAGGCGAAACGCGCGTCCAGCTCGAAGGTGCGCGCGCCCGAGCGCAGGGTTTTGCCGATGTCGATATTGATTGCCATGTTCAAGCCTGCGGGTTGCGGTTGGGCGTCAATTTATTGGCGACGATCAGCACCGTGATGCACACCGCCGAAGTGACGAGGACCAGCACATTGGCGCTGTCGTCCTGCCCGGCCTGCACCGCCTCATAGACGGCGATCGACAGCGTCTGGGTCTTGCCGGGGATGCTGCCGGCCACCATCAGGGTGGCGCCGAACTCGCCCATCGAGCGCGCGAACGCCAGCAAGGTGCCGCCCAGCACGCCGCGCCAGGCCAGCGGCAAGGTCACGCGCAAGAACACGCCGCAGGCGCCGACGCCCAGCACCCGCGCCGCCTGTTCCAGTTGCCGGTCGACCGCCTCGAAGGCGGCGCGCGCGCCTTTGAGCACCAGCGGAAACGCCACCACGGCCGCCGCGATCACCGCCGCCTGCCAGGTGAAGATCAGGTTGATGCCGAAGTGGTGCTGGAGCCAGGCGCCGATCACGCCCTCGCGCCCGATCAGCACCAGCAGATAGTAGCCGAGCACCGTCGGCGGCATCACCATCGGCAAGGTCAAGACGGCGTCGAGCAGCTCGCGGCCGGGAAAGCGCTTGCGCGCCAGCAGGTAGCCCAGCGCCACGCCCAGCACCAGATCGATCAGCGTGGCCCACAGCGCCACCTTCAGCGACAGCCGCAGCGCGATCCAGGCCGGTTCGGCAAGCAAGCTATCCAACCGGCGCCCCCGTCACGGACGGCCGAAGCCGTGGCGCGCCAGGATCGCCTGCGCCGCCGGCGCCAGCACATAGTCGGCGAACTTGCCGCCGGCGGCCGCTTGCGGACCGGCGGCGATGACGGCGATCGGATAGCTGACCGGCGTGACCGTCGGCACGGTGGCGACCACCCGCACCTTGTCTTTCTGGACGATGGCGTCGGTGGCGTAGACGAAGCCGGCGTCGACTTCGCCACGGGCGACGTAATCGAGGCTCTGGCGCACCGAGGTGCCGTAAATCGCCTTGGGCTCGACGGCGGCCCACAGCCTGGCCTGCTCTAGCGCCTGCCTGGCGTAGCGCCCGACCGGCACGCTGGCGGGATTGCCCAGCGTGACGCGGGTGACGGCCGCCTGCCGCAGGTCGTCGACGGTTTTGATGGCCAGCTTGTCAGCGGCCGGGACGATCAACACCAGGCTGTTGCTGGCGAAGTCGCGGCGGCTGCCGGCGGCCAGCAGCTTGAGCGCGTCGGCCTTGTCCATCGCGTCCTGGTCGGCGGAGGCGAACACGTCGACCGGCGCGCCCTTGGCGATCTGCTGCACCAGCGGATCGGAGGCGGCGAAATTGAACACCACCTTGTCGCCCGGATGCTCTTTTTCGTAGGCGGCGCCGATTTCCTTGAAGGCGTTGGTCAGGCTGGCCGCCGCCGACACCGTCACGTCGGCCGCCGCCACACCCCAAACGCTGGCCAGCAAGGCCGCCATGGTCCATTTCAACGTCCGCATATGTTTCCTTAATTAAATGTGATGCCGCCGAAGCGCAATATACGCGATTATATAACGAGGCCGCCCCCAGCAGGATTTTCCGCAGTCTTTTATAATTTCAGGAATTACTGAAAATTCAAAACAAAGGAAACACCCATGTCCCCCACCCCGGTCCATGTCGCGCCCCTCACTCCGCTGGCCCAGCGGTTCATCATGCACTTCGGCGAGATGGGCAGCCGCTGGGGCATCAACCGCACGGTCGGCCAGATCTACGCGCTGCTGTATGTCAGCGCCAAGCCGCTCAACGCCGACGAAATCGCCGAATCGCTGTCGTTCTCGCGCTCGAACGTGTCGATGGGCCTCAAGGAGCTGCAATCGTGGCGCCTGGTCAAGTTGCTGCACAAGCCCAATGACCGCCGTGAATATTTCGAGCCGCCCAAGGATATCTGGGACATCTTCAAGGCCTTGCTCGAAGAACGCCGCCGGCGCGAAATCGAGCCGACCTTGTCGATGCTGCGCGACGCGCTGCTCGAAACCCCGTCCAACGAGGCCGACCGCGCCGCCCAAGAACGCATGCGCGACATGTACAACCTGATCGAGCTGTCGAGCTCCTGGTTCGACGACGTCCAGCGCCTGTCGCCCGAAACGCTGGCCTCGCTGATGAAGATGGGGTCGAAGGTCAAGAAGTTGATCGACGTCGGCGAGAGCGTGCGCGACACCTTCCGCTTCGCCCGCCGGGACGATAAAACCGACAGCGAAGCAGATCCGAAAGCCAGCGGCGGCCAGCAGCAAGACGCCGCCGGCAAGGACCGGCCATGAACCTGCGCCGGCGCTACGGCACGCCCCTGGCGCTGGCGATCACGCTGGCGCTCGTCGTCAAGGCGCTGATCCTGTATGGCCTGTGGTACGCGTTCTTCTCCGCGCCGCAGGCCAAGCACATGCGCATGCCGACCGCCACGGTCGAACAACACTTGATGGCGCCAGCCGCCCCGCCCACCAACACACCACAACGAAAGTAGAAAATGAGTCCGCTCGACGATGTCGTCAGTCTATCGCGCCTGCAATTTGCCGCGACCGCGATGTACCACTTCCTGTTCGTTCCCCTCACCCTGGGCCTGGCCTGGATCTTGTTCATCATGGAGTCGGTCTACGTCATGACCGGCAAAGAGATCTACAAGGACATGACCAAGTTCTGGGGCAAGCTGTTCGGCATCAACTTCGCCATGGGCGTGACCACCGGCATCACGCTCGAATTCCAGTTCGGCACCAACTGGGCCTATTATTCGCACTACGTCGGCGACATCTTCGGCACGCCGTTGGCGATCGAAGGCATGATGGCCTTCTTCCTCGAGTCGACCTTCGTCGGCCTGTTCTTCTTTGGCTGGAGTAAGCTCTCGCGCGTGCAGCACCTGGGCGTCACCTTCCTCGTCGCGCTCGGCTCGAGCCTGTCGGCGCTGTGGATACTGATCGCCAACGGTTGGATGAACCATCCGGTCGGCGCCGAGTTCAACTTCGAAACCATGCGCATGGAGCTGGTCAGCCTCACCGAGGTGTTCCTCAACCCGGTGGCGCAGGTCAAATTCGTCCACACGGTGGCGGCCGGTTACGTGACGGCCTCGATGTTCGTGCTCGGCATCTCCGCCTTCTACCTGCTCAAGGCGCGCGACGTCAACTTCGCGCTGCGCTCGTTCGCCATCGCCGCCGGCTTCGGCCTGTTGTCGACGTTGTCGGTGATCGTGCTGGGCGACGAATCGGGCTACACCGTCGGCGAGGTCAACCAGGCCAAGCTGGCCGCCATCGAGGCCGAATGGGAAACCCAGCCGGCGCCGGCCGGCATCACCGTGTTCGGCCTGCCCAACGAGCAAACCCGGCGCACCGACTACGCCGTCAAGATTCCGTACGCGCTGGGCCTGATCGCCACGCGCTCGGTCGACAAGCAGGTGCTCGGCATCAAGGAGCTCAAGCAAGGCAACGAGGCGCGCATCCGTAACGGCATGCTGGCCTACGCCGCCCTCGAGCGCCTCAAGTCCGGCGACAAATCCCCGGCGGCGCGCGCCGCCTTCAAGGCCTTGCAGGACGACCTCGGCTACGGCCTGCTGCTGAAAAAATACACGCCCAACGTGGTCGACGCCACCGACGCGCACATCACCATGGCCGCCAACGACACGGTGCCCATGGTCGCGCCGATGTTCTGGTCGTTCCGCATCATGGTCGGCCTGGGCTTGCTGTTCCTGTTTATCTTCAGCGCCTCGTTCTACTTCCTGGTGCGCAAGCGTTTGGCCAGGCAGCGCTGGCTGCTCAAATTGGCGGTGGCGGCCATCCCCTTGCCATGGGTGGCGGCGGAGCTCGGTTGGGTGGTGGCCGAATACGGCCGCCAGCCGTGGACCATCGCGGGCATTTTGCCGACGCACCTGTCGACCTCCAGCCTCGACGTCGGCAACCTGTATTTCAGCCTGGCCGGCTTCATCGGCTTCTACACGCTGCTGTTGGTGGTCGAGATGACGTTGATGGTCAAGTTCGCCCGGCAAGGGCCGAGCAGCCTGCACACGGGCAAATACCACTGGGAGCAAGCCGGGCGCGACGACAACGTTGCGATGGCCTAAGGAGAACACACGATGTTATTCGACTACGAAACCTATAAAATCATCTGGTGGTGCTTCGTCGGCGTGCTGCTGGTCGGCTTCGCGCTGACCGACGGCTTCGACTTCGGCGTGGGCATGTCGCTGCCCTTCCTCGGCAAGAACGACACCGAACGGCGCGTCATCATCAACACCATCGGCGCCACCTGGGAAGGCAACCAGACCTGGTTCATCGCCGCCGGCGGCTGCCTGTTCGCGGCCTGGCCGCTGGTGTACGCGGCCGCCTTTTCCGGCTTCTACATCGCGCTGATGCTGTGCCTGTTCGCGCTGTTTTTCCGCCCGGTCGGCTTCGACTACCGCAGCAAGATCGCCGACCCGCGCTGGCGTTCCACGTGGGACTGGTGCCTGTTCATCGGCGGCTTCGTGCCTCCGCTCATTTTCGGCGTCGCCTTCGGCAACTTGCTGCAGGGCGTGCCGTTCCGCTACGACGACACCATGCGCCTGACTTACACCGGCAACTTCCAAGGCCTGCTCAACCCTTTCGGCCTGCTGGCCGGCGCGCTGAGCGTGACGATGCTGCTGATGCACGGCGCCACCTACCTGACCCAGAAGACCGATGGCGTCATCGCCGCGCGCGCGCGCAAGGTGGCGGTCGGCGCCGCCGCGCTCACGGCGCTGCTGTTCGCCGGCGCCGGCGTGTGGGTGGCGCTGGGCATCGACGGCTTCCGCATCACCGCCATGCCGGACGCGAGCAGCGCCTTCATGCCCAACGCCAAAAGCGTGGTCACCGCCACCGGCGCCTGGCTGGACAACTACGCGCGCTGGCCGCTGATGCAGGCGCTGCCGGTGGCGGCCTTCGTCGGCGCCGGGCTGGTGATCGTGTTCACGGCGCGCCGCATGGCGCTGGCCGCCTTCCTCGCCAGCGGGCTGGCGGTGGCGTCCATCATCCTGACGGCCGGCGCGGCGATGTTCCCCTTCGTCATGCCGTCGTCGCTGGCGCCGGACAGCAGCCTGACCGCGTGGGACGCGGTGGCCAGCTACAAGAGCCTGGCGGTGATGTTCTGGGTGGTGGTGATCATGCTGCCGATCGTGGTCGGCTACACCGGCTGGGTGTACCGCGTGGTGCGCGGCAAGGTGACCGAGTCGCACATTCTTGAAAACCAACATACAGCGTATTGAAAGGACATCACCATGTGGTATTTCGCCTGGATACTTGGAGTCGGCCTGGCACTGGCGGCCGCCATCATCAACGTCATGTGGCTCGAATCGAACTATGCCTTCGGGCAGCGCGATGAAGCGACCACCCGCGCCAGTTTCGAGGACGCACGGGCCAGCGCGACGCGGGAAGCCTGATGATCAATACGAAAGGACCTTGCACATAATTGTTTTTTATGCAATTATCCGCCATCTCATTTCCGGGTCCACGCTATGTACGTTGCCATCGCCATCGGCCTGACCTCCATGGCGTGCTTTTCCGGATTCGTCTGGCAACGCCACCGCCATGGCCGCCGCGAACGGTTTATCCGCAACTTCCGACTACCGACGGCAATGTTGGACGCGCTGCGCGCCCGCCACCGACATCTGACGCGGGACGATTGCCAGCTGGTGGCGCAGGCGCTGCGCAGGTTCTTCCTGGCCCATTTGCTCAGCGGCGGTAGATTCGTCTCGATGCCGTCGCAGCTCGCCGACGACCTGTGGCACGAATTTATCGCCGACACCGGCGCCTACGCGCGGTTTTGCGAAACCGCCTTTGGCCACAGGCTGCATCACATACCCGGTGGCGCGCCCGACGCCGACAACCAGGGCGGGGCCGGCCTGCTGCGCACCTGGTACTTCGCCTGCCACGAAGAGCAGATCGACCCCGAGGCGCCAAGCGCGCTGCCCTTGCTGTTCGCACTCGACAGTGACTTGGGCATTGTCAGAGGTTTTGCGTACGTGACAGCCAGCAATGGCTTCGAGCGCACGGACGGCAACCGCGAACATAACGGCGGCGGCAGTACTTGCTACGATGCCACCCCGGACCTCGCACGCCCCTCGTCGCGCGACGACGGCGCCGCCAGCGACTGGAGCGATTTGGCCGACCTGACCGACATCGTCGGCGACTGAGCCGGCAAGCAGCCATTACCAAATCGTAATGGTTTCCTTCTTGGCATCCGTTTCAAATACTCCTACCATGGACTCCAAATTGCGTTGCCCGCAATGTCCACCGGAGAAAACAGCGATGTCCATGCGACACCAGCGCGACGCGGCCATCCGCCCGCCGGCGCCATCGACCGCCCGCCTGTGGCGCGGATTGACTGTCTGCCTGCTGGCCGTCGCGGCCCACGCCGGCGCCGCGCCCGGGTTCGGCCCCAGGCTGCTGCTGGCGGAAAAGGACGGCAGGTCCGCGCTGTTGCTGGCGGAGAGCCACATCGGCTCGCCGGCGCAGGAAGACGACTACTTCCGCGACGTGATCCGGCCGGCCTTTGCCGCCAGCAGCGCGCTGCTGGCCGAGCGCTCGCAGCCCTCATGGTTCGACCGCGCGTACTATCAGGCCGGCTGCGACGACGACGGCGCGGCCGAGGCGGCGCTCGACCCGGCCCTCAACGCCGCGCTGCGCCGCCACCGGCCGGCGGTGCCGCAGGTGTTGCGCGGCATCGTGCCGAGCGGCCATCCTGAAACGCTGGGCCGTTTCATGCGCTTTTACATGCTCTTCGTGAACGCCCACCAGCGCGCCTACGGCGCCATCCCCGCCGACGGCGCCGCCCTGGCCCAGGGGTTTAAAATCCGCAACGCGCAATCGGGCGTGCTGCTGGCGCGGGCGCCACGGCCCGCCGCGTCGGTCGAAGGCACGGACACTTGGCTGCGTGCCTACTGCGCGCTGGCGCCGGCGCAGCGGGCCACGCTGATCTCGACCGTGATCGCGTCAAGCGACACGCCGCCGATGGCGCAAGACGCGCACCAATCCGCCGCCGCCATGCGCGCCGCCACCTATCGCCACAACGACGCCGCTTACCGCCAGAGCCTGGCCGACCTGCGCGCGACATTGAACGCGAACCCGGGCGAGACCCCGGGCGCGCCTTCGCTGCCGGCGGACACGATGGCTAACGCCCATGGCGCGCCGGCCGCAGGGACCGTCCAGGACCGGTCCGCGTCAACGCCGGCGGAACTGGCGCTGGACCAGTTCACGCTGGTCGAACGCAGCCGGGCGTGGATCGCCGCCCTGCCGGCCGTGCTGCGGCGCGAGCGTTTGCCGTTCCTGGCCCTTGGCGCGGCCCACTTCCCCGACGGCCGGGCGGGACCAGGCTTGATCTCGCTGCTGCGCGACGCCGGTTACTCCGTCGCCCTGGTCGAAGACCGGCGCGCGCTCGACAAAGCGCTGGCGGCGGTGGCGGCAAGGCCGCCGGTCAGGTCCGAGCCCGCGTTGACCGCCCACGCGCTGACCGGCGGCTGCGTGCGCGATGGCGACAACTACGGCTGCGACTGGAGCGACAACACCACCCAATACGGCCTGCTCAACCTGCCGAACACGGGCAAGGAAGCCTGGTCGGCATGCTTCGAGCGCGAAGGCATGCTCGGTCCCGAGAAGCACTGCGTTAGCGGCTTGCGCGCGGTCGGCAACGAGCGCGGCGCCGATCTGGCGGCGAGCGGCAACGGCGAGCGGGCCCTGCCCGTGGACTGGACCGCGTTGCCGCCGCCGCCGCCGGATGCTTCGACGAGGCCAACTGCGAAATAGTCTACGACCACGGCGGCGCCATGCGCGAGCTGGTCGCCACCGATCAGCGCGCGTCACCGGGGCGCCGCCGCACGCTATGTCTAATTGCATAGGTGAAATATTCAAAAATGTAGTACATTAGTGAAATATTGACCCAGCCATCCTTCGATAGCCACCCATGCCCACACCAAAAATCAACCTGTCGCGCCGCACGCTGCTCATGGCGGGCGCCGCCGCCGTCCCCCTCGCCTCCATCCCGATCTACCGCGCCCGCGCCGCCGGCCTGGAAGGGGTCGAACTGCAGCGCTACACGCCGGTCTTCTTCACGGCCGCCGAGTGGAATTTCATCATGGCCGCCTGCGACCGCCTGATCCCCGCCGGGGGCAAGGGTCCCGGCGCGCTCGAGACCAACGTGCCGGTGTTCATCGACCAGCAACTGCACGCCGGCATCGGCGGCGAGGTCTACATGGACGGCCCGCACAAGGAAGACGCCGCCCCCACCCTGGGCTTCCAGCACAACCACACGCCGCAGCAGATGTACCGCCTTGGCATCAAGCTCACCGAGCAATACAGCCAACAACTGCACCACAAGCCGTTCGAGCAATTGGCGCCGGCCGAGCGCGACGCCGTGCTCACCGGGCTGCAGAAAAACACCATCAATTTCGCCGACCTGGGCGAACCGTCGCTGAAGGCCTCGCAATTTTTCGGCCAGATGCTCGACGACACCAAGAACGGCTACCTGGCCGATCCCATGTACGGCGGCAACAAGGACATGAAGGCCTGGGTCGCCATCGGCTTCCCGGGCGCGCGCGCCGCGTTCACCGAATGGGTCGACGTGCACGACGTCAAGTATCCGCTGGGGCCCGTGAGCCTGAGCGGCAAGCGCGCCTAAGCCTCCCCACCCCATTTTCCAGGTAATTTATGCCAAACATCACTAACGACGAGGTCGACGTCGTCATCGTCGGCCTCGGCTGGGCCGGCTCCATCATGTCGATCGAACTGGCCAACGCCGGCCTGAAGGTGCGCGCGCTCGAGCGCGGCCCGGACCGTCCGCCGGAAGACTTCGCCTACCCGAAACCGGCCGACCAGTACGCCTACGCGATCCGCAACAAGGTGTTCGTCACGCCGCGCGAGGCCGCCCTGACCGTGCGCTACAACACCGGCGAGACGGCGCTGCCGACCCGCAAATGGGGCGCCTTCGTGCCCGGCAACGGCGTCGGCGGCTCCGGCCTGCACTGGACCGGCGTGCTGATCCGCCCGACCGAAACCGACATCAAGCTCAAGACCTACGCCGACCAGGCCTACAAGCGCGGCATCCTCGACCCGGACATGCGCATCAAGGACTTCCCGTTCACGTGGGCGGAGATCGAGCCGCACATGGACAAGTTCGACAAGATCTGCGGCCTGTCCGGCACCACCGGCAACCTCAACGGCGAGCTGCAGCCGGGCGGCGATCCGTTCGAAGGCCGCCGCTCCAGCCCCTACCCGCTGCCGGCGCTGCACGACACGCTCAACAGCTCGCTGTTCGCGGCCACCGTCAAGAAGATGGGCTACCACCCGTTTCCCAATCCGTCGGCCAACGTCACCCAGCCGTGGACCAATCCCTACGGCGCCCAGCTCGCGCCCTGCAACTACTGCGGCTTTTGCAGCAAGTATCCGTGCCTGAACTACTCGAAGGCGACGCCGCAGACGACCATCCTCGACGTCGTCAAGCGCAAGCCCAACTTCGACTACAAGACCGGCGCCAACGTCATCCGCGTCGACCTGCATGCCGACAAGAAGACCGCCAAGGGCGTGACCTATATCGACGAGCAGCAGCGCGAAGTGTTCCAGCCGGCCAAAATCGTCATCCTCAGCAGCTTCCAGTTCGCCAACGTGCGCCTGATGCTGTTGTCGGGCATCGGCGAGCCGTACAACCCGGTCACCGAGCAGGGCGTGATCGGCCGCAACTACGCCTTCCTCAGCAACGGCGACGCCACCTTGTTCTTCAAGGACAAGCACTTCAACCCGTTCGCCACCGCCGGCGCCACCGGCGAAATGTTCAACGACATCTCGCCGGGCAACTTCGACGGACCGGGCCTGGGCTTCATCGGCGGCGCCAAGATCCACAGCTCGCAGGCGAGCGGCGCGCCGATCGGCACCGCGCTGCCGCCCGGCACCCCGAGCTGGGGCCAGGGCTGGAAGGACGGCATGGTCGACTGGTACGGCCGCTCGATGAAGGTCAGCATCTCGACCAGTTGCATGTCCTATCGCGGCCACTACCTCGACCTCGATCCGAACTACAAGGACCCGTGGGGCCAGCCGCTGCTGCGCATGACGTTCGACTGGCGCCAGAACGAGCTCAAACTGCAACGCCACCTGCGCGGCATCGTGCTCGACATCGCCAAGGAGCTCAAGCCGGACGCCATGTCGGAAAACTTCCTCGGACTCGACTCGCACTGGGACATCACCAAGTACGTCTCCACGCACAACGTCGGCGGCGCCATCATGGGCACCTCGCCGCGCGACTCGGCGCTCAACCGCTACACCCAGTCGTGGGACGTGCACAACGTCTTCGTCCCGGGCGGCAACGCCTTCCCGCAGAACTTCCAGGCCAACCCGACCGCGCTGATCGGCGCCATCACGCTGTTCGCCGCCGAGGCGATCAAAGAGCAATACCTGAAAAACCCCGGCCCGCTGGTGAAGGCATGAGCACACACCCGATGAAAACACTGACCTTACTCCTGAGCGCCGCCATCGGCGTTGCCGGCGCCGGCCATGCGGCCGCGGATGCGCCGACCGCCACCACCGCGCCGGCCGCCACGCAGCCCGCCGCCAAAGCCGCCATGCCGGCGGCGCCGCCGCCGGCCGGCCAAACGCTGGCGCAGCGCGGCGCCTACCTGGCGCGCGTGGGCGACTGCATCGCCTGCCACAGCGCGCCGGGCAAGCCCGCCTTCGCCGGCGGCCTGCCGATCGACAGCGGCCACGGCATCATCTACTCGACCAACATCACGCCGGACAAGCAGCACGGCATCGGCGCCTACAGCGAACAGCAATTCGCCGACGCCGTGCGCAAGGGCGTGCGCGCCGACGGCACGCACCTGTATCCGGCCATGCCGTACACCAGCTACGCCAAGGTCAACGACAAGGACATCAAGGCGCTGTACGCCTACTTCCAGACCGCCGTGAAGGCCGACGCCTACGTCCCGCCGGCCTCGACGATGGGCTTCCCGTTCAACCAGCGCTGGGGCATGGCGCTCTGGAACTTCTTCTTCGCCGACGGCAAGCCGTTCAAGCCGCAGCCGGGCTGGAGCGCGCAGGTGCGCAACGGCGCCTACCTGGTCGAGGGCCTGGGGCATTGCAGTTCGTGCCACACGCCGCGCGGCTTCGCCATCAACGAAAAGGCCAGCAACAGCGGCGAGGCCAAGTTCCTCGCCGGCGGCGAGCTCAACGACTGGCCAGTGCCGTCGCTGCGCGGCCTGCCGCGCTGGGACCAGGCGGCCATCGTCGACTACCTGCAAACCGGGCGCAACAAGAACTCGGCGGTGGCCGGCGAAATGACCGCCGTGGTCCAGCACAGCACCTCGCACATGACGGCCGCCGACCTCAACGACATCGCCGCGTACTTGAAGGCGCTGCCGCCGGCGTCCGCGGCGGGCGCGGCGGTCAAGGCGCAGGGGCGCGACGCGACGGTCAAGAAACTGTCGGCCGCCGTCAACCTGACGTTGGGCGAGCGCTTGTACCTGGATAACTGCTCGGCCTGCCACTTCGTCACCGGCAAGGGGGCGACGCGGGTGTTTCCGGAGTTGGACGGGGCGACGGTGATCAACGCCGACAATCCGACCGCGCTGATCGGCGTGATGCTCCATGGCGCGCGCACGCCGTCGACCGACAAGGCGCCGTCGGTGCTGGTGATGCCGGGCTTCGGCAAGCGCCTGAGCGACAGCGAGGCGGCCGCGCTGGCGACCTTCCTGCGCCAGGGCTGGGGCAACACGGCGGGCGCCGTTTCGGAGCGCGACGTGGCCAAAGTGCGCACCAGGCTGGCGCCGAAGTAACGGCCTTCGGGTCCGGCCGCTGGCGCCACCGCTCACCCCGCACGGCGGCCGACAGGGGACGTACCCCAAGGGGTACGTCCCCGCGTTTGCGGGTTTGGACTCCGGCTCACTAACGCACCAGCCACATCCACCCGGTCAACGTAAAGAACGACGCCACCATACAAATCAACAACGTCGTCGCGCTGCGGTCCGCCTCGCCATAAGCCTGGGCCAGGATCGGATAAATGCTCAGCATCGGCATCGCCGCCATCAACAGCGCCGCCGCGCGCAGCGACGGCTCCATCGGCGCGATGCCCGCCAGCGGCAACAGGCTGATGAACAACAACACCGCCAGCGGATGCCCCACCAGCTTGCCCGCGACCACCGGCAGCACGCGCTGCCATCCGCTCGCGAGCGGCAGGCCGACCAGCGTGCCGCCGATGGCGAACAGCGACACCGCCCCGCTGGTCTGCGAAAACAAGGTCACGCTGCGCAACACCGGCTGCGGCAACGTCACCTCGACCAGGCTGACGGCCAGGCCGGCCACAACCGCCAGCACCAGCGGATTGCGCGCCAACCGGCTGAGCGACTGCGCCACCGCCTGGCCCCAAGTCCCGCCGGCGCCGCGCGCGCTCTCGGCCAGCGCCAGCAGCAGCGGCAGCATGACCAGGTTTTCCACGATCACGTTCAGCGCCAGCGCCACGCCGGCCACCGGCGCCACCATCAACAGCAAAATCGGAAAGCCCATGAAACTGCTGTTGGAACAGCACACGCCCATCGCCACGAAAGTGCTGCGCATGGCGCTCAAGCGGCCCACGCGGCGCGCGCCCACGTAGGCCACGGTGAGCATGAGCAACGAACCGCCCAGGTAGGCCAGCAGATATGCCGGGTGCAGCACCTCGCGGATGTGGCGCGTGGCGAGCGCGTTGAAGATCAGCGCCGGCAACGCGAAGTTGATCACGAACTTGCCGAACACGCGCATGTCCGCCCGCTCGAACACGCCACAGCGCGTGGCCAGGTAGCCGGCGAGGACGATGAGGTAGATCGGGCTGGTGATGGCGAGGATATCGAGCATGGATCGGCTGTGTAAAATTTGCATCATCGTACGCGACCGGCGGGGGTTTGTCATGGTTGTGGTACATTCACGCCTCGAATGTCCTCCGCCGTCACCCATGCCTTCCCTGAAGTACCTCAGCGCCTATTCCGAACAAACGCAGCAGCAAGTGTCCCAATTGCTGGCCCAAAACAAGCTCGGCGAGGTGCTGCTCAAGCGCTACGCCAGGCCGCACGACGTGCGCACCGACAAGGCGCTCTACAACTACGTGCAGGAATTGCGCGACGAGCACCTGCGCAACGCCGAGCCGATCAACAAAGTGACCTACGACAGCAAAATCCACGTGATCAACCATGCGCTGGGCTTGCACACGTCGATCTCGCGCGTCCAGGGCGGCAAGCTCAAGGCCAAGCATGAGATCCGCGTCGCCACCATGTTCAAGGAGGTGCCGCTGGAATTTCTGCGCATGATCGCCGTGCACGAGCTCGCTCACGTGAAAGAGAAGCAGCACGACAAGGCCTTCTACAAGCTGTGCACGTACATGGAACCGAACTACCACCAGTACGAGTTCGACCTGCGGCTATACCTGACCCATCTCGACACCGGCGCCGGCCGGCTGTGGGCTTAGGGCGGATTAGCGCGCAGCGCGTAATCGGCCGTGCGCCGCCGACGGCGCTAATCGCTCAGCGTCCAGCGCCGCGACAGGTAGTCGAGCACGATGGTCCTGTCGCCCAGCGGCGCCATGCCCAGCCCGCCCACCAGCCGCAGCGGGGCCTGGAAACTATGGCCGTCGCAGTAGGACGCGCGCACGGTCGGCAGCGTCTTGCCGCCCACCGCCAGCCCGTCCTTGAGCTGCACGTCGCCACAGCTGACCGGCTCGCCCTTGGGCCCGGTGAAGGTGATCGCGCCCGGGTCGCCCGCTTTCGGCCGCGCCGCGCCGGCCGCCAGCGCGCGCCACTCCTCGGCGTTGGTCGCCACCAGGCCGAAACGCGCGGCGCCCGTGTCGAGCATGGCGTAGCCGACGCGCCCGCCGGGGCGCCGCACTTCCACCACGATGTGGCCGCCGCCCTGGGCCCAGCTCAGGTACAGCAAAGGCTGGGCGTCGCGCACGCCGGCCAGCAGCGCCTCGGGCGCGTAGGCGTAGCGCGCGCGGCCGAGGTCGAGCGTCAAGGTGCCGTTTTCGAACAGGGCGTTGCCGACGATGGCGATCGGGGCGCCGCCGCAATCGGCCTGCTTGAGCTGGGCCAGGTTGGCCGCGCTGGCGGGAATCGAGCGCCGCAAACCGGCAAGCGCGATCTCGGCGCGGTGCTCGCCCGCGGGCTGCGCGTCGCGCTGGCGCCAGCTCCAGTCGCCGTTGGCGCCGGTGTCGAGCTGGACGGTACAGGCGACGCCGTCGACCGTCACCGGTAGCACCAGGCCGAGGCGTTCCGGCGGGCCGCCGTTCAAGCTGCCCATGACCCAGTGGAACGGTTGCCAGGCCGGCTCGGCCGCCTGGCTGGCGGCGCTGGCCAGCGCCATTGAAAAAATTACGCTGCGCATGCGCCGCACCTCGTTGAATGTCGGGGCGGCGATTTTATCGGACGGGAAAGCATTAATCAATAATTAACTTCGATCGCCATGTGCGAGCCGTTCGACCAGGTCGGCGATCTGCTCGGCCGGTGCGCGTTCGGCCGCCATCCTGGCCGCCAGCGCCGCGCACGCTGGCGCCACCGCCGGCGCGTTCAACAAACCCGACAGCGCGGCCGTCCACGCGGCCAGCGGCGCGCCCGGCTTGACCATCGCGCCGACGCCCAGGCGCGCCAGCCGCATGCCGTTGTCGGGCTGGTCGTAGGCGAACGGCACCACCAGTTGCGGCTTGCCCGCCGCCATGACCGTGGCGCAGGTGCCGATGCCGCCGTGGTGGACGAACAGCGCCACGCGCGGCGCCAGCGCGTCGAACGGCACGTAGGCCACGTGGTGCACGAACGGCGGCAACAGCGCCGGCAGCTGGTCGCGGAACGGCGTGACGGCCACCACCCGCCGTCCCAGCGCTGCGGCGGCGGCGAGCGCGCGGTCGAAGAAGCGGCGTCCGTGCGCCATCGCCGAGCCGGGCGTGACGGCGATCGGCGCCGCGCCGGCGTCGAGAAAGCGCAGCAAATCGGCGTCCAGCGCCTCCCCCGGCGCGGCGGCCAGGCGCGGAAAACCGGTGCACACCGTGTTGGGCGGCCAGTCGGGCTGCGGCGCGGCGAACCAGTCGGGAAAGGCGCAGATGACGCGCTGCGGCGAATGCAGCCAGCGGCTCATCACGCGCCGCGCCGGCGCCAGCCCGAGCGCGCCGCGCAAGCCGTTGACGCCGGGCGCGATGGCCGGGTCGATCAGCAGGCGGTCGATCAGGCCGAGCACCCCGCGCGCGAGCCACGGCGGCGCCCGCGTCAACCACTCCAGGCCGGCGCGCATGGCGGGGTCGTGCGCGGAGAAAAACAGCGACGGCGCCAGGTGCACGGTGGCCAGCGGCACGCCGCGCGCCTCCTGCAGGATGCGTCCGGTCATCGCCAGGCTGCTGGCCACGACCACCGTCGGCCGCCGCTCGACCAGCGCCAGCTGCTGCGCATACGACGCCGCGAACCGCGGGGCCATGTGCCTCCAGATGGCGAACAGGCCCTTTTGCGGATGCCACAAATCGGGATCGTGGACGATCTGGTCGAGCTCGGCCTGGCCGAGGCCGCAGGCGAAGCCGATGCCGGCGCGCTCGACGCGCGCGCGGAAGTTTTCCGAGGCCATCAAGGTGACGGCGTAGCCGCGCGCCACCAGCGCCTGGCCGATGACGATGAACGGATAGACGTCGCCGGCGCTGCCGGCGGCGAGGATCAGGACGTGGCGCGCGCCGCCGCCGTCGGCTGCCATCCGGCGCTAGGCCTTGAGCAGCTCGAGCAGCGCGCGCGGCTCCGGGGCCGACATCATCAGCGCCGCGTGCTGCGGACGGATGAAGCCCTGGCCGCTGGCGTGGGCGATGAAGCCGATCAAGCCGTTATAAAAGCCGTCGACGTTGAGCAGGCCGATCGGCTTGGCGTGGATGCCCAGCTGCGACCAGGTCAGCATCTCGAACAACTCCTCCAGCGTGCCCATGCCGCCGGGCATGGCGACGAAGCCGTCCGACAGGCTGGCCATCATGGCCTTGCGCTCGTGCATGTCCTTGACGATGAACTGGCGCGTCAGGCCCGTGTGGCCGACCTCGCGCTCGACCAGCGCGGTCGGAATCACGCCGGTGACCTCGCCGCCGGCGGCCAGCACGGCGTCGGCGATGATGCCCATCAGGCCGACGTTGCCGCCGCCGTAGACCAGCGCCAGATTCTGGTCGACCAGCGCCCGGCCCAGCGCCCGCGCCGCCTCGGCGTAGTTGGGCGTGACGCCCGCGTTGGCGCCGCAGTACACACAAATCGTTTTCGTCACTGCAGTTTTTCCTCCACAAGTTCTTGTCGCGCGGCCTCGACATCGAGCCGCTCCATGGCGTCGCGCGGCGTCAGGCGCGCCGCCTGTTCCAGCATGGCCGTGGCGTCGGCCATCTTCTTTTTACCGTCGAGCAGCGCCAGCGCGTGGCCGTACTGGATGCGCGCGATGGCCGAATCGGGATCGAGCCGCAGCGCCGTCTCGAAGTGGCGGTAGCCCTCCTCCTTTTTGGCGCCGTAGGTCAGGCCGCCGATCATGGCGCCGACCTTGTCGACGATCTCGGTGTGGTACACGCCCAGGCCGACGTGGGCGTCGGCGCGCGCCGGCGCCAGCCTGACCGTCGTCTCCAGGCTGGCGCGCACCTTCGGGCCGAGCCCCTGCGCGAGCGCCTTGACCACCGAGATGCCCTCGGCGTAATAGCCGAGCGCGTAGGCGTGCCAGTAGTAGCCGGCCGGATTGGCCGGCTGTTCGCGCTGCTGGCGCTCGCAGCGCTCGGCCACGCACTCGAAGGTGGCGATGCGCTTCTTGACGCTTGTCTCGAGGTACTGCGCGTAGATGCAGATGGCCTTGTGGGCGACCGCGTAGCCGTTGACGCCCAGGTCGAGCCCGAGCCGGGCGGCGCGCTCGAACTCGCCGGCGTGGAAGGCGATCCACGCCTGCAGCAGCGCCGGGTGCGCCGGGAACGGCTCGAGGTCGCCGCTGTGCAGCGCCGGCCAGGCCGCCCGCAGGCCCTCGGGCGTGTAGCGGTAGGCGGGATCGGGATAGGGGAAAGGGGTCCAGGCCATGGTGTCTCCAGCGGCTCACTTGAGCTTTTTCAGGTATTCCTCGGACAGTTTCTGGAACAGCAAACTGGTCTCATTGCGCAGATACGGGCCGATCTGCGACAGCACCTGGTAGCAACCGCGCGCCAGCGCGTCGGCCATCGATTGCTGCTCGCTGTATTTGCGCGGGTTGCGCACGTATTCGTACGACAGCCAGTAGGTCGCCACCACCACCATGTTGGTGGCCATGGCGTCGATGGCGGCGTCGGAGGCCTCGAGCGACTTTTCGCTGCGCAAGTCCTCGCACAGCTGCTTGGCGACCTTGATCTTGTGCGCCAGGATCTGCTTGAACTGCAGCTCGAGCTTGCGGTTGCGCGAGAGCAGGTCGTTGAGGTCGCGGTAGAAGAAGCGGTAACGCCAGATCAGCTCGAACATCAGGTGCAGATACATCCAGACGTCGTCGATGTTCGAGCGGCGCCCGTTGGGCACGGTCAGGATGCGTTCGATCTCGGCCTCGAACTGGACGAAGATCGAGTTGACGATGTCGTCCTTGTTGCGGAAATGGTAGTACAGGTTGCCCGGGGAGATGCTCATCTCCTCGGCGATCACCGTGGTGGTGATGTTGGGTTCGCCGAACTCGTTGAACAGCCGCAGGGACAGTTCCAGTATCCGTTCACGGGTGCGGCGCGGTGCTTTTTGTTGCATAACGAGGATCTCTGTTTATTCTCGTGCAAGCATAACACCGATGGCCCCCAGCTGATAACACGGGGGCCGTGGCCAACGCAAATGAGGGGATTTGACGCTTGATTGATTGCTATCAGGGCAACGTCCGCGCAGCATCGAGAAAAACCGCGCGGCCGTCCCGGCCCGTTGCAGGCGAAACGGCTAACAACTGACGGTGGCGGTACTTTCCCCCGTGCGAAGATTAAGCCCAATCCAACATCTATATCGATGGTTCCTGCCCTGGCCTTGGACATTGTAGATACAATTAACGCCTTTCTTAAGCCGCTCGCGAGCCCCCTTCTCTTGATCGCAAGTGGTGGGGATATCCGGGCCGATCGAATCGAATATCTCCCTCGCCGCTTGACCTTCAACCGCAATCGTCATCGACCGATCGGTCGGCGTCGGCGCTTCGCGCTCCGCGAGAACGCCTGAATAAATCGTGTAGCTGGCCGATAGGGGTTTCCACGCTCCCGACCACTCCGCCGCAGAAGCGAAGGATAGCAGCGCGCTCGCGCCAACCATTAAACCGATGATCTTCCGCATATCAGGCCCGCAGCTTTACATGGAAATGGTTATCGTGATTTATCCGCTTACTAACGTAAGGGATGCCAGGGCCGTTGAAATAGATCAGCGCGACCTGCGCATGGGTACGGAACAACTCGATTAATTTCGCCGTGCCTTCCCTATCGTATTGAGGATGACTCCAAGTCACCGCAGCGCGGCACCCATCCTTGCGCAGCGGACGTACATCGACCTCAAAGCCGCTCATGTGCGATTTATGTTCGTTGTTCGCGAGGCCGCCTGCCAAGCTGATATCGCCGACACCAAACCTGCGATGATCGATGGCTTGCCATTCGCGCGCGACGCGGATGATCACACTCATCATGGCGGGGGAGGCATACTGAAAAGCGCCGTGACTCGGCTTGCCATCGATTTTTCCGTACGCATAGTAGCCGGAATCCTCCGGCGCTTGAGGCAGCATGAAGTAGCCTCGCGCATCCTTGGGTTCCATTTTGTCGCTCGCCATTTTTGATCTCCTGAAATATGGATGAAATTGCGAGGTCAATTGTCGTTCGGCGGTGGAAACTTGAATTTGGGGCAAATCAATCCATGCGCCATCGCAGCGGCCTGAATAAAATGGCTTGATCGGGTAGTAGAAGCGTTCGCGCACACGCTCTGGCACCAGGCGCGGGCGACGCCCGCGGCCGGGCGCCGGCCGGGCAACGGCTCAGGCCTTGAGCGCCTCGGCCAACCGCAGCGGACCGTGCGCGCGCGCGTGCAGGCGGAAGCCCTCGCGGATGTTCTCGCGCAGCACCGCCCCCTTCCACGGCTTGGTGTAGAAGCGGTCGATGGCGCCGTGGTTGATGGCGGCCATGATCGGCGTCAGGTCGGCATAGGCCGACAACATGATGCGGAAGGTGTCCGGGCACAGGTTCTTGACCCGCTCCATGAACTCGGTGCCGCTCATCAACGGCATGCACTGGTCGCACAGGATCACCTGCACCCGGTGCTTGGCCAGCATGTCGAAGCCCTCGGCGGCCGTCTGCGCCGTCAGGATGCGGTAGCCGTCCTGCGACAGGAAGTCGGTCAGCACGTCGAGCATGAAGGCGTCGTCGTCGACGATGAGCAGGGTCTGCGGCTCGAGCACCGGCTCGTCGGCCGGCGCCTGCAACTGCCGGCCCTCGCGCAGCATGGCCTCGAACTCTTCGCGCGGCAGCGGCCGGCTGAAGAAATAGCCCTGCATCTCGTCGCAGCCGTGGCGCCGCAGGTACGACAGCTGGGCCTCCTTCTCGACGCCCTCGGCGATGACCTCGAGCTGCAGGCTGTGCGCCATGTTGATGATGGCCAGCACGATGGCGGCGTCGTCGGGGTTGCTGGTGACCTCGCGCACGAAGGCGATGTCGATCTTGAGCTTGTCGATCGGGAAGCGCTTGAGGTAGGCCAGCGACGAGTAGCCGGTGCCGAAGTCGTCGATCGAGATCTGGATGCCGAGCTTTTTGAGGTTTTGCAGCACGGTGATGGTTTCCTCGGCGTTCGACATCAGCGAGCTCTCGGTCAGTTCCAGTTCGAGCAGCTCGGGGGCGATGTCGTGCTCCTTGATGGCGCGCAGCACCTCCTCCTCGAGCCCGCCGACGAAGAACTGGATGCCCGAGACGTTGACCGACAGGTGCACCGCCCAGCCGTGGGCGCGGCGCCATTCGGCGATGCGGCGGCAGGCCTCGTGGATGACCCACGAGCCGACCCGCACGATCAGCCCGGTCTCCTCGAGGATGGGGATGAACAGCGCCGGCGAGACCATGCCGTGGCCGGGCCGCTGCCAGCGGATCAGCACCTCGGCGCCGCTGATGCGTCCGCTGCCGATGTGCACCTTGGGCTGGAAGTGCAGCACGAACTCGTCGTGCTCGATGGCGCGCCGCAGCGCGTTCTCGAGGTCGAGCCGGGCCAGCGATTGCGCGTTCATTTCGGCCGTGAAGAAGCGGAAGGCGTCGCGCCCGGCCTCCTTGGCGCGGTACATGGCGGTGTCGGCGTACTGGATCAGGATGTCGGGGTCGTGGCCGTCGTCGGGGTAGACGGCGATGCCGATACTGGCCGTGACGGTCACCTCGTGGCCCTTGAGGTCGAACGGGCGGCGCATCGATTCGCGGATCTTGTCGACCACCGCGATGGCGTTTTGCGCGCCCTCGGGCAGCATCAGGATGGCGGCGAACTCGTCGCCGCCGAAGCGGCCGATGGTGTCGCGCACGCGCAGGCAGTCGACCAGCCGGCTCGAGAACTGGCGCAGCAGCTCGTCGCCGATGGTGTGGCCGAGCGTGTCGTTGACGTTCTTGAAGCGGTCGACGTCGAGGAACAGCACCGCCAGCGACCACTTGTGCTCGGCCGCCTGGCGCAGCGAGTGCGTCAGCGAATCGTAGAACTGGCTGCGGTTGGGCAGGCCGGTCAGGGTGTCGAAGTGGGCCAGCTTGAGCAGGCGCTGCTCGGCCTCCTTGCGTTCGGTGATGTCGCGCGCCACCGCCACCAGGATCCAGCTCGGGCCCGAGCGCAAGGTGCGCCGCTGCACCTCGACGGCCAGCGGGCGGCCGTCGCGGCAATGCAGCAGCAGCTCGGTCATGGCGCCGCTCTGGTCGCCCGCCAGCAGTTTGTCGTACAGCTCGCCGAGCTGGCCCAGCCCGCCCTCGGCCGCGGCGCCGGGGCCGACCTTGAGGAAGTCCTCGCGCTCGTAGCCGAGCATGCGGCAGGCGGTGGCGTTGACGTCGACGAAGCACATGCCGGCGCGGTCGACCAGGAAGATGGCGTCGGCGGTGGCGTCCATGGCCAGGCGGAAGCGGCGCAGGTCCTCGTCGAGGCGGATGCGGGCGGTCATGTCGAGCGTCAGTTGCGCGTGGTGGCGCTTGATCTCGTCGTACAGCAGCAGGTTTTCGTAGGCCACCGAGATCTGCGCGGCCACCGTGGCGGCGACGCGCTCGTCGACCTCGGAAAAGCCGTCGGCGCCGAGCTTGTCGACCAGGTAGAGCCAGCCGTGGGTGCGCTCGCGCGAGGCGATCGGCACGCCCAGGAACGAGTGCACCGGCGGATGGCCGGCCGGCAGGCCGATGCGGGCCGGGTCGCCGTCGAGGTCGTTGATGCGGCACGGCAGGCGCTGCTCGAGCAGGCCGCGCAGCACGCCGGCGCGCGGCGCCTGCGCCAGCGCGCGGATCGGCACGCCGGCGCCGCAGCTGGCGTAATAGGTCAGCTCGTCGGCGCCGGCCTCGAGCACGCCGATGCAGGCGTACTTGGACACGCAAATGTTCTGCGCCACGCGGCAGCCGATCTCGACGAGCGCGCGCGGGTCGCGCTCGGTGCCCAGCTCGATGCCCAGCTCGATGAGCGCGGTCAGGCGCAGGCTGACGGCCTGCAGGCTCGACAGCGAGCTCGAGAGCCGCTGCGTCATCAGCGACAGGTGCTCGGGCCCGTCCCCGTGGTCCTCGGCGGCGCCGTGGGCCAGGCGCGAGATCAGCTGGCTGCTCGACTCCAGTTCGCCGAGGTATTCGGCCACCTTGTCGTCGATGTTGTGGAAGCGCCCCTCCGGCGCCGGCCCGGGCTGGAACGGCGCCGGCGCCGGGGCGACTGCGTCGGCGACCTCGGCCAGCCCCAGCGCCTCGTGCACGGTGCGCATGATCACGTCCGGGTCCGACGGCTTGGGCAGCACCCATCGCACGCCGCACGACTGCGCCACGGCCATGGCCTCGCGCTCGCGGTAGGTGGCGGTGTAGAAGATCACCGGCACGTCGGCCGTCTCGGCGTTGCCGTGCATGCGGGTGACGAACTCGTAGCCGTCCATGTTGGGCATGAGGATGTCGGAGATGACCAGGTCGGGCCGCTCGGCGAGCGCCATCTTGAGGCCCTCGGCGCCGTTGGCGGCCTCGAGCAGGCGGTGGCCGCCGTAGCCGAGCAGCGTCATCAGGAATTCGCGGTTGAGCACGTGGTCGTCGACGATCAGGATCGTGGCGATGTCGTTTTTAGGCGGGGTCGACACCGCCCCGCCCAAAAAAGACTCGATTTGCGCGACGAAGGTGTCCGGCTCGATGGGCTTGCCGATGTAGCCGTCGAACCCGGCCTCGAGCAGCTTCTCGCGGTCGCCGACCATCGCCAGCGCCGTCACCGCCAGGGTCGGGATGTGGCGCACCGTGGCGTCGGCCTTGAGCGCGGCGACCACGCCGTAGCCGTCGAGCTTGGGCAGGTGGACGTCGCAGATGATCAGGTCGGGGAGCTCGCGCAGCGCGGCGGCCACGCCGGCCTCGCCGTCGGCGGCCGACAGCGGCGCGTAGCCGAACGCGCGCAGCAAATAAACCATCAACTCCATGTTGGTGGCGTTGTCTTCAATAATCAGGATACGTGCCGACACCTTGTGACTCCCCTCGTCAAGACTGCAGCGGCAGCGCCAGTGTGAACACACTGCCGACGCCATACTCGCTGTCAAACAAAATTTCCCCGTCCAGCAGGGCCGCCAACTTCTGACTCAGATGCAGGCCGACGCCGGTGCCCTCGAACTGGTGCATCGAGTCGGCCCGCAGCGGCGAGACGGCGCGCCGCCGGCCAACGTGGCCGGGCGCGCCGTCGCCGATGTTGATCGTCAGGCAGGCGCGCGCGCCCACCGTGGCCGCCTCGATCCGCACCAGCACCGTGCCGCCGTCGGTGAACCGGATCGCGTTGTCGACCAGGTTCATCAGGATCTGCTGCAGCGCGCGGCGGTCGGCCCGCACCGCCGCGTCGGCGCCGGGGTCGGCCGGCGCCAGCGCCAGCTCGAGCCCCTTGCCGCGCGCCAGCGGGCGCAACAGCGCCAGCACCTCCTCGACCAGCGGCGCGCACTGCAACGGCGCCAGCTCCAGCGCCACCTTGCCCGACTCGATGCGCGTCAGGTCGAGCAGGTCGTTGATCAGCGAGAGCAGGTGGCGCGCGCTGCTTTGCACCATGCGCAACTGCTTGGCCTGCTCGGCGTTGATCGGGCCGGGCAGCTTCATCAACATCGTCCCGGTAAAGCCGATGATCGCGTTCAGCGGCGTGCGCAATTCGTGCGACATGCCGCCGAGGAAGCGGTCCTTGGCCGCCACCGCCTTGGCCAGCTCGGCGTTCTTCTCCTGCAGCGCCTGTTCGATGCGGCGGCGCTCGCCGACGTCGCGGATCGCGCTCATGACCAGCGTGCCGGCCTCCGTCTCGATCGGGCTCAGGCTGATCTCGACGGGGAACTCGACGCCGTCGCTGCGCAGCCCGTACAAATCGCGCCCGCTGCCCATCGGCCGCAGCGCCGGCCGCGCGCCGTACTGCTCGCGGTGGCCCCGGTGCGCGTGGCGTAAGCGCGCCGGCATCAGCGTCTCGAGCGGCACGCCGCGCAAGGCGCCCGGTTCGTACTTGAACAACGCCTCGGCCTGGCGCGTGGCCAGCACCACGCGGCCGCCGGCGTTGGCGACGATGATCGCGTCCGGCATCGAATCGAGGATGCCGTGGAAGCGGGCCTCGACCAGCTTGGCGTCGCGCGCCACCTTCAGCGTGGTGACGTCCTTCTTGCTCCACAAAATATACTCGGGCGCGCCGGCACCGTCGCGCAACAGCTTGCTGGAGCTGTCGATGTACACCATCGCGCCGTCCTTGGCGCGGCGCACCGACTCGTAGCTGGCCGCGCCGTCGGCCAGCGTGCGGCGCAGCAGCGCGCCATCGTCGCCGCTGCCGGGGATCTCGATGAGCTCGGCGAGCTTGCGGCCGAGCGCCTCGTCGGCGTCGTAGCCGAACACCAGCCGCGCGCCGTTGGTCCAGTGCACCACCTCGCCATCGAGCCGCGTGATCACCACCGCATCGGGGGCTTCATCGAGGATCAGGCTGCCGAAGTCGATCGCCATTGTTTCACCTTGTTTACTGTACTTCATACGAGTAACCATACAGCAACAAATCTCGCAAAAAATCACACAAAATCACACCGGTGTTGCGCTTTTGATTTCCGCCATCGCGCAGCGCATGATTTCCGGATGGCGGCCCAGCGCAACATGGCCGATTGCACCAAACATCAGGTTGCGCGCGCCCGGCAAAACGCCCGAATCGTGGGGCGCGACGATGTTGTCGTGGACAGAATAAATAGATGAAAATAATGCGCGTTGCAAATCCGCCTCATTGGCCGCCAGCGCCGCCAGCCACGGGCTGTCGCGGCGCATTTGCAAGGCGTTACTACCAGGACCGAAGCCGGCCAGCGCGGTGCCGTGGTGCGGCGTGCCGAGCGTGATCACGCGCGCGATGCGGCCGGCGCCGTGGCGGCGCAGGTAGGCGCGCGCCACCAGCCCGCCCATGCTGTGGGCCAGCACGATCACTTGCGAACTGCCAGTGTCGGCACACAAGCGCTCGACGGCGGCGCGCACCTGCGGCACGAAGTCGTCGATGGACGCGCCCGGTGGCTCGAGGTCGATGCCGTAGTGGCTGATGCCGGCGCGCGCCAGCAGCTTGCTCATCGGACGCCAGTAGCCGCTGTTGCAGGCATAGCCGTGGATCAGCAGCACCGGCAAGCCGCGCGCGTTCGGCTGCAGGCGCATGCCGACCGGGCGCAGCATGTAGTACGAGGACGTCAGCATCGACGACAGGAACTCGTGCGCCAGCAAGCGCGCGGCCGACAGCGGCGTGAGCGCGTGTTCGGCCGGCGCGGCGGCGCCGGCGCGCCGGCTCAGGCGGAAGTTGTTGACGTTGATCAGCAGGCGCACCAGCAACACCAGCGCGGCGGCGGAGAGTACGCAAATGCAAGCGGCGCCCGCCGCGCCGAGGTCGGCGCGCCAGGCCGGATGCCACCAGCGATACAGGCCGAGCGCCAGCGCCAGCATCGCGCCGAGCTGGACCGTGAGAAGGACGACAAGAAAGCGTTTGACCATGGCCCATCATACTCTTGCCGTGCCGATGCAGATACTGCTGGCGCCATGCGATCGCGGCGACCGCGTAGGGCGGATTAGCGCGCAGCGCGTAATCGGCCGTGGTTGATCCGTCGCCGGCGCAAGCGAAGCCCGCTCACAAATCCCGCGCCAAGCCGCTGGCCAGCCGCGCCACGACGCCATACACCGACAACTGCGGATTGGCGCCGATCGACGTCGGAAACAGCGAGCCGTCATGCACCGACACGTTGCGCAAGCCGCGATAGCGGCCATCGGCGTCGGTCACGCCAAGCCGCTCGTCGGCCGCCATCGCGCAGCCACCCATCACATGCGCCGACACCACGCGCGTGGCGAGCAGCTTGAAAGGCAGCTGCGCGATCGCCGCCCTCGCCCGCGTCCAAGTGGTGTACTCGCCGGCCGCCTCGTGCACCGGCATCACCGCCTTCGCGCCGGCCGCGAACTGGATCTCCGCCATGCTCAGCAAGGCGCGCCGCGCGCCGTCCCACAGATACTCGCCGATCGGATAATCGAGCACCGGCGCGCCGTCCGGCGCCAGCGCCACGCTGCCGCCCGGCGCCTCCGGATGGAAGCCGTCGCGCAGCAGCGCCAGCAAGGCCTGCGCGTGCGCGAACTGCGCCATCAGGCGCGCGTGCGACGCGCCGAAGCCGGCCATCGTGGTGGCCATCAGCACCGGGTGCAGGGGCGGCGCCTCGAGCTTGTAGCCGACCGCGCCGTCGATCGGCTGCGTGTGCAGGAAGTGGTCCGAATACACCGACTGCGGCGCGCCGGCGTAGGCGTCGACGCGCTGCGCGAACAGCGCGGCCGACACCAGCGTCGGATGCAAAAAGGTGCGCTTGCCCAGCAGGCCGCGCGGATCGGGCGCGCCGGAGCGCAGCAGCAGCGCCGGCGTGTTGATGGCGCCGCCGGCCAGCACGAAGTGTTTGGCGCGCAGCGTGAGGCGGCGCCCGGTCGGGGCCAGACCGGCCGCGTCCAGCGCCACGCAGTCGAGCCGCGCCACCTTGTCGCCCTCGATCACCAGGCGCTCGGCGCGGGCGCGCGTGAGCAGCGCCGCGCCCAGTTCCAGCGCCGCCGGGATCGTCGTGACCAGCATCGACTGCTTGGCGTTGGTCGGGCAGCCCATGCCGCAGTAGCCGAGGTTCCAGCAACCGTTGACGTTGCGGCGGATGATGCCGGTGTCGATGCCCAGCCGCGCGGCGCCGCGCCGCAGCGCCTCGTTGTTCTCGTTGGGCGGCGGCGCCCACTCGGCGATGCCGAGGCGTTGTTCCATCACGGCGAACCATGGCGCCATCGCCTCGGGCGTGTAGCCGGCCAGGCCGAAGTGTTCGCCCCAGTAGGCCAGCGTGGCGGGCGGCGTGCGAAAGCTGCTGGTCCAGTTGACGGTGGTGCTGCCGCCGACGGTGCGGCCCTGCAGGATGTTGATGCCCTTGTCACGCGTCTTGCGGGCGGCCGACTCCTGGTACAGCGCGGGATAGGCGTCGGCCTCGCGCATCGTGAAGTCGGTCGACGACTTGAGCGCGCCCTCCTCGACGATGAGCACGCGCAGGCCGGCGCGCGCCAGGATCTCTGCCGTCACGCCACCGCCGGCGCCGCTGCCGACGATGACCACGTCGGCCTCCATGGCCACATCGGCGTCGAGGCGCGCGCAGTCGGTCACGCGCCAGCCGGCGGCGAGGCCGGCCTGGATCGGGTCGGGGATCGGGCCGCGGGCCTTGACGATCGGGATGTTGGTGTTCATGCCAGCTCCTTGGGCGGGCCGGGGTAGCCGATCGCCGCCCAGTTGGCCGGCTGCGCGTACCAGGCGCCGGTGATCAGGTCGTGCAGCGCGTGGTAGGCCGTTTGCAGCGTTTGCAGGCGGTGCCGGCGCCAGCTGCGCAGGAAGGCGTCGACGTCGCCCGGCGCGGCGCGCTCCCAGCCGCCGGGGACGCCGGCCAGCAGCCGGCGCACGGGGCCGATCGACAGCAGGCCGAACAGGTCCTGGAGTTGTTGTTGCGTCGCCACCGGCAGGCCGGCGATGGCGGCGCCGACGTGGCCGACGGTGGCGTCGACGGCGGCGGCGCGCGCGGCCGGCTCCAGGGGCAGCACGGGGCCGAGCATCGGCGGGATCAGGGCGGCGAGCAGGGTGTTGGCGGCGGTGTCGAGGGGCGCGGCGGCGTGGCGCGACGGCGCGCGGGTCAGGCGGTAGGCGGCGCCGCCGGCGGCCAGGGCGATTGCCGCCACGGCGCCGATCTTGAGCAGGGATCTGCGGTTTGTGTCCATGGTCTCCAACTATTGTTTTTTTCGGCGCCGTTGGTCCGCCGGCGCGTACCCCGCACGGCCAGGCGGGCGCCGTTGGTCTGCCTGCGCGCACCCCGCACGGCCAGGCGGGCGCCGCTGGTCTGCCTGCGCGCCCCGCACGGCCAGGCGGGGACGTACCCCTTGGGGTACGTCCCCTAAGTGGCAACGCCAGCGTCCAGGCAAAGGCACGCGGGGTAGGTTTTCAAGTGTACGGCAAAGCAGCCGTCCACCACCCCTCAAAGAATAGAGCCCGCCGTCTACCCGCCGCCACCGTCTTTGTGCTTGCCGCTCATATGCCGGGCGATTCCGCGCAGGATATTGACCTCTTCCGTCTCCAGCCGCGCACGCGCGAACAAGCGCTTCAGGCGCGGCATCAGCTTGCGCGGGTTCGACGCGTCGAGGAACCCAATCTCCACCAGGGCCCGCTCCAGATGGTCATACATGCCCTCGATCTGCGCCAGGCTGGCCGCCTCGCCATGGAAGCCAACCTCGCTGGCATCGCCGGCCGGCTGGCGCGGCGTGTGCGTCACCCCGGCGCCGTCGAGCACCGCCATCCGGCACTCGTAGGCCAGCACCTGCGCCGCCTGCGACAAGTTGAGCGACGAATACGCCGGATTGGCCGGAATGTTAATCAGCACATTGCACTTTTCCACCACCTCGTTCGGCAAGCCGAAGCGCTCGTTGCCGAAGATAAGGGCCGCGCCCAGTTCGGGCCGGGCCGACTGCTGCGCCACCAACTGGCCGGCCAACTGGCGCGGCGTGAGCACCGGCGGCGAGAATTCGCGCAGCCGCGCCGACACGGCGGCGGCGAAACTGATGCCCTCGAGCGCCTCGGCCATGCCGCCGACCACGCGCGCGCCGGCCAGGATGTCCTGCGCGCCGCTGGCGAAGGCGACCGCCTCGGGGTCCTGCAGGGCGTTGTCGAAACGCGGGGTGACGAGCACCAGGTCGCTGTAACCCATGGTTTTCATGGCCCGCGCGACGGCGCCGATATTGCCGGCGCGGCTCGTTTCGACCAGGATAAATCGCAGCCGCGTGAAAAGGGTCGTGGGGGTGTCAGGCTGGTTCATATAAAAGTCGGAGGGGTACGAAGCCGAATTCTAACCCGTCCCCGCGGCGCGATGCGGCGCGCCCGCGTGGTTGATTTGTTAATGAAGCTCCAACTAAATCGCGGCGGCCGCAAAAGATTCGTGTTGATTTGCGACAGGTTCATTTAAAATAGCGCTATTGCGCGGTATCGATACAATAACTTCAAGCTTGCGACCCGACCTTTCGGCGGCTCGCAAATCCGGGTTTTCCCCTGTCGGCGCCGCTCCGCTCTTTAATTCACTCTTGTCCTCTAGCGCGCCGCCGCGGCCTTGTTCCGCCGGTGGGCGTTAGCGTTCTTTTAACGGAAAAGCTTACATGCACCCAATGCTCAACACGGCGATCAAAGCCGCCCGCCGCGCCGCCGCCGTCATCAACCGCGCCTCGTTCGACCTCGACCGCGTCATCGTGACCGAGAAAAACCACAAGGATTTCGTCACCGACGTCGACCAGGCCGCCGAACAGGCGATCATCGAGGTGCTGTCCAAAGCCTATCCCGACCACGCCTTCCTGGCCGAGGAATCGGGTCCTTCGAAGAACGCCAACGACGAGACGGAATACACGTGGATCATCGATCCGCTCGACGGCACCACCAACTTCATGCACGGCTTCCCGCAATACTGCATCTCGATCGCGCTGTCGCAGCGCGGCGTGATCACCCAGGGCGTCATCTACGACCCGGTGCGCAACGACCTGTTTACCGCCACCAAGGGCGCCGGCGCCTACCTCAACGACAAGCGCATCCGCGTGACCAAGCTCGACCGCATCGCCAACGCCCTGCTCTCGACCGGCTACCAGGCCGGCAACGCCAAGGCGCTCGACGAATACCTCAAGATGTACGGCATCATGGCCGAGCGCTCGCACGGCGTGCGCCGTCCGGGCAGCGCCGCGCTGGACCTGGCCTACGTGGCCGCCGGCCGCCTCGACGGCTTCTATGAAAAAGGCTTGAAGCCGTGGGACATCGCCGCCGGGTCGCTGATGGTGACGGAATCGGGCGGCATCGTCGGCGAGTTCAGCGGCGAGTCGGACTACCTGTACAAGGGCGACATCATCGCCGCCAGCCCGAAGATCTTCGGCCAGATGGTCGGCCTGCTGACGCCGTTCGCCTAAGCCCTGCGCGCGGGGCCGGCGGCCCCAAATAGACAGTCTGTTACAAAAAAAGGGGGCGCTGCGCTCCCTTTTCATTTCCAGCTCGAAACACTAAGCGGACTTAGCTGTTATACTGATAGCTGCGGCATCTGACCAGTCCTTTGCGCCGCAATCCAAAAATCCGATTGCCTGCGACTGGCGCCCATCGTGGCGACAGGCCGATCTCCCTATAAAGTTACCATGTCATTCTCCTCCCTCGGCTTGTCCGACGCAATTGTCCGTGCTGTCACCGAAACCGGTTACACCACGCCGACCCCGATCCAACTGCAGGCGATCCCCGCGGTCCTGAACGGCGGCGATTTGCTGGCGGGCGCCCAGACGGGCACCGGCAAGACCGCCGGTTTCACCTTGCCGCTGCTGCAGCGCCTGTCGACCGACGCCAACGGCGCGGCGCAAACGAGCAACACCTCGCAGCGGCCGATCCGCGCGCTGATCCTGACGCCGACGCGCGAGCTGGCCGCGCAGGTCGAAGAAAGCGTGCGCACCTACGGCAAGTACACCAAGCTGAACTCGACCGTGATCTTCGGCGGCGTCGGCATCAACCCGCAGATCAAGCAGCTCAAGCACGGCGTCGACATCCTGGTCGCCACGCCGGGGCGTTTGCTCGACCACATGGAGCAGCGCACCGTCAACCTGTCGCAGGTGGAAATCCTGATCCTCGACGAAGCGGACCGCATGCTCGACATGGGGTTCATCCGCGACATCAAGAAAGTGCTGGCGGCGTTGCCGGCCAAGCGCCAGAACCTGTTGTTCTCGGCCACGTTCTCGGACGAGATCAAGGCGCTGGCCGACGGCCTGCTCAACAAGCCGGCCACGATCGAAGTGGCACGCCGCAACTCGACGGTGGAAGTGATCGCGCAAAAGATCCACCCGGTCGACCGCGACAAGAAGCACCCGATGCTGGCGCACCTGATCAAATCGAACGACTGGTCGCAGGTGCTGGTGTTTACCCGCACCAAGCACGGCGCCAACAAGCTGGTCGAGCAGCTGGGCGCCGACGGCATCGGCGCCATGGCGATCCACGGCAACAAGAGCCAATCGGCGCGCACCAAGGCGCTGTCGGAGTTCAAGGACAACAAGCTGCAAGTGCTGGTGGCCACCGACATCGCCGCGCGCGGCATCGACATCGACCAATTGCCGCACGTGGTCAACTACGACCTGCCGAACATTCCTGAAGACTACGTGCACCGTATCGGCCGCACGGGCCGCGCCGGCGCCACCGGCGAAGCCGTCTCGCTGGTGTGCGTGGACGAGCACGACATGTTGAAAGACATCGAAAAGCTCATCAAGCAGACCTTGCCACGCGAAGTGATCGCCGGCTTCGAGCCCGATCCGACCGCGCGCGCGCAGCCGGTGCAGTTGCGCAGCGCCGGCCACCGTCCAGGTGGCGGCCGTAGCGGTGGCGGCGGTGGCGGTGGTGGCCGCGCCAAAACCGGCGGCGGCGGTGGCGGCAACAAGCCCCGCGCGCCCGGCGCCTCGGCAGGTGGCGGCGCCCGCACCGGCACCAGCGCCCCGCGCCCGTCGGCCCCGCACCGCTCGGGCGGCCGCGGCCGCTAACAAACCCTGAGGGTCAGTGCCGACATTCGGACATTAGGGAACTTGCTTCCCCCTTAAAAGTTCCCCACTTTTTCGATTTGTCCGAATGTCGGCACTGACCCTGTGGTTTAAGACGAGGGTCAGTGCCGACATTCGGACATTGGGGAACTTGCTGCCCCCTTAAAAGTTCCCCACTTTTTCGATTTGTCCGAATGTCGGCACTGACCCTCGTGTGTTTTGTGGCGGGGCGGTTTTCGATTACGATAGCGGTTTGCTAACGCTGACCGGATCGCCCATGCCCCGCTTCGCCGCCAATCTGTCGATGATGTTTACCGACGCCGCTTTCCTGGACCGCTTCGCGCTGGCCCGCGCGGCCGGCTTCGATGCCGTCGAGTTCCTGTTCCCCTACCCTTACGATGTCGTGCGCATCGGCGAACTGCTGCGCCGCCATCAATTGACGCTGGTGTTGTTTAACTTGCCTTGCGGCGATTGGGATGCCGGCGACCGCGGCCAGGCTTGCGATCCGGCGCGCGTCGAGACATTCCGCGACAGCGTAAACACCGCCCTCGACTACGCCGTCGCCCTCGACGTGCGCCAGCTCCATTGCATGGCGGGCAAGGTGCCGCCCTGCGTCACGCGCGAAACGGCCCGCGCGACCTATGTCGAGAACCTTCGCTTCGCCGCCGATCTGGCGCGCCCCCACGGCATCGACCTGCTGATCGAGCCGATCAACCATTTCGATATGCCCGGCTATTTCCTCACCGGCAGCGCCCAGGCGCGCGATGTCATCGCCGAGGCCGCCCGGCCCAATCTGTTCTTGCAGTACGACATCTACCACATGCAGCGCATGGAAGGCGAACTGAGCAACACGATCCGCGCCAACCTGCCGCTCATAAAGCACATGCAGATCGCCGACACCCCAGGCCGCCACGAGCCCGGCACCGGCGAAATCAATTACCGCCACCTGTTCGCGCTGATCGACGAGCTCGGCTACACCGGCTGGCTCGGCTGCGAATACCTGCCGGCCGGCGACACCGTGGCCGGCCTGCACTGGCGCCGCGCGCTGACGGCGTAGTCTGCGCATTCGCAAGGCGACACTATTCACCTAGAGCAACAATAGCCCCACCCTTGAGGAGCACCCATGAAACTGCCGCGTCTTTTCCTGATACTCGCATTGATGGCCCTGCTCGGCGGCTGCGCCAGCAGCACCCCGCGCATGGCCGACGTGCGCGCCTTCGCCGCCGAGGCGCCCAAGCTGAACGCCTACCACGAATTGACCGAGCGCTACCGCACCACCTACCACCGCGAGCAACCGTTCCTGTCGCCCGCCGCCGACGCCCGCGAGCGCGAGCTCGACGCCCGGCGCGCCGCCGCCAGCGACGATTTCGTCAAGCTGCAGTACGGCGTGCAAGCGTACATGCGCACGCTCGGCGTGCTGGCCGGCGATGAACAATACGATTTGCGCGACGAACTCAAAACCATCGGCGGCGGCATCAAGGCCTGGCCCGATTCCGGCATCGACGAGCGCCACGTCAACGCCTTCACCAACCTGACCCGCCTGCTGGCGCGCGCCATCGCCGCGCCGGCCCAGGAGCGCGCCGTCGACCAGGTGATGCGCGAGGCCGAGCAGCCGATGCGGCAATTGCTCGACGCCATGGGCACGCTGCTGCGGCTGTACGACAAGTCGAGCGCGAACGAGCAGGCCATCGTCACCGGCATGATCGAGTCGGAGCTGGCCTTCCTCGATCCCCAGCGCGACCGCCTGCTGACGGCGCTGGCCAAGAGCCAGCTGCAAGACAAACAAGCCGAGTACCGCCTGATCGGCCTGCGCCAGACGCTGGCGCGGAACAACCTGGCGGCGATCGAACAGGGCCACCGCGCGCTGCTCGACCGGATCCCGCAAAAGTAAGCCCCCACAGGAGCCGCCATGACCATCCCCGCCACCCATGCCACCAAAGCCGACGTCGAGACGCTGGCCGACAGCCTGTCGGCCAGCGCCGACGCCCTGCACGCGCAACTGATGCGCGCCATCCGCGCGCAGCCGCCCGCCATCACCCAGGCGGCCGCGCAGGCGCTGTTCGAGAACGAGGTGACCTTGCGCCAACGCGCCAACAACCTGTACCTGGACGCCGCCGTGCTGGCCGCGAGCGGGCTCGACGGTGCGCAGCGCGCCTTGCTCGACGTCGCCGCGCGCGCCGAGGAAAAGATACGCAAGATCGAACACAGCAAGGATTTGATACGGCTCACCGGCGAGCTGCTGTCGCTGGCGGCGGCGATCGCCAGCGGCAAGCCCGACAAGCTGGCTGCGCCGTTCGAGACCATCAAGCACCACCTGGAAGCGATGGACGCGGCCGATTGAGCATGGCTCGGCCGTTGAACAAAAGCGCCGCCGCCCGGTCCAACGGGGGAAGGAGCGCGGCATGAACGGACTCGAACCACATCAATGGACGGCGCTGCGGGCGCGGCTGGAACGGGCGCGCGCGGACTTGCTGCGCCAGCTGGCGGACGATCTGGACCGCGACGCCGACGTGCGCGTGCCACCGCCGCACGAGGCCGAGGCCTCGCCGGCCGACAACGCCAGCCAGCGCACCCTCAACGCGCTGGTGCACGAGACGGCCGCGCACACGGCCCAACAATTAAGCATGGTGCGGCAGGCGCTGGCCAAGTTCGACGACCAGGGCTACGGCTTGTGCGACAACTGCGGCGGGCAGATCGGCTACTCGCGGCTCAACGCGCGGCCGGAGGCGCGCTTGTGCATCGCCTGCCAAACGCGCGTGGAGCGGCGCCGGCGCTAGCGCGGCAACGGCGTCGCCCGCGCCGCGCTGCGGCAGGACGCCAACCGGCGCTCGATGGCGGCGGGCGCCCGGCGCGGCAAGCCCGGGGGCCGCGCCGCACGGCGGGCAGGCCCTAGCGCCTCAGGCCGGCACCGGCCGCGAATTTGGATTGAAGTCGCGCCAGTCGCCACCACTGATGCTGCCCTCGGCCCGCTCGACGTCGGTCGCGCCCAGCCCGCGCAGCACGTCGAGCGCCTGCCGCTCCTGTCCGCCGTCGAGCACCTCGACGGCGATCATCATGCCGGCCTTGCGCGGCGCCACCATGTTCTCGGCGCTGCCCTCCTCCGGCTCGCCGGCGTCCTTCATCTTGGAAAAACTAAACAGCGAGCCGACATGGGCGCCGACCAGCGCGCCCACCACCGGCCCCAGCGGGCCGGCCACCGGGATGGCCGCCGTGCCGGCCACGGCGCCGGCCACCGCGCCAGTGGCGCCGCCCTTGACGACGCCCTCGTCGGACTCCTTGGCGCCCGGCGATTTGTCATGGTCCCCGCCCAGCTCGTACATATCGTGCTGGCCCGGCGGATTGACGTAGAAAGCGCTGATGCGCTCGGCCGGGAAGCCGGCGCGCAGCAAGGCGATGCGCGCGTCCGCGATTTCATCCTGTAGCTGGAAATGCCCCGCAATAATATTGCTCATGCTGTTCTCCGTGGTGTCGGCCGTGGTGGCGATGAGCGCAATATGCCTCGCGGCGGCGCGCGGTTCCGTGCGCTCACGCACCCTCTCGCCACCGCCGCCGCCACCGCCCGCCTCCACGATCGGCGCGCGCCGGCGAAGACCGCGCGCCGCGTCCGCCGGACTGTCCGATGCATGCAACGCGCTCATACCGGATGACAACTTATTCCAGCGAGGCCGTATAATCGACCGCATAGCGCCAGCGTCTAGCGTGTCACCACCCGCTTGCATTTCACTAGGAACGCCGATGATCACCGCCCCATCCCCGCGGCCCCTTGCCCAACAGGTCGTCGACGACGACGGCGCCGTCGGGCGCGCGTCCAGGCTGGCCTCGCCGCCGGGGGGCGACCCGGCCGAGCTCGGCGCCGGACTGCGGCAGGCGCTGGCGAACGACGAGTTGATGTTGTTCTACCAGCCGCTGGTGGACCTGCAAAGCGGCGCGGTCGCCAGCCTCGAGGCGCTGGTGCGCTGGCGCCACCCGGTGCACGGCCTGCTGGCGGCGCGCGAATTCCTGGCGCTGGCCGACGCCGCCGGCCTGACCGGCGCCATCGACGAGTGGGTGCTGCGGCGCGCCTGCCGCGACCTGCGCGCGTGGCGGGCGGCCGGCATGGCCGAGCTGAAGGTGGCGATCAACATCGCCCCGGGCCGCTTCCGCGACCCCACCGTGGGGGCGGCGGTGGCCGCCATGCTGGCCGACTGCGCGATCGCGCCCGGCATGCTGACGCTGGAGGTGACCGAGAGCGCGCTGACGCTGGCCGGCGCCGACTGCGACGCCCTGCTGGACGGCTACACGGCCGCCGGCCTGAGCCTGACGCTGGACGACTTCGGCACCGGCCACGCCGCGCTGAGCAACCTCAAGCGCCATCCCTTCGACGCCCTCAAGATCGACGCCCACTTCATCCGCGACGTCGTCGCCGGCGGCCAGGACGCGGCCATGTGCAAGACCTTGATCGCCATGGCGCACCACCTCGGCATGAAGGTGGTGGCCGAGGGGGTCGAGACCGAGGCCCAGTGCGATTTCCTGCGCCGCAATATGTGCGACTTGATCCAGGGGTATTTCTTCTCGCCGCCGCTCGCGCCCGACGAGCTCGGGCATCTGCTGGCCAGCGGCCGCGCGCTCGCGCCCCACCTGCGGCGCCTGCACAAGCCGGCGCGCCGCCTGCTGCTGGTCGACGACGAACCGAACATCGTCGCCGCGCTCAAGCGCCTGCTGCGCGCCGACCACTACGACATCTACAGCGCCAACGACGGCCAGCAGGGCCTCGACCTGCTGGCCACGCAACAGGTCGACGTGATCATTTCTGACCAGCGCATGCCGGGCATGCTCGGCGCCGACTTCCTGCGCAAGGCCAAGCAGCAATATCCGGACACGATACGCATCATGTTGTCGGGCTACACGGAGCTGCAGTCGGTCACCGACGCCGTCAACGAGGGCGCGATCTACAAATTCCTCACCAAGCCGTGGGACGACGAGCTGCTGCGCGGCCATGTGGCCGAGGCCTTCCGCCTCAAGGAGATCGCCGACGACAACGAGCGCCTGCACCTGGCCGTGCGCAGCGCCAACCTGGAACTGGCCGCCGCCAATCGCCAGCTCGAGCAGCTGCTGCTGGAAAAACAGCGGCAGATCAGCCGCGACGAGGTCAGCCTGCACGTCGCGCGCGAGGTGCTGCAGCATCTGCCGCTGCCGGTCATCGGCATGGACGACGCCGGCATGATCGCCTTCATCAACGGCGCCGCCGAGGGCCTGTTCCGCCACAGCGGCGCGCTGCTGGGCAACGAGGCCGGCAGCGTGCTGCCGCAGCTGTTTGCGGCGCCGGCGGCCGACGCCGGCGCCGCCCTGGACGCCGGCGACGGCAACGGTGGCGAGCACAACCGCCGCGACGACGGCAACCACGGCAACGCCGGCGCCGAGCCGGCGCGCCACGCCAGCCCGACCCGCCACCTGGCCGACATCGACGGCCGCCGCTACGCGGTGGTGGTCTATCCGATGGGCGAGAGCTCGGCCTCGCGCGGCAGCCTGATCACGCTGAGCCTGACGGGGGACGCGGCATGAGCGCCGCCGCCGGCGCGGCCGAGATCGACCTGGACCAGGCCGTCGCCGGCATGACGCTGGCCGCCGCCCTGCTCGACGACCACGGCGCCGTGCTACTGCCGCAGGGCGCCACGCTGACCGAGGCCACGCTGGCGTCGCTGCGCCGGCGCGGCGTGCGACGCTGCCTGGTGTGCGCCGACGCCGACCCGGTCGACCCGGCCGTGCTGGCGCGCGAACGCGAGCGGCGCGCGCAGCGCCTCGAGCGCCTGTTCCGCCACAGCGGCGACGACGCCGGCGCCGCCGCGCTGCTGCGCGCGCTGCGCGCGCACCGCCAGCGGGACCCGGCGTGATCACCGCCGACGACGTCATCCGCAGCGTGCGCGACCTGCCGTCGCTGCCGGCGGTGGTGGCCGAGCTGCTGGCGACGATGGAGCAGGAGGACGTCGACAGCCACGCGCTGGCGGCCAAGATCGCGCTCGACCAGGCGTTGACGGCCAAGACGCTGCGCCTGGCCAACTCCTCGTTCTACGGCCTGCAATCGAAGGTCACCACGATCCAGCAAGCCATCTCGGTGCTCGGCTTCCACAGCATCCGCACGCTGGTGACGGCCTGCTCGGTGACGGCCAGCTTCGCGCCGGTCAAGGGCGCCGACTTCGATTTCCCGGCGTTCTGGCGCCACGCCATCGGCAGCGCCGTGTGCGCGCGCGTGCTGGCGCCGCGCTGCGGCCTGAACCCGGACACCGCCTTCACCGCCGGCCTGCTGCACGACCTCGGCACCTTGGTGCTGTGCACCCGCTTCCCCGACGACTACCGGCGCGTCGAGGCCTACCGGCGCGAACACGACTGCGTCACCTCGGCCGCCCAGACGGCCGTGTTCGGCATCGACCACGCCGCCGTCGGCAGCGCGCTCGCCGCCCACTGGAAATTCCCCCTGCCGATCCAGGCGGCGGTGGCCGGCCACCACGCGCCGGCACCGGCCGGCCCGACCAGCCTGGCCACCTTGATCCACCTGGCCAACATCGTGGCCCACGCGCTCGACCTGTCCGGCGCCGAGGACGACCAGGTGCCGCCGCTGTCGCTGGCCGCCTGGCAGGCGCCGAACCTGGACGACACCGGCTGGCTGGCGGTGTTCGCCGAGGTCGAGCAACTGTTCCGCGACATGTGCCGGACGCTCACGCCATGAGCCGCGCGACCACCCTCCCGGCCGCCGAGGCGCCGCCGCACGGCGCGCCGGCCGGCGCCGACATCGCGCTGTCGGAGTTCTTCGACGGCCACCCGGTGGCCACCTTCGCGGTCGACACCGGCCACGTCGTCACGCACTGGAACCGCGCCTGCGAACAGCTGCTCGGCTGGGCCAAGGCCGACATGGTCGGCACCGGCAACCACTGGCAAGCGTTCTATCCGCGCCAGCGCCCCGTGCTGGCCGACATGATCGTCGACGGCGGGGCCGACCCGGCCGCGCTCGAACGCGAGCTCGAACGCCTGTATCCGGGCAAATGCCGGCGCTCGCCGCTGATCCCGGACGCCTACGAGGTCGAGGAATTCTTCCCCAACATCGGCGCCAGCGGGCACTGGCTGCACTTCACCGCCGCCCCGCTGCGCGACGGCCGCGGCCGCGTGGTCGGCGCCATCGAGACGCTGCGCGACGTCACCGAGCGGCGCGTGGCCGAGAACGCGCTGCGGCGCGCCCACGACAACCTCGAGCACGTGGTCGAGAAACGCACCGCCCAGCTCGCCGAGATCAACGCCAAGCTGCAGCACGACATCGCCCAGCGGCAGCTGGCCGAGGCCGAGCTGGTGCGCGGCAACCTGGAATTGACCAAGCTCAACCAGCAACTGTCGCGCGCGCAGCAGCAACTGTTGCAGTCCGAAAAGCTCGCCTCGATCGGCCAGCTGGCCGCCGGCGTGGCGCACGAGATCAACAACCCGATCGGCTACATCTTTTCCAACTTCCGCACGCTGCAAACCTATCTGGACGAGCTGTTCGCCATGCTCGACGCCTACCAGCGCGCCGAGCCGTCGCTGCCGGCGGCCGCCGCCGCGCCGCTGCGCGCGCTGCGCGAGCGCATCGACCTCGACTTCCTGCGCCAGGACATCCCCTCGCTGATGAGCGAGTCGGGCGAAGGCATCGTGCGGGTGCGCCACATCGTCCAGGACTTGAAGGATTTTTCGCGGGTCGACGCCAACGCGCAGTGGGTGTGGGCCGATCTGCACCGCGGCATCGACTCCACGCTCAACATCGTCAACAATGAGGTCAAGTACAAGGCCGACGTCGTCAAGGAGTACGGCGAGCTGCCCGACATCGAATGCCTGCCGCTGCAAATCAACCAGGTGGTGATGAACCTGGTCGTCAACGCCGCCCACGCCATCGGCGCCGAGCGCGGACGCATCACCGTGCGCACCGGCCGCGACGGCGACGACCACGTCTGGCTCGAGGTCGGCGACGACGGCGGCGGCATCGCGCCGGAGGCGCTCTCGCGCATCTTCGACCCGTTCTTCACCACCAAGGCGATCGGCCAGGGCACGGGCCTGGGCCTGTCGCTGGCCTACGGCATCATCCAGAAACACGGCGGCACCATCGCCGTCGACACCGCGCTCGGCCAGGGCACGCGCTTTCGCGTGCGGCTGCCGGTGCGCCAGCACGCCGCCACCGAGGACCCCGCACCATGACCCAAGACCCATCCCGCGCGGGCGCGCCCGACGCCCCGCCGGCGCCGCCGACCCTGCTGTGCGTCGACGACGAACCGAACATCCTGTCGTCGCTGCGGCGCCTGTTCCGCGCCAACGGCTATCGCGTGCTCACCGCCGAGAGCGGCGCGCTGGGGCTCGAGGTGCTCGCCAACGAGGCGGTCGACCTGGTCATCTCCGACATGCGCATGCCGGAAATGGACGGCGCCCGCTTCCTGGCCCAAGTGCGCGCGCGCTGGCCCGACACCTTGCGCATCCTGCTGACCGGCTACTCCGACATCCAGTCGATCCAGGACGCCATCAACTGCGGCGAGATCTACCGCTACATCACCAAGCCGTGGGATGACGGCGACGTGCTACTGCTGGTGCGCCACGCGCTCGAGCGGCGCCAGCTCGAAGTCGACAAGCGGCGCCTCGAGGCGCTGGCGCTGCGCCAGAACGAGGAGCTCAAGCTGCTCAACCAGAGCCTCGAGGCCAAGGTCGAGGCGCGCACCCGGCTGCTCAAGGTCGAGCACGAGGCCACGGTGGCGGCCAACAACAAGCTCAAGACCAACTTCGTCACCACCATCAAGATCTTCTCGACCATGATCGAGCTGCGCGCCCACAACCAGCCCGGCCACGCGCGCCAGGTGGCCGACCTGGCGCGCCGGCTGGCGCTCAAGCTGGCGCTCGACGCCAAGGACAGCCAGGACCTGTTCATCGCCGCGCTGCTGCACGACATCGGCAAGATCGGCTTTAGCGACGAGATGCTGTCGACCCCGCTGACCATGCTGGCCGGCGACGCGCTCGGCCTGTTCCGCAAGCACCCGGCGCGCGCCGCCGAGCTGCTCATGCCGCTCGAGGAGTTGCGCGGCAGCGCCGCCATCCTGCGCGCCCAGCTCGAACGCTTCGACGGCAACGGTTTCCCGGACGGCCTGGCCGGGCTGGCGATCCCGCTCGGCGCGCGCATCCTGTCGCTGGCGGTCGACTATTACAACCTGCAGCAGGGCGGCATGGTGCAGCGCCACCTGCGCGCCGACGAGGCCAAGTCGCTCATCCTCGACGCGAGCGGCAAGCGCTACGACCCGAACGTGGTGGCGGCGTTCCGCCAGATCATCGACGGCGGCGCCGCCGAGGCCGGGGCCGGGGTCGAGGTGCTGTCGGGCGAGCTGCTGCCGGGCATGGTGCTGGCGCGCGACCTGGTCAGCCGCGACGGCCTGATGCTGCTCACGGCCGAGCACACGCTCGACGCCCGCATGATCCAGCAGGTGCAGGATTTCGAATCGAAGAGCGGCGGCCGGCTGGCGATCTGGGTGCGCAATCCCAAGGCCGATTAAACCGGTCCATGGTGGACGATGCCGCCCGCCGTCATCGGCCACGCGCCGGCGCCGGCGCTGGCCGGCGCCGCGGCGCCAACGCGCGCCGGGTCACGGCAACGATTGCGGCGGGCGCACCGGCAGGTGCACGGTAAAGCGCGTCCCCTGCCCCGGCACGGAGGCGACGTCGATGCGCCCGCCATGCCGGTTGACGATGCCATACGACAGCGACAAGCCCAGGCCGGTGCCGCTGCCGACCGGCTTGGTGGTGAAGAACGGTTCGAAGATGCGCTTGAGGTTGGCCGGCTCGATGCCGACGCCGTTGTCGCCGATCTCGACCCACACCCAATCGTCGGCCACGCCGGTGCGGATGGTGATGACGCCCTGCTCGCGCAACGCCTGGGCGGCGTTGACCAGCAGGTTCATGAACACCTGGTTGAGCTGCGAGGCCAGGCAGGTGACCGGCGGCAGCGCGCCGTAGGCCTTCTCGACCCGCGCCTTGTACTTGATTTCGTTGCTGACGATGGTCAGCGTGCTGTCGAGGCCGTGATGCAGGTCGGCCACCTGCCACTCCGTCTCGCCGACGTGGGAAAAATCCTTCAACGCCTGGACGATGTCCTTGACGCGCTTGAGGCCGTCCATCGACTCGCGCACCAGGTCGGTGACGTCGTCCTTGAGGAACTCCAGGTCGGCCTGGGTGCGCAGCGCCGCCAGCTGGGCCGTGAGCGCCGGGTGCGGGGCGGCCGCGCGCTCGTACTGGTCGATCACGCCGAGCAAGGTGACGACATAGTTCTTTAGCGAGCTCATGTTCGAGTTGACGAAGCCGACCGGATTGTTGATCTCGTGGGCGATGCCGGCGGCCAGTTGGCCGATCGAGGCCATCTTTTCCGATTGCAGCAGTTGCTCGTGGGCGCTGCGCAGTTCGCCGATGAGCTGTTGCTGCTCGACGCCGCGCGCCTGCAGGGCCTCCTCCATCAGCTTGCGCTCGGTGATATCGGTCAGCGAGCCGATCACCTCCAGCGGCGCGCCGTGCTCGTCGCGGATCAGGCGCAGCGAATCGTGCATCCACAAGTAACTGCCGTCATGGATGCGGAAGCGGTATTCGTAGGCGCGCTGGCCCTCGGTAAACACCAGCGCCAGGCTGGAGAAGATGCTGGGCGCGTCGTCCGGGTGGATGTGGTCGAACCAGAAGTTGGGGTCGGCCACCATCTGCTCGGGCCGGTAGCCGAGCACGTTGAAGGCGTTGTTGCTCACGAAGGTCATCTTGAAGTCGCCGCTGGGCACGGTGCAGTAGATGATCGCGGGGGTGTTGTCGACCAGGTACTGCAGGCGCACGATGGGCGAGGCGGCCTCGGCGGGCGCGGCGCGCGGCGCGCTGGCATCGGAGGAAAATAATTCGAACTCGTCAAATTGCATGGTGATAGCCCGGTTGGCACCTCATCACCAATTATGCCCCAACAAGGTTAAGGTAGGGCGGATTACGCTGCGCTAATCCGCCCTTCTATGATGAATATCGTGTCAAGGCTTTTTTTCGCATCGTCATCCCGAAAACTTGTTCCCTGTTCTGTCGGCTTTGAGGATGTCAAGGAACGCCTCATCCCTTGATATCGTCA
>CAUPRW010000024.1:0-89610 GCA_963513825.1 uncultured Duganella sp.
CAAAAATTCCGAATCTGGCGTAAACTCGTTCGTGCGGGTCGGTTCCATTTTTTCCTCCTGTGGCGGATATAGATCGTCGAGATCTCACATTAGGATAAAAATGCGGCTTTTGCCGACCCGCCCTCATTCATAGTATCTACGGTCACGCCAAACCCCAGGCGTACGAGGGCTCGGCAGGCGGTGGCGGTGGTGGCGGCGGCAGCCATTCGCGCGGATCGACCCGGTAATACTTCCTGAACTCGGCAAACAGCTCGCCGTGGTGCTCGGCCATCTGGTACGGCTTTTCAAAGAAGGTTTCGGTGGCGACGGCGAAGAATTCGGCCGGATTGGTGGCGCCGTAATGGTCCATCACGCTGTGCTGGCGGTACATGGCGCTGTGGCGCAGGCTGTTGAAATCGCGCGACAACACCGCCGCCCATTCGCTGTAGCTGTCCGGGCTGCCCAGGTAGGGGGCGCCGTTGGCGCGGCCCGATTCACTGTCGAGCTGGTGCGCGAACTCGTGCAGCACGACGTTGTGGCCGTCGGTCCAGTCGGCGGCGCCGCGCCGCACGTTGTCCCATGACAGCACCACGCGGCCGTCGTCCCACGATTCGCCCAGCATGCTCTGGTGGCCGGGCGTGACGACCCCGCCCGGGCCCACCTCGGCGCGGCGCGCGACGAATTCGCTCGGATAGACGAGGATGGTGTGCAGCGCCGGATAGACCTTGGTCGGGCGGTTGAGCAACAGCAGGCAAGCCTGGCCGGCGATGATGACGGCCATCTCGTCGGTGACCTCGACGCCTTCGCAGCCGATGAACTTCTTTTGATGCAAAAATTGCACGACCAGGCGCTGCAACTGCTGCTGCAGCTCGGGCGCCATGCGGCGGTAGACCGGTATGTTATCGAGCAAAACGGCTTGCGCCTCGGCCGGCAGCGGCCGGGCGAGCACCCGTTGCAGGCGCCAGCGCGGTAAATAAAAAGGCAGCGCGATGGCCAGCGCCGTCAAACCGATCCAGATCAATGCTTCCATGTGCCGCGCGTCCGTGAGATATCCAGTGCTGGCTAGGTGGGGTGGCTTGTCTGCTTTTCAATATGCAAACAGCCGGGGCAAGCCCGGCTGTCGATGATACCACTGTGGCAAGCGGCCTTAGTCGGCGGCTTTTTGCTCCGATGGCGCGGAACCGAACAAGGCGGCCACGAGCGGATCGCGCATCACCGGGCCGCGGTTGACGCGGATCGCATAGTGGGTGTCGTCGGCCAGGATGTGGAAATGGCGGCCGCTGCCGGCCATCGCTTGTTCGCGGATGCCGGGACGTTCCTTGCGCGGCGGCGCGCCTTCGCGCTTGGGCTGCACGATGGCGGCCAGGAAGGCGGCCACGCGCTCAGGATCAGGCGTGAGCTGGTAGACGGCCTTGCCCAGGTAGGTGGCCGTGCCTTCGACATAGCGCGCCAACTCGATGACGCCAGCCTCGCGCAGGTCGCGGATGTATTTGCGGGCGCCGGACGGCGAAAACTTGAGGAACCAGGCGATTTCGTCGGCCAGCATCTCGTGCAGCGACAGTTCGCCGATCAGCTTTTGCATGTTTTCAATGCGACGCAAGGTCGCGGAGGTCGACCGCACACGCTCGATCGAGGCCATCGACAGCGCCGGCTTGCGGTCCAGCGGGGCCGGGGCCGGCCGATCCACCAGCATCAGCTTGGTGGTCGCCTGCATTTCCGGCGAAGCTTTCATCTCGTTCTGCACCAGATGTTGAGGTTGTCTAACTGCCTGCATGTGATCACTCCTTATAACAATTTGCCGAGATTAGTGGCGGCGAGAGCGTGGGCGACGGTTTGCGTTGCCACAGTCTCTGCATCTGACTCAAGAATGCCGTTTCATGGCGCGCCGGTCTGTGCGGCAACGAACATTATTGAGAGAAGTACAGGGAGAATAGGCCCCATTCGGCCCACGTTGCTGTTGCGCGGCCGCGACCCGGCTTGCACCCGATAAGTGATCAGACCCGCCAATGCAAGCGCAAGTTTCATTTTTTGTGTACGATTTGATACAGCACAATGTTTTGTGCGGTAGCGAACCGACCGCATGATGAAAGTTACCTAATCTTCGGTCCAACAGCGGTAAAACACTGCACTGCTGCTGATGAAGCAACAAAAACACCATATTTTTCAATCGGGAGCTTACTTGTGAATAAAACTAAGAAAATCGTCCTCGCCGCCGCAGCCCTCTGCGCGTCGTTCTCCGCCATCGCTCAAGACGCGGTCATCAACCCATCGTGGTACGTGCAGCCCAGCGTCAACGGCATGAAGCCGGACAACGACGCTTTCACGCTGGACAAGAAGGGTTACGGCGGCGGCCTGAAGTTCGGCAAAGCCCTGAACGAATCGTGGGACGTGCAAATGGGCGCGACCTACGCCCGTTCGAAGGAAAACGGCGAGCGTTATCAGCAGCACACGCTGGGCGTGGACGGTTTGTACATGTTCTCCCGTAAATCGTTCCGTCCGTTCATCCTGGTCGGCGCCGGCGTCGAGCGCGACAAGACCAACACCAACGCCTTTGGCGAAACCGCCAAGAACTCGCCGTTCGTCAGCGCCGGCCTGGGCTTCCAGGCGGACCTGAACGAGCGCACCAGCTTCCAGGCCGACATCCGCAACGTGCACGGCTTCCTGCGCGGCGACGCCTTCCCGCCGAGCAAAGCGGACAACGTCTACGTTACCCTGGGCCTGAACTTCGCGTTCGCCGCGCCACCGCGCCCTGCCCCGCCGGCACCGCCGCCAGCGCCGGCCGCCGTCGAACCACCGCCGCCGCCAGCACCGGTCGCGCCACCGCCGCCACCGCCAGCGCGCTTTGAAAAAGTGACGATGTCGTCGACCGAACTGTTCGGTTTCGACAGCGCCAAGCTGAACCCGAACCAGCCTAAGCTGGACGAGATCGCCACCGTGCTCAACGCCAACCCGACCGTCGACAACGTCGTCATCTCGGGCTACGCCGACCGCCTCGGCAGCGACAAGTACAACCTGAAGCTGTCCGAGAAGCGCGCCAACTCGGTCAAGGACTACCTGGTCGGCAAGGGCGTCGCCGCCAACCGCCTGGTCGCCGAAGGCAAGGGCGAAGCCAACCCGGTCGTCACCTGCGACAACAAGAAGCGCGCCGACTTGATCAAGTGCCTGGAACCTAACCGTCGCGTCGAAGTCGAACAGATCACGATCGAACGCCGCGTTCAATAATCGAGGAATCGAACAGCCCCGCGACGCGAGTCGCGGGGCTTTTTTTTTATATGAACAAAAATATTATCTCGGTGATGAAATGCACCGTCTCGGATTGGTTCGACCACCGCGCCGGCAGCATGGGCGCGGCCCTGGCCTTCTACACATTGTTTTCGCTCGCGCCCATCCTGGTGCTGGTGCTGGCCATCGCCGGCTGGTTCTACGGCCCGCAGGCGGCCCAGGGCGAGCTGTTCGCGCAGCTGCGCGGGCTGGTCGGCAGCCAGGGGGCCGAGGCGATCCAGCTCGTGCTGGCCGGCGCCCGCAGCAAGGAGGAAGGCCGGCTCGCCACCCTGATCGCCGGCGCCCTGCTGTTGTTCGGCGCGACCACCGTGTTTGCCGAGCTCAAGGCGAGCCTGGACGCGATCTGGCAAGTGCCGCCGCTCAAATCGGGCACGGTGTGGGACGTCGTGCGCACCCGCCTGCTATCGTTCGGCATGGTGCTGGTGCTGGCGTTCCTGCTGATGGTGTCGCTGGTGGTGAGCGCGGTGCTGACGATACTGGAAAAATACTGGAACACGCTGTGGGTCGACGCCGGCGCCGTGATCAGCGGGGTCAACTACGCGATCAGCTTCTTCGTCATCGCCGCCCTGTTCGCGGTGATCTTCAAGATGCTGCCGCGCGTCAAGCTGTCGTGGCACGACGTGACGATAGGCGCGATCGGCACGGCGGCCTTGTTCTCGCTGGGGAAGTACGCGATCGGCGCCTACATCGGCAACAGCGGCGTGGCCAGCAGCTACGGCGCGGCCGGCTCGGTGATCGCCCTGCTGCTGTGGGTCTATTACTCGGCGCAGATCTTCTTTTTCGGCGCCGAATTCGCGCGCCAATACGCGCTGCAATTGGGCAGCCTGCGCAAGCACCAGCACACCCCGCCGTCGATGCTACCGGAAGAAGTGCGCGAAGTAACGTAAAGCACATGATGAACCCGTAGGGCGGATTAGGCGGCACGCCGTAATCCGCCGACGCCGGGGCGCCAGCGGCACCCGCATCGCCGCTGGCGCCAAGCGCCATCACCAGCCGCGATCAAAGCAATCCCGGCGCACCAAACCGCGCAATACAGCCAAAGACCCCACCCTCACTCGCCCAGCAACTCCGCCACCACCTCCATGCCCTCGACCCGCTCGGCGACGACCTTGACGATCACGATCACCGGCACGCCCAGCAGCAATCCCCACACGCCCCACAACCAGCCCCAGAACAGCAAGCTGACAAACACGGCCGCCGCGTTCATGCGCGCAAAGCGGCCCGTCATCCAGGTCGTGATCACGGTGCCAACCAGCGTGGCGATGGCCAGCGAACTGCCCATCACCAGCAAACTCATCTGCAACGACTCGAACTGCAGGAAGGCCACGATGCCGGTCGCCAGCATGATCAGCAGCGGCCCGAAATACGGCATCAAGTGCAGCAGGCCGGCCACGATGGCCCAAGCGCCCGCGTTCTCCAGCCCGATCCAGCGCAACGCCACCCACATCAACAAGGCCAGCATGCCGTTGGTCACCAGCAGCATCAGCATGTATTTCTGAATCGAGGTGTTGATGTCCTCAAGAATATGCACGGTGATCTTCTTCTTCGACAGCGACGGCCCGGTCAGCTTGACCAGCTTGCGCTTGAACGTATCGCCCGACAGCAGCAGGAAGAACACCAGGAAGATCACCATGGTGGCCTGGCTGAGCGCGCCCATCAAGCCCATCGAACCGGCCCACACCCAATCCATCAATGGAAAATCGGAGGCCGGCGCCGGCGTGGCGCGGCGCGCGGCGCGCCGCTCCTGGGCGCCGGCTGTGGCCTGCTGCAATTCGGTGGCGACGGCCTGGATGCGCGTCAACGCGCTCGAGCCGCCGTGCAGCCGCTCCGCCACCAGCCGCGACAACTTGTGGCCGGCGCTGGGCAGCTCCTCGACGATCGATTCGAACTCGCCATGCAGCTTGTCGATCACCATCACCGAGCCGCCCACCATGGCGCAGGTGATCAGGGTGGCGGCGACGATGCGCGGTACGCGGCGCCGTTCCAGCCACCCCATCAGGGGACTGAGCGTGTAACTGATCAGGATGCCGAGCAACAGCGGCACGAGGAAGCCGCGCGACCATTGCAGCGCGTAGACGAAGGCGACGGTGGCGATGATGCCCAGCGCGAGGCCGCGGGCATTGACGTGGAGGGGAATGCGGGGATGGCTATGAAGGTCGGGGTCGGCGCTGGGGGCCGGCCCGGTGGCCACACTGCTGGCCGGAATAGATGGAGGGGAAATCTCTACGGGCGGCTGGCTCATGATGACTCACAAAAAAATTCCGGCGCGGCATGCCCGGTGAAGGGCACGGCGCGCCGGCTGGTGATGCTTACTTGACGCGGATGTCGTTCTTGACCGAGGTCACGCCTTTGACGCCGCGGGCGACTTCGCCGGCTTTGGCGATGTCGGCAGGCTGGGCCACGAAGCCGCTCAGCTGAACGGTGCCTTTGAACGTTTCGACGTTGATTTCGTTGGTTTTCAAGGTAGGCTCGTTAAAGATGCTGGCCTTCACTTTGGTGGTGATGACCGAATCATCGACATACTCGCCGGTGCCTTCTTTGGTGGCCGTCGAGGCGCAGCCGGCGGTGGCCAGCAGCGATACGGTGAACAGGGCGGTAGCGATTTTATGTGCGATTTTCATGGCGATTCTCCTTGGAGTTATTAACTAATGAGTTTGTCAGCGAGCGGGACGTTTGGACGTCTCTGCTACCGATGTAGACGTTTTACGTGCTTTCCCAATGGACATCTGTACGGTACCGTACACAGACTAAATTTTGCCGGGAGCGGCCGTTGTTTGGGCGTGCCAACCTCCGTGCGAGAGCGCACAGACCCGCGCCGACGCGGTGACTATTCTGGAATCACTTTTTCAGGAGAACAACATGAACCACACAAAAACCCTGGCAGCACTGATGATCGCCGGCAGCGCCGTGTTAAGCGGTTGCGCCAGCACCAACAACGCGCCGCAACAAGTGTCGTACCAAAATCAAAACGAATCGGCCAGCTACGGCACCATCGATTCGATCCAGATCAAACAAGGCAAGGCCGGCACCAGCGGCGCCGGCGCTGTCGCCGGCGGCTTGGTGGGCGCCCTGCTCGGCAACCAGGTCGGCTCGGGCAGCGGCCGCGCCGCGGCGACCGTGGCCGGCGCCGTTGGCGGCGCCGTGGTCGGCAACACCGTCGAAGGCAACCGCAGCCAGGCCAAAGAGGAGTACCAGATCAGCGTGCGCATGGACAATGGCGACTACCGCGTCGTCACCCAGGACAGCGTGTACGACCTGCGCGTGGGCAACCGCGTGCGCCTGGTCGACGGCCGCCTGTATCGCTATTGATAGCGGTTGGCGCGACCGCCGACCACGACGCCGGGGCAGCCCGGCAACCTGATAATTCTAATCAACTAAGGGGAACACCATGGGCACCATCATTTTAATCATTCTGGTCCTGGCATTGGTCGGCGCGCTGCCCACCTGGCCGCACAGCCGCAACTGGGGCTACGCGCCCAGCGGCATCACCGGCCTGATCGTGCTGATCCTGCTGATCATGCTGCTGACCGGACGACTGTAAGCACAAGGAGCGCATCATGATTCGTTTGAAATTGATTGCCTGCGGCGCGATCGTGGCCCTCGCCGCCGCGACCGGCGCGGCGCGCGCGCAGGACGACCAGGCCGGCGTGACGCCGCCGCAAAACGCCAAGCTGCAACAGCAGGAAATGGCCAAGGGCGATCCGGCGCGCTGGTACAAGGAGGACGCCACCAGCGCCGAGCAAACGCGCACGCTGAGGAAGGAAATCGGCGCGGCGCTGGCGGAGGCGACGGCGGCGTGCAAAAAGGGGCCGGCGGCCGAACGCGAGGCTTGTTTGCGCGATGCGCGGGCGACCTATCAGCGCGACATGGCCAAGGTGCCGCAGATGTTGGCGGAAAATAAGCCTCGCTGAGCTGGGTGGCGCCGCAGGCGTGTTGGATGTCGCGACGCTGGCGTGTTGGCTGGCGTGTTCGCTGGCGTCTTCGCTGGCGTAGGGCGGATTAGCGCAGCGTAATCCGCCAGGTGCCGCCGGCGGCTCGTGCTATGCAGGGCCGATTAGCGCAGCGTATCTTGCCAGGCGCCGTCGGCGACTCGCGGCGGATTACGCGCTGCGCGCTAATCCGCCCTACGGGCAATTGGCTTCCGGCTTCGGCGTGGGCAGCTCGTGCACCACGAGCGGCGTGTCCTCGCTGACAAAGCTGAGCCATCCTGCCGCCTGCACCGCGCGCAGGCCGTCCTGGTAGCCCTGGTCCCAGCGCCAGTCGATCGAGCCCTTGGAGAAATTGATGTCCTTGGCCGCCATGTTCCAGTCGCGCCCGGCATACTCGAGGCGCACCACGTGCAAGGTCGTGCCACAGCCCAGATCGGCCAAATCCTGCTCGCCCTGCTCGCTGCGCGCATGCTCCGGCAACGCCGCGTACAAACCGCGCAATTTCTGCTGCAGCTTGTGGCGCGCCACGTAATCGTCGAGGTGGCGCTTGGAACGCGAGGCGAAGGTGACGTCCTTCTGCCGCGTCTGCACTTCGTCCAGGGTGGTCGGCTCCGCGCCGTCGGCCGCCCACAGATCGACCATGAAACACAGGGTGTCGACCGGCTGCGGATCGTCAAGCACGGTCTCGAGCGGCGTGTTGGAATACAAACCGCCGTCCCAGTACAGGTCGCCATCGATGCGTACCGGCGGAAAACCGGGCGGCAAGGCGCCGCTGGCGCGGACATGGTCGGCGGTGAGGTCGAGATCGCGGTTGTCGAAGCTGCGCAGCGTGCCGCACGTCACCTTGAGTGCGTTGACGGTCAGGCGCATGCCGTCGGGACCGTTGAGGTAATCGAAGTCGATCAGCGCCGCGAGCGTGTCGGCCAGCGGCGTGGTGTCGTAGAAGCTGGCCTGCTCGGGCGCGACGGCGATGCCGGCGGCGAACGGACTGAACAGGCGGGGCTTGAAAAAGGTGGGCACGCCGCGCAGCAGCGTGTCCCAGGTTTGCAGCAAAATATTTGAGCGCCGCTGCGCGTCCGCCACGCGCCGCATGTCGACCGGGTCGCGGTGGGCGACGCCGTCCCAGAACTGGCGCAGGCGCGCCAGCCGGGTTTCGTGCGGATTGCCGGCCAGGATGGCGGCGTTGATGGCACCGATCGAGGTGCCAACGATCCAGTCCGGCGCCAGGCCATGCTCGTGCAGCGCCTGGAACACGCCGGCCTGGTAGGCGCCCAACGCCCCGCCCCCTTGCAACACCAGCACAATGCGCATGCCCTGGGGGTTGAGCTTGTTAAGCGTCGAACTCAACGTTAATCCGTGGCGCGCTTGCGGCGCATCAGCCAGGCGGCACCCAGGCCGAGCACGGCGACGACGCCCAGCGCCGGCTTGATCAGCTTTTTGCGGGCGATGAACGAACCCACCGTCAGCGCGTACGGCATCAACGCCTTGTAATTAAAACCGCTCAGGCCACCGGGCTGCATCAGGCCGCCAAGACGGGCTTGCGCCAATCCGACGGCGTGGTCGACCGCGCCGTGAAACAGCGCATCAGGTTGCAGCGCGTTGGCCACCAGGGCCTTCGAGTGCACGACCTTGATGCGATACAACTCGCCTTCGCGGATCAGCCGCTGCTTGTCAGCGGCGAAGGCCGCGCTTTCCGCGTCTTTCGTCATCATCGCTCCTTACAACAGCATGTCGCGGTCGGATTTCAGTTCGGCCATCGTGGCGGGCATGCCCAGCTTGCCGCCACGAATCAACCCGCGCGCGTACAGCATCAGGCCGATGGCAAGCACCAGGAAGACGCCGGTCATGATCGGCAGGATGGTCCAGCCCAGGGTGTCCCACGCCAGATAGGCGATCGTCACCGTGGCATAGGCGAGCGCGAAACAGCCCGCCACCACCGCCAACGCGAAAGCCAGCACCAGGTGCATCAGGTGGTTGCGCACCTGCGACAGCTCCAGCGCGGCCAGTTCCAGCCTCGTCAGCAACAGGCCGATGCTGTTGCGGGCGATATTACCCAGCGAAGCGATCAGGCCTGGTGGACGAGTCAACTCGTCGGTTTGCGACATGGATTACTTGCGGCCGATGATGACACCGATCAGCAGGCCGACGGCGGCCGCGCCGGCGATCGAGCGCCATGGGTTTTCCTTGACGTACACGTCGGCCTGCTTGGCCGCTTCCTTGCTGGCGGCGATGGCGCTGATTTGCGCGTCATGGGCCTTGGCCAGCGCGCTGTCGAGCGCGCGCATGCCGCGGCCGCGCAGTTCTTCGGCTTTCTCACCGGTCAGCGCGGTGGCGGCGGTAAACAATGCTTGCGCATCCTTGACCAGAGTTTTCACGTCGTTGTTCACGGTACTGATGTTTTGTTCCAGCATGATGGAGCTCCTGTTATGGTTGTGAGGTGTGAAAACTTTACAGCAAAATCAAAATGTTAGTCGTTATTCAAGCAAATCGCGCATATCATCGGCGTGTTCTTCTTCCACGGCCATGATGCTGATCAAAAGATGGCGCGTCGTCGGATCGGAATCGCCGATCTGCTCGATCATCTGGCGGTACGATTCGATCGCCACGCGCTCGGCGATCAGGTTCGAGCGGATCATCGCTTGCACGTCTTCGGAAGCATCATACTCGGCATGGCTGCGTGCGAGCAACGTTGCCGGATTGAAATCTGGCTGGCCATTCAGCTGGACGATGCGTTCGGCCAGCGAATCGGCGTGTTCCTGCTCCTGCTGCGCGTGCTCGAGGAACTCGGCCTTGATCGGGCCGTTCTGCAGGCCGCTGACGGTGTAGTAGTGGCGCTTGTAGCGCAGCACGCACACCAGCTCGGTCGCCAGGGCGTCGTTGAGCATCTTGATGACGGCGGTGCGGTCGCCCTTGTAGCCGGCGGTCACGGGACCGTCCTGCAGGTTGCGGGCGGCGGCGCGGATGGCTTCCTTGTCGATGCCTGCCGCTTGGGTGGGGTTGGATTCGGCCATGATATTTTCCTTAAAAAATTAGTAAATAGCGGTGTCTGGTGGGCGCCGCGCCGGCGTACCGGCCGGCGCCCGCGTGCCGCGCTTAGCGACGGTTGGCGATCGGCGCGCCGTTTTGCGACAGCACGATTTCGACACGACGGTTCAGCTGGCGGCTGCCGGCGTCGCTGTTGCTGGCGACCGGATAGGCGGCGCCGTAGCCACGGGTGGCGATCTTGTCGGCCTTCACGCCCAAACCGATGAGCGCGTTACGCACGGATTCGGCGCGGCGCTGCGACAGGTCCAGGTTGTGGGCCGACGAACCGGTGGAGTCGGTAAACCCTTCGATCAACACGGCGCTCTGTGGTTCCTGCAACAGCACGTCCGCCATTTTCTGGGCGGTGCGCATGCCTTCGGCGCTGAGCTCGGCCTTGTCGACGTTGAACAGCACGTCGTTGAGCGTGATCACCAGGCCGCGGTCGGTTTGCTTGGCTTGCAGGTCGGTCAGTTGCTGTTGCAGGGCTGCGGCCTTGGCTTGTTCGTCGCGGGCGCTGGCGGTGGCGGCCTCGGCCTGGCGGCGCGCGGCGTCGGCGTCGGCCTTGGCTTGTTCGGCGCTCATCTTGGCCTTGTCGGCCTCCTGGGTGCGCTGCTGCAGGCGCACTTCGTCGCGCTGGCGGCCGGCGTTGGCCACATCGGCCTCGGCCTGCTTACGTTTGGCCACTTCCTGGGCCACGGCGATCTTTTGCTTGGCCAGATAGGCCAGCTTGTTGATCGCTTCCACGCTCTCCTTCTTGTCGGCGGCGGCGTTGGCGCGGTCGAGCGCGTCGGCGGCGGCCTTGAACTCGACCGGCGCGTTGGCGGCCACCGACGGGTTGCTTTGCGCGGCCGAGAAGTCGCCCCGGGTCTGGTCGAGCATGCTGGTGGTGGTCGGCGCGCTGCTGCAGGCGGCCAACATGATCGACACGGCCAATACGGTTGGCAGGACGGACAGTTTTTTCAGGTTCAGTTGTTTCATGATGATGCCCTCGTCTCTATTATTGGGTGGTGGTGCTGTTGCGGTTCAGTTCTTCGCGCAGCACGCGGATGCTTTGCTGCAGCTCGTCGGCGGCGGCGGTCGCCTTGGTCGAGGCCGCCTTGCTCTGCGCCAGCTGGGCATCGGCCGACGCTTGCGCGGCCAGGTCCTGGGCCGTCTTATAATCCTTCTCTTCCAGCGCCTTGTTGGCGCGGGCCAGTTTTTCGCGGGCCGACTGCATTTCGGCAGGGGCCAGGTCGGCGGCGCCGGCCGAGGTGGCGTTGGCGACGGCGGCGCGCGAGACGGCGACGTCGGCGGTGGCCGGGGTCTTGTTGCTGGCGCAGGCGGTCAGGCCGAGCACGGCGGCGGCGCCGCAAATCAATGTCAGGCGTTGGGTCAGGGTTGTCGTCATTATTGTTCTCCTTGAAAGTTTGTGTGGACAGGTAACGTTATAGGCTGTTGCCTTGGGTGATTCAGTACGCTGCCGCACATTGGACGTTGGCGGCGGTCGCGGGCATCCGCCTGGGTGCGCCAGCGCACAAGCGGGACGGTCGCCGGCGCTTAGGGTGTGTAAAATGCCGTTACTAATAAGAAAGGCCAACCGATGACCCCGCCGCGCCAGCAACGCCCCCTGCCCGACCAGTCCGCCCCCGCCACCCGCCTTCCCCGCCGCACCAAAATCGCGCTGGCCGTCGCCGCCGTGGTGGTCGCCCTCCCCGTGGTGGCCGCCATCGCGCTGTCGCATTATGACTGGAACAAGGCGCGGCCCTGGCTCAACGACAAAATCAGCGAAGCGATCGACCGTCCTTTCGAGGTGCGCGGCGACCTGGCGCTGACGTGGCAGCGCCAGGGCCTGTCGGGCCCGGATCGCGGCTGGCGCGACTACCTGCCGTTGCCGCACCTGGTGGCGCACGACGTCCACGTCGGCAACCCGGCCGGCATGCCGGCGCCGGCCGAAATGGCCAGCGTCGAGCGCTTCGCGTTTTTGGTCGACCTGCTGCCGCTGCTGCAACACAAGATCTCGATCCCGGTACTGCGTTTCGACAACCCCACGGTGCTGCTGCAGCGCGACGCCGACGGCAAGAACAACTGGACCTTCAAGCAGGCCGACAAGCCCTCGCCCTGGCAACTGGACCTGCAGCGGGTGGTGTTCGCCAAGGGTTCGGTGCGCCTGATCGACGCCATCAACACCATCGACGCCACCGCCGCCGTCGACACCATCAACGCCGATCCGAGCTATGGCGTGTCGTGGACGCTGCGCGGCAAGTGGAACCACCAAACCGTCACCGGCAGCGGCAAGTCCGGCGCCGTGCTGTCGTTGCGCGAACAGGTCGCGCCCTTCCCGCTCGCGGCCAGCCTGGACGTGGGCGGCACCCGCATCGCGGTCGAAGGCACGCTCACCAAGCCGACCGCCCTGACCGCGCTCGACATGCGCTTGAAGATTTCCGGCCCCAGCATGGCGCGCCTGTACGGCATCACCGGCGTGCTGCTGCCCGAGACGCCGGCCTTCGCCACCGAGGGCCATTTGACCGGCAGCATCGGCCCCGTCGCCAGCCACTGGATCTACGACAAATTCATGGGCCGGGTCGGCCACAGCGACATCCACGGCAAGCTCGACTACCGCTCCGGCCAGCCGCGCCCCGTGTTGACGGGCGCCGTCGAATCGACGCTGCTGCAATTTTCCGACCTCGGGCCGCTGGTCGGCGCCGACTCCAACGCCAGCAAGCAGGCGCGCGGGGTCGAGGCGGTCCAACCGGGCAACCGGGTGCTGCCGGTGGAAACCTTCAAGACCGAGCGCTGGACCGCGCTCGACGCCAACGTCAGCTTCAAGGCCGCGCGCATCACCCGCGACGGCGGCCTGCCGATCAGCAACCTCGACACGCTGATCCACATGAAGGACGGCGTGCTGGCCCTGCAGCCGATGAACTTCGACATCGCCGGCGGCCGTTTCACGTCCAACATCATGCTCGACGGCAGCGGCAAGATCAATCCGAACGCCATCCGCGCCGAGCTCAAGGCCGGCGCGCGCAAGCTCCAGCTCAAGCAGCTGTTCCCGACCATCGACGGCATGCAGGCCACGGTCGGCCAGGTCAACGCCGACATGTCGCTGTCGGCCACCGGCAACTCCGTGGCCAGCCTGCTGGGCTCGTCGAACGGGGAGCTCAAGGGCGTGATCAACGAAGGCAGCGTCAGCAAGCTGCTGCTCGAGGAGATGGGCCTCAACCTGGGCAACGTCGTGCTGACCAAGCTGATCGGCGACAAGCAGGTCAAGCTCAACTGCATGGTGACGGACTTCAGCGTCACCAACGGCCTGATGCGCTCGCGCCTGTTCGTGGTCGACACCGCCGACGCCAAGATCGACGTGGCCGGTACCGTCAACCTGGAAAACGAAAAGCTCGACCTGACCTTGCGGCCGGACGCCAAGGGCGTGCGCGTGATTTCGCTGCGCGCGCCGATCTACGTGCGCGGCACCTTCAAGGACCCGGACGTGAGCATAGACAAGGGCGTGCTGGCCATGCGCGCCGGCGGCGCGCTGGGGCTGGCGCTGCTGGCGCCGATCGCCGCCATCGTGCCGCTGATCAACGCCGGCCCGGGCGAGACCACCGGCTGCGAGGCTTTGCTGGCCCAGGGCGGCGGCAAGCCGGTCGCGCCGCCGCCGGGGCAAACGCTGCGCGGCAAGCCGGCGAAGAACGCCCAAAACGTCACGCCCCGGCCTAAAGGGTAACAAGGTGTTTCAATGTGCGCTGTCGTACGGAAATTGATTGCCCGTGGACGTACTCTGTGGTCATCGGAGCGGGAAATGAAGCCGCGCCTTAACAGCGTAAGGAGAACACCATGAACATCAAACGTATCGCATCGACCGCCGCCATTGTGGCCGCCACCCTCGGCCTGAGCGCTTGCGCCGGCATGTCGTCGCAGGATAAAAGCACGGCCGTCGGCGCCGGTGTCGGCGCCGTCGCCGGCTCGGTACTGACCGGCGGCAGCGCGGTCGGCACGGTCGGCGGCGCAGCCGTCGGCGGCGTGATCGGCAACCAGGTCAACAAGCCACCGCGTTAATCGCGCTACCACCGGGTGGCGCATGCGCCCCTGTCACGCCTAACCGGCGTGACAGGGGCGTTTTTAATTCCGCCGCTGCATTTTGGTAATAGACCGTGTTCGCGGAGACGACCGGGCTGGTGCCAGGAATGCCGCCCGTCTCCCGTCGTCGTCATCTTGCATAAATATAATTGAAAGGTACCTCAAGGAAATGATCTAAAATAGCGTTTTTATATTAAACAAACTATCATGCGCCTCAAATCGTCCCTGTTTTTGCTTTGCTTATTAACGTTGACCGCGTGCGGCGGCGGCGGTGGCAACACCGCCACCGCGTCAACGGCGCCCCCGCCCGCCTCGCCGGTACAATCCGGTCACAAGATCTTCATCGGCGATAGTGGCAACCAGAAAATGGCCGCCATCGATACGCTGACGCCTACGGCCGGTGCTTTGTCCGCCACGGTATTTGCCACCGGCGAATCCTCCTGGTTTGATGCCGCGTTCGATAGCACCCGTGATGAACTTTATGTTGCCGCGTTCACCAAAATCAACGTGTACGCCAACGCGAGCAAACTGGACGGGACCATTACCGCCTCCCGCACCATCATCCCGGCAATCAGTGGTTATAACAGCCTAAAGCGCGTGATTCTGGACAAGGCCAATGACAGCCTCTACGTCAGCTTCAAGGCACCATTCAGCGGCGGCTTGGCCGTGTTTGAGCAGGCCAGCAAGCTGACCGGAACGGTGGCTCCTTCGCGCATTATTTCGGGCAACATATCCCAAGACAATTTAACCCTGGATCTGAAGCGCAATCTGCTGTACGCCGTTTGGACCGGCACGAGCCCGGCGGAAGTATACGTCTTCGAACACATTGACACGTTCAAAGGGGAGGCGCCTATCGCCCGTCGCATCATCATCCCGAACTTCGTCCACGGACTTTCCATCGACAGTAGCCGTGATCGCCTTTATATGGTTGCGGGCACGGGAGTGGCCATCATTGTCGACGGTGCGAGCACCGCGACCGGCACTCCCGCAGTGACAACGCTGGCGCTGCCGACGCGGGGCAGCGCCAGCGCGGTAACCATCGATGCGCAAAATGACCGCCTGTACATGGGCTTCAGTGACCAAGCTTTCGTCCTCAATGACGCAAGCAAACTGGCCAACAGCAGCGGCACGGCGCAAGCGGCTGCCATCATGGCGCCGCCCAACACGATGATTTCCTATTTCGCCATTCCCCAGTAAAGGCGATACAAACAGTCGATCCAGGACGGCGCGGCGCGGGACGAACGATGTGGTTCGCCCTCTCGGTGCCGCTACAAAAACACGTTGGCCATGCCGATGGCGCCGTCGTCCTTGACCAGCTCGTAGCAGCGGCACGAGACCGACTCCAGCCCAGCCGAATCGAGGATCTCGATATTGCCGCGGCTGTAAGAAATGAGCTTTTGGTTTTGCAGCGCGCTGGCCGCCTTCGTGACGCCGACCCGCCGCACGCCGAGCGCATGGGCCAGGAACTCGTGCGTGAGGTGGAATTTTTCCGATTGCAGCCGGTCGCGCGTGATCAGCAACGAGCGCGCCAGCCGCGCCTCCAGAACATGGAAGCGGCTGCACACGGCGATTTGTATCGCCTGGGCCAGCAGGGTGTCGGTGTACCGATAAAGCAGCCGCTGCAGCGACTCCATGCGCGCGAACTCGCCGGCGAAATCGGTGGCGTCCAGGCGCATGGCGCGGCCGGCGCGCTGCACCACCGCGCGCACCTGCGCCATTTCGTGACCGAGCACGACGGACGCGCCGATCATGCCCTCGCGCCCGACCGCGCCGACCTCAAGCGTCATGCGGCCCTCGGCCACCGCCAGCAGCGAAATCAAACTGTCGATCGGAAAATAAATATAGCGGATGGTCTGGCCGGGCTCGTGCAAGACGTCGCCGACCTCCACCCGCACGACCTCGCCGAGTTTGGCGAGCTGGCCTTGTTCTTCGTCAGGCAGGCTCGAAAGCAGGCGATTGGCCACCGCGCGCGGTAGGCCCCTGTCTTCTTCGGATAGGTTTGAGAGATGGGTATGCATGGAATCGAGCGTAAAGGTAATCATTTACCACGTATGTACGCTAACGCACGGAAGCTAAACATGTCCTATAGGAAAATTCTGTGCGCACTAGAGCAACTCGGCGCTAGCGCGACAAGCGTACGCCAGACCACCCAACATGAACAAAAAAGGACCCCATATGAACCTGCCCGCCACGCCAACCAAACCAAGCCTGCACCCGCTGATGATCATCGCCGCCGTGGCGGTGGTGCTGTTCTGCGGCGTGGGCACCGCCGCCATCATGGGCTGGCTGCCCACCTCCAACGCCGGCGGCAGCCTGCCCGGCGCGGCGCCGCTGCCCGGCCAATTGGCGTCGACGCCGCCGGCCGAGCAGTCCGGCGGCCAGAACAGCGGCAACCACGCCAACAACGGCGCCAACAACCTGGCCGCCAACAACGCCGACAACACGCCCCGCAGCCAGGACCGCGCGCCGGAGCCGGAAGCCAAACAGGCGGCCGTCTGCACCAGCTGCGGCGTGGTCGAATCGGTGCGCGCCATCGAACACCGTCCGCAGGGTAGCGGCGTCGGCGCGGCCGGCGGCGCCATCCTCGGCGGCCTGCTGGGCAACCAGGTTGGCGGCGGACACGGCCGGCAACTGGCGACGGTGGCCGGCGCGGTCGGCGGCGCGGTGGCCGGCAACCAGGTCGAAACGCATATGAAGACCACCACCAGCTGGCGCGTCGTGGTGCGCATGGACAACGGCACCACCCGTACCTTCAACCAATCGGCGCAGCCGGCCTGGGGTTCGGGCGACGCCGTGCGCGTGGTCAATGGCCAATTGCGCTCGGGAAACTAATACGAACTAGAAATTTAATCAGCAGAAATGGCGCGTACGTACGGCACCGTACAGAAGCTTAAGCTGGTTTTAAAGATAATAGATTCCAAGATACGAACAACAGTTCGACATCGCCTTCGATGCCCACGGTGGACGTCGCAATAACATTACTGAGGAGAGAATCATGCTCTATACCATCGCTGTAGTTCTGCTTATCCTGTGGCTGCTGGGCTTGGTCACGTCGTACACCATCGGTGGCTTTATCCACGTGCTGCTGGTCGTAGCGATCATCATGGTGCTGCTGCGCCTGATTAGCGGACGCGGCGTCTAGCACGCAACGCGACCCGATCAAAGCGGCGCCCCACCCTCGCGGTGGCGCGCCGTTTTTTTATTGGACGGCGCCGGCGCAACAATTCGCCTATGCTGTGCCGGTGTTGAACAGGGAGTGCTTATGAAACAAGTGGTGATGCAACAATTTTCGATGAAACGCCTGATGGCCGGTGTGGCGCTGCTGGCCGCGATCGCTGCCCAGGCGCAAACCATCAAGCCGGGCCTGTGGGAGCTCAATAACACCGTCAAGACGGGCGACATTCAAACCGACGCCACCATCCAGATGGCGCTGCAACAGCTGGGCAACCTGCCGCCGGGACAGCGCGCGCAGATGGAGGCGCTGCTGGCGCAAAACGGCGTATCGGTCCCCAAGGTGGCGGACGACGGCACGCTGACGGTGAGCGCGTGCGTGACGCCGGAGATGGCGGCTAAAAAAGAACTGCCGCTCAATCAGAAAGGCAACTGCACCTCGAAGACGGTGCCGGCCGCGGGCGGCCTGGACGTATCGTTTAGCTGCACCAATCCCACCTCCAGCGGCCAGGGCAAGATACGCTTTAGCGACGACAGCCATTACACCATGCTCATGGACGTCAACACCGAGGCGACCGGCACCGCGCAAAAGGCGCAGGTCAGTTCGACCGGACGCTGGGTGGCGGCGACCTGCCCGGCCAGGTAAGCGCCGCAGCGTTACTGGCTGTCCGCAAACGCCATGTAGCGCTCGCGCGCCAGCGTGGCGATCGGCCCGATGGCCAGCTCGCGCGTTTCGTAGCGGATGCACGGCATGACCTTGCCGTAGTTGCCGGTGTTGAAGATTTCAGTGGCGCCCTCCAGCTCCTCCGGCAACACCGCGCGCTGCTCGACCATGATGCCATCTTCCGCCAGCAAGGCGATCACGCGCGCGCGGGTAATGCCGGACAGGAAGGTGCCGTTGGCGGCCGGCGTGACGACCCGCGCCTCCGGCGTGACGAAGAACAGGTTGGCCGAGGCGAATTCGGCCACCTTGCCGGCGCTGTCGCAGACGACGGCGTTGTCGAAGCCGCGCGCCTGCGCCTCGCGGATGGCCTTGGCGGTGTTGACATACAGCGACGAGGCCTTGGCGTCGGTCGGCGCCATCAGCGGGTCCGGGCGCAGCTGCGCCGACAGGCAGGCCGAAAAACCGGTGAAGGCCGGCATCGGCGCGTCGAACAAGGTTAGCGCGAAGGCGCTCTTTTCGGGCACCGGCACCAGGAAACCGTCGGTGCCGAACACCAGCGGACGAACGTAGAGCTCGGCATCGGCCGGGAACCTGGCCACGCCCTCGCGCACCAGCTTTTCCATTTCGTCGACGCCCAGCGGGCAGGCCAGGCCGACCCGTTCGGCCGAGGTGATGACGCGCTGCAAGTGCAGGCGCAGGTCCGGCAGGTGGCCGCGCAGCGCGCGCGCGCCGTCGAACACGGACGAACCCAGCCAGACGCTGTGGTCCATCGCGCCGAACAGCGGGGTGTTGCCTTCGGTCCAGGTGCCGTTGAAGTAGGTCAGATGCATGCTTGTTCCAAATCGGGGAAACAAGCAATTTATCACGTTTGAGGGCGCCGGCGGGATGCGGCCCCGGCCGGCAGGCGGCGCGCCCGCCTCAGAAAGCGTGGCGCATGCCGATGTTGAACGCGCGGTCGCCCCGTCCGGGGCTGCCGGCGTTGCCCACCGTGGCGGCGCCGCCGTTGCGGTTCTGGATCTTGGCCAGCGCCGCGTAGAAGTCGGTGCGGCGCGAGATGGCGTAGCTGGCGCCGATGGCGATCTGGTTGGCGTCGCGGTTCATCATCGTGCGGTCGTCCTTGCGGATGTAGGACGCCAGCAAGGTGGTCGCGCCCATCGGCACGGCCACGCCGAACAGCACGTCGCGCGACTTGTCCGACGGCAGGCTCTGGGCGACCGCGCCGTAGGGGTTGGACATGTCCCAGTGCGAGCTGCCCTCGCCCCGGCTCTGGCCGTAGGCGGCGTAGCCGACGAAGCGGCCGAAATCGACGTTGGCGGCCACCAGCGTGTTGCGGGCCGACTGGTCGACCGCCGGCGTGGTGCCGGTGGCGTCGAGCAGATTGTCCTTGCGCTGGTGGGTGATGCCGATGTTGACCGGGCCCTTGGCATAGCCGAGCGTGCCGCCGTAGGCGCGGTTGACCCGGCTGTTGAACGGCGACTCGCCAAAGCTGTAAATGACCGAACCGATCAGGCCGCTGCGGGCGCGCTTGGTCTTGTACTTGACGCTGTTGTCATAGCGCTTGGTCGTGTAGCCGACCAGATTGCCGGCGCTGCCGGCCATGCCGCCGTGGAAGGGATCGGCCACATCGGTCAGGGTCTCGTAGACGGGGTTGTATTGGCGGCCCATGGTCACCAGCCCCATCGGGCCGTCGATGCCGACATAGGCTTGGCGATTGAACAGCTTGCCGTTTTGCTCTGCCGCGCCGGTGTCGTTGAGCACGCCAGCCTCGAGGGTGTAGACAGCCGCCGTGCCGCCGCCGAGCTCCTCGCGCCCGCGCACGCCGAGGCGCGAGCCGGAAGCGATGCCGCTGTCGACGCGAGTGCGCGCGCAATCGGTCTTGCAGCCCGAATCCACCACCACCCCGGCATCCATCAGTCCGTAGACCTGGGCGGAGGACGACTCTTGCGCCCCTACCGCCAAGGGCGCGATCAACGACAGCGCGGTAACGAATGTGGTCGGTTTCATGATGAACGTGGAACGAGAGTGAATTGTTGGATTCATCATAGGTCGGCGCACTTCATGGCTCTGTGCGGCTTAACACGTTTGGGTCAAATAAACGGGGAATTTGGCCGCGGGCAAGAGGCCGGACGCCTCTTGCTCAGCCGGACAGGAGAATTTCCTGATAGACAGAATATGTACGACAGCGTACATACCGCACGATACCAGCTGGATATACTCCGGTTTCTGGTAAAAACTGCGATAAATCCGCCTTTAGCATGCTCGAATTATTACAACGTATAGACGCGGAAAGCACGGACATCGGCCTGTTGGTCGAGCTGTTCGATACACTGCGTCCCAAGCGCGCCGGCGACGGCGCGCGCGCCACGGCCAACGTGCGCACGCTCGCGCAACTGTTGCGCGGCAATCCCGCGCACGCGCTCGCGCTGCGCGGCTACGCCTGCAGCCTGCTGTCGAGCCGCCGCCACTCCAGCCTGTACACGGAGATCGGCGTACTGTCGAACGACGGCTTTTTCACCGAACTCAAACGCCGCATCGCCTACCGCATCCTGCCGCCGGCGCTGGGCAACGACTACCTGAGCGAGGCGCTCGACCAGGTCATCTACAAGCGCACCGACCGGCTGTGGATCGGCGCGGTGCCGGCGGCCGACTGGCTGGCCCTGATCGACGTGGTGTGCAATCCGCCCGACCGGCGCAAGCTGACCCGGCGCGACGCCAGCACCCGCTGCGCGCCGAACCTGATGCTGCCCGGCCTGCTCGAGGCGATCCGCACGCTGTCCTACCGCATCTGCGCGATCGGCCTCGAGCCCAAGCTGACCAACTTCCATACCGAGATGGAGACCTACGCGTCGCCGTTCATGGGGCAGAACTTCGAGGTCAACGCCTATCTGGACAATTACCACCGCAAGCTGGCCGACGACGACGTCGTGCTCGAGGACGCGCGCCACCTGCTGGTGTTGCTCGACCAGTGCGAGGTGGTGGTGGCCAAGATCCGCAAAAAGGCGCTGCACCAGGGCACCAGCATCGCGCTGACCTATCTGCTGGTGGCGCTCACGCAAAGCATCGCCCGGCTGCGCAAACTGCTGTTCCTGGTCGACGTCAGCGGCGAGCTCACGCCCGGCGCGCCGGCGCCGGTGGTGATGGCGGCGACGACGCTCGCCATCGCGCCGCCGGCCGAGCCGGCCGAGCAGGGCCCGCCCAGTCCGCGCCGCGGCGCCGCCGTCGACCTGGCGCTCGAGCTGGTGACCGCGCACAGCAACAAGTACGCCGTCACCGACCTGCTGCGCGACAACGTCGACCTGCTGGCGCGCAACGTCACCGAGAACGCCAGCCACACCGGCGAGCACTACGTGGCCGACCACCGCAAGGAGTTGGCCGGCATGTTCGTATCCTCGGCCGGCGCCGGCGTGGTGATCGGCTTCATGGCGCTGTTCAAGATATTGATGTCCTACCTGCGCGCCGCGCCGCTGGTCGAGACCTTCCTGTTCAGCATGAACTACTCGCTCGGCTTCATGTTCATCCACCTGCTGCACTTCACCGTGGCCACCAAGCAGCCGGCGATGACGGCCTCGCGCATCGCCGCCGGGCTGCACAGCAAGGACGGGCGCAACATCGACCTGGAAAGCATGGCAGAGCTGTGCAACAAGGTGTTCCGCACGCAAAACATGGCGGTGCTGGGCAACCTCGCCACCGCCATCCCGACCGCCTGGCTGATCGCCATGGCCTGGCCCTACATGACGGGCCACCACCTGGTTTCGCAAGGCAAGGCGATGCACCTGCTGGCCGACATCGACCCGTTCCACGGCCCGGCGCTGGTGTACGCGGCCATCGCCGGCGTGTGCCTGTTCGTCGCCGGGCTGATCTCGGGCTACTACGACAACAAGGCGCTCTACACGCGCTGGGCGCAGCGCATCACGCAGCTGCGCGGCCTGCGCTGGCTGCTCGGCGCCGAGCGCCTGCGCCGCTTCGGCGTGTACATGGAAAACAACCTGGGCGGCCTGATGGGCAATTTCTTCTTCGGCATCCTGCTCGGCGTCATGCCGCTGCTGGGCTTTTTGTCCGGCATGCCGCTCGACATCCGCCACGTGACGTTTTCGTCGGCCAACTTCGCCACCGCCATGGTCGGGCTCGACTACAACGTCAGCTGGCAGCTGGTGGCCACCTCGGTGGCCGGCTTCGTGCTGATCGGAACGGTCAACCTGCTGGTCAGCTTCGGGCTGGCGCTGTGGGTGGCGCTGCGCTCGCGCCAGGTCCGCTTCAAGCACGGCTGGCAGCTGATGAAGGTGCTGGGACGCAGGTTTATACAGGGGCCGATCTCGTTCTTCATCGGCTCGGCGGCGGAAGAGGCGGCGCCGTTGGCGCTGTCCGATGAATCAAAATCACTCCTAAGGGCGAACCGATGAAATCCTCAAGCATGCGTATCTGGCTTCCCGTGTTCCTGATGTGCTGGGGCTTGCTGGGCGCGTGCGCCTCGCTGCCGGACGTGGCCACCATGAGCGACAAGCTCGAACCGGCGGCCACGCCCAGCGTCAAGGACAAGCACGGCGCAGTCGATCCGGCGCGCACCAAGGCGCTGCTGGCCAAGCGCTGGCCCAAGGGCTCGATCGACCTCAAACAGCAGGCGGCGCTGGAGGAAGCGGCCACCGGCGTGCCGCTGATCGACGGCAACAAGGTCACCCTGCTGTTCGACGGTCCGCAGACCATGGGCGAAATGCTCAAGGCCATCAACGGCGCGCGCAACAACATCAACCTGGAGACCTACATCTTCGACCAGGATGAGCTGGGCATGCAGTTCGCCGACGCGCTGATCGCCAAGCGGCAGGCCGGCCTGACCGTCAACATTTTGTACGACAGCGTCGGCACGCTCGGCGTGAAGGCCGAGTTCTTCGACCGCATGCGCCAGGCCGGTATCAACCTGGTCGAGTTCAACCCCGTCAATCCGGCCAAGGTCAAGGGCGACGACTGGAAGATCAACAGCCGCGACCACCGCAAGGTGTTGATCGTTGACGGCAAGACCGCCTTTACCGGCGGCATCAACATCAGCGCCGACTACTCGAAGGGCTCGCTGTTCCGCTCGAAGGCGAAGCAGGCCAAGGGCAAGGACGACGTCGGCTGGCGCGACACCCACATCAAGATCGAAGGGCCGGCGGTGCAGGCGTTCCAGTATCTTTTCGTGCGCCAGTGGGCCACGCAGGACCGCAGCGACCTGCCCGAGGCCGACTACTTCCCGACGCCGGTGATCGCCGGCGACAAGGTGGTGCGCGTGCTGGCGAGCGAGCCGGGCGGGCAGTTCGAGATCTTCAAGGCCTACAGCCTGGCGATCCAGGAGGCGAAGAAAAGCATCCATTTGACGTCGGCGTACTTCGTACCGGACCGGCAGACGGTGGACGCCTTGATCGCCGCCGCCAAGCGCGGCGTGGACGTGACGATCGTACTGCCGGGCGTCTCCGACAGCGGACTGGTGTTCCACGCCAGCCATGCGCTGTACGACGAGCTGCTATCGAACGGGATCAAGATCCACCACCTGAAGCTGGCGGTGCTGCACGCCAAGACGGCCGTCATCGACGGCACCTGGTCGACGGTCGGCTCGACCAATATCGACACGCGCAGCTTCCTGCACAACAGCGAGTTGAACGTGGTGGTGTTGGGCGCCGCCTTCGGCGCGGAGATGGAGCGCGCCTTCCAGGAAGACATACGCGACTCCAAGCAAATCACCTTGCAGGACTGGCGCGACCGCCCGCTGACGGACCGCATGAAGGAATGGGCCGCGCGGCTGATGAACTACTGGCTATAAAGCGCCGCCACCGGCCAAGCCGGATCCCACCCCAATCGCATCAGCAATTAGCCGACAAATGCCACGCCTCGCCGATGCGGCGGAAGCACTCGGTAAGCACGCGCTCGAAACCACCCGTGCCGTCGACCCAGCTATAACGATCGACCTCGATCTGCTCGGCATCGACCCGGATCACGTTAAACGAGTTCGATTCCCCCCGTCCGCGCGTGGACGTGGCCGTGCCGGCCTGCACCACCAGCGCAGCGTAGCCGCTCAACTTGTAGCGGTCGGCGCTGTTACCCGCGTGGCTCGAATGCAAATGCCCGGCCAGCAGCAAATCGACGCCGCATTCCGAAAACGCCCGCATCGCCATCGGCGCGCGGTCGACCAGGTCGTCCTTGTCGAACGTGCCCGGCAGGTCGAACGGATGGTGGGTGACGATGATGCGCGTCAGATTCGGATTGACGGCGCTCATGCGCTGGCGCATCTGCGCCACCTGCTCGTCGTTGATCCGCCCGTCCTTGAAAGTCAGCGAGCGCGCCGTGTTGATGCCGAGGATGGCGATCTCGTCGTCGATGTATTCCGGCGCCAGGTCGAGCGTGACGTAGCGCGTGTACTTGCGCAGCGGCGCCAGGAAGCGCGAGGCGACGTTGTAGAGCGGGATGTCGTGATTGCCGGGCACCACGATCTGCGGGCCGGGCAAGGTGTCGAGGAAGGCCCGCGCGGCCTTGAACTCCTCGGTCTTGGCGCGCTGCGTGAGGTCGCCGGAAACGACCACGACGTCCGGCGCGAGCCGGGCCGTCAGCGTCCGCAACGGCTCGAGCAGGGCCTGGTCGACGCGGCCGAAGTGCAGGTCGGATAGATGAACGATGGTGCGCATGCGGCCCTCCCCTACGCGGCCGGCACGACAGGGACGATCACGTCCAGTGCCTTGGCCCGCAAACGATAGCACAGGGGCGGCGTCATGACCGTCACCTCGCCATCCGTGGCCACCCGCATCTGGCGGTGGCGCGTTTCAATGGTCAGATCGGTCGACGAGAGCACGTCGAAGTCCTTGGCCTCCGACAAGCGTCCGAACAGGGCGTGGATGGCGTAGCGAAGCAGGCCCAGCCGGGTCGGCTTTTGCGCCACGTACAGATACATCTTGCCGCTGTCGAGCCGCTCGCGCTCGCCCATGGTCAGCCCCTGCAGGTATTCGTTGTTGCCGATGAAGACGAAGGGCGTGCGCCGCAGATGCTCGCTGCCGTTGATCTTGAGACGCACATTAAGGAATGGGAAGCGCCTTGCCGCGACGAACACGGCGCGCGCGAAGGCGTGCCATTTGCTGCGTCCCAGATGCTTTTGCTGCTTCTCGCGGTCGCGCACGATGTCGGGATAAATGCCGAGGCTGGAGTTGTTGAGGAAGATGCGGCCGTTGACCTCGCCCACGTCGACCGGCGCGACCTTACCGCGCACCACGTTTGCCACCGCCTGGTCCAGGTCGAGCGGGATATGCAAATCCTTGGCGAAGTGGTTCAGCGTGCCAAGCGGCAGCACGCCCAGCCTGGTGCCGCTGTCGACCAGCGCCGAGGCCACCGCGTTGATGGTACCGTCGCCGCCGCCGGCGACCACCAGCGGCGCCCCCTCGGCCACGGCGCGCTTGGCGCGCGCGATCATCTCGGCGCCGTCCTTGGCCAGCGTGATGTCGGCCTCGGCGCCGTTGGCGCGGAATTTTTCCGCCAGCGCGGCCGACCAGCCGCCGCAGTAACCCTGCCCGGCGCTGGCGTTGATAATGACGACGATACTATTCAGCGCGTTCCCCTTGATTCGTTCGATGGTTCATTCTATGCGCCATTGGCCAGGCTCTTCGCCTCGCGCCGGCGGCGCAAGGTCGACAGGGCCGTGATGCAGATGGTCAGCCACGCGGCGGCGCCGACGATGCCGGCCAGCACGTCGCTTAAAAAGTGCGCGCCCAGATAGACACGGCTAAAGGCGACCAACAGTACCATGACGGTGCAAGCGACCGCTGTGCTCAAGCGCACAGTCCAGCTGCGATGGGAGATCATCACATAGCTCGCCAGCAGGCCGTAGAACAGCGTCGCCGCCGACGCGTGGCCGCTGGGGAAGCTGTAGGTGGCCAACGTCACCAGCGGTTCCTCGAACACCGGTCTGGCGCGTTGAAAGATGTACTTGAGCAGCACGTTGAGCAGCGCGCCGCCGGGCACGCCCAACAACACCGCCCACAGCCAGTAGACCTGGCCGCGCCGCCACAGGTAATAGCCGAACAGCGCCGCCATCACCGCCACGCCGGGCAACATGTGCACGATCGTGATCGCCATCATGATGCTGGTGACCGGCTCGAAGTGGTTGGCGTTGAACCAGTTGGCGATCTGATGGTCGAGCACGGTGATCGCCTCCTGCCCCATCACCTCGGACGCCAGGTGCCCGAAAATCGAGACGGTCAACACCATCAGCAGCGCGCCGATGGTCAGGTGCAGGCCGAATTCGCCGCCCGGCGACAGCCTTGCTTCGATGAAACGCATGGATTTAGTGAAAATTTGGTGCTCCCCGATGGATGGCCGATGAAGTTGACGTAGAAACCACGAAACGACGAATTTACTGTTTATTTACACAGTACCTGTTTATTCATACAGTAGTTATGCTATTCTGAACTCCTCGTTAAACGCTTCTCCCCAAAAGGAAATGTCATGACAACAGTTAATAACAGCTTCAGCTCCCGCTTCGGCCTGGAATATATGCCTACTTCCTTCCTGGTCCGCATGGGCAAACGCGAATTGCTGGTATGCCGTGATTTCCGCAAGCGCTACTACGCGGTCAACCCGGTCATCGAATGCGACACCGGCGTCCAAGCCGGCCACCTCGAGGTATTGCTGTGCCGCCGCTGGCTGTTGATCCTGTCGAAGGCGCACTAATGGTTGCCGGTGCCAGCTGCCCTATCCAGTCGCAAGACAGGCCGGCCGATGCCGCGTCCTCGCTCGCGCTCCTCACCTGGATCTGGCAGCTGGCGAGCCGACAACCATCGGATGGCGCCTCCACCGTCGACACACTCCGTAGGGCGGATTAGCGCGGCGTAATCCGCCGCGCTCCGTCGGCGGCTTACGATGGGGCTTGTGGCGGCTCGTCGGCGGATTACGCGCTGCGCGCCAATCCGCCCCACGTTGGTTACGTCAGCGGTATCAGTGGCATTAGCGCCATGTTAAGGGCTTTTGCCATCGTCGCAAGTGCGCGCGCTGTTGCTTTAATGTATTCCTAAGCTTTCCCAGGCGTGGGCGCCGACGATGGCCGTCACACCTGCTCGCACCGCGTGCGCAGAAAATCCCGCAATTGCAGCACCGTGGGCGTAATCTGCGAGCGGTGCATGCACAGCATATTGAGCGGCGTCGGCTCACCGAGCAAGTCCGGCAACAGGACCTGCAAACGTCCACTGCGGATATCGTCGCTCACATCAAGCCGCGATTTGTAAGCCACACCGAGCCCCGCCACCGCCCAGCGCCGCACCACGTCGGCGTCGTCGGCGCTGCGGTTGCCGTTGACATGCACCGCGACGGCCGCGCCGTCGACGCCCGAATAAAAACTCCAGCGGTCATGGATCACGTCCTCCAGCATGAAGCGCAAGCAGTTGTGGCGCGCCAGCTCCTTCAACTCTGTCAAGCGGCCATGCCGCCCGATGTAATCCGGCGAAGCCACCAGCACGCGCCGGTTGTCCGGCGCCAGCGGCAAGGCGATCAGGCTGGAATCCTCCTGCCGCCCGTAACGGATGGCGATGTCGACCGGCTGCCGGTACATGTCCGACACCCGGTCGCTGATGCCTAGCTGAAAACTCACCTTAGGGTACTGCGCCTGGAAACGATCGAGCCAAGCAACCATCATATTGCGCCCCAGGTCGGACGGCATCGAAATCTTGAGCGTGCCGCCCAGGCTCTCCTGCCCCTGGATCAGGGCATCATGGCCATCCTTGAGCTGGCGCAGCGCCTCGCGCGCGTGCCGCAAATAATGCTCGCCCTCCTCCGTCAACCGCAGCGAGCGCGTGGTGCGGGCGAACAGGCGCAAGCCCAGCTCCCGCTCCAAGCGCTTGACGCCGGCGCTGGCCAACGCCGGCGAGATTTCCAGTTCGCGCGCGGCGGCCGACAAGCTGCCACGGTCGGCGGTCCGGACAAAAACGGTCAAATCATCAAGTCGCAGCATTTTCTTCAAATTTTTGAAAGTGTTTCGTTGAAGCGCCCCTTTTTCGGCACCACGAAATAAATGATGATACGCCCATCCCATTCACAGGAGAAGTCATGAAAGCCGTTGCCTACCGCAAATCCCTCCCGATCACCGACGCCGATGCGCTGGTCGACATCGAGCTGCCCGAGCCGCAAGCCGGCGGCCGCGATCTGCTGGTCGAAGTCAAAGCCATTTCCGTCAATCCGGTCGACGTCAAGATCCGCGCCAACGTGGCGCCGGCCGACGGCGACACCAAGGTCATCGGCTGGGACGCGGCCGGCGTGGTCAAGGCGGTCGGTCCCGACGTGACCCTGTTCAAGCCAGGCGACGAAGTGTGGTACGCCGGCGACCTGACCCGTCCCGGCACCAACAGCGAATTGCATCTGGTGGACGAGCGCATCGTCGGCCACAAGCCGAAAAAACTCGATTTCGGCAAGGCCGCCGCGCTGCCGCTGACCGCGATCACCGCCTGGGAGCTGCTGTTCGAACGGCTAGAAGTGAGCCGCGACAAAAGCGTGCAGGGCAAATCGCTGCTGGTGATCGGCGCGGCCGGCGGCGTCGGCTCGATCCTGGTGCAACTGGCGCGCCAGCTGACCGGCCTGACCGTCATCGGCACCGCTTCGCGCGCGGACACGGCCGACTGGGTCACGCAACTGGGCGCCCATCATGTGATCGACCACAGCAAGCCGCTCAACGAGGAAATCGCCCGCCTCGGCCTGCCGCCGGTGACTTATGTGGCCGCCCTGAACCAGACCGACCACCACTGGGCCGCGATCGCCGAGCTGGTCGCGCCGCAAGGCAAGGTCGCGCTGATCGACGATCCGTCGGCGATCGACGTGCGCCTGCTCAAGCGCAAGAGTGTGTCCTTGCATTGGGAATTCATGTTCACGCGCTCGATGTTCAACACGGCCGACATCCAGAAGCAGCACCAGTTGTTGAACGACGTGGCCAGCCTGGTCGACACCGGCGTGATCAAAACGACGCTGGGAGAGCGCTTCGGCACGATCAACGCCGCCAACCTGAAGCGGGCGCACGCGCTGATCGAGAGCAATCGCGCCAAGGGCAAGATCGTGCTGGAAGGCTTTTGACGGCTTAGGTGGCGGAGGCGGCGGCCGCCTCGCGGTCGTGGATTTGCTGGGCGCGCAGCAACGCCAGCACGGCGCTGTCGTGGGCGACCAACGCCTCCTGCATGGTGCTGGCCGAAATGCATGAGGTTTCGAGCACCTGCAGGAAGGCGGCCTGTCGCCGCTTGAGGCCGGCCGACTGGTAGCCGAGCTGTTCGAACATGCGGCCGACGTCGATGCAATAGCCGCGCAACTCCCACATGGTGCGCTTGGTCACTTCGATGTCGTCGCGCATGCTGTGGTCGATGTCGATCAACTCCATGCGCGCCGTGTCGCCCCGGCCGAAGTCGCGTATCGTCGGCACCCACTGTTCGAACTTGCCGGCGATTCGGCGGATGCGCACGATCTTCTGGTCGAGCGTGCGGCAATAGTGCCAGCTCAGCCAGCACACCGGCAGCCGCGCGACAAAACGCGGCAAGCCGGCGGTGTGGAGGGTGGTTTCGAGTTTTTTGACGGCGGTGATCAAACGCCGCGTGCTGTCGCCAATAGGCAGTTGAGGCATGGTGGTAGCTCCTGTCCTGGTTCAGGAGCTACCTTAGCCGCCGTCCGCCGTCGCGCGTTTGATACCGGTTAAACAGCGCGCAGATTACTTCAACACTTTGCGCAACATGGTTTTGATGCCACGCAATCCTTGGCGGATGCGCGCCTCGTTTTCAATCAAGGCGAAGCGCACGTACTCGTCGCCGTAGTCGCCAAAGCCGATGCCGGGCGAGACGCACACCTTGGCCTCGGCCAGCAGCAGCTTGGAGAACTCCAGCGAGCCGAGGTGGCGGTAAGCTTCCGGTATGCGCGCCCAGATGTACATCGACGCCTTGGGCTTGTCGACCGGCCAGCCGGCCTCGCACAAGCCTTTGTGCAGCACATCGCGGCGGCTCTGATACATCGCGCAAATCTCGGCCACGCTGCTTTGGTCGCCCTCGAGCGCGGCGATCGCGGCCACCTGCACCGGCGTGAAGCTGCCGTAATCGTGGTAGCTCTTGATGCGCGCCAGCGCCGCCACCAGTTCCTTGTTGCCGACCATGAAGCCGATGCGCCAGCCGGCCATGTTGTAGCTCTTCGACATGGTGAAGAACTCCACCGCGACGTCGCGCGCGCCGGGCACCTGCATGATCGACGGCGCCTTCCAGCCGTCGAAGGTGATGTCGGCGTAGGCCAGGTCGTGGACGACGAGGATGTCATGCTGCTTGGCCAGCGCCACCACGCGCTCGAAGAACTCGAGTTCGACGCATTGCGCCGTCGGGTTCGACGGGAAGCCGAGTATCATCATCTTCGGCTTCGGATAGCTCTCGCGCACCGCGCGTTCCAGTTCGTCGAAGAAGTCGACACCCGGCGTCATGCGCACCGAGCGGATGTTGGCGCCGGCAATGACGGCGCCCCAGATGTGGATCGGATAGCTCGGGTTGGGCACGAGCACGGTGTCGCCGGCGTCGAGCGTGGCGAGCATCAGGTGCGCCAGGCCCTCCTTCGAGCCGATGGTGACGATGGCCTCCGAATCGGGATCGAAGTCGACCTCGTAGCGCGTCTTGTACCACTTGGTGATCGCGCGCCGCAGCCGCGGTATGCCCTTGGAGGCCGAGTAGCCGTGGGTGTCGGGCCGGCGCACCGTGTCGACCAGCTTGTCGACGATGTGGGCCGGCGTGGCGCCGTCCGGATTGCCCATCGACATATCGATGATGTCTTCGCCGCGACGGCGCGCCGCCAGCTTGAGCTCGGCGGTGACATTGAAAACGTAGGGGGGCAGGCGATCGATGCGCGAAAATCTGCGCGGAGTTTGGGTGTCAGTCATGGATGTCTCACGTAAGCGCCCGGAACCGTCCGAGCGACGTCGATGCAATGTTGCATCGGCATCCATACTAGCCCATCAATTCAGAAGTTGGCAAGCCCCGCCGAAAAGCTCATGCGCGCGACTGGTTTTGCTCGTCGCTGAACCACTCGAACAGGATCAGGCCGACGATCGAGGCGATCGGGAAACCGCAGATGGCCACCACCACCCACAACGGCACCGAGCGGCCCAGGCGTTTGGCCGCCAGGCCGACGAATACGAGATGGAGGATGCCGCAAACGGCGATGCCGAGGCCGGCCAGGATGATCAGCGGCACCGAGGCCGTGGTGTACTTGTTGAGCGGCGGCAGGAAGGCGGCGACGCAGCCGATCCAGATGACCAGGGTGACGGCGGCGGCGGCGATCGGTTGTTGGGCGCGGGCGACTTGCATGGTTTCTCCTGAATCAAGCGGCCATGCTGCCACGATCTAGCGTTAAAAGCAACACTAGCGATAGGGAGGCATCAGGATGATGATCGGCGCGGGCGAGCCGATTTGACCTATCTCAACGTCGTCAACGCCGACGCCAGCACGATGGCGGCGATGGCCAGCCACTGCGTCACCGTCAGATGCTCGCCCAGCATCAGCATGCCGGCCAGCGCGCTGATGGCCGGCGCGGCGCTGCTGAACATGCTGAACGTGCGCGACGACAGGTTGCGCATCGACAGCATCTCCAGCGTGTACGGCAAGGCGCTCGACATCACCGCGATGGCCAGGCCGATCGCCATGTACGACGGCGTCAGCAGCACCGCGCCCGAGTACCAGGCGCCCACCGGCACGATGAACAGCGACGCGGCCGTCATGCCCCACGCCACCGACTGCCCGCCGTGCATCACCGACACGCGCTTGCCGAACACGATGTAGAGCGCCCAGCACACGGCCGCCCCGGCCGCGTAGGCGACGCCGACCGGATCGAGCTGATCGACATGGCCGTGGATCGGCAGCAGGAAATACAAGCCCGCCACCGCCAGCGCGATGGCCACCACGTCGCGCGGCCGGCGCGAGGACAGCACCGCCACCGCCAGCGGCCCGGCCACTTCGATCGCCACGGCGATTCCGAGGGGAATCAGATTGAAGGAACGGTAGATCAGCAAATTCATCAAGCCGATCACGCAGCCGTAGACCGCCACGTTGCCGGCCTGCGCCCATGTCAGCGGCGTGCGCCATGGGCGGAACACGGCCATCATCAACAGCGCGGCAAAGCCGACGCGGTAGGCCGTCACGCCTTCGACGCCGATCAGCGGGAACAAATGCTTGGCGACGGCGGCGCCGACGTTGAGCGACAACTGGCTGCACAGCAGCGCGAAGCCGGCCAGCAGCGGCCCGCTGGCGACATGGGATTTTTCCAAGGTCATCTATTTCGCCGCCAGTCCGAGCTTGAGCGCGACCGGCTTGCCGACGCCGCCCTCCGTCTGGCGCGGCGCGCCCGCCTGCACTGCGGCGGGGTCGACGCCCGCCTCCTTCAACGCGGCGACGATCGCGGCGGCCCGCCGGTTGCCGAGCTCGGGCAAGGCGCCCTCCGGCAACGGTTCGCTTTGCTCCAGGCGTTCCCGCAGCTTGCCGTAGAACGCGCTGGCGTCGGCCACTTGCGGTTCGCCCTGCACCAGCTTGCCGATGCGCTGCAACATCGGCAGCTTCTGACGTGCCGCTGCCGCGCCGGCCGCGTCCGGCCCGGTCGTTGCCGTATTCGTTGCCGTATTCGTGGCCGTCGCCGTCACGGCATCGGCGGCATCGGCGTTGGCCCCCGCCGCGCCCGCCGTCGACGCGGACGTTGCCGCCGGCCCCGCCACCGCCGCCTCGGCCGCCTTCTTCTGCTTGTCCAGTTCGGCGGCGCCGAAACGTTCGGCGTACAGGTCGCGCAGCGCGCCGCGCACCTTGCGCTGGCCGATATCGAGCGGACCAGGCTGCTCGCCCGGCGCCAGCTTGATGTCCGCGCGCGCCAGCACCAGGCGGCGCACGGCCTGCATCCGCAGCGCCGCGCCATCGGCGGCCTCGTTGTATTCGCCCGGCACCGCCAATTTCAGCTGGGCCTTGCCGGCCAGGATTTTGGCCACCTGGCGCAGCTTCTCGCGCTCGGGCGGCAGCACGGTGTCGCTGCCGGCGTCGAAGTCGACCGCCTCGAGCTTGTCGCCGCTCACGCCGAACAGGCCGCCCAGCGCGCGGAACGGCGACAGCACGATCTTGCCGAGGATGTTGCCAATCGCCTTCCACACCACCGCGCCATAGCTGAACTGCGGATCGTTCATGTTGCCGGACACCGGCACGCCCAGGTCGATGCGGCCGTTGCTGTCCTTGAGGATGGCCAGGGCCAACTCCAGCGGCAGCTTGATGGCGTCGGGACTGTCGATGCGCTCGCCCAGGGTCAGGTTGTCGAGCACGATCTGGTTGTTGCCCTCCAGCTGGCTGTTGCGCACCTTGTACTGCAGGTCGAGCGAGATCTTGCCCTGCGCGATTTTATAGCCGGCGAACTTCATCGAATACGGCGACGCCGACACCATGTCGACATTCTTGAACACGACATTGACGTCGGTGTTGTCGGCCGGGACGAATGGATTGAGCTGTCCGCGTATGCGCGCCAGGCCGAAATCGTCGACGCGGCCATCGAGTTCGATCTGGCTGCGCGCGTCGGCCTTCGACGACAGTCCCGTGATCAGCCCGCTCAACTCGTAGATCTTGGCGCCGAACTGCGGCCGCAGGCTCAGGTCGGTGAAGTCGAGCTTGCCATCGACGAAGCGCACGCGGCGCAGGCGCATCGGGAACGGTTCGCTGGCGGCCGGCGCCGGCGCCGCGCTGGCGACGGGCGTGGCCGGCGCTGCGGCCGGTGCCGGCGGTTTCACCAGCAAGCGTTGGGCGTTGAAGCTGCGGTCGTTCTCGATGATCAGGATCGCGTTCGGTTCCACCACGCGCAGCTCGGCCACGTCCAACAGATTGGGGGACAGGCTCAAGGCCAGCTTGTCGGCGCGCACCAGTTTCCAGCGCGCGAAGTGGTCGTTGTCTTCTTCGTCAAGCGCCAGCTGCGCCACTTCGAACGAGCCGTCGTAGCGCAGCGCCGGGTCGGCCTTGCCGCCGGCGCCGGTGCGCAAACGGCCCTCGCCCGAGGTGTTGCCGTCGGCAAGTTTGAGCTTGACGTATTTGCCGAGCAACGGCTGCACAGGGGCCAGCGCCAGCTTGGTCAGCTTCAGTTCGGTATCGACGGCGCCGGTGGCCGGCACCACCTTGCCTTTGGCCGTCAGGCGCCCGCCTTCGCGCAAGCCGACCTCGCCCTGGAAGGCCAGCGGCTTTTTCAGGTCGCTGCCGACGTCGGTCAGGCGCAGGTTGAAGTCCTGCAGGCGGGCTTTGATGCCGGTGCTGGCGTCGTCGTAGCGCGCGCCGAATTTGTTGAGCTCGACGGTTTTGGCGCTGGCGGTCCAGGGCAACCCCGCACCGCCAGGCGGGGACGGACCCCGCCGGGGTCCGTCCCCTAAGTGGTGCGGCGGGCTTATTGACAAAGGCTCGCCGGGTTTGGGCGCGGCGTCGGCGCCCGAGGTCGGCAAGGCGCCGAGGAACAGGAAGCGTCCCGCGCTGTCGCGGGATAAATCCAGCTCGCCACCGTCCGCGTACAGGCGGGCCAGGCTGGCGCGGCGCGCTGCCAGGTCGAGCGCGCCGCCTTCGAAGCCGAGCCGGCCAAGCTTCAACGGCGCCATGGCGCCGCTGACCAGCGCCAGATTGTCGATCGAAAAGGCGGCATCGTCGATGTTGAGCTTGAGGCCGCTCGCGGCCGTCTCCAGCCGCATTTGCAAGTCCAGCTTGAGCTTGTCGGTGCTGATCTTGAGCGCGGGCTGGACGGTTTCATCGAGCGCGGTGACGGCGATATCGTCGAAGCCGATCTGTTTGAAATGGAGCTTCCACGCCGCATCGGCGGGCGCGGCGGGCAATCCCGCGCCAGCAACCGTCGTCGGCGAGGACGCCGGCGCCGAGGCCGCTGCCCGGGTATGAGCCGGGGCGGGGGCGGGGGCCGGGGCTGGGGTCGGGGCCGGGGCCGGGGCCGCAGCCTCGGCCTTTGTCGAAGCCACTCCCGGTGCCAGCGCCGATGGCGACGGACGCGCCGCCTGCGGCACCATCAAATTCGCCAGGTCGATGTCGCCCCGCGCGTCGCGCCGCAGCGCCAGCGCCCCGCCCTGCCAGCGCAATTTATCCACCTCCACCGAGCGCTTGGCCAAGTCCGCGCCAACGCCGCCCACCGCCAGCGATTTCAACTGGAGAAACGGCGCAGCGCCGTCGGCCTGGCGGATCGCCAGCGCGTTCAACGCCAGGCTGGCGCCGATCAAGCGCGCGTCGAGCTTGCCATCCCTGTAGGCGAACTCATAAGGAAGCTTGGCCGACAGCCGGCCATCGGTGACCACCACCCGCACGAACGACTTCAGATAGGAAGACACGCCCGGCAAGGCGACGTTCTCCAACGACAGCAAACCACCGCCGCCGATGGGATTGAGCGCGGCCGTCCCCTTCCAGCGCAGCTTGCCGCCGAGGCCGGCGTCCGCGCTCAGCGTGTAGTTGCCGTTCTCGTCGGGCAAGGTGCTCAGATGGTTCAGTTCGAATGCGATGGGCGTGAACGTGTCGTTGTAGCCGGCGTGGCGGTCGTGCATGTCGACCTTGCCCCGCTCCAGCACGAAGTGGTCGACGACCAGGCGCGGCATGCCGCTGTCGCTGTCGTCCTTCTTGCGCTTGTCCAGGGTCTCAAGCAATTGCGCGATGTTGAACTTGCCGTCGGGCGCGATCGCCAGTTGCAGCGACGGCGCCGTCACGCGGATCTCGGCCAGGCTCCAGGCGCGCCGCACCAGCGAGCGCCACTGCAACTCCACCGCCAGCGCGCCGACGCCGAACAGCGGCGCGCCATCGGCCTCGGTCAGGCGCAAATCCCGCGCCTCCAGCCGCAACGTGAACGGATTGAAACTGACGCCGCCGATGCTGGCCTTGCGCTCCAGTTCCGTTTCGACCCAGCGGGGCAGCTGGCGCTCGATCAGTCGCGGCAACGCCCAGCCGCCCGCCAGCGCATACACCCCTACCGCGCCAGCCACGCCCAAGCCCCACCGCTTCCATCGCATCGTCATCGCCCGCAAAGCCATCCCCGTCATATGTGTTCAGCAAGTAACAGTATAGCAAGTGCAAAGCTTCCTTACTTGCATCAAAAGCATTCCTGAAAACAACAAAACCAAATTTCCCGCCCCCGCCGGCATCCACTTGGATGTTTCCGGATGTAAATTAGACCCCTGGCAAGAGCGCGGCCCATGACGCCGCGCCGCGCAGTTCCCATCGTCCAAATCGTAGGAGACCTTATGAAACGCCCTGCCCTCACCACCTTGCACACCGCCAGCGTCGGCGGCTTGCTGGCCGCGCTCGCGCTCGCCGGCCACTGCGCCGAACCGGCGGCCCATCCGCACTGGTCGTACAGCGGCCCGTCCGGCCCGGCCAAGTGGAGCGAAGTCGACAGCAAGTTCACGTCCTGCTCGCAAGGCAAGGTGCAGTCGCCGATCGACATCCGCACCACCGACGCCAAGCACGCGGCGCTGCCTGAGCTCAAGTTCGACTACCAGGCCAGCCCGCTCAAGCTGATCGACAACGGCCACACGATCCAGGTCAACTACGCGCCCGGCAGCTTCATGTCGGTCGACGGCAAGCGCTACGAGCTGCTGCAATTCCACTTCCACAAACCGAGCGAGGAGCGCATCGACGGCAAGCGCTACGCGCTGGTCGCGCACCTGGTGCACAAAAACGCCGAAGGCGAACTGGCCGTCGTCGGCGTGCTGATGGAACCGGGCGCCAAACGGCCGATGATCAAGACCATCTTCGACAACCTGCCGCTGCAAAAGGAGAAGGAGGTCGAGGTGGCGGGCGTGAGCGTCAACATCGCCACCCTGCTGCCGGAGAACCGCGCCTACTTCACCTTCAGCGGCTCGCTGACGACGCCGCCGTGCAGCGAAGGCGTGACCTGGTACGTGATGAAGAACGCGGTGCCGGTGTCGTCGCAGCAGATCGCCCAGTTCGGCCACGTCTACAAGATGAACGCGCGGCCGGTGCAGGCGGCCAACGGCCGTCTCGTGCAGGTCAACGACTGAGGCGGCGGCGGCGGCGCGTTTGCCTTACACTATCGGACTTTCCTGCCCATCGGACTTCCATGCAAGCGCAACTCGAACCGTTTCACGCCATCGCCATCAGCCGCCTCGCGCACGCCTTGAAGGCGCAGGGCCGCTCCATCATCCACATGGAATTCGGCCAGCCGTCGACCGGCGCGCCGCGCGCGGCCATCGAACGCGCCCACCAGGTGCTCGACGCCGACAACATGGGCTACTGGGAAAGCACGCCGCTCAAGCAGCGCCTGGCGCGCTTCTACGACGAGCGCTACGGCGTGACGGTCGACGCCGACCGCTTCGTCATGACCTGCGGCGCCTCGCCGGCGCTGGTACTGGCGCTCAACTCGCTGTTTTCGCCGGGCGACCGCATCGCGCTGGCGCGGCCCGGCTACGTGGCCTACCGCAACACGCTCAAGGCGCTGCACATGGAGCCGGTGGAAATCGCCTGCGGCGCCGACGTGCGCTACCAGCTCACCGCCGCCGCGCTGGCAGCGCTGGAGCCGGCGCCGGCCGGCGTGATCATCGCCAGCCCGGCCAACCCGACCGGCACCATCATCGCCGCCGACGAGCTGGCGGCCATCGCCGAGGTTTGCCGCGCGCGCGGCATCCACATCATTTCGGACGAGATCTACCATGGCCTGAGCTATGTCGAACCGGCGCAAACCATCCTCGCCCACGAGCCCGAGGCGCTGGTGGTGAGCAGCTTCTCCAAGTACTTCAGCATGGCCGGCTGGCGCCTGGGCTGGCTGCTGGTGCCGGCAGCGCACGTCGAGCGTACCTTGGCCTACAGCGGCAACCTGTTCCTGACGGCGCCGTCGCTGAGCCAGCACGCCGCGCTGGCCGCCTTCGACGCGCTCGACGAACTCGAAAGCCACCTGGCCGTGTACACGGAAAACCGGCGCCTGCTGCTGGAGGCCTTGCCGGGACTGGGCTTGAACGCCATCGCGCCGCCGGACGGGGCCTTCTACATTTACGCCAGCATCGCCCACCTGACCGACGACAGCCTTGACTTTTGCAAGCGCCTGCTCAACGACACGGGCGTGGCGACGGCGCCGGGCATCGATTTCGATCCGGTCGAAGGCAAGCGTTTCATCCGCTTCAGCTTTGCGGTGTCGACGCCGGAAATCGCCGAGGCGATCGGCCGCATGCAGCCGTGGTTCGCCGCGCAGGCGGGCGCGCTGGTGGCCGGCCAGTAACGCCGCCGACGTCCGCTACGCCTCGGGCATGCCGCGCAGGAATTCGATATCGGACACGGCGCGCGCCCACGCGGCGTCCGGATCGAGCGCGGGCGTGTTGTGGATGTCGAGCTCGATGTCCTTGAGCACGCGGCCGTCGAGGGAAATGCGGTAGCGCAGCGCCGTGTACTCGACGTCGTAGGTGTTTTTCAACCCCTGCTGGCGGGTATAGGTGTCGTGGGAAGCGGGCATGATGTCCTCCTTACGAAAGTGAGAAAAAGCATAGCACGAAGCGATGGCGCACGTAATTGCCGCATGACAACGGACGGAAGCCTTGCCGCGAAGCCAGCACGGCAAAACGTCGTCACAGGCACAGGGTTACGGAATGACATCAAACACAAGCAACTGCGTCACCTCATCGGCGCTAAAATTATCGTCGGAGATAAGCACCAGGCTACGGTGGCCATTGCCCAGCATCGGCCCCCAACTCATGCCCTCCAGATTATCGACCTTGTCCAGCCCCGCGCGGTTCAGGTCCAGCAGCAGCCGTTTCTTGAGCGGCGTATAGCTAGCACCCCGCAGCGTCGGCAAGGCGGCGACGTCGGTCGCCCCGTCCACCTCCACCAGATACAGGCGGACGAAAAACGCAAAGCGCCCCGCCGCGTCCTGCACGCCCGAGCGCTCCAGCGCCAGCAGATGGCCGGCATCGACCACCAGCAACTCGGACACGCCGTTATCGGCGAGCCGTCCTGGCGCCGGACGACCCTGCACGCGGTCGACCGGATAAGCGTACTGCGCCAGCACCTCGCCGTCGCGGCCAAACCGTGTGAAGCGGCTGACGGCGCCGTGCTCGGGGCTGGCCAACGGACCGTCCTGGTACAGCGGCGCCTCCATGCCCGCCCACAGCGACAGGCCGTCCGGCGCGAACGCCAGCCCCTCAAAACCGAGATTGCCGCGCGGCCCCGCGGTCTTGTCGGGCGACGCCTTGAACAGGTCCGGCAACGGCAAGGTCGCGCGATAGGCGCCATCGCCGCCGGCCTGCTTGACGAACGGCCCCGTTCCCAACGCGGCGATGCCTTCGCTGGCGTACCAGATCCCGCCTAGCGGATCGAAGCGGACCGCCTCGATATCGGCCACCTCGCCGCCACGCGCGGGCACGTCTGCCAACGCCGGATACGCGCTGCCGTCGGCCTGCCGGAAGGTATGGACGGCCTCCAGCCTGACCGACCTGAATGCGCCGGCGTCGTAGTCCAGCCGCGCCGTGTAAAACCGTGCGGGCCCCAACTCGGAGCGATCGTCGCTGGCCATGATCCAGGTTCCACTGCCGGCGTCGTAGTCGATGCTCGACAGGCCGCCGACCAGCGTGCCCTGGAAAAGCTGCCGGTGCGGTATGCGCTGCTCGCCTATGAGGCGCAAGGCGGCCACCGGCGCCCGGCCCTCATGCGGCGGCGTGGCGCATGCGCCAAGCAGCGCGGCCAAACACAAGGCGGCGGCCCGCGCCGCCGCAGCCACCATCAGAACCGCACCCGCATGGAGGCGTACAGCGTGCGCGGACTGCCGAGGAAGTAGCGTCCGGTGGTGAGCGGATTGGAACTGGTCAGCTCCGCTCCGACGCCGCCCAGGTAGTGGCGATCGAACAGGTTGTCGACGTTGAAGGCGAACTCGGTGCGGCTGCCGTGGCCAAACAGGCTGCCGCGCGGCTTGTAGGTGAAGTTCAGGCCGACGAGCGTATAGGCGGGCATGTACTGGCGCGGATACACGGCCGGTCCGCCGGCGATCACGGTATTGGTCACCGTGCCGTAGGTGCCGGCCGCCTCGCCCACGTAGTGCGCATTGGCGCTCAGGCGCCATTCCGGCGCTGGCTTCCAGGTCGCTTCCGCAAAGGCGCTGCGGCGCGGCGCGCCGAGCACCGGATCGCCCGACTTGATGCCCTCGGCCGGCGTGTCGCTCGAATAGTGCGCGTCGTTGTAAGAGGCGTTGGCGTACAACTCGTAGACGTTGGCCATGGCCCGCAGGGTCAGTTCCACGCCTTTGGAACTGATGCCGCCCTGGTTGGCGAAGGTCGTGGTGGCGTCGCGCGAGAAGATGTCGCCGTTCGGATTGCCGTTCTGGATGGAGATGCGGTCGCGGTAGTCGATCTTGTAGGCGCTCAGCGCGGCGCCGTAGCCGTTATCGCCGGTCCAGCGCACGCCGACATCCTTGTTGACCGAGGTTTCAGGCTTGATGCCGTTCTTCGAATCGACCGCCGCCGTGCCTTCGAACACGCTGTCCGGTATCGCGCTGAAATTCTTCGAGCCGCTGGCGAATACCTCCCAGTCGTCGTTCACGCGGTACAGCGCCGCCAGTTTCGGCAGCAGTTTGGACGTCACCTTCAACGAGCGCGTGCCACTAAATTCCACCGGCGACGAGTAATCCTCCTTGAAGCGCTGATAGGTCGCGCCCAAGTCCAGCTGCAGGCGGTCGTCGAGCAGGCTGACCTTGTCCTGCGCGTACACCATGGCGGTGTCGGACGAATAGTGGCGGTCCTGGGTGATCGAATACAGCGCGCTTTCATCGAAGGCGCCGCTGACCTTCGGATCGGTGACGGCGAACCAGTTGCGGTCCTTGTCACGCTTGGTGCGCTCGATCCAGCCGCCGACGCGTATGCGCTGGTAGTCGCCCAGCGAATCCGACACTTCGGCCAGGGTGCCCTTGCGGTCGATGGCGTTGTCGCTGCGCCGCGTGCTCGCCTCGCGCGCGCCCCACTGGCTGACGGGATTCATCGCATAGCGTGCCGCCGCCGGACAACCGGCCGACGACAGCGCAGCGCTGCTGGAACCGGCCGGTATCGACACCGCGCTCACGGGCGTCAGCGCGCCGTTGGCGTCGCGCCGATACTGGTTTTGATAGCACTCCTGCACCACGGCGGTCGGCCTGCCGCCCGGTGCCACCGCGCTGTACACCTTGCCGTTGCTGGGCAACTGCACATAGGGCACGTAGAACCAGCCGTTGCCCTCCTGCTTGTGCCAGTAGGGCTTGACGGTCAGCTTGCCGCTCTGGCCGAAGCGCTGGGTCCAGTCGATGTGCGCGAGGATGTCTTCGCTGTTGATGCCGCGCGTGCCGCGATAATTCTGGTCGATGGCGGGGTTGCCGGTCCAGTGGTCGGTCAGGCCGTCGGTGGTGGGGTCGCCGTAGAAGGTCGCCTTGTACAGCCGTGACGATTCGGCCAGCAGCGCGACGGCGTCGTAGTCGTTGTCGCTGAATTTATTGTAGCTGACGGTGCCGCGCAGGCTCGAGCCGCCGCCCAAATCCTGCAGCACGCGCAGGTCGGCATGGCGGCGCGTGTTGCGGCCCGATTCGTCGCCCGGCCAGGTGCGCACATATTCGTGCGAGTAGTCCAGATAGGCGCTGGTGCCGGCCGCCGACTTGCCGGTGTCGACGCGCACGAAGCCGCGCCGGTAGCCGAAGCTGCCGGTCGCCACTTCGACCTCGCCGCCGCGCTCCTTCGACGGGTCGCGTGTTTTGAAGTCGATGTAGCCGCCGAGCGCCTGGTTCGACGGCGTGCCCAGGTCACCCGCCGTCTGCGAGGCGTCGACGCGTACCAGGTTGGCCGGGTCCAGCAGGCGGTTGGGCATGGTGCCGCCGTTCGACAGGGTCGAGCCGTTGGGGATGCCGTCGATGGAAATGCCGATCTGCTCCTTGTTAAAACCGCGCATCGACAGGCGCATCGAAAAACTGCCGGTCAGCGCGTCGCTGGAACTGACCTGCATACCCGGCACACGCGCCAACAATTTGAGCGGATCGAGTCCGGCGGGCTGCTCGGCGATGACGGCAAGATCGATCACGCTGTTGGCGCGCGCCTCGCCCTTGCCGAGCGCCTGGCCGGTGACCTGCACCACCGTCGGCGCCACCTCCGCCGCCGCTTCCGTGGCCGGCTGCTGCGCGTGCGCCGCGCCCAACTGCATCATCGCCGCCGATCCGGCAGCGAACATCCCTAGTCGTGCATACATCGAATTCCCCTAAAAGTGGTTTCAGCGCCCCGTCACGCCGGCGCGATTTGTGTGTCGGACCGCCTGTCCCCGGCGGTCTCAATCGATTTTTATCAATGCTATAGTGGTCCGTACCAATTTGCAATGTAAACAAACCTCGATCACCCTGAATGCGACGGAAATTAGTCCGGCAATCTTTATTTTTGCAGTCGAATGGAAAACGAGGTTCGTACCAATGTCACTGTTCTGTCATAATCCCGCCGGCCACCGCCAAGCTTTCACCGGGGCGCAAACCATTTGGTTACAATACGGCTGCGGCCCGTCGACCGGCGGCCGCTTTCATCCATCATCCGCTCGACAGCAGGTACATTGAATGCGCTCACGAACCACCGACACGCCAGCCCCCGCCGCCGCCAAGACCACGCAGCCGCTTTACCAACAGCTGGCGGAGACCCTGAAAAAGCTGATGGAGTCGGGGAAGATCGGCGCGCGCGAGCCGATGCCGGCCGAGCGCGATCTGGCCGCGACCTACCAGGTCAGCCGAGACACCGTGCGCAAGGCGATCCGCCTGCTCGAAGAACAAGGACTGCTGTACAGCGACCATGGCCGCGGCACCTTCGCCGCGCCGGAGTCGGTGCGCCAGATGTCGCGCTTTTTAGACAGCTTCACCGACGACACCATCAAGCGCGGCGGCGTCCCTGGCCAAACCATCCTGGCGATGGAAACCGTGGCGGCCAATATGGCCGTGGCCAGCCTGCTGCACATGCAGTCCGACGAGCCGCTGCTGCGCATCAAGCGCGTGCGCCTGATGGACGGCAAACCGGTCGGCTTGCAGGAATCGTTTTTACGCTTGCCGGCCGGCGCGAAGCTGGAACAGAAGGAGTTGGAACAAGTCGGTTCGCTGTACCGCATCCTGATCGACAAATTCGGTATCAAACCGTCGGAAAGCCTGGAGAGCGTGGGCGCCGTGGCGGCCCGCGCCGAGGATGCGGCGCTGCTCGGCGTGCAGCCCGGCACCCCGCTGCTGCTGTGCGAACGCGTGATGCTGTCCGACCGGCGCGAACCGGTCGAGTACTGCGAGATGAAATACGTGCCGCCCTACCGCTACAAGACGCGCATCAGCAAGGGCAGCGCCGGCTGACCCGCAGCTAGACGATGGCGCCGCGCAGCACCAGGTACAGCACGAAGACCACGTCCAGCCCCAGCACCATCGCGCCCGGCCAGCGTCCGCGCGCCACCAGCATCAGCGTGTAGACGAAGCAGCCCAGCGCCAGCGCCACCATCAGATCCGCGCAGCAGGCGGTGACCAGCAACATCAGCAACGGCGGCAGATAGTTTTCTGGCGCGCTGGTATCGAGCTCGCGCAGGCCGTCGAGCATGCACAGGCCGACCATCACCAGCACCGGCGCGGTGGCGCAGGCCGGAATCGCCGTCAGCAGCGGCCCGAAAAACAGCGCCAGTGCGAATAGCGCGGCCACCACCACGCCGCTCAAGCCGGTGCGTGCGCCCGCCTCCACGCCCGCCACCGATTCGACGAAGGCGGTGACGGTCGAGGTACCGGCCGCGGCGCCGATTACGCTACCCAGCGCATCCGACGCGAACGCCGCCCGCGCGCTCGGCAAATCGCCGTTCGGCTTTAGCAGCCCGGCGCTGCGGATCACTCCGAACATGGTGGCGGTGCCGGAGAAGAATTCGATCAGCAAAAAATACAGCGTCACCGGCAGCAGCAGCATGAAATGCGAAAAAAAGCCACGGAAGTCGAGTGCGAACAACAGCTCACCGGTGAAGGTCGGCACGCCGAACCAATGCTCCGGCAGGCGCGTCAACGCCCCGCCCTGCGCATCGGCGACGAACAGCCCGGCCGCGCTCACCACCAGCATCGTCAGCAGGAACGCGCCCGGCACGCGCCGCACCAGCAGCATGGCGGTCAACAGGATGCCGGCCAGCGTGAGCCAGGCGGCGCCGTCGTGCAGGCGTGAAAAGGCCACCAACGAGCCGGCGTCACCCACCAGCAGGCCGCCGCTGCGCAGGCCTAGCCACGCGATGAAAACGCCGATCGAACACTGCATGCCCAGTTTGACCGGCTCCGGAAAGGCGGCGACGATGCGCGCCCGCCATTTGGTCAGCGACAGCAGCAGGAACACCAACGCGTTGAGCAGCACCATCGCCAGGCCGGTCTGCCACGGCACGCCCATCTGCCCGACCAGCACCTGGGCGAACACGATGTTGGTGCCCATGCCTGGCGCCAGTGCGATCGGCAGGTTGGCCCACAAGGCCATCACCAGCGTGGCCGCCATGGCCGATACGATGGTGGCCAAAAACAGGCCGTTGCGGTCCATGCCGGCGGCGGCCAGGATCAATGGATTGACGACCACGATGTAGCTCATCGCGGCGAAGGTGGTGCAGCCGGCGATCGCCTCGCGTCCCGGCGTGGTGCCACGCGCGCTCAATTGGAAGAAGCGGTCGGCGCGGGCGGCGAGGCCCCAACCGCGCGCCTGGGTCGATGTGGGGCTATGCATGATCGAGCAGCGCCTGGACCTGCGCGCGCGTCGGCAGCGCCGAGCGCGCGCCGGTGGCGGTGACGGCAATGCTGCCGGCGGCGCAGGCGAAGCGCAGCGCGTCCGCCGGCGACTGCCCCTCCAGCAGTGCGGCCAGGAAGGCGCCGTTGAAGCTGTCGCCCGCGCCGGTGGCGTCCACCACGTTGGCGGCGAATGCCTGCTGCGCGATGGCGCGGTCCGGATCGCGCGCCACCAGCATGGCACCACGCGCGCCGCAGGTGACCACCAGCATGCGCGGCCCGTGCCCGAGCAGCTCCGCCATGCCGGCGGCACCCGCCTCGGCGCAGGTGACGGCGCGGTAGGTGCTGTCGTTCATGAACACCAGGTCGGCCATCGACAGCAGCTGGTGCAGGTGCTGTCGGTCGGCCACCATCGCCGCCTCGATATCGATCGCCAGCGGCACGCCGGCGTCGCGCGCCATCCGGTGCAGTCGCTTGAACTCCGGCAGGTCGTAGGGCATCGCGTACAGCAGGCGGCATTGCGACAGCGCCGCCGCGAAGGTCTCCTCGTGCAGCGTCGGCCCCGGCATCGGCGAGTACACCAGCGCCTTTTCGCCGCTGGCCTCGATCAGGATCAGCGCCGTTGGCGAGGTCGCCCCCGGCACCACCCGCAAATGCTCGAGCGCGACGCCGAACCGCTCGTACTCGCGGCTCAGGAAAGCACCTTCGGCATCGCCCGCGATACGACCGTAGGCCAGCGTCGGCCGTCCCAGCAGGCTGGCCGCGCAGGCGACGTTGGCGACCGTGCCGCCGGCGAACGGCGGCAGGCGCCGGCCCAACACCTTCTGGTCCGCCGCCGGCGCCCGCTCGACGGTGAACAGCAAATCGATATTGGGGTCGCCAAAGGCCAGCAGATCGAAGCGGCGGTGGTCGGGAAAACTGAACAAATCACTCATGCACATATTCCTGGAAAGCCGTTCCGTTCAAAAGCGCCGGGTGAACTGCGCGCCGAAGATACGCGGGTTGGAGTCGTTGACAAAACCGGTCAGGTTGTTGAAGTCGATACCGCCGACCAGCTGCACGCGGTTGGTGATGTTACGGCCGAACAGCGCCACCTCGCTGCGGTCATTATCCCATTTGTACCCGAGCCGCAATCCGCCTGTCAACAAGGCCTTGCCGGTGAATTCGGCGGAACGATACAAGGTGAAGTTGACGGCGCTGCGGTAGACCCAGTCGGTGTAGGCGTAAAACTCGCCGTTGGCGACCGGGTAGGTGAATTTGAGCGACGTGTTGGCACTCCAGCGCGGTGCCTGCGGCAGCGGATTGCCGTCGATGAGCACCAGCGTCGAGCCCCCCCTGGCGACGGTGGGATTGAGCACGGTGCACGCCGCGCAGGCGCCAACGGTCAGGCCGGCGTCCTTGATCCTGGTGTGGTTGTAGCTGCCGCCAAAGCTCCACAGCAGGTTCTCGCCGAGGTAGGTTTCCAGGTCCAGCTCCGCGCCACGGCCGGCGCTGCGCTCGGCGTTGAGCAGGATGGCCGAGTTGGAGGTGCCGCCGACGGCGGTCAGCTGCAGGTCCTTGACGGTGTAGGTGTAGACATCGAAGCTCACGCGCGCGCGGCGATCGAACAGGTCCGACTTGAAGCCCACTTCGTACGAGGTGATGGTCTCGGGCCGTGCCACCGACATCGGATTGAACGTCGCCGCCGGCTGGATGGTCGCGCCACGGAAGCCGGTGGCGACGCGGGCGTACAGGTTGGCCGCGTCCGTCAGTTTGTACACGCCGCTCATATCCCAGTTGACCTTGGAGACGCCGGTGCTGGTCGCCAGCCCCGTCGAGGCGTCGACGTCGGTGCCGCCGGACGGCAGGTTGTTCGGCTCCGTGGACAGATCCTTGTTATCGCGCGTGTAGCGCACGCCGGCGCGCAGGTTCACGCTCGGCGTAAGGTCGTAGTTGGCCGATCCAAACACGGCGTAGGCATCGTTCTTCTGGTGCGAACGGATGTCCGACGTCAGCGCGCCGCCTCCGAGCGTGTCGTAGCTATAGCTGTCGATCTGGTAGCGCTCATCGAAGTAGAACAGGCCCGCCTGCCACTTGAGCGCCCGCGCGGCATCGGACTCCAGGCGCACCTCCTGCGTGAACTGGTGGTGGCCCTTGGTGCCATCCGCCGATTCGACCACGAATGGAATGACGCCCGGGCCGGACGGCGGCGCGTAGACCGCGCCAAAGCCGCCGTCGATGTCGCCGCGGCTGAATACGCGCACGGTTTCATAGCCCGTCACCGAATGCAAGGTGAAGCCATCCAGGCGCCACTTCAGCCGCAGGCTGCCGCCGTAGTTTTTCAGGTTCTGGCCATTGGCGCCGTCGGTGGCGACGCTGCCGACGTCGAAGCCCGGCACCAGCGCGTTGCTCCCCTTCTGGATGATATTGGCGCGGAACAGCGAGGCGCTGCCGTTCATGGTGCGCTGGTGTAGATTGGCCAGCGCCTCGAAGCCGCCGCTCGGCTTGTACAGCAACTGGGCACGCACGGCGGTGTCGTTGTAGCCGCCATACTGGTCGGAGCTGCCCTCATGGGAGTTGCCGATCCAGTCGTCGCGGTGCTGCCCGAGCACCGACACCCTGGCCGCCCAGTCGCCGCCCAGGGGCAGATTGAGCGCGCCTTCAACGCTGGAGGTGTTGTGGGTGGCGCCGGACAGGGTAAGGTAGCCGCCCGGCGTTTGCGACGGCCGCACGGAATCGAATTTGACCACGCCGGCCGGCGTGTTGCGGCCGAACAGGGAACCCTGCGGACCGCGCAAGACCTCGATGCGTTCCAGGTCGAAGGCCGGGAAGCCCTTGAGCACCGGGCTCTCCTGCACCACGTCGTCGTAGATCAGCGAGACCGGTTGCGACGCGTTCTGATGGAAGTCGACATTGCCATACCCGCGCAGGTAAAAACGCGGGAAACCGCGTCCGAACGAGGACTCCACCTGGAGACTGGGCGCGCGGCCCGCCAGCATCTGCATATCCTGGCCGCCGGAGTTGAGGGCACCCAGCGCCTCCTCGCCGATGATGGTCGCCGACACCGGCACGTTGCGCACATTTTCCGCGCGCCGCTCGGCGCTCACGGTCACGGTCTGCAGCTGGCCGGGGACCGCCGCCTGGCGCCCCTGTTCCTTCGTTTGCTCCGCCCCCTGCTCCTGCGCGCACACGGCGGCCGGCAGCGCCGCCACCGCCAGGGCCATTCCCACCATGGCCGCCCCTTCAATGTTCAGCATCCGCATACAAGTTCCTCCCGCATTGGTTTGATTAGCTTTTATGTCCGTAGTAAATTCTATAGTGGTACGGACCATTCCTCGATTTATTTTTTCATTTTCTAAAATTTGTTGCTTTTACAGCGAAATGAGCTTGAATTTTTCTCCGGTAGATGAGATTATGGTACGTACCACTAAACATCCAGGCCAAAATGACTACTGTTCACACCCCACCCGCCTACATCACCTTCACCGGCATCGACCGCGCCGATCTGCTGCCTGGCATGCTGGAACTGTCGGCCCGCTACCCGATCGAATGGGGCGTACTGTTCGACACCGCCCAGGAAGGCGCACCGCTGTTTCCCTCCGCCGGCGTGCGGCGCGTGCTGCAAAGCGCACCGCTGCGTTTATCAGCCCACATCTGCGGCGCCGCCGCGCGCAGCATCGTCGAAACCGGCCACGCGGCGCTCGACCTGGCCGGCTTCTCGCGGGTTCAGATCAACCACGGACGGGCCGGCAGCGGCGAGAGCGAGATCCGCAACAGCGCCCTGTTCGGCGCACGCCAAGGCGTGCGGGCGGCCCTGCAATGCCAGGGCGACTTCCCCCTGGACGCGCGGGTCGACTGGCTATACGACGTCTCGTTCGGCACGGGGGTAAGGCCGAGCAGCTGGCCGGCGGTCACCACCGGCCTGCCGTTCTGCGGCTACTCGGGTGGGTTGGGGCCGGACACGGTACGGGAAACGCTGCAAAAGTTCCAGGTATCCACCGGCGGCAGCTACTGGATCGACATGGAATCGGGCGTGCGGACCGACGGTCGCTTCGATCTGTCAAAATGCGAAGCCGTATGCCGACTGGTTTATGAACAACGTAGGGCGGATTAGCGAAGCGTAATCCGCCGGGCATGCGCCGTCGGCGGCCCATGGCAGACTACGGCGGCATGCGGGCCATGAGGGCCCACAAAAAAATCAGCTTCCACACGGAGATCACAGTGCGGCAAAAAATAATGATGCTGGCCTGCGCGCTGGCGCTGACCTGCGCGCAGCACGCCCTTGCGGCGGCGCCGAAGATCATCATCGACAGCGACTTCGGCACCCTCAATGACGACGGCCAGCTGCTCGCCATCGCCGCGCAACTACAGGCGCGCGGACGCATCGAAATACTGGGCCTCACCGTAGTATCCGGGAACAAATGGCTGCGACAAGAGGTGGGCGACGCGCTCAAGGCGGTCGAGCGGCTCGGCATCGAGCGCCGGGTTGGCGTCTACGCCGGCGCCAACCTCGCACTGTCGCACGACCTGGCCGCCATCACCGAAGAACAACGCCTCCATCCCGGCGGCGACGGCTACCTGGGCGCGTGGAACTGGCCGGAACCGAAGTCGGACGCGGACGTCAAAGCCCCGCCGGACGGCCCCGCGCGCCACACCAAGGTGCGCGACCAGCACGCGGCCGACTTCATCGCCGACAGCGTGCGGCGCCATCCCGGCGAAGTGACGATACTGGCCATCGGGCCGCTGACCAACATCGCGCTGGCGGTGCGGCGCCATCCGGACATCGTGCCGCTGATCGGCCAAATCATCTACATGGGCGGCGCGTTCGACGTACCCGGCAACACGACGACGACGGCCGAATTCAACTGGTGGTTCGACCCGGAGGCGGCGCGCGAGGTCTTGCGGCTGCCGCTGCGGCATGTGGTATTCCCGCTCGACGTCACCAACAGCGTCCAGATCGACAAGCAGGTCTACGACCGCGTGGTCCACGGCGCCGCCAGGGACGGCATCATCGCCAAACTGTTCAAGCAGCTCAACGGCTACGGCTACGACGGCAAGAACGGCTTCGAAACCAATCCCGCCTACCACACCGACGTCTGGGACACGCTCACGCTCGCCTATCTGGTCGACCCGACCTACGCCACCCGCGCGACGCAACGCTGGATCGACATCGACACCACCGTCGGCACCGACAACGGCCGCTCGATCGGCCACCTCACGCCAAGGCCGGGTCTACAACCGGCGACGGTGGTGGAGCGCTTCGACAACCGCCGCTTCTTCGATTTTTATGTGGAAGGCTTGACCGCGCCGGTGCCGGTGCCGGCCAACTGAGCGTCACGCGCTTACCCGGCCTCGATGAGGCCCAGCGTCAGTCCCTTGAGTGTCGCGGCGGTGCGGGTCGAGCACTCAAGCTTGCGGAAAATGCTTTCGATGTGGGTGCGCACGGTCGAAGGGCTGATCTGCAGCACGCGCGCCACCTCCTTGTTACTCTCGCCCGTGCTTAGCCGGCGCAGCACCGACACCTCGCGCTCGGACAACAGCTTTTTGCGCGGCGCGGCCGGTTCGGACGGAACGGGCCGCGCGCCGTCGGCGGCTTCGATCACGGCGTTCACCGCTTGCGCATCGAAGCGGCCCGCGGCCGCCTCCTGCGCCAGTATCCGCGCCGCGTCGGCCGCCGGGCAGGCGGCGCGCCACGGACGCGGCATGCGCAGCGCCGCATACGCTGCGGCCGCCGCCAGTATCCTTTGCGGCATGGTGAGCGTGTCGGCGTCGAGGTCGCGGAAGTAGCCGCTGCCATCGAGCCGCTCATAGACATGCGAGGCGAGCGTGGCCTCGGCCCGCAGCGACGGTATCTGCACGCCGGCGCGCGCCGTCCAATAGGGCACCAGCCGCGCCTTTTCCCAGTCCGAGACACCCAGCTTGCCGTCGCGCTGCCAGACCGAATTGGGCACCGCCGCGCGGCCGATCCCGTGCAGCAGCGCGGCGCGCGCCAGGCAGCGCTGCTGGTCCGGCGGCAGCTTGGCCAGCGCGCCGGCCCGCTGCGCCAGGTCCGCCACGCGGCGCGAGTAGCCGAGCAGCCAGGGGAGTTTCAACTCGATGGTGTCGGCCACGATGGTCAATGGCACTTGCTCGGCCAGGACGGGAAGCCGCGTCGGACAAGCCGGCGTTTCTATCGCATCGAGCCATTCATCGGCATGCGCCGCCAGCAGGCGCACCAGCGCGGCCGGATATTTTTTGTCGGCGCGCGCGGCGATGTGCCGCAGCGCCTCCTCCCGGCCCCGGGCGCGCGACATGATCTCCAGATCGCTCGCCAGATTGGCGTAGTAGACCATGTGAGGTATCTCCGGCGCGCGAAGGCGTTCTGGGGTGCCGCCGCCATCGTAGTGCTCCCACACCCGCCGCAGGCCAACCTCGACCTCCGCCGGCAGGTGCAAGGCCTGCGCGATCGCGCCCGACACTTCGCAATGGATGCGGGCAAGCGGCGCCACGCGGGTAAAGGTCATCGGCGCGTCCGGCGGCAGGGTCCCGGTGAGCATGGCGTCGCGCCCGCCGACATCGTCGCCCAGCAGCGCGGAAAAGCCGCTGGCGTTGGCGGTGCAGCCCGACCAGCGCAACAACGTCACCAACCGCGCGTGCACGCAGTCCCCCGCCGCCGCGCCGTCGGCCACCGCGAGGCGTTCGGCCAGATGGGCGGAGTGGATCGACTGGTTGGTGGGCTGCCCCATGCTGAGGTCTCCCACCATGGCCAGCACGTTGACGGCTTCTTCGACGGTGACGGTTTGGGCTTGGGGCATCTTTCTACTGTAGTGCAAATCCCCGCGCGCGGCAATACCGCCACGGACGTACGCTCTGCCCGGCGGCTAAAGCTGGTGCCGCGCCTTGATGACGTGCGCCGCGCGCTCGCCGATGACAACGCAAGGCGCCATCGTGTTCCCGGTTGTGATGCGGGGCATGATCGAGGCATCGGCGATGCGCAGGTTGTCGACGCCGTACACCAGCAGGTTCGCGTCCACCACCGACATCGCGTCCCGTCCCATTTTGGCGGTGCAGGACTGGTGCCAGTAGGTGACGGCGCCGTTGCGGATATAGGCCTCCATCTCCGCCCGTCCCAGCTTCCCGGGCATGCTTTCGCCCTTCACCAAACCATTGAAGGCTTCGGCGTTGCCCAAAGCGCGGCACATCTCGACGCTCGCCAGGGCCGCGCGCATGTCGTCGGGATCGGTCAGCGTATTGGCGTGGATGACCATCACGTCGTGCGCGTTCGGTCCGGACAGCAGCAGCTCGCCACGGCTCTTCGGATGCGCCAGGCCGGCGAACATGGTCCAGCCGTGCGCCGGCACGCCGCGCGCCGCGTTCTCCGCGCTCGGCACGGGAAACTCCACCTGGCAGTGCAGCATGTCGGGCGCGTCGAGGGCCGGATCGCTTTTCCAGTAAAGCGTCGCCTCCGAGCCGCCGTTGCCTACCCGCTGCGGCTCGGCGTATTCCCAGATGCAGCCGAAAGACACATGGTCCTGATGGTTCTTGCCGACGCCGGGCAGGTGCTGGCGCACGCCGATGCCGTGCCGCGCCAGTTCCTGCTCGGGCCCTATGCCCGACTGCATCAGCACCTTGGGCGTGTTCACCGCGCCCAGCGACAATATCACTTCCCGGGTGGCGCCGAACCACTGCGTGCGGCCGTCGCGGATCACTTCCACACCCGTCACTTTGCGGCCCTCGAAAGTGAGTTTGGAGACCAGCGCGCCGGTGAGCACGGTCAGGTTGGGCTGCGCCATCCTCGGGTAGGTGTAGGAACGGAAGACCGACAGGCGCTTGCCGTCGCGGATGCGCAGGTCGTTAATCGCCGCGCCGCCGTCGCCTTCCATCATCGCGCCGTTCGGACTGTCGAAGGTCGGCACGCCGAGCGCGCGCGCCGCCTCCAGCAGCCGCGTTGCGGCGGGTTGCGGTTGGTGGGCCGGCGCCACGTAGACCGGGCCGCCCCGCCCCCGCCGGCCAGGATCGGCCGGGCCGTGCCAGTCTTCGATGCGGCGGTAGATCTCCAGCACGGACGCATAATTCCAAGCGTCGTCGCCCGCTTCGGCGGCGAAGTAGTCCCAGTCGCTGCGGTGCCCGCGCGCCCACAGCATCACGTTGATGCTCGACCCGCCGCCCAGGACCTTACCCATGTTCATGGGGATGGCGCGGCCATTGAGGTGCGGGTTCGGCTGCGCCATGAAGCCCCAGTCGCGTTCCGACCCGAGGTTGAGCGGCCATTGGGCCGGCTCGGTCACACTATCGACTTCGTCGCTGCCGCCGGCCTCCAGCAGCAGGACGTTGACGCCGGAATTCTCGGCCAGGCGGGCGGCGACCACGGCGCCCGAGGAGCCGGCGCCGCAGACGATGAAATCGTAGTCGGACCCGGGGTTGCGGCCCAGGGCCAGTTGGTTGCGGCGGACCTCCTCGGCGAAGCTGTCGGCGGGGGATGAAGATGTGTTCATTTTTTCTCTATGGTGAAGGGTGGGCGCCGCCCTGGCGGCGGCGCATGGAAATGGTCGCTAAACCGTCGGCATGGTGCCGCCGTCGATCACGAACTCGGCGCCATGGATCGACGCCGCCAGCGGCGACAACAGAAACGCCACCAGTTCGGCCACTTCGCGTGGCTTGCCCGGGCGGCCGATCGGAATGCCGCCCAAGGACGCCATCAGCGCTTGTCTGGCTTCCTCCACGCTGCCTTGCCGGTGCCCGGCCATGCGTTCGATGAATTCCTGCGCGGCGGTGGTCTCGATAAAGCCTGGCGCCACGGAGTTGACCCTGATGCCACGCGGGCCGAATTCATTGGCCAGCGATTTGCTGTAGTTGGCCAGGGCCGCCTTGGCGGCCGCGTAGGCCGTCGTCGATTCATATAGCGGCAAGCGACGCTGGATCGATGTGATGTGCACGATGGCGCCCGACTTGCGCTCGATCATGCCCGGCAAGAAGGCACGGTCGAGCCGCACGGCGCACATCAGGTTGGACTGGAGCGCGGTGTCCCACAGTTCGTCGGTGAGCGCGAGCGCGCCGCCGCCGGGCGCCGCCGATCCGCCGACGTTATTGACCAGGAAATCGAGAGGGCCGAAATCGCGTCCGACCACCTCGGCGACGTGCGCCGCGCCCTCGGCGGTCGACACGTCGGCCGCCAGATAGCGCACGCCGGCGAGCGGCTCCCGGGGCTGATGGCGCGCCGTGGCCAACACTGTCGCGCCCTCCTCCACCAGCTTGCGGACGATCGCCTCGCCCATCCCTTTGGTGCCGCCGGTGACCAGCGCGTGCCTGCCCTCAAAAAGAAGCTTGTTCATGGCGTGATCTCCAGCGAATCGATGCCATCGGCCCGCAGCGCGAACTTGAAGTGCAAGGTCAGGGGACTGCCGGAAAAGTCACCGCGGACGACGGCCCGCAGTATTTGTCGACCGGCGGCTTGCTCCAGGCCGGCCGGCTCGATCGTCGCGCGGTAACGCTTGGCCGCGTCGTCGGCCCAGGCCCCGATGTCGGCCCGGCCGCGATGCACGTGGCCATCGTCGCGGACCATGCCATCGTCGTGGAAGCATGCGGCGACGCGTTGCGGCGCCTGGGCGTTGGTCGCCTCGACGTAGTTGGCGATGGCTTGCGGTAGTTCGTTCATATCATTCTCCTTAAGTGGTCAAGCCAGTGTATAGTCGCCAATCAGGTGGAAAAAGGACCTCAATGGACATGCTTTATGAACCAACGGTTCACATTCAGCGGCAATGAGTTCACTCGATCTCATTCGGCTGTTCATGGCCGTCGCCGACGACCGGAGCTTCACGCAAGCGGCCCGGCGGCTCAACATCACGCCCACCGCGGTGAGCAAAGGCGTGCGCGCGCTGGAGAAAAAACACGGCGTGCCGCTGTTCGTCAGGACCACCCGCAGCGTCTCGCTGACGGATGCGGGAGTGGGCCTGCTGGCCGCGGTCAAGCCGGCGGTCGAACAGATCGACGAGGCGCTCGACGAGCTGGCGCACTTCCAGAGCCGCCCATCCGGACATCTGCGCCTGACGGCGCCGCGCGCCTTCGGCTTTTTGCTGGCCCGCCTGCTGGTGCCGCGCATGCGGGCCGCCTACCCCGACGTCACGCTCGACCTCTCCCTCGACGACGCTCTGGTCGACCTGGTCTCAGCCGGCTATGACGCCGGCATCCGGCTCGGTCAGGCGATCGCGCAGGACATGGTGGCGGTCCGCCTGAGCCGCCCGCTATCGTGGTCGCTGGTCTCGGCGCCGGCCTACTTCAAGCGCCGCGGCATACCGGAGCGGCCACACGACCTGCTGCGCCATCAAACACTGCGCTACCGCTTCTCCACCGCCAGCCGCTTGCCGCCGTGGCGCTTGAACGGTGCGGATGGCGAACTGCTGCTCGACACCGACGCCCACCTGACCGCCAACGACACCCAGATGCTGGCCGAGTGGGCGCGCCAGGGCTTGGGGATCGCCTACCTCCCCGACCTCGAAATCGCAGAAGACGTGCGGCGCGGCCGGCTTGCGCGGGTGCTGACGGGATTCGTGCCCGAGACCTCCGGGCTGTTCCTGTACTTCCCGATGCGCACCCAGAACCAGCCGAAGATGCGCGCGCTGATCGACCAGGTCGCGCGTCTGGCGGAGCAAGGCGCGCTCGATGTCAAGTGCGGGAAATAGCCGCCGGCGCTTACTTGGTTGCGGCGACAGCGTCGGCGATCACCTTCGCCACCTCGGCGGGACGCGACTGCTGCGGCACGTGGCTCGCCTGCAGTTCGCTGGTGGTGGCGCCGATCTTCCTGGCCATTGCGCGCTGCAGGCCGGGATCGATCATGCGGTCACGGGCACTGACGATAAACCATGAAGGCTTGCCCGCCCACGCCGCGCGGGACACCTTGTCGGCAAAGGCCTTGGCCTGGATCGGGCCTTGGGTGGCGGTCATGACGGCGGCCTGCGCGGCCGGCACGTCCTGGGCGAAATCCTCGCGCATGGCCGCCTCCGGCAGGCTCAAAAAGCCTTCCGCGTCGGCGACGAAGCGCTTGGTGCCCGGCGCGGCGGGGTAGCCCTCGCCGGTTTCGGCGGTCGACTTGCCGGCGTCCGGCGCGAAAGCGGCCACGTACACCAGGCTGGCGACCTTGTCGTGCTGGCCCGCCTCGGTGATCACGGTGCCGCCCCACGAATGCCCCACCAACACCACCTTGCCCGGCTGCGCGGCGATGGCGCGGCGTGTCGCGGCGACGTCGTCGGCCAGGGAGGTCAACGGATTCTGGACGGCGGTGACCTTGATGCCCTTGGCCTGCAGCAGCGGGATGACTTTGGCCCAGTCGGAGCCGTCGGCAAAGGCGCCGTGCACGATGACGACGGTCGGTTTGGCGCTGACATCGGCGGCGGCGTGAGCGCCAACGGCGGCGAAGGCGGTGGCGGCGACGATCAGGCGCAGGGTCGATTTGATGGTGTTCATGGTGTTCTCCTTGGGTTTGTTGGGTAAGTGAGACCAGTGTAGGGAGAACGCCGGGTGTGCGGTATCGGTCGAATAACCGATACGGCGGCCAAGATCGGGCGATGGACCATGGCCGCGCCCCCCGATTGACGAGCGCTATAATGAAAGTGTCGGCGTCGGCCATGCCCCCTGGCGGCTATGTATGCGCCCATGCGGGCCGTCGTTTTCCATTCTTGCGAGGAGCGCACTGTGGGTGAAGATCAATCCAACGGCTGGGAGGCCGCCGCCGAGCGCTTTATCGCGGCGCGCTCCGGCATCGGCGTCGGCACCGTGCGCCAGTGGGCGCGTTCCCTGCCCGCCAATGGCGCCATTCTCGACATTGGCTGCGGCTCGGGCGTGCCGCTGTCGGCGGCGCTGATCGCCGATGGTTTCCAGGTATCGGGTATCGACGCGTCGCCCACCCTGGTGGCGGCGTTCCGGCGCGGCTTCCCCGACGCGCAAGTGGCCTGCGAGCCTGCCGAGCGAAGTGACTTTTTCGGTCGCCGCTTCGACGGCGCCATCGCCATCGGATTGATGTTCCTGCTGTCCGCGGACGATCAGCGGGAGTTGATCCGCCGCGTCGGCGCCGCGCTCAAACCGTCGGGACGGTTTCTCTTTTCGGCGCCGCGCCAGGCATGCAGCTGGACCGATATCACGACCGCACGCCCTTCCCTTTCGCTCGGCGCGGAGCAGTATGCGCAAGCCGTCGCGCAGGCTGGGATGGCGCTCGCCAACGACTATGTCGATGAAGGCGAAAACCATTACTACGAGGCGGTGAAGCCGGCGGACGCCACGTGATGCCGCAGCCATCCGCCGCCGACATGGAGGAGCGTCTGCGCGAGCTGGCGCGCGCCTCCGGATGGTTGGCACCGGCGTTGCGCGCGGTGCGCGGGCTGGAACTGGCGTCGTGGTGCATCGGCGCCGGCGCGGTGCGCAATCTGGTGTGGGACGCCTTGCATGGCTATGCGACGCCGTCGCACCTGGCCGACGTGGATGTCGCCTACTTCGATGCGCACGATACGAGCGTGGCGCGGGACCGGGAATTCGAGCGCCGCCTGCGCGAGGCGATGCCCGCGGTGCGCTGGGAGGTCACCAACCAGGCGTCGGTTCATCATTGGTTCGAACAGTATTTCGGGCACGCGGTCGAGCCGCTTGAATCGCTGCGCGATGCGCTGGCGTCGTGGCCGGAATACGCGACCGCCGTGGGATTGTGCCTGCGCGCCGACGATACGATCGAGGTGATCGCGCCCTTCGGCCTGGATGACTTGTTCAATTGCGTCGTGCGGCGCAATCCGAGGCGGGTGAGCGTGGAGACTTATCGGCGGCGCGTCGAGCAGAAGCAGTACGCGTTACGCTGGCCACGTGTCACGGTGATACACAGCCCGGCTGAAAAGGATGAGCCCGTGTCCAAAAGACAGACTTGACCCCCGCAGTACCCGGCCGGCAATTTCGACGACACTGTCGGATACCGCTGCCGCCAACGTTTTTAACCGCCATCCGGAGACAGGCAATGAAGAAAATAAAACTAGCGACCTTTTATTGCGTGTTTGCTTTGACGGGCTGTGTTGGCGTCCACAGCAACTCGTTTGAATCAGAGAGCGCCACCTCGCCACAGCCCAAACAAGCGACGTGGATTCCCACAGTTCATCGTGCTTATTGACGACAAAAATGCAGACTTTGCCGACACGGAGCAATTCATGGAAAAACTCGGTGTCCGCCTGATGGAGTTTTCCGCTGCTTACACAAAGGAACAGATCGAACTCGGAGATTTTGAATTTGTCAAAATAGCTTTCTTTAGGAAAGTTCTTGGTGCCATAGCCGGGCAAGTCGACCAAGACGATGCCATTGTGTTCGTAGGAATCAGCGCGAACCGTCTTATCGGTTTCGACACCGACGGGAGCCGCTTTCTGGCCCAAAATCTTATTGATCAGAGAAGACTTCCCGGCGCCGGGTTGGCCGAACAAGGCCACCTTAACTTTCACTTTCTTTTGCTCATTCAACTGTTCAGTGATGGACTGCGCTACTTTATCGATACTCATAGAACCTCACGGTCGGTGGTTGGTACAAACTAGGTTATCAGGAACGTTTTGTAATTTTTGATTCAGGCAGAACTGTTTCGGAGATCTGCTTCAGGACAGCGTTGGGAAAAGAAAGCAACGTGCTACCGATGCCACGTCGGTGGGCGTACTTGTCATAGATAAGTTTACCCGGACCGTTATAGATTTCCTCGTAACTACCATCTGGAAAGAGCTTAAAGCCTAGGAAATAATCAGGCGTGGTTTTGAACGTTAGCTGATCTCTGAAGGTGGCCTTAATTTGCACCCTCTTGCCATCGCTGGTCTCACCGTCGTAGGATGGCTGGGATACATCGTGCAAGATAACGTCGTACTCCAACTCCGCGATTACCTCTCCAATGTCACCTACGAGGCGGCCGTCGATGGTGAATTTACGATTCGGAAAAGCTACGTTCAACTTGCGGATTCCTTCGAAAACCAGTGCGAGGCCGTCTTGAAGGGCTTGATGTTTAGGCATATGTCGCTGCTCGTTATCAGTAGTGTCAAGAGCCGTAGGCGCGCACCATACGTTCGGCGATGCCGGCCAATTCCTCGCGCAGCGCTGCAGGTTCCTGCACGACCACGGTGTCGCCGAAACCAAGCAGCCACCACACCAGCGCACGGGTGTTTGGCACTGTCGCCGCCAGCAGCAGTTGACCACCATCCATGCTCGACAGCTGCTGGTCTGCTACCAGCGGCGTTTCGTGCAGATGTTCACCGGCTACGCGGCTAAACAAGGCTCGCAACTGGATGGGCGCCCCCGCGATCACGCCGAACTGTCCAGAGGAGATATAGGCGTCAATATCGAAACCGGGCTGGCGGCGCGATGGTTCGTACAACATCTCCGCCTGCTCGATCCGGTGCAACGCAATGGTGCGTACATCGTCGAAGGTGCCAAACATGCACACCAAGTAAATCACGCCGCCGCGCTGAACCACCGCCAGCGGGTGCACCGACGCGTAGACTGTGGCTGCGGCGCTATCGCGCTTTCTATAGTACAGGCGCAGCTGACGATCCTGCATCAGCGCCAGATAGACCGTACGCTGGCACATCTCGTCCAGCTGCGGCGGCAGCAGCGGTTGCTGCGGCGAGACACTGCGCACCTTACCTAGCCACGCCCGCGACGGCACATGCTCGTCGACTGTCGAGAGCGCGCGGGCGGCAGAAGCAAAATGCGGCCGCAATGCCTCCACAGCGCTGGGTGGTAACTGGTGTTGCAGGTGCTGCTCAACCATGGTCATGGTCAATGCCTCGGGCAGCGTCATCCCCGGGAGGTCGAAACTGGCGGCATCGCGCAGCCAGCTCCATCCATACGGCTTACTGCTGCTGTCAACCATGATCGGGAACACTTCCGACAGATCATTCAAGTCGCGTTCGACGGTGCGTTTGGTTACTTGGAAGTCGTCGGCGCATAGGCGCCGGTGAACTGCCGCGTTAGCCATGGTCCAATCTGCCGCAGATTCGTCAGCCCCGACCCGGCCCGGCCACGATAGCTCAGCACCGCAATGTCCTCCAGCCGAAAGCCACGCGCGAGCAACGCAGTAACCGCGAGCTCGATTTGTTCGAGCAGTTGTTGCGGGCTCGCGTACAGGTGAAAACCAGATACCTCACCCTTGTATAAACTCTTGCTGTTGATCGGGCTGCGGCATAGTTCCAACGCGTTGATGGCATCACACACCAGGCGCGGACTACGGAAATTGTCGCGACTAACGACCACCACTGCGTCACCGATCTCGAAATCTGGCCTGTTATACAACCGCTGCTCGTCGTCCTCAAGCAAATACAGCTTGCCGTCAGCGCGCAGCAACTGGCAGAGCGCTTCGATCCAGGCCGGCTCGAAGTCCTGTCCTTCGTCGATGATCAGCAGGTCGAAGCGCGGCGCGCTGTGCATGCTCTCGTCGATATAACGCGCACTGGCCTGTGCCATCAGCTGCGGATCCGAAAAGTCAGGATCGCCGTCCCGACGGCGTTGGTGATCGATCACTAGCTCATGGAAATTGGCGACCTCGGCGCGCGGCGGTGCGTACGCGCGAATGTAGTCCGCCAGCGTGCGGTTGTAGCAGATATAGCCTGCGCGGGCTCCTTCGTCCAGCGCGTCTTGCAACAAGCGCAGCGCCAGCTGGGTTTTGCCTGAACCGGCGGTGGCTTGCACCCGCACCACGGCGGACGGCGAGACGATGCGCGGCACCCAGGTCGCCGATCCATCCGACAGCGTGCGCATGGTACGCAGCAATTGGTCACGGGCAGTGCCCAGATCGACCACCACCTGGAAATGGTTGTACAGAAAGCGTCGCAAGGCATCTGGCTGACTGCAGCCCTTCTGCACCGCCAACCACCCGCGTACCAGCGCGGGTAGCTGCGCAAAACCAGCCGCATCTACAATGCGCTCGCGCGCCACCGAAACGATCTCGGCATCGCCCAGCAGATAATCAGGCAGCACCAGACAGCTGCTCACGCTGGCATCGATTCCTGTTCCGCGCAAGCGCCCCAGCAGGCTGGCCCGCTGCAGCTGGCACTGCTGGGCGACGTTGCGCTCATCGCTACCGTAGCGCTTGAAGATGCCGCCATCGCGCTGGATCACGGCGCCGGCCTTGACCTCCAGCAGCAGCAATGCCCCAGATGGTCCCATCACCATGACGTCGACTTCGCCGTAGTGATCTTGGCCGTTCAGCACCGTATGCAACTCAAGACCATGAAATACTTCATATCCAGCCGGCAGCCCGTCCACGAGATGGTTGACCACATCCAATTCGCGGTAGAGGCCGCCGTCTTGTCGCAGTGCAGCGGCACGCGAAGGAATTAGCAGGGCCATCTTTCAGACCTCGATAATCTGACGACTGCTGACCAGTACCACCAGCCCGCGCTCGGCGCCCGCCATTGCCATGTACGCGGCGACCTGGGCGCGATATTGCATCAACAGTGGCGCACTGGGCGCCACATCGCTCTTCCAATCGATGATCACGCGCGGACGTCCGCTGTCGTCGATGCTGACCGCGTCGGCGACCCCCGCCGTGACCAGATCACCGCCGTCCGTCGCCACATGCGCCCATAATGGGTATTCCGCTTGCAACGTCGGCAGCAATGTGGCGATCTCCGGCAGCGCCAGGGTGGCCGCCACACTGGCGCCTATTTCGTCAGCTGACAGTCCCTGACTGGCGTCCGCCCCTGAAGGAATGCCCAGTCCGGCGATTAGCTCCTGCGCGCGGCCACTCAGCGCCGGCCCAGTGTGTGCAGTTTCGCCCGTCACCACCTCCTCCAAAAGTTTGTGCATCACCATGCCACGTTCGCGGCTGCCTTGAACATCCTCCAGTGCCGCATAGCCGGCATCAATGCGGGTATCGGCGCTTTCCTCCGACAAGACAGCGCCAGGCGTCTCGTCGCGGCTTGGACTTCGCCAGCGGATCATATGCTGCGCAGCCTGGATTGCGCCGGCTTCGCGCGCGAACTGGCCTGCAGTCTGGCTGGTGACCACGGTCGCGGCACCAGTTGCGGGCGCGGCGGCGTCAGCCAGTTCCAGCGTTGGCAAGCTCGCCAGATCCAGTGCCAGCACCCCATTCCATGAACTCGGCGTCATGCCTGCGCCACGCGTCAACACCAGCAACTGCCGCGCACGTGTCATCGTGACATACCACAGCCGCACCCGTTCACAGGCAAGCTCTGCTTTTTCACGCAGCCGCGCCTCCTCGTAACCTGACGGCGGCACACCGAGCACCTTGCAATGCATCGTGTTACTTCCGCGCTCGACAAACTCGGCGTCGCCATTCATGTATTCGGTGCTACCGTTAATGGGGATGACCACCGGCCACTCCAACCCCTTAGAGGCATGCATGGTAAACAATGTCACCGCATCTTCGCGGTGGTCGCGCGAGCCCTCCTTGACCGACATTTCCTGCTCCCATCCGGCACTGACATCTGCGGCAAACGTCGCCAGTCCGCGCATCGCGTAATCGCCGGCCATATCCAGAAATTGCTGGACATTCGCCAATGGGCGTTCCGCGCGGCCGAGATGGCGCTGCAGCATAATATGGCGCACCCGCAAACGTTCCAGCGCAGTCGCCAGCAGCAGCGCCGGCGTCGTCGATGCAGACAGACGGTATAACGCACGCAATTCGTTCAACACGTGCTTCGCCAATGGGTGATCGATTAGCGCTGTCTCCGAGAGCAAGTTCAGGCTGGCGCCGGGCGTAGCCTGCTGCAGCGCCCAAGCAATATCCAGCAAAGATTCCTCGCTCAGCCCGACCAGCGGCCCACGCAACAGGGCGCCCAGCGCCAGCGTATCGCGCGGGTCGGCCAGGACACGCACCAGCGCCACCAGATCCTGCACTTCCTGCTGACGGAAAAAACCTTTGCCGGCTTGTGATATGACCGCAATACCGCGCTGTTCCAGCGCCGCCTCGTAACGCCATAGCTGTGCGCTGCTGGGCGCGAGCAGCGCGATATCGGCAGCGCGGCACAAGCGCCCCCGCCCTTGCCGGTCGCGCAGTTGATATTGGCCGATCAGCCGTTGGCACAAGTCGGCCACGGCATCGGCTTCGCCCTGCCGAACTTGCGCCGCGCCTTCGAGTCCGCAAGGAAGGTCCAGCGCCACCACAGATGGCTGCGCCGCGCCGGGATTAAATGCCTGCAGGGATACGAAGCCAGGCTGTCCCTCCGCAGACAGCGGTCCAGCAAAACGTTGATTGACAAACGAAAGAATCGGTTCATCGGAGCGAAAGTTGGTGGCGATTGCCAGCACACTGTCCGGATCCTGGCGAAGGTAGGCATCGCGCGCCGCGACGTAGGCGGCAATATCGGCGCCACGGAAACGGTAGATCGCCTGTTTGGGATCGCCCACCAGGAACAGCGAGCCAGGCCGGATACGCCGCTGGCGCCAATCTTGTGGCGCATCGGCAGCCGGCTCGCCACACAGAGTCCAGAAGATTTCCGCCTGCAGAGAATCGGTGTCCTGGAACTCGTCCACCAGCAGATAGCGGTAACGGCCGGCCAGCGCCTGGCGCACCGGCTCGTGGTCGCGCAACAGCGCGCGGGCGGAAAAAATCAGGTCATCGAAGTCCAGCAGGGCGGCATTGCGCTTGTATTGCTGGTAGCGCCGCAGCAGCGGCTGCACTGCCAGTGCCACACCAGCCAGCACCGAGCCGGCCGCCGCCGCACGCAATGACACTAGCGTAGCGGCGCAGGCCTCTATACTGATCAGCAACGTCGACCGCAGCGCCTCGGCATCGCCGATCCCGGCCTCCTTGGCCGCCTTTCCCCAGTCCCCTTTATTCTGCAAAACCCGTAACGTACCCTTCGCGGTAAACATGGCCTCAGGGAGCGGCACCGCCAGCAGCGCGGCCGGCGTCGGGCTAATGCCAATGTCCACATCAAACTGGTTTGCTGCAGACAGGACAGCCTGGCTTTTTCCTTCAATGATGCCGCTGTCCTTCAGGACCTGTTCAAGCGCTGCCAGCGCGTCGCGCCAGGCCTGCAATTGGGGCACGGTGCCAGCGGCAGGCAGCACCACCTCGTGCCGATGCTGGCGCAGCAGAACTGCCAACGTGCGGACCAGGCTAATCAATGCCATCGCATCCCCATCCATATACGGCGCAAGACAACCGCCTTGAGGCTGGTCCAACTCATCGCGCAACCATTGCGCTAGCAAATCTGCAAACACCGCATCTGCGTGCGGCGCCGGCAACACGCTTGCCCCTGGATCAATCCCCGCCTCAACCGGATACGGCATGATCAGGCGCTGGCAGAACCCGTGGATCGTCGAACAGGTCAGTTCATCCAGCTGTACCAGGGCGCGCTGCAGATGCGCAGCTTGCGCAGCGCTGAGGCCGGTGGGCAGCGCCAGCCGCAACTCTGGCGGCACCAGGCCGTCGCAAAGCGACTGCGCAAAATCGCGCACCCGCTGCACCAACTCACCGGCCGCCAGTTCCGTGAAGGTCACCGCTGCAATCGACGCCGGCGCCTGGCCTGCGGCCAGCAACATGACTACCCGCCCCGCCATGACTGCGGTCTTGCCCGACCCGGCGCCCGCCTCAACCAGCAGCGAGCGCTCGTGCTCCAGTAGCGCGGACCGCCGTGCTGCGGCATCGGCCAGATTGATGTTCTCTGACATTAGTTCATCTCCCAAATTTTGGCGGCATCGGCCAGTAAGGCCAGCACGGCAGCTTGCTTACGCTGGCCGTATTCACTGTTGGCGGGCAGCAGCAAGGCGAAGTCGTCGTAAGCGCCGCCGGCATCCGGTCCGGGCAACGCACGTCCGCCGGCGAAACTCTGGTTGGCCGCCAACAAGGCGGCGCGCAACGTATCGAGCGTCTGTTCGGGAGCATGCAACACGAACTCCTTCATGTGGCGGGTGTAGAGCAAGCTGGTGTGCACCTCTTCAACGCCAGCCAGCAATGCACGCACAGCGAAGGCATACAGACAGCGCTGCAGTTCGGCTCCCCCAGCGAGTGCGACCTCGGCGCCAAGCATCCCCTTGCCGGTCTTATAATCACGCACAATGGCGATCTTGCCGTCTGCAGACAGGTCGAGGCGGTCAATGACTCCTTTGATCGCCAGTCCCGTGCCGGGAATCTCTACCGCGCGGGCGCGGTCCCAAGGTGAGCGCTGGCTGCCATTGACAGCGCCGCCGAAACCCACCTCAGCAAAGGCGCGCGCGCCGGGAAGGGCGCCGCGCCCATATTCCAGCGTTGCAAAAGCCGATACGGCGGCCATGCGCAATGAGTAGCGCCACAGGGCGGCTGGCGGAATCGCTTCCTCCTGTTCCCAGCGCTCCGCCACGACCGCCAGCGAGGTCTGCAGCGCTAGCTGCAACTGCGCGCTGCTGGCTTGCGCCAGCGAGCCGTCAGCCTCCAAGTGCTCCAACGCCCCCTCGGCCACTGCATGCACCAGCTTGCCAAACTGCATGGCGTCCAACTCCAGCACATCGACCTCAGCATCTGGGACTCTCCATTTCATGCCGTACTCCCACAACTGCGCAATCGGATTGCGCAGCAGGCTTTTCAGCGAACTCGCAGAATGCACCCGTGCGACCAGCGCGGCCAGTGCAGGGTGGCCGTCGCGCACCAGACCATCATGCTCGGTGATGTCCGCCGCACGCCAGTTGTGCCAGGCCTTGTGCGCCGAGGCGGCCTGTAAGCTGTCGCGGTATTCCAGTGGCCGGCCCAGCAGCCGATCGGCCTCGCTGACCGCATGCGGCGCCGGCGCGTGCAGTTCAAGGTGCGCGGCCGCTCCCAAGCCGCGCAGCAGCGCACTGCCGCTGGCATGGCGGCCGGCCCCGTCCCGCCGCGCAAACGACAGCACCAGCCGCGCGCAATTGCCAGCGATCGCATCGAAAGCCTGGCGGTCAGACTGCGCCAACGGCACCGGATTCAAGGTTCGCGCCGGTACGATATGGCCAGGCAGCAAACCGTCTTCCCGGCTTTGCCGTGGCCATACTCCGGCGTTCAGGCCCAGCAGCCAGACATAAGGCCGCGGCGCCGCCGCCAGCGCCGCCGCTGGCATCCAGCTTACGCTGGAACAGCCATCCAGCCCGTCATCCTGACGCATGGCAGCGATAGTCTCCAGCAGCGCGGGCGCCGGTCCCGCCAGCAATGCGCGACGCCAGATCAACCGCGCCCGGCCGGACAGCAAGCGCTCGCCAGCTATTTCCGCGCCGGTCGGCCCTGCTAAGATGATCTCGACAATCTCGCGCAACGAGGCGGTCCCATCGGCACCATCTGGCCAATCCGCCGCACTCATGCGCGATAGCGCCTTGTTCCAAGAGCCAGCGCTACGTAGCGTCACTTTTTGCGGCAAGGCGCGTGCCCAGCCTTGGGGCAGCGCCGCCAGCGCGCAGCGGCGCAAGCCGCGCCGTGTCAAGCCATTCAACAACGAGTCCGCAAGAGCGGCGGCCAATTGTCCCTCGCGTGTCGCAGCGACCGGTCGACCGTGAACGAAATGCAAATCCAAGCCGGACTCTGCGCTCAACGCCTGCAATGCATGGTCGTAGTCCGCCGGGTTGACGCTGGCGATGGCGATGTCGCTTGCCGTTGCCTGACCACTGGCCAGAAGTTGGCGTACCCAGCGCATTGCTTCCAGCGCTTCATGCGCGGCGTGGGCAGCGCAGACGACGCGCTGCTGAGGTTGGCCAAGTGTCCCTTGCTCGACCGTCACCGCACTGCCCGCCAGCCAGGCCGGCACCGCGTTGCTGCCGGCACGCCAGCGTACCCGGGTTACATTGGCCAGCGCTAACAATACCGGCTGCCAGCAAACATCCAGCCCCGCCAAACCGATCAACTCCACCTCGCCCAGAACGATTGGCGCCAGTGACAGTCGTGCCAACGCGGCGGCGGCCAGATCTGGCGGTGCGAGCACCGACGGTGGCAGCGTCGAACGTAGCGCCGCATCGGCCACCGCCAGTGCCGCGACACGCGGCTGCGAGGCTGCACCAGCCTGCAGGTCGAAGCCTGCCAGCCAGCAGGTGCGCAGCGTGCTCAGCAACGCACGCGGCGTACCGGGCAAGTCGCGAATGCCGTCCAACTCACCCATGGCAAGGGCAGGCAGGCAGATGCGCAGCGCCCGCTGCAGTGCCTCCTCATCTGCGGCCTGAGCAAAGCCGCCGGACAGTCGTGCTGCGAGCTGTTCGAACTGCATCACCTGCGTGCCCTGTTGACCAGCGCGCGCCAATTGCAGACGGATCCGGCGTGCGGCATCGGGGGTGGCAGCGACAATGGTACGGCGCCGGCTATGTGCTGACGCGGATTGGTTGTTCATCTTTTGTTGCCCTACAGAGGTTGGAGCACATAGAAGTTGCCTTCGGCGATCTCAAAAAACAATTCCCCGTCCGCCACCGGCGCCGCCTGCCACAAGCCCACCTTGGCCGCCGCCTCGGCCACCAGATCGGCCAGCAAAACACTGGCCTCCATGGCGATGAGTAGCTCGTGTTTTGCTACGCCGGGCAAAAACAGCGCCGCCAGCGGCTGCTTCACGGGCACCTCTGCCCCTGCCCACTGCCGAAGGCGCTCGTTGATCAGCTTCTGCAGGTGGCCGACGTCGGAATGCTCGCGCGCATCGGGCACGGACAACTGCACCATCGGCGGCCTGGTATGAAATTCGATGCGGCAAGCAACGTAGGCATCAGCCTCGCCCTTCACTGCGCTGGCATTCTTCAGCGCCAGTTCAGGACTGGTGCTGGCATAGACCGCATGCCGCCGCGACGGCAGCGTCGGGGGGCGGGTGAACTCCCACAGATTATCGACAGGATAAGGAATATTTCCCGGCAGCCTGCGCCCGGGCAACCGGTATATGCGGGCACCATGCTGCAATTGTTGCTTCGGAACTGCGCGAAATAAGTCCATGGTCAGTGTCAGCCCAATGCGTTTAGCAGCAGATCGCGATTGTGTTTTTTGGTGAAATTTTCCAGCTCGTGCAGCTTGCTGCGCACCGTCGTCAGCGCATCAAGCAGTTTGCCGCGCGCGCGCTCCCAGTCCTGCGGCGCGTGGTACACCACTGCATAGCGATAGCTGCGCTCATCGGACGACGTGAACGCGGCAGCGCCGGAGCGGCTGTCGCCTTCCCAAAGATCCGGCGCGGCATGCGGCAGTTGATCCAGCTCCGACCCCGGCAGATTGGGCACCTGCCCTTTGGCGTACGGCGTGACCACCACTTCCCACCACATTTTCGGCCCGGCAAACGGCGCGGCCAGCCTGCCGGCCAGATCCAGCCCGGCCTGCAGGCGGAAGCGTTCGGCGCCGCTGGTCGTCAAATGCAGGGTGCCGTCCGGCTGAAAGGTCAGCGGTTTCGTTTCCAATGCGCGCTCGTCGACGCTGACGTCGCCGTAGAGAGAAGCCAGCATTGCTTCGAAAGCCTCTTCAAACCAGGCCTGGACCCCATTTAGTGCGTGCCCGCAGGCGAGAACATCAGATTGCTTCATGGTCTTCATCCAAAGTGATTGCACGCCAGCGGGGAACGCCGTGCGCGCCCGGTAGCGATTGTGATCCAGCGCGTCGCCCGGCTGGCGCAGGTGCTGGGCGATGCGGTGCACGCGCGCTGCCATCTGGTCGAGCAACCGGTCGGCGTCCGACGTGCGCAATACCATGGCGCCAAACCATACTGCGCCATCGACGTCGAACAGGTATCCAGCGCTGCGACCGCGGTTGTGTTCGGCCAGCCAGTTGGCCGACCCGCGTTTACCGCCGAGGTCAACAGTGCTGTCCGCTTGCACATAGCAGCGCAACAGCCAGAATGCCGTGCCGATCGCCTCCAGCAGCACCGGCGCACGCCCAGCACGCCAGACGCAGGTATTGCGCCCGGCATCAAAAGCGAAGCCCACGCCGGGCGGTTTCTGCACCGCATAGGGACCGCCGTCCCTCAGCAGCGCGGCTGGCGACGGCGCTGCGCTGGCGCCGCGGACCATGACGAATTCCTCTGCCCAATGGCTGTTGCCATGCACATCGACGGCCCGGCGCAGCAGGCCATGCTGTTCCAATTGCCGGCGCCGCACGACACTCGCGCCATAAGCCGGATGCGGCGTGAAGCTGTCGGCACTGTCGGCCGAGGCCGGCTTGCCGGCGGTGACTTCCAGTTGCTCCCGCTTGTACACCATGCCAGGCGGCAGCACCAGATCGCCACCGCCATGTCGCACAGCCAGCACGCTGTGCGGGAAATACACCGCGCCATCCTGCGGCACGGTGCCGGCCGGCGCCGATGCGGCCTCCCACGCGTCCAGTGCCGCGATACTGATCTCGCCGATTTCATCCTTGCGCTTGCCCAGGTCCATCCGCAGGTCGCTGGCAATCTTGGCGCGGATCACCCGCTCGACCTGATGCTGGTCCAGCGTTCCCTCCAAATAAGGGAAACCTACCTGCAGCCGAGGCAGCCCCGTGTGCTGCGAGGCATGGGCGCCAATGCGCCGGCTGATCAGACTACCGAAGCGATCGATGCGCCCGATGCGCTGCTCCAGATCCCCCGACGTCCAAGCCACGCCATAGTGCTCAACACGATCGCAGAACAGGTGCATATCGACCCCCTCCTTCAGCACATCGGTGCAGACCAGGACATTGGGATGACAAGGCAAATTGAAGTGGGCGATCGCATGCCGATTACGCACTCGGCCAGAACGGCCGATCGCCGGCGCCAGCGGACGGAACACCTCACCGATGCGGGTGCGCCACACCTCTTCCCAACTGGCCACAACACCGCTACGGAAACATTTACCAACAATCAAATCGAACTGCTCGATCCAGTCGCGCAGGCGGGCGCGCTGGTTGGCCACGTATTGCGCCAACGCTGCTGGCAACTGCGATGCGGACTGTTCCAGCAGCCACAACAGCTTATCGGGAAGCTCGCTCGCGCCGTCCGGCGCCTGCCGCAAATGCGTGTGCAGGACGAACAAATCGACCACGAAGTCGGTCTGGCGCAGCGACTGCAGCACGCACAACTGCAGGGCCGCCAGCTTGAAGGACAGCGGCGCATCCACCGCAGGGTCGGCGAACAGCCACTGCTGTGGCGGTTGCGTCAGGTATTCGCGTTCTAGCACGGCCCGCAGAAGGCGCTCCCAGCGGGCACGGTTGCGCTGCCACGCCCCATCCTCCTGCACGGTCGATTCGCCATCATGCGGCGCTGGCCGCCGGTGCAGAAAACCGCGCATCGGTTTGCTCAACAGGTCGGTATGGCTATGCAGGCGGCTGCGGAACGACACCAGCTTACCGTTGTGCGCATGCGTTTCCGAACGCTGTTTCAGCGCTTCGAAATATGGTAGATCGGCCTGCTGGCGATAAGCCTGATTATGAGTGGCGGCCCCGGCTGGCGGCAGATCGTCGTCATCGTCTTCCGGATCATCGTTTGCGGGGACGGGTTCTTCCGGCAGTGGCGGCAAGGCTTCGGCGCCGGTCGCCTGCACTAGCCAAAAGCTGCCCTGCCATGGCTCGCCCTGCACGCCGGGTAAGGACAACAGGCCGTGCCAGCCCGTGAGGCGCGCATCCACCTCCTGCTGGAAGCGCACGTGCAGCAGATCACGAATTTCTTCTACGGTATCAATGCGGCGCACGAACACCAGGGTTTTGCGCGTGCTGCCGTTGGCGATACTGTGGTCGAACAAGGCATCGACCATGCGATTGAGCTTTGCATGCGGCAGCCCATAACCCCCGGGCTGTGCCATCGCCTGCACGAAACTATGGTTGAGTTCATCAATCACATTACGGTCTATCGCTTGCCCGGCGGGTTCGCTCTGTTTGCGGTCTTTCAACGGCTCCAGTTCCGGCCTCGCCGCATCGGCCGCTTTCACCGGCGCTGTACCGACGCTGCGCGATACCGACGACGACAGCGATTCAAACGATGCGCACTCCCCCAGCCGGAAGCGGTTTGCCCGTCCGGCCAGCGCCCCGACCAGGCGTTTTTGCACCAGCGCCATGCTCATCGCCATAAACGGGTCGTCGGCGCCGGAATAGCGTACGCGGTCGTAGCGGCGATATTCGATCTTGCCATAGCGCTCACCGCGCTGATCGGCATAGGCTCGGGTGCGGCGTATCATGATTTCCTGTAGCAGGTTCACCACATCCCAGGCTTCGTTTGCGGCAGTCTTGGCGGCCGCCACCGGCTGCTGGGCCAGAAAGGCGTCCAGGCTGTGAATGTCTCGAGCGCCAGAATGCAGCGGCGTAGCGCTGAGGAACAGCCACTTTTGCGCATTGCTGCGGAATATATGCTGAATGTGCTGGTTCTGCCAATTGTCGGTATGGCGCAGGTATTGCGCCTCATCAAACACCACCAGGTCCAACGGCGACAGCGGCTGCGCTGCGGCGTCGCGGCCGTCGGTGAGCAATGCGGCCAGTCGCCGGCAATATTGTGCCGCCAGCGCGTGCCGCATATCGTCCTGCCAGCCTCCCGGCTGCGCCTCGAACTTCACGGCAATGGCCAGCTCCTCCGCATCCAGACGGGCGGCGTCGGCGACGCCGATCGTGGCAGCATAATCGCTTAGCATGCCACGCACGGTGTGCTTTTGCAGCGACAGCGGACGACTGAACGACGAATAACGCAACAAGTGGATGCGGCTATCGTCATTTTTCAGCGCAGCGGTGAACTGGCGCAGGTTCTGGTGCAGTTGCAGCTCCTGCAGCTGCACCGCGTCCGCGCTCAACAGGCGGTCGTCCAGCAGGCGGTAGCAGTTACCCAGAAACGCTGACCACTCCTTCTGCCACTGCTCCTGCAAAGAGACGCTGGCGCAAACGATCACCACCCGGGAATCCGGCTTACTGAGGAATTGGGTCGCAATCACACCCATCGCCTGGCGGGTCTTGCCCATGCCCACTTCATCGGCCAGATAGGCGTAGCCCTGCTGCTGCAGCAAGGACCACAAGCCGGCGACGCCCTCACTTTGCAGAGCGGCCTGGATACTGGGCTGGCCCGCACTAATGGTCGCCTCATGGCCATCAAAATCGATATAGGAGCGCACCATGCGCGCGGTCAGCAGCGCGGGGACGATATTCTCATTCATGTCCAGCCTCTTGCTTCTTCATTTCGTCATGGAACCATTGCAGGAATATTTCCGCCTGCGCCGGCGCCCTGTCCCCAAACATGGTGTTGAAGGACGCCGATTCGGCCAGCGCCAGCCGGATCGGCGGCAGCAACAATGCCAGCTCGGCGTGGATGCCCAGACAGGGCGAGCCATCCGGAACGGTCACACCAGCGCGCCGCAGACTATCGATCAACTCGCGCACTTCGGTCAGCTGGATATATCGGCCAATTTTTTCACTGGGTTTGATTGCAGGCTGCAGCGTGATCGCGCGGTACAGCGTGGTGACGCAATACGGCGAGGTGCTGTCAAACGCGGGTACCGCTTCGCCCGAATCAAGACGCCGCTGCAAGTGGGCGCGCAGCTTCCAAGTCGCCTGGAACAGACCGAAGTAATCGTAGCTGGCCTCGCCCTCGTCCTGCTCGCCGTCGCCCCCGCTATCGCCGTTGCGGCGCGCGGCGCGCCTGCGCGCTTCCTGCTCGCTGAGGTCAGGATCCAGGCTACGCAACAGCGCCAGGATCCGGTCTAGCCTCGGTCGCGGTTCATACTGCAGCTCGTCGTCCTGCGCGTTGACCTGCAATATGGCGCCGTAGAACTTGCCCGGCTCGCCCCTGGCGTCTTGCCAGTGGACGATGAATGACCGCTGTGGCCGGTTGCAATGGAATTGAATGGGCTTGATCTTCCCTGCCGCCACAGGGCGCCGTTGGCCGGCGATCTCCAGTGACAGATCGAGCACAGCTGAAGTGTCAAGCACGGTCAGGTGTCCGCCGAATGCGCCTTTAGCCCAATCGTAGTAGACGGTCACGTCAATCGGTGGCAGGGGCGGCAGTTGGTCTTCCTCCGCCATCCCCGCTTGATCATCGAGCAGCGCGCTATCCAGTGGCAGGAAAGCCGGCCAAGGGGTCGCGCCCTGGGCCAACTCATAGCGCAGCACCGCCTCCACGTTCGCCATGCCGTCGGCAAACGGACTGAGCGCGGCAGCCGTAAAGTTGGCCGAACCGATGCATAGCGCCCGCTGGCCTTCGTCTCGCTCCAGCAATAAAGCCTTAGCATGGGTGTACTGCTCGTCGCCAAACTTGCCGAAGTGATGTTGGTGCTGGCCCTTTAATGTGGAAATCGGGAACGAGTAGGCGGTCTTGTGCAGCGATGGCACCAACTGGCAGTCGTCCACGCCCAACTTGCGCAGGAGCCCCGGCACATCGCTCCAGAAAGGCGACACCACGGTGGCCCGCCGCCACAAACCGTCCGCCGCCAGCGCCTGCAGCAAGTCGCCACGCTGCGCGAAGGGCAGCGCCAGATGCAACGACGGCATTCCGGCGTACGTGGGATGCATTCGCGCCGGGTCCTGCAAGTGGCGCAACAGCATTGCCAACAGCTCCCGCATGTCCCCCTCCTCCTGTCCGTCCACGCCGTCCAGCTGCTGCTGCGCCTGCGCCTGTATCCAACGCAGCAACAAACTAAGTTCCGCCGCATGCTGTGCCGTGACCGGCGTAGTGCCGACGATCTCACGATTGCGTGCCCAGCCGGACACCGTCAAATTGCCACTGCCAACCGACAGCCAAATGCCTGGCTGACCGGTGTCTTTCAGCAGACCGGCCATCAGCATCAGTTTGGGATGAAATCGCCCTCTCGGCAGTCCCAGCGACAGACATCCATAGCGCATATCACCTTTTGGCTCTGGCCGTGTCGAACGATCGTTGACCACCAGCACGCGGATCTTTTTCAACTCTTCATTGATGGCGTGGCGCGTCTCCGACACCCCGGCCAGATCGGCCACGGTGTCGCCTGCCAGCAACGGCAGCAAGTTGGACTCGAAGAAGCCCGGATCAAAATTGAAGGTAGTGAACAGCACCAACCGTTCGCTGTCGGGCGCGAAGCGGTCGATGATGGACTGAAAAGCGTCGCGCATCACCGCGACATGCTTGGGGGCGCTCATACTGGCTCTCCATGCAATTGTCGATAGATGGTGCTGGCGGCAGTCAGATAATAATCATTGTCCCAGGCAGGCTCGCTTGCAGCCAGCCGTGCCAGCTTGTTTTCTGGGTAGTGCTCCTCGTCCCCGTGCACCGTAACCAGTTCACTCTCCAGTGCAATCAGTGGATCACGGCCTCGATTTTCCAAGCAGTCGCGGTGATAGCGGACGAGCGCCTCGATGAACTCCACCAGCGTGCTGCGTTCGTTCGCATGGCGGGGAAGCGCCAGCAGCGCCGCCAACTGCTGCAAATCACGCATGCGCCGCGCGGGTCCTGGCTTGGTGATTTTTCCGGCCAGACCGGTAAATGCAATAGCGCGCTGGCGCATCTGAGACAAACAAGGCATGATCCGATCGGCGACCGCGCCGACGCGCTCATTGGCGGACGCGCGCAAGAGATCGAAGGTGTCCTGCAACACCAGCAGGAATGGTTCGCATCGATGCATGTCCTCGATTTGGCCTGACAATGCATCAGACGTCAGCAGCTTTGCGCGCTGGTGCAAAGCAAGACCGGGCCGCCGCAGCTCGGCGAAAGTCTGCGCCAGAGTACGGTACTTTTCTTCGCCAAGGATACACCGCAGCTGCTGCTGAATGGCCTGATCCTTAAACACCGCCTGCAGGCCGGCATCGATCTGCGGCTGATCCGCAACCTCCCTGACCAACAGCTTTCCACGCTCCAGATACGGTTCCAGCACACCGGCCAGGGCCGACGTGGCCGCATCGCTCCAGCGGCGCTGAAACAGGGTACTCAGTGCGTCATCGACATGCCAGTCCTCATTAAACAGACCAGCCCGTTCACAGCTGCCGCGGTAATACTGATGCAGGCCATTGACGATAGTCTTGCCGCTGCGGGCGTCGATTGTCAAAGCGTCGCCGCCATTGACCAGCGCCTGAGTGCCGTAGCAAATTGCGCGGCCAGACCGCCTGAGCCAATATTCCACGACGCCTTCCAACAAACGGATAAGACCGCGCTGACGGCCAGGCTTTGCCAACAGTTTCTGCAACTGCGGCCGCTCGGCAAGCCAGTGGATCAGTAGTACCGCACGAATACCATTTGCCTGCAGCACTGGCGAAGCCAGATTAGGCACGAGTTCACGTCCGATGGCGCTCCAAACCGGCAGCAGGCCAAGCGGATCACGGCCAGCCGATTCGCGGATCAGTTCGGGATCAACCTGCGTGAAATAAGGAAAGATGGCGCCCTGTACGGATAGCGCAGATTGGGACGAAACGCTCAAGTTCGGCTTTCGATAGTGAGAAAAATAGAGTTAACGATTCAGGCAGTCCACGTCATAGCCGACCATGAACAGACTGGCTTCAAACGCATGCATCCGTTCAACGAGCGTGCCGACAAACAGGTCCTGCCGCGCCAACAGAATTTTCTGCATGAGCCAGCCGAGCCGGATCTTGGTCTCGCCCCACCTACGCGCAGTGCGGCGTTCGTGAGCTTTGCCATAAAGCATCACGCCCGGTGCAATGGCGTTGGAGTCAAAATGGCGCACAGTACGCGAGGGCAAGGTGGCAGGGAACGCCAGTAACTCAGGCAGGGCTTGCGCACCGGAGTCCGGGAGGCGGCGCCACATTTCCACCAGCGCCGCTATGGCGGCCGCAACGCGTGAATCGTAGATCGGTAAGCCGTCATCGGACGCCATGGCATGCACCTTAGTCAACATGGAGTTCATTTTGCTGACCCGTAGCTCCCCTCCTAGCTTGGCGCCGGCGAGGGCAAGATCTGTGCGCGCAGTCGCGAGATAGCCGACCAGTTTGTCCTGCGCCGCAAAATCACGCAGAAAAGGCAGCGCACCTTTTTCAGGATTTCGGTCCCCACCCCATTTGATGATGGCTTCGCAGACTTCAAAGGCAGCATCCTCGTCGTGCAAATCGATGGCATGACGCAAGCGATCGTGAAAAGTGCCCAGCAAAGTTACCGTGTCGGCCCAATTGCCACTATCGGTCCCTTCGCTTTTCCAGGCGTACCTCGTCAGAGCCCCCTGCAAGCCTAAGACGTCCGCGCGCAAGCCCCCGGGGACAGCCTTAGACGCGGCGAAATTGAAGCTGATGGGCAGCATGAGGAAGTGTTGCGTTGCCCACTCGGCGAACGCACACACATGTTGGTTCTTGTTAAACGCGTGTTGATCAGTCATATAGTGATTTCTTTGATGGACGACTCAAATCTTCTCACGCGGTGCGACAACTGATGTCGCAATAGTTATTTAGCGCAATGTTTTTTTATTGTAAAATATTTTACCAAGAAGGAATGTCACACATTGTTGCATAATGCAAGAAAATGGCTAAAACATGAAGCACAGCATCCGTACAGCTGACGCGAGTGCCTAATAGTGTTGCGACATTGGTGCCTTTTGGAAACTATTCGGTTATAATTTTTTTACTTCAACCGGACGGAGATTTTTAATGGAAAAAGGCATCGCAGAAATCATGCATAACGACTCCCAGACGGCCAAAGCGCCCAAACGCGAAGTCATCAAGCTCGCCGATTTTGAAAAAGTGAGCTTGACAGACGTACATAACATGTTCGGCACTTGGAAGGAAACCGACCACTGCGACAAAGATATCCAAAGCTGATCAGCAGTTAACGGATTGATCACCATAAACTTGGTATCCGCTTTCTCTCCGCCTGTCCCGGCGGAGAGATTGCTGACCGAACAGTTGGCAAACGCGGGCGTGAAGCTGAACAGCTGCAGGCCGCTATCCGCTTTTCTTCCAGAGGACAACGACCCCAGCCTTCCACTGGTGTTTATCGTCCCCGTAAGGGGCGATATGGATTTGCTTGACGCCCACTTTGTCCAGCTGAAGACCATCGCGCAGCATCCACGTTTGCCTGGCCCGCCGCTGGTCTTCGTCCTGCATGGCGACCGGCACGTCTGGGACGAGGTGGACGATAACTGTCCCATCTATGCCAAGCTGAAAGCCATGTTCTTTTATTCGGGCACATTCCTCATCTGCCCGGAAAAGCTGGACCCGGACTCGGCCAGCGTTGTGGCGCGCCACGTGCTGAACGCGATTAGCACGCCGCCATGCGCGCAAGAAATGCGCGTCGCCGCAATTGCGCGCCTGCTCAATAAGCGTCCGACATGGCGCGCTCCAACAAAGCACTTGGGGTTTTATGATGGTACGACCGGCCAGAGTCTACTCAACGCCGTGCCGGCCAAGACTGCGGATGCTGTACTCGGCCTGATCCAGGAACTCGAACTAAACAGTCTTGAATTGAACCACGCCGCGCTGCTCCCGGAGCAACTGGACGGACACCGTTATGCGGCAAGGAAGATCGATTTTATCGGCAATCGGCTGAATTTCGCCACCATATGGGCTGTTTGTCCCGGAGTGGAGTGGATGAACCTGGCAGCCAATGGGTTGTCGGCAGTGGATGCCGGCCTGTGCCCATCCACGCTTCAGCATTGGTATTTGCATAAAAATGCGATACATACCCTGCATGTCCCGGCCGGGCTGACGTGCAAGTTCAGGTCGCTGAGTATGTACCGCAATCGTCTCACTGAGCTGAAATTGCCTGCCGATCAAACGAATCTCGTCAAGCTTAACCTCGGCGCAAATCCGATTACCGATCTGCCAGAAACTTTGCAGAATTCACGCGATCTGGAATTCCTGGGCCTGGCCCGGACCGGCTTGCGCGCGCTGCCCAATTGGCTGTTCGAGATGCCGAAGCTAAAAGAAGTCGATCTCAGCCACATGCAACATTTGATCCCCGACCGGCAAATACAAAGGCTGGCGACGTGCGGGGTAAACATTATTTTGGAACCGGGGAAGGAACAGCATGCAGTCCGCGTTTGAATTCTTATTGGGCAGCCAGGGACGACAACACTTCTTCCGTGAAATCTACCAGCGCGAAGCAAGGCTATACCAGGGCAGACCGGGGAAATTTTCGCACATCTTCTCGCTGGACGGATTGAACCAGCTGCTGAACTACATGCCGCTCAATTATCCGCAAGTGCGCGTTACCGATCACCACAATACCATCCACAAGTACGATTTGATCGTCGACCAGGACCGCTACGCCAACAACGTCAACAATGAAATCAACGGCGAAAAGCTACTGCGCGCAATTGCCCGTGGCGGTACGATGGTCATCGACCGCATTCATACGCATGTTCCGGCGCTGGAGGATTTCATCGACCGACTCAAGCACGAACTGGGGGTGCGTTTCGCCGCCAACGGCTACTATTCCAGCCATCGTCAGTTGGGCGTGAATCCGCATTTTGACCGTCACGATGTGTTTGCGATTCAGATCCACGGCAGCAAGCGCTGGTACTTCAAAAAAGACCAGCATGTTTTATCGCAGCCGATGCGGCGCCAGGCGACACCAGCGATTGACGAGGCACGCGCCGGCTGGGATTCGGTACTCGTCAAGGAGGGCGACGTATTCTACTGCCCGCGCGGCATGTGGCACTTCACGCAAACAGAGGACGACAAGTCGGCACACATCGCGCTGGGCCTCTACCCAATGACGCTGAAGGACTGGCTCACCGAACAGGAACAGGAGTCATCCGTGGCTGAGCTGCTGGAAGCTTACGTCCAGGACTTGCGCGGCGATGATCCGCAGCGACTCTCTCACCAGCTGCAGCAGCTCACTAATCTCCTCCAGGAAAAAGCATGTCAGCCAGCACAACCGAAAATCACCTTGCGGCCGCATCTGCAGCTGGATTGATGGAGCAGATCTATTTCGTTCTCACCGAGCGCTGCAATCTCAGCTGCAGCCACTGCATACGAGAATCGTCCCCTCAGCGCAATGAAACGGCCGAGCTGGATATGATGTTGCGCGCGCTGGATGAGATCGCCATGCTATGTCCGCAGGCGACCATCCTGTTGTCGGGCGGCGAGCCGACCATCTATAAGCATTTCATGCCAATGCTCGAACATGCCATCGCCTTGAAATTGGATATCATCATCAACAGCAATGGCGCGACATCCTTCTTTACGCCGCACAGGCTGGAACGCCTGCCGCGCTACGAGAAGCTGGCGTTCCAGATTTCGCTCGACGGCGTGGAAGGCGCGCATGATCTGATTCGAGGCCAAGGCATGTATCGGAAATCGCTGCGCGCCATCGGCAATCTGCGCGCGCAAGGCATCAAGTGCACGGTATCCGCCACGGTGATGAACAAGGATTTCTTCTCCAGCATCGCCACATTCGTCGCCGATCTCGATGGACTGGGACTCAGGCACATTGCCATCAAGCGCGTGACTTATGCCGGCAGGGCCGCCAACGGCAGCGAACTGGATACGCCAACCTGGAATGAACACGTCAGGCGCGTGCGGCAGATGGCAACGGCGACGCCTGTGATCATCAATCCGATGTACGATTTTTCGATACTGGATCGGATCGACGACGGCACGCTGTCGGCCATCGCGCCCAATCCTTCCACGATCAACTGCGGCGCTGGCATCGCCAAATTGTATGTGTACCCGAGTGGGAATGTCTGCTCGTGCACCTGCTTCCGCGACCAGCCGATGGGGAGCCTGGCGACCGGCACGCTGCAAGCCATTATCCATGCCTACCAGCCCGTGCAGGTCAAGGATGCGGCATGTGACAGCTGTCGCTACATTGCGCTATGCAAGGGCGGCTGTTTGGGTAGCGGCTATAAGTACCACGGTGAACTGGGCAGGGCAGATCCCCGATGTCCACGAACCACAAGCCTCCCGCGCACCATCAAGATGGCCATAGCGCATTAACGCCCGCCAGCGAAACAGCATCTGTCTCACGAAAGAAAAGGGAAGCCGTTGACACGCAAAGTCCCTGTCGTGTCGAAGCGGACCTCGATGCCGTTGCGATACCGCGCATCCATCTCGATCGAGGCGTCGTAAGCATCCGTGAAGTAGTGAAAGCGCTGGTTGGTCGAACCGACCCAGTTGCGCTCGCGCTCGGCCCTGGCCGCCACGAACGGACCATCCACGACCACATCGCAAGCCGCCAGCAGGTCATGCGCGCCGTCCGGCAATGCTTGGGCCGCCGAATCCAGAACATAGCCGGTAAACATCATGACCGTCATGCCGCTGGCCTGCACCGCCTGCGCGAGCACGGCGAGCCCGCGCGCCTGGATCAGCGGCTCGCCGCCGAGCAGCGTGATACCCTCGACGCCCTGCCGCTCCCGCGCTTCGAGGATTGCAGGAAGCAGTTTCAGGGCCGGCATCACTTCGCGCGGCACCAGCGGCAGATAGCTTTGGTTACAGCATTGATTGCAGCGCAGATGACAGCCCTGCGTCCAGATGGCGAAACGCCGGCCCGGCCCCTCCATCTCCGTGCACGGCACCCAGGCCGCCAGGTTTAACATCGGCGCCATCATCTCATTCCAGGAAAAACAGGAATTGCGGGCCCGGACGCTGCTGCACACGCAGGATTTTTCCGCGCGCAAAATGCGGGTCCCCGCCCTGATCGAACAGGAATTCCGCAAGCGGATCGATGAGGTATTTTTCGATCGCGGTCAGCACACCGCGCCCGCCGTTGCGCGACTCGACCTTGTCGGCAATGGCTTGCAGGGCTGCGTTCTCATCGGCAAAGCTGAGCGCTTCGATACCGTATTTTTCGTTCAGCCCGCGACGCAGCGGCTCGAGCTTTGCGCGCGCGATGTTGATCAGGAAGTCGCCGCCCTTGATGAAGTTAAACGGCACAATGTTATCGCCGATCCGGTTCAGCAGTTCGGGACGCTTCATGTCCCGCACAAAATGGCCGCGCACGGCGTCGATGAATTGTTGCTGGACATCGTCGGCAAGGCCGTCATCGGAAATCGTTGCGGCGCCGATATTGGAGGTGAAGACAATCACCGATTCCGCAAACGACACGGTTTCCCCCTTGCCGTCGGTCAGCCGGCCATCCTCCAGGATTTGCAGGAACTTATCGAGGATACGTGGGTGCGCCTTCTCGATCTCGTCGAACAGCAGCACCGAAAACGGACTGCGCTTGACGGCATTGGTCAACTGGCCGCCCTCCTCGTAGCCGACATAGCCTGGCGGCGCGCCGACCAGACGCTGGTCGCTGTGCTCGTGGTTGAATTCGGACATGTCGAAACGCACGCATGCCTCGTCGTCCCCGAACAGGAACCACGCCAGCGCCTTGGCCAGTTCGGTCTTGCCGACGCCGGTCGGGCCGACGAAGAACAGGATACCCTTAGGCATGCGCTGCTTGCGCGAATGCTGCAAGCCGCTCATGCCGGTGAACGCCCGGATGATGACTTGCCTGACCTTAGCCACCGCTTGTTCCTGGCCAATCACGCGCCGCCCGATCAACTCCGTGAGCGCGCCCAGCTTGTCGCGGCTCAGTTCCTCCCACGGGCTCCGGCGGTCGCCGAATTTGTACAGGTTGCACAAGGCCTCCGGCTTCAAGCGTTCCGGCGCCGTCTGGCGGGACAGTTTGATCAGTTGCTGGATATCGCGGAGCGTCATGCCTTCCAGGCTGTCGATGAAGTCGTTGAAGGACGGCTGTCCCGGCACCAGCGGCGCATCCAGAAACCAGCGGTCCAGGTGGCGCCGCACAAATTCTTCCCGTTGCGGCCGGGTCGGCTGCGGCACCACGATCTCGGCCAGCGCCGGGTTGCCGTTGATGTAGGACGGCGGCAAGGCCGCGCTGCGCGTGCATACGAACACCAGCAAATCCGAGGGACGGCCAAGATTGCCGGCGTCGGTCTCGACCGGCACCGCGGTGGCCGTCGTCAACAGCAACAGCCACTGGCGCTCCGCCTCGCTGAGACCGTTGGCGTTGCCGAACAAGTATTGCGACCATTCGATGATGAAGACGGTGCGCTGGTGCGTGGGCCGGCTCATTCGCTGTTGCACCAGCCGGAAAAAGTCCAGGGGGTCAACCGCCTTGGGCGCCTGAACGGGCGCGGCGCTTCCCATGTTGAACGGGACGGCGTTCGGCGGGGCCGCCGGCGCCGGTCCGGCGGCGGCGTCATACAGGGCGCGCTGCTGCTCGGGCGAAATGCCGCGCATGCCGTCGGTGCGGTTCCATTGCACCACCTGCTCGAAGCCGGCCGAGCGCAACGCCGAGCCGGCAAGTTCCGGCACACCGATGTACTGGCCCGACTGCGCGTCCAGCGCGACGTCGAGCGTATTGCCGTGCAAGACGATGGCGCGGCGGATGCCGGCCTGGCGCGTCAGGTTCTGCAACCACAGCGGGATCTGGCGCTCGCTCATCGCTGCACCTCCTTGTCGTCCAACGGACGCGCGTCACGCGACAGGCGATCCGGATTATCCCAAAGAACGCGTTCGCTGGACAGCGTAATCCCGTAGATGTCCTGCAGCATCGGCAACACCTGCTGCAAGTCGTGCTTGCAAGCGCCGCCCTCGTAATGATCGAATTTATACACCAAGCCGCCCTCCACGCCGATGCGGAACTGGGCCTGCCCGCCGGACGGCTTGCGCGCGCTGACCACGACGGTGCCGCCCTCCTGCTCCATGTACGGCGCGTCGACGGCAAAGCCGGCCTGCGTCAGCGACTCGTAGACCGCTATCACCGCAGCGCGGCGCGACTCCTCATCCACCGCGACTCGGTCGGCCTCGGCGAGCGCGTCGGCGACGGCAGCGTCGAAGCCGGCGTCGTCATCACTGCCGACCTGATCGACTGCGCGCAGCAGACCTGTCTGAGCGCCGCCCGTGTTCGCGACGGCCGCGACTCCGGCCATTACCTCGGAGCGCACGGCGGCTTTCTCCGCAACGCGCCGAGCACGTTTCCACTCGCCGGCATCGGCTTCAGCGTGCGCGACGATCTGCGACATCCGCGCGTTCAATTGCGCTTGGAAGCCGTCGAGTGCGCCGCCCTGCGAAACCCTGCCCTTGATTTCCGCATCGATGCCGGCCGCCGCCGCGTAGGCGAAATCTCGCGCCACCGGATCGGCGATCGCGCGGAAGGTCCGCTCCAGTACCATCACCAGCTTGTTGCCCAGCTCCTGGCGGCGCCGGGCCGCCTGTGCATCGGCGTGCTTGCGGGCTTCGCGCGCAAGGCGTGGCAATGCATGCACCTCATTGCCGAGCTGGAGACTGAGCGCGCGTGCGCGCTCCGGATCGCTCGACAGCAGCCGGCGCAGCTCGGACACGCCGTGCGACAACGCTGCGAACTCGGCAGGGACCACGGCGTCCAGGCCCTGCTGGCGTACATCCTGCAACACCGTCTCATAGCGTGCGGCAAACTCTCCCGTGACCGCCCGGATGCGGTTCAGATGCTGGCGGCGGCGCTCCTCCTGGCGCAAGCGCCACTCGTATTCGGCTGAATGACTCATGCGACTTGTCCTTTATGGTGTGGGCCATGCTTACCGGCCTTGCGTGGTGGCGGGGTGCGCGACGCCTGACCACCGCCGAAGCGCTCGATCCTCACGGCGGTAATTTTCATGCTGGCGGCCTTGGCGATCAGGTTGGTATCGTCGCTGACCAGCCGCAGGTTGGAATGGAAATACTTCATCGCGACCGATAAGATGCGGTTGTCGGGCGTATCTTCAAAATCAGCGGGCAGCAGCGCAAGATCGCTTTCCACGTAACATCGTCGTGCGGCCGGCATCTCGGTCAACAGCTGCGCCGCCCGGTTGGACGCCTTCCTCAACGCCGGATCGCGCTTCTTGCGGTCAAGTTCATCCCAGACGACCTGGGGCACGACCAGCAACACATTCCCGACCATCTTCTGCGGCAGCTCGGGCAAATTGATCAGCGCGTTCGTGTCGACAACGAACACATAGTCGTACTGGCCGGCTCCGCTGGATGCGGCGCGCGCCAGTTGATCTTGCCAATCCTGTAGCGAGATGCGGCTCTTTTCAAACGGGCTGGCGGCGTCAGGGGCATCGAGTTGCGCCTGGCGGTAGAAGTCGTCCAGCAGGGCGCGCCATTGGCCGATGGCGTTGGAACAGGCTTCGACTTTTTGTTCACGCAGGATTTTCGCCAGCGCTTGCGGCGCCGGCGCCGCTATCGGGAAGGTGGTGCCGAGCATGCGGCCCAAGGCGCCGCCCTCCTTCCATACAGCGAGCAACTGGCGCTCGAACGGATTCGGATTGCGCAAAGCACGCTCGAGCTTATCCAGGCTGCCAAGCGCCAGGTACTCGGCCACCAGCGAGCTGGCGTAGGTGGCCGGGCCGTAAGGCACGCAGAAATTCTTCGTGACCAGACGTGCCTCGTGCGTCATCGCATGCAGCCCGGCGATGCTCGATGCGGGACAGGCCGCCTCCAGCAACTGCTGCATCGCGGCGGGTGCCGACGGCAATTCAAACGCCTGCAAAGCGATGCGCCAAGTGGTCAGATCGCCTGCGGTATCGATGCGCCCGTGCTCGCGCAAGGCCTGCAAAAAAGCCTCCTGCAACACATGGCGATCCACGGCTGCGGCGGCGTTGGGCGCGTGCCGGGTCATTTCCGCCATCCACCTCAGCACCTCGTCAAGGCACGCCTTGCCGCGATGGGCAGCACGCAGGCTTTGCAGCAGGCTGGGCCAGGCGGTGGCGGCATCCAGGCGCAGTGCCGCCGCGATTTGCCCAGCTTCGCCACTCTGCAGCAACGCTTGCGCGAGCGCCGCATCGGCCATTTTCTGGCCACGCGATTGCGCCAGCGCCACCGGCGCCGCCACAGTGGCGCGGCCGATCTGCACCGCGACGCGACACAGGCTCCAGCCATCGCCATCGACAATCACATTGCCCGATGCCGCCGACAGCGCGCGTCCGCTGACGATCCGCTGTTCGCCATCGGCGCCCCGTTCGGCCACCGGCGCGTCGCCGGTGGCCGCATAATGGACGCGCAGGCTTCCCGCCGGCGCATCCCAGATGCCGTCGAACAGATCCAGGGCGGTATTGTCGAATGCTGCGTCAACGGCATCGCCAAGCCGTTCGGCCAACTGCGGCAGCGGGATGAAGCTCGCGCCTGCGGACGGAGCGACCTGCGCCCAGTCATCGAAGCTTGCATAGGCCTCGCCAAATATCGCAGCCGCGAGACGGTCCGTGAGCGTGGCGTCATTTTGTTCTTGCAGGTACTGCTGCACGGCCGGGCGCGAAGTCGTGCACAGCAGGCGCGCGCGGTCCGATGCGACGTCCACGCTGATCGACTCCCACGCCACCTCCGCTCCTTCCTTCACGCTCACCGTCTCGATTTCCGTTTCGCCGGGGCGGTACCAGGAAGCGTTCGCCAGGTCTGCACGGAAGGCATCCATGGGAAACACGTCCTGATACGACTCGGCCGGTAGCGATAGCGGCGGCGCCTGCTTTTGCAAACGGTCCCACTGCTGCGGGTTGCGGACTTCCAGCGCGACGGGGTCCCAGCACCAGGTCAGCGCTATCCGCTGGGGACGCCCCAGCAGCTTGCCGTTGTCGACCATCGTTTGGCCGCGTTCGGTCAAGGCCAGGTCGCCCAGCACGATCGCATCGATATCGTCCAGGTCCCGGCCGCATGTCAGCAGACGAATATCGGTCAGCTCCTGCAACACGGGCGCCAGCCACAACGCCGACTGCGGAATGCACAGCATGTCGCTGAACAGTTCGACCAGCGCGCGCGCCCGGTACTGCGGTGAATTGCCCAGCCGCAGGAGAATCTGAATGAGTGCGGATTCCAGCGCATTCGGAACGCGCGGTGTTGCGTGCTGTACGGTGATGCTGAAACGTTGCACCGGCACGCCCAGGTTGAGGCGAACAGCGCCGGTCATGGATGCTTCCTTTTGACATGTGGATGTCGCTGCTTCGGCGCACGCGCCGGCGCCGCCTCCGGAATCAGCTGCCGATAGCTGCCCTGGTCGACGACCTGCAGTGGATGCAGGAAACCGCCGCCGAGGCTGATTTCGTCGAGGATCTGCCCGTACACGTGCTTGACGGTTTTGCCCGGACGATCAAGGTTGGGCAAGTTCACGGGATAGTTGCGGAACTTGTCGGCGGCGCCGACAATCACCAGCAACTCCTGCGCCCGCGAAAACGCCACGTTGATGCGTTCGAACCGTGCCGTATTGGCCCTGGCCGACAGGCGGTGCGGTGGGTTGCGAACCAGGCTGACCAGAATGATCGGCTTTTCCTTGCCCTGGTAATTGTCGGCGGTGTTGACCTCGACCTTGATCGCCTTGAATGCCTGCCCTCCGCGGGTCACCTTGGCGATCAGATCTCTGATGATGCGTACCTGCAGATTGTAGAAACTGACCACGCCCACGTCCTTCATGGCGGCCTTATCCTTGCCGTGGCCCTGTGCGCTGCAAGCGTTGTCGATGTCGCGCAGCATCTTGACGATGAGCGCCGCCTCGGCGTGGTTGGACTTTCCGCCGCTGATGCTCGCCGACTCCAGCGCCTGTTCGCCCGACGGTGTCTGGCTAGAATCGACCCACAGCACATGCTGGTCCGTCGACAGATACGACACGCCGCCCGGGCCGTTTAGCTCCAGCCCATGCAGCCGCACATCCCGCTTCGGCGTCGTGGGCAGCAGGCCGTCCGGGTCGGCCAGGCCGCATGTCAGGCGATTCTCGTAGAATTTGTTGACCACATCCATGATCTGCGGATGCATGCGGTATTGCGTCAGCAGGAAGGCCTTCAACGAAGGCGCGGCGTCTTCAAAGTGCTGCTTGAACAGCGAGGCCGACACCAGGTGCTCGTAGCGTTTGATGTTCTCCGCCGTCAGCGCCACTTCCTCGCGCTCCTGCTCATCCCCCTCGGCCGCCTGTTCTTCCATTTCTTCAAGCAGTTCCTGGGCGGAGCCCCCTTCCTTGAAGACCGGCGGCAGCTGGCGGTGGTCGCCCACCAGCACAATGGCGCGCGCCATCGACATCGCCATCAGCAGCTCCGGGGGCGTTGCCTTGCTGACCTCGTCGATGATCGCGACATCGAAACTGTGATGACCCGCTTCACTCAGGGTTTTGCGCGACTCGTTGCAGGTCACCGCCACCACATTGCAATTCTGGCGGAAGGTTGCTTCGAGATAGCCGGCAGCAACGCCAGAGGTCCGCTTCTCCAAACCGGCGATCCATTCCCGCAGGATCGGCGACCAGTCGGTGCGCACGGTTTCGATGCGCTGCACCGCCTCGCTGCAGCCTGCCAGCGCCTCGCGAGCTCCGCGCAACATCTCCGCGCACAGGCGCTGTGCGGTATCCGTGGCGACCGGCCGGTCGCCGACGACAAGTTGCAGGCGAGCCAGCGCCGCCGCCAGATGCCGCTCCTGGGACTCGGCATCGAAGCGATGATCGCGCTGGGTGCGTTCGCGCTCGGCAAGCTGCAGTTCCAGCGCGCGGACATCACCGGCCCGCGTTTGCGCATCGGCCAGCAATTCCTTTGCATGCACCCACGCCTGGGCCAGCAGCGCTTGCGCCGCCTCCAAAGCGCCGGCGGCGAGCGTCAGGCGCTGCGCGACCAGCGCCGGCGTCGCCTGCTGGTCGAACACATCGACATTGGCCTGGAACACGCTGGCGTACCAGCCACGATCCAAGCCGCCCGACGTCGTCAGCGCGCGCAACTCCTTGCTGCACACATTCATCCGCTCCTGCAGGTCGGGAACGTCGTCGCAGCTAGAGAACAGGTCGATCAGGCGCTGCCTTTCTTCGCTCAACGCGCGTATCCGGCGCTCCTGCTCGGCCGTCAGCAATTGGCCGGAGGCGTTTTGCGCCAGCCGCTCAATCTCGTTCCTGATGCCGGGCAGCTTGGCGGCGATGCGCGAGACATGGCGCGCAAACAGGAACAGGTCCTGCGACTGCGCTGCCGCCGCGAGCGGATCGAGTATCCCCAGCGATGGTCCGGACCGCAAGCCGGCGTCGTCGAGCAGACGCCATGCGGCGCTAAGCCCAGCATGCAAGGGAGCGCACAGCCACGCCGGCAGGCTGCCGCTCCACAACGCGGCATCGTCGTCGACGCCATGCAAGAAGCGCCCGGCGTCTTCCAGCAGGGCGTGCTCGTGCCGTGCCGCAGCCAGGCTTGCGCGTGCCGCCTCGACGGCCGCCGCGTCGTCGGCCATGCGCTCGCCCGCGATGCGCGTGGCATCGATCACCAGGTCCAGGTCGCCCTGCAGCAAGGCCAGTTGATCGACCTGCGCGCGTAACTCCCTCACCCGTGCATCGGCGGCGTCCCACGCCCGCACATGTTGCTCGTCGCAAGCCTTGGCGACGGTGCTCCAGTAACTGGCCGGCGCGTTCGGCTCGGCGAAAGGCTGGGATTGGTCTGCCTTGCCGCCGAGGCGGATGGCACGGATGCTGGGGACGCCGGACAGACGCTCCAGCGCATTGTCGACCGCCAGGTTGGCCTGCGAGGCCAGCAACACCTTCTTCCCGCGCCGCGTCAGCTGATAGATCGCTTCCGCGATCATGGTGGTCTTGCCGCTGCCGGGTGGGCCCTGGATCAGGGAGATCTCGCGGGTGTTCAGCATCATCCGCACCGCAGTCTTCTGGTCGGCGTTCATGTCGCCGCGCAGCCAATCGTCGGGGCCGATGTCCTCGTCGCCAGGCGGTTGGGCTTGCCGGATGTCGAACAAATAGGCCGCGAGGAACGGCGCCTGTCCCGGGTTAAGGCGCAACTCCTGGATTTCGCCCTGCTGGCGCTTGACCAATGAACGGTCGCCCTCAGCATTGGTGGCGATAAAACCCTGTTCAGGCATGCGCCCTTCCATGACCCGGCAGGCATCGTCCACGCCTCGCAACTCGCACAGCTTCTCGAACTCGGCCTTGTCCGCATCGGACAACAGGTAGCGATAGGAATACAGCGCGGCGCCCGGCAATTCCTTCCGCAATTCGTCCGGCAAGGCGTCCGTCTGTGTCGGCGAGCCGGACATATCGCCCAGATTGCAGCGGCTGCCGCGCCTGGTATCCACCCACTTCAGTTCCCAGTCCGCTCCCGAATAGTCCAGCGACAAAGCGTACAGATCGCGTTTCTTCAGCGCTTTCTGGATTGCAGTGCGTTTCGGCGTATCGGCAATGACGACATCGAAAGTCCAGATGCCATCCTGCTCCAGCGTGCGCGACACATAGCGCGCGCCGGCCACGCCCGCATCGATGAGCTTGCGCTTCCACTCCAGGTAGTCGCTCCACTCCTGCAGCTTTGCGCTGGTGACGCTGGCCATCGATGGCAATGCGTCGAACCATGGCGATGCCAGCAGGTTGTCGGCCGGATTGCGGGCGAGGCTACTGCCGCGCACGGGAACCACGGTGAGCAGGCTTTCGAAATCGCGGGCGTGATGATCATGCAGGCCGACGATACCATTCACGCGCAGCGTGCGCGCGCTGCGATCCACCCGGCCCCGCAGCGCCAGCACCATGCCTTCGGGCCAAGCGTTCTGATGGCTCGGCAGGGCGACCGCCGGGCGCAGCATCATCTGGTCCTCGCCAAGCCGGGACACCAGGAAGTCCACCGGGCGACGCTCAGGCAGTAGCAGGTTGAATACTTCGTCCAGCATCTCTGCCGGCTCGCGCAGGCCTCGCATGAATCCGCTCCTGCGATACCGTCGTTCCAGCGCCGACAAGGTTGTGTACATGCCTTCGCGAACGTCTTTCCTCGCATTCGGCGCATTGCTACAGTCCCAGTACAGGAATTCCGTGCGTGCTGGAATGTCTGTTTCAGCCATGAAATATTGCTCAGAAAAAATCCCATTATACCTAGGATATCCGGCAATAAACTATCCAATTGTGGGATCCGAAAATGTCGCCCAATCCCAGCGTCTAAGTAGCGCTTGGATGTGATTAACCGTCCATCACGCGCCGTGGCAGCAATTGGGTAATCCCGAGAATGTGCTGCTCCGCGCAAGCAGCATGCGTTTTCCGCGCCAAACTGGACACCCATTCCACGGCAAACTGGACGTAAGTGTCAGCGGAACCCGTATTCGGCGCGCAGCTTACAAATCGATGATCTTACGCAGCAGTCCGGGGGAGACACGCCACTGTTCGCCGTCACACAGCAGCGAACATGACTTCGCGTTGATGCGCGTGACGGTGCCGA
>CAUPRW010000025.1:0-80305 GCA_963513825.1 uncultured Duganella sp.
CCGGACAGTTCATCGCCACCATCGAAAAGCGCCAGGGCCTGAAGGTGGCCTGCCCGGAGGAGATCGCCTTCCGCAAGGGCTATATCGACGCCGACCAGCTGCGCAAGCTGGCCGAGCCGCTCAAGAAGAACAACTACGGCCAATATCTGTTGCAAATCCTCGAAGACAAGGTGGTGCCACGATGAACATCATTACCACGCCGCTGGACGGCCTGCTGCTGCTCGAACCGCGCGTGTTCGGCGACGACCGCGGCTTTTTCTATGAGAGTTTCAACGCCCGCCGCTTCGCCGAGGCCACCGGGGTGACGGCCGCCTTCGTGCAGGACAATCATTCGCGCTCGGCCAGGGGCGTGCTGCGCGGCCTGCATTACCAGATCCAGCAGGCCCAGGGCAAGCTGGTGCGGGTGACGGCGGGGGCGGTGTTCGACGTCGCCGTCGATCTGCGCAAGAGCTCGCCAAGCTTCGGGCGCTGGTATGGCGTCGAGCTGTCGGCCGACAACAAGCGCCAATTGTGGATACCGCCCGGTTTCGCCCACGGTTTCCTGGTCACCAGCGAGCACGCCGAGTTCCTCTATAAGACCACCGATTACTGGGCGCCGGAGTACGAGCGCTCCATCCTGTGGAACGATCCGGCGCTCGGCGTGGGCTGGCCGCTGGACGGCGCGCCGTTGCTGTCGGCCAAGGACCAGGCCGGCGTGCTGTTGGCCGACGCCGAGGTGTTTGCATAGTGTTGCGTTGCGTCACTGTGTCGTGAAAGCCACACTGCTGACGCCTTGTTCCGCGCTGTTTCGATGCATATTGCGCTGCAATATATTCGTCGCGTGATAATCGTGGGGCAAGGCGGGCGGAATGGGCCGGTTGTTATAATAAAGAAATGATTCATGGTAAATAAATAAGCATTGTGAATATTTTTATGCTATCATTTGACTCAGGGTTGGTTCTCCTAATAACCGGTGCCTAGTGGCATCACTTACGAACGGAAAAAAAATGAAAATGTTCTCGAAATCGGTGTTTGCTGCTGCAGTGCTCGCTACCTCGTTGGTCTCCCAGTTCGCGTCGGCTGCCGATCTGCCACCGTCGTCCGGTACCATTCCTGTGTTGAGCCAGCCGCTGCCACTGCTGGGTGATTCGGACGGCTGGGCCGCCCACTTTGGCAATACCTTCATTGGCAACAGCGTCATCAACAAGAATTTCACCGACCGCTACACGTTCAGCGTCGGCGGTTCGAACCTGACCACCGGTTCGCTGACCGCCAAGCCGCTGAAAACGCAAGATCTGTATGTGTCGTCGTTCAACGTCTTCACCGCCGCCGGCACCCTGGTCGTGCAAGGCATCAACGACAACGCCAATTCCAACCACACCGGCCTGGAAGATAACTGGAAGCTGCCAGTATCCATCGTTGGCGCTGGTGACTACTATCTGGAAGTGACCGGTCAAGTCTTGGGTAAAAACAGCTCGTACGGCGCCGAAATGACCCTGACCCCGGTGCCTGAAGCCGAAACCTACGCCATGATGATGGCCGGTCTGGGCCTGGTCGGCTTCGTCGCCCGTCGTCGTGCCGCCAAAAAAGCCGCTTAATTAGCTAGCTCGCCATTCGGGCCGGCATCGCGCTACGACCGCGACGCCGGCCCTGTTTTTTTGCACGTGTCGTCTTCCACCCCCGCCTGATCGCGCGCCCGCACCGCTTGCGCGTCGACGCCTTGCCGCGCCACCGCTGGCCGCCGTCAAAGCGGACTATAATCGCCCGAGCCGCGCGGGCGCTGCGCGATATCCAGGGGAGGTTGAGTGCGTTGTTTTTCCTATATTTTTATATGTCTGGCGCTGTTGGCGGCGCCGGCGGCGCGTGCCGCGCGCATCGCCGCCGCCGAACTGGCCGTGGTGGTCAACGATGATGAGCCCAACAGCGTGGCCATTGCCGCCCTGTACCGCCAAGCCCATGACGTTCCCGAGAAAAACATCATCCATGTGCGCATTCCCGGCAGCCCGCGGCGCCTGAGTGAGGCCGAGTTCGCGCCGCTGCGCCAGCAAGTGCTGTCGCAACTGGCACCGGGCATCCGCGCCGTGCTGATGGTGTGGACCGCGCCGTACGCGGTCGAATGCAATTCGATCACCTCGGCGCTCACGCTCGGCTTTGACGCAGCCCAATGCCGCGCCCCCTGCGGACCGGGCAAGGTCGGCCCGGCGTTCGACGCCGCCACCGCCGGCGACGCCAACGCGCGCCTGAGCATGCTCATGCCGAGCGGATCGGTCGAGCAGGCCAGGGCGCTCATCGCGCGCGGCGCCACCCGCTATTTCCGGCCGCCGCCGGCCAGCGCCTACTACCTGAGCACCTCGGACCGCGCGCGCAACGTGCGCGCCCCGTATTTTCCGCGCTCGGGCCGCCTGCCGGCGCAGGAGTTGACGATCCGCAACCTCAGCGCCGACGTGCTCGAAGGCGCCCAGGACGTGATGGTCTACCAGACCGGCCTGGCCAGGGTCGACAAGCTCGACACCTTGCGCTTTTTGCCGGGCGCGCTGGCCGACCATCTGACGTCGGCCGGCGGCGACTTGCTCGGCAATTTCCAGATGAGCAGTTTGCGCTGGCTCGAGGCGGGCGCGACGGCCAGCTATGGCAGCGTGTCCGAGCCGTGCAATTATTGGCAAAAGTTCCCGCAGCCGACCGTGCTGCTCAAGCACTACGCGCGCGGCGACACGGCCGTCGAGGCCTACTGGAAGAGCGTGGCGTGGCCGACCCAGGGCGTGTTCATCGGCGACCCGCTGGCCGCCCCGTATGCGCGCTGAGCGGCGCCGGGTGGTGACGTGAAAAAAGCGGCCTCGGCCGCTTTTTTTTGTCCAACGCCCGCGTCAGGCGGCCGCTTTGCGGCGCCGCGCGGACCAGCCCACCAGGCCCAGGCCGCCGATCAGCAGCGCGTAGGTCTCCGGTTCCGGCACCGCGCTCACGCTCAGCAGCAGCGCCTGGCAGTCGCCGAAGGCGCTGCAGCCGGTCACGGCGATCTGGTTGTTCTCGTTGATGTCGAAGGCGCCGGTGATGGTCCAGCCCAGCGCCGGATCGATCAGCGCGTTGAGGTTGACCATGACGCCGTCCCGCCAGATGAAGCCGCCCGTGAGGTTGGGCCAGTTGAAGAAGTCGGCCGTGCCGACCACGGCGCCGGCGTTGTTGATGCCGTTGGCGAAGACGTTGCCGCCATCGAGCGAGCCGAGGTCGGTCGCCACGCCGTTGGCGTAGAAATAGGATTTGAACGCGGACTGCTGGTCCGCCTGCGCCGTGAGGATCACCTGGCCCTGGTCGTTGACGCCGGTGGCGTTGCTGAAACCGCCGACGGCGCCCGACAAATCGACGGTGTTGCCGTTGGCGTGGATGAAGGCGTGGCGTTCGCCGAATTTGTCATCCCAGCGCGTGCCGACCACCGTGCCGTTGTCGCTGATGGCCGCGGCCATGCTGCCGCTGCCGGCGCCGCCGTCGTTGATGTCGGTGAGCTTGTTGTTGGCATACACGTAGGCATGCGTGTCGTCGCCGCTGGCGATGGCGCCGGCGATCTGTCCGGCGTTGTTGACGGCGCGGGCGGTGCTGCCGGCCGGCGCGAACTCGCTGACCTGGTTGGCCGCGTAGGAGAACGCGCGCGGGTCGTCGCCGTGGACGCCGACCACCTTGCCGGCGTCGTTGATGCCGTAAGCCTCGCTGGAGCCGGCCAGTTGGCCGAGCGGGTTGAGCGCGCCGCCGCTGTAGAGCACCGCGACCTGCTCGAAGCCGGTGTTGGCAAAGCCGCTGACCTGCCCGAGGTTGTTGATCGCCGTCGGCGTAAACATGCCCAGTTCGGTGACCGTATAGTGCAGCGACGGGGCCGCCAGGACGGGCAGGGCGGCCACGCTCAGGACGGCGGCCAAAAGCGACTTCAGTTTAAAACGGTTCACGATAACTCCCTCGATGGATGCTGGACACGGCAGGAGACTCGGCCCCGCCCGGTGTTGACTGAACGTGCGCGCGTGTCAATCATAGTTGCTATTATATATTAATCTTTATGACACATTTACGCTTTCGCAGCGGATTTGAGCGCCGTCGTGGCGCCCCGGCGCGCTTGGTCCGAACGGATCAACGGCGCGTCATCAAGTCGTCATTCCCATCGACTAATATTTACATAATAATATCGAGAGTACGCCGTTCATTACCGCCACCGCCCACCCTTAGGACCGATCATGAAAAAACCTCCGCAGTCGACCGCCGCCCGCGCGGCCACCGTTCCCGGCCGCCGCCGCGCCGTCGCCGTCGCGCTGGCCGGCGCGCTGCTGGCGCTGGCGGCCGCGCCGGCCGTCCGCGCCGCCTCGCCGGTCGTCATCAGCCAGGTGTATGGCGGCGGCGGCAATGCCGGCGCCACCCTCAAGAACGATTTCGTCGAACTGTTCAACCGTTCCGACGCCGCCGTCGACATCAGCGGCTGGAGCGTGCAATACGCCAGCGCCGCCGGCGGCACCTGGAACGTGAGCCGGGTCGACGGCACGGTGGTGCTCGAACCGGGCCAGTATTACCTGATGCAACAGGCGCAGGGCAGCGGCGGCAGCGAGAGCCTGCCGACGCCGGACCCGTCGCTCGGCACGCTGGCCATGAGCGGCACGGCCGGCAAGGTGGCGCTGGTGAGCAGCGTCGCCGCGCTGGCCGGCACCGCCCCGGGCGGCGACTCGCTGATGGATTTGCTCGGCTATAACGCCGGCGCCTTCGAGGGCGCCAACGGCCCCGGGCTGACCAACACCACCGCCGCGCTGCGCGCCGGCGCCGGCTGCGTCGACACCGACAACAACGCGGCCGACTTTGCCACCGGCGCGCCGGCCCCGCGCAACCGCGCCAGCGCCCGCAACGCCTGCGGCGCGCCGAGCGCGCCGCCGATCGTCGCCAGCTGCCCGGCGCGCCTGGCGGTCGCCTTCGGCGTGGCCGGCGGCGCCGCCCTCGGCGCCAGCGACCAGGACGGCATCGTCGACAGCGCCGCCATCACGGCCGGCGCCGTGGCCGGCATCGCGCTGGTCGACTTCGTGCCGGCCGCCGCCGCCGGCGCCAGCGCCAGCGCCACCCTGAGCGTGGCCGCCAGCGTGGCGGCCGGCACCTATCCGGTGACGGTGCGCTTCGGCAACGACCAGGCCCAGCAGGAGAGCTGCGTCATCGACGTGGCCGTCGCCGCTCCGGCCACGCTGACCCACACGATACCGCAGATCCAGGGCAGCGCCCCGGGCAGCCCGTACGCCGGCACCGTGCAAACCACCGAGGGCGTCATCACGGCCAAGCTCGGCTCGGGCTTCTTCATCCAGGACGAGCACGGCGACGGCGATCCGTTGACGTCGGACGGCCTGTTCGTCTTCACCACGGCGGCCAACACCGGCACCGTGCAGGTGGGCGACCGCATCCGCATCAGCGGCACCGTGGCCGACTTCGTGCCCAACGGCGCCACCCGGCCCTACACCGAGCTGACCACCGTCACCGGCATCGTCAAGCTGGCCGGCGGCATCGCCATCGCGCCGACCAACATCGCGCTGCCGCATCCGGACCTGGGCCGGGTCGAGGGCATGCTGGTGCGCTTCGCCCAGCCGCTCACCGTCTCGCAACTGCAGTACCTGGGCGACCGCGGCGAGGTGACCCTGTCGTCGGCGCGGCTCGAGGTGCCGACCAACCGCTACCGCGCCGGCAGCGCCGAGGCCATCGCGCTGGCGGCGGCCAACGCGCGCGACCAGATCATCCTCGACGATGGCGTGTTCACCACGCCGGCCACCATTCCCTACCTGGAGGCCGACGGTTCGCTGCGCGCCGGCGACAGCGTGGCCGACCTGACCGGCGTGGTCGACTTCGGCGCCAAGGGCGGCGGCGGCGCCGGCTTCAAGCTGCAGCCGACGCGCGCGCCGGTGTTCTCGCAGGACAATCCGCGCACGGCGCCGCCGGCGCTGGCCGCCGGCAACGTCAAGGTCGCCAGCGCCAACGTGCTCAACTATTTCACCACCTTCACCAACGGCGCCACCGACGCCGGCGGCGCCAACCAGGGCTGCGCGCTGGGCGATACGGCGCCGGTGCGCGCGAACTGCCGCGGCGCCGACAACCTCGCCGAGTACCTGCGCCAGCGCGCCAAGATCGTCGGCGAGCTGCAGGCGATCGACGCCGACGTGTTCGGCCTGATGGAGATCCAGAACAGCGGCGAGTACAGCGTCGGCCGCCTGGTCGCCGCCCTCAACGACGCGATCGCGCCGGGCGGCCTGCCGACCTACGCCGTGGTGCCGGCGCCGCCGGCCACCGGCACCGACGCCATCCGGGTGGCGATGATCTACAAGCCGGCCGTGCTGACCCTGGTCGGCGGCGCCTTGTCCGACGCCGACGCGCTCAACAACCGGCCGCCGATGGCGCAGACCTTCAAGGCCGCCAACGGCGGCAAGTTCTCGCTGGTGGTCAACCACTTGAAGTCCAAGGGCAGCTGCCCGGCGCCGTCGAGCGCGGACGGCGACAAGGGCGACGGCCAGAGCTGCTGGAACGCCACCCGCGTGGCGCAGGCGCGCCGCCTGGTCGACACCTTCGTGCCGCAGGTGGTGGCCGCCGCCGGCGACGCCAAGGTGCTCTTGATCGGCGACTTCAATTCCTACGGCCATGAGGACCCGATCGCGGCCATCGTCAACCGGGGCTACGTCAACCAGCTCGAGCGCTTCGTGCGCGGCGCCGGCGCGCTGCCGTACTCGTACGTCTTCAACGGCGAGGCCGGCTACCTGGACCATGCGCTGGCCAGCGCCGCGCTCAGCCCGGCCGTGGTAGGCGCGGCCGAATGGCACAACAACGCCGACGAACCGCCCGTGCTCGACTACAACACCGACGGCAAGCCGCAGGACAAGTACACGGCCGCGCCGTACCGCGCGTCGGACCACGATCCGGTCATCGTCAGCCTCAACCTGGCGCCGGCCGCGCTCGACGTGAGCGCCAGCGTGCGCGCGACCGGCACCGGCCTGGCGTTCAACCGCGCCACCGGCCGCTACGGCTCGACCTTCACCGTCACCAACACCGGCGCGGCGCCGCTGGCCGGCCCGTTGCAGGTCGTCTTCAACGGCCTGGCCGCCGGTGTGACGCTGGCCAACGCCAGCGGCAGCCGCGCCGGCGCGCCGTACATCACCGTCGATGCCGCCTCGCTCGCGCCGGGCGCGAGCGTGTCGTTCCCGCTGAGCTTTAGCAAGACCGGCACGACCGCCAACATCGGCTACACCACCACCACCTACAGCGGTTCTTTCTAAGGATGCCCACCATGTTCGCCACTAAAACGTTTCCCGTAACGACGATGCGCCGCGCGCTGCTGGCGCTGGCGCTGGCCGCCGGCGCCGGCCTGGCGTCGGCCCAGACCCTGCACGTCGAGCTCGACACGAGCGGCTTCACCGGCGGCGGCTGGCTCGACCTGCAGTTCAACCCGGCCAGCGTGCCGGCCGTGGCCGCCAGCGCGCTGATCGACAACCTGGCCGGCTTCGGCGCCGACTTCGTCACCGCCGGCGAGGTGTCGGCCGCCGGCGCCGGCTTCCTGTTCGGCAACGGCAGCGATTACAACGACCTGTTCCACGCCATCGCCTTCGGCGGCAAGGTCAGCTTCGACGTCACCTTCGGCGGCTTGCCCGACCCGTCGCCGGCGGCCATCGCGAGCAAGTTCTCGGTGGCCTTGTACGGCGCCGACGGCCTGACCCAGCTGGGCAACGTCGACCCGGACGGCAACGTGCTGGCGCTGAACTGGACCCCGGCCGCCAGCGGCGCCGGCAGCGTCGGCGTCGGCTACGCGGCCGCCGGCCTGGCCGCCGTCTCGGCGGTGCCGGAACCGTCGACCTGGCTGATGCTGGGCGCCGGGCTGGCGCTGGTGGGCGGCATCGCCCGCCGCCGCGCCGCGCCCGCGGCCTGAGCCTGAGGCGGGCGCCGCTGCCGGGACGTCCCGGCCGGCGGCGCGCGGCCCGCATATATAGCGGCAACCTATAAATCCCCGCTGCAAATCATATTAGCAATGCCGGACCGGCTGTTGCATAGTGTTTCCTTTACACGGATCCGCCATGCCAGCCGCCCACATCCTTGTCATTGAAAACGACCCCGCCGTCCAGGAATTGATCGCCTTCAACCTCGGCATGGCGGGGCACACCGTCGGCCGCGCGCGCGACGCCGAAAGCGCCTTGCTCATGCTCGAGGACGGCGTGCCCGGCCTGCTGCTGACTGACTGGACCCTGCGCGGCGAATCGGGGCTGCAACTGATCCGCCGGCTGCGCGCGCGGCCGGCCACGCGCGCGCTGCCGATCATGATGGTGACCGACCGCTGCGGCGAGCCCGACAAGATCATGGCGCTCGAGGGCGGCGCCGACGACTACATGACCAAGCCGTTCAGTCCGCGCGAGATGGTGGCGCGCGTGCACGCGCTGCTGCGCCGCCACCGGCCGGCGGCGGGCGCCGCCGCGCCGGGCGGGCAGGGCCACGGCGCATTGCAGGTGGCCGGCCTGCGGCTCGATCCGCACACCTTGCGGGTGACGGCCGGCGCGCGCGAACTGGCGCTCGGCCGCGTCGAGTTCCGCCTGCTCAATTTCCTGATGAACCACCCGGAGCGCGTGCACACGCGCGCCCAGCTGCTCGACCAGGTCTGGGGCCGCACCGCCTATCTCGACGAGCGCACCGTCGACAGCCACGTCGGCCGCCTGCGCAGCGCGCTCGCGCCGAGCGGCCACCAGCGCCGCATCGAGACCGTGCGCGGCAGCGGCTACCGCTTCGTCGGCGGCGGGGCGGGGGCGTGAGCGCCGACGCCATGGCGCCGGTCATCCTGAGCCGGCGCGAGCAGGAGTACCTGTTGCACGCGATCGAGTCGGCGCTGCCGGTGCGCGACGCGCGCCAATTGTTTTTGTGGAGCCAGGGGGCGCTGCAGGCGCTGCTGCCGCACCGCGTCATGGTGTGCCTGCGGCTCGACGCCCACGGCCAAGTCCGGCAGCTCGAATGCCTGCACGGCGCGCCGTTGGACGCGGCCGTGCGCGCCCGCCTCGACGATCCGTTCGACGGCCTGGCCGCGCGCCTGGCGCGCCACTGCGGCCATGGCGGCCGGTCCGGCCCCGGCGCCGTGCCGCTGCCGGCCCGGCTCGACGCCGGCCCCGGTGCCGACGCCGCCCGCGCCGGCCAATCGCTGGCCGCCTTCCAGGGCGAGCTGCGCGAGCTGGGCCTGGACAATATGCTGCTGCACGGCAGCGGCGCGCTGCCCGGCGGCGCCACCTTCTTCGCGCTGTTCGGCCTGCCGCAGCGGCCGCACGCGCGCCACGCCCACTTCCTCGACTTGCTGCTGCCCCAGCTCGACCTGGCGCTGCGGCGCGCCGGCCGGGACGGCGCGCGCTCACCGGGCGCGTCCGCCCTGGCGCGCCCGGTGAGCGCGCGCGAGGCCGAAGTGCTGCACTGGGTGCGCGAGGGCAAGAGCAACGACGAGATCGGCCAGATCCTCGGCATCAGCGGCCTGACCGTCAAGAACCACCTGCAGCGGCTGTACCGGCTGCTGGGCGTGTCGAACCGCGCCCACGCGATCGCCCGCGGCATGGCGCTGCAACTGTTCGCGCCGCCGCCGCTGGCGCGGGCGGCCTGACGGGCCATAAAAAAACGCCGCGTCCCGGTCGGGACGCGGCGTTGTGCGTTGGCGGGGCGGGCGGCGCGCGCCGCCCGCTGCGCTTAGCGGCTGCTCAGGCGCCGGGTCGCGCGCGGCAGGCCCTGCACCATCGGTACCGGGTCGTTGGTTTGCACCAGGATCGTGGTCGACGCGCCGACGTTGCCGGCCGTGTCGAGGAACTGCAGGCCGCCGTAGTAGCGCTTGCCCGCTGCCAGGCCGCTCCAGCTGGCCGTGGCGGTGGCGACGATGTTGGTATAGACCCGGCTAGGCGTGGCCACCCGCAGGTTGCCACCGAGGTCGGCGCGCGTGACCACCGCCGACGACAGGCGGAAGGCAGTGGCCACGCCGTCGGCCGGCGCGTAGTTGATCACGCAAGCCTGGTAGGCGCCGGCGCTCGGGCTGTTGAGGCGCACGCGCTCGTTCGATCCGCCGTTCAGGCTGGAGGCGGCGACGCCGCCCTGCGGATCGAGCAGCAGCAGGTCGAGGTCGTCAGGGACCGGGCCGCCGCTGGCGCCGGTGTCGCGGTCGAACGTCTCGAGCACCACGGCCACCGTGTTCGCCGGCACCGTGACCGGCACCAGGCGGGTGCCGACGGCGCCGGCCTTGCAGGCGGCGGCGCCGTCGGCGGCCGAGTCGAGCGGCTCGAGGATGCCCGGCAGCGTCTGCTCGTTGCCGCGCGCGACCTCCTTGAAGCCGCCCACGGCGGTGCCGATGCGGCCGGTGAAGCCGGGGATCAGGCTCACCAGCAGCGAACTGGCGCCGCGGGTGCTGCTCGCCAGCGCCGGCGCGGTGACCGCGCGTCCCGAGCGGGCCGTCAACGGCACCCGCACGATGTGGCTGCCGTCCTGCCAGGTCAGCTCGCCGAACTGCCAGACGTTGTTGGCGGCCGTGGTGCGCGTGACGCGCACGTTGAAGCTGCCGCTCTCGCCCGGGGCCAAGGTCAGCGACGCCGGCGTGACGGCCGCGCTAAAGCCGGGCAGGGTGGCGCTGGCCGTGTACGTGGCGGCGCTGGCGCCGACGTTGGTGACGGTGCGGGTGACGTCGGTCGGCGCCACCACGTTGCCCAGCGTGATCGACGGCAGGTTCAGGTTGGCGCCGCTGAGGGCGCCGTCGCCGCACTGGCCGCTGACGCCCTCGCCGCACAGGTAGCGCTTGTAGTCGGTGGCGCCGAGGTCGTAGACCAGGCCGGGATCGGCGGCGCCGGCGCTGTTGTAGCTCTTGCCGGACGGCCGCGGCACGACGCCGGTCGGATTGATGTGGCCGGCGCCCTGGGACCACGGCAACAGGCCGTTCTGCTGCCCGGCCAGGCCGTCGTCGAAGGTCGACGTGGCGCTCGTCATCAGCGCCGACTTGATCGCCGCCGGCGACCAGGTCGGATGCTGCTGGCGCAGCAGCGCGGCCACGCCGGCCACGTGCGGCGACGACATCGACGTGCCCTGGTACAGCGCGAAGGCCGGCGCGCCGGCCAGCGTGCCGTTGACGAGGTCGGCGCGCTGGGCCTGGGTCAAGCCTTGCGACACGCCGGCCAGCACGTCCACGCCCGGCGCGGTCATGTCCGGCTTGAGCACGTCGGGGTTGAAGCGGTTCGGGCCGCGCGACGAGAAGCCGGCCATGACCGGCGCGTTCGGGCTGATCGAGTTGGCGAACTTGCTGATGCCGGCGGTGGCGCCGGGGGTGGCCGCGTAGGCCTGGATCAGCGCGCCGTCGGCGGCGCTGACGTGGACCGTCGGCACCGAATGGATCTCGGCGACGGTGCCGCCGCCGTTGTCGACCATGATCATGCCGACCCCGCCGGCTTCCTTGACGGCGCGGCTCTTGTCGACGCGGTCGTTGGTGCCGCGCACGCAGGTGACGATCTTGCCGGCCACCTTGGCCGGGTCCAAGCCCGGGCCGCCGGCCCAGTTGGCGCTGTAGCACAGGCGCGCGGCGTCGGCGCTGGCGCCGGCGCGGGCGGCGGCGCTGCCGTTGATGAGCGGCTTGGGCTGCACCGGCGTGAGGTTGAGCGAGGCGCCGCTGTAGGTGGTGCCGCTGCCGAGCGCGGCGCTGGCCTTGGACTCGCGGCCGTGGGTCGAGGCGCCGATCGTCGCCAGCCACGGGCTGATGTGGTTGACTTCGTTGGCCGGACCGTCGTTGCCGGCCGAGGCCGACACGAACACGCCGGCGTTGGTGGCGTTCAGGAACGCCAGGTCGACCGTGTCGGTGACCGTCGTGCCGCCGCTGATCGAATAGTTCAGCACATCGACGCCGTCGCTGACGGCCGCCTCGATGGCGGCCACCGAGTCGGCGCCCCAGCAGCTGTTGCGCGCGCCGGTGGCGCGGGTGGCGTCGTTGTAGCTCCAGCATACCTTGTAGGCGGCGATGCGCGCGCGCGGCGCCATGCCGGAGGTCGCGCCCATCGGAATGCCGCCGGGCAGGAAGGCGTCGACGCCGTTGTTGCCGGCCGCCGTCGTCGATGTGTGGGTGCCGTGGCCGCCTTCGCCCAGGCCGCCGCCGATCGAGTCGCGCGGCGAGGTGAAGTCGCTCCAGTGCTGCACCAGGCCGGAGGCCTTGAAGCCGGTGTTGAAGAAGCGCGCGCCGATCAGCTTGTTGTTGCAGCTGGCCACGGTGAAGCCCTCGCCGCTCTGGCAGGTGCCCTGCCAGCCGGGCAGCGGCGTGTAGGCCAGCGCGCCGTCGTTGGCGAAGGTCGGCTTGCCGTCGGCGTCGACGCGGTCGGCGTAGGACGGGCTTTCCGGCCAGATGCCGCTGTCGATGACGCCGACGACGATCCCTTCGCCGGCCTTGTCCTTGCCGCCGAGCTGGGACCACAGGCCTTCGGCGCCGTCGAGGCCGAGCATGGACGGGGTGTAGCTGGTGAGCGGCTCGCGCGGGGCGTCGGCGGTGATCGAGGTGACGCCGGCGTTGGCCTGCAGCGCGCGCACCTCGGCGTCGGTGAGCATGGCGGCGAAGCCGTTGAGCACCAGGTTGTAGTGGTACAGCACCGGCGCCGACGGCACCAGCGCCTTGGCGCTTTGCTGCTTCTGGTCGAGGTAGTTGACGTAGGCCTGGCTGGCGGGCGAGGCGGTGTCGAGGCGGCCGCCGGCCACCGGCTTGGTGCCGGTGATGCCGGCCACGCCGCCGGTGTAGGCCGCCACCGGCTGGTCGGCCAGTTGCACGATGTAGGGACGGCGCACGTCGTCGGCGTGCGCGTGCAGCGCCAGGCCGGACAGCAGCAGCGCGATGGCGGCGGAAACAGGGCGTAATTTCATGGGGATTCCTTGATGGCGGTGGGGGCTCAGGCTTGACGGCGTTGGCGGCGGGCGGCGGCGGCGATGCCCAGCAGGCCGGCGCCCATCATCAGCCAGGTCGACGGCTCGGGCACGGGCGCGGCCAGCGAGGTCAGTTCGATGTTGTCCAGGGCGAATTGGCCCAGCCCGGTCTCAAACAGCGAGCAGCTGGCGCGGTCGCTGGTCGGGCAGAACGTCGCCCCCATCTGCAGCGCGATGAACTCGGTGCCGTAGAAGGCGCTGTCGGTCAGGTAGTGGCTGAAGTTGAAGCGGCCGGCGGTGGGGCCGAACAGGTCGAATTGCTGGCTCAGCGTGGTGTTGTCGGCGCGGATGCCGACGATGATGAGCTGCGACGGCACGGCCGGGTAGGTGTACAGGTTCGAGCCGAGGAAGCTGGCGTCGAACGACTTGATGCCGAACGCGCCGCCGTTGGTGCTGGTCAGCTCGACGTAGCTGTCGGCGATGACGGCGGCGTAGGCGCCGCTGCTCGACGGGCATTGCAGCTGGCCGCACGAGTCGGACGCGTTGGTGCCGTCGATGATGGCGCCGGCCGCGTCGATCGGCAGCGCGTCGGGGGCGCTCGAATACAGCGCGACCTGGAAACCTTTGTTGACGACGGCCGTCGCGTGGGTCAGTTCGACCGGCGGCAGGCCGTTGAAGTCGACGATGGCGTCGGCGCGGGCCGAGGCCGTGGCGGCCATGGTCAGGCCGGCGAGGAAGGTTGCGCGGACCAATTGTGTCAGTCGGAGGCGCGATGCGGTCGGTGGCGCATCGGCGGGGTGCAAGCTGCGTTTCATGTATCTACCCTTTAAGTATAGAGCTGCAAAAGACAACGAGGTTCTGGTCGCGCCGGGCCCGGCGTGCTCGTCCGCGTGCGCGGAAGATGGCATTTAGTGTAGCAACCGCGACAATAAAATTGTGAAAAGTTTAGGAGTGAAAATTCGGGTAACTATTGGTATGGACGTCGGAAATTCGGTTCCCGCTCTGGTGGCGACATCGGCCGCCGCGCGCACCGGTGTGAAGAATCTGCAACATTGTTGAGGTTGCACAAGTGTGGGGCTTACGGCACGGTTTTTTTGAGGTAGAGTATCGCGCCCGAATCGGTGCCGGCATCGTCCGCCGGGGACGGTGGCGCGCGCGGCGGCGGCGGCGCAAGAAAAGGTTGTCTTGCTGGCAAAGCGCATGGTAGCCTTTGTCAGCGCCGCGCCGCCGCGCGCGGCCATACATGTCGGGTGAATCGAGGAGTTGGGCGGATGGAAGTGGCGAAGAATCATGGCTGGACGGCGGCCCGCAAGGCCGGCGGTTTTACCCTGCTCGAACTGCTGGTGGTGATCGTCATCATCGGCTTGCTGGCGGCCTACGTGGGGCCGAAATACTTCGCCCAGCTGGGCAAGTCGGAGGTGACCATCGCCCGCGCCCAGATCGACGCCTTCGAAAAATCGCTCGACACCTTCCGCCTCGACGTCGGCCGTTATCCGAGCACCGAGGAGGGCCTGGCCGCGCTGCTGGTGGCGCCGCCGGCGGCGGCCGCCAAGTGGAACGGCCCCTACCTGAAGAAGGGCGTGCCGCCGGACCCGTGGGGCCACCCCTACCAGTACAAGGCGCCCGGCGCCAAGGCCGAGTTCGAGATCGTCTCGCTCGGGCGCGACGGCCAGCCCGGCGGCAGCGGCGAGGACGCCGACATCGGTGCCCAGTGAGCCGCCCGCACCTTCCCTAGCGCCCGTCAACGAAAGCCGCTCCCATGCAGTTCGATGTCCGCACCCTGTCGGCCGATATGGTCATCGCCGATCTGCGCGTCGATGGCCGCGACGAGGCCGACGCCCGCCGCCAGGTCGAGGCGCGCGGCCTGTTCGTGAGCGCGATCGCGCCGGCGCGCGCCGGCATCGGCGGCCTGGGCGGGCGGGCCGGGCGGCGCGCCGCGCTGCCGCTGGTGCTGTTCAGCCAGGAGTTGCTGGCGCTGCTGACGGCCGGCCTGGGCATCGTCGAGGGCCTCGAGGCGCTGCTGGAAAAGGAGGCCAACCCGGCCACCCGCGGCGTGCTCGAACGGCTGCTGGCCGGCCTGCGGGAGGGCCGCCGTTTCTCGGCCGTGCTCTCCGAGCAGCCCGAGCTGTTCCCGCCGCTCTACATCGGCATCGTCAAGGCGGCCGAGGGCACGTCCGACCTGCCGCGCTCGCTCTCGCGCTTCATCGACTACCAGCAGCGCATCGACGTGGTGCGCGCAAAGCTGGTCTCGGCCGCGATCTACCCGTCCATCCTGTTGCTCGTCGGCGGCGCCGTGAGCCTGTTTTTGATCGGCTACGTGGTGCCGCGCTTCGCCGAGGTCTACCAGGGCGCCGGGCGCGACCTGCCGTGGCTGTCGCGGCAAATGCTCAACTGGGGCCAGTTCGCCGGCGCCCACACGGCCGCGCTGCTGGCCGGCATCGGCGCCGCGCTGGCCGCGCTGGCGCTGGGCGCGCGCCGGCTCATGGCCGGCGGCGGCGTGCTGCGCCTGCTCGCGCGCCTGCCCGGCATCGGCGAGCGCGCCCGCATCTACGAACTCTCGCGCCTGTACCTGACGCTGGGCATGCTCAGCGAGGGCGGCATCACCATCGTGCACGCCATCGAGACGGTGCAGGGCATGGTCTCGGCCGGCATCGCCCACAACCTGCGCGCCGCGCGCGCCGCCATCGAGTCCGGCCTGCCGCTCTCGAGCGCCTTCGAGGCCAACGCGCTGACCACGCCGATCTCGCTGCGCATGCTGCGCGTGGGCGAGCGCACCGGCGACATGGGACCGATGCTGACGCAGTCGGCGGCCTTCTACGACGGCGAGATCACGCGCTGGATCGAGCGCTTCACGCGCACCTTCGAGCCGCTGCTGATGGCCGTCATCGGCCTGGTGGTCGGCGCCATCGTGGTGCTGCTGTACATGCCGATCTTCGACCTGGCCGGGGACATGTCATGACGGCGCGCATCGACGCCGACAGCGCCGCCGTCGCCGCGGTCGCCGATATTGCGCCGGCCGCGCTCGACGGCGCCATGGTGGCGCGCGCGCGCCACCTGCGGCGCCAGTCCAAGCGCAGCCTGGTCGAGGAGCTCGAGGCCCTGAGCGGCATGGAGCCGCGCCTGGTGGTGCGGGCGCTGGCGCGGCCGTTCGGCATGGCGGTGTTCGAGACGGTCGACATGCTCGCCTGCGCGCCGGCGTTCGAGTTGCTGCCGCTGTCGCAGGCGATGGCGCGCCACTGCGTGCTGCTGCGCGGCGCCGACGGCGTGCTCGCCGGCGTGGTCGCCGACCCGTTCGACCTCGACCTGCAAACCTGGCTCGGCACGCGCGCCGGCGCCACGCCGCACGCGCCGCTGCCGGTGCGCCTGGCGCTGCAGGCCGACATCCAGGCCTACCTGTCCAAGCAGGAGGAATCGGCGCGCGCCACCGACTCGCTGCTGCCCGGCGCCAGCGAGGGGCGGCGCGACGGCAAGACCGCCGCCGTGCTGTCGTTCGCGTCGGTGTCGGAGGCGGCCAGTCCGGCCGTGCGCCTGGTCAACTCTACCCTGTACGACGCCCTCAAGGCCGGCGCCTCCGACATCCACCTCGAAAGCACGGCCGGCGGCCTGGCCGTCAAGTACCGGGTCGACGGCGTGCTCGATCACGCCACCGCCGTCAACGGCATCGACGTCGCCGAGCAGATCATCTCGCGCCTGAAGGTGCTGGCCGAACTCGATATCGCCGAGCGCCGCGTGCCGCAGGACGGCAGCTTCCGGGTCGAGTCGGGCGGGCGCGAGATCGACCTGCGGGTGTCGATCATGCCCAGCATCCACGGCGAGGACGCCGTCATCCGCATCCTCGACAAGCGCGCCATGATCGAGGCCTACGGCTCGCTCACGCTCGAGGCGCTCGGCTTCGACGCGCCATCGCTGGCGACCTTGCGGGTGCTGGCGCAGGAGGCCTACGGCATGCTGCTGGTGACCGGGCCGACCGGCTCGGGCAAGACCACCACCCTGTACGCGGCGCTGACCGAAATCCACAACGGCCGCGAAAAGATCATCACCATCGAGGACCCGGTCGAATACCAGCTGCCCGGCATCCTGCAAATCCCGGTCAACGAAAAGAAGGGCCTGACCTTCGCCAAGGGGCTGCGCTCTATCCTGCGCCACGATCCGGACAAGATCATGGTCGGCGAGATCCGCGACCGCGAAACGGCGGAAATCGCCGTGCAGTCGGCGCTCACCGGCCACCTGGTGCTCACCACCGTCCACGCCAACAACGTGTTCGACGTGTTCGGCCGCTTCACCCACATGGGCATCGACCCCTACGCCTTCGTCTCGGCGCTCAACGGCATCTGGGCGCAGCGGCTGGTGCGGATGAACTGCCCGCACTGCGCCGTCCAGTACACGCCCGACGAGGCGGAGCTCGCCAGCGTCGGCCTGCGCCGCGAGGACGTCGGCGACTACCTGTTCATGCAGGGGCCGGGCTGCGGCGACTGCCGCGGCACCGGCTACAAGGGGCGGCGCTCGATCGCCGAGATCCTCACGCTCAACGACGAGATCCGCGAGCTGATCGTCGACAAGCGGCCGATCCGCCAGATCAAGCAGGCCGCCTACGACAACGGCACGCGCAGCCTGCGCCTGGCCGCGCTGGCGCTGGTCAAGCGCGGCGGCACCACGCTGGCCGAAATCAAACGGGTGACATTGCATGCGTAGATCGCCCGGACAATCGTTGCGCATCGGCGTCTCCGGCCACGCGGTCAGCCTGCTGCGCGTGAGCCGCTGGCGCCGTGGCGGCGACGCCATCACCGTGCTGGCCGAACACGCGTTCGCGCCGTCGGCCGTCCATCCGTTCGACGCCATCGCCAACGCCCTGCGCACGCTGCTGGGCGAACTGGCGCCGCGCGGCTGGCCGGCCACCATCGTGCTCGACGACGCGCTGGCGCGCATGTGGCGGGTGACGCCGCCGCCCGGCGCCGCGCGCCTCGACGACCTCGAGGCGGCGGCCGGCCTGCGCTTCCAGTCGCTGTTCGGCGAGGCGCCGGCCGGCTGGCACATCACGGCCGACTGGAGCGCCGGCGAAGCGTTTTTCGCCGCCGCCGTGCCGCGCGACCTGCTGGCCGTGCTGCGGCTGGTGGCGCAGCAATTCAATCTTTCCATCGTCGGCATCGAGCCGCACTTCGTCTCCGCCTGGAACCGCTGGCGGGGCGGCGTCAAGCGCGGCGCCTGGTTCGCGCTGCTGCACGACGGCCTGCTGACGCTGGCGGCGATCGACGCCGGCGCGGGCAGGGCCAGGCCGGCCATCCGCGCCATCCGCGCATTGCCCGTGCCGCGGGGCGCCGAACCGGCGTGGCTGGCGCACGCGCTCGGGCGCGAGGCGCTGCTGCTGGACCTGCCGCCGCCCGAACTGCTGCAGCTGTGCGGCGCCGGCGCCGGCTCGGCGTGGATCGGTGCCGCCGCCGGCCCCGGGCTCATCCCGTGCGAGGCGCTCGACGCGCTCGACGCGGCGCGGCGCGGCGGCCAGGCCGGCGCCGCGCTGTCGACGGCGGCGCTGCTGGCGTGCGGCGGGAGTCCCGTATGAGGGCGATGCGGATCGACTTCGCGTCGCGCAGCCTGCGCCGCGCCTTGTTCCACACCCATCCGGCGCTGCTGGCGCTCGGCGTCGCCGGCCTGCTGCTGTGCGCGGGCGCGGCGCTCGGCGGCTGGAAGCTGGTCGAGCAGCAGCGCCAGCGCGAGCTGCAGCTGCGCCACTTGCGCGAGCGGGTGGTGGCCATGTCGGCGCGCCCGGTCGAGGTGGCGCCGGTGGCGATACCGCAGGCGCAGGCGGCCTTCGTCAACGGCGCCATCTCGCAACTGAACCTGCCGTGGCGCGAACTGCAGGACGCGGTGGCGGCGGCCACGCCGCGCGCCGTGGCGCTGGTGGCGCTGGAGCCGGACGCGCGCAAGCAGGTGCTCAAGATCACGGCCGAGGCGAAGACCAGCGACGACATGGTCGACTACGTCGCCGAACTCAAACAGCAGGAAACCTTCAGCGGCGTGGTGCTGACCCGGCACGACATCAACGACCAGGACCCGCTGCGGCCGCTGCGCTTCCAGGTGGAGGCGACATGGACAGCCCGTTGAACAAGGCGGTGGGCGAGGGCCGGCCGAAGGGCGCGCCGGTGGGCGCCGCCGACTTCCAGGCGCTTGCGCTGCGCGCGCGCCTGGCGGCGCGGCGGCTAGGCGCGCCCGCCTGCGTGGCGCTGGCCTTGTGCCTGGCCGGTTTGGCGGCGTGGGCGTGGTTGCTGCCGCAGCGCGCCGAGCAGGCGCGCGTGATGGCGCGTCCGCTGCCGGCGCCGGCGTCGCTGGTGAGCGCGCCGCCGCCGCCGTCGGCCAATCAAAACCTGGCGGACTTCTACCAGGTGCTGGGCGAACGGCGTTACGCCGAACAGCAGGTCAAGGTGTTGTTCGACCTGGCCGCCAAATCGAACCTGGTGCTCAGCCAGGGCGAATACAAGGCCGGCTACGACAAGGCCAGCCGCGTGGCCACCTACCAGATCATCCTGCCGGTCAAGGGGCCGTACCAGTCGATCTGGCAGTTCGCCATGCAGGGCCTGCGCGAGATGCCGTTCGCCTCGCTCGACGAAATCGGCTTCCGCCGCGAGAACATCGCCGAACCGGTGGTCGAGGCGCGCCTGCGCTTTACGCTGTACCTCAAGGACGGCGAGCCATGAAGCCGTACCAGATCGCGATGGGCGCGGCGCTGGCCGGCGCCGCCGGCTTGCTCGTCTTCGGTGACAACACGCCGGCGCCCGACATCGCCGAGCCGGTCGCACGCGCGGACAGGACGGCCGGGGCCCGGACGACTGCCGTGGCGCCGGCCGGGCGCGCCGGCAAGGCCGACGGCGATAGCAGAGGTGGCGCCGGCGTGGAGCCGGCGATCCTGCGCCTGACGCCGCGCGCGGCGCTGGTCGGCGAGGCCGGCGACGCCAGCTTCGCCGCCGGCGAGGGCCTGTTCGCGGGGCAGAACTGGAACCCGCCGCCGCCACCGCCGGCACCGGCGTCGAACACGCCGCCACCGCCGCCGATGGCGCCGCCGGTGCCGTTCAACTACTTCGGCAAGGCCGTCGCCGACGGCCAGTGGGAAGTGTATCTGGCGCGCGGCGACAAGACCTACGTGGTGCGCGCCAAAACCGTGATCGACGGCGCCTACCGCGTCGAGCGCATCGCGCCGCCGCTGATGACCGTGACCTATCTGCCTTTGAACCAGGTACAACAGATTAATATTGGAGCATTCGACTGATGGCTAGTCATCTCAACACATGGCGCCGCCGCGCCGCGCTGCCGGCGATGCTGGCGATCGCCGTCGGCGTGAGCGGCTGCGCGGGACAAATGGCCTATCGCGAAGCCAACGAGCTCGTCGCCAAGGACCAGGTGGAGGCCGGCCTGCTCAAGTACCAGGAGGCGGTGCGCGCCGAACCGGGCAACGCCGAATACCGCACCGCCTACCTGGTGGCGCGCGACCGCGCCGTCCAGCGCCTGCTCGATCAGGCCGAGCGCGCCCTGTCCGAGGGGAATCCGGAACTGGCCGACCAGGGCTTCCGCCGGGTGCTCGGCATGGACCAGATGAACGAGCGCGCGCGCGGCGGCCTGCGCGCGATCGAGCGTGACAGCCGGCAGAACAAGCTGTTCGACTTGGCCGTCGAGCATGTGAACAAGAAGGAGTACGAGCTGGCCAAGCAGCGCCTCAACGCGCTGCTGACGGAGACGCCGTCCAACGAGAAGGCGCGCCTGCTGCTGCGCGAGGTGAACGAAAAACTCGCCCAGCCGGTGGTCGAGACGGGCCTGGCGAAATCGTACAAGCAGCCGATCACCATCGAGTTCCGCGACGCCCCGCTCAAGCAGGTGTTCGAGGTGATCGCGCGCCGCTCGGGCCTGAACTTCGTGTTCGACAAGGACGTCAAGACCGACCAGCGCACCACCATCATGCTCAAGAACAGTACCGTCGAATCGGCGATCTACTTCCTGCTGCTGACCAACCAGCTCGAGCAGCAGGTGATGGACGCCAACACGATCCTGATCTACCCGAACGTGGCGGCTAAGCTCAAGGAATACCAGGAGATGACGGTCAAGACCTTCTTCCTGGCCAACGCCGAGGCCAAGCTGGTGGCCAACACGCTCAAGACCATCCTCAAGACGCGCGACGTCGTCGTCGACGAAAAACTCAACCTGTTGATCGTGCGCGACAACCCGGAGGCGATCCGGCTGGCCGAGCGCCTGATCGCGGTGCAGGACGCGCCCGAGGCCGAAGTCATGCTCGAGGTGGAGATCCTCGAGGTCAAGCGCGGCACCTTGATGAACCTGGGCGTCGAGTGGCCCACCAGCCTGGGACTGGCGCCGTTGTCGACCTCCGGCGGCACCGGCATCACCATCCGCGACCTGCGCCGGCTCAACTCCGACACGATCGGCATCAGCGGCGTGTCGGCCGCCATCAACGCCAACAAGACCGACACCGACTCGAACCTGCTGGCCAATCCGCGCATCCGCGTGCGCAACAAGGAGAAGGCCAAGATCGTCATCGGCGACAAGCTGCCGGTGATCACGGCGACGGTGTCGTCGGGCATCGGCGGCTTCGCCAGCGACAACGTCACCTACGTCGACGTCGGCCTCACGCTCAACGTCGAGCCGACCATCTACCTCAACAACGAGGTGGCGATCCGCGTGCAGCTCGAGGTGAGCAACCTGACCAACACCATCACCACCCGCAACGGCGGCACGGCCTACCAGATCGGCACGCGCCAGGCCAGCACCATGTTGCAGCTCAAGGACGGCGAGAACCAGGTGCTGGCCGGCTTGATCAACAACGAGGAGCGCGGCACGGCCAGCAAGCTGCCCGGCGTCGGCGACCTGCCGGTACTGGGGCGGCTGTTCGGCAGCAAGCGCGATGACAACCAGAAGACCGAGATCGTGCTGTCGATCACGCCGCGCCTGATCCGCAACGTGCAGCGGCCGGAGGCCGGCATGGCCGAATTCTCGGCCGGCACCGAGGCGAGCTTCCGCCGCCGTCCGGACGTCGGCGCGCGCACGCCGGTGGCGATGCCGGCGCCGCCGGGCGCGCTGCAGACGCCGGTCGGCCAGGTCGTTCCGCAATCGAGTCCCGCCGTGCCCGTGAACGCGCCGGTGTCCACGCCGGCGCGTCCGCAGGGGCTGGCGCCGATCGCGGCCCCACCAGCGCCGCCAGCGCCGATGCCGGCGTCCACGCCGGCCCCTGGCGAGGCCGAGCCTCCGGCCGCCGTGCCGCAGGCCGTCCTGCCGCCGCCGGTGCAGTCGATGCCGCTGTCGACCGGCCAGCCGGCGCCGCTGCCGCCGACGCAGGGCGCGCAGCCGCAACCGGTGCAGGCGCCGGAAATCGCGCCGCCGGCGCGGTGACCTCACGGCGGTGACGATGATGCGCGCGCGCGGCTTTTCGCTGATCGAATTGTTGGTGACGTTGTCTATCCTCGCGCTGCTCGGCGTGCTGGTGATCCCGACGGCGCAAGTGGTGGTGCAGCGCCGCCAGGAGCAGCAGCTGCGCGAGGCGCTGCACCAGATCCGCCAGGGCATCGACGCCTACAAGCTGGCCTACGACCAGGGCCGCATCACCAAATCGCTGGCCTCGAGCGGTTATCCGAAGACGCTCGACGTGCTGGTCGAGGGCGTGCCCGATCTGCAAAATCCCAAGCTGGCCAAGATCTACTTCCTGCGCCGCGTGCCGCGCGACCCCTTCAACCCCGATACCTCGGTGAGCGAGGCGCAATCGTGGGGCAAGCGCAGTTACGCCAGCGAGGCGGACCAGCCGAGGGAGGGCGAGGACGTCTACGACGTCTACAGCACCAGCGAGAAGGTCGGCCTGAACGACGTACCGTACAAGAAATGGTGACCATGAAGACCAAGGGTTTCACGCTGATCGAGCTGCTGGTGGTGCTGGGCATCGTCGCGCTCATGCTCACGCTGGCCGTGCCGCGCTACTTCCCCAGTATCGATAAATCGAAGGAGGTGGTGCTGGCCGAGAACCTGCGCAATATGCGCACGCTGATCGACCAGTACTACGGCGACACCGGCCGCTATCCCGACTCGCTCGAGCAGCTGGTCGAAAAAAAGTACCTGCGCGCGCTGCCGGTCGATCCGGTCACCGACAGCGATGCGACGTGGATCATTGTGCCGCCGGAGGACGGCGGCAAGGGTGGCGTCTACAACATCAAGAGCGGCGCCCCCGGCAACGACCGTAGCGGCAAGCCTTACGCCGACTGGTGATGCGGGCGCCGCGCAAGCGCCGCGACGGCGGCTTCACCTATCTGAGCCTGATCATCCTGGTGGCGATCATCGGGCTGGTGTCGGCGTCGACGCTCAAACTCGGCGCGCTGGCGCAGCGCAGCAGGGCCGAGCAGCAGCTGCTCGACATCGGCGCCGCCTTCAGCGACGCGCTGCAAAGCTATGCGGACGCCACGCCGGCCGGCTTTCCGCCGCAACCGCCGTCGTTCAAGGAACTGCTGCGCGATCCGCGTTTTCCGGGCGTGCGCCGGCACCTGCGCAAGGTGTTTGTCGATCCGATGACCGGCAAGGCCGAATGGGGCATCGCCTACCTCGGCGACAAGGTAGGCGTGCTGGCGGTGTACAGCCTGTCGGACGCCAAACCGGTCAAGATCGGCAATTTCCCGGCGCGCTTCCAGGGGCTGGCGGGCAAGCAGAAGATATCGGAGTGGCGCTTCGTGGCGACCGGCGGCAAGCCGGGGCAGGTGCAGGGGCAGGGGGCGGTGCCCGGCGCGGTGGAGATCAAAAACGGTGTGGTGCCGGCGCCGCCGGCGCCAGTGCCAGCGCCCGAACCGCCACCGGTGCCCGAACCGCCACCGGTGCCCGAGCCCGAGCCGGTGGCCGATCCCGCGGATGATCGTAGGGCGGATTAGGCGGCACGCCGTAATCCGCCATGCGCCGCCGACGACGCACGCATGGCGGATTACGCCTGCGGCTAATCCGCCCTACGAGTTGCCCCTCACCGCGCCATGCGTTTGAAATCGCGGAAGCGGAACCCCATCGCCACCAGCGTGCCGAAGTACACCGCGCCGCATACCGTGATGAGCAGGGCCAGCGCGCCGATGCGCAACAGCGTTTGGTGCTTCATCCCCAGCCAGTCGACTTGCGCGGCGCCGAACCAGGCCACGGCGCCCATCAGCGCGCAGGCGACCACCAGCTTGGCGAAGAACAGCGGCCAGCCCGGCTTGGGCGTGTAGATGCCGCGCTTGCGCAGCCCCGTGTACAGGAAGCCGGCGTTCAGACAAGCCCCCATGCCGATCGACAGCGCCAGGCCGGCCACCGCCAGGTGCGGCACGAACAGCGCGTTCATCAGCTGCGTGGCGATCAGCACGCCCATGGCGATCTTGACCGGCGTGCGGATATCCTGTTGCGCGTAAAACGCCGGCGCCAGGGTCTTGACCAGGATGATGCCGAGCAGGCCGACGCTGTAGGCGATCAGCGGTTCGGCCGAGGCGTGCGCGGCGGCGGCGGTGAACTTACCGTTCTGGAACAAGGTGGCGATCAGCGGCACGGCCAGCGTGGCCAGCCCGACGGCGGCCGGCATGGCCAGCATGAAGGTCAGGCGCAGGCCCCAGTCGAGCAGCGACGAGTATTCCTCCTGGTCGCCGCTGGCGTTGGCCTTCGACAGGCTCGGCAGCAAAATCGTGCCCAGCGCCACGCCCAGCAGGGCGGTCGGGAATTCCATCAGGCGGTCGGCGTAGGTCAGGTAGGAGATGCTGCCGACGGCCAGGTGCGAGGCGATGCTGGTGTTGATCAGCAGGCTGATCTGCGCGGCCGACACGGCGAACACGGCCGGCCCCATCTTCTTGAGCACGCGCCGCACGCCGGGGTCGTGCAGGCCGGCCAAGGGATTGAGCGACAGGCGCGGCAGCATGCGGATCTTGAGCAGCGCCGGAATCTGTATCGCCACCTGCAACACGCCGCCGACGAAGACGGCGATCGCCATCGCGTAGATCGGTTGTTCGAGGTGCTGTTGCAGGAACAGCGAGGCGAGGATCGAGGCGATGTTGAGCAGCACCGGCGTGAAGGCCGGGATCTTGAACTGGCTCCAGGTGTTGAGGATGCCGCCGGCCAGCGCGACGAAGGCCATGAAGGCGATATAAGGGAACATCACGCGCGTCATCCAGACGGCCGCCTCGAAATCTTTCGGCGTCAGGCCGCTGGCGACGGCCAGCAACAGCAGCGGCGAGGCGACGATGCCGATCGCGCTGGTGACGACGGTGGCCCACACCAGCGTGGTGCCGACGTGGTCGGCCAGGTTGCGGGTGGCTTCCGGGGTTTGCTTGTTGCGGTATTCGGACAGGATGGGTACGAAGGCCTGCGAAAACGCCCCCTCGGCAAACAGGCGGCGCAGCAGGTTGGGGATGCGGAAGGCGACGTTGTAGGCATCGGTGAGGCCACCGGCGCCGAAGGCGCGGGCGAACAAAATGTCGCGCAACAAACCGGTGATACGGGACAGCATGGTCATGCTGGAGATGGCGGCGAGGGTTTTAAGCAAGTTCATGGGGCATGATTATAGTTGCTCCCGATGGAAAACATCGCTATAATCGCAGGCTGTACAGAATTCTGTTACGCAGACACTAATGTTTGGCAGGCAGCAGTTTGGCTCACATGGTTCGGCAGACGCACTGAACGCACCTGTTTGACAAACAATAATGTTTGCAAACGCACCTTTACCCTGATTTAGGAAATTCCATGGCAAATACCGCACAAGCGCGCAAACGTGCTCGTCAAGCAGTCAAGCAAAACGCTCACAACTCGTCCCAGCGCTCGACCCTGCGCACCGCTATCAAAGCGGTTCGCAAGGCGATCCAAGGCGGCGACAAAGCTGCTGCGACCGCAATCTTCCAATCGTCCGTGTCGAAAATCGACAGCATCGCCGACAAGAAGATCATCCACAAAAACAAGGCAGCTCGTCATAAGAGCCGTCTGGCAGCTGCCCTGAAGGCACTGTCCGCTTAATTCCCCTCGCCGGGAAGCCAAGCAAAAACCCGCGCTGACTTCGGTCGGCGCGGGTTTTTTCGCTTGGCGCCCCAAGTATGGAACGGGACGCCAGCTTCGCCGCCTGGGGACGTACCCCAGGGGTACGTCCCCGCTTGGCCGTGCGGGGTAAAGCCCGCTAAGCCCCCAACTCGGCCGCCTCCACCGCGCGCCACTCCCCCGGCATCAACGGATGCGACGCCAGCGAAATACCGCCGATGGCGCTGCGCACCAGCCGCAAGGTCGGCAGTCCGACCGCCGCCGTCATGCGCCGCACCTGCCGGTTCTTGCCCTCCATTAAAGTGACCGCCAGCCAGCTGGTCGGCCGCCCGGCGCGCTCGCGGATCGGCGGATGGCGCGGCCACAGCCACTCCGGCTCGGCGATGCGCACCGCCTGGCACGGCTTGGTGGTGAAGTCGCCCAGATCGATCGGCGCGGCCAGCCGGGCCAGGCTGGCCGCGTCGGCCACGCCCTCGACCTGCACCAGGTAGACCTTGGCCTCCTTATGGTCCGGATGGGCGATTTGGTGCTGCAGCTTGCCGTCGTCGGTGAGCAGCATCAGTCCCTCGCTGTCGAAGTCGAGGCGGCCGGCGGGGTAGACGTTGGGAATCTTCAAATAGTCGGCCAGGGTGGCCTTGTCGTCCTGCGGCGAGAACTGGCACAGCACTTGAAATGGTTTATTGAATAGAATGAGTGACATGCTGGTGTGGGGATGGAATGGGTGTAGCCTTGATGGCGCCAAACGTAAAATCGTGGCGCCCACTAAAATACTGGTGCATAATGCAAAACGAAAGTCTTATGTCTTATAGAAGACATGGGTATTTGTACCAACTAGGCAAATAATCAAGTCGGCGTATCCTTGCCCCGGTGGCAGCATTGTATGGCGCTTGCCGAGCGTCCACTTCGGAGAACACGATGTATCAACATATCAAAATCCCGGCCGACGGCCGAAAAATCACCGTCAACGCCGATTTTTCCCTGAATGTACCAGATAACCCGATCCTTCCCTACATCGAAGGCGACGGCACCGGCGTCGATGTCAGCCCGGTCATGCTCAAGGTGGTCGACGCGGCCGTGGCCAAGGCCTACGGCGGCCGCCGCAAGATCCACTGGATGGAAATTTTCGCCGGCGAGAAGTCGACCGCCGTCTACGGCCCCGACGTGTGGCTGCCCGAGGAGACGCTCGCTGCCGTGAAGGACTACGTGGTGTCGATCAAGGGACCGCTGACGACGCCCGTCGGCGGCGGCATCCGTTCGCTCAACGTGGCGCTGCGCCAGCAGCTCGACCTGTACGTCTGCCTGCGGCCGGTGCGCTACTTCACCGGCGTGCCGTCGCCGGTGCGCGAGCCGGAAAAGACCAACATGGTGATCTTCCGCGAGAACTCGGAGGACATCTACGCCGGCATCGAATACGCGCAGGGGTCGGAGGGCGCCAAGAAGTTGATCGACTTCCTCGTCAAGGAAATGGGCGTGACCAAGATCCGCTTCCCTGAGACGTCGGGCCTGGGCATCAAGCCGGTGTCGATCGAAGGCACCGAGCGCCTGATGCGCAAGGCGATCCAGTACGCGATCGACAACGACAAGCCGTCGGTGACCATCGTCCACAAGGGCAACATCATGAAGTACACCGAGGGTGGCTTCCGCGACTGGGCCTACGCGCTGGCGCTCAAGGAATTCGGCGCCGAGCTGATCGACGGCGGCCCGTGGTGCAAGGTGAAGAATCCCAAGACCGGTCGCGACATCACCATCAAGGATTCGATCGCCGACGCTTTCCTGCAACAAATCCTGTTGCGTCCGGCCGAGTACAGCGTCATCGCCACCCTGAATTTGAACGGCGACTACATCTCCGACGCGCTGGCCGCGCAGGTGGGCGGCATCGGCATCGCGCCGGGCGCCAACATGTCGGACTCGGTGGCCATGTTCGAGGCCACGCACGGCACCGCGCCCAAGTACGCCGGCAAGGACTACGTCAACCCGGGCTCGCTGATCCTGTCGGCCGAGATGATGCTGCGCCACATGGGCTGGACCGAGGCGGCCGACCTGATCATCAAATCGATGGAAAAGGCGATCGGCTCCAAGCGCGTCACCTACGACTTCGCGCGCCTGATGGAAGGGGCCACCCAGGTGTCGTGCTCCGGCTTTGGCGACGTCATGATCGAGCAGATGCAGGACTGACCTGCTTTCCGGGGGCGGGTTCCGCCTCCGGAGTCATTTCCACAGCCGCAGCGGCAGCATGCCCCAGGCGGCCAGCACCAGCGTGCATTGCAGCGCCGCCAGCAGCGCCACGCCGTCGGCATGCAGACGCCTTTGGCGACAGTGCGGCGCCAGGCCCGCCGCCAACGTCAGCGGCAGGGCGGCCGTCACCAGCGCCAGGGTACCGCTGGCCATGGTCAATTCGCCCATCCGTAAAAACGATTGCAGATAAAACAGCGGCGCCGGCAGCGCCAGCGCGAGCACGCCCATCAGCGGCACGCACAGCGGATCGCGCCAGGTGCGCCCGCGCCGCGCCATGCGCCAGCCGCCGACGCCGGCCACGTAAGCCAATCCCGCCAGCCCGAGCAACAGGCTGGTCCACAACAACGCGAACTCGACCATGTCGGCGCGGACGTAGTTGCGGATGCCGTCGGTGACGACGCGCCGGCCGTCGTCGCCGATCAACAGCGCGTGCGAGTTGCCCAGCCGGCCCGGCTGCGTGAACAGCAGGCCGCCGGTCGGCGTCAAGACGGTCGGCTTGCCCTGGAACGGCGCCAGCCGTAGCGCGCCGCCGTCCCACGTCACCCGCACGAAGTTAAAGACGAGGTCGGTCCAGGCCAGATTGCCGACCCGGTGCATCGCCGGCACGTAGATGCCGGGCCAGTCGGCGATGCCCTGCGGCGTCGGCCCGGCAGAGACCGCCGGCGCGACCGCCTTGAAGCCGAGCGCGTTGATCAGGTGCTTGTTGAAGCTGTCGTAGTCGGCCGTTTCGCTGTCGGTGTTGACCGCAACGAAGAATGCCTTGCGCTGCGCCGGGTAGACGCACAGCATGGCGTTGAAGCCGACCGTGGTGCCTGGGTGGCAGTGGCCGAACTGCCCGCCGCGGTCGCGGCCGACGAGGGCGTGGCCGTGGCCCGTGCTCAAGCCGGCGCGCGCCGCCTCGGTGCCGGTCGGCGTGGCCAGCTGCGCCATCAGGGCCGGCGCGATGAACGGGCGGCCGGCGAGGGTGCCGTCGCCCATCAGGAATTCGGCCAGGCGGGCGATGTCGGCGGCGGTGGTGGTCAGTTGCGCGGCCGACGGCACGTAGTTCGGCGTGGCCGCCTGCGTGACGCCATCCTCGAAGTGGCCCATCGCCAGCCGCGGATCGGCGCCGGCGCCGGTTTGCGTGACGAAGCCGACCGTGCTGTCGCGCATGCCCAGCGCTTGCAGCACCCGCGTGTCCAGGTAGCGGTCGTAGCGCTGGCCGCTGACCGACTCGATCACCATGCCAAGCAGGCCGTAGCCGAGGTTGGAGTAGGCGAAGCGGCTGCCCGGGCGCGCCTGCACCGCCAGCAGGCCGCTGTCGGCCGCGCCGGCGAAGGCGGCGGCCAGCGGCGTGTCCGCGCGCGCCGTCAGGCTGAACACGTGCCACAGCCGGAAATTCTCGAGGCCGGCCGTGTGCGACAGCAAATGCCGTACCCGGATCGGATCGGTGGCCTGCCAGCGGTTGTAGAACGGCAGCGACGGCAGCAGCGTGGCGACCGGGGTGTCGAGCGAGAGCCGGCCCTCGGTGATCAGGCGCAGCACGCCGAGGGCCACCACCGGCTTGGCGACCGAGCCGACCTGCACACGGCTGTCGGCGCGCATGGCGGCGCCGCTGGCCACGTTGGCCAGGCCGGCCGCGCCGGTGACGGTGCCGCGTTCCGGCGCGACGGTGGCCCAGACTGCGCCGGCCAGCCGCTCATGGTCCAGCGTGCGTTGTATTTCCGTCGCCAGCGGCGGCGCCGCCCGGCCCTGGGCAACCGACAGCAGCAACAGCGCGGCGAGCGCCAGCGTCATCAATTGACTCATCAGGGGAGGTAGTGATCGTCGGAGTTCTACAACACTTTTATGTGGCTATCGAGTGCGCCCGGCCGGACGACGGGCGAAAAAAAACCCCGCAGACGGGGTTTTTCACATCGGGAGCCGTGAAGTTAGGCGGCTTGGATGTTGGAAGCTTGCTTGCCTTTAGGGCCTTGCGTGACTTCGAATTGAACTTTTTGACCTTCTTTGAGGGTCTTGAAACCGTTCATGTTGATTGCGGAGAAGTGAGCGAACAAATCCTCGCCGCCGTCATCTGGAGTGATGAAGCCAAAACCTTTGGAATCATTGAACCACTTAACTGTACCTGTTGCCATAAAAAGAACTTTCAAAATTAAAACGGATCACACGAGCCATAAAAGCAAGAAGCTTCTTGCCCCCTCCTCACGCCTCACTTCTTATCAACATGTACATTTCTGCACGAAGCCGATAACGCATTGTTAGCGGACCGATTTTTAAAGTCAAGCAGATTTGTGTGCATTTTGCTACTTTGAAACTGATTGACGTAAAAGCAACTCTTGATTTTAACAAATGGGTCGCCATCTGCGCCATGTTAAGAAAACGCGTAAGATGGAAAACAATTAGATGTGCACAGTGAAATGCACATTGCAACAACCCCGAAAGCATTAGAATATAAGCGTATGGCAACCAAGCATGACACCGAAACCCTTTTGGAGCGGCAAGCGCTGAAGCCGCCACCGTTGTACCAGGTGGCGTTGCTCAACGATGACTACACGCCGATGGAGTTTGTAGTCGCTATCATCCAGGAGTATTTCAACAAAGACCGTGAAACAGCCACGCAAATAATGCTCAGTGTTCATCGCTACGGCAAAGGAGTGTGCGGCGTGTTCTCTAAAGATATAGCCTGTACCAAAGTGGAGTTCGTTTTAACGCATGCGCGCAAGGCGGGGCATCCCCTGCAGTGCGTGATGGAGGAAGTATGATTGCGCAGGAATTAGAAGTAAGTTTGCACATGGCGTTTGTCGAAGCGCGACAGGCACGGCACGAATTCATCACGGTGGAGCACTTGCTGCTGGCCTTGCTGGACAACCCTTCGGCCGCCGAAGTGTTGCGCGCATGCGCCGTCAACATTGAAGATCTGCGCAAAACCCTGACCAATTTCATCGGCGATAACACGCCGACGGTGCCCGGCACCGGTGAGGTCGATACCCAGCCAACGCTCGGTTTCCAGCGCGTGATCCAGCGTGCCATCATGCACGTGCAGTCGGCGTCCAACGGCAAGAAGGAAGTGACCGGCGCCAACGTGCTGGTGGCGATCTTCGGCGAGAAGGATTCGCACGCGGTCTACTACCTGCACCAGCAGGGCGTCACGCGCCTGGACGTGGTCAATTTCATTTCGCACGGCGTGCGCAAGGACCAGCAGACCGATGCCGCCAAGGCCTCGGAAGGCGTGGAGGAGGGCGCCCCGGGCGGCGAAGGCCAGACCAAGGAAAGCCCGCTCGACCAGTTCACGCAGAATCTGAACAAGTCCGCCGCCGAGGGCAAGATCGATCCGCTGATCGGCCGCGAGGACGAGGTCGACCGCGTGATCCAGATCCTGTGCCGCCGCCGCAAGAACAACCCATTGCTCGTCGGCGAAGCCGGCGTGGGCAAGACCGCCATCGCCGAGGGCCTGGCCTACCGCATCACGCAAAGCGATGTGCCGGAGATCCTGCAAAACGCCGTCGTCTATTCGCTCGACATGGGCGCGCTGCTGGCCGGCACCAAGTATCGCGGCGACTTCGAACAGCGCCTCAAGGCCGTCCTCAAGCAATTGAAGGACAACCCGAACGGCATCCTGTTCATCGACGAGATCCACACCATCATCGGCGCCGGTTCGGCCTCGGGCGGCACGCTCGACGCCTCCAACCTGCTCAAGCCGGCGTTGGCCAACGGCCAGCTCAAGTGCATCGGCGCGACCACGTACACGGAATTCCGCGGCGTGTTCGAGAAGGACCACGCGCTGTCGCGCCGCTTCCAGAAGGTGGACGTCAACGAGCCGACCGTCGAGCAGACCGTGCAGATCCTGCGCGGCCTGAAGTCGCGCTTCGAGGAACACCACGGCGTCAAGTACTCGTCGTCGGCGCTGTCGACGGCCGCCGAGCTGGCCGCGCGCTTCATCAACGACCGCCACCTGCCCGACAAGGCGATCGACGTCATCGACGAGGCCGGTGCCGCGCAGCGCATCCTGCCGAAGTCGAAGCAAAAGAAAACCATCGGCAAATCCGAGATCGAGGACATCATCGCCAAGATCGCGCGCATCCCGCCGCAGACCGTCAACCAGGACGACCGCAGCAAGCTGCAAACGATCGACCGCGACCTGCGCAACGTGGTGTTCGGCCAGGATCCGGCGATCGAGGCGCTGGCGTCGGCCATCAAGATGGCGCGCGCCGGCCTGGGCAAGACCGACAAGCCGATCGGCTCGTTCCTGTTCTCCGGTCCGACCGGGGTCGGCAAGACCGAGGTGGCCAAGCAGCTGGCCTTCATCCTCGGCATCGAGCTGATCCGCTTCGACATGTCCGAGTACATGGAGCGGCACGCCGTCTCGCGCCTGATCGGCGCGCCGCCGGGTTATGTCGGTTTCGACCAGGGTGGTTTGCTGACCGAGGCCATCACCAAGAAGCCGCACGCGGTGCTGCTGCTCGACGAGATTGAAAAAGCCCATCCGGACATTTTCAACATCCTGCTGCAGGTGATGGACCATGGCACCTTGACCGACAACAACGGACGCAAGGCCGACTTCCGCAACGTGATCATCATCATGACCACCAACGCGGGCGCCGAGAGCTTGCAGAAGTCGTCGATCGGCTTCACCAACTCGAAGCAGGCGGGCGACGAGATGGCCGACATCAAGCGCATGTTCACGCCGGAGTTCCGCAACCGGATCGACGCGACCATCAGCTTCCGCGCGCTGGACGAGGAAATCATCCTGCGCGTGGTCGACAAGTTCCTGATGCAGCTCGAAGAGCAGCTGCACGAGAAAAAGGTCGAGGCGATCTTCACCGAGAAGCTGCGCAAGTTCCTCGCCAAGAAGGGCTTCGATCCGCTGATGGGCGCGCGGCCGATGGCGCGCCTGATCCAGGACATGATCCGCAAGGCGCTGGCCGACGAGTTGCTGTTCGGTCGCCTGGTGACCGGCGGCCGCGTGACCGTCGATCTCGACGAGAAGGACACCGTCAAGCTGGAGTTCCCGGAACCGCCGGACGCCGCGCCGACCTTGCCGCCGGAGACCGTCGAAGTCGAGTAAGCCGGCGGGCTCCCCGCCCCAACCGCCAGCCTGGACGCCACCGCGTTCACGCTGGCGGTTTTTTTTGTCCGGCGATTCGATGGCACGGGCAACGCGCGCGCCGGGGCAGGCGGGCGCTCAACCCGCAGGGCCAAGCGGGGACGTACCCGACGGGTACGTCCCCTAAGCGGCGGCGCGCGCGTACCGCCCAGGGCACACGGGGTTCGATCGCTGCGGCCTCCAGAATCTTTTGCTCGGCGCGGCCAGGATATGACAAAATCGTCGTTCCTACCGACAACCCGCAAAGCCCGTCCATGTCACCGCTCCGCCCCCTGACCCTGCTCTTGATGTCCGCCGGCCTGCTGGCCGGCCCAGCCACCGCCGCCGACGCCTACTACCGTTTCCCCGCCATCCGTGGCGACGCCGTCGTCTTCACCGCCGAGGGCGACCTCTGGCGCACCAGCGCCCGGGGCGGCCAGGCCCAGCGCCTGACCACCCACCCGGCCGCCGAAACCAACGCCGCCATCTCCCACGACGGCCTGTGGATCGCCTTCTCCGCCTCCTACGAGGGTGCGCAGGAAGCCTACGTCATGCCGCTGGCCGGCGGCCTGCCCAAACGGCTCACGTTCGAAAACGGCGCCGTCACGGTGCTCGGCTGGAGCGCCCAGGGCGAGGTGCTCGTCAGCACCCAGGATTCGAAAGGCCCGTCGGCGCACCGCATCGTCGCCGCCGTGCAGCCGTCGACCTTGCAGCGGCGCGTGTTCGCCGTCGCCGACGCCAACGACGCGGTGCTCGACGACGCCGGCAAGACGCTGTACTTCACCCGCTACGGCCTGGCCCTGACCAACGACAACGTCAAGAACTACCGCGGCGGCGCCCACGCGCAGCTGTGGCGCTACGACCTGGCCGGCGGCGCGGAGGCGGTCCCGCTGCTGGCCTCGGACGCCGGCAACAACAAGCGCCCCATGTGGTGGCAGGGCCGCGTCTACTTCATCAGCGACCGTGGCGGCTCCGACAACCTGTGGTCGATGGCGCCCGACGGCGCCGATGCGCGCCAGCTGACCAAACATAGCGACTGGGACGTGCGCAACGCGGCGCTGGGCGACGGCCGCGTGGTCTACCAGCTCGGCGCCGACCTGCGCGTGTTCGACCTGGCCGCGTCGGCCGACCGCCAGCTGTCGATCGGCCTGGTGTCGGACTTCGACCAGCAGCGCGCGCGCCAGATCCGCTCCCCGCTCGAGCAGTTGACCAACGTGCAGCTCTCGGCCAAGTCCGAACGGCTGGTGATCACCGCGCGCGGGCGTGTCAGCCTGGCCGGCACCGGCGCCCAGCGCCGCGTCGAGATCGCGGTGCCGGAAGGGGCGAGGGCGCGCGAGGCGGTCTTCAGCCCGGACGACAAGTGGGTCTACGCCATCGTCGACACCAGCGGCGAAAACGAAATCTGGAAGTTCGCCGCCGACGGCTCGGGACCGGGCGAGCGCTTGACCACCGATGGCGTCAGCCACCGCTGGCAGCTCTATCCATCGCCGGACGGCCGCTGGCTGGGCCACACCGACAAGAAGGGCCGCTTCTGGCTGCTGGACCTGGCCACCAAAGCGAACATCGTCATCGACGACGCGGGCAAGGCCGGCGTCGACAAGCACGACGAGATCCTGTGGTCGGGCGACGGCAAGAACCTGGCGCTGGTGCGCGCCGCCACCACCGAGCAGCGCGAGCAGATCGGCCTGTACAACCTGGCGTCGAAGCAGCTGGCCTTCGTCACCAGCGACCGTTACACGTCACGCTCGCCGGTGTTTTCGCCGGACGGCAAATGGCTGTACTTCCTCTCGGCCCGCAACTTCCAGCTGGCCAACGGCTCGCCGTGGGGCGACCGCAATATGGGGCCGGTGTTCGACAAGCGCACCGGCGTCTACGCGCTGGCCCTGCAGCCGGGGAACCGCTTCCCGTTCAAGCCGGACGATGAACTGGGCAAGCCGGGCGAGAAGGTGGCCGAGGGCACGGCCGACAAGGCGGTCGAGCAGGCGGCCGAAAAAGCGGCGGAGAAGGCGGTCGAAAAAGCCGCCGCCAAGGCCGCGCCGCCGGCCAAAAAATCGGACAAGGCGCTGCCGGAGATCGTCTACGCCGGCCTGCGCGAGCGCCTCTACGAGGTGCCGCTGGCGCCGGGGAACTACCGCTCGCTGAGCATGGACGACAAGCGCCTGTACTTCCTCGACGTCGAATCGAGCGACGGCAAGGCCAACCTCAAAACGCTGGCGATCGCCTCCAACGGCCCGCAGCCGGAAACCTTCGCCGCCGGCGTGCGCGAATTCGACCTGGCCGCCGACAAAAAGCACGTCTACTACCGCACCTTTTCGGGCGGTCCGGGCGACATGGTCATCGTCGAAGCGGGCGCCAAGGCGCCGGCCGACATCTCCAAGGCCAAGGTCAAGGTCGACGATTGGAGTTTCACCTCCAACCCGCGCCTGGAGTGGAAGCAGATGTTCAACGACGCCTGGCGCATGCACCGCGACTTCCTGTACGACGCCAAGATGCGCGGCGTGAACTGGACCGCCGTGCGCGACAAGTACACGCCGCTGGTCGAACGCGTGACCGACCGCGCCGAGCTCAATGACATCCTCGGCATGATGATCAGCGAGGTCGGCGCGCTGCATTCGCAGATCGCGCCGGGCGACCTCCGCCGCTCGGCGCCGGAGGGCGTGCCGGCCGGCCTGGGCGCGCTGCTCACGCGCACCGCCGAGGGCTACCGCGTCGACCACATTTACGTCAGCGAGCCGGAACTGCCGTCCGAGCGCGGACCGCTGGCGCAGGCCGACGTCAACGTCAAGGAGGGCGACGTCATCACCGCCGTCAACGGCAAACCGGTGCTCGAATCGCGCGACATCGCCGACCTGCTGCTCAACCAGGCCGACCGCCAGGTGCTGTTGCAGGTCAAGCGCAAGGCCGGCGGCGCCGGTCCGGTGATCGTCATGCCGGTCAATATGGTCAAGCAGGCGGCCCTGCGCTACAGCGACTGGGAACAGAGCCGCGCGCGCCAGGTGGAGACGGCGTCGAAGGGGCGCATCGGCTACCTGCACCTGCGCGCCATGGGCCCGCGCGACATCGCCTCCTTCGCGCGCGACTTCTACGCCAACGTCAACCGCGAGGGCCTGATCATCGACGTGCGCCGCAACAACGGCGGCAACATCGACAGCTGGATCATCGAAAAGCTGCTGCGCAAGGCCTGGGCCTTCTGGGCCGCGCCGGGCGCGCAGCCGGCGCCGAACATGCAGAACACCTTCCGCGGCCACCTGGTGGTGCTGGTCGATGAGCTGACCTATTCGGACGGCGAGACCTTCGCCGCCGGCGTCAAGGGGCTGGGGCTGGCGCCGCTGGTGGGCAAGCGCACCGCCGGCGCCGGCGTTTGGCTCAGCGATAACAACCGCCTGAGCGACAACGGCATGGCGCGCGTGGCCGAAAGCGGCCAGTTCAACACCGCCGACGGCCACTGGCTGATCGAGGGCGTGGGCGTGTCGCCGGACGTGGAGGTGGACAACCTGCCGCATGCGACCTTCATGGGCCAGGACCGGCAGCTGGAAGTGGCGTTGGAACTGCTGGATAAAAAACTGAAGGACAATCCGATCAAACCATATCAACCGCAGGCGATCCCCGCGTTGAAATAAGGAGACTGTCGATGCACCTGAAGCGCCTTGTATCCGTTGCCGTCGCCGGCGCGGCCCTCACGATGGGCCCCGCCGCGCGGGCACTGCCGAGCACCAGCGACACCCGCATGCTGACCGAACCGGCGTTGTCCGCCACCCACCTGGCCTTCATCTACGCCGGCGACGTCTGGCTGGCCAACCCGGACGGCAGCGCGCCGCACCGCCTGACTTCCGACCCCGGCGAAAAATCGAATCCGCAGTTTTCGCCGGACGGCAAACTGCTCGCCTACAGCGCGCAAGTGGACGGCAACATCGACGTCTACCTGCTGCCGATCGAGGGCGGCGTGCCGAAGCGGCTGACCTATCATCCCGGCGCCGACGTGGTGCAGGGCTTCGCTCCGGACGGCAAGTCGGTCATGTTCACGTCGCCGCGCGCGGCGTTCAACAACCGCTATCGCAAGCTGTTCACGGTGCCGGTGGCCGGCGGCGTCGAGGCGGAGCTCGAGATCCCCAACGCGGCGCGCGCCGCGTGGTCGCCGGACGGCGGCAGCGTCGCCTACAACCCGTACTCGCCGGCCTTCCTGCAATGGAAGCACTATCGCGGCGGCACCAACTCGATCCTGTGGCTGTTCAACCGGGCGGACAAATCGGTGGTCAAGATACCGCAGCCGGCCACGCACGCCAACGATGTCGATCCCGTGTGGATCGGCGATACGATCTACTTCCGCTCGGACCGCGACGGCGAATTCAACCTGTACGCCTACGACGTCAAGACGAGGGCCGTGCGCGCGCTGACCAGGCACACCGACTTCCCGGTGCTCAACGCGACCGCCTCCGGCGGCGCCATCGTCTACGAGCAGGCCGGCTACCTGCACGCGCTGGACCCGGCCAGCGGCCAGTCGCGCAAGCTGACCATCGGCGTATCGAGCGACCTGGCCATGTCGCGCCCGCGCTGGGTCAGCGGCGCGCGCTACATCCGCAACGCCTCGGTGTCGCCATCCGGCGCGCGCGTGGCGTACGAATTCCGTGGCGAGATCGTCACCATCCCGGCCGACAAGGGCGACGTGCGCAACCTGACGCAGACCACCGCCGCCAACGAGCGATCGCCGGCATGGTCGCCCGATGGCCGCTCGGTGGCCTACTTCTCCGACGAGTCGGGCGAGTACGCGCTGCACATCCGCGCGCAGGACGGCAAGGGCGAGCCGCGCAAGTTCAAGCTGACCGGATCCGGCTTCTACGACAATCCGGTCTGGTCGCCGGACAGCAAAAAGATCGCCTACACCGACAACTCGTGGACCTTGTACGTGCTGGACGTGGCCTCCGGCGCCATCAGCAAGATCGCCTCCGAGCCGCTGTACGGCGTGAACAAGACGCTGCGCGCGGCCTGGGCGCCGGATTCGCGCTGGGTCGCCTACGCGCTCAATTCGATGACCTATACGCGCAGCGCCTACATCTATTCGGTCGAGCAGAAAAAATCCTGGCGGGTGACGGACGGCTTGTCGGACGTGGTCAATCCGGTGTTCGACAAGAGCGGAAAATACCTGTACTTCTTCGCCTCGACCAACGCCGGTCCGAGCAACAACTGGTTCTCGCAGCAGAACGAGGACTACCGCGTCACCCGCACCATCTGGATGGCGGTGCTGCGGCGCGACCTGCCGTCGCCGCTGATCAAGGAAAGCGACGAGGAGAAATCCGCCGCCGCCACGCCGCCGCCGGTGTCCGACAAGAAGGAGGCGGCCAAGCCGGAGGCGCCGAAGGTCGATCCCAAGACCGGCCGCGACGATCCCAAGGTGGCGGTGGCGCCGGTGGCGCCGATCTCGATCGACTTCGACGGCATCGACACGCGCATCGTCGACCTGCCGATACCGGCGGCGCAGCTGTCGGACCTGGAGGCGGGGCAGGACGGCCAGATATTCTTCCTGCGCGAGAGCGACGACAAGAAGGCCATCCAGCGCTTCGACCTGAAGGACCGCAAGGCCGAAACGCTGCTGGCCGAGGCGGACGAATTCGAGGTCTCGGCGGACGGCAAGAAGATCGTCTACCGCCTCAAGGAGGCGTGGGCCATGGGCAGCGCCAGCGCCAAGACCCTCACGCCCGGCGAGGGCAAGATCAAAGTCGACGCCATCGAAGTGCGCGCCGAGCCGCGCGCCGAATGGACGCAGATCTTCAACGAGGCGTGGCGCATCAATCGCGACTTCTTCTACGACCCCGGCATGCACGGCGCCGACTGGAACAAGATGCGCGCCAAGTATGCGCAGTTCCTGCCGGAGCTGTCGTCGCGCGCCGACCTCAATCGGCTCATCCAGTGGCTGTGCAGCGAGCTCGGGGTCGGCCACCATCGCGGCGGCGGGGGAGACTTTTTCAACGCCGGCAAGGCGGTGCCGGGCGGCCTGCTGGGCGCGGACTACGACATCAGCGATGGCCGCTACCGCTTCAAGAAGGTCTACGGCGGCTTGAACTGGAACCCGGCGCTGCGCGCGCCGCTGACCGAGCCGGGGCTCAACGTCAAGGCCGGCGAATATCTGCTGGCGGTCGACGGCCGGCCGCTGGTGGCGCCGACCAACCTTTACAGCGCGTTCGAAAACACGGCCAACAAGGCGATCGACATCACGGTCGGCCCCAACGCCGACGGCAGCAAAGCGCGCACCGTCACCGTGGTGCCGGTGCCGAGCGAGGACGCGCTGCGCAACCGCGACTGGATCGAGGGGAATATCCGCAAGGTCAACGCCGCCACCGGCGGCAAGGTCGCCTACGTGTATGTGCCCAACACTGCGGGCCTTGGCCACACCTACTTCAAGCGCTACTTCTTCCCGCAGGCCGACAAGGACGCGGTCATCGTCGACGAGCGCTTCAACGGCGGCGGCAGCGTGGCCGATTACTACCTCGAGATTTTGCAGAAAAAGGAAATCGCCTGGTGGACCATGCGCTACGGCGCCGAGATGAAGACGCCATCGGGCTCGATCCAGGGACCGCGCGCGATGCTGATCGACGAGACGGCCGGCTCCGGCGGCGACCTGCTGCCTTGGATGTTCCGCAAAAACCAAATGGGGCCGCTGATCGGCAAGCGCACCTGGGGCGGTCTGGTGGGCGTGCTCGGGTTCCCGGTGCTGATGGACGGCGGCACCATCACGGCGCCCAACCTGGCCTTCTGGACCCGCGACGGCGGCTACGGCGTCGAGAACGAAGGCGTGGCGCCGGACATCGAGGTGGAGCAAACGCCGGCCGACGTCATCGCCGGCCGCGATCCGCAGCTGGAGAAGGCGATCGAGGTCATCAAGGCGGAACTGGCGAAAAATCCGCCGGCCCGTCCGAGCCGGCCGCCGTTCCCGATCAAGGCGCGCTGATCGCCACTGTCCGGAATTGAACACCCGCCGCGTTCAGTTCCGGACAGGCCGGCGCCGATCGCGCCTCCCGGCCGCATTCCATGCCGTGGCATGCTTGTTGCAATATCATTGCATCTCCATCCACGGGCCTACTCCATGAAGCTACGCGACTTGCGCATCGGTTGGCGCACCCTGATCCAGGAACCGGGCTACACCCTGGCCTGCGTGCTGGGCCTCGGCATGGGGCTGGCCGCCTGCCTGCTGCTGCTCGGCTACGTGCGCTATTCGATGGAGTACGACACCCACCTGCCCGAGGCGGACAGGATCTACGTCGTCAAGCACCACTTCAACGTCGAATCGTCATCGCCCTTGTTCGACCTGGCGCCGATGTTCCTGCGCGAGGCCGCGCTCAAAATTCCCGGCGTGGTCGACGCCACCAGCTACATTCCGGCGCGGCCCGAGATCACGCCGCTGACGGTGCGCGTGGACCGCAACCTGATGACGGTGCGCGGCTTGATCGTGCTGCCCGGTTTTCCATCGATGCTGGGCCTGCGGGCGGTGCAAGGAGACCTGGCGCAGGCGCTGGAGCGGCCAGACCTGTTTGTCGTCACGGAGGCGGCCGCGCTGCGCATGTTTGGCACGCGCGAGGCGCTGGGGCGCACCATCGTGGCCGAAGGCGGCACGCTCAAGGTCGGCGCCATCGTGCCGTCGCCGCCGCCCAACACGACCATTCCGTTCGAGGTGCTGTTCGGCGTGCACGCGGGCGTGGTCGAGCAGGCCATCCGGCACGAGATGCTGACCGGGGAGAGCGGCTGGATGACCAAGATGCTGCTGCGCGTGAAGCCGGGCACCGCGCTGGCGGACGTCGTCGGCCGCCTGCAGCAGGTGGTGGACACCACGCCCAGCGTCAATCAATGGCCGCCGGAGGTGCGCGAACGGCTGGGCAAGCGCAAGGCGATCGAATTGTCGATGTCGCCGCTGCGCGGCGCCTACTTCGACCACACTGTCAAGAACAGCTACATCGCGCTGCCCGGCGACCGCGCCAATCCCGCCGTCACCGCCGGCCTGGCGCTGATGGCGGTGCTGATCCTGCTGCTGGCCGGGATCAACTACGTCAACCTGGCGATGGTGCGCGTATTGCGGCGCCAGCGCGAGGTGGCGTTGCGCAAGGCGCTGGGCGCCGGCGCGCCACGCATCGCGCTGCAGTTCCTGCTCGAATCGCTGCTGGTGTCGATGGCGGCCACCACGTTCGCGCTGGTGCTGGCGTGGCTGGCGCTGCCGGCCTTTTCGCAGTTGGTCAATCGTGAGCTCGACGGCTTGCTGTCGCCGGCCAATGTGGCCGCCGCCTACGGCATCGGCGCGACGCTGGGACTGATCACGGCCGTCTATCCGGTCTGGATCGCGCTGCGGCTGCCGCCAAGGCGGGTGCTCGAAGGCCGGCCGGACACCGAGTCGTACGGCAGCACGCAATGGCAGCGCGCGTTGACCGTTCTGCAGGTGGCCGTGGCGATGGGCTTCGCCAGCGTGACGATCGCGGTGGCGTGGCAGACCCGGTTCGCCATGCACGCGTCACCGGGCTTCGACCCGGCACCATTCGTGATCGTCGACATGCCCGAGCGGGCCAGGGACAGCGAAAACGCGCGCCGCTTCATGTCGGCGTTGAAGGCGCAGCCCGGCGTGGCCGGCGTGGCGGTGTCGGAAGACCCGGTGGGCCGGCTCGATTATTTGTGGACGCGTGCGCTCAAGCGACCCGGCGGCGAGGCGGCAACGATGGAAATGAAATCGGTCAGCGCGAATTTCTTCGAGCTGTATGGCGTCGCGCCGCTGGCGGGGCGCTTGTTCAGGGAGGGACGGGACAAGGAAAACGATGCGGTGCCGGTGGTGTTGAACGCGGTGGCCGCGCGCGCCCTGGGCTTCGCCAGCGCGGAGGCGGCGGTCGGCCAGACGGTGATGTTCACCGGTTTCGACAACGTCGTCACCGCCAAGCGCATCGTCGGCATCGCGCCGGAACTGCGCTTCCGGTCCATGCGGGACAAGCCGATCGCGGTCGCGTATGACCTGTCGATGGCGGGGACCGTGTTGAGCCTGCGCGCTGCGGGCCCGCCGGCCGACATCGAACGCACGGCGCGCGCGCTGTGGCCGAGCTACTTCCCGGAGGCGATCCCGCGCACCTTCCGCGCGGCCGATGTGCTGGCCGCCAATTACGAGGACGATGCGCGCCTGGCGCGCTTGCTGGCGGTGGCGACCGGCATCGCCTTGCTGATCGCCGGCTTCGGCACCTACGTCCTGTCGGCCAACACGGTGCAGCGCAGGGCGCGCGAGATCGTGCTGCGCAAGCTGCATGGCGCGCGCGCCGCCGACATCGGCGCGCTGGTGGTGCGGGAGGTGGGCGCGCTGGTGCTGGCGGCCGGGGTGCTGGCGCTGCCGGTGGCGGCGCTGGCGATCAACCGCTATCTGGCCGGCTACGTGGAACACGCGCCGGTCGCTTACTGGACTTTGCTGCTTGCGCTGACGCTAACGAGCGTGATCGCGCTGGTCGCGGTCACGCGCCACATCTTCGTGGCCATGCGCATGCTGCCCGTGAAGGCGTTGCGGATGTAGCGTCGAACGAAAGCGACGCCACGTCGGTATTACAGAGGCATGTATGGCGAGTTGGCGTACGGTGCGCCGGCCAGTTCCAGCGCGCGGCGGATCAGCGCTTTCAGATCGAAGGTCTTGGTTGCCGGTGCTTTGGCTGCTGGCGAAGTCATCGAGCGTGGGGTGGCGGCGTAGGTGGTCATATCAATTCCTTTAAACGGCTTTTTGCAATAACTACAGTCTAGCCCTTCTCCAGATATAAATATAATTTTAAATTTCGATATTCGATATGTGAATTGGTGATGATTGCTGTCATTTCCGCTGGGCACTATCCTTTTCCCGGCGTTTCGGTCGCCGCTTCCTCCCGCAGGCGCCGCCACAAGGTCGTGCGGCTTATACCAAGATATTCAGCGGCCGCATCACGCCGGCCGCCGAGGCGCGCAAGCACATTGGTTGCGGTGTCGATAATGGTCGGTTGAGTGGGCGCGCTTGGCGCCGCGCGCGGCGCCGCCGTCGCCAGCTCCGGCGCCACGCCGAGCATGAAGGCGGGCGTGAGCGCCTGCAGCGGTTCGGCCGCGAGGAAGAGCGCCAGCCGCTCGGTCAGATTGCGCAGCTCGCGCACGTTGCCCGGCCACGCGTGGCCGCGCAGCAGGGACGCGCAGGCCGCCATTTCCGCCTGCAGGTTCGGGTGCGGCCGCGCGCCCAGCGACGCCAGCGCGTTCTTGAGCGACCACGCGGCCAGGGGCAGGATGTCGTCGGGGCGCGCGCGCAGCGGCGGCAGCGACAAGCGCAGCACGGCCAACCGGTAAAACAGGTCGGCGCGGAAGCGGCCTTCGCGCACGCGCTGCTCAAGATCGCAATGCGTGGCGCTGATGATGCGCAGATTGACCGCGATCGGCCGCGTGCCGCCCACGCGTACCACCTCGCGCTCCTCCAGCACGCGCAGCAGGCGCGTTTGCAGCGCCAGCGGCATTTCGCCGATCTCGTCGAGGAACAGCGTGCCGCCGTTGGCCGCTTCGAACAGGCCGGCGTGGCCGCCGCGCCGCGCGCCGGTGAAGGCGCCGTCCTCGTGGCCGAACAGCTCCGATTCCAGCAGCGATTCGGCGATGGCGCCACAATTGACGGCGACGAATGGCCGGTTCCGCCCCAGGCCGCGCGGACCCTCGCGGTGGATCGCTTGCGCCGCCAGCTCCTTGCCGGTGCCGGTCTCGCCTTGTATGAGCACCGTCGCCGGCGACTTCGCGTACAGCACCACCGACTGCCGCAGATTCTCCATCGCCGCCGATTCGCCGCGCAGGTCGTTGAGGCCATGCCTGGCGCGCAGCGTGTCGGCCACCACCGCGCCGCGCGAGCGCGCGCGGTTCGCCTCGAGCCGCGTCTGGCGCGCCAGTTCGAGCGCGTCGTCGAAGGCGTGGCGGATCGAGGCGGCCGAGTAGACGAACACGCCGGTCAGTCCCGCCTCCTCGGCCAGGTCGGTGATCAGGCCGGCGCCGACGATGGCCTCGATGCCGGCCGCCTTGAGCTCGTTGATCTGCGCGCGCGCGTCCTCTTCGGTGGCGTAGGTGCGCTGGGCAACGTCGAAGCCGAAGGTGCCGGCGAATTCGGCCAGCTCCGGCAATCGCGCCTGGTAGGTGACGACGCCGATGCGGTCCGACACGCGCCGCGCGCGGGCCAGCGCCTGCATCACGTCGAAGCCGCTGAACTTGGCGACCACCACCGGCACCGACAGGCGCCCCTTCAGATAGGCGGCGTTGGAGCCGGCGGCGATGACGGCGTCGCAGCGTTCGGTGGCCATGCGCTCGCGGATGTGGCGCGCCGCCTCGTCGAAGCCGAGGTTGATCGGCTCGATCGTGGCCAGGTCGTCGTACTCGAGCGTGATGTCGCGGAACAGGTCGTACAGGCGCGAGACGGACACCGTCCAGATGACCGGTTTATCGTCGGGCTCGAAGGGCTGGGGCGGGGTGGGGCGCATCGGGCCATTGTAACCCGGTTGTTTCAAAATTGTTTCAGCGTTTCGCGATGAAACGTTTCAGTGGCGGCAATGAAACGCAGTTTAATTCCAAGTCATTGATTTCTATAGGCTCGATGGGTGGCATGCGCTTTGCAATAACATTGGCAATTCAATGCAATCCTGAAAGGTCAGAACATGAGTCACTATTCCGCAGGCGCCGCCTTCCGCAAAGCCGTCCAGGAGGAGTCGCCGTTGCAGGTGGTCGGCGCGATCAACGCCAACCACGCGCTGCTGGCCAAGCGCGCCGGCTTCAAGGCCATCTACCTGTCCGGCGGCGGCGTGGCGGCCGGCTCGCTCGGCCTGCCGGACCTGGGCATCTCGAACCTGGACGACGTGCTCACCGACGTGCGCCGCATTACCGACGTGTGCGACCTGCCGCTGCTGGTCGATGTCGACACCGGCTTCGGCGCCTCGGCCTTCAACGTCGCGCGCACCGTCAAGTCGATGATCAAGTTCGGCGCCGCCGCCATGCACATCGAGGACCAGGTGGGCGCCAAGCGCTGCGGCCACCGGCCGGGCAAGGAGATCGTCTCGAAGCAGGAGATGGTCGACCGCATCAGCGCCGCCGTCGACGCCCGCACCGACGACCAATTCGTCATCATGGCGCGCACCGACGCGTTGGCCGTCGAGGGCCTGGACGCGGCCATCGAACGCGCCGTCGCCTGCGTCGAGGCGGGCGCGGACATGATCTTCCCGGAGGCGATGATCACGCTCGACATGTATAAAAAGTTCGCCGCCGCCGTCAAGGTGCCGGTGCTGGCCAACATCACCGAATTCGGTTCGACGCCGCTGTTTACCGTCGACGAGCTGCGCGGCGCCGACGTCGGCCTGGTGCTCTACCCGCTGTCGGCCTTCCGCGCCATGAACAAGGCCGCCGAAAACGTCTACGGCGCCATCCGCCGCGACGGCACGCAGCAGAACGTGGTCGACACCATGCAGACCCGCGCCGAACTCTATGAGCGCATCAACTACCACAGCTTCGAACAAAAGCTCGACGCCTTATTCGCGGCCCAAGCGAAAAAATAACTGGAGATACCCATGACCGAGACCACCTTCAAGCCCAAAAAATCCGTCGCGCTGTCGGGCGTCACCGCCGGTAACACGGCGCTGTGCTCCGTCGGCAAGACCGGCAACGACCTGCACTACCGCGGCTACGACATCCTCGATGTCGCCAACTCCTGCGAGTTCGAGGAGATCGCCTACCTGCTGGTGCACGGCAAGCTGCCGACCGAGGCGGAACTGCGCGGCTACAAGGCCAAGCTGCGCTCCCTGCGCGGGCTGCCGCAGTCGCTCAAGGCGGCGCTCGAGGCGCTGCCGGCGTCGGCGCATCCGATGGACGTAATGCGCACCGGCGTGTCCGTGCTCGGCTGCGTGCTGCCGGAGAAGGACGACCACAACGTGCCCGGCGCGCGCGACATCGCCGACCGGCTGATGGCGTCCTTCGGCTCGATGCTGCTGTACTGGTACCACTTCAGCCACAACGGCAAGCGCATCGAGGTCGAGACCGACGACGATTCGATCGGCGGCCACTTCCTGCACCTGCTGCACGGCTTCAAGCCGTCCGAGAGCTGGGTGCAGGCGATGCACACGTCGCTGATTTTGTACGCGGAACACGAGTTCAACGCCTCGACCTTCACCGGCCGCGTGATCGCCGGCACCGGCTCGGACATCCACTCGGCCATCACCGGCGCCATCGGCGCGCTGCGCGGACCGAAGCACGGCGGCGCCAACGAATTCGCCTTCGAGATCCAGAAGCGCTACGAGAATCCGGACGAGGCCGAGGCCGACATCCGCAGCCGCGTCGCCAACAAGGAGGTGGTGATCGGCTTCGGCCATCCGGTCTACACGATCTCCGATCCGCGCAACGTCGTCATCAAGGAAGTGGCGCGCAAGCTCTCGCGCGAAGGCGGCTCGATGAAGATGTTCGACATCGCCGAGCGGCTCGAGACGGTGATGTGGGAAGCGAAGAAGATGTTCCCCAACCTGGACTGGTTCTCGGCCGTGTCGTACCACATGATGGGCGTGCCGACGGCGATGTTTACGCCGCTGTTCGTCATCTCGCGCACCTCCGGCTGGGCCGCGCACATCATCGAGCAGCGCATCGACAACAAGATCATCCGCCCGAGCGCCAACTACGTCGGTCCGGAAGACCTGGAGTTCGTGCCGATCAAGGACAGAAAATAAATGAACAGCTTATTCCGCAAACCGCTGCCGGGCACCGCGCTCGATTACTTCGACGCGCGCGCCGCCGTCGACGCGATCGAGCCGGGCGCCTGGGCCAAGCTGCCCTACACCTCGCGCGTGCTGGCCGAGAACCTGGTGCGCCGCTGCGATCCCGCCACCCTGAACGCCTCGCTCGGCCAGTTCATCGAACGCCGCCGCGACCTCGACTTTCCGTGGTTCCCGGCGCGCGTGGTGTGCCACGACATCCTGGGCCAGACCGCGCTGGTCGACCTGGCCGGCCTGCGCGACGCCATCGCCTTGCAGGGCGGCGACCCGGCGCTGGTCAATCCGGTGGTGCCGACGCAGCTGGTGGTCGACCACTCGCTGGCGGTCGAATGCGGCGGCTTCGATCCGGACGCCTTCGACAAGAACCGCGTGATCGAGGACCGCCGCAACGAGGACCGCTTCGATTTCATCAACTGGACCAAGAAGGCGTTCAAGAACGTCGACGTGATCCCGCCGGGGAACGGCATCCTGCACCAGATCAACCTCGAGCGCATGTCGCCGGTGATCCAGGTGGTCGACGGCGTGGCCTTTCCGGATACGCTGGTGGGCACCGATTCGCACACGCCGATGGTCGACGCGCTCGGCGTGATCGCCATCGGCGTCGGCGGGCTGGAGGCAGAGAGCGTGATGCTGGGCCGCGCCTCGTGGATGCGCCTGCCCGACATCATCGGCGTCGAGCTGACCGGCAAGCCGCAGCCGGGCATCACCGCCACCGACACCGTGCTGGCGCTGACCGAATTCCTGCGCAAGCAGAAGGTGGTGTCGTCTTACCTGGAGTTCTTCGGCGAGGGCGCCGCCCACCTGACGCTGGGCGACCGCGCGACCATCTCCAACATGGCGCCGGAATACGGCTCGACGGCCGCGATGTTCTACATCGACGAGCAAACCATCAAGTACCTGAAGCTGACCGGCCGCGATGATGAACTGGTCAAGCTCGTCGAGCTGTACGCGAAGGAGGCCGGCCTGTGGGCCGATGCGCTCAAGAGCGCCGAGTATGAACGCGTGCTGACGTTCGACCTGTCGTCGGTGGTGCGCAACATCGCCGGCCCGTCGAACCCGCACAGCCGCGTGCCGACGTCGGAACTGGCCGCGCGCGGCATCAGCGGCGTGGTCGAAAACGAGCCGGGCCTGATGCCGGACGGCGCCTGCATCATCGCCGCCATCACCAGCTGCACCAACACCAACAACCCGCGCAACATGATCGCCGCCGGCCTGTTGGCGCGCAACGCCAACGCGCGCGGCCTGGCCCGCAAGCCGTGGGTGAAAAGCTCGCTCGCCCCCGGCTCCAAGACGGTGACCCTGTACCTGGAGGAGGCCGGCCTGATGACCGAGCTGGAGAAGCTCGGCTTCGGCGTCGTCGCCTACGCCTGCACCTCGTGCAACGGCATGTCCGGCGCGCTCGATCCGGCGATCCAGAAGGAAGTGGTCGAGCGCGACCTGTACGCCACCGCCGTCCTGTCGGGCAACCGCAACTTCGACGGCCGCATCCACCCGTACGCCAAGCAGGCCTTCCTGGCATCGCCGCCGCTGGTGGTGGCGTACGCGATCGCCGGCACCATCCGCTTCGACATCGAAAAGGACGTGCTGGGCATCGACGCCGACGGCCGGCCGGTCACGCTCAAGGACATCTGGCCGTCGGACGAGGAGATCGACCGCATCGTCGCCGCCAGCGTCAAGCCGGAGCAGTTCCGCAAGGTGTACATCCCGATGTTCGCCAAGCAGGCCGACGACGGCCTCAAAGTGAGCCCGCTGTACGACTGGCGTGCGCAGACCACCTACATCCGCCGGCCGCCGTACTGGGAAGGCGCGCTGGCCGGCGCCCGGCCGTTGAAGGGCATGCGGGTACTGGCGCTGCTGGGCGATAACATCACCACCGACCACCTGTCGCCGTCGAACGCCATCATGCTCGATAGCGCCGCCGGCGAATACCTGGCGAAAATGGGCCTGCCGGAGGAGGACTTCAATTCCTACGCCACCCACCGCGGCGACCACCTGACCGCGCAGCGCGCCACCTTCGCCAATCCGACCCTCAAGAACGAGATGGTGCGCGGCCAGGACGGCAAGGTCATGGCCGGTTCGCTGGCCCGCATCGAGCCGGAAGGGCGCGTCACACGCATGTGGGAAGCGATCGAAACCTACATGGAGCGCAAGCAGCCGCTGATCGTCATCGCCGGCGCCGACTACGGCCAGGGGTCGTCGCGCGACTGGGCCGCCAAAGGCGTGCGGCTGGCCGGCGTGGAGGCGATCGTGGCCGAGGGCTTCGAGCGCATCCACCGCACCAATCTGGTCGGCATGGGCGTGCTGCCGCTCGAGTTCGTGCCGGGCGTGAACCGGCTCACGCTCGCGCTCGACGGCACCGAGACCTACGACGTGGTCGGCGCCCGCACGCCCCGTTCGACGCTGACCCTGGTGATCAACCGCGCCAGCGGCGCCACCGTGGAGGTGCCGGTGATCTGCCGGCTCGACACGGCCGAGGAGGTGTCGATCTACGAGGCGGGCGGCGTGCTGCAGCGCTTCGCCCAGGACTTCCTTGAATCGGTGAAGGCGGCATGACCATGGCCCATCACGCACCCCAAATCAAAATCCCCGCCGTGTATATGCGCGGCGGCACCAGCAAGGGCGTTTTCTTCCGCCTGGACGATTTGCCCGAGGCGGCGCGCACGCCCGGCGCCGCGCGCGACGCGCTGCTGCTGCGCGTGATCGGCAGCCCGGACCCGTACGGCAAGCAGATCGACGGCATGGGCGGCGCCACCTCGAGCACCAGCAAGACGGTGATTGTGTCGAAAAGCGACAGAATCGATCACGATATTGATTATTTGTTCGGCCAGGTCTCGATCGACAAGGCCTTTGTCGACTGGAGCGGCAACTGCGGCAACCTGTCGGCGGCGGTCGGCGCCTTCGCCATCGGCGGCGGCCTGGTCGACCCGGCGCGGGTGCCGCGCGACGGCGTGGCCGTGGTGCGCGTGTGGCAGGCCAATATCGGCAAGACCATCATCGCCCACGTGCCGATGACCGGCGGCGAGGTGCAGGAGACGGGCGGTTTCGAGCTCGATGGCGTGACCTTCCCGGCGGCCGAGGTGCAACTGGAGTTCATGGACCCGGCGGCCGACGAGGAGGGCGCCGGCGGCTCCATGTTCCCGACCGGCCGACTGGTCGACGAGCTGGAGGTGCCGGGCGTGGGCACGTTCAAGGCGACCATGATCAACGCCGGCATTCCCACCATCTTCGTCAACGCCGAGGATATCGGTTACACCGGCACCGAGCTGCAGGACGACATCAATGGCGACCCCAAAGCGCTGGCGCGCCTTGAGCTGATCCGCGCGCACGGCGCGCTGCGCATGGGATTGATACGGCATCTGGACGACGCGGCCACGCGCCAGCACACGCCGAAGGTGGCCTTCGTCGCCAGGCCGGCGCCGTATGTCTCCTCCAGCGGCAAGCAGGTGGGCGCCACCGACGTCGACCTGCTGGTGCGCGCCGTATCGATGGGCAAGCTGCACCACGCGATGATGGGCACGGCCGCCGTGGCGATCGGCACCGCCGCCGCCATTCCCGGCACGCTGGTCAACCTGGCGGCCGGCGGCGGCTCGCCCGAGGCGGTGCGCTTCGGCCATCCGTCGGGCACCCTGCGCGTGGGCGCGCAGGCCACGCAGCGCGACGGCCAGTGGAGCGTGACCAAGGCGGTGATGAGCCGCAGCGCGCGGGTGTTGATGGAGGGTTGGGTACGGGTTCCAGGGGAGACGCTGCCATGAACACGGAAACGGCCATGAACTACGCCGGGTTTCACCAGCGCTCGGTCGCCGAGCCGGAACAGTTCTGGCGCGACGAAGCGGCGCTGATCGACTGGCAAACGCCGTTTGCGCAAGTGCTGGACTATTCCAGGCCGCCGTTCGCCAAGTGGTTCGTTGGTGGGCGCACCAATCTGTGCCACAACGCCGTCGACCGCTGGTGCGCCAGCCAGGGCGGCCGGCCGGCGCTGATCGCCATCTCCACCGAAACCAACACCGAGCGCTCTTATAGCTTCGACGAGCTGCGCGACGAAACCGAACGCTGCGCGGCGATGATGATGTCGCTCGGCGTCGGCCGCGGCGACCGCGTGCTGATTTACATGCCGATGATCGCCGAGGCGGCCATCGCCATGCTGGCGTGCGCGCGCATCGGCGCCGTCCATTCGGTGGTGTTCGGCGGCTTCGCGGCCAACAGCCTGGCCAGCCGCATCGACGACGCGCGGCCGGTGCTGATCGTCTCGGCCGACGCCGGCTCCCGCAACGGCAAGCGCATCCCCTACAAGCCGCTGCTCGACGAGGCGATCGCGCTGGCCGGCGCCAAGCCGGCGCACGTGCTGCTGGTCGACCGCGGCCTGGTGCCGATGGCGCTGGTGGCCGGGCGCGACGTCGACTACTCCGGCCTGCGCGCCGCGCATGCGCGGGCGCGTGTGCCGGTGGCGTGGATGGAGTCGAACGAGCCGTCGTACATCCTCTACACCTCCGGCACCACCGGCAAACCGAAGGGCGTGCAGCGCGACGTCGGCGGCTATGCGGTGGCGCTGGCGGCGTCGATGAAGTACAACTTTTGCGCCAGGGCCGGCGAGACCTTCTTCGCCACCTCCGACATCGGCTGGGTGGTGGGCCATTCCTACATCGTCTACGGCCCCCTGATCGCCGGCATGGCCACCATCATGTACGAGGGTTTGCCGATCTGCCCGGACCCCGGCGTGTGGTGGGGCATCGTCGAAAAATACAAGGTCACGCGCATGTTCTCGGCACCGACGGCGATCCGCGTGCTGCGCAAGCAGCCGCCGGAGTTCATGCGCCGCCACGACCTGTCGTCGCTGCGCGCCCTGTACCTGGCCGGCGAGCCGCTCGACGAGACCACCTCGCAATGGATCGGCGACGAACTGGGCGTGCCGATCATCGACAACTACTGGCAAACCGAGACCGGCTGGCCGATCCTGTCGATCGCCAAGGGCGTCGAGGATATACCCACGCGCCTGGGCAGCCCCGGCGTGCCGATGTACGGCTACCGGGTCAAGTTGCTCAACGAATCGAGCGGCGAGGAGTGCGCCGCCAACGAGAAGGGCGTGCTGGTGATCGACGGGCCGCTGCCGCCGGGCTGCATGCAGACCGTGTACGGCGACGACCGGCGCTTCGTCGACACCTACTGGTCCACCTTCCCCGGCAAGATGGTGTACTCCACCTTCGACTGGGGCGTGCGCGACGCCGACGGTTATTACTTCATCCTCGGCCGCACCGACGATGTGATCAACGTCGCCGGCCACCGGCTCGGCACGCGCGAGATCGAGGAGGCCATCTCCAGCCACGCCGGCGTGTCCGAGGTGGCGGTGGTGGGCATGGAGGACAAGCTCAAAGGCCAGGTGGCGATGGCCTTCGTGATCCTCAAGGACGCGGCGGCGGCCGGCACCGTCGACGCCCGCCGCGCGCTCGAGCGCGACATCGCGGCCGTCGTCGACCGTCAGCTGGGCGCGGTGGCGCGCCCGGCCAGGGTGTGCTTCGTGGCGCAATTGCCCAAGACGCGCTCGGGCAAGCTGCTGCGGCGCGCGATACAGGCCATCTGCGACGGCCGCGAGCCGGGCGACCTGACGGTGATCGAGGACCCGGCATCGCTGCAGCAGATCCGCCGCGCGCTCGCCGATTGATGGTTGCGCGATGAAAGTAACCGCTGCGTGAGGGGGGACTGTCGTTTTTAGGACGCGAAGCGGGACGCGGATGGCTAATGCGGGCGATGTGGTTTATCATCTGCCAACAATGCCGCCACCATGTACGATCAAGGCGGTATTTTTTTGCGGGCGCCCTTGGTGTACATGAATCCTGTTTCATCCCCATCCCCATCCTCTTTCGTCGCGGACGCGCTGGCGCTGATCGGCGCGCCCGGGTGCGCGTATGGCGCCGACGGCGTGGTGCTGGCGGCGAATGTGGAGCTGGTGGCGCTGCTCGGATGCGATCCGGTCGGCGGCCCGGTCGACGGGCTGTTCGCGCGCCATGTGCGCGCCAACAGCCTGGCGCGCCTTGGCGGGCCGGCCGACGGCGCGGCCGGCGAGCCTTGGGACAGCTGCCTGGCGTGCGACGGCGGCCGCTACGTGGCGGTGCAGGCCAGGGCCAAGGCGCTGCCGGCCGGCGCCGGCGGGGGCGGCGGCACGCTGGTGTTCCACGATATCAGCGACGTCCAGCGCTCGCAGCGGGCGCTGCGCAAAACGCTGCTCGAACAGCAGGCCATCCTCGAAAACGCCGCCGTCGGCATCCTCTTCGCCAGGGACGGGCGCATCGTCGAGTGCAATATCCGCTGCGCCGAGATGCTCGGCTACAGCCGCGAGGAACTCGAGGGCGCGCCCAGCGTGGTCCTCCATCCGAGCGAGGAGGACTTCCTCAAGCTCGGACGCGAGGCCGGCCCGTCGCTGGCGCAGGGGCTGCCGTTCATGACCGAGCTGCGGGTGCGGCGCAAGGACGGCAGCACCTTCTGGGCGCGCGTGTTCGGGCGCGCCATCGACACCATCCACACCAGCGAGGGCAACGTGTGGATCGTCGAAGACATCAACGAGCACCGGCTCGACGAGGAAAAGCTGCGCCGCACGCTGATCGAGATGCGCGACGCCATGGCGGCCCAACAGCGCAGCGAGGAGGCGGCGCGCCAGCTGCTGGTGCAGCAGAATGCCATACTCGACAACGCCTCGATCGGCATCGTCTTCAGCAAGGACCGCGTCATCCGCAGCTGCAACCGGCGCATGGCCGAGATGTTCGGCTACGCCATCGACGAGATGGTGGGCGCGCCGGCGTCGCTGCTGTTCCCGTCGCCCGAGGCCTACCAGGCCTTCTCGGTGGAGGCGCGCCTGCTGCTCGACAACGGCCGGCCCTACGAGAGCGCCGCGCGCCAGTTCCGGCGCGCCGACGCCAGCCTGTTCTGGTGCCGGGTGCGCGCCAACGCGATGAGCGAGACCGGCATCGGCGGTGGCGCCATCTGGATACTGGAGGACGTCACGCACACGCGCCAGACGCAGATGGAGGTCGAGGCGATCATGACCAACGCCTCGATGAGCATCCTGTTTACCAAGAACCGCGTCATCACGCGCTACAACCGCGGCTTCGGCGACATGTTCGGCTATCCGGGCGACTCCGGCCTGGGCGTGCCGGGACGCGCGCTGTACACGTCGCAGGAATCCTACGAGCGGCTCGGCGCCGAGGCCTTTCCGTATCTGTCGGTGGGCAGGCCGTTCCAGACCGAGATCGAAATGCGGCGCGCCGACGACAGCCGCCTGTGGGCGCAGCTGATCGGCTACGTGGTCAATCCGGCCGAGCCGACCCAGGGCACGATCTGGGTCATCGAGGACCGCACCGAGCAAAAACGGGCCGAGGAGGCGCTGCGCAACGCGCTGCTGGAGAACCAGGCCATCCTCGACAGCGCCGTGCTGGGCATCTCGGTGGTCGAGCGCGGCCTTAACCTGCGCTGCAACACCAAGATGGAGGAACTGTTCGGCTACGCGCCGGGCGAGATGAACGGGCTTAGCGTGCAGGCCTTCTACCCCGACGCCGATGCCTGGCGGCTGGCGCGCGAGGCGACCGCGCAGGACTTTTGCGCCGGCCGCGTCAACGCCGCAGAATATGAGCTGGTGCGCAAGGACGGCAGCCGGTTCTGGGCGCGGCTGTCGGGCCGGCCGTTCGACCTGTCGCAGCCGGGCGCGCGCTCGGTGTGGCTGGTCGACGACATCACCGCGCGGCGCGGGGCGGCCGACGCGGTGCGCCGCGCGCGCGACGAGCTCGAGGTGCGGGTGCTCGAACGCACGGCCGAACTGGCCGGCGCCAACGCGCTGCTGCAGGGCGAGATCGTCGAGCGGCGCCAGGCCGAGGCGCGGGTGCACCACATGGCCTACCACGACAGCCTGACCGGCCTGCCGAACCGCGCGCTGCTGGCGGACCGGCTCGAGCGCGCCATGCTGGCGGCGCAGCGCTCGCAGCGCCAGCTGGCGGTGATGTTCATCGACCTCGATCGCTTCAAGACCATCAACGATTCGCTCGGCCACATGACCGGCGACCAGCTGCTCAAGGAGGTGGCCAACCGCCTGTGCCGCGCGGTGCGCGCCAGCGACACCGTGGCGCGCCTGGGCGGCGACGAGTTCGTGGTGCTGGTGCCGGGCATCGGCAAGGTGGACGAGGCCAGCCACGTGGCCGAGAAGATCATCCTGGCGCTGTCCGAGGGCTTCCCGCTGGAGGGGCGCAACCTGCACATCACGCCGTCGATCGGCATCTGCGTGTACCCGAGCGACGGCGCCGACGTCGAGACGCTGATGCGCCACGCCGACGCCGCCATGTACCACGCCAAGGCCAGCGGCAGGAACAATTACCAGTATTTCAAGGAGTCGATGAACCAGACGGCGGCGCGCCATTTCGAGCTCGAATCGAGCTTGCGCGGCGCGCTGGCGCGGGACGAATTCGCGCTGCACTTCCAGCCGATCATGGACATCGGCACGCGCCGCCTGCACGCGATGGAGGTGCTGCTGCGCTGGCGCCGCGGCGGCGACGAGCTGGTCATGCCCGACAATTTCATCCCGCTCATCGAGGAAAACGGCTTGATCGTGCCGATCGGCGAATGGGTTATACGCCAGGCCTGCGCGCAGAGCGTGGCGTGGCTGCGCGCCGGGCTGGCGCCGGTGCCGCTGGCGGTGAACCTGTCGCCGCGCCAGTTCATGCACCGCGGCCTGGTCGAGTCGATCCGCCGCATCCTCGACGAGACGGGCATCGCGCCGTCGCTGCTCGAATTCGAGATCACCGAGACGGCGCTGATGCAGCATGGCGAACAGACGCTCGAGATCCTGGGCCAGATCAACGCGATGGGCATCCGCCTGTCGATCGACGATTTCGGCACCGGCTATTCGAGCCTGGCCTACCTCAAGCGCTTCCCGGTCAAGAAGATCAAGATCGACCGCGCCTTCATCAACGATCTCGAAGACAGCGCCGAGGACCGCGCCATCGTGGCGGCCATCATCGCGCTGTCGGACAGCCTGCAGTTGTCGGTGGTGGCCGAGGGCGTCGAGACCGAGGGGCAGTACGCGCTGTTGCAGCGCAACGGTTGCCAGTTCGCGCAGGGCTATCTGTTCTCGCCGCCGGTGCCGCACGCGACGGCCCAGTTGCTGCTGCCGCGCGCGCCGGCGGGGGCGGGCGCCGGCGCGCCCGGCCCGGCGGACGACTAGTCGAGCGTGGCGATCACCGGCGCGTGGTCGGACGGCTGCTCGAGCTTGCGCGGCGCGCGGTCGATCACGCAGGCGCTGCAGCGCGCCACCAGCGCCGGCGACAGCAGGATGTGGTCGATGCGCAGTCCTTTGTTCAGGCGGAAGCCCAGGCCGCGGTAGTCCCACCAGCTGAACGATTTTTCGGGCTGGTCGAACAGGCGGTAGGCGTCGGCCAGGCCGATGTCGAGCAAACGGGTCAGCGCCGCGCGTTCCTTCTCGGAGACGTGCACCATGCCCTCCCAGGCGGCCGGATCGTGGACGTCGCGGTCCTCGGGGGCGATGTTGTAGTCGCCGACGACCGCCAGTTGCGGATGCAGCGCGGCTTCTTCCTTGAGCCAGTCGTGGAAGGCGGCGAGCCAGCCCAGCTTGTACTCGTATTTCTCCGAGCCAACGCTTTGGCCGTTCGGCACGTAGGCGCACACGACGCGCATGCCGTCGATGGTGGCGGCGAGGATGCGCTGTTGCGGGTCGTCGAGGCGCGGATTGTTCTTGACGACGTCGGTGATCGGCAGCTTCGAGACGATGGCGACGCCGTTGTAGGTTTTTTGCCCGCTGTACGCGACATGGTAGCCTGCGGCTTCAATAATACTAGCCGGAAACTTGTCATCGGTTAATTTTGTTTCTTGCAAACAGAGCACGTCTATTGGATTTTCCTTAAGCCAATTCATAACGTGCGGCAGTCTTACGTTCAGTGAGTTAACATTCCATGTGGCTAATTTCATCGGAGATCAGTATCCTTGCGGGTTTGGTGGAGACGCGGGGCCTGTTGCGTGCATCTTACCGTAACTTCATTTAACAGATGAGCTTGTCTATTTGTCGATTTTTATAAAAAAACATGAAATAGAACTTCGCAAGATGTCGTCCAGGCCCTAAAATGTTGCGGAAAGTGTGAAATAAAAAAATAATTGCTACATTTGTCTCATAGTTGCCGAAATTATATTTTTAGACGAGACAAAATGGCAAAATAGAAATATACTGTTGTAAATAAGTGGAAAACTAGTGTTTCCAAATAGCAACCACAACATAGCAAGTTTCCGCGTATATTATTATTGTGATGCCGCAATAAGTGATACTATCTGGAAATAACTTGTAGTTTTAACAGTGAATTGCGCGTAGCGCATTTACAAAGGAATTGAAATGCGAACTGCATTTGAGGCATGGGCACAGCGCGACGGCCACATCGTCCGTCGCCGTGAAGATAAGCCAGAAGAGTATCTGGTCTTTGAAACGCAGCGCCGCTGGGTGATCTGGCAAGCGGCTCTGGAACATGGCAAAACGCCGGGCGGCCGCAAGACGGCCGCGCAGAAGGAAGCGGCGGCGGCCGAGAAGCGGGCGGCCGAAGCGCTGCAGCGTCCACCCGCCATTAATTCCGACGAGGCCGCCGTGCGCAACCAGGTGCTCAACGAGGTGCTGGACGCCTTTTCCAGCCTCGGCGGCGAGCGCGGCATGGACGACATCCTCAAAGTGGTGCAGGGCTTGAAGAAAAAGCAGCAGGAGCAGGACAAGGACAAGGCCGACGAGCGCGTGGCCAAGCCGGCCCAGGTCAGCCAAAACGCTTGACGTCCGCTTGCCATGACGCGTTTTCGGCATTACAAGGGCGGCCTCTACGAGCTGGTGTGCGAGGCCACCCTTGAGTCCGACCTGAGCACCATGATCGTCTACCGCGCGGCCGACGGTTCCATCTGGACGCGGCCGAAGGATGTGTTTTTCCAACTGGTCGAGGTCGATGGCGTAAAAGTGCAACGCTTTACGCCCCTTGATTGAGCGAATCAATCCGCGCGCCGCTTGCTACACTCGGTCTGTGTCCATTTGAGAGGCAGACCATGTTTCTTCGCCCCGTCGCCGCATCGGCCACGCTGCTGGCCTTGCTGGCTGGCGCCGGCTGCGCGTCCCTGACCGAATCCACGCAACAAAACGTGCTGGTGCAAACCGTGCTCGATCACCGCGAGATCGGCGGGGTTGGCTGCGTGTTGTCGAACGATGTCGGCAAATGGTTCGTCACCACGCCGGCCCGCGTGACGCTGCGCAAGAGCGCCGCGCCGCTGCGCATCGATTGCCAGAAGCAGGGCGCGGCGTGGGCCTACGAAAAGGTCGATCCCAAAGCCAACGGCAATTTGTGGGGCAACGTGATCTTGACGGCCGGCATCGGCTACGTCATCGATCGCGACACCGGCGCCGGCTACGATTATCCCTCGACCTTGACGGTGGTGATGCGCCCCGCCGCCGACACCGACGACGGCGCGCCGCCGGCGCCCGGCGTGACGCTGTACTGAGCCGCGGCGCCGTTTGCTATAAGATATGACGGTCATCATCATCGGAGGGCCGGCATGTTGGAACATTTTCAGCGCGACCGCGTGCGGGTGGGCGGCGCCACCATCGCCGTGCGGCACGGCGGCAGCGGGCCGCCGCTGTTGCTGCTCCATGGCTTCCCGCAGACCCATTTGACCTGGCGCCGCGTGGCCGACCGGCTGGCGCGCGAATTCACGCTGGTGATGCCGGATCTGCGCGGTTACGGCGACTCGTCCAAGCCGCCCGGCGACGCCGATCACGGCAACTATTCGAAGCGGGCGATGGCGCTCGACATGGTCGAGCTGATGCGGGCGCTGGGCATGCCACGCTTTCATCTGTGCGGGCACGATCGCGGCGGGCGCGTGGCGCACCGGCTCGCGCTCGACCATCCGCGGGCCGTCGAGCGGCTGATGCTGATCGATATCTCGCCGACCGGCACCATGTACGCGGCCACCGACCGGCGCTTCGCGACCCTGTACTACCACTGGTTCCTGTTGATCCAGCCGGCGCCGCTGCCGGAGACCTTGATCGGCAACAGCGCGCGGTTTTATCTGGAGCGGACCCTCGGCGGTTGGGGATCGGACGGGGCGCCGTGGATGGAGGACGCGGCCCGCGAGGAGTATGCGCGCTGCTTTTGCCAGCCGGCCGCGATCCACGCGGCGTGCGAGGATTACCGGGCCGCCGCCGGCATCGATCTCGAGCACGACGCCCACGATGGCGACCGGCGCATCGAGGCGCCGACGCGGGTGGTGTGGGGCAGTGACGGGGTGGTGGGGCGCTTGTTCGAGCCCTTGGCCGATTGGCAGGCCAAGTGCGCGTTGCCGGTGACGGGATGCGCGCTGCCTGCGGGGCATTTCATTCCGGAGCAGGTGCCGGAGTTGCTGCTGGCCGAAATGCTGGCGCATTTCAGGTAGGGCCGGTTGCCGATTGTCGAGGGGCGGCTTGCGCTTGCACCCCGCACTGCGCCGCGCCGCGGGGACGTACCCCAAGGGGTACGTCCCCTCTGTCGCCGTGCGGGGTGGACGGCGCCGCATTCCCCGCGCTGCGCCGCGCCGTGCCGCCGTGCGGGGTGAGCGGCGACGCTTACGATCCCGCGCGGCCGATCAGGAAGTTCGACAGCAGCGGCACCGGACGGCCGGTCGCGCCCTTGGCGCCGCCCGACTTCCACGCCGTGCCGGCGATGTCGAGGTGCGCCCAGGTGTACTTGCGCGTGAAGTTCTCGAGGAACGCCGCCGCCGTGCACGAGGCGCCGCCCGGCGTGCCGATGTTGGCCAGGTCGGCGAAGTTCGACTTCAACTGTTCGTTGTACTCCTCGCCGATCGGCAGGCGCCAGGCGGTGTCGCCGGCGGCCTTGCCGGCGGCCGAGATCTCGTCGGCCAACCGGTTGTGGACGTCGTCGTCGCGCGTGAACAGGCCGCTCTTGTGGTGGCCCAGCGCGACGATGCAGGCGCCCGTGAGCGTGGCGATGTCGATCACCGCCGCCGGGTTGAAGCGCTCGGCGTAGGTCAGCGCGTCGCACAGCACCAGGCGGCCTTCGGCGTCGGTGTTGAGGATTTCGATGGTCAGGCCGTTCATCGAGGTGACGATGTCGCCCGGCTTGGTGGCGCGGCCCGACGGCATGTTTTCGCAGCTGGCGATCACGCCGATCACGTTGAGCTTGAGGCCCATTTCGCCGATGGCGCGGAAGGTGCCCAGCACCGAGGCGGCGCCGCCCATGTCGTACTTCATCTCGTCCATGCCGGGACCTGCCTTGAGCGAGATGCCGCCCGTGTCGAAGGTGATGCCCTTGCCGACCAGGACCACCGGCGCGTCCTTGGACTTGCCGCCCATGTGCTTGAGGATGATGAACTTGGGCGGCTGCTCGCTGCCGTTGGTGACCGACAGGAAGCTGTTCATCTTGAGCGCCTCGAGCTGCTTGCGGTCGAGGATCTCGACGTCGAACTTGTAGTCCTTGGCCAGTTTCTTGGCCGTGTTGGCCAGGTAGGTCGGGGTGCAGACGTTGGCCGACAGGTTGCCCAGTTCCTTGGTCAGGTCGACGCCGTTGGCGATGGCCACGGCCTGCGCCAGCGCCAGCTTGGCGGCCGGGGTGTTGGGCACGGCCAGCGCGATCTTCTTGACGCCGGCAGGCGCCGGATCCTTCTTGCTCTTTTGGCCGTCGGTGCGGAACGCCGCCTCGTGCGCGCCCTGTACCACGCAGCGGATCGCCCAATTGACGTCGCGCTCTTTCACTTCGGTCATCGGCAGTGCGATAATAGCGTCGCTCGCGCCCAGCGCCGAGAAAGCCTTCAACGCCGCCGACACGCCGCTGGCGAAGCTTTTCTCGCTGATGGCGTCGTCGGCGCCGAGGCCGACCAGCAGCACGCGCTCGGCGCTGGCGCCCTTGACGCCGCGCAGCAGCAGCGTGGTGCCGGCCTTGCCGCTGATATCGCCGGACTTGAGCGCGGCCGTGATTTCGCCGGCGCCGTCGAGCGCCTTGGCAGCTTGCGACAGCTTTTTATTTTCGAACACCGCGACGGCGACGACGCCCGCCTTGGCCGAGTTGATGGTGTTCTTGGTGTCGAATGCTTTTATGCTAAAGTCCATTTGATTCTCCGTGTCGTGTACGAATTGCCAGCCCGCTTGGCCTGATCGGCCGGGCTGTTATTAAAACTTGTGGCCCCGTGACGAGCCCTTAACTACCGAATTATAACTTTCGAATGATCTTTCAACGCACCCTACGACGTGAAATGGCCAGCACCGCCTTCGCCACCTTCACGATCCTGTTCAGCGTTTGCGTTACCTGGACCTTGATCGGCATCCTTGGCAAGGCCGCCGGCGGCAAGGTCGCCTCGAGCGACGTGATCGCGCTGATCCTGTTTGCGACGGTGAATTATCTGCCAACCATCCTCATTCTCACCAGTTTTATTTCGGTGCTGATGGTCGTCACCCGCAGCTACCGCGATTCGGAGATGGTGGTGTGGTTCGCCTCCGGCCTGAGCCTGACGCGCTGGATCGCGCCGGTGCTCACCTTCGGCGTGCCGATGGTGCTGTTGACGGCGGCGCTGAGCTTTGTCGCGGCGCCGTGGGCCAAGGAGAAAAGCGCCGAGTACGTCGAGCGCTTCGCCAAGCGCGAGGACCTGCAAAAGGTCTCGCCGGGCCAGTTCCGCGAATCGTCGTCGGCCAACCGCATCTTCTTCGTCGAGGGCGTGGCCGGCGACACCTCGGTGGTGCAGAACGTGTTCGTCAACACGGTCGACAAGAACGGCACCGCCACCATCGTCGCGCGCGAGGGCGTGATTAGCACCGGGCCGAAAGGGGAGCGCTACCTGGTGCTCAAGAACGGCCGCCGCTACCAGGGCATGCCGGGCCAGTCCGACTTCCAGACCATGGAGTTCGACACCTACAGCATGCGCGTGACGAGCCAGTCGCAGGACCTCGATGGCGAGCGCGATACCGACGCCGTGCCGACCCTGGCGCTGCTCAAGGACGACAGCTGGTTCGGCCGCGCCGAGCTGCTGTGGCGGATCTCGTCGCCGCTCACCTGCCTGGTGCTGGTGCTGCTGGCCATCCCGCTGGGCTTTGTCAATCCGCGCGCCGGCAGTTCGGCCAATCTGATCATCGCGCTGCTGATCTTCTTCTCGTACACCAACGCGGTCAAGCTGCTCGAGGGCAGCGTCAGGCTCGGCAAGTTCAGCTTCGCGCTGGCCTGGTGGCCGCTGCATTTGCTCGTCGCGCTGACGGTGCTCGCGCTGTTCGCGTGGCGCCTGAACCTGAACCACCGCTACCACCCGCTGGCGCTGCTGGCGGCGATGAAACGCGCGCGCAACGCCGAGGCGGCGCTTAAGAAAGCCGCACCATGAAGATCCTGCAACGCTACTTCGCCGTCACCATTTTCCAGGCGGTGGCCTTCGTGCTGGCGGCCTTCCTGGCGCTGCAGGCGTTCATGGACCTGACGGGCGAACTGCCGCGGGTCGGCAAGAACGGTTACGCGATCCAGTACGTTCTGCTGTTCGTGGCGGTCAAGCTGCCCGGCCACGTGTACGAGGTCATGCCGCTGGCGGCGCTGATCGGCACCATCTACACGATGGCGCAATTCGCGTCGACGTCCGAATTCACCATCATGCGCGCCTCGAGCATGACCACCGGGATGGTGGCCTGGATGCTGGCCAAGATCGGCGTGGTGCTGGTGATTATCACCTTCATCTTCGGTGAGCTGATCACGCCGCGCACCGCGCCGATGGCAGAGAAGATCAAGCTCAGTGGACGCGGCACGACCGTGTCGACCGAGTTCCGGTCCGGCCTGTGGACCAAGGATATCGTCAAGTCCGACGGCATGACCGGGGAGGTGATCGGTTCGCGCTTCTTCAACGTGCGCGAGGTGCGCCCGGACGGCAAGCTGGTCGACGTCAAGCTCTACGAATTCGATAACAATTTCCGACTGCGCTCGATCACCGTGGCCAAGAGCGGCACCTACCAGGGCAAGAACAACTGGCAGCTGTCGGAGGTGACGGAGAACATCTTCACCAATCCGGCGCTGGTCAAGCCGGGTAGCGAGGCCAACCTGGCCAACAATTACGCGCAGGGCAGCAGCATGATCGAGACGCGCGCCAGCGCCACCAAGGAGCTCATTTCCGAGATCACGCCGCGCATCCTGTCGGTGTCGCGCTCGGACCCGGAGCGCATGTCGGCCAGCGAGCTGGCGCTCTACACCCGCCACCTGCAGGAGAACAAGCAGGAGACGGAGCGCTTCAAGATCGCGTTCTGGAAAAAGCTGTTCGACCCGCTGGCGATCTTCGTGCTGATGGCGCTGGCGCTGCCGTTCGGCTACCTGCACACGCGCAGCGGCGGCGTCAGTCTGAAGATTTTCGTCGGCATCATGATCGGCGTGAGCTACCTGCTGGTCAACACCTTGTTCTCGCACCTTGGTGTGTTGAGCACCTGGCCGGCGGCGCTGACGGCGATCGCCCCCAGTTTAATTTTCCTGCTGCTGGCGCTGAGCGCCTTGTGGTGGGTGGAGCGACATTAGATGAGTAGCATGGACAAACAAGCACTGGTTCTTTTCGCACATGGCGCCCGCGCGGCGTCGTGGGCGGCGCCGTTCGAGCGGCTGCGCGAGCTGACGCAGGCGCGCATGCCGCAGGTGCCGGTGTCGCTGGCGTTCCTGGAATTGATGGAGCCGCGCCTGCCCGAGCGGGTGGCGGCGTTGACGGCCGACGGCGTTGCGCACATCACGGTGGTGCCGGTATTTTTGGGGCAGGGCGGCCATGTGCTGCGCGACCTGCCGCTGATGGTCGATCAGCTGCGCATCGACTATCCGCAAACGCGGATCACGGTGGTGGAGGCGGCCGGCGAGAACGCGGCCGTGCTCAACGCGCTGTCCGATTATTGTGTCGCTTCGTTAGCGGGCGCGCCGCCAAACTGACAACGGGATTGTGCCGTCCGGCCGGTTCGGCACGCGATAGCGCAATTCATCGCCACTCAAGTCGTAGGCGCGTTCTTGACGCGTGCCTTCCCAGTTCTTGAACGCCGCGCCGGCGATGGTAAAGGTCAGCGTGCGCGCCTGCTCGTCGATCGCGATGGTGCCGAAATGCGCGCTCGATCCGAGCACCGCCGCCTCGAATTCGGCCGGCGTGCCGGATTTCTTCTCGCCGCCGTTGAAACGGGGGCGCTCCGACTTGTAGATCTGGATGGCGTAGCGACCCTCGGCGTCGATCATCATCAATCCTGTCGGGGCCTGGCCGTAGTCGCGGCTGCGCGAGCCGTCCGCCAGTATCAGGTCGGCCGCCACCAGGGTCCAGGTGCCGGCCAGCGGGCAAGGCGGCGCCGGCGACGCCTGTGCGAAAGTCTGGGTGGTCGGTACCCACATGGCCAGGCAGAATAAGCGGTTCAGTAATTTCATGGATCCTCCAATGACGAGAGTCCACAAGATAGCGTGCGCGCCGGTTGAACGAAATTAGCAAAATGCGCCCAAAGCATGTGCATAATTGCACAATGAACCAACCTCACTGGGATGATCTCCGATTTTTTCTGGCACTGTACGACGCCGGCACGCTGTCGGGCGCCGCGCGCGCGGCCGGTGTCGAACACACCACCGTGGCACGGCGTATCGATGCGCTGGAGGCGTCGCTGGCGGTCAAGCTGTTCGACCGCTTTCCACGCGGGTGGTCGCTCACGGCGTCCGGCAAGGCGCTGGTTCCGCATGCGCGCAAGATGGAGGACAGCCTGCATGGACTGATGCGGGCGGCAAGTGGCGCGACAGCGCTGACCGGAACGGTGCGCATCTCGGCGCCGCCGGCGCTGGCCGCCTATGTGCTGGCGCCTGCGCTAAAGCCGGCCATGGCGCGGCTGCCGGGCATCGAAATGGATGTGCGCGGCGAAGCGCGCGAGAGCGACTTGATGCGGCGCGAGTCGGATATCGCCATCCGCTACAGCCGTCCCACCGCGCCCGGGCTGGCCGTGCGGGCGCTGGCGACGGTGCGTTACCGGCTTTGTGCGAGCAAGGCGTATCTGGACGGGCGCGCGCCGCAGCAATGGGAATTTTTAGGCTACGACGAGCTGCTGCAAAACACGCCGCAGCACCTGTGGCTGGACAAACTGCGTGGCGAACGGCGCTACTGCCTGCGCTCCAACGATCTCGGTGCGCTGTTCCAGGCGGCGCTTGCCGGCTGTGGCGTGGCGGTGCTGCCCGATTATTTTTTTGCGGGCGTCCTGCGGCGCGACGACATCATCGCGCTGGACACCCCGGCCTGCCCGGTGTCGCGCAAGCTTTGGCTGGTGATGCACGAGGATGTGCGCCGCGCCGCGCCGGTGCGCGCCGTGGCCGATGAGATCATCGCCATCTTTACTTCCGAGGCACCAGCTTGATCTCGTAAAGCTTGGGCCACAGTTTGCCTGTGACGAACAGGCGCTTCTTGTCGGCGTCCCAGGCGATGCCGTTCAAGACGTTTTCGCCGCTCCGACCCTTGCCGGCGTCCGGATACAGCTTGCCCAGATCGATCCAGCCGACGATCTTGCCGGTGTCTTGGTCGATGCGGGCGATCGTGTTGGTGTGCCAGATGTTGGCAAAGATCTCGTCGCCCACCACTTCCAGCTCGTTGATCTGGTCGACCGCGATGCCGTCGGCCGTCACCTTCACGCGCCGCACTTCCAGGAAGGTCTTCGGATCGAGGAAGCGCAGGGTCGCGCTGCCGTCGCTCAGTACCAGCTCCTTGCCGTTCTGCGCCAGCCCCCAACCCTCGCCGGGATAGGCGAACTGGTTGCGCAGCTCGAACGTGGCGAGGTCGAACACGAAGCCGGTCTGGGTCTGCCACGTGATGCCCACCAGCGTATCCTTCCAGACGGTGAGGCCCTCGCCGAAGTACTGTGGCGGGATGTCCTTGCTTTGCAGGACCTTGCCGGTCTCCAGATTGACCTTGCGGATCGACGACTTGCCGTTCAGGCCCGTGCTCTCGTACAGGAAGCCGTCGCGGTACAGCAGGCCCTGGGTGAAGGCCTGCGCATCGTGCGGGTAGCTGCGCACGACCTTGAAGTCGTAGGTCGGTATCGATGGCGCGGCGAAGGCGCCGGCGGCCGGCAGCAGGGACAGGAGAAGGAGGGTTTTCAGGCGGATGGTTTGCACTATCGGTTTCGCTATCAGGCTGGCGTTGAGTTCTGTAATTCGACCATGGCGTCGAGCGTGGTGCCGGGAGCGGAAAATTCCGCTTCGACGCAGGCGCGCGCCTCCGGCGAGGCGATCAGGTCGACGGCTTGCCGGCGCATCGCCGCCGCCGCGTCGATGTCGCCGCAGCCGGCCAGCAGGTCGAGCAGCAGGCGCACCTCGGCCATGTAATTGTAGACGGTCGAGAGCAGCTCGGACATGCCCTCGTTGGTCAGCAGCTGGAGCCGGGCGACGTGGGCGTTGACCTCGCCGGCGTGGGCGGCCAGGTGTTTTTCCGGCTCCGGCAGGTAGCTGCGCGCAAGCGCATAGTCGCCGCAGGCCATCATCGATGTCAGCGCCGAGTTGGCGCAGTCGGCCGCCAGCGCCGGCGGCAGCTGTTTGAACAGCAGCCAGGTGTTTTGCAGGTCGCCCAGCTTGTCGTTGATGGCGCGGATGTCGTTGAAGACGATGGCGTCGCCGCCGTCGGCCAGCAGGCGGTCGGTCAGGCGCTGGCGCAGTTCGACCAGCGCTTGCCGCGCCGGCAGGTGTTCCTCGGCCAGTTTGGCCCAGGCGCCCAGCACGTAGGACAGGCGCAGCGGCGCGACGTCGGTGTCGCGCACCGAGGTGGCGTCGAACAGCCGGATGTAGTCCTTCAGGGCGGCGTCGAAATCCCCGGCGGAATGGGCGCCCCAGGCGCGCTCCAGCACTTCGTGAACATTATCCATTGCTGCCCCGTTTGAGATGAATGGACATTCTATTACGGATCGTGGGGATTTATGCACCGAGCTGGCGCTCTATTGCGCCGCTGCTCTATGCTTCGATCGGCTGGTGTGCGCGCGCCTGCATGGCGTCGCCGAGCATCACCAGCACCGGGCCGTGCGCCTCGCCCAGACCCTGGGCCAGCGCGGCGATGGTCAGGCGGCGGATGCGCTGGTCCGGGCGGCTGCAGTTTTCGATGACGACGACCGGCGTGTCCGGACGGTGGCCGTGCGCCAGCAACCGTTCGGCGGTGGCGATGGCTTCGCGTCCGCCCATGTACTGGACCAGCGTGTCGGTGTCGGGGATGGCGTCGTGGCGCGCCTCGTCGGGCGCGGTGGAGGAGGTGAAGAAGGCCACGCTGCGGGCGACGCCGCGCTTGGTCAGCGGTTGCTTGCTGGCGGCGGCGGCGGCGACGGCGGTGGTGATGCCGGGGACCACTTCGACCTCGATGCCGGCTTCCTCTAGCGCGCGCAATTCCTCGTCGGCGCGGCCGAACAGCATCGGGTCGCCGCCCTTGAGGCGCACCACCAGCGCGTGGCGCCGAGCGTTGTCGACCAGTTGCTGGTTGATGAGCTGCTGCGCGGTCGAGCGCTGGCCGCTGCGTTTGCCCACCGAGATCTTGTCGGCCTGCGGGCAAAGCTGCAGCATCTCGGCGGTCACCAGCGCGTCGTGCAGCACGACGTCCGCTTGCGCCAGCAGCCGCGCGCCGCGCATGGTGATCAGGTCCTGGGCGCCGGGACCGGCGCCGATCAAATAGACTTTTCCGAGGGATGCCATTGCTATACCGTTATTCGCTTGTTATTCGGACAGGCGAATCATACCCGCAGCGACGGTCTGGTGGGTGACTTCATCGATCAGGATGAAGGCGCCGGTGGCGCGGATGTCGGCGTAGGCGTCGGCCGCCAGCGGCTGCTGCACGGTCAGGCCGATGCGGGCGATGTCGTTGAGCTTGAGGCCATCGGCGGCGTGGCGCTGCTGGGTGTTGATGTCCAACAGCGAGTCGATGCCGGTGATCTTGGCCGAGGTCTGCTTGGTGCCGTGCTTGATCCAGTACTTGCGGCGCTGGTCGAGCGGCTCGTCCGACATCCAGCACACGTCCGCCTTCAGGCTCTTGAGCAGGGTGGCCGGCTGCTCGACGTTGGCCAGCAGGTCGCCGCGCGAGATGTCGAGGTACTCATTGAGCAGCAGCGTGACCGACTGGCCCACCACGGCCGACTGGTGCGAGCCTTCCAGCGTGACGATGTCCTTGACGGTGGCGCTCTGGCCGGACGGCTGCACCACCAGCTTGTCGCCGACGCTGACCTTGCCGGCCTCGATGCGGCCCATGTAGCCGCGGAAGTCGTTTGCCTCGTGGCCGTTGTGGCGCGCCACCAGCTGCACCGGGAAGCGGAACGGCGCGTTGTGCGACTCGTCGTAGACGGACAGCGATTCGAGCAGTTCGATCAGGGTCGGACCCTTGTACCAGCTCAGTTTTTCGCTGGCGTCGACGACGTTGTCGCCGCTCAGGGCCGACAGCGGGATCGGCGTGATGTCCTTCAGGCCCAGGGTGGCGGCGAATTCGCCGTAGGCCTTGACGATGCGGTCGTAGACGGCCTGGTCGTAGTCCACCAGGTCCATCTTGTTGACGGCGACGACCACGTGCTCGATCTGCAGCAGGTGGGCGATGGTCGAGTGGCGCTTGGTCTGGATCAGCAGGTCGACGCCGCCGTCCTCGCGCAGCTTCACCTTCGACACGTCGATCAGGATGATGACCGCGTCGGCGGTCGAGGCGCCGGTCACCATGTTGCGGGTGTACTGCTCGTGGCCCGGCGTGTCGGCGATGATGAACTTGCGCTTGGGCGTGGCGAAGTAGCGGTAGGCCACGTCGATGGTGATGCCTTGTTCGCGTTCGGCTTCCAGGCCGTCGGTCAGCAGCGACAGGTCGACGGCGTCGCCGACGGTGCGCTTGTGCTTGGAGCGCGACATGGCGTCCAACTGGTCGGCGAAGATGCCTTTGCTGTCGAACAGCAGGCGGCCGATCAGGGTCGATTTGCCGTCGTCGACGGAACCGGCGGTGATGAAGCGTAAAAGTCCGCGCTCGGTCTGGGTGTCTACATTGGTGGTGCTAGCGTTCATCAGAAGTATCCTGCTTTTTTACGTTTTTCCATCGAAGCCTCGGAGGTCTGGTCGTCCATCCGGGTGGCGCCGCGTTCGGTGATCTGGGTGATGGCCGTTTCGGCGATGATCGCCTCGACCGTCGCCGCGTCCGACGACACGGGGCAGGTGCAGGAGATGTCGCCCACGGTGCGGAAGCGCACCACCTGGGTTTCGACGGTCTCGCCTTCGCGCGCCGGGGTCAGGTCCGTCAGCGGCACCAGCAGGCCGTTGCGCGGGATGACCTGGCGCTCGTGGGCGAAGTAGATCGGCGGCAGTTCGAGCTTTTCGCGGGCGATGTACTGCCACACATCGAGTTCGGTCCAGTTCGAGATCGGGAACACGCGCATGTTCTCGCCCGGGTGCACGCGGGTGTTATACAGGTCCCACAGTTCCGGGCGCTGCGATTTCGGGTCCCACTGGCCGAATTCGTCGCGGAAGGAGAAAATGCGCTCCTTGGCGCGGGCCTTTTCCTCGTCGCGGCGGGCGCCGCCGATGCAGGCGTCGAAGCCATGTTCGGCGATCGTTTCGAGCAGCGTGACCGCTTGCGCGGCGTTGCGCGAGTCGGTGGCCGGATTGCGCAGGCGCACCGTGCCTTTTTTGATCGAGTCCTCGACCGAGCCGACGATCAGGCGTTCGCCCAGTTCGGCCACGCGCTTGTCGCGGAAGGTGATCACCTCGGCGAAATTGTGGCCGGTGTCGACGTGCACCAGCGGGAACGGGAATTTACCGGGACGGAAAGCCTTCTCCGCCAGGCGCAGCAAGACCACCGAGTCTTTACCGCCCGAGAACAGCAGGGCGGGGTTGCTGCACTCGGCCGCCACTTCGCGCAGGATGTGGATCGCTTCCGATTCGAGGGCGTCGAGGTGGCGCGCATTCAGGTGGGCGTCGTGTACCTTGTTTTCAACTAAAGCGTTCATTGGACTAGCCTATTGTTTTTGTGGCGCGCATGAAGTCTTCTTCAACCGCCACTGATTTAATACGTATGAGCTTACCGTCGACCATGTGCAGGCCGCATTCCTTGGAGTCCGGGTTCTCCCACCACCAGCGCCCGGCGCGCACATCCTCGCCCGGTTCCACCGCGCGGGTGCACGGCGCGCAGCCGATCGATGGATAGCCCTGGTCGTGCAGCGCATTGTACGGCACGCCGTTGTCGCGGATGTAGTTCCAGACGTCCTCCTCCGACCAGTCGGCCAGGGGGTTGAACTTGGTCATGCCGTGCGCCTCGTCGACCTCCTGCACGTGCAGTTCGGCGCGGGTGGCCGATTGCGCGCGGCGCTGGCCCGTCACCCAGGCCTTTTTACCGGCCAGCGCGCGGCCCAGGGGCTCGACCTTGCGGATGCGGCAGCACTCGCGCCGCATCTCGATGCTGTCGTAGAAGGCGTTGAGGCCATTGTGCGCGACGTAGGCGTCGACCGCCTCCGGCTGCGGCTTGTACAGGGCGATCTCGTAGCCGTCGTAGTGCTGTTTCACCTTGTCGAGCATGGCCAGCGTTTCGGCGTGCAGGCGGCCGGTTTCAAGCGAGAAGATGCCGATATCGAGTTTCGATTTCAGGATCAAATCGGTCAGCACCATGTCTTCGGCCGCCAGGCTGGAGGCGAAGACGGCCGGGGAAAAATCGCTGGCGATGCGCGACAGCGTGGCGCTGCTGTCGGCAATCAGCTTGCTCAAGTCACTCATGCAAACTCCAATCAAATGCCGGCGCCGTCGTTGTTGGCGGGCGCTCCCGAGGTGCGGGCATGGCGGCGGTACAGCGGCAGCTTCTGGTCGACCGACGCCTGGTAGGTCTCCGAGAAATCGGACAGGCCCTTGAGGGCGTCGTGGATGCTACGGTCCGGCCGCGTGGCGTAGGCGTTGAAGCCGACGCGCTGCATCTGGAACAGCTGGTCGCGCAGCACGTCGCCGATGGCGCGCAGTTCGCCCGTCCAGCCGAGGCGGATGCGCAGGTTGTAGGCGATCGAGTAGCCGCGGCCGTCGGTGAACTTGGGGAAGTCGACGGCGATGACGGCGAACTTCGACAGCTCGTCCTTGATTGCCTCGGGACGCTCGTCGCTGGCGATCCAGACGCCGATCTCGCCGGCGGCCGCGCGCGCGGCCAGCAGTTCGCGCTGCACCAGCCACACGCTTTGCGGCACGATGATCTTGCCTTCCGGGACGGCCACGGTGGCCGGGTCGATCTGTGGCGCGCCCTCGACCGGTTCGGCCAGGCGCAGCACCAGCCAGTCGTCCTCGACGACTTCACGGCCCTTGATGATCAGGTTTTTCACTTCGTCAGACATATTCATCCTCTCCCACCAGGCGACCCGATTTTTCCGGGATCGGCGTGGCATATACAAATTCCTTGAACGGTGCGACGCCGAGGCGCTGCGCGCAGGCGGCGAACGACTCGTCCTCGAAGCGCTCGCGCACATACACTTGCAGCAGGCGGGCGATCACCTCCGGCATTTGCAGCGCGGAGAACGACGGTCCGATGATCTTGCCGATGGCCGAGTGGTTGCCCTGCGAGCCGCCGATCGACACCTGGTACCATTCGCTGCCGTCCTTGTCGACACCGAGCACGCCGATGCTGCCGACGTGATGGTGGCCGCAGGCGTTGATGCAGCCCGAGATATTGAGTTCGATCTCGCCGATGTCGTGCTGGTAGTCGATGTCGTCGAAGCGCTCGGCGATGGCGGCGGCGATCGGGATCGACTTGGCGTTGGCCAGCGAGCAGAAGTCGCCGCCCGGGCAGCAGATCATGTCGGTGAGCAGGCCGATGTTCGGCGTGGCCAGGCCCTTGGCCTTGACCTGCTGCCACAAGGTGAACAACTGCGACTGCTCGACGTCGGCCAGCACGATGTTCTGTTCGTGCGTGACGCGCAGTTCGCCGAAGCTGTATTTGTCCGCCAGGTCGGCCATGAAGTCGATCTGTTCGGCGGTGGCGTCGCCCGGCGGCACGCCGGTTTTTTTCAGCGACAGCACCACGGCCGCGTAGCCGGGCCGCTTGTGCGGCTTGACGTTGCGGTTGACCCAGTTGGCGAAGGCCTTGTTGCCGGCCGCCTCGGGGGCGGCGGTGACGTCGCTGTCGTCGAGTTGCTTGTACGCGGGCGGCTCGAAGTAGTCGATCACGCGCTGCATCTCGTCGACGGTCAGCGTTTCCGGACCGTCCTTGAGGTCGACCCATTCGGCTTCGACCTGGCGCGTGAATTCCTCGACGCCGATGGCTTTCAACAGGATCTTGATGCGGGCCTTGTACTTGTTGTCGCGGCGGCCGTACTGGTTATAGACGCGCATGACCGCTTCGGTGTAGGTCAGCAGGTGCTGCCACGGCAGGAATTCGCGGATCACGCTGCCCAGGATGGGGGTGCGGCCCATGCCGCCGCCGGCCATGAACTTGAAGCCGATCTCGCCGGCGTCGTTGCGCACCACGGTCAGGCCGATGTCGTGCACGGCGATGGCGGCGCGGTCCTCGACGGCGCCGTTGATGGCGACCTTGAACTTGCGCGGCAGGGCGATGAATTCGGGGTGGAAGGTCGACCACTGGCGCAGCACCTCGGCGTACGGGCGCGGATCGATGATCTCGTCGGCGGCCACGCCGGCGTACGGATCGGAGGTGGTGTTGCGGATGCAGTTGCCCGAGGTCTGGATGGCGTGCATCTCGACCGAGGCCAGGTCGCTGAGGATATCCGGGGTCTGTTCCAGCTCGACCCAGTTAAACTGGATGTTCTGGCGGGTGGTGAAGTGGCCGTAGCCGCGGTCGTACTTGCGGGCGATGTGGGCGAACATGCGCATTTGCTTGGACGACAACAAGCCGTACGGGACGGCGATGCGCAGCATGTAGGCGTGGCGCTGCATGTACAGGCCGTTTTGCAGCCGCAGCGGCACGAATTCGGCTTCCGTCAGCTCATCGGAGAGGCGGCGCCGTACCTGGTCGCGGTACTGTGCGATGCGTTCACGCACGATAAGATGGTCGTATTGGTCGTATTGATACATATTCTTCCTAGATAGTAGCTTGCTAGAATCCCCACACTAGCGCTAATAGTAATAAACTTCGTCTTTATTCCAAACGACTTAGTCTTTATTTGCTTATATAAGGATTGGGCATAAGCATGGACGCTAATAATTTTAAGATGGGCCGAGACTAGATGAACCTTCACCAACTGCGCTTCGTGCGCGAGGCCGTACGCCAGAACTACAACCTGACCGACGCCGCCAAGGCGCTGTTCACCTCCCAGCCCGGCGTGTCCAAGGCCATCATCGAGCTGGAGGAGGAGCTGGGCGTCGACATCTTCACCCGGCACGGCAAGCGCATCCGCGGCCTGACCGAGCCCGGCCGGCTGGTGCTGGAGTCGGTGGAGTTGATTATGCAGGAAATCGACAGCCTCAAGCGCATCGGCAAGGAATACGCGGCCCAGGACAGCGGCAGCTTCACCATCGCCACCACCCACACGCAGGCGCGCTACACCTTGCCCAAGGTGGTGCAAGCCTTCATGGTGAAGTTCCCCAAGGTGCGATTGTCTTTATTGCAAGGCAATCCGCAGCAGATCGCCGAGATGGTCCAGCGCGACCAGGCCGACCTGGCCATCGCCACCGAATCGATCGCTGGCATTACCGGTCTGATAACGTTGCCTTGCTATCAATGGGAACACGTGGTGGTGGTGGCGCCCGACCATCCCCTGCTCAAATCGAAGCAGGTGACGCTGGAAGAAATTGCCGCTTTCCCGATCATCACGTACGATGGCGCCTTCGCCGGCCGCAGCAAGATCGACCACGCGTTTTCGCTGCGCGGCCTGAAGCTCGACGTGTTGCTGGAGGCCATAGACGCCGATGTGATCAAGACCTATGTCGAGTTGGGCATGGGCATTGGTATCATAGCGGGCATGGCCTATGACGCCGAGCGCGACAAGAACCTGCGCGCCATCCCCGTCGGCCACCTGTTCGGCATGAACGTGTCGCGGGTGGCGGTCAAGCAGGGCGCCTACCTGCGCAGCTATATCTACACCTTTATTGAACTGCTGGCCCCGACGCTCAACCGCAAGTTGATCGAGCAAGCCATGAGCGGTGAAAAAGAGCACTACGAACTGTAACTAGAAAGCACTACCATGATTACCAATCAGTTGGCACAATTTTATGCCGTCAACGCCGACAACTATGACCAGGTCTATGCGCAGGAAGCGCGCTTCGACGACCTCGACGACCTGCAGGAGATGGTCGCCGAGCTGTTCGCCGGCCACAAGGTGCTGGAGCTGGCCTGCGGCACCGCTTACTGGACCGATTTGATCGCCGAGGTGGCCGAGTCGGTGCACGCCACCGATTTGCTGCCGGAGATGATCGCGCTGGCCGAGACGCGCGGCCTCGACGAGGACGTCGTCACCTTCGGCGTGATGGACGCGTTCGACCTGCCGGACGGGCTCGAAGGCAAGTACACGGCCGTGTTCGCGGCCGGCCTGTGGACCCATGTCAAGCGCGAGGACCAGGAAAAGTATCTGAAGACCTTGCGCGCCAAGTTGGGCAAGGACGTGATGTTGGTGTTGCTCGATGAATCGTATGTCGATGGCGATACCATGGTGTTCGCGCGCACCGACCTTGAAGGCAATACCTTCCAGATCCTGACGGCCGACGACGGCCAGCGCTACGAGGTCATGCACAACTATTTGACCGACAGCACCTTGCGCAAGCGCTTCGCGGCGTCGGCGCGGCAGATCCGCATCGAGCGGCTCGAGTATTACTATCTGCTTAGCTGCAAGCTGAAGTGATTGGGGCCGGGCGTGATCCGTTACGCGCCGCCGACGGCGCTCGGCGGATTACGCTGCGCTAATCCGCCCTACGATCGGCTCAGCCAATGAGCACGCTAGCGGATTAAGCTGCGCTCCCCCCCAATCGGCTCAGCTGCAATCGTCGCGGATTGCGCTGCGCTAATCCCCCAATCGGCTCAGCTGCAATTGTCGCGGATTGCGCTGCGCTGATCCCCCGATCGGCTCAGCTGCATTGGTAGGGCGGATTAGCGCGAAGCGCGTAATCCGCCGCGAGCCGCCTGCGGCGCCTGCCAGATCCCCCTCCGTAACCCGCCCCGCACGACCATGTTCGCAGTGGCAGATTCGCAACACACTTTGCGTTGTCACATTGTTGAAGTAATTGATAGGCATGATTCGCCCCGTGCAGCTTTCTTTCAACCTTCAGTAGAGAACATCAAGTGAAAAAAATTACTCTGGCAGCAATGATCATCGGCGGTGGTTTCGTGGCGCAAGCGCAGGCTCAATCGAACGTGACGATCTACGGTATCGTCGATGCCGGTATTGTTAGCGAGCGCGGCGGCTCGGCCGGCAGCGTGACCAAGGTCACCAGCGGTGTCGGCAGCCAGTCGCGTCTGGGCTTCCGCGGCACCGAAGATCTGGGCAACGGCCTGTCGGCCATCTTCCAGCTCGAAGCCGGCGTCAAGGTCGATGACGGCTCGCTGGACAACACCAACAGCGCGCTGTTCAACCGCCAAGCCTTCGTCGGCCTGAAAAGCAAGGACGCCGGCACCCTGACCATCGGCCGCCAATACACCATGCTGTACAACGCGATGAGCCAGGTGGCCGACCCGTTCGGCGCCGGCTACGCCGGTTCGATCAAGAACCTGTTCCCGGCCGCCGGCGCCAACACCCGCGCCAGCAATGCCGTCGTCTACGCCACGCCATCGATGTCCGGCTTTAGCGCCGAGGCGTTGTACTCGCTGGGCGAGCAAGCCGGCAGCAACGAAGCAGGCCGCCAGTTCGGCCTGGGCCTGAACTACGGCCAGGGTCCGCTGAACGCGCGCCTGGTCTACAACAACCGCAACAACGACACCGTCGCCACCGGCACCACCCCGGCCGTCGACCGCGATTCGGGCCGCAACACGCTGTTCGCCGTCAACTACGACTTCGCCGTCGTCAAGGCTTACTTCGCCTACGGCGTCGACAAGGGCGTCAACAGCGCCGCGCTGCCGGTGGCCAACGCCTACGCCTACCGCGTCGCTCCGCGTCCTAGCCTCGACAGCAACGACATCCTGGTTGGCGTGCAAGTGCCGGTCGGCAGCGGCACCATCATGGCCTCGCTGATCCGCAAGAACGACAAGACCAATTTCAACCAGGATGCCGACCAGTGGGCGATTGGTTACCTGCACTCGCTGTCGAAGCGCACCGGCGTCTACCTGGCCTACGCCAAGATCAAGAACAAGAACGGCGCCGGCTACACCGTGGGTAACAACAACGAGGCCGGCACCGGCGACAAGGCGTTCAACGTCGGCGTGCGCCACTCGTTCTAAGTCAGGTCGACGACCCCTTCCTGGGGATGGAGCGGCAAGCGGATGATGATCCGCGTGCCGCCGTCGCTGAGGATGGAAATGTCGCCGTGCAGTGCCCACACGCGTTCGCGCATGCCGATCAGGCCAAAGGACGACGCCTTGTCCATGTCCTGTTCGGCGATGCCGCGGCCGTCGTCGTGGATCGAAATTTGCAGTGACGAGTCCGAACGGCGCAGCGTGAGCTCGACGTCTTGGGCTTGCGCGTGGCGGGCGATGTTGGTGAGCGCCTCCTGCGCGATGCGGAAGATGGCGGTGCTGTAGGCGTCGTCGAGTATCAAATCCTCTTCGTTGGCGCGCAGCCGGCAGGCGATGCCGTAGCGCGACACGAACTCCTGGCGCAGGCTCTCCAGCGCGAAATACAATCCCCCCTCGTCAAGCGCGCGCGGCCGCAGGTTGCTGGCGATGCGGCGCAGCGACGTGATCGCCGACATCAACAGTTCGTCCATGCCGGCCTGCAGCTTGCGGGCGGCCGGATCGCCGCTCGGCTGCTGCTGCAACAGCGCCAGGTCGACCCGCAAGGTCGCCAGCAGTTGGCCGAGGTCGTCGTGCAGCTCGCGCGCGATGTGCTTGCGCTCCTCTTCCCGTATCGTTTGCAGCGCGGCCGACAGTTCGCGCAGCTGCGAATACGATTGTTCGAGCTGCTCCTGCACCTGCTTGCGCTCGGTGATGTCGCGCAGGATGATGGTATAGATCTGGTGGCCGTTTTCCGACAGCGACGAGATCGAGCCTTCGAGCGGGAAGTGCTGGCCGTTGGCCTTCATGCCGGTGACGGCGTAGTCGCTGGCGCGCCGTCCCTTCATGCGCAGCCGGATGCCGGTCGAGCCGAAGTAGTGCGTCGAGGTGGCGGTGTTGTTTTGGCGCTGGTCGCGTGGAATGAATTGTTGCAGCGGCACGCCTTCCATCGCCTGCACGGTGGTGCCGAACATGGCGGCGGCCGAGGGATTGGCTTGCAGGATGTGCTGGCGCTCGTCGGTGATGATGATGGCGTCGCTGGCGTGCTGGATGATGCCGCGGCTGCGCTTGTGGGCGGCGGTGGCCGAGCTGGAGCATAACCAGCCGAGGCGCCAGGACAGGCGCGCGAGCAGTGCCGCGCCGACGCCGATGAAAGGCAGCTTCAACAGCGATCTGGTTTGGCCGGGCATTTTCATGCTGCATCCCTCCAGCCGGAGGGGGCGGCTGCAGCAGCTACGGTATCGCAACTGGTTCGGCCGCTGTTGACGTGTCTCAATGAGACACGGGCGCGCCGCCGGCGTCCACGCGCTGCCGTTACATCTGCTTGAACAGGTGCAGGAAGCTGCGGCTCACTTCGAGCTTGTCCGATTTGCCCTTGATCATAACCAGATGGCGGCCTCGAATGTCGCGCGTTACGCCCTCGATGGCATTGACGTTGACCAGCGTGGCGCGGTGGATTTGCCAGAACAGCGACGGGTCGAGCTCTTCGGCCAGGTCGCGCACCGGTTTGCGGATCAGCGCCTCGTAGCGCTCGGTCTGCACGCAGGTGTACTTTTCATCGGAACGGAAAAACAGGATTTCCTCGACCGGGATCATGCGCAGGTCCTGGCCGATGCTGGCCTGGATCCATTGCAGGTAGGCCGGCTTGGGCGCGGTGATCTTTTCGGCCAATTGCGACAGCATCGCCGTCACGCTGGCGTTGACGTCGGCGGCCGGCTTGGCCAGGCGTGTTTTGAGGCGGTCGACGGTGATCTGCAAGCGCTCCGGCTCGGGCGGTTTGAGCACGTAGTCGACGGCGCCGCGCTCGAACGCCTCGACCGCGTAGGCGTCGTAGGCGGTCACGAAGACGATGTGGCTTTTGTTGCCGATCACGGTGGCCGCCTCCATGCCGGTCTTGCCCGGCATGCGGATGTCGAGGAAGGTGAAGTCGGGCTTGAGCTGGTCGACCAGTTCGATCGCCTCGTCGCCGTTCTTGGCTTCGCCAATAATGTCCAGCTCGGGCCAGACCTGGCCCAGGCGCATGCGCAATTGGTCGCGCATCAAACGTTCGTCATCGGCAAGAATTGCTGTAGGCATGGTCGCTTTGCTTATGTTCGGTTATTGGGTGTGAATAACTATTTGGTCAATTATTCAACGAATCGGCGCATTAATCAATCGCTCTTATTTGGGCGCGGTCGTGGCCAGCTGGTAGGGCACCTCGATCGTGGCGATCACGCCGCTCGGGCTGTTGGCGGCGATCAGCAACTGGCCCTGGTCGCCGTGCAGCAGTTTCAAGCGTTCGCGGATGGTCATCAGGCCCAGCCCGGTGCCGTCGCTGGGCACGGCGCCAAAGCCCATGCCGTCGTCGCTGACGATCACGCGCAGCTTGTTGTGCGCGACGTCGGCGCGCACCCGCAGCGTGCCTCCCTGAGGTTTGGCCTCGAGGCCGTGCTTGATGGCGTTTTCCACCATCGATTGCAGCATCATCGGCGGGAAGGCGGCCGTGCGCAGGCCGTCGGGAATGTCGAAGTCGACGGTCAGGCGTTCCTCCATGCGCATTTTCAGCAGGTTCAGGTAGGCCAGCACCATGTCCGCCTCGCGGCCGAGGTTGGTGATCAGGGCGTTGTCGCGCATCTGCGGCAGCACCGCGCGCAGGTATTTGATCAGGCTGCGCTGCATGGCCGAGGCGCGCGGCGGGTCGGTCTCGATCAGGTGCTCGACCGAGGCCAGCGTGTTGAACAGGAAGTGCGGCTCGACCTGCGCCTGCATCATTTGCATCTTCGCCTCGCTGAGCTGGCGTTGCATGGATTCGCGCTCGACGGCGGCGTTGGCGGTCTGGGTTTCCGCCTCGGCTCGCTTTTTGCTGCCCATCAGGGCCTTGATGCCGAACAGGGCCAGCACCAGCAAGGTGATGAAGCTGCGGAACCAGGTCGACGCCTGGCCGTGGTAGCGCGCCACTTTTTGTTCGGCGGCGTCGTCGACCGCCTCTTCGATCGCGTTGGATAATTCCTCGCCGATCTGCGGCGGCAGGTCGATGTGAACTTCCTCGCCAGGCAGGCTGGGCAGGGCGGGGACGGCTGGCGTGACGGTTTTTCCGCCTTTGGTGGCCGGGCCGGCTGGCGTGGCCGGTGCGGCGGGTGCTTCCGGAGCGGCGGGCGCTTCCGGCGGCGCGGGTTCGGTTGGCGCGGCCGGATGCGCCGGGTCGGCGTTGGGCGCGCCGTTCTCGTCCACGGGACTGTCGGTCTTGTCGCTGTCCTTGTTGCGTATTTTGCCGCGCGGGTTGAAGTGGATGCCGCTATCGTCGATGACGATGTTGGTGTCGCCACTCTTGCGCTTTTTATCGCTGCGGATCAATTCTTCCTGCGCGGGGCTCGAGGAGAACAACTCGTCCTGCAGGATCGAGCCGGCGATCAGCATCAGAACCGCGAACACAAGGAATTTCCACCATGACAACTGCGTGACCCATGTCGCGGTCGCATCGAAGCCGCGATGCAGCCAAGCGGCGGCGGTCTTCAGGGTGTCTTGCGTTTTGGGCGTAGGAAACATGTAAGGCTTTCACTCTTGAGGGCGGGTGTAACGAGTTTTGTAACGATGCAACTGTAACGGTGATGGCCTGGATACGCCATGGCCTTGCGACAGTCTGCAATAAACGGGGAGTGGGCCGCAAGAAGGCGGCAAAAAAGGCCTTGCCAAGGCGGCTAGCGGTTTGCTATAGTTCGCCTCCTCGCAAAACGACGCACACAAAACAAAGTGTTGCAGAGTGAAGCGAGTGAAAGAAGAGGTGGTTGAGGGGTTGACGAAATAAGCGAAACGCTTCATACTCTTTCTTCTTCGCGGCAAACAAAACGATTTGTTAGCGACGCAGTACCGAACAAAGTTCTTTAAAAATTAACAGTCGATAAGTGTGGACGTTTGATGAAAGTGCACGCGGAGCTTAGGTTCCGCGATACTTAAAAAATATCAAATGTTCACAAGAAGTAATGAAATAGGCGCTACGAAAGTAGTGGCCTGTCAGTATTTTGAGTGAGCGACCTCTTAGCAATAAGAGTGCCGGTAAAACGGCAAAGTAACAGAGATTAAACTGAAGAGTTTGATCCTGGCTCAGATTGAACGCTGGCGGCATGCCTTACACATGCAAGTC
>CAUPRW010000026.1:0-79428 GCA_963513825.1 uncultured Duganella sp.
AATCCGCCCCGGGGGCCCTTCAAAGAAGCGGCCTACCTAGGTAGGCCTTAAGAGCGGGCAAGGCCCGCTAATCCGCCCCGGGGGCCCTTCAAAGAAGCGGCCTACCTAGGTAGGCCTTAAGAGCGCAGCGTAATCCGCCGTGCGTGGGCCGTCGGCGGCGCCTGGCCGATTACGGCGTGCCGCCCAATCCGCGCCACGGGCATGCACGCCGGCGCGCGGCCGCTAAATCTCCGCCAGCGCCTTCAAATGCGCCACCACGCTGCGCCCCAGCGCCGACAGGTTATAGCCGCCCTCGAGGCAGCTGACGATGCGGCCCTTGCCGTACAGCCGCGCCACCGCCATCACCTGTTCGGTCATCCACGCGTAATCGGCCTCGACCAGGCCCATGCCGCCGAGCTCGTCCTCGCGGTGGGCGTCGAAGCCGGCCGAGATGAAGATCATCTCCGGCTTGAACGCGTGCAGCGCCGGCAACCACTGCTCGGTGACGATCTTGCGCACCGCCTCGCCCTTGGTGGCCAGCGGCACCGGCACGTTGACCTGGTTGGCCGTGATCGGCGCCGGCTCGCTGTACGGATAAAACGGATGCTGGAAAAAACTCACCATCAGCGCGCGCGGCTCGTCGCGGAACGCTTCCTCGGTGCCGTTGCCGTGGTGGACGTCGAAGTCGACGATGGCCACCCGCGCCAACCCGCGGGCGTCGAGCGCGTGCTTGGCGGCGACGGCGACGTTATTGAACAGGCAAAACCCCATCGGCTCGACCGGACGCGCGTGGTGGCCGGGCGGGCGCACCGAGCAGAACGCGTTGTCGATCTCGCCGTCGATGACGGCGTCGGTGGCGGCCACGGCGGCGCCGGCGGCACGCTGCGCGGCCAGCCAGCTCCAGGCGTTGAGCGAGGTGTCGCCGTCGATCGGGTAGCAGCCGCCCGGGGCGGGCACGTTGTCGCGCACGATGGCGATGGCGTTGCGGCTGTGGTTGCGCTCGAGGTCGGCCAGCGCCACCAGCGGCGCCTCGCGGTGCTCGAGCAGGTCGCTGATGTGCGATCCGATCAACTGGTCCGAGATCGCCTGCAGGCGCGCCGGCGATTCGGGATGCCAGTCGCCCATGTCGTGGCGCTGGCAGTCGGGATGGCTGTAAATGGCTGTGGTCATGTCTGGGCGGTGGGCGCGGCGCGGGTCATGCGCTAATCTACCATAGATAGCGGCGGCGCCGGACCGCCGGCGGCGCGCCCGCGTCCCGTTGAATAATTCTTTAAAACAACGTCCACTCGATTACAATCTAAACACGCCGAAAACATTGCTAACCTATGCCGATGAAGACACACATTACCTCCCTGCTGGCCGCCGCGCTGCTGTGCGCCGCCGGCGCCGGCCACGCCCAGGTCGATCGCTACGGCTACAAGCTGCCGCCGAGCATGCAGCCCAAAGCCAAGAAGAAGGCGCCGCCGAAGAAAAAACCGGTGCCGGCGATCGACTACGTCGGCGAATACGTCAACTTCGGCGAATGGAAGGAGGTGCGCGCCTTCCTCGACGACGTCGCCACCCGCAACGGCTTCGACCGCAAGGAGCTCGACGCGCTGATCGCGCAGGTGCGCTACGTGGACGCCACGGTGCAGCTGGTCAAGCCGGCGCCACCGGGCAAGCCGAAGAACTGGAAGGCGTACAGCGCGCTGACGATCGAGCCGACCCGGGTCGACGGCGGCGTCAAGTTCTGGAACGACAACGCCGAGGCGCTGCGCCGCGCCGAGGCGCTGTACGGCGTGCCGGCCGAGATCCTGGTCGGCATCATCGGCGTGGAAACCGTCTACGGCCGCGTGACGGGCCGCTTCCGCGTCGTCGACGCGCTCACCACGCTGGCGTTCTCGTATCCGGAGGCGCCGCAGCGCCAGGCCCGCATGGACTTCTTCCGCGGCGAGCTCGAGGCGACGCTGCTGTTCGCGCGCCAGAGCGGCATCGACCCGCTGTCGCTGCGCGGCTCGTTCGCCGGCGCGATGGGCATGCCGCAGTTCATGCCGAGCAGCCTGGTGAAGTACGCGGTCGATTTCGACGGCAGCGGCCAGATCGACCTGCTCGGCTCGAGCGTGGACGCGATCGGCAGCGTGGCGGCCTTCCTGGCGGCGCACGGCTGGCAGCGCGAACTGGCCGGGCCGCAGGTGTACGCGGCCACCGTCTCGCCCGCCAAGGCGTGGGAGCCGATGCTGCACCAGGGCTTGACGGCAAAATATTCCGCGCAGGACTTGATAGCGGCAGGGGTCACCACCACTGTACCGGTACCGGAGCAGACATCCTACGGCCTGGTCGACCTGCAAAATGGCGCCGATCCCACCGAATACTGGCTGGCCAACAGCAACTTCTTCGCCATCACCCAATACAACCGCAGCTATTTCTATGCGATGTCGGTGATCGAGTTGGGGCGTGCGGTGCGGCTGGCGCGCGGCGACAAGCCGGCGGGCATGTAAGGCCCGGCCAGCGGGAATGTAAGCAACGGTAACTCGGATTGTGTGCCTTCCTTGCACGCGATATTGTTTAGTTGACACTTGGCAAGACTTGATCCACACTGGCGCCTAAAGCCCAAAATTGTAAGCATCCGCACAACGGAATTGTCTTATACTTAATTTTTGGTGGCTAATTCTTGTGTGCAGCGCAAGCTTATCATACGAGTCAGTGTATAATTCTCACACAATGTTGCATCGGGACAACAATACTCGGTTGTGCGATTTTTTTCTATTGCTTTCGGGTATTACATTGCGAGATGTTGTATAATTGTGTATATATTATGAAACTTGTTATCCCGGAATCGGTCCGTGTGTAAATTCGTTCCTTGGTAAGGATGAACATTAACGCAGCAAAGCGAGCTCCGAGTGTTGTACTTTGCAGGACAACTTTACAGAAGGAAAAGACGAAATCATGACAAACCAAGTCGGCATAGATATGAACAACGATGCGGATGGCGATGACCTGCTGCAATACAATCCCAACCGCCTGCTCGATACCCTGATCGAGAACCTGCGCCTGAAAAACGACGCGGCCCTGTCGCGCGCTTTGGAAGTGGCGCCGCCGGTCATCAGCAAAATCCGCCACCACCGCCTGCCGGTCGGCGCCTCGCTGCTGATCCGCATGCACGAAGTGAGCGATCTGAGCATTCGCGACCTGCGTTACTTGATGGGCGACCGCCGCAACAAGTTCCGCATCAGCGACAAACAGTTCAAGCCAAAGGAAGGCGAACCAGGTCAAGGCCAGGGTTAATTTCCCGCCCGGCCCTGACCTGCCAAGTTCCACCCCTGCGTCCCTCCCCCGCCTTGCACGGGCGAGGGACGCAGCATTTTACGCCCCTGTTTTTTTGCTCCGGTCCGCCCCGAACCGAACGTCAGGCGGGGAACACGCCGGTCGACAGATAGCGGTCGCCGCGGTCGCAGACGATGAACACGATGGTCGCGTTCTCCACCGTCTGCGAAATGCGCAAGGCGATCTCGCAGGCGCCCGCCGCCGAGATGCCGCAGAAGATGCCCTCCTCGGCCGCCATGCGGCGCGCCATGCGCTCGGCCGCCGCCTGCGACACGGACTCGACCCGGTCGACCCGCGTGCGGTCGTAGATTTTCGGCAAATACGCTTCCGGCCACTTGCGGATGCCGGGGATCGACGAGCCCTCCTCCGGCTCGGCGCCGATGACCTGCACGGCGGGGTTTTGCTCCTTCAGGTAACGCGACACGCCCATGATGGTGCCGGTGGTGCCCATGGCGCTGACGAAGTGGGTGACGCGACCGTCGGTGTCGCGCCAGATTTCCGGGCCGGTGCCCTCGTAGTGCGCGCGCGCGTTGTCCTGGTTGCCGAACTGGTCGAGGATGATGCCCTTGCCGTCCTTTTGCAGCTGCTCGGCCATGTCGCGCGCGTATTCCATGCCGCCGGTCTTGGGCGTGAGCATGATCTGGGCGCCATAGGCGGCCATGCTCTGGCGCCGCTCGATGCTCAGGTTTTCCGGCATCAGCAGCAGCATCTTGTAGCCGCGCAGGGCCGCCGCCATGGCCAGCGCGATGCCGGTGTTGCCGCTGGTGGCCTCGATCAAGGTGTCGCCCGGCTTGATGTCGCCGCGCTCCTCGGCGCGCTTGAGCATGGACATGGCGGCGCGGTCCTTGACCGAGCCGGCCGGATTGTTGCCTTCGAGCTTGCCGAGGATAATGTTGTTGCGGGCGAGCGCGTCGGCGCCCGGCAGATGCGTGAGCCGCACCAGCGGGGTGTTACCGATCGTATCTTCCAGAGTCTTGTAAGCCATCGTGTGCAATCTTCAGTGGTTTCGCCAAAACATGCATTTTAATCCGAGTTGCCGTTGCGCGTATTGCAAGAGACGGCCGGGGGCCTGCCAGAGGAGGTAAAGCGCCGGAAGTCTTTGGACTGGAACGGCGCCATGCGCTAGACTTGCAGCATTGCCGCACCGCCGCATGCCCACCGCGCCACTTTTACGATCACTCGACCGCCATGTCCACCTCCCCGCTTGAAATGCTGCCCGACGCCACGCCCGACACCCCCGCCGCGCTGCCGGCCGACCTGGAAAGCCGCCGCCACCAGATGTTCCCGACCTTGACCGAGGCCGACATCAAGCACATGCTGCGCTTCGGCCACGTGCGCCACTTCAGCGACGGCGACAAGATCGCCGAGGCCGGCAAGAGCAACTACGGCCTGCTGCTGGTGCTCAAGGGCGGCGTGGCGATCAGCCGCTTCGACGGCCTGGGCAACACTTCCTACATCACCACCCACACGCCCGGCCAGTTTTCCGGCGAGGTGGCGCAACTGTCGGGCCGCCCGGCGCTGGGCAACGCCGACGCCGTCGGCGAGGTCGAGGTGCTGGTGGTGCCGCCCGAATCGCTGCGCGCGCTGCTGGTGGCGCACGCCGATCTCGGCGAGCGCATCGTGCGCGCGCTGATCCTGCGCCGCGTCGGCCTGATCGAGCAGAACTCCGGCGGCCCGGTGATCGTCGGCCCGCGCGGCCACGGTCGCGTCCACACCTTGCAAAGCTTCCTGGCCGCCAACGGCCATCCGTACAGCGTGCTCGACCCGGAAGTCGACCCGCAGGCCACCGAGCTGATGGCGCACTACCAGCCCAAGCCGGAGGAGCTGCCGCTGGTGGTGTGCCCGGACGGCGTGGTCAAGAAGAACCCGACCACGGTCGACATCGGCCGCTGCCTCGGCATGCTGCCGGACCTGCCGACCGACAAGGTGTGGGACGTGATCGTCGTCGGCGCCGGCCCGTCCGGGCTCGCCACGGCGGTGTACGCCGCCTCCGAGGGCCTGTCGGTGCTGGCGCTCGAGACGCGCGCCTTCGGCGGCCAGGCGGCCGCCAGCGCGCGGATCGAAAACTACCTCGGCTTCCCGACCGGCGTGTCGGGCCGGGCGCTGGCCGGTCGCGCCTATGTGCAGGCGCAGAAGTTCGGCGTCGAGATCGCCATCCCGGCGCCGGCCGGGCGCCTCATCTGCGACACCTACCCGCTGCAGGTGGAGATGTGCGGCAGCCTGCAACGGCTGCAGGCCAAGACGGTGGTGCTGTCGTGCGGGGCGCGCTACCGGCGCCCGTCGCTGGCCAACCTCAAGCAGTTCGAGGGCAAGGGGATTTATTACTGGGCCTCGCCGATCGAGGCCAAGCTGTGCAAGACCGAGGAGATCGTGCTCGTCGGCGGCGGCAACTCGGCCGGCCAGGCGGCCGTGTTCCTGTCGGGGCACGCGTCCAAGGTGCACATGCTGATCCGCAAGGACAGCCTGTCGTCGACCATGTCGAGCTACCTGATCGAGCGCATCCAGGCCACGCCCAACATCGAGCTGCACACGCACTCGGAGATCGTCGCGCTCGAGGGCGACGAGGACGGCCTCAAACAGGTGCGCATCCACAACGCCAAAAGCGGCGAGGATTGCGATTACGATGTGTGCCGCGTGTTCCTGTTCATCGGCGCCGACCCGAACACCGGCTGGCTCGACGACTGCGGTGTCGACGTCGACGCCAACGGCTTCATCCGCACCGGCTTCGACGTCACCAAGGCGCAGTGCAAGGCCAACTTCGACAAGGGCGTCTACCCGCGCGACATGCCGCCGCGCGCCGCGCTCGAAACCAGCGTGCCGGGCGTGTTCGCCATCGGCGACGTGCGCGCCAGCTCGACCAAGCGGGTCGCCGCCGCCGTGGGCGAAGGCGCGGCCGTGGTGTCGCAGATCCACGCCTTCCTGGCCAATTTGCCGGCCGAGAAGCGCTAGCGAACCCGCGCCGCCAACCGAACCCCGCACGGCCAAGCGGGGACGTACCCCTTGGGGTACGTCCCCTAAGTGGTGACGCGTGCGTGTCGCGAAATGCTTGCCGGGTTTATTTGACGCCGGCCTTCTCCAGCTGCTCGATCTCGAAGTCGCCGTCGTCCACGATACGCTCCCACCCCTCGAACTTGTGCATCCCGCGCGTCCGGTCGATCGACAGCAGCAGGCTTTGCCCCGGAACCGCGCGCGCCGGCTGTAACTGGTACACCGGATCGGCGAACGCCAATGCCGGCGTGGTGATGGTCCAGCCCATGTCGATGAACTGCGCGATCACGTCCTTGAGCCACAGCGCGCTGATCAGGTTGTGGTGCAACAGCAGCACCTGCGGGATGTCGCGCCCCTCGAGCCGGCGCGACAGGTCGCGGTAGGCGAGCGCGCGCTGCTTGACGTGCGCCAGATAGACTTGCCGGATCGGTTCGAGATCGGCCTTCGGATTGGCGCGCAACACCTCGTTGAGCTTGACGTCGAGCCGCCAGTCGCTGGTGTCGAGGCTGACGTAGCCGTTGCGGTAGCCGTGCTCCTTGAGAAACGCACGCATGCCGTCGCGCTTTTCCGGCGTGTTGCCCTCGCGCAGGAAGGTGAAGCGGAACCACTTCTGGTATCCCGGCAAGGTCGACGTGATGCGGTCGCAATCGAGGATCTCCTGCTCATATTGCGCCAGCGACACGGCCGGCGCGTTCAAATCCGGATGCGTCATCGTATGGTTGCCCAGCGCGTAGCCGGCCGGCTTGGTGGCGCCGAAGTCGCAGGTGACGAACAGCGCCGCCGACACCTTGTGCGCGGCCAGCGCGTCGAGCATGGCCTGGTTGCGCTGCTGCGGCGACATCAGCGGCGTGGGGTCGAGCTGCGGGCCGTCGTCGAAGGTGAAGGCCACCGACTGCGCGCGGGCGGCGCCGAGGCCGCAGGCCAGCAGCAGGGCCGCGCCGGCAAGGGGACGAAAAAGGCGACGAATCGCAAATACCATAATTTCTCCTTAAGTCGCGGGGTTCAATCTAAGACCGAACTCATCGATATGCCGACATCGGCAAAGCCGAGGTGACACGCAAGGCCGCGCGCCCGATTTGTTTGCCCGACATCCCACCATTCTACCCATGCGAGGACATCATGCGACTCCCACTCATCCCCCCAGGCCAATTGAGCGGCGAACAAAAGGTCTTGTACGACAGCATGCGCAAAGGCATCGCCAGCAACTTCAACGCCTTCCAGGTCGAGCGCGAGGACGGCGCCCTGATGGGCCCCTGGAACCCGTGGCTGCACGAACCGGCCATCGGCAAGGCGATCTGGGACCTGACCCTGGCCATGACGGCCAACGCGGTCCTGCCGGACAACGTGCGCCAGATCGCCATCCTCGTCGTCGGCGCCCGCTACAACGCCGCCTACGAGCTCTACGCCCACGTGGCGGTGGCCGAGAAGGAAGGCATGTCGGCGCCGCGCCTGGCCGCGCTGGTGGCCGGCCTCAAGCCGGTCGACCTGACGGCCGAGGAAAACGTCGGCTTCGACTTTTCGTACGCGCTCAGTCGCGGCGGCACGCTGCCCGAGCCGCTGTACCGGCTGGCGATAGCCACCTTCGGCCAGCACGGCACCAACGAGCTGATTTATCTCGTCGGCCTGTACGCGCTGGTGTCGACCACGCTCAACGGCTTCAACGTGCCGGTGCCAGAGCGTGAATAAGCGCGGGCACGGGCAGGCCGTGATCGGTCGCGCCGACGCCGGACCGACCGGGTTCGGCAGCGTCGCCCTGGTGCTGCAGGGCGGCGGCGCGCTGGGCGCCTACCAGGCCGGCGTCTACGAACGCCTGCTCGAGGCCGACATCGAGCCGGACTGGCTGGCCGGCATCTCGATCGGCGCCTTCAACAGCGCCATCATCGCCGGCAACGCCCGCGCGGACCGGGTGGCGCGCCTGCGCGACTTCTGGGAGCTCGTCAGCGGCGGCGACACCGGCGCCGTCGGCGCCGCCTGGGCCGGCGTGCCGCTGGTCGACGCGGCGCGCGCCTGGGTCAACCAGCTCGCCGCCGGCAGCGCCTTCGTGCGCGGCGTGCCGGGCTTTTTCGAGCCGCGCCCGCCGTCGTTCCCGTTCGGCGCCGCCACCAGCTTCTACGACACGGCGCCGCTGCGCGCCACGCTCGAGCGCCTGGTCGACTTCGACCGCATCAACGCGCGCGAGACGCGGCTCAGCGTCGGCGCGGTCAACGTCCGCACCGGCAACTTCGCCTATTTCGACAACGCCACCGAACGCATCCGGCCCGAGCACATCATGGCCAGCGGCGCCCTGCCGCCGGCCTTCGAGGCGGTCGAGATCGACGGTGAAAAATACTGGGACGGCGGCATGGTGTCGAACACGCCGCTCGACTGGGTCCTGTCCAACAGTTCGGGGCGCGACACGCTGGTGTGGCAGGTCGACCTGTGGAGCGCCCACGGCAGCGTGCCGCGCGACATGGCCAGCGTCGCCACCCGCATGAAGGAGATCCAGTATTCGAGCCGCACCCGGATGGCGACCGACTCGCTGCGCAAGGTCAAGAAGCTGCACGCGGCGCTGAGCGAACTGCTGGCCATGATCCCGGCCGACATGGCGGCCAGCCCGCAGGCCCGCCTGCTGGCGGCGGCCGGCGATCCGGCTCGCTACAATATCGTCGAACTGGTCTACCGCTCGGCCACCTACGAGGGCCAGTACAAGGATGTCGAGTTCTCGCGCCGGACCATGACCGAACACTGGAAGGCCGGCTACGCCGACGCCGACGCCACGCTCTCGCACAAGGAGATCCTCGAGCTGCCGGACGCCGACGCCAATCCGGCCGTGTTCGACTTCGTCACCCGGCCGGCCTAGGCTTCGCGCGCTTCGATGCGCCGCAATTGCGCGGCCTGATAGGCGCCGAAGGCGTCGTTGAACAGGCAGCGTATCAGCGGATCGTCGACGATGTCGGCGTCGGCCGGCGCGCCGCTGATGCGCATGTACATCGACGTGAGCGACTCCCCCAGCGCCAGGCCCGCATAGAGCTTGGCGATGGGGATCTCGGTGTGCCACGACGGCGCCTGGCCGTCGTCCGCTTGCGCGATGCTGTCGCCATGGATGTGGTAACGATAATGGCGCACGGCGCCGGCGTGGTCGTAGACCGACAACTGCCACACGCACGGCGTTTCGAAGTAGCTGTCCGGCGCCAGCTCCATTTCCCGGTATTTTTCCATCAGGCCCGCGCCGCAGTAGTCCAGCGCCAGCGCGCTCTGCTCGGGCGTGAGCGGCGCGAAGCGGGTGGCGATTTCGGACGTCGGCGGCGGCGTGATCGCGGCGTCGTACTGGTAGTCGACATCCTGCTCGCCCACCGGCAGCACCCACGGCAGCGGCGCGGCGGGCGTCAACGCGGTGCCGGTCAGTTCCATCGCCACGGACGGGTTCAGGCGCACCACGCGCGCGCGCGGCAGCCAGGCGCCGACCTCGCGCTCGAACTGCCGGTAGGTGATCGGGAACAGCGCGTGGTTGTACCACGACCACGGCTCCTGCACGAACTGGCAGGAGCTGGGCACGACGTAGCGCGGATCGAGCGCGCGCAGCTGCGCCGGCCACTCCTCGGGCAGCCGCGGCGCGCCGGCGAGCGCGCGCGACGGCGCGATCACATCGATCTCGCGCATGGTCTGGAAGGGCCACAGCACCATGTCCCATGGCGCGCAGGCGGTCAGCTGCGCCAGCGTCTCCGGGTCCATCCACGCGTCGACCACGTTGAGCACATTCAGGCCACCGGCGCGGATGTGGAACATCGAATCGACATCGGCGTCGAGCGCCCTGCGTGGAATGACTTCGATGGCGCCCACGCGCACCGGCACATCGACCGCCAGCGGCGCGACGTTGACGAAGCCGAGCTGGCGTATCATCGCGAACAGCTCGTCGAACAGGCAGTAAAGGTAGATCGGTGTGGCGCGCGGCAGCAGGTCGAGGCTCTCCATCGAACAATGGTCGTCGTGGAAATGCGAGATGAACACCGCGTCCGGCGTCAGCTGCCTGATTTGCCCGTGGTCGAAGCGCACGGCGGGAAAGGCGTGGCAGTTGCGGCTGAACGGATTTTCAAAAATCGGATCGAACAGTATCTGCGTGCCCTCGTGCTCGAAGACATAGCCGGCGTGGAGGATGCGCGAGATCTTCATCGGCGCGATGGAAGGAGGATTGAGTGACGCATCGGCAGGCCCTTTCATTATTGGTCCGGTCTTGCGGGCGCGCGCCGGAGCGGGCGTATTTTACCGCGCCCGGTCAACCCGGCGGCACCGGCCGCTTTTCCGCATTCCGGCCCAAGGAAGCCACGACCGGCATCACGCCTACCTCGCGCGAGCGCCGTGACGGCGTTGGCTAAGGAATTCTTTCCCCGTTCAAGCTAAGTGGGCGCGCGCTGGCGCTTTGCTCAGCCCAGCTCTTACCCAATTCAAAAATACGCGCGCGCGCCTAGTTTCACGCGAGCTATGCAGCGCGGGAGTTCACCTGCCGCTTGTGGCACGGATACCGGCAGGACATCGTTCTGCCCCCAATTTCGCGCTTGCGGGAATCGAATCATCCTCGCCCGCTCGCGCCCGCCGGCCCGGAGCAAGGCGTCGAAGCCGCCGTGCGAGGATGACAAACCAGAATTCAACCGGCACGGCGCATCGCCTCGTCGACAAACGGCTGGTAAAAATCGATCAATCGCCGGCTACGCGGAAGATGGAACAGCAGTTCGGTTTCCATGTGTCGCGGACTTTTCAGAGAACTGTAGAACCAGTGATTAATCACGTTCTCGAAGATGATGTCGCCGTCGCTCAACTTCTTTTTCTGTTGGCGATCGATCAGCAGCAGCTTGGGTGGATAGCGAAAATCCGGGGCACCACTTGGCTTTTCGATCATCAAAGCCCATGCCAATGGGCTATCGCCCTGCTGGACAAAGACCAGCCGTCTCGCGCTACTGATGCGCGCGTCGTACGGGAAATCCGGCGCGAGATTGCTCATCAACTGCAGGTTCCAATGCGGTTTGGTGGTCGCCTCATAGGCCGCCGGGTCGGTTGCGATCCGATACTTCGAGGGATACACCGCGCGCCAGTAATTGCCGTCGAGGAGAAGCGGAAGACTGGTCGTACGCGCCGGCGTTTCATCCTCCTTAGGCCAAACCAGCAGTGGTGGAGTCAGCGTGGCGCGCGCAGTGGCCTCGACATACCAATCCTGCAAGTCGGCGCGACACTTGAACGACCAATGTTCATGCCCGGTCTCCATCAGGCGCATAACCACCGCGTTGGCGGTCCGGTCAAGCGGATAGATTTCGGGCACCCCATCGCCAAAGAGCCACCCCGTCCACAAGAAGTTGCGGTAGCGATCTTGCAACTCGGTATCCGAGTAGAGTTGTTTCAGGAATGTTGAGCTGTAGCCGCTTTCACCTTGGCCAGGTGCACGCTCGATTTCCTCACGCAGCCTCTCGGTCTCGTAGAGTCGGCCCAGGTCATTGATCAGCGGCGGGGGCAAGTGCTGCTTGAAATAGAGTTCGCGCGCATAGAACGCGCGCCAGCCCTCGGCGATCTCGCGCTCCATCAACTGCAGCTTGAAGTCGAGCAGGTGCTCGACTTCCTCGGTCAGCACCTGCCGCAATTTTCCAACCAAGACATCATGAGTCATGATCGTTCCGTTTCCCAAATCTCATCTGTTTCAAGATGCTGCACGAAAATCACCTTCACCGCCCCCCACCTGCGACAAGGCGTGCGCCACAAACGGCTGGTAAAACCCGAGCAAGCGGCGGCTGCGCGGAAGGTGGAATAACAGTTCAACCTCCATGCACCGGGGGCTACTCACGTGACTGTAAAACCAAGAGTGAATGACGTTTTTAAAGACGATGTCGTCGTCCTTTAATTTTTTCGTTTGGCCGCGTTCGATAAGGATCAGCTGCGGCGGATAACGGTACTCGGGCGATCCGTCTGTCTTGTCGATCATCAATGCCCACGCCATAGCGCTGTCGCCTTGCTGAACAAAGATTAAACGCTTGGTCGAGCTGATGCCGGGGGCGTAAGGAAAATCCGGCGCCAGCTTGCTCATCAATTCCAGGTTCCACGCTGGCTTAGTCAAGGCGGGATAGTCGGCGGCGTCCATGGCCAAACTGAATTTGGATGGATATCTGGCCCGCCAATATGGGCCATTTTTCTCAAGATCTCCGTCAGGGGATTGGGCTGGTGGCTCGTGATCCGGCTCCCAAAGCAGCGGTGGGGGCGTCCGCGTACCGCGCGACAACGCTTCGACGTACCAATTATTTGCATTGGCCTGTACTTCAAACCACCAATGCTCGTTGTCGGTTTCGAGTCGATGAGTCATCACAGCGTTGGCGGTCAGATCAAGGGCATTGCCGCCCCCGCTTACACCGCCAACGTCCAGTTCTCCCATCGACAGGTAGTTACGGTACTGCAAGCGCCATTCCGGGTGGGCGTGGAATTGCTCGAGAAACTCGGAGCGATAAGCACTTTCGCTCTGACCCGGCTTACGCCATATCGCTTCACGCAGCCATTCCGTTTCAGCCCGTAGGCCCATGTCGTTGATCAATGGCGGTGGTAAATACTGCTTGAAGAAAAGCTCGCTGGCGTAAAAGACTTGCCAGCCCTCGGCGATTTCCCGCTCCATCAGTTGTAGCCTGAAGTCAAGCAGGCGTCCGGCCTCCTCCGACAAAATCTTGCGCAGCCCTTCGCCAAAATTCTCGTTGTGTTTTGTCATGTCAGGACACCCCTCCGCGATCGGACAGATTGGGCGCGCGCATCACTGCCCGTCGCGCTCGATGGTGAAGCCGGCGGCGTTGTAGGGCGTGAACAGCGCGCTGCTAACTTCGGTGTCCATCTTGACGTCGACGGTCTTGTAACGGAAGCCGTCGGGATCGTCGTGCTCGATCGCCAAGCCGCCGGGTCCGCCGTCCTCCAGCGCGTTGGACGCGATGAACGTGCCGCCCGTCGCAAAGCAGAAGGTCTTGGTGGCGCCGCCGGTGGGCGACGTTTGCCGCCAGACGTTGCAGCGCGCGCCCTTGACGATGTGCTGCTCGCCGGTCTTCTTCGGGGCCGCATCGCGCACGATCTTCATTTGGGCCGCAGCGGCGGCCGTGGCCGGATTGGCTTCCATGCGTTTGATCAGCCCGTCCAGATCGCTCGGCTGCCGGGGCCGGATCGGCGCATCGGCATGACCGTTGCGGTCGCAAGGGCCTTCGGCGACCTTTTTCACCAGATCGATGATGCACAGCCCCTTGGTCGAGGACAGGTGTGCGACCGACGATATTTCGCTCATCAGACCGCAATTGGCCGGATGCATGAGGTACGTCACCACCATGCTGTAGCGGATGCTGCGGTTGGCGCTCACGTACTCATCGATGCGTGAAGTGTAGGAGTAGACGGGCCATTCCGTGGTCGGCTTCAAGGCCGATTTCGGTTCGTTGCTGGCCATGCACTTTTCAACCTGTGTTCGCAGGCTGGCGATGGCGGCGGCATTACTCGCCTCCGTCCCCGTATGCCCGTCGAGCCGCGCCCGGTGAACTTTGACCATCACGCCGCCGGTGCTGTATATCTCGTGCGGGGCCGGCGCGGCGGCGATCGTTCGTTCTTGCGCACTACTGGCGCCGGCGCCGCCGGCGCGCAAACCGAGGCAGGCCATTACGAGCACGCACAGCAGGGTTGAACGGCTAATTTGCATGATGGGCGATCCTGTTCTGGCTTTGAGTGGATGGAATGTAATGGAGCGCCGCCCCGCACATATACGCCAATTGTCACAAACGCAAAAATTTTAAAAAATACAGGTTTTTAACTCATGGTTTAATCGTGCGCGACTCCTCGTCGGCTACCATCCCAACAGCAGCGGTAAAAAAAACCCCGCATGGCGCAAGCCGTGCGGGGCTGGATATTGCGATGGAGCTTATTTTTTCGGCTTGGCGTCGGGTTTTACGTCTGCCTTGGCGCTGGTTTTTGCCATCGTTGCGCCCTCCTTCGACTTGCCGTTCACCTGCAAGCCGGCTTCGGACAACTTGGCGGCGTTTTTGCCGCCGATGCCCTTGACGCGCTGCTCGAAGTCGGCCCAGTCCTTGAACTCGCCTTTTTTACGTTCTTCCAGGATGGCGGTCGACTTGGCCGGGCCGATGCCCTTGATCGAATCGAGCGCGGCCGCGTCGGCCTTGTTGACATCGACTTGGGCGAACGCGAACCCCATCGTGGCGGCCAGCGTGGCAATACCGAGCATTAGTTTTTTGAACATGGTTGTCTCCTGGTTGGTCTCGAGCAAGGGCGGAAATCGCGCCTTGAAGGCTCTTAACGGGTGCGGGGACAGGTGCGGTTGACGTCAGCGGTATGAGCGGGATCAAAGACGGGTGGTTCCCCCACGGCGCGTAAGCCGGCTTGAGCCGCCGACGGAGCTTGGCGGATTACGCTGCGCTAATCCGCCCTACGTTTTCGGACAGCGGTTTTGACGGCAAACGATTCACCGACCCATCACAGGCCGGTTGCGGCGTCGTACAAGTTAGCGGCCAATCAGGCGCCGGTCGTGTTGTCGAACAGCTCTTCGCGCGTGACCGTTGCCGTGCCGAGCTTGCCGACGACGATGCCGCCGGCGCGGTTGGCCGTCTGCACCGCGTCGTTCCAGCCCGCGCCGGCGCCAAGCATGCAGGCCATCGTGGCGATGACGGTGTCGCCGGCGCCGGAGACGTCGAACACTTCACGCGCTTGCGCGGGGATGTGGAATTGTTCGTTTTCGGTGTACAGCGTCATGCCCTCTTCCGAGCGCGTTAGCAGCAGGGCGTCGAGTTTCAGGTCGGCGCGCAATTGCTGCGCCTTGGCCGTCAGTTGCTCCTCGCTGTTCCAGCTGCCGACGATGCGCTTCATCTCCGATTTGTTCGGCGTGAGCACCGTGGCGCCGGCGTAGCGCGAGAAGTCGTCGCCTTTCGGGTCGACCATCACGACCTTGCCGGCGGCGCGCGCCGAGGCGATCATGTCGGCGACGTTGACCAGGCTGCCCTTGGCGTAGTCCGACAGCACGATGACGTCGTAGCCGGCCAGCAGCGCCTTGAATTGCAGCAGTTTGTCGCGCAGGACGGTGTCGGTGGGCGCTTCTTCGAAGTCGATGCGCAGCATCTGCTGCTGGCGGCCGATCACGCGCAGCTTGATGATGGTGGAGATGGCGCTGTCGCGTTTCAGATAGCTGTGGATGCCGCCGCCTTGCAGCAGTTGTTCGACTTCGGTGCCGGCTTCGTCGGCGCCGACCACGCCCAGTAATCCGGCGTGCGCGCCCAGCGCGGCGGCGTTGCGCGCGACGTTGGCGGCGCCGCCCAGGCGCGCTTCGCGCTTTTCGATGCGCACGATCGGTACCGGCGCTTCCGGGGAGATGCGGCTGACGTCGCCGAACCAGTAGCGGTCGAGCATGACGTCGCCGACGACGAGGATGCGCACTTTGTCCAGTGCGGGGGATTGATAGGCGGTGACGGAATTACTCACTGGGTCCTCGTTTGGTGATTTATGCGCGGGTCTTGGTCATGCGTGGTTGGCGGCTCGTAGACGGCGGATTACGGCGTTCCGCCTAATCCGCCCTACGTGTCCAAGCTGCCGCAACGTGACGTTAATTCATGACGTTGAGTTCTTCGGTGCGGCGCGGCGGGTAGGTCTCCCAGCGGCTGCAGCCGGGACACTGCCAGTAGAATTGGCGCGCTTTGAAGCCGCAATGGCTGCATTGGTAGCGCGCCAGCTTTTGCGTGTAGCCGTGCACCAGGTTCTTGACCATCGATAGCTCGGAGACGACGCTGGCCGGGGCGTCGACCAGGCGCGCTTCGAGCAGCTTGTCGAGCCCCAGCAGCGTGGGCGTGCGGCGCAGCTCATTGACCACCAGTTCCTTGGCGGCGTCGAGGCCGTCGAGCTCCAGCACGCCCTTGTAGACCACCTCCAGCAGGTCGATCGACGAGGCCTGCTCGAGGTAGGACTTGAGCAGCGTGACGCCTTCGAGCGGGCGTCCAACCTTGCGGTAGCCGTCCATCATGCGCTGCGCCACCAGCGCAGTGTGCGGCACGCTGATTTGCTCGACGCGGCGCCACGTCATGAGCGCGCCTTCGACGTCGCCCTGGGCCTGCTGCGCGTCGCCGATCAGCAGCGTGGCGCGCACGTTGACGCGGTCCGCCTGCAAGGACTTTTCCAGCAGCGGCAGCGCGTCCTCGTGGTGCAGATGCACCAGCGCGTCCTGCGCCAGCTCGCAGTAGAACTGCGCGATTTCCTTCTGGCGCGAGCCGGCGCCCGATTCCTGCAGGCCGATGGCCGCTTCGATGGCGCGCGGCCATTCCTTCTCGCGCTGGAAAATCTCCAGCAGCGCGCGCCGCGCGGGCACCGCGTACTGGCTGTGGATCAGGCGATTGAAGGTTTCCTCGGCGCGGTCGAGCAGGCCGGCCTTGAGGTAGTCCATGCCCAGTTCATATTCGGCGTGCTCCTTCTGCTCCTGCGGCAGGTCCGGGCGCGAGAGCAGGTTCTGGTGGACGCGGATGGCGCGCTCGGTCTCGCCGCGGCGGCGGAACAGGTTGCCGAGGGCGAAGTGCATGTCGGCCGTCTCCGGGTCCATGCGCACGATCTCGATGAAGGCGTCGACCGCCTTGTCCGGCTGGTCGTTGAGCAGGAAGTTCAGTCCCTTGAAGTACCCGCGCGGCAGCGAGCGCGATTCGGACACCAGCTGGCGGATGTCGACGCGCGCGGCGATCCATCCCATGCCGAAGAAGAGCGGGATGCCCAATAACATCCAGAGTTCAAATTCCATGCTTGTTCTTGTCGTTGGTAGTGGTGCTTATTGTGTGGTGACGCCATCGGGCTGCGGCTGCGCGTTGACCTGCTGCGCCGACGATTGCAGCGTCGTGATGGTGGTTTTGTGTTTGTGCGTTTCGCGGCGGTGGCGGAACACGGTCGGCGTGAGCGCCAGCACGCCGAGGACGGCGCCGGCCACGAAGCAGCCGAGCAGCATCAGCACCAGGGGGCCGCGCAGATCATAGTGGAGGAAAAAGTGCAGATCGACTTCCTGCGTATTTTTCAGGGCGAAGCCAAAAAACAGGACGAAGAGGACGATTCCAATGAGGGTGGAGATGAATTTCATCAGATTGTTTCCTGTTCCGGATTTCTAAGAGCGCCAGTATGGCATCAGATCGGATTTCTATCAAACTGCGCAGCGCTGGCTTTACCCCGCACGGCGCGCACCACCGGGGACGTACCCCGCATGGGGTACGTCCCCTCTGCACGGGGTGCGGGGTAAAAGTGCTTTTACCCCAAACGGCGCGGACCAGCGGGGACGTACCCCATGGGGTACGTCCCCTCTGCTTGGGGTGCGGGGTAAAAGTGCGACCAGCCATAAAAAAAGCGGCATCCGAAGACACCGCTTTTTTATCGAACCATCAGACGCTTCAGTCCTCGATGATCGGTTGCCCGACCATCGCGTCGACCCGCTCGCGCAATTGCTTGCCCGGCTTGAAGTGCGGCACCCGTTTTTCGGGCACCATCACTTTATCGCCCGACTTCGGATTACGTCCGATACGCGGTGGCCGGCTGTTGAGGGCAAAGCTGCCAAAACCGCGGATCTCGATGCGTTGACCGGTCGCCAGGGCGTTGGTCATCGCATCGAGAATGGTCTTGACGGCATACTCCGCATCTTTGGCCACCAGCTGAGAATAACGCTCAGCCAGGCGGTTGATCAACTCGGACTTAGTCATCGACTAGTTCTTAGTTCTTGTTATCGAACTTGGCTTTCAACAGCGCGCCCAGGCTGGTGGTGCCCGAAGCTGCGTTGTTGTCGGTGGCGGCCATTTTCTGCATCGCTTCCTGGGTCTCGACGTTGTCTTTGGCTTTGATCGACAGCTGGATCGAACGCGCTTTGCGGTCGATGTTGATGACCAGGGCTTCGACGGAGTCGCCAACCTTCAGGTGCGTACCGGCATCTTCCACGCGGTCGCGGGAGATTTCGGAAGCGCGCAGGTAGCCTTCGACTTCTTCGGACAGTTGGATCACGGCGCCTTTAGGCTCGACCGATTTCACGGTGCCGGTAACCAGCGCGCCCTTGTCGTTCATGGCGGCGAAGTTGTTGAACGGGTCGCCTTCGAGCTGCTTGACGCCCAGGGAAACGCGCTCGCGCTCGACGTCGATGGCCAGAACGATGGCTTCCAGCTCGTCGCCCTTCTTGAAGCGACGCACGGCTTCTTCGCCGGTTTCGGTCCAGGACAGGTCGGACAGGTGCACCAGGCCGTCGATGTTGCCGGCCAGGCCGATGAACACGCCGAAGTCGGTGATCGATTTGATCGCGCCACGGACTTTGTCGCCCTTCTTGTGGGTCACGCCGAAGTCATCCCATGGGTTCGCTTTGCACTGCTTCATGCCCAGCGAAATACGGCGACGCTCTTCGTCGATTTCCAGAACCATGACTTCCACTTCGTCGCCCAGTTGGACAACTTTGTTTGGCGCCACGTTCTTGTTGGTCCAGTCCATTTCCGACACGTGGACCAGGCCTTCGATACCCTGCTCGACTTCGACGAACGCGCCGTAGTCGGTGAGGTTGGTGACTTTACCGAACAGGCGGGTGCTTTGTGGGTAACGACGGGACAGACCGGTCCATGGGTCGTCGCCCAGTTGCTTCACGCCCAGCGAAACGCGGTTCTTTTCCTGATCGTACTTCAGGACCTTGGCGGTGATTTCCTGGCCGACGGTCAGCACTTCCGATGGGTGACGCACGCGACGCCATGCCAGGTCGGTGATGTGCAGCAGGCCGTCGATGCCGCCCAGATCCACGAACGCGCCGTAGTCGGTGATGTTCTTGACGACGCCGGTCACGACCGTGCCTTCTTTCAGCGTTTCCATCAGTTTCTGACGCTCTTCGCCCATCGAAGCTTCGATGACGGCGCGGCGGGACAGAACGACGTTGTTACGCTTGCGGTCCAGTTTGATGACCTTGAATTCGAGGGTCTTGCCTTCGAACGGGGTGGTGTCCTTGACTGGACGGGTGTCGACCAGCGAACCCGGCAGGAACGCGCGGATGCCGTTGGTCAGAACGGTCAGGCCGCCCTTGACTTTGCCGTTGACGGTACCGACGACGATCTCGCCCGATTCCATCGCTTTTTCCAGGGCCAGCCACGAAGCCAGACGCTTGGCTTTGTCGCGGGACAGGATGGTGTCGCCGAAACCGTTTTCGAGCGATTCGATCGCCACGGAAACGAAGTCGCCTACCTTGACTTCCAGTTCGCCGTGGTCGTTCTTGAATTCTTCAACTGGGATGAATGCTTCCGATTTCAGGCCGGCGTTGACGATCACGAAGTTGTGATCCAGACGAACGACTTCAGCCGAGATCACTTCGCCCGAACGCATGTCTTGACGCGACAGGGATTCTTCGAAGAGGGCTGCAAAACTTTCCATATTAGACATTGTGACTTCCAGGTTGCCAACAAGGCTCGCGAATGCGACTTCAGTTGGGTTAAGGTTGATCAAAGTCCCGCAAGTGAGCACTAACTCGGCCTGCCGGACCCGCCTTTGCTACATTTTCAGTGGGACTTGCCCACCGACGCATACCACTGCAACACCTGTTCGACCGCTTGATCAGCGGTCATATTGGATGTATCGAGCACATGCGCCCCTTCCGCTGGCACCAGCGGCGCGATGGCCCGGTGGGTATCCCGGTCGTCCCGCGCCTGCAAATCCATCAGTAGGTCTTCCATATTAGCAGAAATTCCCTTGCCAATCAATTGCTTATAACGGCGATCGGCGCGGGCCGCGACGGAGGCCGTCAAAAACACCTTCAACACGGCGTGCGGGAAGATCACCGAGCCCATGTCTCGCCCGTCGGCCACCACGCCGGGCGCCTTGCGGAACCCCAGTTGCAGCCCCACGAGCGCGTGCCGCACGGTGGGAAATGTTGCAATTTTTGAAGCGGTATTGCCGACCTCCTCCGCGCGGATGGCGTCGGTGACGTTTTCCTGCGACAAAATGATGTCGCCGCCCTGGAAGCTGCATTGCAGGTGCTCGGCCAGCTTGGCCAGCGCGTGCTCGTCGTTCAGGTCGGTGCCACGGCGCAGCGCCGACAGCGCCGTCAAGCGGTACAGCGCGCCCGAATCCAGGTAATGGAAGCCGAGCTTATCGGCAACGCGGTGCGCGACGGTGCCCTTGCCGGATGCGGTCGGGCCGTCGATGGTGATGACTGGGATTTGGGATGTGGCCATGGTATTCAAGTTAATTATTTCGCGATCGCGGCAAACACCGCGAAGTAGTCAGGGAAGGTCTTGCCGACGCACTTGGGGTCGTTGATGCGCATGACGTTGCCCTTGCGCGCGGCGCCGTCGAGCGACACCAGCGAGAAGCACATCGCCATGCGGTGGTCGTCGTAGGTGTCGATGGTAGCAGGCCCGATCACGGCCGGCGGCGTCACCTTGATGTAATCCGGCCCCTCCTCGACGATGGCGCCGACCTTGCGCAGTTCGGTCGCCATGGCCGCGATGCGGTCGGTTTCCTTCACGCGCCAGCTGGCGATGTTGCGCAAGGTGCTGGTGCCGTCGGCGTACAGCGCGGCCACGGCGATGGTCATGGCCGCGTCCGGGATGTGGTTGAAGTCGGCGTCGATGGCTTTGAGCACGCCGTTCGACCTGGCTTCGATCCAGTTGTCGCCCATGGTGATCTGCGCGCCCATCTGCTCGAGCGCGGCGACGAAGCGCACGTCACCCTGGATACTATCGCGGCCCACGCCTTCGACGCGCACGGGACCGCCGGCGATCGCGCCGGCCGCCAGGAAGTACGACGCCGACGAGGCGTCGCCCTCGACGTGGATGGTGCCGGGCGACTGATAGAGCTGTCCCGGCCGCACGGTGAACGCGCTCCAGCCGTCCTGCTCGACGGTGACGCCGAAGCGGCGCATCAGGTTGAGCGTGATTTCGATGTAGGGCTTGGAGATCAATTCGCCTTCGACGGCGATGGTGATCGCGTGCTCCTTGGCCATGAGGGGCGCGACCATCAGCAGCGCGGTGAGGAACTGGCTCGAGACGTTGCCGCGCACGGACAGGCGCTGCGCGTGGATCTTGCCCTGCTTGATGTGCAGCGGCGGAAAGCCCGGGTTGCCGGTGTATTCGACGTCGGTGCCGGCGGCGTTGAGGGCGTCGACCAGGTCGCCGATCGGACGCTCGTGCATGCGCGCCACGCCGTGCAGCTTGTAGTCGCCGCCGATGACGGCCAGCGCGGCGGTCAGCGGACGGATCGCGGTGCCGGCGTTGCCCATGAAAAGGTCGGCCGATGTATTCGGCAGCACGCCGGCCACGCCCTGGACGTGGTGGATGGTGCCGGTGGCGGTTTTTTCCTCGCTCCACTGCACGCCCAGCGAGCGCAAGGCCGCCAGCATGACGGCGGTGTCGTCGGAGGCCAGCAGGTCGACGATGGCGACCTCGCCTTGCGACAGCGCCGCCAGCAGCAGGATGCGGTTGGAGATCGACTTCGAGCCGGGCAGGCGCACCGCGCCCTCGACGTGGGGGACGATGGGAAGGTCGATGTATTCGTTACTCATGATGAATCCTCAAATTACGTGCGTTGTGTTCGCATTTTTTACGTGCGCGTGCGGCACCTGCGAAACCCGCACTGCGGCACACGGGGGACGTACCCCAAGGGGGTACGTCCCCATCGTCTTAGGGGTGGAACGCGGCTCAATCAACCGCCGCCAGGCATGCGCAGCGGCCAACACTCAATCAGCCTTGTCCCGCGACGGCGGCACTTCGGCCGCCTCGATCGCGGTGATCCATTGATGCCGCGCGCGCTGGGCGTTGGCGTACACGCCCTCCAGCGCGGCGCCGTCGCCGGCGGCCAGGCGCGCGCGCAATGCCGTCAATTGTGCCAGATAGGCGTCCAGCTCCGTCAGCAGCGCCGGCTGATTGGCCAGGCTGATATCGCGCCACATCTCCGGCGACGATCCCGCGATCCTCGTAAAATCGCGGAACCCGCTGGCCGCATACTGGAACAGTAAATCCGCATGCGGCTTCCTGGCGATATCGTCGACCAGCGCATAGGCCAGCAAATGCGGCAGATGGCTGACGGCGGCAAACACCTTGTCATGCTCCTGCGGCGACAGGCGGTGGATGACGGCGTGGCAGGCGCGCCAGGCGACGGCCACGCGTTCGACATCCTCGGCGGCGTTCTCGTCGAGCGCCGTCAACACCACCTTCTTGCCGACGTACAGATCATCGATGGCCGCCTCGGGGCCGTTGGTTTCGCGCCCGGCGATGGGATGGCCCGGCACGAACTGCGCCACCTTGCCACCCAACGCCCGCCGCGCGGCGGCCACCACGTCGGCCTTGGTGCTGCCGGCGTCGGTGACCACTGTGCCCGCTTGCAGGTGCGGCGCCATGGCCGACAGGATCGCCCCGGTCTGCGCCACCGGCGCGGCCACCAGCACCAGGTCGGCGCCGTCGAGCGCCTCGGCCATCGTGCAGCCGCCACCGCCGGCATCGGCCACGCCGATGACGTCGATGATGCCCAACTCCCTGGCGCGCGCCAGCGATGCCGCCGAGCGCCCCATGCCGACCACGCTGCCGACGACGCCGGCCTTCTTCAGCGACCGCGCGAACGATCCGCCGATCAGGCCCACGCCGAAAATGACGACTTTATTGAACATGCCCTACTCCGCCAGCGCCTTGGTCAGCGCGGCGATCAGCACCGCGTTCTCCCGCGGCAGGCCGATCGAGATGCGCAGCCATTCCGGCAAACCGTAGTTGCCGACCGGGCGCACGATCACGCCCTGCTTGAGCAGCGACAGGTTCACGCGCGCGCCGGCACCGGCATCGTCGCCGACCTTGACCAGCACGAAGTTGCCGTACGACGGCACGTACTCGAGCCCCAGTTGCGTGAACGCCTCGGTGAACTGCTGGTAGCCGGCGGCGTTGTTGGCCGCGCTGCGCTGGAGGAAGTCCTTGTCGTTGAGCGCGGCGATGGCGGCCGCCTGCGCCATCGAGTTGACGTTGAACGGCTGGCGGATGCGGTTCATCAGGTCCGTCAGCGCCGGCTGGGCGATGCCGAAGCCGACCCGCAGGCCCGCCAGGCCGTAGGCCTTGGAGAACGTGCGCGACACCAGCAGGTTCGGGTACTTCTTGACCCATCCGGCCGATTCGAACTGGTTTTCCTCGGCCAGGAATTCGTTGTACGCCTCGTCGAGCACCACGACCACATTGGCCGGCACCTGGTCGAGGAAGGCCTGGATTTCGGCGGCCGGAATGAAGGTGCCGGTCGGGTTGTTCGGGTTGGCGATGAAGACCAGGCGCGTGTCCGCGTCGATGGCGGCCAGCATGGCCGGCAGGTCGTGGCCGTGGGCCTTGGCCGGCACCACGATGTGGCGCGCGCCGACGCCCTGCGTGGCCAGCGCGTACACGGCGAACGAGTACTGCGCATAGACGATGGCCTGGCCGCGCTCGACGAAGGCGTGGGCGGCGATCTCCAGGATGTCGTTGGAGCCGTTGCCCAGCGTGATCCAGTCGGCCGGCACGTCGTAGCGCTTGGCCAGCGCGGCTTTGAGCTCGAAGCCGTTGGCGTCCGGGTAGCGACCCAGGTCGGTGGCGGCGGCGGTCATCGCCCGCACCGCCGATTCGGGCACGCCGAACGGATTTTCGTTCGACGCCAGTTTGACGATCGATGCTTCATCGAGGCCGAACTCGCGCGCGACTTCGGCGATCGGTTTGCCGGCCTGGTAGGGGGCGATGGCGCGAACGTATTCTGGTCCGTAGTTCTTGGTCATGTTCTGTCTCTGTTTTAGTTAGGTCAGGCTGACGGGATACGATCCCAGCACCTTGAAGAAAGCGGCGTTGCTCTGCAATTCGTCCAGCGCCTTGGCCACGGCCTCGTTCTGGATATGGCCTTCGACGTCGACATAGAAATAGTATTCCCAGTTGCCGTTGCGGGCCGGGCGCGATTCGAAGCGGGTCATCGACACGTTGTTCTGCGCCAGCGATCCAAGCAGGCGGTAGACCGAGCCGGCGCGGTGCGGCGCGGCCAGCGCCATCGAGGTGCGGTCCTTACCCGAAGGCCCCGTTTGCAGGTGGCCGATGACGGCAAAGCGCGTGCGGTTGTGCGGATCGTCCTGGATGTTGGCCTTGATGGTGCCCAGGCTGTAGCGCACGCCGGCGCGCTCGCCGGCGATGGCGGCGATGGTGTGGTCGTCGCGCGCCATGCGGGCCGCCTCGGCGTTGGACGAGACGGCCCGCCGTTCGATGTCCGGGTAGTTATTGTTCAACCAGATCTGGCACTGGGCCAGCGCCTGCGCGTGGGCGCAGATGGCGGTCACGCCGTCCATGTTGCCGCTGCCGGTCAGCAGGCTGTGACGCACGGCGATGGAGACCTCGCCGCTGATCGTCAGCGGCGTGTGCAGCAGCAGGTCGAGCGTGCGGCCGATCGCGCCCTCGGTCGAATTTTCGACCGGAACGACGCCGAATTCGGCGGTGCCGGCCTCGGTGGCGCGGAACACCTCGTCGATCGAGGCGCAGGCCAGCACGTCGACGGCGGTGCCGAACTGCTGGTACACCGCCTGTTCGCTATAGGTGCCGGCCGGGCCGAGGAAGGCGACGGTCACGCGTTTTTCCAGCGCGCGGCAGGCGGACATGATTTCGCGGAAGATGGTTTGCATTTCCGTGTTGCCCATCGGGCCGGGGTTGCGGTCGGCCACGCCGCGCAGCACCTGCGCCTCGCGCTCGGGGCGGAACACCGGGGCGTTGGTTTCGGCCTTGACGTGGCCGACTTCCTGCGCCACCTTGGCGCGGCGGTTGAGCAGGTCGAGGATTTGCGCATCGATGGCGTCGATTTGTTCGCGCAGTGGGGTGAGTTTATCTGTCATGGTTTGGTCAATTGGTCAGCTGTCGTCTGCGGATCGGGTTTCCAGCTTGCGGCTGCGGCGCCGTTTTACCCCGCACCGCGGCGAACCGGGGACGTACCCCTTGGGGTACGTCCCCGTTGGTCGGGGGTGGCGCCAACTCGATCAGCGGCCGGCAAACTCGTTCAGGTAGTCTACCAGCGCTTGCACGCCTTCGATCGGCATCGCGTTGTAGATCGAAGCGCGCATGCCGCCGACGGACTTGTGGCCCTTAAGCTGCAGCAGGCCGCGCGCCTTGGCGCCGGCCAGGAAGGCCTCGTTGAGGCCCTCATCCTTCAGATAGAACGGAATATTCATGCGCGAACGGCTTTCCTTCGCCACCCTGGTCTGGTAAAAATCGTCGACGTCGAGCGCCTGGTACAGCAGCCGCGCCTTGGCGATGTTGACCTTCTCCATGGCGGCCACGCCACCGTTCTTCTTCAACCACTGGAACACCAGGCCGGCGATGTAGATGCCGTAGGTCGGCGGCGTGTTGTACATCGAGTCGTTGTCGGCGACGAGCTTGAAGTCGAACGCCGACGGACAGGCCGGCAGCGCCTTGCCCAGCAAATCCTCGCGCACGATGACGATGGTCACGCCGGCCGGGCCGATGTTCTTTTGCGCGCCGGCGAAAATGAGGCCGTACTTCGACACGTCGATCCGGCGCGACAGGATATGCGACGACATGTCGGCCACCATCAGCACATCCGGCAGCGCCGCCGGCACGCCGGCGTCGAAATCGAACTCGATGCCGTCGATGGTCTCGTTGGTGCACATGTGCAGATAGGCCGCGCCGGGGGTGAGCTTCCATTGCGACTGCGGCGGCACGCCGGTGGTCGACGACGCGGCGATGTTGACGTTGGCGTACTTGGCCGCTTCCTTGATGGATTTGCCCGACCACGAACCGGTATGTATGAAATCGATGGTTGCTGGCTGCGGCTTGTGGCCGACCAGATTCAACGGAATGATGGCGTTCTGGGACAAGCCCCCGCCCTGCATGAACAAGATCTTGTAATTGTCCGGTACTGCCAGCAGCTCGCGCAGGTCGCGCTCGGCCGCCTTGTAAATCGAGATAAACTCCGGTCCGCGGTGGCTCATCTCCATGACGGACATGCCGCTGCCGTGCCAGTCCAGCATTTCGGCGGCGGCTTGCGCCAGCACTTCCTTCGGCAGCACGGCCGGGCCTGCGGAGAAGTTGTAGATGTGAGTCACGTTGGATCCTTTGTAGGTCATTAGTGTCTTGAAATGACAACGGGGCCAGACTTATTGTCGCATCAATCCGCGAAATAAACCCTGGCCCCGTCGGCCCCGTCCGAACCGCGACCGGGGCGTGGTTTGCTGCGCTTACTCGGCCGGCGTGTCGTCCGCGGCGGCGGCGTCGCCGGCCGGAGCGTCGACGGGCTTGCCGTCCGGACCCGGCTCGAGCTCGACTTCGTCGATGTCGGTTTCGACCACGCGCTGCAGGCCGGACAGCTTGGTGCCGTCCTCCACCGCGATCAGGGTCACGCCCTGCGTGGCGCGGCCCATCTCGCGGATCTCCGCCACGCGGGTGCGAATGAGCACGCCGCCGGTGGTGATCAGCATGATCTCGTCGGTCGGCGTGACCAGGGTCGCCGCCACCACCCGGCCGTTACGCTCGGAGGTCTGGATCGCGATCATGCCCTTGGTGCCGCGGCCGTGGCGGGTGTACTCGATGATCGGGGTACGCTTGCCGAAGCCGTTCTCGGTGGCCGTGAGCACCGACTGCTGCTCGTTTTCCGCCACCAGCAGCGCGATCACGCGCTGGCCTTCGTCCAGGTTCATGCCGCGCACGCCGCGGGCGTTGCGGCCCATCGGACGCACGTCGTTCTCGTCGAAGCGCACCGCCTTGCCGGCGTCCGAGAACAGCATCACGTCGTGCTCGCCGTCGGTCAGCGCGGCGCCGATCAGGAAGTCGCCCTCGTCGAGGTCGACCGCGATGATGCCGGCCTTGCGTGGATTGCTGAAGTCCTTGAGCGGCGTTTTCTTCACGGTGCCCAGGCTGGTCGACATGAAGACGTAATGGTCTTCCGGGAAGGTGCGGTTCTCGCCCGACAGCGGCAGGATGACGGTGATCTTCTCGTTGTCGGCCAGCGGGAACATGTTGACGATCGGCTTGCCGCGCGAGTTGCGCGAGCCTTGCGGCACTTCCCACACCTTGAGCCAGTACATGCGGCCGCGGTTGGAGAAGCACAGGATGTAGTCGTGCGTGTTGGCGATGAACAGCTGCTCGATCCAGTCTTCCTCTTTGGTCGCCATGGCCTGCTTGCCGCGCCCACCGCGTTTTTGCGCGCGGTATTCGCTGATCGGCTGGGCCTTCATGTAGCCGGTGTGCGACAAGGTCACCACCATGTCCTGAGGCGTGATCAGGTCTTCCGTGCCCAGGTCGGTGGCGTTGTGCTCGATGTTGGAGCGGCGCGGGTCCTTGGCGCGGTCGCCGAACTCGTTGACCACGTGGGTCATCTCGTCGGTGATGATGGTGGTCACGCGTTCCGGCTTGGCCAGGATGTCGAGCAGGTCGGCGATTTCGGCCATCACGTCTTTGTATTCGTTGACGATCTTGTCCTGTTCCAGGCCGGTCAGGCGCTGCAGGCGCATTTGCAGGATTTCCTGCGCCTGGTCGTCGGACAGCTTGTACATGCCGTCGGCCTGCATGCCGTAATGCTTCGGCAAGTGTTCCGGACGGAAGGCGTCGATACCGCCGACGGTGTCGCCCTCGCCCGTGCGGGCCAGCATCTCACGCACCAGCGACGAATCCCACGAACGCTCCATCAGGGCCGTTTTCGCGACCGGCGGCGTTGGCGCGGCCTTGATGATGGCGATGAAATCGTCGATGTTGGCCAGCGCCACGGCCAGGCCTTCGAGCACGTGGCCGCGTTCGCGCGCCTTGCGCAGCTCGAACACGGTGCGGCGCGTGACCACTTCGCGGCGGTGCGACAGGAAGCACTGCAGCATCTCTTTGAGGTTCAGCAGGCGCGGCTGGCCGTCGACCAGCGCCACCATGTTCATGCCGAAGGTGTCCTGCAACTGGGTCTGCTTGTACAGGTTGTTGAGCACCACTTCCGGCACTTCGCCGCGCTTGAGTTCAATGACCACGCGCATGCCGGACTTGTCGGACTCGTCGCGGATGTCGGAGATGCCCTCGAGCTTCTTGTCGCGCACGTTCTCGGCGATGCGCTCGAGCAGCGACTTCTTGTTGACCTGGTACGGCAGCTCGTCGACGATGATGGCGGTGCGGCCGCCGTCCTTGCCGTACTCTTCGTAGTGGGTCTTGGCGCGCATGACCACGCGGCCGCGGCCGGTGCGGTAGCCGTCGCGCACGCCCGAGACGCCATAGATGGTGGCGCCGGTCGGGAAGTCCGGCGCCGGGATCAGTTCGATCAGCTCGTCGATCGAGCAGGCCGGATTGCGCAGCACGTGCAGCGCGCCGGCGATCACTTCGTGCAGGTTATGCGGCGGAATGTTGGTCGCCATGCCAACCGCGATACCGGACGAGCCGTTGATCAGCAGGTTCGGGATGCGGGTCGGCAGGACGGTCGGCTCTTTTTCCTTGCCGTCATAGTTGGGCTGGAAGTCGACGGTGTCCTTGTCGATATCGGCCAGCAGCTCGGCGGAGATCTTGTCGAGGCGGCACTCGGTGTAGCGCATCGCCGCCGCGCCGTCGCCGTCGACCGAGCCGAAGTTACCCTGGCCGTCGACCAGCATGTAGCGCAGCGAGAAGTCCTGCGCCATGCGCACCAGCGTGTCGTAAATCGAGGCGTCGCCGTGCGGGTGGTACTTACCCATCGTCTCGCCGACCACGCGGGCGCACTTGACATAGGGCCGGTTCCACACGTTGTTCATTTCATGCATCGCGAACAGAACCCGGCGGTGCACCGGCTTCAAGCCGTCGCGCACGTCCGGCAAGGCGCGGCCGACGATCACGCTCATGGCGTAATCGAGGTAGCTCTTGCGCATCTCTTCTTCGAGGGAAATAGGGATTGTTTCTTTTGCGAATTGATCCATTGGCGGGTCGACTGATCTTTGACTGTGGGTTATCTTTTAAGCAATGTATGCCGCACTTACTGCACTCCTGCCTCCCTTTCCTAATTGGAAGGGCAAGCGTGCGATTTTAGCATGCGGCCACGCTAACCAGCACATTTTGGCCGCCAGCCCAGTCCCCATGGGCAACGTGCGCCAGGCCACGCGTTGTAACACCATGTAATATTGTTGACACATTACTCAATTATTATCGACAATCACGTTGCAACAAAACAACATTTTGGTTGGACGCGAATGAGCGCCATGTTGGTGCAATTCCACGCCCCGGAAGCGATTGTGGCAAAATGAATCAGAAGTCAATTGTTCGTTTCGCAATCGGGAGACGGGCGTGACGCCCCTGCGTGGTAGAATTCGGCCCACGTAATATACGTCGCGCAGTTTTTCTGCGGATATCACCCCCGAAAGGAAGAAAAATATGAAAAAACTTATTTCGATGTTGGCCGTGTCGGCAGCTTTCGCCGGCTCGGCAATCGCCCAGACCCCTACAGCCCCACCGTATGCCCCAGTGACCCAGGACATCAAGGCCGCTACCCCTAAGAGCGCCTACGTGCAGGACGCCCGCGGCGTCATCGCCCGCGACCCGTTCGGCCTGTGCTGGCGCACCGGCTACTGGACCCCGGCCGACGCGGTCCCAGGTTGCGACCTGCCACTGTGCGTCGAGCCAGAGAAGCTGGAAAACGGCAAGTGCGTAGCACCGCCGCCACCACCGCCAGCGGCGCCGGCGCCAACCCCGCCAGCACCGACCCCGGCCCCGGTGCCAGTGCCGACCGCGCAAAAAGTGAGCTTCGCCGCTGACGCGTTCTTCGACTTCGACAAAGCCGTACTCAAGCCAGAAGGCAAAGCCAAGCTGGACGACGTGACCTCGAAACTGAGCTCGATCAACCTGGAAGTCATCATCGCCGTCGGCCACACCGACTCGGTTGGTTCGGATGAGTACAACCAGAAGCTGTCGATCCGTCGCGCCGAAGCTGTCAAGGCTTACATCATCTCCAAAGGCGTTGACGCCAACCGCGTCTACACCGAAGGCAAAGGCGAGAAGCAGCCAGTGGCGGACAACAAAACCGCCGAAGGCCGCGCCAAGAACCGTCGCGTGGAAATCGAAGTGGTCGGCACCAGCAAGTAATCAGCCACCCCGGGCCGCCTTATGGCCCGCCGCGGCACAAAACCGTCCAGTGCGAGCTGGGCGGTTTTTTTACGTCCCGTGCGGACGTGCGAAGACGACGCGGAACCGTGGCGCGGATAGTCGATTGCGGACTGCGGGGAATGGTGTGGATGGAACGGCCGGGCGAGGATTGGGACCGGGCGGGCGCGTGGCGCCATGGGAAAATCAGGGCAGCAAGCTAGGCGCGAGGCCGACGTGCGATTGGCGCGCGATGTCGAGGCGGACGATCTCGCGCTGCGCGCGGCGCTGACGGGCGCGGGCGCGGTGCTTGGCCGGCACGGACTCGATCGGCTTGGCCGGCAGCGGCAACGGCATGTGGTAGAAGTCCCGGCTGTCGGCCGCGTCGAGCGTCGCCATCCAGAAAGCGTCGTAGTCGAAGCTGAAGCCCTCGTCGACACCCGGCTTGGGACGCGTCATGTGGCCTTGGCCGACGCCGACAATGGCGCCGATGCCCAGCGCGGCGGCGAAACTTTCCGCCGCCATCAGCAGCATGCGCACCGGCGCGACGTTGTTGCACGCTTCGGTGACGCGGCGGATCTGCCCGATCTTGCCGGAACATCCCTGGATGCCGGCCACCAGCAGCACTTGGCGGTCGGGCACACCGGCCACATCGCCCGGGGCGATGGAAAACGTCAACTGGTACAGGCGCTCGCCGTCGGCGTGCATGATGAGCGACAGATCGCCATCGTGGTTGAACTCGTAGGGGAAGCGCAACTCGATCGCGACGCCGCTGGCCTCGCCCTCGCCGCGCCACATACGCAGCGCGTTGCCTTGCACCGCCGACAGGAAACCGGGGCGGAAATGGCGCGCGACGGTCTGGTAGTGGTTGATCGCGATCCGCAAACGGGGGGCGACGGCAAAGCCGCCCCCCAGATAATAAGTGCGCAAATAACGATAGCGCACACCGCTGTAAAACACGCCGGTGTGGAGCGCGCCGACGTCGTCGAGCAAGCGCGATAACGATAGATGCTGGCGCAAGTTCAGCGCCAGCCCGAGCGCGCGCGATAGCGAGCGCCACCCCGGGCCGGGCGCGGACGCAACGACGTCGGCCGAACCGACCGCATTTCTACCCATGAGATTTAGTGGCATAAATTTCCTTCAGTAAGGATTCATTTCAAATTGACACGTGTGTAACGTATTGTAGCGATCTTAAAATCCCGATACATTACATGTAGGAAAGACTGCGGAAAGCTTGCCGAGCCGACATGGGTCTGCCGCTTTCGCCTTCGCTGCTTTAGAATAGCGCTACGATCCCTCTACGATGCCCGCCATGAACGCCGACCCATTAGAACTACAAAAATTCTCCGACCTGGCCCACCGCTGGTGGGACCCGACCTCGGAGTTCCGCCCGCTGCACGAGATCAATCCGCTGCGCCTGGAGTGGATCAACGCGCGCGTGCCGCTGGCCGGCAAGAACGTCATCGACATCGGCTGCGGCGGCGGCATCCTGAGCGAGTCGATGGCGCGCAAGGGCGCCACCGTGACCGGCATCGACCTGTCGGAAAAAGCGCTGAAGGTGGCCGACCTGCACAGCCTGGAGTCGGGCGTGCAGGTGCGCTACAAACTGGTCGCCGCCGAGGACATGGCGGCCCAGGAACCGGGCCGGTTCGACGTCGTCACCTGCATGGAGATGCTCGAGCACGTGCCGGACCCGGCGGCCATCGTGCGCGCCGCCGCCGCCCTCGTCAAACCGGGCGGCCACGTGTTCTTCTCGACCCTGAACCGCAATCCGAAATCCTACCTGTTCGCCATCATCGGCGCCGAGTACGTGCTGCGCATGCTGCCGCGCGGCACCCACGACTACGACAAATTCATCACGCCGTCGGAACTGTCGCAATTCGTCCGCAGCGCCGGCCTCGAGCTCAAGGGCTTCAAGGGTATGGGCTACAATCCGCTGACCAAGATTTATTCCCTGAACGAAGACACCAGCGTCAACTACCTGGTCGCCACCACCCGCCCGCTCTGATCGCCCCGCCATGACCCACGCACTTTCGGCGCCGCGCGCCATCTTGTTCGACCTCGACGGCACCCTGGCCGACACCGCGCCCGACTTGGCCGCCGCCGTCAACCTGCTGCGCACCGTGCGCGGGCTCGAGCCGACCGCCTATGAATTGCTGCGGCCGACGGCCTCGGCCGGCGCGCGCGGCATGATCGGCGCCGCCTTCGGCCTGCAACCGGGCGACGACGGCTTCGTCGAACTGCGCGAGGGCTTCTTCGACAATTACCAGGCGGCGATGGCGGTGCACAGCACGCTGTTCCCGGGCATCGTCGAGCTGCTCGCCGGCATCGAGGAAGCGGGCCTCAAATGGGGCATCGTCACCAACAAGCCGGCCCGCTTCACCGACCCGCTGCTGCCGCAGATCGGTCTGGCGCACGCGGCCTGCGTGGTCTCCGGCGACACCACCGCGCACGCCAAGCCCCATCCGGCGCCGCTGCTGGAGGCCGCCGCGCGCATCGAGCTGGCGCCGCAGCAATGCTGGTACGTCGGCGACGACCTGCGCGACATCCAGGCCGGCCAGGCCGCCGGCATGCAGAGCATCGCCTGCGGCTGGGGCTATTGCGGACCGGTCGAGCCGCTCGCATGGCGGGCCGACCGTGTGCTCGACACGCCGGAGCAATTGCTGGCGCTGCTGCGCGCGTCGGTGGCGGACAAGGCCGCGCTGGCGGCCTGAGCCCCCATCCTGAAACCAGATGAAGAAATAGATTGCTTAAACGATCCGGCGGGTATAGTCTGAGGTTACTGCGTAGAAATACTTATTTCCATTAAGTAAACACGGTGATTGATGGGAGTGGGAGCAGTTGGTACTTTCCAAACTCTTCGTCAGGTCCATCATGATTACCCATGCCCAGGCTGCCCCACCCCCGCCGCCCCACGCCGAACAGTACGACGACCTCGCCGCGCACGCGCCCGACCACACGAGCGCGCCGCAAAACTGGATGGTCAGCGTCGCCGACGCGCGCTACCACTGGTACGACCTGATCGCCGGCTTCCCCGAACGCCCCGACATCCGCGACCCGATCGGGCGCTACCGCCGCCGCATGCAGTTCGAGCTGGAAGCCATCGCCGAGAAGCACCACCTGTTCTTCGCGGTCACCCGTCCGCGGGTGCGCTTCGATCCGGACGGCGCGCCGCACTGGGGATTCTTTTCCCTCAAACTGACGCTGCCGCTGCTGGTGGGCGCCGAGCGGCGCAAGGACAACCTCACCATCGAGCTCGAGGTGCCGCTGGCGGCCACGCTGAAAAAGCCGACGGTGACGTTGACGCCGGAATTCGTCACCCTCAACTGGGGCGGACTGGTCGAGGCGCTATCGATCCACGACATCCTGCAAACCTACCCCAACGAGCTGGCCGCGCCAAGCCGCGTGATCCATGTCGGCCAGACCCGCGACCACGAGGCGCGCCTGTCGACGGCCGCCCTGCCGGCGCTGCAAAAGGCGCACGAGCAGGTCGGCGACGGCGACGACACGCTGCTGGTGGTGCAAAGAATGGACGTGCACGTCATCTGCGACGACGGCGACCCGGCCGAGCTGCCCGGCAACGGCCATCCGCGCGCGGCCGAGGCGCTGCAGGCCGAACGGCTCGACATCCTCGAGGCGGCGCTGATCCGCTACTTCGAGGGCGTCGGCGCGCGCGGCCACAACCAGGAGCAGCGCCAGCGCCACGGCGCGCGGCTGACGGCCGTGGCCGAGGCCAACAAGCTGGCCGAATTCACCATCGAGGTCGACCTGCCCGAGGTGGGCAACTTCGACGCGCTGTGCTCGGACTTCGCGGCCGAGTCGGCGCACCACCTGGTGAGCGGCTTCATCGCCGGCGGCGAGGCCCGCCTGTACAACCCGGCGCTGCCACCGGCGTGAGAATGTGTGATAAATTCGCCGATTTTAGGAATTGCTGGATGGAAATGTCACCGGGAAGGACTATACTATCGCCAATAATAGTGAGCCAACCGAGACAGTGGAGCGTAACATGACGAGCGATTATCCGACCCTAATCGCCGACGACTATCCCGACCCTACCCCCGAAGAGCTTGGTGTAGGCGAGTTGTTTGCCGAGTCGCCCGAGCCGTTCGAAGACCTGGTGGCGCCGCCGGCCGAGCCGCTCGAGGATCTGTTGCCGTTGTTGCCACAACGGGGCAGCGCGCCGCAAACGTGGGTGGTCACGGTCGCCGATGCGAAATTCCACTGGTACGACCTGGTGGCAGGCTTCCCCGAGCGTCCCGACATCCGCGACCCGGTCGGGCGCCAGCTGCGCCGCATGCAGTTCGACCTGGAGGCGACCATGGAAAAGCGGCTGATCTATTTCGCCGTCAATCGTCCGCGGGTGCGCTTCGACCACACCGGCAAGACCAGCTGGGGCTTCTTCTCGCTCAAGCTGACGGTGCCGATCCTGGTCGGGGAGGAAGAAAAACGCGACAGCGTGACCATCGAGCTGACCGTGCCGTTCGCGGCCACGCTCAAAAAACCGACCGTGGTCATGACCGACCGCTTCATCACGTTGAACTGGGGCGGCCTGATCGAGGCGCTGTCGATCCACGACGTGCTGCAAAATTACGAAAACAACCTGAAACTGCAGAGCAAGGTGCAATACGTCGGCCAGACCAAGGACAGCGCCGGCCGGCTGGCGCGCGGCCGCCTGACGGCGCTGCAGCGCATCCACCAGAACAACAGCGAGGCCAACGACATGCTGCTGCTGATCCAGCGCATGAATGTCGAGGTGCTGTGCGACGACGGCGACCCGGCCGGGCTGGCCGTCAACCAGAACGCGGTGGCGGCCGACATGCTGGTCAAGGACCGCGTCGACCTGATCGAGTGCGCGCTGATCCGCTACTTCGAAGGCCCGCAGATGCGCGGGCGCAGCGGCAAGGAGGCGGACCTGCGCCGCCAGCGGGTACGCGAAGTGCACGCCATCAACCATCTCGAGAACTTCCGCATCGACCTGCGCCTCGAGCAGAGCGGCGCCTACCACGACCTGTTCTCCAGCGAGGTGCCGGTCTCGCGCAGCCACATCATCGACTGCGTGATCGACGACGGCGAAGTGATCGTCACGCGCGTGCCCGACAAGGCCAAGCCGGACAAGAAATAAATGCCGCCGGACCGATGACGCGGCGCCCGCGCGCCGCCGCCACCGCCCGCCGTCAGACGGCGGCCAGCGCCTGCTCCAGGTCGGCCAGCAAATCATCGATGTGCTCGATGCCGATCGACAGCCGCACGGTATCGACCGTCACGCCGGCCTTGGCCAGCTCCGCCTCGTTGAGCTGGCGGTGCGTGGTCGAGGCCGGATGGCAGGCGAGCGACTTGGCGTCGCCGATATTGACCAGGCGCGTAAACAATCGCAGCGCGTCCTGGAAGCGCGCCCCGCCCTCGACGCCGCCGTCGACGCCGAAGGTGAGCACGCCCGACGGCTTGCCGCCGAGGTACTTGAGCGCGAGCGCGTGGTCGCGGTGCTGCTCGAGCCCGGCGTAATTGACCCACTTGACCTTGGCGTGGCCGCTGAGAAAACGCGCCACCCTGGCCGTGTTGTCGGTGATGCGGTCCATGCGCAGCGCCAGCGTCTCGATGCCCTGCAAAATCAAGAACGCGTTGAACGGCGAGATGGCCGCGCCGGTGTTGCGCAGCGGGACCACGCGCGCGCGGCCGATGTAGGCGGCCGGGCCCAGCGCCTCGGTGTAGACCACGCCGTGGTAGGACACGTCCGGCTCGTTGAGGCGCTTGAAGCGCTCCTTGTGGTCGGCCCACGGGAATTTGCCGGAGTCGACGATGGCGCCGCCGATCGAATTGCCGTGTCCGCCCAGATACTTGGTGAGCGAATGGACGACGATGTCGGCGCCGTGCTCGAACGGACGCAGCAGGTACGGCGTGGCCACGGTGTTGTCGACGATCAGCGGCACGCCGTGCCGGTGGGCGATGGCGGCGAGCTGTTCGATGTCGGTGATGTTGCCCAGCGGGTTGCCGATCGATTCGATGAACACGGCCTTGGTGCGCTCGTCGATGAGGGCGGCGAACGAGGCGGGGTCGCGCGCGTCGGCGAAGCGGGTGGTGATGCCGAACTGCGGCAGCGTGTGCGCGAACAGGTTGTAGGTGCCGCCGTACAAGGTGGCGGCCGAGACGATGTTGTCGCCGGCCTCGGCGATGGTCTGGATCGCGTAGGTGACGGCCGCCTGGCCGGACGCCAGCGCCAGCGCCGCCACCCCGCCCTCGAGCGCGGCGATGCGCTGCTCGAGCACGTCCTGGGTCGGGTTCATGATGCGGGTGTAGATGTTGCCCGGCACTTTGAGGTCGAACAGGTCGGCGCCGTGCTGGGTGTCGTCGAAGGCGTAGGCCACGGTTTGATAGATCGGCACGGCCACCGCGCGCGTGGTGGGGTCCGGTTTGTAGCCGCCGTGGACGGCCAGGGTTTCCAGTTTCATCGCTCCTCCATGTGATTGTTGCTGTCAGCGTAGGTGCAATGGCGTGCCGCGCCCACGAATCATTCCGTATTTACAAATACATATTTCGCATGCGCGGCGCCGCCCTGCGTTTTCCGCGTTTATTTTTTGCCATTTCACAACAAAAGTGTCTTTAAAGCAGCTAGTAGTGATATGATGCATCGCACCAGCACGATATTGCTCAAAGAAACCCAAATACCTGTTTCCGGCGCGCAATCAACACCGAAATCACGCACCTATCTGGATTATTTGACATGAAAACAATCGCTTTGACAACCGCGGCCGCAGTGCTGCTCACGCTGTCCGCAAGCGCCGCCATGGCGGCCGGCAACGGCAAAGGTAACAACGGCAATGGCAAGGGTAACGGTGGCAACACCAAGCCGGTCGTCACGCCGCCGGTGACCACGCCGCCGGTGACCACGCCGGTCATCACCGTCCCCGCCGCCGCCACGTGCGCCGCCTCGAACATCTCCGTGAGCGGCGCGCGCTGCATCGGCTTCGCCAGCGGCAACCTCAACGGCAACAACCCGAGCATCGGCGACATCAACCAGCTGCTCGGCGGCTGGGGCGTGCACCTGAACTCGGCGGTGGCGTCGAGCGCGATGCTGTCCGGCCTGAGCGGCGGCACCACCATCAATTTCACGCAGCAACTGTATGGCGACACCATCGTCGGCATTCACTACGGCAACGTGGTCGACGCCTCGGGCAACAAGGCCAACAACGTGACGGCGTTTTACCGCTTCGACGCCGGCCAGGGCGCCGGCATCGACAGTTTCACGACCACGTTCGACTCACTGTCGAACGCGACGTTGTACTCGACCGGCAAGGCGCCGGTGCTGACGGTGCCGGAGCCGTCCACCTACGCGATGATGTTCGCGGGCCTGGGCCTGATGGGACTGGTCGCGCGCCGCCGCAAGCAGCAATAATCCCGGCGCTTCGGCGCGTGGAAGGACAAGGCCCGGCGTATTGCGCCGGGCTTTTTGTTGAGGCAGCCGGTTCGTGCGCCGGCCCGTCTGGCGGCCGGCGGCGGGTGGCTGCGTCACGTCCCGCGCCATCGGGGCGGCGCCGTCGTGGCGCCAGCCCGATGAGCTTCGCGACACGGAACCGGGTGACAGCGCGGGGCTGGAACTATAATATCGAGCACCCCACCGCTCCAGAGACCACCCATGCCATCGCGCACCGCCGCCCTGATCATCATCGACATGCAACAAGGCATGGCCAGCCCCGCCGCCGGCGCGCGCAACAACCCGGACGCCGAGCGCCACATCGCCGCCATGCTCGCGGCCTGGCGCGCGGCCGGCGCCACGATGGTCCATGTGCGGCATATGTCCACCACGCCCGGCTCGCTGTTCTGGCCCGGCCAGCCGGGCGCGGAATTTCAAGCGCCATTGGCGCCGCTGCCCGGCGCCTACGTGATGGAGAAAAACGTGCCGGACGCCTTCATCAACAGCGGCCTGGAACGATGGCTGCGGGTGCGCGGCATCGGCGAGCTGGTCATCGTCGGCGTCAGCACCAACAACTCGGTCGAGGCCACGGCGCGCACCGCCGGCAACCTCGGCTTCGCCACCCGCGTGGTGGCCGACGCCTGCTTCGCCTTCGCGAAAACGGACTACGCCGGCACGCCGCGCACGGCCGACGAGGTGCACGCGATGGCGCTGTCCAATCTGGATGGCGAATACGCGGCCATCGTCCACACCGCCGACGTGCTCAAGGACTTCGGGGAGGCGTGATGCGCATCGCCTTCGTCTCCGACATCCACGGCAATCTGCCGGCGCTCGAAGCGGTCGCCGCCGACATCGCCCGGCGCGGCGCCGATCTGGTCGTCAACCTGGGCGACAGCCTGTCCGGCCCGCTGAAGCCGCTGGAGACGGCGCAATACCTGATGGCGCAGGATTGGATTCATCTGGCCGGCAACCATGAGCGTCAGATCCTGACCCTGCACGCCGGCTCCGGCGCGAGCGACACCTACGCCCGCGCGCGCTTGACGGCGACGGAGCTGGCCTGGATCGCGGGGTTGGCGCCGGTGCGGCGCATCACGCCCGACGTGCTGGCCTGCCATGGCACGCCGTCGAGCGACGTGACGGGCTTGCTGCAAACGGCCGACGCGGCGGCCACGCGCGACGACATCGAGTCGCGCCTGGGGCCGGTCGACGCCGGCTTGGTCGCCTGCGGCCACACCCACGTGGCGCGCAGCGTGCGCGGCGCGCGCGGGCAATTGATCGTCAACCCGGGCAGCGTCGGGCAGCCGGCGTACGCGGACGAGCACCCGTATCCGCACGCGGTTGAATCGGGCTCGCCGGACGCGCGCTATGCGATCGTCGAACACATCGACGGCGTCTGGCGGTCCAGCCTTTTCACCATTCCGTATCGTCACGCGGAAATGGCGGCGCTGGCCAGGGCGAACGGGCGGCCCGACTGGGAACATGCGCTGTTGACCGGTTACATGCCACGCGCGGCGCCCACGCCCTTGTAAAAAAGCCATCACCCGCCCGCTAAAACCGCAGAATGTGAGCTAAGATAAATGCCGGAGCGGCTGACCACGCCTAGTTGGTTTCTCGCCCCCGCGGACCAGTCCCTGGTACGCCCAGACACCAATTGCTCGCCAGCCAGTCGCCAGGAGCCGCCATGGGTTCACGTTCCAAGGAAACGCAAGCTTTTCTGATCGCGCATGTAGTTCTGCTCGCCATCGTCCTGGTGGGGTTCGGGCGAACGTTTTATCTGCGAGGCCTGTTCAGCCCGCGCCCTCTGCCACCGCTGTTGCTATGGCACGGCATTGCGTTGACCCTCTGGTTTGCCTTGGTGCCGCTACAAGGCGTAATGGTGATGAAGGAGCTACGGCAATGGCATCGACGGATTGCGTGGCTGGCGGTCCCGGTTGTGCTGGCCACGGTCGTTAGCGGAATCGCGGTCAACCTGCGTGTGGCAGTTCAAATAGAATCGGCCAGCAGCCCCGAGAACATGTTCGTGTGGGCGAATTTCATGAGCCTTGCGTCATTCGTCACGCTGGTGGTCGCCGGCGTCGCGCTCAGGCGCCGCTACGTGGCTCACCACCGGCTGATGCTATTCGCGTCGTTGGCCATCATCGGTCCGGCGTTCGCACGGTTCGCCTTTTGGCCTGCCGTCGGCCTGGGCCTCTCTTTCGCGCCGATCCTTGCCGGCGCCGGCATGCTGCTGCTAATAGTGTTTGCGGTCGGCTATGACGTGGTCACCTCGAGGCGCGTGCTGCCGGCAACACTGGCAGGCGTCGCCGGCGTGCTGATACCGTTGATCGCCGGTACGGCAATCGCAATTACGGGGTTCGGTTTTCGATTGCTGCACTGAGGGCCACGCCCAACGGACGACTCCGTGTTCACTTTCTATTTGAAGAAGACCGTGGTTTGATATCCCACAACCACTTGGTTGGCGCGTGAATGACAATCCCAAAGGCATTCTTAACCGCTACCAAGGAGGCAATATGGCAATCGACGTCTATCTTCAAATTGAAGGCATCAAAGGCGAGTCGGAGGACGACGCGCATAAGAATTGGATCGAATGCACCTCCGTACAATGGGATATGACCCAACCGAAGAGCGCCACCGCGTCGACAGGGGGCGGTCACACAGCCGAGCGAGCGGAGTTGGACGATATTCGATTCCAGAAACTCGCCGACCTGTCCTCTCCCCTCCTCATGCAACCGTGCGCAATGGGACGGACGCTTTCACGTGCACGATTTGAATTCTTGCGTGCAGATGGCGGCGGTGACCGCGTTAAATATTTTGAGATGGAACTGGAGAACGTCTTAATCGGGCAGGTTCCACGAGGGAACAATCCTTCACGAAACTATCGGGACGCCGCTGAACGGCGCGAGCCAGTTTGCACATGAAAAATTGCTCTCGCTGATTTTCATGATCGAGCATCGCTGGGATGCTGTCGACACCAGGAAGATCGGAATCGGCAATATCAGCCTTGCGGGAGGCGCAAAATACCCGGATCACAAGGGGCACCGGAGTGGCCGAGATGTTGACATCCGCCTGTTCCGGAAAGATCGTAAGGAGGCGGCAGTCACCAGATTTGATACTCAGTATGACCGCGACGCCACCGCCATGTTGATCGGTATGTTTTTAGATTCCCCCGTCATCCAGGTCATCTACTTCAATGATTTAACCATCCCGCGAGTTAAACCGCTGGCCCACCACGATGACCATTTCCACATCACCACCAAGGAATAGGAGAGCGCGGTGAGAACACTACTGACAACATTTGCACTACTTGCTTGCGGCGCCGCGCTCAGTCAAAGCCCTCCGGGCTGGCAGTTGATCCTTAAGCCCTTTAAAGGCACCTACTCCGTGTACGGCGGGGGACTCGGCGATCCCTACGCACCGAAAGCCGGGGACCGGCACATGGCCTTTTCAGTCGAGGGACGCGTGGCCAAGGAAATGTTCGAAGCGATGGGGCCGGACTTAAAAGGAGTGTGCGGCGCCGAGGACGGCGGCCGCATTCGTCAAAGAGCCGAGGTGAGCTGCTCTTTTCACGTCAAAGATGGTTACCACTGTAATTTCGGCTTTGACCTCACCTCAGGCAAAAGCATCGGCGGTTCGATATGCTGAAGCGTGCCGCAATGACAGTGGCGGCCCTGGGCGCCGTGATCGCGCTGCCCAACGCTTTGGCGGTTTGGGAATACGTGCACAAACCGTTCGCCGGGAAATACGCCGTGTACGGCGGCTTCGTCGACGAGGCACACCAGCCCACACCAGGCGATACAAGACTCGTCATCACGATCACCGACCAATCGGCGAAGGAAATGTTCAACGCCATCGGTCCGGATATTCAACGGCGCTGCGCCGCCCAAGGCTCGCGACTGCGCCAACGCGACATGCTCTTGTGCCGCCACCATCCGAAGGACGGCTACTGGTGCACCTTGGGCTTCGACCTCTCGACCGGGCTGAGCATTGGCGGTTCAGCCAGCGGCGCCGCCTGCCCGGACACGACCAGCAGCATCCCGGGCGCTCTCCGCTAGCGCGTCTCGGCGCGTGCCGATTCCCCGATCGCGTAAAACTGGCCGCCGGCGATGTAATGCAGACTGCGCAGGCTCGGGTCGGCCTTGTCGAATTCCCAGTGGCCGTCGCGGAAGACGCGCTCGTCGGCCCAGGCGTCCACCACTTCGCCGATGAACAAGTCATAGGTCTGCTCGATGTGCGGCTCCGGGACCACTTTGCAAATCAGCCAGGCCGAACATCTCGACACCAGCGGCGTGGCCCGTCCCTCGACGTGGAACAACTCCACCCCGCACTGTTGCAGCTTGTCCGGCGCGTCGGCCAGGCTGACGTTGCCGACGTCGTAGGTCAGCTGGACCTGGGCCACATTGGGCACCTGCAGCGCGAAGTAACCGCTGCCTTCGACCAGCGCGCGCGTGCTGGTGGCCTTGTCCAGCACCAGCGTCACCTTGGGCGGGGAGAAATCCAGCGCGCACGACCAGGCCGCCGCCATGACGTCGTCGACGCCGCCGTGCGTGGCCGACACTAGCACCGTCGGACCGTGGTTGAGCAACCGGTACGCCTTTTCCAGCTCGACCTTCACCATGTGTTTGTTCACTTCGCCTCCCAATCATAACCAGCGGGAGATTATGCCCCGGATCGGACCGGACCATCAAAAGTGCCGGCGTGATCACCGCTTCTTAAAGGTCGAGTTCAAGCGTGTCGCCGCTGGCGCGCGAGACGCAAATGCACATGTGGTCGGCGCGCTCGTCGTCGCTGAGGGCGCTGTCGCGGTGTTCCGGCGTGCCGGCCAGCACCTTGACGCGGCAAGTGCCGCAATTGCCGATCCGGCAGGACGAAGGCGCGTCGACGCCGGCGGCCTCCACCGCCTCGAGGATGCTGGCGCTGGCCGGCACTTCGATCACTTTGCGGCTGCGCTTCAACGTGACGGTGACGGGTCGGTTGACGGCGCCCGCGCCGGCGGCGGCGAAGCGCTCGATCAGCACGCGCACGCCGAGGCGCTTGCCGGTGTCGGTCACGGCGTCGAGCATGCGGGCCGGTCCGCAGGCGACGGTGACGCCCTCGCCGGCCATGGCCGCCTCGAGCGGCAGGCGCCGGCCTTCGTCGGCGGCGTACACGACCAGGCGCGCGCCGAGCTCGCGTTCGAGCTGCTCGAGGAACGGCGCCTCCCGGCGCGAGCGCACCGCATAGTGCAGCACGAAATCGCGTTGTTGGGCGATCAATGTATGGGCCATCGCCTTGATCGGGGTGATGCCGATGCCGCCGGCGATCAGCACCACCGGGCCGTCCGCCGGCAGCGCGAAGTCGTTGCGCGGCGGCGAGCAGCGCAGCACCATGCCAAGGTGGTATTCCTCATGCACGCTGGCCGAGCCGCCCTTGCCGTCGTCCTCGCGCAGCACGGCGATCTCGTAGAGGCCGGGCCGGGCGGGGTCGGAGGCGATCGAATAGCTGCGCGTGGCGGCGCCGCCATCGGCAAGCAAGACCGGCACGTCGATATGGGCGCCCGCCTCGATCGCCGGCAAGCCGCCGCCATCGGCGCTTTCCAGCTCATAGGCGCGCACCCGTGGCGTCAACTGGCGCACGCCGCTGATCACCAGCGCCAGCGGGCCGTCGCCCAGTTGCGCCAACGGTTGCCGGGCCGCGCTCGCGGCGAGCTGCTCCTTGAGGCGCTTGACCTGCGCCTGCAGCGGCGCCGTCATGGCGTTGATTTCGCTCTCGGTAAAGCGCGGCGTGATGTGCTGCGGGCAGTTCCAGTCGTAGCCTTCGACGGTGATAACAAACGCGCGCTCGATGCGGGCCGCGTAGCCGGGCGTGCGCAGCCGTTCGATCAGCTCGGCATCGTCGGCCGCTTCCACCAGGCGCACATGGCCGACGAGCTTGAGGCGCATCTGGTTGGCGTAATCCATGACGATGATCGAGATGCGGTCGTCCTTTTGCAGGTTGCCCACGCTCAGATACTGCACATTGCCGCGAAAGTCGGCAAAGGCGACGGTCTTCGGATCGAGCACCTTCAGGAAGCCGGCCGGCCCGCCGCGATGCTGAACATACGGCCAGCCCGTCTCGCTCACCGTGGCCTGGTAAAAATGGTCGGCCTGGGCGATGAACTCGGTCTCCATGCGGCCCAGGCGGTCGGCCCGGTTGGTCATCAGGTCGAAGCCTTCGTACTGCTCGCGGCTGCCCATGCGTTCCTGCATGGCGCGCACGGTCGGGGTAAAGGTGATGTCGGAAAATGCGCGGCCCATGATGGCTCCTGATGGTGGTGTGAAAGATACGCTGCGCCGGTCCGGTCAGGCCGCCAGCTTGAGCTCGACCTGCGGGAAATCGATCTCGACTTTGCTGGCCTTGCCGAGGATGTTGGTCAGGAAATTCATGCCGACGTGGGTGATGATTTCGACGATGTCGGAATCGGTGAAGCCGGCGCTGCGCAGTTGGGCGATCTCGATGGCGCTCACGTCGCCCTTTTTCTCCATCAGGCTGGTGGCGAATTTGACGGCGAGGGCCGCTTGCACGTCTTCGCTGGTGCCGTGGCGGGCGGCGTTGATCTCGTCGCCGGTCAGTCCGCTTTTGCGGCCGATGGCGGTGTGCGCCGAAACGCAGTACTCGCAACCGTTTTGCTGGGCCAGCGCCAGGGCGATGCGTTCGCGGGTTTGATGGTCCAGGCTGCCCGCGCCGGCCACGCCGTACAGGCCCAGGAAGGCGCGCAGGGCGACGGGCGAATTGGCGAACACTTTGAGGAAATTGGGCACCATGCCCAGTTGCGCTTGAATGGTGTCGAGCAGTGCTTGTTGTTCGGCGTTGGCGTTGGTGTTGTCGATGATGGCGATGCGGCTCATGGTATTTCTCCTTGGGTGGGTGAGGAAGTGTGGTCCAGCGCTTGCAGTTTGAGTCTTTTGCCAGATAATGAGAATCCCGAGGGACTGCAAGAAACTATTTCTGAAAGCGGAATAATATGGACCGGCTGCACACAATGGCGATTTTCCTGGCCGTGGTCGATGAGGGCGGCTTCGCGCCGGCTGCGCGCAAGCTGCGCATCTCGCCGCCGGTGGTCACGCGGGCGGTGACGGAGCTGGAGGAAACGATGGGTGTGCGGTTGTTGACGCGCACCACGCGGGTAGTGCGCGTGACCGACGTGGGCGCGCGCTACGCCGCCGACTGCCGGCGCATCCTGGCCGACGTGGCCGACTCCGAGCAGGCCGCCGCCGGCACCCACGCCGAGCCGCGCGGCAAGCTGGTGATCACCGCGTCGGTGCTGTTCGGCGCCATGTACGTGACGCCGGTGGTGACCGAGTATCTGCGGCGTTATCCGGAGACCGAGGTGGAATGCCGCTTCGTCGACCGCGTGGTCAACATGATGGAGGAAGGAATCGACGTGGCGATACGCATCGGCCAACTTCCCGATTCGAGCTACCAGGCGGTGAAAGTGGGACAGGTGCGGCAGGTCGTGTGCGCGTCGCCGGCCTACCTGGAGGCGCGCGGCATACCGCTCACGCCGGAGGACCTGGGCGAGCACGACATCGTGCTCGCCAACGCCGTGACCGCCTCGCACGACTGGCGCTTCGCGTCCGGGCGCGAGCCCTTGGTCGTGCGCGTGCGCCCGCGCCTCGTCAGCACCAGCAACGACGCGGCCATCGGCGCCGTGGTGCGGGGCTTCGGATTGACGCGCGTGATTTCCTACATGGTGGCGCCGCACCTGGCGGCCGGGCGGCTCAAAACTGTGCTGGCGCGCTATGAGGCGCCGCCGGTGCCTGTCAGCGTCGTGCACCACGAGGGCCGCCGCTCGACGCCTAAGGTGCGGGCGTTTATTGATCTGGCGGTGTCGATGCTGCGGGCGGAAGGTGCTTTCAACTGAGGTTGGCGCGCCGCAAGCGCAGCTCGCCTCGTACGGGGCCAGCATGCCGGACGGTTCGGTGCTACGCCATCACATCCATACCTGAAGCGGCTTCGACTGCCACCACGTCGTCGCTTTGGGTCGAAAACAAAGCCCCGCCAAGCTTTCGCGTGACGGGGCTTTATTTTTGATCCAGTGGTGGAGACGGCGGGAATCGAACCCGCGTCCGCAAGCACTCCACAGACAGTTCTACATACTTAGCACTATCATTTAATTTAACCAGTACAACACGGACGTGCACGTTTTGGACTAGCGATTCACCTTAGATTTAGCGCTGATCGAAGTGACCCCTCACAGCGCGAGTCCCTGTAAATGACTCCACAGCTTTTAACGGCCCACCCCAGGGACGAGGTGTTGTGGAGCTAACAGCAATTAAGCTGCCAGTGCGTACGAGTTATCGTTTGCAGTTAAGTTTTTTCAGGTTGTATTTACGAGGTAGCCCGCCCTCGGTATGCCCTGCTCTGCTTTGCAACCCACGTCGAAACCAGGTCGTCCCCACAGACCTCCATTCTAGCGCACTTTGCATCCCCACGCATGCTGCATTCCGTGCACCGGTCAAACGCCTGTCACATTGGCCCGCTATGATGGCTTCAGTTCTCACACAGAACGACCCATTAGCGCCTCCCGGAGGCGGCTACTACCGGCGCCGGCGGTCGGGAAATATACCGGCACCAATTCCTTCAGTCATAGCAGGTGCGCGCCACGGGCAAACAGCCCCGCTGTCGCCAAGAGGCTCGTGACCATCAGCCCCACTAGCCAGCGGAACTGCGCATCGCCGCGGTCCATCCTTCGCTGGCTATCGGTCATCATCAAGTCGATGCGCGCTGTGGTTTCCCGTTGCAGCGCCATGATGTGCGCCGTTACAGCGCGAGAACTCTCGGCCATCTCCCGTTGTAGTGCATCGATCCTGGCGTCGACTGCGCGAAGGTTGATGGCCGTCTCCTTGCGCGATTCCTCGATCTTCGCGTCAACGGCGCGGAAATTGTCGGCAGTCTCTCTGCGCAACGCGTCGATTTTGGCGTCCACCGCGCGAAAGTTGTTGGCCGTTTCCTTGCGCGATTCCTCAATCCTGGACTCAACGGAGCGCAAGTTGGCGGCGGTTTCCTTGCGCGATTCCTCGATCCTGGCCTCAACGGCGCGCAAGTTGTCCGCCGTCTCCCGGCGCGACGCGTCGATCCGGGCATTGACCCCTGCGAAGCCAGCGCCGGTCTCCCGTCTCAACGATTCCGTTTCGGATTCCATGTCTTTATCCTCGTCGGCACGATTGCCGATGTCAAGCACAGCCATTGCAACAGATGTCTCATTCATGGTCCGTCTCCCTGTCCATCGACCAGCCTATCGCGCCGTCGCCCGGCGGCCATGATCCCTCTCAAGCGCGTGCCAAACCAAACTGTTGCATTGCAGCACAAAAGTCGATTACTTCCATTGGGAAAGTAACAATTTCGAACACTTTTATGATTTGCGGCGCTAGCGCTGCATTAGAATGGGATGTCCTACCACTCCAATACCAACGACTTTTCATGCCAAATTCCGCCCTGATCGATGCTCCCGGCCCAAAGAAACGCGGCCGCCCCCTGAAAGGGGAAGGCGGCGGACTGCGCGCGGAATTGATCGAGAAATCGGCCGAATTGTTTCGTACTAAAGGCTACGACAACACCACCGTGCGCGACATCGCGGCCGCCGCCGGCGTCCAGGCCGGCAGCTGGTTCTACCATTTCAAGACCAAGCAGGACATCCTGGCCGCCATCATGGAGCAAGGCATGGAGCGCTCGCTGGCCGAGATCGAACGCATCGGCGCCCAGCCGCTGCCGCCGTGCGAAATCCTGCGCCAGTTGGTCGAAGCCCATCTGCACACGCTGCTCGCGCCCGACCACCACTACATCGCCGTGCTGTTATACGAGTGGCGCTCGCTCGACGAGCCGTCGCGCTCGCGCGTGGTGACGCTCAAGGACCGCTACGAGGCCGTGTGGGACCGCGCCATCGCCGCGCTGCACCATTCCGGCGATTGGGCGATGCCGTCGGCGTTCGACCGCTTGCTGATCTTCGGCGCGCTCAACTGGACCGTGCAGTGGTACAAGCCGGGCAGCGGGGCCGACGTCCAGGAACTGGCCCGCCAGGCGATGCGCTTCATCCTGCGCACGCCGGCCGCACTTGAGGCACAATAGGGCAAACTTCACAAGGATGCCCATGATTTACGAGATCGCCGAGCTGTACATCAAACCGGATGCCCACCAAGCCTTCCAGGCCGGCGTGGCCGAGGCGATACCGTTGTTCAAGGCGGCCACCGGCTGCCTGTCGATGCGCCTCGACCGCGACATCGAAACGCCCGATACCTACCACCTTGTGATCGGCTGGCAGACGCTGGAAAACCATACCGTAGATTTCCGTGGCAGCCCGGCGTTCCAGACCTGGCGCGGGCTCGTTGGCGGCCATTTCGCCACGCCGCCCAAAGTGGAACATTTCGAGACCGTGGTCGCCGGCTTTTAAGCCCTGCCCGCCCACCCAGGGCTTCAACCAGGAGATCGTTATGACACGTACTATCCATCGCAACTTCGATCAGGTGACCGACGCCGAGAGTGCACGCACGGCGTTGTTGTCCAAAGGCTTTCCGCCATCGACCGTTAAGCTGACCCGGCATACGGCGCTGCCGCCGACCGTCGCTTCTAGTACCGTTGGTAATATCCTCGACGCGCTGACGCCGGGCGGGCCGGCCGCCGCCGCGCACGCGCGCGAACGTAGCGGCGCGATGCTGTCGGTTGATATTTATGACGAGGATGAAGGGGCGAATGCCGACACTATTATGAGCGGCTTCGGGGCGCGACCGGCCTGAGGCCTGGGACGGGGTTGGGGTCATCCGTTGGTGGTGCTGGCCTAATCCGTCGGTGCTGCTTGCGTCGTTCGCCGGCGCTGTCGGCGGCTCGCGGCGGATTACGCGCTGCGCGCTAATCCGCCCTACGAGGCGGTCAGGGCGTGCCTTGCGCTTTCCGTTTGCTCGCGCGCCAGCCAGGCGCCGGCGTCCCGCACGCTGAGCGGGCGCGCGTAATAATATCCCTGTAACTCGTGGCAGCCGGCGTCGCGCGCGGCGTGCGCCTGTTCGATCGTTTCGATCCCCTCGGCGACCACGCGCATCTCCAGCGCCTTGGCCAGCTGGCAAATGGCCGTGACCACTTCCACCGCGTCCCGCGCCGGCAGCGGGTCGATCAGGCCGCGATCGATTTTCAATGTGCTCAGCGGCAGCGTGCGCAACATGCTCAGCGACGAGAACCCGGTGCCGAAATCGTCCATGGCGATGTGGATGCCGAGCTGGCACAAGTGCTTGAGCTGGCTGCGCGTGTCGTCGAGGTTGACGACGGCCGCGCTTTCGGTGATCTCGAGCGTCAGGCAGCGTTGTGGAATGCCGGTCTCGGCGACGATGCGCTCGACCAGTTGCGGAAAGCCCCGGTGCAGCAGCTGGATCGGCGAGACGTTGACCGCCACCGGCACGCAGTCGCCGGCCTCGGCGCGCCAGGCGGCGATCTGGCGGCAGGCGCGCTCGAGCAGCATGGCGCCGAGCTCCTTGATCAGGCCGGTTCGCTCGGCGATGGCGATGAATTCAACCGGGCTGACCGGGCCGATGCCCGGCCGCTGCCAGCGCGCCAGCGCCTCGAAGCCGAGCAGCCGGCCGCTGACGGCGCACACCTTGGGCTGGTAGTCGAGATAGATTTCATGATTCTTGATGCCCTTGCGCAGCGCCTGCTCGTTCTCCAGCGCCTTGTCCGAGGTTTTCTCGAAGCTTTGCTCGGCCATCGCCAGCGCCGTGCCCGGAATCCGCTTGGCTTGATACATGGCGGCGTTGGCCGCGCGCAGCAGGCCTTCGGCGTTGCCGGCGTGGTCCGGAAACACGGCCATGCCCATTGAGGCGTCGATGAAGTAGTCGCCGCCCGGGACCACCAGCGCCGGCACGCAGGCGTTGCGCAGGCGGTCGGCGATTTCGCGCGTGTGGCTGGCGCCGGGGTCGACGATGGCGAACTCGTCGCCGGCGATGCGCATCAACTCGGCACCGGCGCCAAGCGCCTCCTGCAGCCGCGCGGCGAAGGCCTTGAGCACCTGGTCGCCGGCCACGTGGCCCTGGCTTTGGTTGAACAGCTTGAAGCGGTCGATGTTGACGATCACCAGCGTGCAGCGCAGCGAGCCGTCGGCCACCTGGCAGTAATCCTTCAGGCGCTGCATCAGCACGGTGCGGTTGGGCAGGTCGGTGAGCTTGTCGTGCGTGGCCTGGTGCAGCAGTTCGCGGGCGTTGGCGTTGCGCTCGGTGTCGTCGGTGATCAACACCTGCGTGGCCGGCACGCCGTCCCACTCGACCCGCCAAGCCTCGAAGCGCAGCTCCAGCTCACGCCCGCCGCCGACCTCGCGCAGCCCTTCCCAGCTGGCGATGTCGACGCTTTGATCCTGCAACTGCTGGTGGTAGCGCGCCAGCAAGTCGTGCCGGAACGTGGCCGCCGACACGTCGCTGAGCATCAGGTAGCCGTCGTCCCCCAGCGGCATGCCGTAAATGGCGCGCGCGGCCGGGTTGGCGTACAGGATGCGCGCGCCGTCGGTCACCAGCACGCCCTGCACCGCGTGCTCGGTCAGGCGCTGGAAGCGCTGCGCCAGCTTGCGCGTGGCGGCGTTGGCGCGGTCCAGCGCCGACAGCAGGAACACCATGCTGATCATCACGCGCAGCACCGTGGCCGTGAGGATCTGCGGCCCCAGCCCGCCTTCGAGCGCCAGCACCAGCCACAATTGGTTGAGCCCGAGCAGCACCAGCAGCGGGCCGACCAGCCGCTCGCGCAGGCCGGTGCGCCACAGCCAGCGCGTGGCCAGCGCGCCGAGCCCGACGAAGATGACCAGGTTGCACAGCCCCCAGTAACGCAGCTGCAGCTCGCCCAGCGGCGCCAGCAGGACGGCGGCGGTGAGCGCGGTCAACGCGATGGCGGTGCCGCGCGGCAGCTCGCGGCCGGCCAACTGCACCACGCCGTAGCACAGGAACAGCGTGTTGAGGACCGCGCCGACGCCCATCAGCACCAGGCCGGGCGTGACCAGCGGCGCCACCTCGCCCGTGTAGGCGACGTAGCCGATCGACACCAGCGAGGCGAACAACGTCGACCACCCCATGTGGCGGGCGAAGGTTTGGCTGCGGTTGGCGCGCCAGACCAGCAGCAACGCCAGGCCGATCACCTGGTACATGGCAAAGTTAAGCAGGGAAAGATAGATCATTTCAGGCGGCGGGATGGTGGAACACCTGGCGCAGATAGGCCAGGAAGGTTTCGTCCTTGCAGAGGGTTTTGCCGGGCGAGTCCGACAGCTTGGCCACCGACTGGCCGTTGCAGTTGACCAGCTTCATGACGATGTTGAGCGGCGCCAAACCCAAGTCGTTGGTCAGGTGGGTGCCGATCCCAAAACCGGTCATGATGCGGTCGGCGAAGTGGCGGTACAGGTCGAACGCGGTGTCGAGCTTGAGGCCGTCCGAAAACACCAGCCGCTTGGTCTTGGCGTCGATACGCAGGGCCGCGTAGTGCGCCAGCGCCTTCTCGCCCCAGACCACCGGATCGCCCGAATCGTGGCGCAGGCCGTCGAACAGCTTGGCGAAGTACAGGTCGAAGTCGTCGAGGAAGGCGTCCATGCCGACCACGTCGGTCAGGGCGATGCCGAGGTCGCCCCGGTATTCCTGCACCCACGCCTCGAGCGAGGCCTTCTGGAAGTCGCGCAGCCGCACGCCGAAGGCCTGGAACGATTGCATGTACTCGTGCGCCATGGTGCCGATCGGCACCAGGTTGAATCGCATCGCCTGGTAGACGTTGGAGGTGCCCTTGAAGTACTCGGGCACCTCGCGCGCCAGCCGCTGCACCACCTCGTCGTGCCAGGCGCCGGAAAAGCGCCGGCGCGTGCCGAAGTCGGAGAACTCGAACGGGTTGCGGCGCGCCGGCTCGGCGCCGAAGGCCTTGAGCGCGGCGATCTTGGCGCCCAGGCGCGCGCGCCCCTCGGCCAGCGCGGCGGCCTGGTCGAAGCGCCGGAAATACAGTTCGTTGACGATGTAGAGCACGTAGATCTCAAAGCCCATCACGTGCACCTGCGGGCCGGCCGCGCGGATCACCAGCGTGTCGCCGTCGACGCGCACGTCGATGAACTTGCGCTGGAAGCGGAACACGGTCAGGAAGTCGACGAAGTCGCTTTTCATGTAGCGCAGCGAGCGCAGGAAGGCCAGCTCGCCGTCCGCGAAGCCCATCGAGCACAGGTGATCGAGCTCGCGCTCGACGGCCTCGTGCAGCTCGGCCAGCGGGTAGGCCGGCGTGTTGCGGCAAACGAATTCATACTCGGTCAGCGCGTTCGGATGGCCGTGCAGCAGCGCCTGCCACATGGTGAACTTGTATAGATCGGTCTCCAGCAGACTGCGAACGATGGGCTGACTCATTGACTCTCCAGATGGCATATAAGCATGATCTTACGCGATGCCGGGCGGATGCGTGAGCCAACGGCGCGCGCGTGCGCCAATTCCGGCCGCGGGAGGCGCGGACCGCCACCCGCGGCGAGGACGACGGGCGGCGTTCGCACGGCCCGGACGGTCCGGGCGTGCGCGGCGCGATCAAGCGGCGGCGTTGGCCTGCAGTTCGGCCAGCACGTCGCCCGAGCGCATCTGTTGCACGCCGCGCGCGCGCATGGCGTCGAGAAAGCCCCGGTACTGGGCCTCGAAGCCGGTGACCGGACTGATGCAATCGGTGACCAGCACCAGCCTGGACGCTGCCAGCGCGCCGAAATGGTCGGCGATGTGCTCGACGGTCGCCTTCACGCAGTGGCTGCCGGCCTCCCCGGCCACATAGATGACGTCGGACTGGGCCAGCGTGTCGACGAATTTGGTGTTGAACTGGGTGTCGGGGTCGTCGTCGTACGGCACCTCGGCCATGACGGCGGAATAGTGCTCGGTCCATGGATTGGAGCCCTTGGCCAGCTTGGCGACGATGCCGAGCGAGGCCTCCTCCCAGGCGCCATAGGCGGCGCGCACGTCGTCGTGGACGTTGTGGCCCCAGCCGCCGATTTCGCAGTGCACCGGCCAGACCATGAGCCGGTAGCGGCCGGCCGCCTCCAGGCGGTCGAGGTAGTTCAGCGCCAGCGGCAAGCCGGCCGGATGGCGCGGCAGGTATTTTTCGGCGCGCACGTCGGCCGCGCGGATCTCGGTGAACGGCGCCACCGGGGCGCCATCGCGGGCGATCCAGAAGGTCGGGTGGGCGATGTGGAAGCGGTGGTGCGAATCGAGGGTGATGCTGATGGCCGTCAGGCCGGCGCGGCCGCGGTTGATCAACGCGGCCAGGCGCAGCATGTCGGCGTGGGCGCCGGGCACCGGCAGCGCCGGCGCCCGGCGGCGTTCGGTGGCCGGGTCGAGCGGCAGGTGGCTGGCCGGCAGATCGCAGAAATCGTTCTGCGGGTCGATGATCAGCAGGTGCAGGTTGCGTTTCATGGAAGCTCCGGGGGTGGCGGGGGTTCCATCATACGCTTGTCGGGCGGCGGAGGCTGGGGTGGGGGCGGCTATCCCGGCGGCGGCTGCTCCGGCCGCCGCCAACCCGCACGGGCATGCTGCGGCTGCTCCGGTCGCCGCCAACCCGCACGGCCATGCGGGGACGTACCCCTCGGGGTACGTCCCCTAAGTGGTGACGCGCGCGTATCGCTCACAGCATGCGGGGTTGCGATACGCGCTAACGCGGCGCTTCGCGCGCCACGCGCGGGCCGGCTCAGGCGGCGACGGCGTCGATGCCGGCGCGGGCCTTGGCGATCGCCGCCGTCACCGCTTCCTCGCCCTTCGACACGCCTTCGGCGAAGATGAAGGTGACGTCGGTCATGCCCAGGAAGCCGAGCGCGGCGCGCAAGTAGCTGGCCACGTGGTCGTAGGCGGCCGCCGGACCCTCGGTGTAGACGCCGCCGCTGGCGACGATCACATACACCTTTTTGCCGGTGACCAGGCCTTCAGGGCCGTTGGCGCCATACTTGAAGGTGCGGCCGACGCGGGCGATGTGGTCGATCCACGCCTTCAGGCCCGACGGCACGCTGAAGTTGTACATCGGCGCGCCGATGACGACGGTGTCGGCGGCCAGCAACTCGTCAACGAGCGTGTCCGACAGCTTGATCGCGTGCGCCTGCTCGGCGTTGCGCTGCTCCGGCGGGGTGAAGTAGGCGCCGACCATTTGCTCGGTCAGGTGCGGCAACGGCGCGGCGGCCAGGTCGCGGGTAGCGACAACGTCGGACGGATGGGATTGTTCCCACTTGGCGATGAACTCGCCGCCGAGCTGGCGCGTCAGCGAGGCGCCATTACGAACACTGCTGTTGATGTGAAGAACGGTTGCCATGATGTGCTTCCTTTAAGTGGTCAGGTTGCACGCATGATAGAACGGGTTTAATATCGATGAAATACCTTAAATTTAAATCTTACTGATCGATTTAATCGATATCCTAAGCGAGCCACCATGCGAGATCCCGGCCTTCCCTCCCTCGACCAATTGCGCGTGTTCATCGCCGTCATCGACCACGGCGGCTTCGCCCACGCGGCGCGGGCCTTGCACCGCACGCAGTCGGTGATCAGCTACACCATCGCCAACCTGGAGGAGCAGCTCAACGTCGAGCTGCTCGACCGCAGCAAGCGCAAGCCCATGCTCACCGAGGCCGGCAAGGCGCTGCTGGCCGACGCCCGCGCCGTCTCGCTCAAGGTCGACGGCATGCGCGCGCGCGCCAAGGCGCTCTCGGCCGGGCTGGAGGCCGAGGTCTCGCTGGTGGTCGACGTCATGTATTCGACCTGCAAGCTGGTGCGCATTCTCCACGCGTTCCAGAAGGAGTTCCCGACCGTGTCGATGCGGCTGCGCACCGAGGCGCTGGGCGCGGTCACGCAACTGGTGATCGACCGCACCTGCCACATCGGTCTGAGCGCGTGGATGCCGGGCGCGCCGGACACCGTCGAGCGCCAGAGCTGCGGCTTCGTGACGATGGTGCCGGTGGTCTCGCCCGACCATCCGCTGGCGCAAATCGAGGGCAAGATCCCCAACGAGATCCTGCGCGAACACACCCAGCTGGTGCTGACCGACCGCAGCACGCTGACGAAGGGCCAGGATTTCGGCGTGGTGGCGCTGCGCGACTGGCGCCTGGGCGACCTGAGCTCCAAGCACGCGCTGCTGCGCAGCGGCATCGGCTGGGGCAATATGCCGGTCGAGTTCGTGCAGTGGGACCTGGACGCGGGGCGCCTGGTGCAGCTCGACGTGGCCGAGGGCCCGTCGTTCAGCGCGCCGCTGTACGTGATCCGGCGTAACGACGAGGAACCGGGGCCGGCCACGCGCTGGGTCATGCAGCAGTTCCTCGACATGGACCAGGCACCGCTGCCGGCGCCCTGCATCGAACCGGCGCACGGCGCGCAAGGGGCCGTTTCCGCGCACGCGCTCCACGCGCCACCGGATGGCCACGGCGGCCATGAGCGGCGCGCGCGGCCGGCGGCGGCCCCGGCGCGCCAGGCGCGCGCCGCAATGGAGGCGGCCAAGCCGGTCCAGATGCAGTTCCATCAGCGCTCGACCGAGCAGCGCGCGGCCGAGGAGGCGATGTCGCCGTTGCCGACGATCACCGCCACGCCGCCGGCCAAGGAGCCGGCCGCTAGCGCACGCCGGCGGCGCTAAGCTTGCGGCGCAGGCGCGAGATCTCCTCCGACAGGTCGACCACCAGCGCGGCGACGTCGTCGTTGGCCTCGAAATCGCGCTCGATCTGGCACAGCCGGCGCGCCCGCACCAGGTCGGCGCTGGTGAAGCGCCAGCTCACGTGATCGTCCGAGGCGCATTCCATCAGGATGCCGGTGCGCACGCGCCGCACCACCCAGTCGTGGTCGACGGCGCAGGCGCGCGCCAGTTCCTCGAGCGTGAGCGCGTTGTCATCGATCAGCACGGCCGTGACCGGCGCTTGCTCCATCGTCGTTGCCTGTCCCATAACTCATCCTCCCGCGCGCGGATTGAACGCCATCTCGCGCGCCATCGTTTGATACAGTTCGCGCGCCTTGGCGGTGTTCGCCGGCGGCAGCACGACTTCCAGTAGCAGGTACAAATCGCCCGGCTCCTTGCCGGGAATGCCGCGCCCGCGCAGGCGCAGCTTGCGTCCGCTCTGCGAGCCGGGCGGCACCGAGACGGTCACCTTGCCCGACGGCGTCGTCACGTCGATCTCGGCGCCCAGCGCCAGCTCCCACGGCGCCACCGGCACCGTCTCGAACACGTCGCGGCCGTCGACGCGGTAGCGCGCATCGGGCCGGAACTGGATTTCCAGATACAAATCGCCCGGACCGGCCTCGCCGCGCTGGCCCTGGCCGGACAGGCGCAACTGCTGGCCGACGGTGACGCCCTTGGGGATGTTGACGCTGAGCGTGCGCTCGCGCGTGACGATGCGGTCGGCGGCGTCGCGCTCGGCCACCATCAGGCTGACGTTGCGGGTGGCGCCCTGGTAGGCGTCGGCCAGGTCGATGGTGATGGTGGCGTGGCTGTCCTCGCCGCGCTGCGGCGTGTACTGCTGGCGCCGGCGTCCGCCCAGGTTGGCGAACAGGTCGGCGAAGAAGTCGCTGGTGTCGGCGTCGCCGAAGCCGCCGCCGGGGCCCGGGCCGGCGCCCGGATTGCCGGTGCCGCCGCCGAAGCCGCGCCCCCAGTCCGGCGGCGGACGGAACTCCTGGCCGGCGCGGTACTGGCGTCCGCGCCCGAGCTCGTCGTAGGCGGCGCGCTTTTCGGCGTCGCCCAGCACGCCGTAGGCCTCGTTGAGTTCCTGGGTTTTCTTTTGGGCGTCCGCCTCCTTGCTGACGTCCGGGTGGTATTTGCGGACCAGCTTGCGGTAGGCCTTCTTGATTTCATCCTCGGAGGCGGTCTTCGACACGCCCAGGGTTTGGTAATAGTCCTTGTATTCCACGTTGCGCACTCCGTCCGGTAGCTTGTTGCGTTAGCCGTAGTTTAGCCGCAAACGCGACGGCGCCGCGCCTGCCTAAAAGACGAGGCGGCGACGCCGGGCGCGGGCGTGACAATTGGCGTATTTTGCGCCCGGCGAAGGTGCTATTCTGCTAGCCACGCGCGGCGACGGCGGCGACCATCCATCCACTCTCACTAGGGCGATATCATGGGATCTTATGGCATCTGGCACTGGGGCATTCTGTTCTCGGCGTTTTTCCTCTTCCCGCTGTTCTACATCATTCCCCTGTGGAAGATCGTCGCCAAGGCCGGTTATTCCGGCGCCTGGAGCCTGCTCGGCCTGGTCCCGGTGTTGAACTTCGTCATGCTGTGGGTGTTCGCCTTCAGCGCCTGGCCGCGCGAACGGTCCTGAGGCGCCCGGCCGGGCGCCCCGCTCCCCGCACGCTCAGCGCACCCGGCGCACCGACGAGATGCGGTCGCCCATGTCGCGCAGATTGTCGTAGCGGCCCGGCGACAGCACCACGCATTTGCCGCGGAAATCGGCGTCGTCGCACAGCTGCCAGTTGCCCTCGCGGATGATCACCGAGCCGGCCTGGTCGTTGAAATCGAGTCGGTCGAGCTTGCGGATGTCGTCGCGCAGCTCGACCTCGCTGCCGTTGAAGCGCGACTGCGAGTACAACACGATCGGGGCGCCGCCACGGCGGCCGCCGCCGTAACCGTTGTCGCCGCGCCGGTCGTGGCCGCGGTCGCCGCGGTCGCCGCGGTCACCATACCCGCCGCGATCGTCGGCGCCCACTTCGCGCAGTGACGTCAGCACGTCGTTGAACCCGTCGAGTTTGCGGTATTCCCCCGGTTCCAGCACGATGCAATGGCCGCCGAAATTGGCGTGTTCGCACAGCTGCCAGCGGCCCGAGCGCACCCGCACGCTCGAGGCGCGGTCGTTGAAGCCGTCCGGCACCAGGTCGGGCACGGCGTCGCGCACCGTGATGGCCGGTCCGCCGAAATTGTCGTGGGTGTAGAGCGTGATCTCGCCGGCGCGGGCGGCGGTGGCGAACACCAGGGGCGCGGCCAACATCAGGGCGGCGTTCAGCAGGCGGGGCAGTATTTTTTTCATGTTGTGACCTGTATGACGGTTGGCGGGTTGTTCGTGAGCTTGTTGGTGCACCTATAACGCGCATGTTATGGCTTTCGTTCACGCAGCAGTCTAACTAAATTGCAACCAAATGCAATCGGCGCGCGCCCAGCCGTTAAAATTGCGGGTTCCGCCACCTCGGTTCGCCGCCGCGCCACCATGCCCCACTCGTTTACCGCCTCCTCGAGCCGCCTTGAAGCCGCCGCCCTGTGGCGCCTGGCCTGGCCCATGCTGATCGGCCAGCTCGCCACCGTCGGCATGGGCGTGGCCGACGTCGCCATGACCGGCCACACCAGCGCCGACGAGCTGGCGGCCGTGTCGCTGGGGGCGTCGATCTGGTCGATCATCCTGGTCACCGTCAGCGGCGTGATGATGGCCATTAACAGCATCGTCGCCCATGACGTCGGCGCCGGCGACTTGCGCAAGATCCCGCACACGGTGCGCCAAGCGCTGTGGAAGGCGCTCGGCGTCGGCCTGATCGCCGCCGCGCTGGCCAATGTCGCCACGCTGCTGTTCGCCCACCTGTACCTGACGCCGCACGTGCAGCGCCAGGCCGAGCTGTTCGTGCACATCATCAGCATCGGCTTGCCGCCGTTCGCCGCCTACCGCGCGCTGTACGGCTACAGCACCAGCATCAACCACACGCTGCCGGTGATGCTGATCGCCATCCTGGGGCTGGCCGTCAACGTGTTCGTCAACTGGCTGCTGGTCTTCGGCAACTGGGGCATGCCGGCGCTCGGCGGCGTCGGCTGCGCCGTCTCGACCGCGCTGTGCATGTGGTTGATGCTGGCGGCCATGCTGCTGTGGATGCGCCGCGCGCCCGTCTACCGCGCCACCTATCCGTTCACCCACTGGGAGTGGCCGCACTGGCCGGAGATCGGCGCCATGCTGCGCCTGGGCGTGCCGATCGGTATCACCCACTTCGCCGAGGTCAGCGCCTTCGGCGCCGTCAGCCTGCTGGTGGCGCGCTATGGCGTGGTGCAAATCTCGGCGCACCAGATCGCCCTCAACTTCACCTCGCTGGTGTTCATGGTGCCGCTCAGCTTTGGCATCGCGCTCATCACCCGCGTCGGCCAGTCGCTCGGCGAGGGCAACCCGCCCAAGGCGCGCTTCGTGGCCTGGGTGGGGGTGTGGATGGCGCTCGCCTTCGCCGTGCTGTCGGCCGCCTTCATCGTCGTGTTCCGCTACCAGATCGCGCGCGCCTACACGTCGGACCCGGCGGTGCAGGAACTGTGCGCGCACCTGCTGCTGTTCGCGGCGCTGTTCCAGCTGTCGGATTCGACGCAAGTGGCGGCCTCGTGCGCGCTGCGCGGCTACAAGGTCTCGCGCCAGCCGATGCAGATCCAGCTGCTGGCGTTCTGGGGCTTCGCGCTGCCGCTCGGTTGCTGGCTGGGGCTGGCGCCGCGATGGATGCCGTGGTCGCCGGCGGCGCCGATGGCCGCCTCCGGCTTCTGGATCGGGCTGGTGGTGGGCTTGACGGTGGCGGCCGTGCTGTTGAGCGGGTCGCTGCGGCGGCTGGCGCTGGCGCGCGTGGCCGCCGCCGCCCGTTGAGCGGCCCGGGCGTTGACATTTCAACGACACACAATCTTGCATAGTGGAACCCGCGCGCCGGCATGGTGCCCGCGCGCCCTCACCATATGACCACTATCCAGGACAACCTTATGAACCGCACCGTCTTTTCCCTGCTATTGACCTTGACCGCCGGCGCCGCCTCGGCCCAGAACGCCGGCCCGTCCGCGCCGGAGCAGCCGCGCTGGGGACTGGGCCTCGGCGTGGCCGTCGCCGACAGCGTGTACGCCGGCGAGGGCACGCGCGTGCGCCCGGTGCCGCTGCTGACCTATGAGAGCGACCTGCTGTTCTGGCGCGGCATCGGCGGCGGTGCCCACATCCTGCGCTCGGGCGGCCTGACGCTCGACGCCACCTTGTCGGCGCGGCTGGACGGCATCGAGCGCGACGACTTCGGCACCGGCGAGCTGGCCGCGCGCGGCGTCAACCGCGCGCTGCTCGAGGACCGCGACGACGGCATCGACGCCGGCCTGGCGCTGCAGTGGCGCGGCGTCCACGGCCAGCTCGAGTTCGCCGTCAAGGGCGACGTCAGCAGCGCCAGCAAGGGCTACGAGGCCAGCGTCAAATACGGCTATCCGTTCCAGCTCGGCGCCACGCGCGTCACGCCCAATGTCGGCGTGTCGCACATGTCGAAGAAACTGGCGAACTACTACTTCGGCACGCTGCCCGGCGAGGTGGCGCGCGGCGTGGTCGACTACCAGCCAGGCGCCGCGACCGTGCCGCGCATCGGCGTCGACGTGGTCCACCCGTTCGCCGGACGCTGGGCCGTCATCGGCAACGTCAGCTACCGCCGCCTGCCGGGCAAGCTGAGCGACAGCCCGCTCGTCGAGCGCGACACCAACGGCAACGTCTCGGCCTTCCTCGGCCTGTCGCGCAGCTTCTGACCGCCCCGCCCGGCGCGCCCCGCACACCCGGCCACGGGTGTGCGATACTGGCGCGTCGCCCTCCCCGCCACATTCCGTACCGCCCCGCCATGATCGAGCAGTCACTAAGCATCCTCATCATCGAGGACAACCAGGCCCTGGCCGCCAACATCTACGACTACCTGGAGGCATGCGGCCATGTTCCCGACGCCGCGCCGGACGGCGAGTCCGGGCTCGGCCTGGTCGCCCTGAACCACTACGACGCCATCGTGCTCGACTGGATGATGCCGCGCATGGACGGCATGGCCATGCTGGCGCGCCTGCGCGGCCAGATGCGCTCGGCAATCCCGGTGATCGTCATCACCGCCAAGGACCAGGTGCAGCACAAGATCGAGGGCTTCACGGCCGGCGCCGACGACTACGTGGTCAAGCCGGTCGCGCTGGCCGAGCTGGAAATCCGGCTGCGGGCGCTGGTGCGGCGCGGCGCCGCCCGGGCCGCGCCGGCCGTGTTGGAAGTGGCGGACCTGCGCTACGATCCCGCCACGGCCGAAGTGACGCGCGGCGGCCGGCGCCTGGCGATGACGCCGGTGCGGCGCCAGCTGCTTGAACTGCTCATGCGCAGGTCGCCCGGACTGGTGCGCCGCGAAGAACTGGAAACGCTGATCTGGAAGGACAACGTGCCCGACAACGACGTGTTGCGTTCGCACATGCACATGCTGCGCAAGGCGGTCGACGGCGAGGCCGGGCACAAGCTGATCAAGACCGTGCCTGGCAGCGGCTACCGCCTGTGCGCGGACCAGGCGTAGCCGCATGCGCAGCGCCGCACCGCCGCCGTCTTCGCCGTCTTCACCCTCCGCGCCGGCCGCGCCGATGCGCAGCCTCGAGCGCAAGATCGGCCTGCTGTTCTGCCTGTTCGGCCTGCTGCTGATCGCGGGGCTGGCGATCCAGGGCAACCTCAGCCAACAGTTGATCGTGCACCCGATCTGGCGCCAGCTGCTCGAGGAGAGCACCGCGCAATACCTGCGCGACGCGCGCCGCACGCCCGGCGCGCCGCTGCCGGCGCAGGGACCGCTGCGCGGCTGGCGCCTCGGCGCAGCGGCCGGGCCGGCCGGGCCGGACGGCCCGCCGGTCGCGCTGCCGTCCGCGCCGCCAGCCGCGCTGCCGGCCGACATGCCGGCCTATTTCGCCCGGTTGGCGCCCGGCTACTACAACGAGGAGCAGATCGACCGCTACGACAAAGGCCGCAGCTACGCGGTGCTGGTCACGCCGACCGGCGCCGGGCGCATCGTCATGGCGGTCGACATCACCGACCTCGAGGACTACCAGAACATGTCGAGCGTGCTGGGCATCCTGATCGGCGTGTTGAGCGGCGCGATGATCATCGGCTCGCTGGTGTGGCTGTACCGCAGCATGCGGCGCCAGATCGGCATGCTGGCGCAGCGCATGGACGCGCTCGATCCGGAGCAGCCGGCGCAGCGCATCGCCACCCGCTTCGAGATCCGCGAACTGCACGACATCGCCGTCGTCGTCAACCGCCACCTCGGCCGGGTCGAGCGCTTCATCGAGCGCGAGCGCAGCCTGCTGGACCAGGCCAGCCACGAATTCCGCACGCCGATCGCCGTCATCGCCGGCGCGGTCGACGTGATCCGGCTGCACCTGCTGCCGGCGGCGGCCAACGCGCCGCTCGAGCGCATCCAGTCCGCCGCCGACAGCCTGACCGAGATCATGGCCGCGCTGCTCTACCTGTCGCGCGAGCCGGACGCCGGCGCGCCGCCCGAGAGCACGCGGCTCGACGCGCTGCTCGCCGAGCTGGTGCGCGACCACGAGCATCTGCTGGCCGGCAAGCAGGTCCGCTTCGTCATCGAGGAACTGCGCCCGCAGTGGGTCGGCTGCCCGGAGGCGATCGCCCGCATCGTGGTCGGCAACCTGCTGCGCAACGCCGCCGAGAACAGCTACGAGGGTGCGATCACGATCCGGCTCGGCGGGCGCCGCCTGGCGATCCAGGACAGCGGCACCGGCTACGACGTGGTGGCGGCGGCGCGCCGCTACAAGCAGGCGCTGCGCGACTCGGCCAAACAGGGCGGCGGCCAAGGGCTCGGGCTGTTCCTGACCCGGCGCGTGTGCGAGCGCTTCGGCTGGACGCTGAAAATCGCGTCGAACCCGGAACACGGCACGCTGGCCGAGCTGCAATTCCCCGACGGCGACGGCCGCTAGGCGCCGAAGGAAAGACGGTTTTGCGGAGCGGATTCAAAACATTGCCATCTCGCCACCTCCACACGACTCTGGTATCGTCTTGGATTGCCCATCACGAGATCCTCCATGCGCTTCATCCTTTGCTTTCTCGCAGTGATCGCCGGCGGCAACGCCGCCGCTGAAAAACTCACCCTCGACCGCATCCACGCCGACCCCTCGCTCAGCGGCCCGGGCGTGCGCAGCCTGAAGGTCTCGCCGGACGGCGCGCGCGTGACCTTCCTGCGCGGGCGCGACGACAACCAGTTCCAGCTCGACCTGTGGGAATACAACCTCAAGGACAAGACCACGCACCGCCTGGTCGACTCCAAGATCCTGGTGCCGGAAGAGAACCTGTCGGACGCCGAAAAAGCACGGCGCGAGCGCGCCCGCACGGCCAGCCTCAAAGGCATCCTCAGTTACAGCTGGTCGCCGGACGGCAAGCGCCTGCTGGTGCCGATCGCCGGCAACCTGTACCTGATCGACGTGAGCAAGCCGGACGCGGCGCGCATGGTCGCCAGCGGCAACGTGCTCGACCCGAAGATTTCGCCCAAGGGCCGCTACGTTTCCTTCGTGCGCGACCAGAACTTGTTCGTCATCGACCTGTCCAACAACCAGGAACGCCAGTTGACCACGGACGGCCAGGGCACGGTCCACAATGGCGAGGCCGAATTCGTCGCGCAGGAGGAAATGGGCCAGACCAGCGGCTACTACTGGGCGCCGGACGACTCGGCCATCGCCTACAAGCGCTACGACGAGGCGCCGGTGCCGGTGGTCAAGCGCTTTGAAATTTACGCCGACCGCACCGAGGTGGTCGAGCAGCGCTACCCGGCCGCCGGCGACCCGAACGTGCTGGTGCAGTTGAAAATCGTCGCGCCGACCGGCGGCGCGATCCGCGACGTCGACCTCGGTGCCGAGCGCGACATTTACCTGGTGCGCGCCGACTGGAGCGCCAACGGCAAGGCGTTGCTGTTCCAGCGCCAGAGCCGCGACCAGAAAAAGCTCGAGCTGGTGTCGGTCGATGGCGCCACGCTGGCGCAGCGCGTGCTCATCACCGAAACGTCGCCGACGTGGGTGAGCATCTTCGACGACCTGCGCTTTTTGGACGACGGCAAGCGTTTCATCTGGGCCTCCGAGCGCAGCGGGCGCAAGCACCTGTACCTGTACGACCTTGACGGCAAGTTGCTGCATCCGATCTCGCGCGGCGAATGGGGCATCGACAAGCTGCTGGCCGTGGACGAAAAAAAGGGCCGCGTGTTCGTGCAATCGAACCGCGACGCCGTCATCGACAGCCAGGCCTACGCGCTCAAGCTCGACGGCAGCGGCGCCGACCGGCCGACCCGCATCACGCAGGGCGACGGCTGGCACGACGCCGCTTTCTCGCGCAACGGCGAAGTGTTCGTCGACACCTGGTCCGATCCGGACACGCCGCCGCAGGTGAGCATCCGCGCGCCGGACGGCAAGATGATCAGCTGGCTCGAGCACAACGAACTGAACGCCGCCCACCCGTACGGCAAGTACAGGGACGCGCACCTGCGCACCGAGTACGGCACCTTGAAGGCCAACGACGGCCAAACGCTGTACTACTCGATGATCAAGCCGAGCGGCTTTGACGCGTCGAAGAAATATCCGGTGTATCTGTCGACCTACGGCGGGCCGCACGCGCAGCACGTCGCGCGCAAGTGGGGCAACCTGTTCGACCAATACATGGCGCAGCAAGGCTTCGTCGTCTGGCGGCTCGACAACCGCGGCTCGTTCCGGCGCGAGCGCGCCTTCACCGACGCCAACTACCTCAACCTGGGCAAGGTCGAAGTCGAAGACCAGCTGACCGGCATCGACTGGCTCGGCAAGCAAAGCTTCGTCGACGCCAAGCGCATCGGCGTGTTCGGCTGGAGCTACGGCGGCTTCATGACGTTGCGGCTGTTGGCCGAAGCGTCGGACAAGATCGCCATGGGCGTCTCGGTCGCCCCGGTGACGGACTGGGCGCTGTACGACACGCACTACACCGAGCAATTCATGGGCACGCCGAAAGCGAACGCCGCCGGCTACACGTCGGCGGGCGTGTACGCGCACGTGGACGGCCTGAAGTCGCCGCTGCTGCTGATGCACGGCATGGCCGACGACAACGTCCTGTTCACCAACACCACGCGCATGATCGACGCGCTGGTAAGCCGCAACGTCCACTTCGAGCTGATGACCTACCCCGGCGGCAAGCACGGCATCGCCGGCCGCGGCCCGCAGCGCCACGTCTACGGCAACATCGAAGCCTTCTTCAAAAAGAACCTCATGCCCTAACCACCAAGGGGGTCAAGTCTGTCATTTGGACACGGACTGATGTGTAGTCGCGCTATCCCGCCCCCTACCGCCCAGCTCGTGTCCAAAAGACAGACTTGACCCCCGGCGTTTTGGGGGTGGGTTGAGCGGCCACAAGGGCGGGATTTGTTGATTATTCGATAATGCCGGCTGCGGCGCATTTCGCGCCGTTTGACTTATTCCAGGAGGAATTATGGCTATCGATGTCTATTTGCAGATCGACGGGATACGCGGCGAGTCGGCCGATGATAAACATAAGGATTGGATCGAGTGCAAGTCGGTGAGCTGGGCGGTGAGCCAGCCGAAGTCGGCCACCGCGTCCACCAGCGGCGGCCATACCGCCGAACGCTGCGAGCATCAGGACATCACCCTGCTCAAGCTGGCCGACCTGGCCTCGCCGGTCTTGCTGCAAACGTGCTCGTCCGGTAAGACCATCCCGAAGGCGAAGTTCGAGTTCATGCGCGCCGACGGCCAGGGCGAACGCGTTAAATACTATGAGATCGAGTTGGAGAACGTGCTGATCGGCGCCGTCTCGCCCAGCGTGCACGAGGGCGATGTGCTGGCCGAACAGGTGTCGCTGAAGTTTTCGAAAGTGAAGTGGCGTTATACCCAGCAGAAAATCTCCGGCGGCGCCGGCGGCAACACCGCCGGCGGCTGGGACTTGTCGGCCAACCGCGTCGCCGCTTGAGCGGCACCGCCCCAAACGCAAACAGCCGCGTAAGCGGCTGTTTTTGCATGCGGCGAATGGTCGCCGCGCGATGCGCCCCGTGGCGCGGAGGTGGCGTTTAGTTGCGGTTGCCTTTGACGACGTCGTCGATGGCTTCCTTGGCGTCGCCCACGCCTTTTTGCACTTTGCCTTCGGCTTGCTTGTTCAAGCCCTTGGCCTGCTGTTCCGAGCTACCGATGAGCTCGCCAGCTTTTTCCTGGATTTTGCCGCCGATGTCTTTCGCCGTACCCTTAACTTGATCCTTGTTCATGATGAACTCCTTTATCGTTGTTGAAGCTACAGGACACACAACCGTGTGCAGGAATCCACTATAGGCCGCGCCCGCCGGGTGATCTGTGCGTTCGCGAACGCTGCCATCAATCAAATTTTGCGCCACACGCTCGCCAGCCACGGCTGCTGGTCGCGCGGCAAACCGGCCGGACGATAGTAATGTTGGACGGCGTCAAAACCTGCTGCGACGAGGTAACGCTCCCACGTGTCGTAATCGTAATAGCTGCCGTAGCGCGGGCCGTTCCATCCCTCCCGGTTGTCGCCGCGCGGGTTCGAGCTGAACAACACACCGCCCGTCTTCAGCGCCGCGTGCAGGCGCCGCAGCACCTCCGGCAAGGCCGCGCTGGGCACGTGGAACAGCGAGGCGTTGGCGTACACGCCGTCGAAATGCGCGGCCGGCAAATCGAGCTCGATGAAGTCCTGCCGCCACGCCTGGCAACCGCTGTGGGCGCGCGCCATCTCCACGAAGCGGGCCGAACCGTCGACGCCGATCGCCTCGTGCCCGAGCGCGCGGAAGGTTTTCAGGTCGCGGCCCGGACCGCAGCCGAGGTCCAGCAGCCGGTACGGCGCCGGCGCGTCGATCGCGTCGAGCAGCGCGGCGATATTCTGGCTGACATCGTGATCGATGGTGCCGTTGAAAAACTGCTGCGCCGTCTGTTCGTAATGGCGCAGCGTGGCTTGGGTGATTTGGGCGATGTCGTCGGGTTCCATGGCGCCAGTGTAGCGCACCGACACGGCAGAAAAGATACGCTCAGGTATCAAATTGCTTCTTGGATTAGGCGAATCGCTATATAGTTAGCCCATAGCAACGTGCTCATCACCGAGGAGATAAAAAATGAAACTTGACGCCTTGTTCCAGAATCCGACCGCGCTGCCCACCGCGCCAAAGGTTGTCGAGGAATTGATCAGCAGTTTCGACAAGGCCAGCGTCTCGACCGAAGAGATCGCCAAAAAACTGTCGACCGATCCGGTGCTCAGCGCCAAGCTGCTACGCCTGGCCAACTCCGCCTACTACCACGTCTCGCGCAGCATCGGCACGGTCGAGGACGCGGTGCTGATGCTCGGCTTCGTCACCGTGCGCACGCTGGTCATCAGCTCCGGCCTGGTGAGCGGCTTCAAGACGGTCCCCGGCCTCGACCTCAAACAATTCTGGCGCTACAGCCTGCACACGGCCGTGTCGGCCAAATGGATCGCCAAGAAAACCAAGGAAAACACCGACCTCGCCTTCACCATCGGCATGATGCACGCGATCGGCCAGTTGGTGATGCATTCGGCGATGCCAGAAAAATCGATGGAGATCGACAAGATCGCCGGCCCGATGGACGCGCGCCGCCTCGACGCCGAGACCGCCTCCTTCGGCTACACCTTCGCCGACGTCGGCGCCGAGCTGGCCAAGCGCTGGAAATTCCCGCTCGCCTTCTCGGAGACGATCGCGGCCTTCCCGGAGCCGTACCACAATGGCGAGCTCAACCGCTTGGCGGCCGTGGTGTCGCTGGCGGCCTGGCGCGCGCGCGTCGAACATGCCGAACTGAACGACGAGGAAATCGCCGCCAGCTACCCGACCGAGCTGGCCGAGGACCTGGGCCTGGACGACAACGCGCTGATTGACGATATGCCATCGCCGGACGAGCTCAGCGCCGGTCTGGAAGAACTGGTGAAATAAGCAAAAGATTGCCGATACGGCAATCAGGGCCGCCCGCTGTCGAGCGCGGCGGCTTTTTTTTCGACTTTTTTTCAATTTATTTTCAAATCACCCTAAAGTTCCCGTTTAAGGCGACGTTAATCAGGACATGCGGTAATCCGTTTTACCGTTGTCAACCAGCCTGGGTACGCATATGACCGCCACCGAAGTCCTCTCGATGTACGAAAACATTGCCGGTTTGAGCAAGCAAATGGCCACGGCCGCGCGCTCGGGCGACTGGGACGGATTGCAGCGGCTGGAGACCCAATGCGCCACCGAGGCGCGCGCGGTCTCGTCCGGCGTGCCGGCCTTGGGCGGCGCCCCGCGCCAGCGCAAGATCGATCTGCTCAAGCAGATCCTGGCCAACGACCGCCAGATCCGCGACGTCACCGATCCATGGATGAACCAGATTCCCGGCATGGCCCATCAATAAAGCAGCGGGCCAGCCAACAAAAAGCGCCTTCACGAAGGCGCTTTTTTATTGCCGAACCGGCCGCGTGGAACGGGCGGCGGCCGCCGCCCCGCCGCAGCGGTCAGCCCGCGAGCGCCACCCGCAGCGACAAGGCGATGCCCTGCGCCGCCTTGGTGATCTCGTCGAGCGATGGGAAGCTCGGGGCGATGCGGATGTGGCTGTCCTTGGGATCCTTACCGTAAGGGAAGGCTGCGCCGGCCGGCGTGAGCGTGATGCCCGCCTCCTTGGCCAGCTCCACGGTCCGCTTGGCCGAGCCTTCCGGCGTGACCAGGTCGATGAAGTAACCGCCCAGCGGACGGGTCCACGAAACGCCGGGCACGTCGCCCAGATGGCGCTCGAACTCGCTCAGCACGGCGTCGAACTTCGGCTGCAGCAGCGCGCGGTGGCGCTCCATCAGCGCCTCGACGGTGGCCGTGTCCTTGAGCAGGCGCACGTGGCGCAGCTGGTTGATCTTGTCCGGGCCGATGCTGCGGATGCCGGCGTGCCTGGTCCACCAGGCGATGTTGGCCGGCGACGCGGCCAGCGCGGCCACACCCGAACCGGCCCAGCTGATCTTCGACGACGAGGCGAACACGATCGCGCGGTCCGGATGGCCGGCCTTGGCGCAAGCGTCGAGGATGTTGGCCACGGCCAGCTTCTTGTCGCTCAAGTGGTGGAAGCGGTAGGCGTCGTCCCACATCAGGCGGAAGTCCGGGGCGGCCGTTTTCATCGCCGCCAGGCGCGCGACCACCGCGTCCGAATACACCACGCCGCCCGGATTGCTGTACTTCGGCACGCACCACATGCCCTTGATGCTGGCGTCCTCGGCCACCAGGCGCTCGACCAGGTCCATGTCCAGGCCGTCTTCGGTCATCGGAATGTTGATCATCTTGATGCCGCGCGTCTCGCAGATGGCGAAGTGGCGGTCGTAGCCTGGGACCGGGCACAGGAAGGTCACCGGCTCCTTGACCCACGGCGCGTGGCCGGGTGTGCCGTTGAGCAGGCTGTAGATGATGACGTCATGCATCAGCGACAGGCTGGCACTGCTGTCGACGACCACCTGCGCGGCCGGCACGTCCAGCAGTTCACCGAACAACGCGCGCGCCTCCGGCAGGCCGATGGTGCCGCCGTAATTGCGGCAATCGGTGCCGTCGGCGGCCTTGAAGCCGGCGAGCGCGCCGGTCAGCGCGTCGGACAGGTCGAGTTGCTCGGGCGCTGGCTTGCCACGCGACATATCCAGTTTCAGGCCGAGTTGTTTGAAGGATTGGTACTGCTCCTGGTGCGAGGGAACGGCTGCGGTCATAAGGCTCTTTCGAAATGGGTATGGCGTGCAAAAAGCGACGAATACTATAACCCAGATCCCAACGCCGCAGGCAACGCTGCGGTTATAAGCTTATGACTATTGCATGATTGATTCCGGCGTCACTTCGTGCAGGGGTGCCGCCTCCTGCGGCGCGGCCGGCTTTTTCTTGCGGAAGCCCTGCCAGATTTTCAGCGGCGCGGCGCCGGATTTTTTGCGGCGCCAGTAGACCAGGCCGGCGCCGGCCACCAGCAAGGCGCCGAGCGCGCCGGCGCCCCAGGCGACGTAGTTGACCGGTTTCTCGACCGGTTTCTCCTTCTTGTATTTCAGCTTGGGCAACACACGCTTGAGCGCAACCGGCGCGCTCGCCGACGCCGAGGCGCCGTCCGCGGACGCCGACACGCTGGCGCCACGCCCATCGGCCGTGGCGGACGCCGAGGCCAAGCCGGTGGCCGCCGAGGCCGATGCGGAAGCGCCCTCCCCGGCCGGCGCCGGCGCGCTGGCGCTTGCGCCGGGTGCGCGCGCCGCCTTGGCGGCGAGCGCGGCATCGACGGCTTTCGTGCCGGGTTTGGCCGGCGCGTCGCCGGGTTTCGCGCCGGGATTGGCGGGCGCGTCGGCGGATTTCGTCTCCGCCTTGGCGGGGGCGACCCCGGATGTTTCGGCGCTGCCGGCGCCGGCCGGCGCCGTCGCCGGGCGCGATGGCGCCGCCGAGGCGGCCGAAGCGGCCTTGGGCGCGTCGCCGGCGTTGGCCGGCGGGGACGCGACGGCGGCGGCGACGGCGCTGCCGGGCGCCGTCAACACCACCGTGCCGGCGGTACCGGCCTTGACCGGCGCGGCGGCGGAAGCGGCCGCCGGCGCAGCAGGGGCAGCAAGGGCAGCCGCCGGCGCCGCATTTTTGAGCGCGCCTTGCAGCGCCTTCATCTTCCCCTCCAGCTCGGCCAGCTTGCTCGTCAACGCGGCGTTGTGCGTATCGAGCGCCCTGCATTCCTTCGCGCTGATGCCCGACGGCGCGCAGGCGGCCGGCGCGGCCGGACGCTTGACGCCGGCAGGCAAGGGCAACGGCCCCATCGGCAGCAAGGCCTGCGCCACCGGCAACGGCAGCGCGCCGTCGGCGCCCGCCCGCTTGCCCGCCGGACTGCGCGCCGGATTACCTGCCGGATTGGCCGCCGGCGACGCGGACGACGGCGCGTGACCGACCGCTGGCGATACCGGCGACGGCGCGTGATCGGCGGCCGACGACGCCGGCGCGGCGCGCGGCGTACCCATCGCGTCCGCTATCCGCGACGGCAGATCCCGCACCGCCGACGATTGCCGCTCCGACGGCGGCGGCGCGGCGGCGCGCACGGCGCCGGGAACGCCGATTTCCGACTCGTGCGCCGACGGCAACGGCGCCGGACGCGAGCGGTCGCGCACCGGCCGCAACGGCGCCCCGGCGGGCGAGGCGGCAGCGGCGGCGCCAGTGGCAGCGGCGCCGGCCCGTTCGGCCCGCGCCTGCGCGGTGATGCGCGCCGCCTCGGCCGAGGTCAACGCGCTGGCCGGCGGCACCGGCGCGGCCGGCGGCGGTGGTGGCGGCGCCGGATTCGGGTCCGGCCGCAACCAGACGGTGGCCAGGCGCACGTCGCTGCGCCCCGGCGCGCCCAGCTCCATATACAAATGGACGTACTCGGCGTCGACCGGGCCGGTGGTGGTCACATGCACGAACTGGCGCTGATCGCGCTTGACCACGGCCAGCCGCACCGACGACAGCGCCGGATTCATCGTGATGTTGGCGCCCCGGAACACGTCCGGCTGCGCCAGCCTGACCTGCAACGCCGCCGCCTCGTCCGCCGCCAGCGCCACCAGTTCGATATCGGCCACCAGCGGCTGGCCGATGAACGAGCGCGCCGACACGTCGCCCAGCTCGGCCGCGCGCGCGGCCGGGCCCAGCAAGGCGGCACAGGCCAACAGGCGTAGCAAATAATGAGGGGTGGAACGCTGCATAGGACGGTCGCGCCGGGCGCGGATTCTCAAGTCATACGTCCTTAACGGCAACTTTTTCCAATTTTGTAGCCCCGGGATAATTTTTCCAAACTGCGCTACACTGAAAAGCCCATGGATAATGACTTCCGAACAAGGATGAATTATGAGCAACAGAAGCGAACGTGACAGTTTTGGCCCGATCGACGTCCCCGACGACAAGCTGTGGGGCGCGCAAACCCAGCGCTCCCTGGAGCACTTCCACATCTCGACCGAGCGCATGCCGCCCGAATTGATCCACGCGCTGGCCAGCGTCAAGCGCGCCGCCGCCCGCGTCAACCTCGACCTGGGCCTGCTCGACGGCCCGAAGGCGATCGCCATCACGCAGGCGGCCGACGAGGTGCTGGCCGACAAGCACAGCGGCGAGTTCCCGCTGGCGGTGTGGCAGACCGGCTCCGGCACCCAGTCCAACATGAACATGAACGAAGTGCTGGCCAACCGCGGCTCCGAGCTGATGGGCGGCGTGCGCGGCGAAAGCCGCAAGCTGCACCCGAACGACGACGTCAACAAGGGCCAGTCGTCGAACGACATCTTCCCGACCGCCATCCACGTGGCCGCCGCGCAGGCGCTGGCCAAGGCCGTGCTGCCGTCGCTGCGCCAGTTGCGCGCCAGCCTGCACGCCAAGGCCGAGGCCTTCGCCGACATCGTCAAGATCGGCCGCACCCACCTGCAGGACGCCACGCCGCTGACCCTGGGCCAGGAGTTTTCCGGCTACGTGGCCCACCTCGACTTCGCCGAGCGCGCGATCGAGGCGGCCCTGCCCGGCGTGCTGCAACTGGCCGCCGGCGGCACCGCCGTCGGCACCGGCCTGAACGCCCACCCCGAGTACGCGACCCGCATCGCCACCGAACTCGAGCACACGCTGGCGCTGCCGTTCCGCACGGCCGACAACAAGTTCGCCGCGCTGGCCGGCCACGACGCGCTGCTCTCGGCGCACGGCGCGCTCAAGACGCTGGCCGCCGCGCTGATGAAGATCGCCAACGACGTGCGCTGGATGGCGTCCGGTCCGCGCTCGGGCCTGGGCGAGATCACCATTCCCGAAAACGAGCCGGGCAGCTCGATCATGCCGGGCAAGGTCAACCCGACCCAGTGCGAGGCGGTCACCATGCTGTGCTGCCAGGTGTTCGGCAACGATGTCGCCATCACCATGGGCGGCGCCTCGGGCAATTTCGAGCTGAACGTCTACAAGCCGCTGATCGCGCACAACTTCCTGCAAAGCGCGCGCCTGCTGGCCGACGGCATGCGCAGCTTCGAGGAGCATTGTGTGCACGGCATCGAACCGAACCGCGACCGCATCGCCGAGCTGATGGAGCGCTCGCTGATGCTGGTGACGGCGCTGGCGCCGCACATCGGCTACGACAAGGCGGCCTCGATCGCCAAGAAGGCGCAGCACGAGGGCACCACGCTCAAGGAGGCGTCGCTGGCGCTGGGCTATGTCACGGCCGAGCAGTTCGAGCAGTGGATCGTGCCGATCGAGATGACGCGGCCGAAATAAGGGACGCGGCGGGCCTAGAAGCCGTGGGCGTAGCGCACGCCCGTTAGCACGTCCGGTTTGGCGTTGGCGTCGTGGCCGGGGTTGACGCGCAACATCACGGCGCCGGTCAGCCTGCCGGACTTGCCGGACTTGCCGACCATCGTCGTGTAGCCGAACTCGAGATCGCGCTCGGTGGCGGTCGGCCGCAGGTTCAACGTCGGCGTGCCCAATTCCTGCGTGTTGGCAAAACCGGCCCGGCCCGGGCCGTCGTTGTTTTGCAGCGCGCCGGCGCGCACCTTGGTCGGCACCGCCAGCGTCACGGCCAGCCGGTCCTGGGAAGTGAAGATCTGGCGCGTGGACACGCCGACGCTGTAGGCCATGGTCCGCACCGACGACACCTGCGCCATCAAACTGTCCGGCGCGCCGAAGCCTTCGGTCTTGCCGTACGAGGCCATCGCCATCAACGAACTGCGCGCCGTGAGCGCATAGCCGAGCGACAAGGACGTGAAACTGGTGGTGGGACGCGTATTCATCCCCAGCGAGGTGCTGGGCTGGCCGCCGCCGAGCGTCGAGCCGGTCTCGCGCAGCAGGCCGAAGGTCAGGATGCCCACCGCGCGTCCGGTTTTTTTCTCGAATTCGGCGCTGGTCAGATAGCGCCGGCGGCGCTCGTTGAGCACCGGCCCCAGCGGATCGAGCAAGGTCAGGTTCTCGTTGACCTCGCCAAAGCGCAGGCGCGGAGCGGCGGCGAACGCGGCGTAGCGGCGCGCGCCATCGGTTTGCAACTGGTCGACCATCGCCGATTGGCGGTCCGCCGCCTCGAACAGCAAGGTCGAGTTGGCGCGCTTTTCATACACCGGCGCCGGCGCGTCGGATGCGGCGGCCCCGGCCACGGTGGAGAGCGGCGAGGCAGCCAACAGCATTGTCAGGGAAAGCTTGTTCATGATGCTGCTCGGTGGGGGGCACGTCACACTGCTTATATTTTTAGCAGTGACTTGAGCATAGCAATTTTTTTTCTGAGTAGCAACCCGATTAAGGGAGAGAAATCGCGCGCTTGTCGGAATGCCGCTACACTATCTGAAGTGACGTCACGGACGCGCCCCCCAACATGGTAATCGAGGATGCAATGCAAAAAGTAAGTTTTGAATTGAACGGCGAATTCGTCGAGTTGAATCAGCTGCTGAAGCTGGTCGGATTGTGCGACAGCGGTGGCGCCGGCAAGATGATGGTCGCCCGCGGCGAGGTCAAGGTCGATGGCAAACCGGAGTTGCGCAAGACCGCGAAAATCCGCGCCGGCCAAAAAGTGAGCGTCGGCGACGTGCAAATCAGTATTGCCGGCGTATAATTTTATCTTGCCTTATAGCAATAATACGCTAAGCTAAGGTGGCAGCCGAGAAAACGCTGTAGACGGGGGTGAGCGTGTTTGATCGAGCGCAAGCCGACTGGCGATACCGTAGTTATATTGGAAACGCTTGCCACCCGGCTTTTTCAACCAGTATCTTTATGAACGAGGGGACGTCATGGACGGTCCTGCACCACAGAGCCCAACCCAGGAAAAACTGCTCGACGATCTGCGCCAGGTCATAGAAAACGCGGAAGAGTTGCTCAAAAACACGAACCAATACCACGGTGCGCTGTACCAGAGCGCGCGCGCCAAGCTCGCGCAAGCGCTGCTGACCGCGACCGAGGAGTTGGCGCGTTTCGAGGACGTGCAGATCGACCGCATGATCGAGCTGACCGCCGCCGCCAGCAAGCTGCACCGCGACCTGACCGGCGAAGCGAAAGTATTCAGGGCGTTCAAGCCTGCCGCCTGAGCGGCCCGTCCCATCCAACGATCACCGCGTGCGCCAGCCACAGTTGCAGGTTGCCGGCCACGTCGAAGCCCTCATCGATGTCGAACGCGGCATCGAGTGCGGCCCCGAAGTCCCCGCCCTCCCCCAGCACTTGCAGCGCCGCATGGCCGGCCGCGTCCAGCGGCACCACCTGCGTTTTCCACAGTGGACGCGTCACCATGCCATGGCTGGCCACCGCCATCCGCGCGGGAAACCCGACGCCGCTGTCCGGTTGATGCGCTTGCCACAACGGAATGATTGCCCACTGCGACGCGAACAGACCGCAGGCCGGATGCAAGGTCAAGCGCGCCGTCTCCAAAACATCGGGCGCCACGCGGGCGAGTTGATCCGCCGTCAGCCCTTGCGCCGCCGGCGCGTAATGCGCGCGGTGCAGCATCCATTCCAGCGTGGCCATGTCCGGCAGATAGGCATAGTCGGCCACATGCGGAAAATCGCGCAGGAAGCGGCTGAAATCGGCGCCGAAATGGTTCATGTCGGCGCTGGTCGAAGGATGGGCATGGCCGTAAGCCTTGCTCAGGCCGCCGAAAAACTCCTCCCCCACCAGCATCCGGACGACCGGATAGGCCGCCGCCAAGGCCTTGTCCCACGTGGCGGCCAGGTTGCCGCGATAGAGGCCGAAGCGGTGCTCGTTGTCCGCGCCTTTCAATTGCGCCAGCACCTGCACGGTTTGGGCGCCATCGAACAGCGCACCGGCGAACAATTGCTGGCTGGCGGCCAGGGCGGCCGTCGCCGGGCCGCCATGGGCGGGCGGCGGCGCCGGCGGCCGTGCCGCATCCACCGCCTCGACCGGCCGTGCCGCATCGGGCGCGGTGGCGGCGCGCGACGGCGCCGGCGCCAGAAGGGCGACCTCGCGCGCCGGTGGCGGCCGGTGCCGGCACAACAGCGCCTCGGCCTTGGCCGCCTCGCCAAGCAGCACCTCGAGCGGCGGGATGTCCGTGTCCCACTCGATCAGCGTCGGCACCGGGCCGAAGCGCCGCAGCGCCGCCTCGTACAGCCGCCAGACCGGCTCGGCCACGGCGGCGCCGTGATGGTCGATCACCGCGCGCGGCGTCACCAGATGGCCGCCAAGGTGCAGCTCCCCCACCATGCCGGGCGCGATCGCCGCCATGGCGGCCAGCGCGTCCTCGCCGTGGTTGCGCTGGTTGACATACAGGTTGTTAATATCGAGCAGCAGTCCGCAACCGGTGCGCGCGGCCAGCGCCGCCAGGAACTCGGCCTCGCTCATCGCGTCGCGCTGAAAACGCACATAGGTCGAGACATTTTCCAACAGCAACTGGCGCTTGAGCACGTCCTGCACGCGGCCGACGCGCGCGCTGAGCAGATCGAGCGCGGCATGGTCCAGCACGAGGGGCAGCAGATCGTTGAGTTGGCGGTCGCCGACGGCGCCCCAGCAGAGGTGCTCGGAAACCAAGGCCGGCTCGACCCGCGCCACCAGGGTGCGCACGCGCTCGAGATGGGGTTCCGAGTAACCGCGCGCGGACCCCAAGCCGAGGCCGACCCCGTGCAAGCTGATCGGATAATCGCGCCGCAGCTCGCTCAGCACATGCCAGTCCCAGCCGGACTGGTCGAGGTAATTTTCGGTATGGACCTCAAGCCAGTCGACGCGCGGGCGCCGCTCGAGGAACTGCCGGTGGTGCGCAGCACGCAATCCCACGCCGACGCCCGGCTGGCGCTGTGTTGCCTCTGGCAAAGACGGCTCCGTTCGGTGGAACGCCGCTTACTTCGCCGGCGGGGTGGTCTTGCCACCGGCCTTTTCGCAAGTGCCTTTGAGGACGTACTTCCACTCCGTCGGCGCGTTGTCGACCTTGGACTGGCCGGCGCACGAGTGGGTACCGTTGGCGGCGGCGCAATCGTTCTGGCCGGCCTTGGCGATGCCGAAGCACTTCTCCTTCGGCGTGTCCTGGTCGACGGCGGCGGCGGTGCCGGCGCCGGCGGCGCACACAGTGGCCAGGGCGGCGGCGATCAGGGCTTGACGTTTATTCATGGTAAATCTCCTCGATTGATGGGTGGACGCGGATTGCCGGCCGGCGGGCGATTGTAACGGCGCGCCATGGCGAAGCCATCCAGTTAGTCGTTTTTACAGGCGCAGCGTACCAGCAATAACGTTGATACGCTTGTTTCTGTTGACCGGAATCACATCGGGAGGCGCCGCGCAGCCGCGCACGGGCCGCGCGGGAGCGCACGCGGGGCAGACTGGAGCTGCACGAGAGCACATGCAGGGACCTGCGCACGCCCGGCAAGGGCCGCCGCAGGGAGGGCCGGAGACCGGCTTCAGGCCGTGGTATTGATGGTGTTACCCAGGTTCGACGGCAATCGCGGCGCCGACGGCACCGGGGGGATCGCTTCGATCAGCGCTTGGGCGCTGGAGGCCTGGATGTCCTGGGCTTTTTTCAACACCGCAACGCCGACGGCCTGTTTGGTGCCGGTGTCGGCGATCGAAGTCGACAATTGAGCAATACCTGTAACGTCCATATCATCCTCCTTTAAGGGGTATCCCTTGTTTTACGGACGATGGGCACGTAACTTTAGGCTTGCGGCGAATTATTTTGACGTTTTTCTTCAACGTGGGCGCGCAGCCAGGCCAGCACGTCGGCCGGCGCGTTCAAGTCGAGCCAGACGGTCCCCGGCAGCAAATCGTGCGGGCGCGGCTGGTCGGAGGCGACCGCGATCACGCGCGGGTCGGACGGATACAGCGGCGCGCGACCCTGCCCGGCGCGATACACCTCGAGCTTATCGATCGGATACGACTTGAAGCCTTCGAGCAAGGTCAGGTCGGCCGGCGACAGGCGCGCCAGTTGATCCGGCAACGACGGCTCGGGGGCGCCGCGCAGCTCGCGGATGATGGCGACGCGAAACGGCGACGCCACCATGACCTCGGCGGCGCCGGCCATCCGCAGGCGGGCGCTGTCCTTGTGCGGCGGTTCCAGTTCCAGGTCGTGGTGGCTGTGCTTGATGACGTTGACCTTCAGGCCCTGCGCGGCCAGTTGAGCGATCAAAAACTCCAGCAGCGTGGTTTTGCCGCTGCCGGACGTGCCGACAACGCCCAACACATTGCGCAGCTGCGCGGAACTTTCTTGCTGCATAAATCAGACTCCCTCAACACTGTTGCCGCCATTATACGCAGCAACGTTTGAGCGGAGAGCGGGCCGGATTCGGCGCGCGGCGCGTCATCGGCCCGACGCAAACGTTATTCGTCGTTTTTGTGCTTGAACGGGGCGTTGCGGCTGCGGCCGTTGGCCAGCAACACCAGTCCCAGGCAGAACAGGCCGGCGCCGTAGCTGACCGGCTCGGACTGGCTGCCGGCGTCCACCGCCTGCGCGCGCGGCATGGCGAAAGCGGCCGCTATCAGGAAAGGCAACAGTCTCAGATGTTTCATGATATTTCCCCCTGCATCGTTTTCAATGCCAAGAAAATATCACTACGCAATGACAAGTTGATGACAGTTCAATACGGAACGCGGTAGCGATAACCTTTAAAATTGAACACCGCTTCCCTCGGATTCAATTTCTCCAGCTTGAGCCCGGGCGCCACCTCCTCGCCTTCGTGCCGCAGAACTTTATCGATCAGCAACAGGCGATCGGCGGGATTCTTGGAGTAGATGTAGCCGCCGACGGCGACCTGTGGAATCGACCGCTGGATCGGCTCGGGCAGGTCGCGCAGGTTCTGGACCGGCTCCTCGAACGCGGCGGCCGGCTTGGCTGCCGTGGCGCCCGCGTTGTTCGCGGCGGCCACTGCGCCGGCCGGGTTGCCGGCGCCGCCGGTCGCCGCCGACTGCGGATCGACGTGTTTGCGCGCCGCCGGCGTCAGCGTCGCCACCGGCACAGGCAGTGCCGCGACCGGGTCCGGCAACGGCGCCGCCGGGGCCGGCGATGGCGGCGGAGCGACATCGGCGCGTGCCTGCGCCGGCAGGTTGGCGGCCGGCGCAGGCATCGCCGAAGCGGGCACCGCCGCCTGCGCCGGTCCGCTGGCCGGCACGGCCGGCGCCTCGGGCGCCGTGGTCGGCCGCAGCACCAGCGCCACCAGCGCGGCGATCACCACCGCCATCGCCGCGATCACCAGCAGCAGCGGCTTTTTCAGCCGTCCGCCGGACGACGCGCGGTCCTGCGATTGCAGCGTCGGCGCATGCAGCGTCGGCGCGTTGCCCAATTGACGTTCCGCCTGCGCTTTTTTCAACGCTTCCAAAATATAGGACATATTATTTCCCCACCACGGCGTCGGCCTTGCCGGCACGGGCCAGCAGACGCGGCTCCTGCACGCCGCCCAACTGGTACAGCCGGATGAAAGTTTTCGGACCGGCCACGCCGTCCGCCTTGAGCTGCTGCCCGGTCTGGAAGTCGGTCAAGCGCGCGCGCAGCGCCGCGTCCAGCGGCTGGTTTTCCACCGGCTTTTTCAACTCGTACAATTGCGCCAACCGCTGGGCCAGCCAATCCACATCGGGCCCCTGGTCGCCGACCGAGACGGCGTCGCGCCAGCCGCGCGGCGCGCGCCAGAAGGTGGCGAACTCGCCGGAAAAGCGCGCGTCGAGCGCCGCCACGCTGACGATCCGGGGCACGCCGCCGGGCGCCACGATGGTCGCGCCACGCTTGTCGAGCGCGGTCAGCAGCACATAATTGGGCACCGTGGGGTCGTCGCGCAAGGTCAGCACCGCCGGACGGTCCAGCTGGCGCAACTCCTCGATGCCGCCCTTGGTTTGCAGGCAGCGCAGATTCAGGCGCGCGGCCGCCGGACAGGGGTCGCCGTCGGCCAGCGCCAGCCCCCACATCCCGGCGAGCTGGCGCAAAGCGGCCGCCTTGCCGGCGGGACCGGCACCTGCCGCCGCCGTCGATGCCGCGCCGGCTGCCTCCGCCGGCGACGACGCCTGGCCCGCAGCGGCCGGCGACGGCGCTGGGCCTGCGGCGGCCGGCGGCGACGCGACGCTTGCGGCCGCCGGCACCGACGCGGGGTTTGCGGCCGCCGACGACCTCGCTTGGCCGGCGGCCACAGGCGACGACGCGGGCGCCAGGCCGGCCGCAGCCGGCCTGGCGCCC
>CAUPRW010000027.1:0-77888 GCA_963513825.1 uncultured Duganella sp.
GCAGATGTCGCCGCGCACGAACACGTGGCGCGGGTCGGCCTTGAGCGCGGCCAGGTTGTTCAGATTGCCGGCGTAGGTCAGCTTGTCGAAGTTGACCACCGGCTCGTCGGACTGGGCCAGCCAGTCGAGCACGAAATTCGAACCGATAAAACCGGCCCCACCTGTCACAAAAATCATTTAGTATCCCGCAGCAAGAGTCAAAACAGTCATGGCAGTTATTTTATGTGAAACTTCGCTGACTTCGGGCAAAAATCAACATTCCGCGCCCTGATTTAGGGGTTATTTCAGTTTCCAAAGCAACGAACCAGCGAGCATCGATATGAAAACCTACGTCATCGGGGATCTGCAGGGCTGCCACGAGCAAGCCCTGCTCATGCTCGAGCGCATCCGCGCGCACGCGGCCGGGGCCGGCGTGACCGACCCGGCCATCCTGTTCGCAGGCGACCTGATCAATCGCGGCCCCGACTCGCTCGCCACCCTGCGCCACGTGCGCAAGCTAGCCATGGCCAGCGGCGGCCTCATCGACAGCGTGCTCGGCAACCACGACCTGCATCTGCTCGCCGTCGCCTATGGCATCCGCGCCGAGCACAAGTCCGACACGCTGGCCGACATCCTGCACGCGCCCGACCGCGACGAGCTGGTCGACTGGGTGCGGCGCCGTCCGCTGGCGATCCGCACGCAGGGGCACGTGCTGGTGCACGCCGGGCTGCTGCCGCAATGGAGCGCCGACCAGGCCATGGCGCTGGCCGGCGAGGTGCAGGCCATGCTGCGCGGCGCGGACGCCGGTTTCGCCGAGTTCCTCGCCGAGATGTACGGCAACCTGCCGGACCAATGGTCGGACGATCTGCAAGGGCCGGACCGGCTGCGCTGCGTCATCAACGCCATGACGCGGCTGCGCTTTTGCACGGCCGACGGCGTGATGGACTTCAAGATGAAGGAAAGCGGCAGCGCCGACGAGGGCTCGGGCTTGATGCCGTGGTTCGACGTGCCGGGCCGGCGCAGCGCGCGCGACACGGTCGTGTTCGGGCACTGGTCGGCGCTGGGGCTGACCATCAAGCCCAATTTGATCGGTCTCGACAGTGGTTGCGTGTGGGGTGGGCAGTTGTCGGCCGTGTGCCTGGAGGATCGCAGCTTGCTGCAGGTGCAATGCCCCGAGTTCCAGGCGCCGGCGGTGAAGAAACACGCGGCTCGCAGGGCGGATTAGGCGGAACGCCGTAATCCGCCGACGTCGAGCCGCCGGCGGCGCATGATAGGCCGCCGACTGCGCACGCACGGCGGATTACGCTGCGCTAATCCGCCCTACGCGTTCAATGCGGCGGCGACGGCCCGATGCGCCACCTCGGCCAGCTCGCGCCGGTGCGCGCCGACCGTATCGATCGCCGGCAACACCATCAAACTGGCCAGCACCGGCGGCCCCTCGAGAATCGCGATGATACTCTCGGCAAACGTCATCTCGCCGATGAAGTCGACCGACGAATGCAGCGCCCCCTGCGGATCGACATACGACAACGCCACCGGCTGCACCGGCACCCTGGCGTCGATCGCCGCCTCGAACAGGTTGGCGTGGAACGGCAGCAAATTGCCCTGCGACGACGTGGTGCCCTCCGGGAAAAACGCCACCCGCTCGCCACGCGCCAGCGTGTCCACCAGCCCCTTGAAGATATGCCGCAAATCGCGCCGGTTGCCGCGCGAGATGAACACCGTGCCGGCCTTCTCCGCCAGCCAGCCGGCCAGCGGCCACGAGCGGATCTCGGCCTTGGCGACGAAATGGCTCGGGTGCAGGCTGTGGACGACGAAGATATCGAGCCACGACACGTGGTTGGCCACCACCATGGCCCGCTCGAGCATCGGCGCCTGCGTCCGCTGCTCGACCGTGACGTTGCACATCACGAGCAAGCGGGTCGACCAGCGCCGGATGTGGCCGTTACGCCGGTCCTGCGCGATCCAGGGAAACACCGTGGCGCAGATCGCCATGCCCAGCAGCACGTGCAAAAACACCCGCGCCAGGCGCAACATCAACGAAATCTTCATCCGGACGGATCAGCCGCGCTGGTAGGCCACGTGGCCGGCCACGATGGTCGTTCGCACCTGTCCGCTCAGGTTGTAGCCGAGGAAGGGCGTGTGCTTGCCCTGGCTGGCCAGCGCCGACGCTTCCACCGTCCAGCTCGCCTGTGGATCGAAGATGCAGACGTCGGCCACCGCGCCGACCGACAAGGTGCCGGCGGCCAGGCCGGCCACGCGGGCGGCGTCGGCCGTGATGCGCGAGAGCGCGCGCGCCAGCGGCCCCATGGCGGCCTTGCCGGCGCCGTCGAGCTGGCCGGCGGCGTAGTCGTCGGCCCATTTCAGGGTCAGCGACAGCAGCAGTTCGAGCCCGGTGGCGCCGGGCGACGCTTCGCCGAACGGCAGCAGCTTTTCATCGTCGTCGACCGGCGTGTGGTCCGAGCACAGCGCGTCGATGGTGCCGTCGAGCAGGCCGAGGCGGATGGCGTCGCGGTCGCGCTGGCTGCGCAGCGGCGGCGTCAGGCGCGCGTTGGAGTCGAAAAAGCCGATGTCGGCGTCGGTCATGTGCACGTGGTGGGCGCCGACGTCGCAGGTGACGGGCAAGCCCTCCTTCTTGGCCTGGCGCACCAGTTCGAGGCCGGCGGCCGACGACAGGCGGCACAGGTGGACGCGGGCGCCGCTCGAGCGCATCAGCTCGAAAATGGTGTGCAGCGCGATCGTTTCCGACATCACCGGCACGCCCGACAGGCCCAGGCGCGAGGCGAGCGGGCCGCTGGCGGCGATGCCGCCGCGGCCGATGTGCGCGTCCTGCGGGCGCAGCCAGACGGTGTAGTTGAAGGTTTTAGCGTATTGCATCGCGCGCAGCAGCACGTTGGTGTCCTCGACCGGCTCCTCGGCCTGGGCGAAGCCGATGCAGCCGGCCTCGGTCAGCTCGGCCATCTCGGTCAGCGCCTTGCCCTTGAGGCCGACGGTGAGCGCGCCCAGCGGATGAACGTGGGCCTGGTTGAGCGTCTTGGCGCGGTACTTGAGCATTTCCACCAGGCCCGGCTCGTCGAGCACGGGGTCGGTGTCCGGCGGGCAGATCAGGCTGGTCACGCCGCCCTGCATCGCCGCCTGCATTTCCGATTCCAGGGTGGCCTTGTATTCGTAGCCGGGCTCGCGCAGCCGCGCCGACAGGTCGACCAGGCCGGGCGCGACGACCAGGCCGGCGGCGTCGATGGTGTGGTCGGCGCTGAAGCCGGCGGGCGCCTGGCCTACCGCGACCACCTTGCCGTCGGCGATGTAGAGGTCGTGTTTGGCGTCGATGCCGTTGGCCGGGTCGACCAGGTGGCCGTTCTTGATGTGAAGATTTTTAATCGAGTTCATTCCTGCTTTCATCCTTGCGTCCCCGCCACAATGCTCATCACCGCCATCCGTACCGCGATGCCGAACGTCACCTGCGGCAAAATCACCGCCTGCGGGCCGTCCGCCACCGCCGAATCGATTTCCACGCCGCGGTTCATCGGCCCCGGGTGCATGACGATGGCGTCCGGCTTGGCCAGCGCCAGGCGCTCGGGCGTCAGGCCGTAGCTCTTGAAGTATTCCTGCGCCGACGGCAGCAGCGCGCCGCTCATGCGTTCGTTTTGCAGGCGCAGCATGATGATCACGTCGACACCCTTCAAGCCCTCCTCCATGTTGGTGAAGGTGCGCACGCCCATCTGCTCGAGGCCGCCCGGCAGCAGGGTGTGCGGGCCGATCGCGCGCACTTCCGGCACGCCCAGGGTGGTGAGCGCGTGGATGTCCGAACGGGCCACGCGGCTGTGCAGGATGTCGCCGACGATGGCCACCGTCAGGTTGGTGAAGTCTTTTTTGTAGTGGCGGATCGTGTACATGTCGAGCAGCCCCTGGGTCGGGTGCGCGTGGCGGCCGTCGCCGGCGTTGACCACGTGCACGTGCGACTGCTTGGTGTCGTGCAGGTGCTTGGCGATCAGGTAGGGCGCGCCGGACTGCGCGTGGCGCACCACGAACATGTCGGCGTGCATGGCCGACAGGTTGTCGATGGTGTCGAGCAGGGACTCGCCCTTGCTGGCCGACGAGGCCTGGATGTTGAGGTTGATGACGTCGGCCGACAGGCGCTTGGAGGCGATCTCGAAGGTGGTGCGGGTGCGGGTCGAGTTCTCGAAGAACAGGTTGAACACCGATTTGCCGCGCATGAGCGGCACTTTCTTGACGTCGCGGTCGGAGATGCCGACGAACGACGAGGCGGTGTCGAGGATGTGATTGAGGATGGATTTGGGCAATCCCTCGATCGACAGCAGGTGCTGGAGTTCGCCGTTTTTATTCAGTTGCGGATTGAGCATGGTCTAGGCGTGGTCTATGGTTAGCGTGAATTGTCCATCGTCGGCGCGCTTGAGCACCAGCGCCTGCCCCGGCGGCACGGCCACGTGCGCGGCGACGAAATCGGCGGCCACCGGCAACTGGCGCTCGCCGCGGTCGACCAGTGCGGCGAGCATGATGCGCGCCGGGCGGCCGTAGTCGAACAGCTCGTTGATGGCCGCGCGCGTGGTGCGCCCGGTGTAGAGCACGTCGTCGACCAGCAGGATGTTGGCGGCGGCCACGTCGAAGCCGATGTTGGTCGGCTTGACCTCGGCCGGCAAGCCCTTCTTGGCGTAGTCGTCGCGGTAGAAGGACACGTCGAGCACGCCGCAGCGGGCCGACAGGCCGAGGTCGGCCGCGAGGCGCTCGGCGATCCAGGCGCCGCCGGAGTGGATGCCGACGATGGCGACGTCGGCCACGCCGGCCAGGCCGGTTTTGACGTCTTCGAGCAGCGCCGCGTACAGCGCCTCGGCGTCGAGTTGATGGGGGTTCAGTGTGGACATGGTGGTTCGCTAAGTGGCGTCGAAATATTGTTGCAGGATGATGGCGGCGGCGCGGTCGTCGATGACCTCGCCGCGCCTGGCGGTGATGACGGCCGACGAATAGCGCTCGTCGACCAGCTCGACCGGCAGGTTGAAGCGGCCATTGAGCTGGTTGGCGAACTTGCGCGCGCGCGCCGTCATCTCGTGGGCGGCGCCGTCCGGATGCATGGGCAGGCCGACCACCAGGCGGTCGGGCTGCCACTCGTCGAGCAGGGCGGCGATGTCGGCAAAGCGGGTGGCGCTGTCGACGGCGGAGATGACTTTGACTGGCTGGGCCTGGCGAATCATGGTGTTACCCATCGCCACGCCGATGCGTTTGACGCCGAAATCGAAAGCAAAGACGGTTTCGACGCTCACGGCTGACCGAACTCAAGCATGGCCAGCCTCGGAGGTCAGCATCAGCGGATCGATACCGAGCAGGCGCATGGCCGCCGTGTAGCGTTCCTCGATGGGCAGGTTGAACAGGATCTCGGGATCGGCGCCGACCGTGAGCCAGCCGTTGCGGCCGATCTCATCCTCGAGCTGGCCCGGGCTCCAGCCCGAGTAGCCGATGGAGACGAGCATGTGCGGCGGCCCCTCGCCGGCGGCGACGGCCTCGAGCACGTCGATCGACGTGGTGAAGGCGATGTCCTTGGTCACCGTCAGCGACGACGAGTAGTGGTGGCCCGGCGTGTGCAGCACGAAGCCGCGGTCGTCCTGCACCGGGCCGCCGAACATGATGGGCTCGTCGACGTGCGAAGCCAGGCCGGGGCCCTCTTCGAGCTTCAGGTCTATGCGCTCGAACAGCACTTGCATGGTCATGTCGGTGGGTTTGTTGATGACCACGCCGAGCACGCCGTTTTCATTGTGCTCGCAGACATACACGACCGTGCCGCCGAAGACCGGGTCCTGCATCGAGGGCATGGCGATGAGAAAATGGTTGGCGAGATTCAATTGCGGCGTGGCGCCGCCGCCGATCGGGCCCAGCGTATCGATGTCGTCCGAGGGCGGCGTTTGCGCGCCACCGGCCGCCACGCCCTGGACTTCCGCTTTTCCCAGGCCGGAGACAGTTAGAGTTTTGCCAATTTTGCTCTTCTTCATACGCGTTGCTCTCTCTGTGCTGGCGGCACGATATTACGGTGCCACCACTATGTCCTGGACAAATGCTGTAACATCGCGCCGCTTGCATCTGTCGCTCCTTCCGATAGTTTACACTGAATTGGGAGGACGACCATGATTGCGTTCCTCCACGAGATTGACACAGACCGAATGAAACTGAAATCGTCCCTGGTATGGCTGCGCCGCGATTTGCGGGTGTTCGACCATGTCGCGCTGAACCAGGCGCTGCAAGGCAGCGACACCGTGTATTGCGTTTTTATCTACGATACAACGATCCTGGACGCCCTGCCGCGCCGCGACCGCCGCGTCGACTTCATCCATGCCAGCCTGGCCGAGGTGGCGGCCGAGCTGGCGCAACTGGGCGGCCACCTGATCGTGCGCCACGCCGACCCGGTGGCCGACATCCCCGCCCTGGCGGCGGAACTGGGCGTGGACGCCGTGTTCTGCAACCACGACTACGAGCCACAGGCGATCGCGCGCGACGCCGCCGTGGCCGAAGCGCTGCGCGGTGCCGGCCGCCAGTTCCTCAGCTACAAGGACCAGGTGGTGTTTGAAAAGAGCGAGGTGCTATCGAAAACGGGCGGCGTGTTTTCGGTGTTTACCCCCTACAAAAACGCCTGGCTGAGAACCCTGGAGGCCGATCCGTCGGTGCTGGCGCCCTACCATGTCGAACCGCACGCGGCGCGGCTGGCGCCGCCGCCCTCGCCCGCGCCGGCGCTGCCGACGCTGGCGGAGTTGGGCTTCGAGCCGAGCAACCTGGCCGAATTGAAGATCCCGACCGGCATGTCCGGCGCGGCCGCGCTGTTCGACGACTTCCTGCCGCGCATCGCCGACTACAAGACCGCGCGCGACTACCCGGCCGTCAAGGGGCCGTCGTATCTGTCGCTGCATTTCCGTTTCGGCACGCTGTCGGTGCGCCACCTGGTGCGCACGGTGGTGGACCTGATGGCGCGCGGCGCCGGCGGCGAAGGCGCGCCGGTGTGGCTGGCGGAGCTGATCTGGCGCGAGTTCTACGCCATGATCATGTTCCACAATCCGCACGTGGTCGGCGGCGCCTACAAGCCTGCCTACGACGCCATCGCCTGGGAGACGGGGCCGGAGGCGGACGAATTGTTCGCCGCGTGGTGCGAAGGGCGCACCGGCTACCCGCTGGTGGACGCGGCGATGGCGCAGCTGAACCAGACCGGCTACATGCACAACCGCCTGCGCATGGTCACGGCCTGCTTCCTGATCAAGGACCTGGGCATCGACTGGCGCCGTGGCGAAGCGTATTTCGCGCTGCATCTCAATGACTTCGACCTGGCCTCGAACAACGGCGGCTGGCAATGGGCGTCGTCGTCGGGCTGCGACGCGCAGCCGTACTTCCGCATCTTCAACCCGGTCACGCAATCGGAGAAGTTCGACGCCAAGGGTAAGTTCATCCGGCGCTACCTGCCGCAGTTGAAGGACTTGAGCGACAAGGAGATCCACGCGCCGTGGCAAACGCCGCGCATGCTGCCGCTGGACTATCCGGCGCCGGTGGTCATGCATGACGAAGCGCGCAAGCGCACGCTGGAGCGCTACGAAGTCGTCAAAAAAACCACGTCGGACGCGTAGGGCGGATTAGCGAAGCGTAATCCGCCGTGCGTGCGCCGCCGGCGACGCATGCATGGCGGATTACGGCGTTCCGCCTAATCCGCCCTACGTTTCATCAACCCCGACATCGCTTCGAGCAGCTCGGACTCCTGGAACGGCTTGCCGAAATACGCATCCACGCCCAGCTCCAGCGCGTAATTGCGATGCTTATCGGCCGTGCGCGAGGTGATCATGATGATCGGGACATCCCGGGTCCGCGCATCGGCCCGCACATTGCGCGTCAAGTCAAAACCATCCATGCGCGGCATCTCTATATCGACCAGCATCAAATCCGGCACCGCCGCCTGCAACTGCTCCAGCGCGTCCACGCCATCCTTGGCCAGCAACACCTGATACCCCTCGCGCTCGAGCAGGCGCTGCGTCACCCTGCGCACGGTCATCGAATCGTCCACCACCATGATCGAGCGCGCCGGCGCCGGCGCCGGATCGGCCGCCCGCGCGTAGCGCCGCCTGTCCTCCGGCTGGTGCGCCACGTGCTGCGCCAGCGCCACCGGATTAAGAATGAGCACGATCTCGCCGGTCCCCAGCACCGTCGCCCCGGCCACGCCGGGCAGGCGCGCGAGCTGTGGCCCGATATTCTTGATCACCACCTCGCGGTTGCCGACCACCTCGTCGACCCGCACCGCCAGCCGCTCGTTGCCGTTCTTGAGCATCATCACCGGCGCCGAGCGCCCGCCCGGCGGCGCGTCGCCGTAGCCCAGCAACCGCGGCAGATAATGCAACGCTGCCTGATGGCCTTGGATCGGCACGTAACCTTGTTGGTCCGCCTCGGCCAGCGCCGCCTCCTTCATCTGCAGCACCTGCTCGACCAGCATCGACGGGAAGGCGTAGGTCTTGCCGCCCGCCTCGAGCAGCACCACCTGCGTGACGGCCAGCGTGAGCGGCAGGCGTATCGTGAAGCGCACACCCTTGCCGCGCTCGGAGAACAGATCGACCCGCCCGCCCAGCGATTGCGCCTCCGACTGCACGATGTCCATGCCGAAGCCGCGCCCCGACAACTCGGTGAGCGCCTCGGCGGTGGAGAAGCCCGGCTCGAAAATCAGGTCGGCGACGCGCGCCTCGGTGACCTCCTCGTCCGCCGGCAGCAGGCCGCCGGCGATCGCCTTGGCACGGATGCGCTCCAGATCGAGCCCGGCGCCGTCGTCGGAGAATTCGATCACCACCTCGTTGCCCTGCTGCGTGACCTGCACCAGCAGCTCGCCGGTTTCATTTTTCCCGGCCGCCGCGCGGACGGCGCGCGATTCGACGCCGTGGGCGATGGCGTTGCGCAGCAGGTGCTCGAACGGCGCAGCCATGCGCTCCAACACGCTGCGGTCGATTTCCACCGTGCCGCCGCGTATATCGAGGTTGACCCGCTTGTCGACCTCCTTGGCGCTTTGACGGGCCACGCGGAACAGCCGCTCGGAGACGCTCGCGAACGGCACCATGCGCACCCGCATCAGGTCGCGCTGCAGATCGCGCGTCAGGCGCGCCTGCAGCACCAGGTCGTCGCTGGCGCTGTCGACGCTGCGCGCGAGGCTGTCGTGGAAGGTGGCGACGTCGTTGACGCTTTCCGCCATCATGCGCGTCAACTCCTGCAGGCGGGTGAAGCGGTCGAATTCGAGCGGATCGAATTCGCGCTCGCTGGCCACCGACAGGCGCGAGGCGATCTGCGATTCGGCCTGCATTTCAACCTCGCGCAACTGCCGGCGCAGGCGCGCCAGGTTGTCGGCGAACTCCGGCAGCGACGCGCGCAGCGTACCGAGTTCGTTCTCCAGCTTCGAGCGCGAGATCGATACCTCGCCGGCCTGGTTGACCAGGCGGTCGAGGATGTCGGCGCGCACGCGCACCAGCGGCGACCTGGCGCCCGCGGGCGCCTCCTCCCCCTGCGGCGCGGCGCCCAGTCCGGCCTCCATGCTGTCGACATCGTCCGCCAGGCCGGCCACGCCGGCATCGGCCGGATGCTGCAATTGCTCGAACAGCAGCAGGGCGTGGTCGTAATGGGCCAGCAATTCGTCGAACGCCTGCGGCGTGGCCGAGCCGGCATGCACCATGTTCTCGATATGGGTTTCGATTTCGTGCGCATGCTGGCCCAGGCGCATCGCGCCGGCCATGCGCGCGCTGCCCTTGACCGTGTGCAGCAGGCGAAGCAGGCCTTGCGCCTGGGACGTATCGGCCGGATCGTGCTGCCAGGCGCGCAGCGCTTCGCCCACCCGTGGCAGCAGGTCGGCGCCCTCCTCCAGGAAGACCGGCAGCAGCTCGTCGTCCAACTCGTCGGTGAACAATGCCGGCGCGGCGGCCAGGATTTCCGGCGCGGCCGGCGCCAGCTCGATGATCTCGGCGTCGAGTAGGGAATCGGATTGCGCTTCGGGATCGGATTGCGCCTCGGGCTCGGATTGCGCTTCGGGATCGGATTGCGCCTCGGGCTCGGATTGCGCTTCATGTTCGGGTTCTGGCTCGGGCTCCGATGCCGGTGCGGGTTCGGATTCAGACTCCGAAATGGAATCGAACCCGGGCTCCGAGGCTGGCCCGGATTTGAGTTCGGGTTCCGCCCCGGCTTCCGCCGCCGGCGCGGTGATGTTCAGCGGCGGCTCGGCGAAGGCGTCGTCGAAAGCGGCGTTGAACAGGTCATCGATGCTGTCGTCGGCGCGCGCCTCGAGTTTCTTGGCCGCTGGCGGCGGCGCGGGCGCATCCGACTCCGGCACGCTGCCGCTGATGATCTCGTAGACATCCCTGAACAAACGGTCGAGCGGCGACTCCACGGCCTCCGCCGCCTCCGACGGCGCTGGCGAGGCGATGCTTTCCATCGTCTCCGCAACCAGATTGTCGAGGCGCGCCTCGATGTCATGGCCGGCGCCGGGCGGGGTGGCCGCCAACGCTACGCGCAACTGCGTCAAGGCGGCGATCAGTTCCGGTTGCGCGGCCGGCATTTCGCCCTGGGCGAATGCCCCCAGCATCTGGCCGATGCGTTCGACGGAAAATTCCAGCAGGTCGTGCTGCGCCTGATCGAGATGCGGCGCCGGCGCTTGCAGCGCTTCGAGCGTCGCCTCCAGCGCCAGCGCCACCTCGCGCAGCAGTCCGAAGCCGACCGTGCCCGAAGTGCCGGCCAGGGTGTGGGATGCTTTCAACGCCTCGACGTTGACCGCGCGGCGCGGCGCCTGTCGCCATTCGCCGAAATCGCGCCGCAGCAGGCCGACCAGCTGCCCGGCCTCCTGCAGATAGATGTTATAGAGCGGCAGCGGGATCTCCAGCTCGCCGACGCGCTTGACGGTGTCGATAAAGAACTCGCCGCCGTCACGCACCCGCTCGGCCGCGTCGACCAAGGCCTGCGCATTGCGGGCCGCTACCCCGGAAGAGGCCAGCTCGCCGACCCAATCGGCCATCTCGCGCGCGGCCGCCTCCAGCAAAGCGAACAGCGCCTCGGTCGCCGGCCGCTCCTCGGCCAGCCAGGTGTTCAGTACCCGTTCGACCGCGTGCGCCGCGTCGGCGAACTGGTTCAACACCAGCATCCGGCCGCTGCCCTTCAAGGTGTTGAACGAGCGGCGCAACATCGTCAGCGAACGCTCGTCGCCAAATTCCGAACGGGGCAGGGCCAGCGTCTGGTCGACGAAGGCCAGCGCCTCGCGCGCCTCGGCGATGAACATGTCCAGCTGCCCGGCCTCGACGGCGGCATCGGTGGCGGCCGCCGGCGGCGTTTGCGACGGCATCGAGGCGGGCGCCGGCGACAGCACTTGCTGGTCGAGCACCGGGATCGACTCGGCCTGCGCCATCTTCTTGAACGGCACCGAACGGAAGCTGCCCTGCGCGGCGTCGAAGGCGAAGCGCTCGCGCGCGCCGGCGGCGTTCTGCGCCAGCATGTCGACAAAAAAGCCCAGCGCGCCGACGTTCTGCGCGATGTCGTCGAGCGCCTTCGGCTCGAGCGCGGTGTCGCCGCCGGCGGCCAGCGCGGCCACCGCCGCCCTGACGTGGCTAGCCGCCCTCATCGCGTCGTCCTGGCCGAGCACGGCCAGCGTTTCGCGCAACCGGTCCAGCACCGGATCGAGTTCGGCCAGCGCCGGGCGCCCGGCCGGATCGACGTAATACTCGTCGAGCACCTTCTCGACCCGCCGCAGGCCGGCTTTCATTTGCGCCGACAGCTCGGCGGCGGTGTCGTCCTCCCGCATCCGGTTCGCCAGGCCGCCCTGCCACCCGGCCGGCTCCGGCGGCGTTTCGCCGCCCACCAGCGCCAGCAGGCGCGCGCCCATCGTGTCGGCGTTGGCCGCGAAGTCGGCCGGCAGGTGGCCGACGCGCTCGAGGGCGTGTTCGGCGAACCGCAGCGCCGCCGCCAGCTCCCGCGCCAGTGCGTCGTCGCCGCCCAGGGCGGCGCCGCGCGCGGCCTCGCCCATCTGGCGCAGCAGCGCGCCGAGCGCCGGCACGTCGAGGTGGTCGCATTCGCGCGCGGCGTCGGCCAGGGCGGCGCCGACGGCGGCATCGGCTGGCGTGTCGATGTCGCCGCCGGCCTGCGCGTCCCACAGGGCGACGGCGCGCGCGACGGCGGCCTTGGCCCGCGACAGTGCCTCGTCGTCGATCCGGCCGTATCGGCGGGTTTCGTAATCGGCCGGCACCGTGCCGTCGAGCGCGAACAGGGTGAGCATTTGCTTGGCCGTGGGCGAGGCGGTGCCGGCGCCGGCGGCCGCGATGAAGAACAGCGCGTCGCGCAGCATCGCCTCCGGCTGCGCGGCGGTGCCCTGGCTCAGGCGGCGGATTTGCAGATTGATCAAGCCGAACAGCTGTTTGACATACAGGCCGCCGGCCAGCTCGCCGTTGGCCACCAGCTCGGCGAAGCCCTGCATCGCCAGCCAGAAGGTGCGCGCGGCGTCGTCCCGCTGGCCGGCGGCGACCAGCTTGACGGCGTCGAGCAGGGCGGCGGCGTGCTCGCGTTGTTGCGCGGGGTCCGCGCTTTTCAGGTATGGCAGCAGCGCGCGTTCGAAGCGCTGGCGGCAGGCCGCGTAGTCGGCCGCATGGTCGGCAGCGGCGTTGGCTGCCTGATCGCCAGCGGCGCCCTCCTCCGGCGCCGGCGCGCGCATGCGCGACAAATCGGGGAAGAACAAATCGGCCGGGTGGATGCGCTCGGCGCCGATCATCTCCTGCACCGCGCGGTAATAGGGGAACAGCCTGGCCGGCTGCGACGGCGCGCCCGCCAGCAACTGCTCCAGATATTCGACCAGCGCCTGATACAGCTGCGAGACCACCTCCACATGGTCGGTGCTGCACTTGACGGCGCCGGCCTTGAAGCGGTCCAGCGCCGCCTCGGCCACCGCGGTGACCTCGCTCACGCCGTCGATGTCGACCATCCGCAGCGCCCCGTGGGCCTGGTGCAAATGCGATTTCGCGTGCCGCAGCTGGGTCGCCTGATCCTCCGCCGCCCTGCCGCCGGCTTCGACCAGCGCGGTCCTGGAGCGCGCCAGCGACTCGCGGATTTCAACCATCACCCAGGACAGCGGGTCCGTGTCCGGTTGCGGCGGTGTCGAAAAATCAGTGGTAGTCATGCTTGCCTTTCAATGGGGTGCCGGCCGCGTTCAGGCGGCGATTCGGAAGCGCGCCACCGAGTTTTTCAACTCCTGCGCCAGCACCGACAGGTCGTGGATCGACTGCGCCGTTTGCTGGGTGCCGTCCTGCGTTTGCTCGGTCACCTTCAGGATGTGCTGGATGTCGCGCGCCACGCCGTTGGCCGATGTCGCCTGCCGGCCGGACGCCAGCGACATGCCGGAAATGAGCTCGGCGAGGCGGTTCGACACTTGCGAAATATCGTTGAGCGCCGCGCCGGCGGCGTCGGACAGGCGCGCGCCCTCGACCACGCCATGGGTCGACTTCTCCATCGCCGCCACCGCGTCGTGGGTGTCGGTCTGGATGGCGCGCACCAGCGCGCCGATCTGCTTGGCCGCCTCGGCCGAGCGCTCGGCCAGCCGCTGCACCTCCTCGGCCACGACCGAAAAGCCGCGTCCCGCCTCGCCGGCCGACGCCGCCTGGATCGCCGCGTTCAGCGCCAGCACGTTGGTCTGCTCGGTGATGTCGGAAATGAGTTCGGTGATCTCGCCGATCTCCTGCGACGACTCGCCCAGCCGCTTGATGCGCTTGGAGGTGTCCTGGATCTGGTCGCGGATCTCGTGCATGCCCTTGATGGCGTTTTCCACCGCCGTCGAGCCCTGGCGCGCCGCCGCCACCGACTGGCGCGCGACGTCGGCCGACTCGCTCGCCGAGCGCGAGACGTCGGTGATCTCGCCGGCCATGCGGGCCACGGCGGCGCTGGCGTCGACGATCTCGCGCGACTGCCGCTGCGACGCCTCGAGCAGGTCGCTGGCGATGGTTTGCGCGCTGGTCGAGGCGGCGGTCACCTGCTCGGCGGTCGCCGTCACCCGCCCCACCAGCCCGCGCAGCTCCTCGACCGTGTAGTTGACCGAGTCGGCGATGGCGCCGGTGATGTCGCCGGAGACGGTCGCGTGCACCGTCAGGTCGCCGTCGGCCACCTGCCGCAGTTCGTTCATCAGGCGCAGGATGGCGGCCTGGTTGCGGTCGTTGACGGCCTTGGCCTCCTCCTCCTGGCGCTGCGCCTGCTGGCGCATCGCCTCGGCCTCGCGGCGGCGGCGGTCGGCGCCGCGCGTGCGGTTGTGGGAGTCCATCAGCAGCACGCGGCCGATCGCCAGCGCCGCCGCCAGCGTCAGCAGGCCGCCGGCCACCATCAGCCAAAAGGTCGGCCCGGGCGTATCCTGCTCGCCGCGGTAGGCCTGCTGCAGCGCCGTGAGGCGCTGGCGCAGCGCCTCGTTGTCGTTGAAGATCAGCTGCTCGGCGCTTTTCGCGGCGCCGAATTTATCGAGCCGGTCGAGGATCGCGGCCACCAGCTTGCGGTACTCCTCGAAGTCGTCCTTGAGGGCGGTGAACATGGCGCGCAACTCGGGCTCGCGCACGGCGGCGACGCCAAGCGGCGCGGCGCCGTCGAGGAAGGCGTCGACCGTGTTGCGGAACACCGTGGCGTCGCGCCCCAGCTGGAACGCCGTCTCCGAGCTGATGCCGCCGGCGGTGAGGAATTCGCTGGCGCCGCGGCTCATGCGCTGGGTCAGCATCGACAAGGCGCCCAGCGCGGCGATCTCGCGCGCCGAGGCGCCGCGCTGCAGCTTGATGGCGGTGATCGCCTCGGTGCGCGCCAGCAGGTCCGGCGACATCGCGTTCAGTTTTTGCAGCGTCTTGTCGACGCCACTCAAGTCGGCCTTGAGCGCCAGGATGGTGCCGGCGGCGCGGTCGGTCGCGCTCCACTGCGTGCTGGCCGCCGCCACCACCGGCGCCAGCGCGGCGTCGGGCACGCCGATGTCGCGGCCCTGGAAGGTGCCGCCGCGCGTCATCAGCGCGATGTCGCGATTGAGTTCCTTGCGGCTTTCCTCGAGCTGGCGGAAGCCCTCGACGCTGCCCTGCACCGCGTTGGGCGCGGCCTTGCCGATGCGCTGCGAGTGCATCAGCGCATCGCTGGCGACCTGGGTCTGGGCCGAACGGTTGGCGCCTTCGATGGTGTTGAGCGCGACGAACACCGCGCTCGCGCCCAGGCTGACGGCCAGCGCGGTCGACAAAATGCTCAACTGGCGCTGCGCCGGCAGGTGGCCGATCAAAGGCAATTTGACGGCGGCGGGGGCGTCGGCCGGCGGCACGCGCGTGCCGAGCCGGCCCAGCGCGTCGCGCAGGCGCAGCGGCGCGCCGCCGTCGGCATGCGCGTTCAGGTCCTGCTCCGGATGCCGCGCGCCGCGCGGAAAACTACCCATCTTGAAAGCCATGCCATCGTCTCCGGATTAATGATGCGGCGCCGCCGCCGTCGTCGGCCATGCCAGCCTCACAAGCCCACGTGCAGGAAAGCGGGGTCGCGCACCAGCCGCGCCAGATCGATCCGCGTCCAGCTTTGTCCGTCGGCGTCGGCCAAGCGGGCGCCGCGCCATATGGGTACGGCGCCCGCTTCGCCATCGCCGGCGCCCTCGCCGCCGTCCGGCGCCGGGCGCATGTCGGCCAGCTTGCGCAGCCCCAGCACGCGCTCGGCCAGCAGCGCGCAGTGAAAGCCGAGCGCCGGCGCGAAGGTGATGAAGCGCCGCTCCGAGGCCGCCGCCCTTGCGCCGCCACCGCCGGCGACGCCATCCCCGCCATCCCAATCCGGGTAGCGGGCCAGGTCGACGATGCCGGTCAGGTCGCCGCGTATATTGGCCAGGCCAAGGTACCAATCGCGCGTCAGCGGCACCGGCGTCACCGGTTGTCGCGGCACGATCTCGCCGATGCGGGTCAACTCCAGCAGGCATAAACGTCCGCCGATCAACACGCCCAGTTCGCGCCCGCCCACCGCCGCGCCGCTCTTGGCCGCCTGCACGCGCTCAAGCAGCCGCACCTGGTACTGGCGCAGCCGGCTGCGGCGCTCGGTGCCGTCGGGCGCGGCGGGCGTTTCGGTATCGGGCGTGGGGCCGCGCATCTTAATCGGTGGCTGCCGACAGCGCGGCGATCTTGGCCAGCAGGTCGGCGGCGTCGACCGGCTTGACCAGGTAGTCGCGCGCGCCCTGGCGCAGGCCCCAGATGCGGTCGGTCTCCTGGTTCTTGCTCGAGCAGATAATCACCGGCACATCCTGCAGTTCGGGGTCGCGCGCGATCGCGCGCGTGACCTGGAAGCCGTTCGCGCCCGGCATGACGACGTCCATCAGGATCAGTTGCGGCTTGTCGGCCTTGATCAGGGCCAGCGCCTGCTCGCCGTTTTCGGCCACCGACACGGTAAAGCCGTTACGCACCAGGATATCGGTCAGGTAGTAACGTTCGGTGGGCGAGTCGTCGACGATCAAAATCCGTTGTATGGCCATGATTGCGTGGGGCTTTCTTAGTCCGGTGGCGGGACGGCCGCCGCGCCGGTGTGCGCGCGCACGGCGGCCAGCAGGCTGTCCCGGGTAAAAGGTTTGGTCAGATGGGCGGCCGAACCGACCATCGCGCCGCGCGCGCGGTCGAACAGGCCGTCGTTCGACGACAGCATCAGCACCGGCGTAGCGCGGCACGCCGCGCTTTTTTTGATCAGCGCGCAGGTCCGGTAGCCGTCCAGGCGCGGCATGAGGATGTCGCACAACACCAGCGCCGGGCGGTGGTCGTCGATCTTGGCCAGGGCGTCGAAGCCGTCTTCGGCCAGCACCACGCGGTAGCCGGCCTGGCCGAGCATGATCTGCGCCGAGCGGCGGATGGTGCCGCTGTCGTCGATCACCATGATGGTCAGGGGCGGCTTGAACACGGTGGCTTGCTGCGTGGTCGTCATAATCGGGTCGCTGGGAGGATGCCACACGATAGCATAGGCGGCGCGGCCGGCGCGCCAAGCTGGCGCCGGCGCCCCGGTGTTGACAGATCAATCAGATGGCGACCATCTCGAAATCGTCCTTGCGCGCGCCGCATTCCGGGCAGCTCCAGTTCATCGGCACGTCGGCCCAGCGGGTGCCGGGGGCGATGCCCTCGTCCGGAAGGCCGGCCTGCTCGTCGTAGATCCAGCCACAGATCAGGCACATCCAGGTCTGGAACTCCTGCGTTGTTTCATTGCTACTCACGTTCTGCCACCCTTCAATCAAGTAAAATGCTGAATTAGGTATCTTAATCTACCCGCCGTGCAAAACCAAACTTCTCCACTCATATTAAGCTTCGGCGCGGCCGATCCGGCCGGCGCGGTCGGCGTCCAGGCCGACCTGGCCGCTTTTTCGGCCCTCTCCTGCACCGGCCTGGCGGTCACCACCGCGTTGCTGATCGGCGACAGCGCGCGCGTCGAGGACGTCCAGGAAATCGATCCGGACTGGGTCTCCGACCAGGCCCGCGTAGTCCTCGAGGACATGACGATGGCCGCCTTCAAGGTCGGCGCGCTGACCAACATCGAACAGGTGGCGGCGATCGCCGAGATCCTGTCGGATTATCCGGACGCGCCGCTGATCCTCGATCCGTTCAGCTCGCGCCTGCCCGACCTGCCCGACGACGACGCCGAGGAACTGCTCACGGCGGTGCGCCAGTTGCTGGTGCCGCAGGCGACCTTGCTGATGCTCTCGCACGTGGAGCTGGGCCGGCTGGCCGAAACCTGGCGCGAGGGCGGCGAGGACACGCTCGAATCGGACGTCGAGCACCTGCTGGCCCTGGGCTGCGAATTCGTGCTCGTCACCGGCACGGCCGCCAACTCGCCGCAGGGCGACGCGCCGGCGCCCAACACGCTGGCCAACACCCTGTTCGGCGCCGACGGCGTGGTCAGCCACGACGCCTGGCAGCACCTGCCGGGCCCCTTCCTGGGCGCCGGCGGCACGCTGTCGGCGGCCATCACCGCCTTCATGGCGCGCGGCGCCGACGTGCCCGAGGCGGTGGCCGCGGCGCAGGAATACACGGTCGGCGCGCTGGCGCACGCGCAGCGCTACGGCATGGGCAAATTCGTGCCGAACCGCTTTTTCCACCTGCTCACCACGCCGGCCGACCTGCAGTGACCGTCCCCACACATTGATATCGAAGAAGCCATCATGACCACCAATTCGCCCACCACCTCGAAAAACGACACGCTGTTCGAACGCGCCCAGAAAACCACGCCCGGCGGCGTCAACTCGCCGGTGCGCGCCTTCCGTTCGGTCGGCGGCACGCCGCGCTTCATCACCCGCGCCGAGGGCCCCTACTTCTGGGACGCCGACGACAAGCGCTACATCGACTACATCGGCTCGTGGGGCCCGGCCATCGTCGGCCACGCCCATCCGGAAGTGGTCAAGGCGGTGCAGGAGGCGGCCGCGCGCGGCCTGTCGTTCGGCGCGCCGACCGAGGGCGAGGTGCTGATGGCCGAGGAGATCTGCCGGCTGGTGCCGTCGATCGAGCAGGTGCGGCTGGTCTCGTCGGGCACCGAGGCGACCATGAGCGCGCTGCGCCTGGCGCGCGGCGCCACGGGCCGCGACAAGATCGTCAAGTTCGAGGGCTGCTACCACGGCCACGCCGACTCGCTGCTGGTCAAGGCCGGCAGCGGCCTGCTCACGTTCGGCAACCCGACGTCGGCCGGGGTGCCGGAGGACTTCGTCAAGCACACGCTGGTGCTCGACTACAACGACGTCGCGCAGCTGGAGGAAGCCTTCGCCTCCTTCGGCGACGACATCGCCTGCGTCATCGTCGAACCGGTGGCCGGCAATATGAACCTGATCAAGGCCAGCGAGGCGTTCCTGACGGCGATGCGGGCCTTGTGCACCAAACATGGCGCGGTGCTGATCTTCGACGAGGTGATGTGCGGCTTCCGCGTGGCGCTCGGCGGCGCGCAGGCGCTGTACGGCATCAAGCCGGATTTGACGGCGCTGGGCAAGGTGATCGGCGGCGGCCTGCCGGTGGCGGCCTTCGGCGGCTCGGCCGAATTGATGGGCAAGATGGCGCCGCTGGGCGCCGTCTACCAGGCCGGCACGCTGTCGGGCAATCCGGTGGCCGTGGCGGCGGGCATGACGACCTTGAAGCTGGTGCAGGCGCCGGGCTTCTACGAGAAGTTGAGCGCCACGGCGGCGCGGCTGGCGGCCGGGTTGACGGCGGCGGCCAAAGAGGCCGGCGTGGTGTTCTGCGCCGATTCGGTGGGCGGCATGTTCGGGCTGTATTTCAGCGAAACGCCGCCGCACAACTATGCCGAGATGATGGCCGGCGACCGGGCGCGTTTCAACGCCTTCTTCCACGCCATGCTCGACGAAGGCGTGTATTTCGCGCCGGCGGCGTTCGAAGCGGGCTTCGTGTCGGCCCAGCACAGCGACGCGGTGATCGACGAGACCATCGCGGCGGCCGCGCGGGTGTTCGGCAGGCTGGCGGAATAACGCCCACTGCCCCCCCAGGGCGATGGGGTCGGACCCGCAGGGTACGACCCCGGTGCGCAGCGGCCGCGAACCGGGTCGCCGGCCAACGTAGGGCGGATTAGCGCGCAGCGCGTAATCGGCCATCGCCGAGCCGCCAGCAACGCCAGCAACACCAGCAACGGCTCAAGTCTCGATCACACCCGTATTAAAGTTATACTCGAACAGATCCCCATACCGCCCCCACTCGATGGCCACGCGCAGCGCGCGCTCGGCCTCCTCGTCGCTGAGCGTAAAGCGCAGCAGCTTGAGGAACAGCTCCTCCGGCAAATCGCCTGACTTGTCCTGCTTGAGCCCATGGCAGATATACGCCACCAGCGGCACATGCTCGAGCAACTGCACCCCGAACATCGCCTGCCGCTCGGCGTTGGCCGCCGCCGCATAGCGCCCGCCCAGCTCCGTCAACAGGATATCGCCGTTGGTCAGATAAGCGAAGCCCAGCAAAATCAAAGCGTTAAGCACCTCCAGCAGCTCGGCGTCGGTCAGCTCGGTCTCCTCGGCCAACTGCGGCAAATCGGCGCGCCCGCAAAACGGCTCCTCGGCCAGCAACTCCAAAATCCCCTCCATGTGCGCGATATTGGCCTGCGGCAGACGGTCGCCCAGCTGCAGCTTGACCTCCTTCTCGCTGATCAAACCGCGCCGGCCCGCGCCGGCCGTCATCAACTCGTACACCTGGTCGATCAGCTGGCGCACCTCCGGCCCCTCGGCCTTGCGCGGCTGCGGCAGCGAAATGGGCAGCTCGGCGCGCACCCGGCCCGGATCGCTGGCGAAGATCAGCACGCGGTCGGCCATCATCACCGCCTCCTCGATATTGTGCGACACCACCAGGATCGCCTTGGTCGGGATCTTCCCGGACTGCCACAACTCGAGGATTTCCTCGCGCAGGCGCTCGCCGGTGAGCACGTCGAGCGCGGAAAACGCCTCGTCCATCAGCAGCACCTCCGGCTCCATCACCAGCGCGCGGGCGATGCCGACGCGCTGGCGCATGCCGCCCGAGAGCTCGCGCGGCAGCGCGCCCTCGAAGCCGGACAGGCCGATCAACGCGATCACCTTTTCGGCGCGCAGCGCCCGCTCGGCCGCCGGCATGCCCTGGGCCTCGAGGCCCAGCTCCACGTTCTTCTGCACCGTCAGCCAGGGGAACAGCGCGAACGACTGGAACACCATGCGGATGCCGCGCGCCGTGCCGTACAGCGGCATGCCGCGGTAGAGCACCTGGCCGTCGTCGGCCGGGATCAGCCCCGCCATGATGCGCAGCATGGTCGACTTGCCGGAGCCGGACTGCCCCAGCAGGGCGACGATCTCGCCCTCGTGCAGCGTGAAGTCGACGCCCTGCAGCACCGCGCGCGCGGAGCCGTCGGCGGCGCGGAAGTGTTTGCCGACCGCTTTCAATTCGACGATGGGTGTGCTCATGCTCTGTCCAATCCTAAAAATGCAGCCGGCTCTCGGCCAGCGTGTACAAGCGGCGCCAGACGAAGTGGTTGAAGCCCATGACGAAGATGCACATCACGCCGATGCCGAGCGCGATGCGCGGAAAGTCGCCGGCGGTGGTCATCTCGTTGATGTAGCTGCCCAGGCCATGGGCCTTGACGTTGGTCGCGCCCCAGCTGACGTATTCGGCCACGATGCTGGCGTTCCACGAGCCGCCCGAGGCCGTGATGGCGCCGGTGACGAAACTGGGGAAGATGGCCGGCAGCAGGTAGCGCCGCCATTTGAGCCAGCCGGTCAGGCCGAAGTTCTGCGCCGCGTGGCGCAACTCGGTCGGGATCGTCGAGGCGCCGGCGATCACGTTAAACAGCAGGTACCACTGGGTGCCGAGGATCATCAGCGGCGAGAGCCAGATGTCCGGGTTCAGGTGGAAGCGCATGATGACGATCACCGCCACCGGGAACACCAGGTTGGCCGGGAACGCGGCCAGGAACTGCGCCACCGCCTGCGTGCGCGAGGCCCAGCGCGGATTCATGCCGATCCACACGCCCACCGGCACCCAGACCAGCGACGCCAGCACCAGCAGCAGCACCACGCGCGCGAGCGTATAGAGCCCGAGCACGAACACATGTCCGACCTCGCTCCAGCCGACCTCAGTACTGATGAAATGGCCCAGCGTCCACAGCGCGTAGAAGACGACGGCGGCGATGACGGCGTCCCACACCCGCTGGGCGCCGCTCGATTGCCCGTGGCGGCGCGCGCGGATCGAGGTGCCGTCGTGGCCGAGGCGGAACAGCGCGATCGAGCGCGACAGCAGCTCGCCGCACCACGCCACCAGCGCTTGCGTGCGCTCGGTGCGGCGCAGCCACGTCAGCAGCCACGATTGCTGGGCCGTGTCGCCGCCGGTCTCCTCGAAGCGGAACTTGTCGGCCCACGCCAGCAGCGGGCGGAAAAACAGCTGGTCGTACAGCAGCACCGCGATCAGCATGGCGAACACCGCCCAGCCCATCGCCCCCAGGTCGCTGCGCTCGATGGCCAGCGCGATGTAGGAGCCGATGCCGGGCAGCTTGATGTTCTGGTTCGACACCGAGATCGCCTCCGACGCCACCACGAAGAACCAGCCGCCGGACATCGACATCATCATGTTCCACAGCAGGCCGGGCATGGCGAACGGCAGCTCGAGGCGCCAGAAGCGCTGCCAGCCCGAGAGCTGGAACACGCTGGCCGCCTCCGACAGCTCGGCCGGCACGTTGCGGAAGCCCTGGTAGGCGGAAAACGCCATGTTCCACGCCTGCGAGGTGAAGATGGCGAAGATGGCCGCGCACTCGACGCCGAGCAGGTTGCCGGGGAAGAGCGCGATGAAGGCCGTCACCGTGATCGACAAAAAGCCGAGGATGGGGATCGATTGCAGGATGTCGAGCAGCGGCACGAGCACTTTTTCGGCCAGCTTGTACTTGGTCGTGAGCGCGGCGAACACGCAGGCGAACACCACCGACGCGCCCAGCGCGATGAACATGCGCAAGGTGGTGCGCAGCAGGTAGTACGGCAGGTTGAGCGGATCGAGCGAGAGCGGCAGCGCCTGGCCCAGTTCGTACGGCCGCGCCATCTGCTGGCCGCCGTAGGCCAGCAGCACGAACACGGCCAGCACGATCGGCAGCAGCGCCCAGTCCCAGCGGTTGCCGCCGGCCTCGACCACCTGGCGCGGGAAGAATTGGCGTTTTTTATTCATCACATATGGCCGGTGGAGTGGACTGGCGGCCATTCTAAAGCAAACAGGTGTCAGCTTTATTACGGTTTCGAAAGTTCATCAAGGCCGGGCGCGGCGCCCGCGCCGCGCACTGAAACTTCACAAATTGACGAATTCGAGCGCGGCGCGGGCCGGTGCGCCAACATCGTCAGAAATCGACAATATTTCGTTGCCCAAATACAACTAGACCGTCATTTTCGTCAATTCTCGATATTTCCTTACGGAAATTAGGTACAATCCCCCCATAGATTGTTCACCCTCCCTTTTGCGAGATCGTCGATGCCCCACACCAAAGATGCCGTCCTCACCACCAGCGCGACCGCCGAGTTGCTCGGGGTGGCCGTGAGCACGGCGCAATTGTGGATCGAGAACGGCGCCATTCCCTCGTGGAAGACGCCGGGCGGCCACCGGCGCGTGCGCCTGAGCGCCGTCAAACGCCTGATGGAGCAGCGCGACGGTCCCGCCGCGCCGGCCGCGGCGCCGCTGGCGCCGAGCAGCGCCGAATTCGCGCAGGCGGCCGCGCCGCTGTACCCGGTCGCCCACGACGAGGCCCAGCGCCTGTTGGCGCTGGACGCCGCGCGCATCGTCGACACCGCGCCCGAGACCGTGTTCGACCGCCTCACCTGGCTGGCCAGCCAGGTCACCGAGTCGCCGATGGCGCTGATCAGTCTGCTCACCTCGCACCGCCAGTGGTTCAAGTCGCGCGTCGGCGTGGACGTGGTCGAAACCCCGCGCGACTGGGCGTTCTGCAGCCACGCCATCCTGCAAAACGGCCTTTTCATGGTCGAGGACGCCGCGCGCGACCCGCGCTTCCAGGACAATCCGCTGGTCGTCGGCGCGCCCTACATCCGTTTTTACGCCGCCTTCCCATTGCTCGACGCCGGCGGCAACCCGCTCGGCACCTTGTGCGTGCTCGACCGCGAACCGCGCAAGCTGCGCGACCGCGAGATCCGCTCGCTGCGCGAGCTGGCGGCCATCACGTCGGAAGAGATTCAGCGCCGCACCCCGCGTTAGGGGCGGCCACGGCGCGCCGCCCCCATCCGCCGGCGCGCCGCAAGGTTTAGTGATCGCAGTATTCGCAGCACCCGTATCGGCAACACCCGTCTTTTCCGGCCTCGCCCAACTCCCGCGACAGCCATACACAATTTGTCGCCGCCCTCGCGGCTCCGTTTCCCTCAACCAGCCTGACTGCAGGATTTTGTGGAAACGACCAACGTTTCCGGGAAAATTACAATGAACGCCATTAAAAAACTTAAAATCGGTACCCAGCTGACGCTGGGCTTCGGCATGCTGACCGCCTTCATGCTCATCCTCGCGGCCGTCTCCATCGTCGGCGTGTCGTCGATCGCGGCCGCCTTCAAGGAGCAAAACCGCATCAACGACAACCACCTTGAGCCGCTCTACGCGGCGCGCGAGGCGCTGGCCCAGACCGGCCTGGCCGCGCGCAACGCCTACATCTTCAACGACGAGGCCCAAGCCGCCAAGGAACTGGCCATCGTCGACGAACAGAAGGCGCTGTACCTGGCCGCCGTCGAGAAGATGACGCCCGGCTTCGCCGGCAACGCCCAGTTCGACAAGGTCAAGTCCGGCCTGCTGGCGATGGCCGAGGCCCTCAAGCAGCCACGCAAGCTGCGCGAGGCCAAGCAGATGGAGGAGTTCGGCAAGTTCCTGGTCACCGAATGCAGCCCGCTGCGGCGCCAGATCGTCGCCGACATCGCCGTGCTGGTGACGGCCGCGCAAAAGGAATCGGCCGCCGCCAGCGACCTGTCGGAGAGCCGCGCCGCCGCCGTGCGCAGCTGGGCCATCGCGCTGACCATCGTCGCCTTCGTGCTCAGCGTGCTGATCGCCAGCCTGATCAAGCGCCTGCTGCTCAAGCAGCTCGGCGGCGAACCGGCCTACGCCGCCGAGATCGCCAACCAGATCGCCGAGGGCGACCTGGCCGTCGACGTCGACGTCAAGGACGGCGACCTGCACAGCCTGCTGCACGCGATCAAGACCATGCGCGACAGCCTGGCCGGCATCGTCGGCCAGGTGCGCCAGGGTACGGACGCCATCGCCAGCGCCTCGTCGGAAATCGCCCACGGCAACGAGGACCTGTCCTCGCGCACCGCCATCCAGGCCTCGTCGCTGGAAAAGGTGGCCACCGCCATGGAGGAGTTGACCTCGACCGTGAAGCAAAACGCCAGCAACGCCCAGCAGGCCAACACCCTGGCCCAGTCGGCCTCGTCGGTGTCGGAACAAGGCGGCGAAGTGATGCAGCAAGTGACCGACACCATGGCCTCGATCAACGAATCGTCGAAGAAAATCGTCGACATCATCTCGGTGATCGACGGCATCGCCTTCCAGACCAACATCCTGGCCCTGAACGCCGCCGTCGAAGCGGCGCGCGCCGGCGAGCAGGGGCGCGGCTTCGCCGTCGTCGCCAGCGAGGTGCGCAACCTGGCGCAGCGCTCGGCCTCGGCCGCCAAGGAGATCAAGGCGCTGATCGACGACTCCGTCACCAAGGTCGGCACCGGCTCGGAGCTGGTGCACAAGGCCGGCACCACGATGCACGCGGTGGTCGACAGCGTCAAGCGGGTGACCGAGATCATGGGCGAGATCAGCGTGGCCAGCGCCGAGCAAAGCCAGGGCATCGGCGAAGTGAGCAGCGCCATCGGCGAGATGGACGGCATGACGCAGCAAAACATGGCGTTGGTGGAGGAAGCATCGGCCGCCGCCCACGAGCTGCAGGCCCAGTCGGCCGGTTTGGCCGGCCTGGTCGGCCAATTCAAGCTGCAGGGCGATGGCGGCTACGCGACCGCCGCCCAGCCGCGCGCCGCCGCCAAAGCGCCGCGCCGCCCCAGCCTGCGCCTGGCCGGCGCCTAACCCATCGGGGTCAAGTCTGTCATTTGGACACGGGCCGGACCGTAGCGCCGCCGACGCCGCTTGGCGGTTTACAGCCCGGGGTCAGTGCCGACATTCGGACACGGCCTGAACAATATAGTTGCCGTCGGCCTCGCCGACCAGACAGCCCCGGCGCGGCGCCGACATCGGCGTTGTTGTTGACCTCGTGTCCGAATGTCGGCACTGACCCCGGTGGGGGGGGGGTTACTTGAGCCAGCCGCGGCGGCGGAAGTACCAGAACGGGGCGATGGCGCTGGTGACCATCAAGACGATGGCGAACGGATAGCCGAGCGACCATTCCAGCTCCGGCAGCCATTTGAAGTTCATGCCGTAGATCGAGGCGATCAGGGTCGGCGGCAGGAAGGCCACGCTGGCGACCGAGAAGATCTTGATGATCTTGTTCTGGTTGATGTTGATGAAGCCGACCGTGGCGTCCATCAGGAAGTTGATTTTGTCGAACAGGAAGGAGGTGTGGCCATCGAGCGATTCGATGTCGCGCAGAATCTGGCGCGCCTCCTCGAACTGCTCGGAGTTGAGCAGGCGCCCGCGCATCAAAAAACTGACCGCGCGCCGCGTGTCCATCATGTTGCGGCGGATGCGGCCGTTCAAGTCTTCCTCGTGGGCGATGGAGTTCAGCGCCGCCGCCGCGTCCTGGTCGGTGAACTGTTCCTGCAGCACGCGGCCGCTGACCTCTTCCAGGTTCTGATAAATGCCCTCGAGCGCGTCGGCCGAGTACTCGGCGTCGGTGGCGTACAGGTCGAGCAGCACGTCCATGTAGTCGGCGATCGAGCCGGGCCGCGAGCGCGCGCGCATGCGCACCAGCCGGAACACCGGCAAGTCGTCCGTGTGCACCGAGAACAGCATCTTGCGCGCCAGGATGAACGCCACCGTGACGATGCGCGACGGGCCGTCCTCTTCTTCCAGCAGGAAATCGGTGCGCAGGTGCAGGTCGCCGTTTTCCGCCTCGTAATAGCGGGCCGACGCCTCGATGTCCTTGACCTCGTCCTCGCCCGGCAGGGTGACGCCATAAATGGCCTTGACCCAGGCGCGTTCGTCGTCCGTCGGGTCGGTCAGGTCGACCCAGACCGGCTCGACCTGTTCCAGGTCGGCGCGCGTGTCGATGGGCACCTGGTTGAGCCGGCCATTCTGGAGAACGAAAACATTAATCATGGGTACGCGAGCCTTCTGGAAACAGCGCAAGTGTACTCGGAAAGCCCCCGCCGAGGCCAGCCTGCCCCGCGCTTTTTCGCCCGATGGGGACGCTTTTTCGCATTACGGCAATTCCGCCGATCCCATGCGGCGCAGGATGACGCCGGTGCGCCGCGCCAGATAGCCCGAATCGCGGTGCTTGTCGTAGAAACGCGGGTTGGGCAACATCACCGCCAGCTTGGCCGCCTGCGCCGCGCCCAGCCTGGCCGCGCTGACGCGGTAATAATGCTGGGCCGCCGCCTCGGCGCCAAAGATGCCGGTGCCGAACTCGACCACGTTGAGGTAAATCTCGAAGATGCGCTCCTTGTCCATCAGCGATTCGAGCATATAGGTGATGACCAGTTCCTGGCCCTTGCGCAGATAGCTGCGCGAGCCGGACAGGAACAAATTCTTGGCCAGTTGCTGCGTGATGGTCGAGCCGCCCGCCACCACCTTGCTCTTCTTGGTGTTCTTTTCGTAGGCCTTTTGCAGCGCCTCCCAGTCCACGCCCTGGTGCTCTGAGAAATTGGCATCCTCGGAGGCGATGATCGCGCGCTTCAGGTTGATGGAAATACGGTTGTAGGGCACCCACACCTGCTTGATCTCGGCCTTGGGATTTTTCTCCTGCAAGGCCGCCTCCTGCTGGCGCATGAAGCTGGTGCGCGATGGATTATGGTCGACCCACCACCAGATTTGCAGGAAGAAATACAGCTGCACGGCCGCCACCAGCAGCACCGGCAAAATGAAGACCCATTTGACCCAGGCCCACTTGCGCCCCCCCTTGCCGGCCTTCATAGCTGGCCGCGCAGGTTTTGCAGCACTTCGCCGGTGGCCGGCCGCACGCCGCGCCAGAGTTCGAACGCTTCGGCGGCCTGCTCGACCAGCATGCCGAGGCCGTCGCGCAGCCGTGCGCCGTGCCGCTCGGCGAACTGTAAAAATACGGTGGGGGACTTTGCGTACATCATGTCGAACGCAAGCGAACCGGGCGCGAACACCGACGGCGGCACCGGCGGCACCTCGGCGTCCAGGCTGGCCGCCGTGGCGTTGATGACGATGTCGAAGGCGCCGTCGATGTCGGCATAGCCGCAGCCCGACACCACGCCGGCGCCGCCGAGCGCGGCGAACTGTTCGGCCAGCGCCACGGCCGTGGCCACGGTGCGGTTGGCGATGACCAATTGCGCCGGGCGGTGTTCCAGGATCGGCAGCACAACGCCGCGCGCCGCCCCGCCCGCGCCCAGCAGCAGCACCCGCTTGCCGGTCAGGGCCACGCCGGCGTTGCCGACGATGTCGGCCACCAGCCCGGCGCCGTCGGTGTTGTCGCCGATGATGCCGTCGTCGGTGAAGTGCAGCGTGTTGACGGCGCCGGCCGCCTGCGCGCGGATCGTCAGCGCGTTGGCCACCTTGACCGCCTCGAGCTTGAACGGCACGGTGACGTTGGCCCCGCGCCCGCCCTCGGCGATGAAGGCGTGCACGGCGGCGGCGAAGCCGTCGAGCGGGGCCAGCCGTTTTTCATAGTGCAGCGTCTGCCCGGTTTGGGCCGCGTAGGCCGCGTGGATCTCCGGCGATTTACTATGGGCAATCGGGTTGCCGAACACGCAGTAGCGATCCATCGTTATCGTCCTTCGCCGGCCATGTCGGCCTGTAGTTTGTCTTCGCGGGTGAATTTGAACGTCGTGACGATCACCCACAGGTCGTCCTTGTCGGCCGACAGCATGTTCGGCGGGAACTTGCCGAACGGCGCGGCGCGGCGCACGATGTTGATGGCGGCGTCGTCGAGCGCGGCGTTGCCGGAGCTGCGGTCGACCTTGATGCCGCCCTCCTTCTCGTAGATGGTGCCGTCCTGGAACACGGGAATCGACAGCACCAGCTGGCCGTACAGCTTGCGGCCGTTCTTCTGCGGAAAGTTCAGCGTACCGATGTCTTCGATCCGCTTTTGCAGCGTTTTGTAGTACATCGCGTAGCCGACGCCGCGCGTGCTCGGCGTGATGAAGGTTTTCTTCGGCCGCTTGTTCTGGTCCTCGATGGTCTCGCTGATCTCGGCGGCGCGGCGGGCTATGGCCTTGCTCGATTCGAGCAGATCGGCGCCGGAGGGCAAGGGGTCGGGCGTGGTTTTTTCGGTCACCGGCGGCGCGGCGAACGGGTCGGGCTTGGCCACGCGCGTGAGCAGGTTGCGCTGGCGCTCCTCGAGCTCGGCGATGCGGCGCTTGGCCGCCTTGATGCTCTCGCCGTCCTCGGTCTTGCGCATGTCCGGCAGCGGCGACTTGGAGCGGCCCTTGTCGACGTTGCCGCCGCCGTCGAGGTTGGCCTGGGCCAGCGCCTCGGCTTTCAGCGGGGCCTTGCTGTGCTTGGCGTTGACGAGGATGACTTCGAGGCCGGGGTCGGTCGGTTTGACCGGCGCCGGCGCCGGCGCGACGAAGCGCACCGCCAGCAAGGCGGCGTGCGCGACCACCGAGACGCCGATGGCGAGGTACAGGAAGCGGTTTTCTTGGAAAGACTTCACGCGGGGCCGGGGTAAAAAAGGTGGGGTGATTTTACTGTAAAGCATAACCGGCGGCTACGCCGGTGGCGAACCCCGGCGGCTGCCGCCGTTTGGGGACGTACCCCAAGGGGTACGTCCCCGCCTTCGCTCGGGGGTGGCGTTCATTCAAGCGCCGAACCCCGGCGGCTGCCGCCGTTTGGGGACGTACCCCTTGGGGTACGTCCCCGCCTTCGCTCGGGGGTGGCGCTCATTCAGGCGCCGAACCCCGGCGGCTGCCGCCGTTTGGGGACGTACCCCTTGGGGTACGTCCCCGCCTTCGCTCGGGGGTGGCGTTCATTCAGGCGCCGAACGCCGGCGGCTGCCGCCTTCGCTCGGCGGTGGCGGTTAGTCCGGCGCCGGCGCTTCGGCGGCCACTTCCACCGCCACTTCCGGCGCCTCGACCGCTTCCTCCGGCGCATCGACGACCTCGTCCTCATAATCGAGCTCGGCGTCGGCCGCCACCGTTTCCGTGGTCGGAATCTCGAGAATGCGCGCCTCGATCGTCAAATCGACCTCGTCCCAGCGCAGGATGTCGATCTTGACCTGCGCCCCGCGCGCCACCGACGGCATGCCCGGCAAGCGGATAATGAGCGGAATGTCGACCAGCCGCAGCACCTCGTCCTTGAGCACGACGGCCTCGACCTGGCGGGCGTTCTCCTGCCCCAGCCAGCGCAGACACCAGTAGCGCTCCATGTTCGACTGGTGATCGCCGTACGCGGCGTACGCGGCGTCGAACTGCGACACGATGGCGAACAACTCCGCGTCCTTGGGCTTGAACGGCGCCACCAGCGGCGCCGTCACGCCATGCTCGGCGCAGGCCAGGATCTGCCACTGGTTGACCAGGTCGGTGTAGCGGCGCAGCGGCGAGGTGCTCCACGCGTACTGGTCCACGCCTAGCCCCTGGTGCGGCGCCGCGTGCGTGACCATGCGCACCTGCATCTTGGCGGCCCAGCCGCCGACACCCTGGCCCTGGCTGCGGTAAATGCCCGGCACGCCATGGTCGTGCATCAGCTTGCCCCAAGTGCTGTTGGCGAAAATCATCAGCTCGGCGACGATCTTGTCGAGCGGCGCGCCGCGCTTGCGGCGGCTGACGGTGACGATGTCGTTCTCGACGTAGAAGTTGAAGTCGACGCGGTTGTTCTGCTCCGGCTTGAGGCCGAAGCCCTCGCGCTTGACCATGCGCGCCGCCTCGAGCACCTGCGCCCATTGCCAGATCAGGCCGAGCTCTTCCTTGTGGGCGTACTCGCCGGCGCCGCTGGCCAGCGTTTCCTCGTTGACCAGGTCGTCCAGGTCGTTGTGGCGCAGATTGCTCTCGATCGGCACCATTTCGGCGCGCGTTTCGGTGGCGATCACCGACCAGTCGGCCGGGTTCAGGGTGGCGTACAGCGACAGCGCCGGGCAGGTCTTGCCCTCGGCCAGGGTGAAGGCCTCGACGATCGAGTCCGGCAGCATGGTGATCTTATCGCCCGGCATGTAGACGGTCGACATGCGCGCGCGCGCCATCTTGTCGACCGCGTCGTCCGGCTTGATGCCCAGGCCCGGCGCGGCGATGTGGATGCCGATCTTGACGTTGCCGTCGGCCAGCTTGGTGACGGAAAACGCGTCGTCGATCTCGGTGGTGGTGACGTCGTCGATCGAGAACGCCTTGACGTCGGCCAGCGGCAGCTTGGTCGGCGCCGCCGGCACCGGCACGTCCGGGAAACCGGCGCCGCGCGGGAAGCTCTCGAACAGGAACTTGGCCATGTGCAGCGCCTTGGGCGAGGCGATGCCGCCGACGGCCAGCATCAGGCGCTGCGGGTTGGTGTGCAATTCATTGCACGCCGCTTCCAGGGCCTTGTATTCGATCGCGTTCTTGTCCGGCTTGAACAGCAGTTGCATGACGATGTTCTTCATCGATTCCGGCAACTTGTTGGCCTTGAGTTCCTCGACATACTGGGCCTGGACCAGCGCCTGCTGTTTCTTTTTCTCGATGCCGGCCTGGGCCGCGCGCAAGGATTGCTCCGGCGCCGCCTTGTAGCGGCCACGGCCCTTCTTGTAGAAATAGATCGGCGCCGAATGCAGGCTCAGGATCAGGCCGGCGGCCTCGGCCGGCAGCGGCGCGTGGCCGAAGTACTCGGCGCCCAGCTCGGCGAAGCCGAACTCCTCCTCGCCCGCCACTTCCCACAGGAAGTCGAGGTCGATGTCGGCCGCGACCGCCTTGGCCTGTTCCATCAAATCCGTCGGCGACGGCTTCTCGTACTGCAGCAGCACGTCCTTGATCTTGACCTTGGTGCGCTTGCCGCTGGCCATCTCCACCTGATAGGCCTCGCCCGCTTGCGACATCATGGTCCCGACCTTGAAATCGCCGGATTCTTCGAAAAATAGATTCATTGCTCGCTTCTGTTCGTTGTTATCACTGTTGTTTCAGGTCCAGCACGGAGGGCAAAAACACTTCCGTCACCAGCAGGGTACCCCGGCGGCGCCGATATAAACAGCGCCGTGCATATAATATGCGCTCTTGCGGACGCGCCTGATGTTCGAGTCCCAGCGCGGCCGCCGCGCGCCGCGCCAGGGGATGCCCTTCGCGCAATCTTGCAAATTCCAACACGCCGCGCCGCACTTGCGGGTCGCCGAACAAGGTGGTGCCCAGCGAGCGCTCGCCCAGCGCGCTGAACAAGGGCCAATCGGCGGCCGTGGCCGTCATCGGCACCACCGTGTGGGCGAACACCACCGGCGTATTATCACACCGCAGCAGCACCTCCCGCTCCCACACGCGGCCGGGACGGTGCATGCCGATCGCGGCGGCCTCGTCGGACAGGCAGCGCGCGCTGCGCTGGTGCAGGCACTGCACGCGGAAACTGTCGCTGTGTTCCTTCAGGCGCGCGGTCAGCGAACCGGCTTGCGTCAGCCACGCGCGCAGGGCCGGCGGCGCGTTCAGCGCCAGCACATGCGGCCGCCATTGGGCTTGCCGCAGCGAGCCGCCACGGTGCGCCAACGGTGGCCAAGGCAGCGGCGGCACGACCGGCGGCGCCGTCAAGCGCCGGCCTCGATGCCGCAAAACGCCAGCACCGCGTCCACATAGTCGGGGAATTCGGCAATGCCATGGTCGCTGCCGGCGATCACGTGCTGGCGCGCGCCCGCATAATGCTTGACCATGTCGCGATAGTCCAGCACTTCGTCGCCGGTGGCGGCGATCAGGAAATAGCGCTCGGGCCGGGTGATGGGATCGACCACCAGCGCGCGCAACTCGTCGATGTATTCGCGCTTGAACTCGAACGGCTCGTCGGAGTGGAATTGCGTGGTCACGCCGACATGTTTATCGAGATCCTGCAACGGCACGATGGCCGGATTGAGCAGCACCGCGCGGCAGCCGAGGCGCTCGGCCAGCCAGGTGGCGTAGTAGCCGCCCAGCGACGAGCCGACGATGCTCAATTCGTCCGCCGGCACGCCCTCTATTAAAGAGAGCGCCAATTCCATCGCCAGCTTCGGCGAGGCCGGCAACTGCGGGCTGAGCAGTTTGTCGGCCAGGCCCAGCGCCGCCATGCGCGCGCCGATCACGCGCGCCTTCATCGATTGCGGCGACGAGCGGAAGCCGTGCAGGTAGAGGATCATCGCGCCAGCGCTTCCAGGATCTTGCCGTGCACGCCGCCGAAGCCGCCGTTGCTCATGACGATGACCTGGTCGCCCGGGCGCGCGGCCTTGGCGATGGCGGCCACCAGCGCGTCGAGGTCTTCGTAGGCGCTGGCGACGCCGCCCAGCGGCGCGAGGGCGTCGCCCAGGCTCCAGCCGAGCGACTTTTCGCTGCCGAAGCCGAACACCAGGTCGGCCTCGGCCAGGCTGCCCGGCAGCGCGTCCTTCATGGCGCCGAGCTTCATCGTGTTCGAACGCGGTTCGAGCACGGCCAGGATGCGGCCAGTCTTGCCGATCTTCTGGCGCAGGCCGCCGACGGTGGTGGCGATCGCGGTCGGATGGTGGGCGAAGTCGTCGAACACGGTGATGTCGTTGACCACGCCGCGCACTTCCATGCGGCGCTTGACGTTCTCGAAACTGGCCAGCGACCTGGCCGCCTGCGCCACCGGCACGCCGACGTGGCGGGCGGCGGCGATCGCGGCCAGCGCGTTGGCGCGGTTGTGCTTGCCGGTCAGCTTCCAGTCGACCTTGCCGGCCGCCTCGCCGGCGAACAGGACGTCGAAGCTGCCGTCTTCGTATTCGTTCAGCGCCCATTGGGCGCCATCGGCGTGGCCGAAGCTTTCCTTCTCGCTCCAGCAGCCGCGCTTGAGCACGCGCTGCAACGACGCTTCGTCGGCGTTATAAATGACCCGGCCGATGCCGGGCACCGTGCGCACCAGGTGGTGGAATTGCGTCTCGATGGCGCCCAGGTCGGGAAAGATGTCGGCGTGATCGTACTCGAGGTTGTTGAGGATCGCGGTCTTGGCGTGGTAGTGGACGAACTTGCTGCGCTTGTCGAAGAAGGCGGTGTCGTACTCGTCGGCCTCGATGACGAAGAAGATCGAGTCCTTGTCCCCCTGCATGCGGGCGGAAACGCCAAAGTTCATCGGCACGCCGCCGATCAGGAAGCCCGGCGCGTAGCCGGCGTCCTCCAGTATCCACGTCAGCATGGCCGAGGTGGTGGTCTTGCCGTGCGTGCCGGCCACGGCCAGCACCCAGCGGTCCCTTAATATATGTTCGCCCATCCACTGCGGGCCGGACGTGTACGGCAGGCCGCGGTTGAGGATTTCCTCGATCAGCGGGTTGCCGCGCGAGACGACGTTGCCGATCACGTACAGGTCGGGGTTGAGCGCGGTCTGCTCCGGGCCGAAGCCCTGTATCAGTTCTATGCCCTGCGCTTCCAGCTGGGTGCTCATCGGCGGATAGACGTTGGCGTCGCAGCCGGTCACGCGGTGGCCCGCCTCTTTCGCCAGGACCGCCAGGCCGCCCATGAAGGTGCCGCAAATACCGAGAATATGAATATGCATAGTGTGTAACAGGATCGATCCGCGCAAGTGAATACGCGATTTTACCTGAGCCGACGCCGAATTCCCGGTTCAGAGTATTATCTCGTCCATGACGCCGAACGTAATCGAAGAAGTCCTGCTGCTGCGCGCCGAGATCGCCGCCGCCGCCGCGCGCCTGATCGCCACCGACGGCTCGGACTACAACGCCGCCAAGCGCAAGGCCGCCAGACAAATCCTGGGCGACACGCAACCGCCGCCGAACCTGCTGCCGGACAACGCGCAGATCGAGGCGGAGGTGCGCATCTACCAGTCGCTGTTCCATGCGGACACGCAGCCGGCCCGCCTGTTCCGGCTGCGCACGCTGGCGGTCGACATCATGGAAGGCCTGGCGGCATTCCATCCCTTCCTGACCGGCGCCGTGCTGAACGGCACGGCCGGCCCGCACGACGACATCCACTTGCAGTTGTTCGCCGACAGCGCCAAGGAGGTGGAGATCTTCCTGCTGAACCGCAATTTGCAAATCGACATCTCCGAAACGCCGCACTTCAAGGGGCCGCGCTACGATCCGGTCGAGACGGTGAGCTTCATGTGGCACAAGGAAGGCGTGCACGCCGCCTTGTACGAACTCGACGATTTGCGCGGCGCCGTCAAGACCCGTGCCGACGGCAAGCCGGCGCGCGCCGACCTCGCCGCCGTGCGCGCGCTGCTGGTCGACAGCACCCATCCGACCGACGGCACCGACCAACACCCCAACGACAAAACAAAATCATGAATCAAAAACACCTTGCCGCCTACGTCGGCGTCGCCCTCCTGTTCGCCGCATCGGGCGCCTGGGTTGGCTACAACAAACAAAACGCCGCGCCGGTGACCACCACGGCGCCGGCCGGGGTGACCGGCCCGGTCGGCGCCCTGTACGCGCAAACGCTGCCCGACGCCAAGGGCGTGCCGGTGGCGCTGGCCCAATACAAAGGCAAGGCGATGCTGGTCAATTTCTGGGCGCCGTGGTGCGCGCCGTGCGTGCAGGAGATGCCGGAGCTGTCCGAGCTGGCCGCCGGGGAAGCGGGCAAGAAGCTGCAAGTTATCGGCATCGGCATTGATTCGCCGTCAAATATCACCGCTTTTAGCGACAAATACAAGATCACCTACCCGGTGCTGGTGGCCGGCATGAGCGGCACCGAGCTGTCGCGCCAGTTCGGCAACAGCGGCGGCGGCCTGCCGTACACGGTGCTGATCGGCGCCGACGGCCAGGTCAAGAAGACCTATCTGGGGCGTTTGAAATTCGACGAGCTGCGTAAAGACCTTGCAACTCTTTAAGTACTTTCAGGAGTTTTTTTCTCTTGCCAATGCCGGCAGTTGGCGGCAAAATGCGGAACTTTCGCGGAAAACGGTCTAGAACCATGGCAAAAAAGCTTCTACTTCTCAACGGTCCCAACCTGAATTTACTGGGCACCCGCGAGCCGGAGGTGTACGGCGCCAATACCCTGGCCGACGTCGAGCAAGCCGCCGTGGCCCAGGCCGTGGCGGCCGGCGCCACGCTGGCCTGCTTCCAGAGCAACCACGAAGGGGCGCTGATCGATCGCATCCACGCGGCCAGGACCGAGGGCGTGGACGCCATCGTCATCAACCCGGGCGGCCTGACCCACACCAGCGTGGCCCTGCGCGACGCCCTGGCGGGGGTCGCCATTCCCTTCGTGGAAGTGCATATTTCGAATATTTACCAGCGCGAATCGTTTCGCCACCACTCATTCCTGAGCGCGATCGCGTTGGGCACGATCTGCGGACTGGGTATCGAAGGATATCGGTTTGCCATCGACTTCGTCATTAAAAGGCGTTAATCTACGCGATCTGCGCGCAACTCAGGCAACTTAGCGCGGTCCCGCCCAAGAGGCGGTTCCGCTCACACTTTTATATAACAAGATTTTCCGGGGGTTACATGGATCTACGCAAGCTGAAGACCTTGATCGATTTGGTCGCCGAGTCCGACATCGCCGAACTCGAAGTGACCGAAGGCGAAAGCAAAGTACGCATCGTCAAATCGTCGGCCATGCCACAAAACCAGATGGTCATGATGCAGCCCCAAGGCATGCAGCCGCAGTACCATGCCGCGCCCGCGCCAGCCGCCGCGCCCGTCGCAGCGGCCCCGGCGGTCGCCGCCGAACCCACCGGCCACATCGTCAAGTCGCCGATGGTCGGCACCTTCTACCGTTCGTCCGCCCCCGGCTCGGCCGCGTATGTCGAAGTGGGCGCCGTGGTCAAGGAAGGCGACACCCTGTGCATCATCGAAGCGATGAAGCTGTTGAATGAAATCGATGCCGACAAATCCGGCACGATCACCCAGATCCTGGTCGAGAACGGCCAACCGGTCGAATTCGGCCAACCGCTGTTTGTGATAGGCTAAGTCCGGTTTCGCGCCCTCCCCTCCGGTGACGGGCGCGCCGGCTTTGTTCCGCATTCCCTCCTCTACCTGACGTTGCCGGACTTTCGGCGCTCACAGACCTACGCGAACCTATCATGTTTGAAAAAATCCTCATTGCCAACCGTGGCGAAATCGCCCTCCGCATCCAGCGCGCCTGCCGCGAAATGGGCATCAAGACGGTCGTGGTCCACTCGGAAGCGGACAAAGACGCCAAATACGTGAAGCTGGCCGACGAATCGGTGTGCATCGGCCCGGCGCCGTCGACCCTGAGCTACCTGAACATGCCGGCCATCATCAGCGCGGCCGAAGTGACCGACGCCGAGGCCATCCACCCCGGCTACGGCTTCCTGTCCGAGAACGCCGACTTCGCCGAGCGCGTGGAAAAATCGGGCTTCGTGTTCATCGGCCCGCGCTCCGAATCAATCCGCCTGATGGGCGACAAGGTCTCGGCCAAGCAAACCATGATCAAGGCCGGCGTGCCCTGCGTGCCCGGCTCGGACGGCGCGCTGCCGGACGACCCGAAGGCCATCGTGCAGATCGCCCGCAAGGTCGGCTACCCGGTCATCATCAAGGCGGCCGGCGGCGGCGGCGGACGCGGCATGCGCGTGGTCCACACCGAGGCGGCGCTGATCAACGCCGTGGCCATGACCAAGACGGAAGCGGGCACCGCCTTCGGCAATCCGGAAGTGTATATGGAGAAGTACCTGGAAAATCCGCGCCACGTGGAAATCCAGATCCTCGCCGACGAACACAAGAACGCCGTCTGGCTGGGCGAGCGCGACTGCTCGATGCAGCGCCGCCACCAGAAGGTCATCGAGGAGGCGCCGGCGCCGGGCATCCCGCGCAAGCTGATCGAAAAGATCGGCGACCGCTGCGCCGAGGCTTGCCGCAAGATCGGCTACCGTGGCGCCGGCACCTTCGAATTCCTGTATGAAAACGGCGAGTTCTATTTCATCGAGATGAACACCCGCGTGCAGGTCGAGCATCCCGTGACGGAAATGATCACCGGCATCGACATCGTGCAAGAGCAGATCCGCATCGCCGCCGGCGAAAAGCTGCGCTTCCGCCAGCGCGACGTGATGCTCTCGGGCCACGCCATCGAGTGCCGCATCAACGCCGAGGACGCGTTCAAGTTCACGCCGTCGCCGGGCCGCATCACCTCGTGGCACGTGCCGGGCGGCCCGGGCGTGCGCGTCGATTCGCACGCCTACGCCGGCTACTACGTGCCGCCGCACTACGATTCGATGATCGGCAAGGTCATCTCGTACGGCGCCACGCGCGAGCAGGCGATCCGCCGCATGCAGATCGCGCTGTCGGAAATGGTGGTCGAGGGGATCTCCACCAACATCCCGCTGCACCGCGAACTGATGGTCGACGCCCGCTTCATCGAAGGCGGCACCAACATCCATTACCTGGAACAGAAACTGGCCGACATGCCGGACCTGCATAAACTGAGTTTGAAGGCGCAATAATGAGCTGGACTGAAATCGTCATCGAAATCGCGCGCGACCACGCCGAAGCCCTGTCGGACGCGCTGATGGAAGTGGGCGCGCTGTCGGTGTCCGTCGAGGACGCCGACGAGGGCACCGACCAGGAGCGCCCGCTGTTCGGCGAGCCGGGCATGGAGCCGACCGAGGCGGCGTGGGACCACAGCCGCGTGGTCGCGCTGACCAACGAGGACGACGACCAGGCCGCCATCGTGGCCGCCGCCGCCGGACAGATCAAGCTGGCCGCGTTGCCGAAGTTCACCACCCGCAAGGTGGAGGAACAGGACTGGGTGCGCCTGACGCAATCGCAGTTCGCGCCGATTCACATTGGCAAGAGCATCTGGGTCGTGCCGAGCTGGCACGAGGCGCCGGACCCTGACGGCCTGATCCTGGAACTGGACCCGGGCCTGGCCTTCGGCACCGGCAGCCATCCGACCACCCGTCTGTGCATGGAGTGGCTCGAGGCCAATCCCGCGCCCGGCAAGACCGTGCTCGACTACGGCTGCGGCTCCGGCATCCTGGCCATGGTGGCCAAGAAGGTCGGCGCCGGCGAGGTGGTCGGTGTCGACATCGATCCGCAAGCGATCGAATCGGCCGCCGACAACGCCCAGCGCAACCAGTGCGAGATCGAATACTTCCTGCCGGACACCTTCGCCCAATCGAAGCATGCCGCACAAAAGTTCGACATCGTCGTCGCCAACATCCTGTCGAGCCCATTGAAGCTGATGGCGCCGATGCTGTCGGGCCGCGTCGCGCCCGGCGGCGCGCTGATCCTGTCGGGCGTGCTGGCGCGCCAGGCCGAGGAAGTGGCGGCCGCCTACGCGCCGTTCATCAAGCTGGGCGTGTGGGCCGAGCAGGACGGCTGGGTCGCCCTGCATGGCCGGCTCGGCAGTGATGCGGTACCCGCCCCGCGCTAACGGCCGCGATGGCGCTCGCCACTAAATGCCCCCACTGCAGCACGATATTTCGGGTCGCCCATGACCAGTTGAAATTACGTGGGGGCATAGTGCGCTGTGGCTCCTGCAATGAAGTGTTTGACGGTAACGCGGCGCTGCTCGAGCCGCTGCCGACCGTAACGCCGCCGGCCCTGGTGCCGGCCCTGCCCGCTTTTCCCCATTCCCCTGCGTCCCGCGCGGCGCCCTTCGATGAAGCGGCGGCGCAGACCGACGCCCCGGAAACACCAGCGGCAAGCGACACCGCAAGCGGCGAGCCGATCTACACGCTAGAACTCGACGCGGCCATGGATCGCGACGACGACGAGCGGCGCGACGCCCCGCTCGACGAACCGGTAAACGCCGAATCCGGCGCGCCGTTCGCGGCGGCCGAACCCCAATGGCAGACCGAACCGGAATCGGGCATGGCGCCCGGGCCCGAAGCGGCCAACGGGGCGGACCTCCAGCAACCATCGGCAACCCCTTTCGACGCCGACCCACGGCCCGAACCGGAGACAGCCTGGCAGGGCGCCGCCGGCATCGCCGAAGACCAGCCGCCCGCGGCCGCCGAGGCGGCGCCGGAAGATCCGCTCGACGTCAAACCGATGACGCACGAGGAGCTGGAAGCGGCGCTGGCGGCCGAGCTGGCCGTCATGGAACAAAGCCTGGCGGCCGAGCGCGAGGCGCCGGACGCGCCTGCGGACGCGGGCGGCGGGCGCCAGGAACCCACGCTCGATCCCGATTCCCGCTACGACCTCGACGAGGCAGACGAGGAGGCGCTGGTCCAGCTCGCCGCAGCCAGGGAGCGCGACACCACGCCCGCGCTCCACACCTTGCTGCGCGCCGCCTCTGCCCCGTCGCAGGACCGCTACGAGGCGCCGGCCGACGCCCCGCCCCCGCAACCGCCCGGGCCGGCGGCCAGGGAGGAGGACATCGACGACCCGGACGAGCCGAGCTTCCTCAAGCAGGAACGCCGGCGCGAGCGCTACGGCAAACGCAACACCATCGCCACGGCGGCCGGCGCGCTGCTGCTGGTGGGCGCGCTCGCCGCGCAAGGGTTGACGACGTTCCGCAACCAGCTCGCCGCCAGCTACCCGGCACTCAAGCCGACGCTGCAGGACATCTGCGCCGCACTCGGTTGCAAGATCGAACTGCCCGCGCAGATCGACGAGCTCGTCATCGAACAGGGCGAACTGCAAACGCTGAGCGAGACCACGTTCTCGTTTACGACCCTGCTGCGCAACCAGAGCACCACCGCGCAGGCGTGGCCGCACATCGAACTGACGCTCGACGACGCCAACGACAAGGCCATCGTGCGGCGGGTGTTTACGCCGCGCGACTATCTGGACGCCGACGCCACGCTCGACAAAGGATTCGCCCCGCGCAGCGAGCAATCTGTCAAACTGTACTTTGAATTGAAACAGCTGAAAGCATCCGGCTATCACATCGCAGTCTTCTATCCATAAAGATCTATCATGACTCAGACTTCCATCATCTGCGGCTCGCTCGCGATCGACACCATCCTGCAATTCCCGGGCCGCTTCGACAGCATCCTGCTGGCCGACCAGCTGCACAAGGTCAACGTGTCGTTCCTGGCGCCGACCATGCGCACCGAATACGGCGGCTGCGCCGGCAACGTCGCCTACAACCTCAAGATGCTGGGCGGCGATCCGCGCATCGTCGGCGTCATGGGCCAGGACAACGCGGCCTATATGGAGCGCCTGCGCAAGCTCGGCATCGCCACCGACAACATCCTGATCAAGGAAGACGCGTACAACGCCCAGTGCTTCGTCACCGCCGACGAGGACAACAACCAGATCAACGCCTTCCACCCGGGCGCGATGTCGTACGCCCACGAGAACGACGTCGCCAAGGCCGGCGCGGCCAAGGTCGCCATCATCTCGCCGGACGGCCACCTCGGCATGCAAAAGCACGCCGCCGACCTGGCCAAGCTGCAGATCCCGTTCATCTTCGACCCGGGCCAGCAGCTGCCGATGTTCACCGGCGCCGAGCTGATCGCCTTCATCGACAAGGCCACCTACGTCACCGCCAACGACTACGAGATCGAACTGCTGATGGAGCGCACCGGCCTGACGATCCCGGACATTGCCGCCCGCCTGGAGGCGCTGATCGTCACGCGCGGCGAGCACGGTTCGGAGATCTACGCCAAGGGCGAACGCATCGAGATCCCGGCGGTCAAGGTGGCCGACGTGCTCGACCCCACCGGCTGCGGCGACGCCTACCGCGCCGGCCTGCTGTTCGGCATCACGCAAGGGTGGAAGTGGGAAACGACGGGCCGCCTGGCCAGCCTGCTGGGCGCGATCAAGATCGCCAGCAAGGGCGGGCAGAACCACAAGTTCACGCCAACGGAGATCGCCGACCGCTTCGAAGCGGCGTTCGGCTACCGGTATTAAAAGAAAGCACGGATGATGCGGGCGGCTCAAGCATGCCGCCGACGCAGACATAATCAGACATCCGTAGGGCGGATTAGACGGCACGCCGTAATCCGCCAAGCGCCGCCGACGGCTCAACGCATCGGCCCGACGCACAGTCCAAACAAATGGCCACTCAACGGCCGTTAAACGCCATCCCCAGCAAAATCTGCGCGATCTGCAGCGCGATCAGCGCCACCAGCAGCGACAAATCCAGATTACCCACCAGCGGCACGACGCGCCGGATCGGCTTGAGCAGCGGCTCGTTAAGCGCGCGCACAAACGGCGCCAGCGGCGCATGCGGATTGACCCAGCTAAAGATCGCCTCGACCACCAGCAGGGCCATGAAGCCGTACAGTATCCATTTGAGGAAGCGCTCGAACGCCGCCAGCAGCACGGCCTGCGCCGGCCAGCCGGCAAAGAACAGCACCGACGTCGCCAACAGGATGATCAGGAAAGCGCCGATCAGGCTGGCCCAGTCGTAACCGCCCATGCCCGGCACGATGCGCCGCAACGGCCGCACCAGCCAGTCCGACAACTGGAACGTGAATTGCGCCACCGACTGCGGCGGACGCACGCGGATCGCCTGCATCCAGAAACGCAACAGCAACGCCCCGCCCAACAGCGTGGCGATGGCATCGACAATCAACATAACAATACTAAGCACGGTCCCTCCAAAAAAAAGCCGCTGTGTGATTGTCTCACACAGCGGCAGATTGCCTCAGCAGGCACCTAAGTATTTAGCTTAGGAAGGACGCGTGCTGGTCGGGAACGGCCAGGCCGCTGCCGGTGCCAACACGGTTTTCGCTGCCGGCGCGGCGGCTGGAGCGGCTGGCTTGGCGACAGCTTCCTTCTTCGGCGCGGCCGCTTTCGGGGCGGCCTTCTTCACGGCTGGCTTGGCTGCCGGAGCAGGTGCCGACGCGGCTGCCGGAGCGGCGGCCGGTGCCGGTGCCGGCGCGGCGGCCGGTTTGGCGGCTACCGGTTTGGCGGCTGGCTTGGCTGCTGCTGGCTTGGCTGCCGGCTTGGCAGCGGCTGGCTTGGCAGCTGGTTTGGCGGCAGCTTTGACAGCTGGCTTTTTGGCAGCCGGGGCGGCTGCCTTAACCGGCTTTTTTGCTGCTGGCTTAGCCGCTGCCTTTGCAGCCGGTTTGGCTGCTGCTTTTACTGCTGGTTTTTTGGCGACAGCTTTTTTGGCTGCTGGCTTGGCTGCTGCTTTCGCGGCAGGTTTGGCGGCTGGCTTGGCTGCCGCTTTTTTCGCTGCTGGTTTAGCGGCTACTTTTTTTGCTGCCGGCTTGGCTGCTGCCTTGGCCGCTGGCTTTGCTGCTGGCTTGGCCGCTGCTTTTTTGGCTGCTGGCTTTGCCGCTGGCTTGGCCGCCGCTTTTTTAGCGACTGGCTTGGCTGCCGCTTTTTTCACTGCTGGCTTGGCTGCCGCTTTTGCTGCTGGCTTCGCTGCTGCTTTTGCCGCCGGCTTCGCTGCCGCTTTGGCGACTGGCTTGGCTGCCGCTTTTTTCACTGCTGGCTTGGCTGCTGCTTTGGCTGCCGGCTTGGCCGCGGCTTTCGCTGCTGGCTTCGCTGCTGCTTTCACGACCGGTTTGGCGGCGGCTTTTTTCACAGCTGGTTTGGCTGCTGGTTTAGCGGCTGCTTTGACAGCTGGCTTGGCGGCTGGTTTGGCGGCGGCTTTCACTGCCGGCTTGGCGGCGGCTTTGGCGGCCACCGGTTTTTTCGCTGGGGCGGCGGCTTTAGCGGCCGGCTTTTTTGCTGCTGGTTTAGTTGCCATTTTTAGTTCTCCTTCATCGGGGATGGGAAAATTCACATACAAGATTTAAACCCGTCCAGCCCGGGATTGGGCCAGGCGAATTATTCATCGGCACAAACAGACGACGTTTGCGCTAATGAATTCGGCACCAGCTGAACTGCTGCAACCCCTCACGAGTGCAGCACTTCAGCCATCTATCTGTCCGCCGTCCGAGGCCGGCGCGGCGTGCAGATACAAATCTTGTTGCGACGTTTTGCGGGTGGTCGGGCGTGTGCTCAGCTCCATGGACCTACGTCGCAGCCACATCGTCGTTTTCGTTTTCAAACAAAAAGCCGCCCAACCTGAACCGAATCAGGAAAGACGGCTGGACAAAAACGGAGTGGTCTTGTGCATATCTTTGTGAATCTGTGTCCCGTGATCGCGATCGTTTTTGCGGTGTGCATACTTCAAAAAATTCGCACCTTGATAAACACGCATTTTCAATCTCGTAAAGTACACGAAAACCTTGTCGGTGCGCAACCAGCACGATAAGTATTCACGCGCTTTTTTTCGTCTTATGCTCGCCATTTCACATACGCGTGGCGCTTCGCGCTTGCTCGCTTGCGACATCGTGGTGCGATGTGCGCGCTCGATCGAGTTCGAAATCGCGTTGGCCGCGCCGCGCGATAAACTCGCGCATCAAAGCGAGCCAATCGCCGCCTGGGTGTCTGCGATGTCGCCGGCATCGCCGCGCCGCCACCACCACCCGTTTTCGAATCCGAGAGCGCCGGCGCATCGCATGCGCGCTGTCTCTGCTCACTGTTTTTAAATTCGTCGCGATTATGAGACAGAGTGCGGCGAATGGCAAGCGGAATACAGCGGCACGCCGCGCCGCGTCTGCATCGAGCGCGCTTGCGGCGCGCGTGCATGTGTGTCGGCGAGTGGTCGGCGAGCGCTAGCCGCATGTCCGGCGAGCGTCGGCGCGGCGGCCGATGGTGCGCGCGCGTGCTTGTTGGACGGTGTGTTCGACGGCGCGCTCGACGCGTGTTCAACCTGCGCAGTCACAGTGCGCGGTCAATCTTAGGCGAGGCTTAGGCAAGGCCCGGATGAGGGTTGGGCGCGGCGTGGGCAAGCGCGACGACGAGCGTCGACGCCTCGCATGGCGACACCGCGCGCGCCTATTCCGACTCGTCGTGGAGGTCCGGACTTTTGTGGCGCAGCACCCAGGCGTTCATGTCGCCGGCGAGCCGCTTCATCACCCGGGCCAGCTCGCGCCGCTCGGCGGCGGTCCAATCGGCCATCAGTTCGGCGACGAGCTGCTCGCGCGTCTGGTCGATGACGGCGACGACCGCGTGGCCGGCATCGGTGACCTCCGCCTCGCGCACGCGCTTGTCGCGCGCGCCGGCGCGGCGCGCCACGAGGCCGAGTTCATCGAGGCGCGCCACCTGCCGGCTTACGGTGGTGTAGTCGCGCCCGACCAGATCGGCCAGCTCCACCACGCCGATCGGCCCGCGCCGTTCGATGCGCACCAGCAGCGGTAGCAGCGCGCGCTCGAGCGGCATCTCCAGCTCCGACATCAGCGCGACGTCCGGCTCCGGCCTGCTCATGAAGCCGATGATGTCGAGCAGCGCGTTGTGGGTATCGTAGAGGTCTTTGTTCATATGTGCATTATACACATAGTTATTGACAGCCTTTGAAGGTCGAAATAATATGTGCACAATACACATATAAAGGACGACCCGATGGACACTATCAACACCGACATTTTGATTTGCGGCGCCGGCGCGGCCGGGCTGACCTTGGCCATCGAGCTGGCGCGCCGCCATGTCGACTTCGTGCTGGTCGATAAAATCGACGGACCATTCGGCGGCTCGCGCGGCAAAGGCATCCAGCCGCGCACCCTGGAAATCTTCGACGCGCTCGGCGTGGCCGACCGCATGGTGGCGGCCGGCGGCCCCTATCCACCGCAGCGCAAATACCGCGCCGACGGCGGCTACGACGAGGCGCCGTCGACCGAGGAGGCGGCGCCTTCGCCGTCCGAACCTTACAACCTGCCGCTGATGCTGCCGCAGTACCTGACCGAAGGCGTCCTGCGCGAACGCCTGGCCGAACTCGGACACGCGCCGCGCTTCGCCCACGAACTGACCGGCTTCGAACAGGACGGCGACGGCGTCACCGCGCGGCTGGCCACTGCCGATGGCACGGCGCTCGCGGTGCGCGCCCGCTACCTGGTCGGCGCCGACGGCGGCCGCAGCTTCGTGCGCAAGGCGCTGGCGATCGGCTTCCCCGGCGAGTCGATGAAGATGCGCGCGCTGGTGGCCGACCTCGCGCTCGACGGCCTCGGTCGCGACGCCTGGCACCGCTGGGGCGACGGCGCCGGCCAAATCAGTCTGTGTCCGCTGATGGGCACCGGCCTGTTCCAGCTGCAGATGCCGGTGCCGCTCGACGGCGACATCGACACCTCGGACGCGGCGCTGGCCGCCGTCATCGCCGCCCGCACCGGGCGCGCCGACATCGCCGTGCGCGCGGTGCATTGGCGCTCGGTGTACGAGATGAGTTCACGGCTGGCGGATCGCTACCGGGTCGGCCGCGTGTTCATCGCCGGCGACGCCGCCCACATCCATCCGCCGACCGGCGGCCAGGGTTTGAACACCAGCGTGCAGGATGCGTGGAACCTGGGGTGGAAGCTGGCGGCGGTGGTGGGCGGGGCGCCGGACGCCCTGCTCGACAGCTACGAGGCGGAGCGGCGCGAGGTGGCCGCCGACATGCTCGGGCTGTCGGCCAGGCTGCTGGAGGCGGCGCGCACGCGCGGCGACCTGCGGCGCGGGCGCGAGACGCGCCAGCTCGACCTTGGGTATCGGGCCTCGCCGCTGTCGCTCGACGCGCGCGGGGACGATGCGGTCATCCGCGCCGGCGACCGCGCGCCGGACGCGCCGTGCGTCGGCGCGGCCGGTCAGGCTTTACGGTTATTTACGCTGCTCGGTGGCGGCATGTGGACGTTGCTCAGGTATGAGCCGGCCGGGCTGGCCACAATCGCGCCGCGCGCCGGTTTGAGGATAGTGACTGTTGGAATCAATGGCGAGCTGCGCGACGTCGGCGGCCATCTGCGCGCGGCCTACGACTTGGCGCCGGGGGATGTGGCGCTGATCCGGCCGGATGGCTACATCGGCGCGCTGGCCGGCGACGAGCGCGATCCGGCCTTGGCCGGCTATCTGGTCAACGCCGGCCTTTAACCCGCACGGCGGCGTACAGGGGACGTACCCCTTGGGGTACGTCCCCACGGCCCTTCGGGTTTGGACGCCAACACTCACGCGACGCAAAAAAAAACGGGCCTCTCGCGGCCCGTTCTTTCGTGCTTCACTTCACGCTGGTCAATCCCAGTTCAGCGCGCCGCCGGTCTGGTACTCGATCACGCGCGTTTCGAAGAAGTTGCGCTCTTTCTTCAAGTCGATCATCTCGCTCATCCATGGGAATGGATTCTCTTCCTGGTCGAACAAGGTCTCCAGGCCGATCTGCGTGGCACGGCGGTTGGCGATGAAGCGCAGGTAGCCCTTGAACATGGTGGCGTTCAGACCGAGCACGCCGCGCGGCATGGTGTCTTCGGCGTACGCGTACTCGAGGTCCACGGCCTTGAGGAACAGCTGCTTGATCTCTTCCTTGAACGCCGGGGTCCACAGCAGCGGGTTTTCCATCTTGATCGTGTTGATCAAATCGATACCGAAATTGCAATGCATCGACTCGTCGCGCAGGATGTACTGGTACTGCTCGGCCGCGCCCATCATCTTGTTCTGACGGCCCAGCGCCAGGATCTGGGTGAAGCCGACGTAGAAGAACAGCCCTTCCATCAGGCAGGCGAACACGATCAGCGACTTGAGCAGCTTCTGGTCGTTTTCCACGGTGCCGGTGGTGAAGGCCGGGTCGGTCAGCGTGTCGATGAACGGGATCAGGAACTCGTCCTTGTCGCGGATCGATTTGACTTCGTTGTAGGCGTTGAAGATCTCCGCCTCGTCCAGGCCCAGCGACTCGACGATGTACTGGTAGGCGTGAGTGTGGATCGCTTCCTCGAACGCTTGGCGCAGCAGGTACTGGCGGCACTCGGGCGCCGTGATGTGGCGGTAGGTGCCCAGCACGATGTTGTTGGCGGCCAGCGAGTCGGCCGTGACGAAGAAGCCGAGGTTGCGCTTGACCAGGCGGCGCTCGTCGTCGGTCAGGCCGTTCGGGTTCTTCCACAGCTCGATATCGCGCTGCATGTTCACTTCCTGCGGCATCCAGTGGTTGGCGCAGCCGGCCAGGTATTTGTCCCATGCCCATTTGTACTTGAACGGCACCAGCTGGTTGACGTCGGTTTTGCCGTTGATGATGCGCTTGTCGTCGGCGTTGACGCGCAGCGCGACCTGCTCGGCGTTCGCTTCGCCGGCGGCCAGCGCGGCTTCGTTGATGGCTTGTGGTACCGCTGGTGCGGCTTCTTCGTCCCAGGACAGCGACATGGTGTGTTTCCTTCTGAATTCGGTCTAAATGGAACCGCCCGGACGGGCCGGGGCGGTTCGCTCTATATATATTAGTAGGCGCGGGCGAATTGGCAACCTATCGGCAAGCCCGCGACCGTCTTATTGGCAGGCTTCGCATTCCTCGAAACCGTCGTCGCCCGGACGCAGGTAGCACGCTTCGCCATCCGCCTCGGCAGCGGCGGCGGCGGCGGTGGCGACGGGAGCGGCCACCGGTGCGGCCGCCGCGGCCGACGCCTTGGCGCTGGCCGACATGCCGCCGTCCACCGCCACCGCGTTCAACGCGCCGGTCTTGGAGGTCGACTTCTCGGTGTGGGTGGCCGAGGTGGTGCGCAGGTAGTAGGTGGTCTTCAAGCCGCGCAGCCAGGCCAGCTTGTAGGTCTCGTCGAGCTTCTTGCCCGAGGCGCCGGCCATGTAGATGTTGAGCGATTGGGCCTGGTCGATCCACTTCTGGCGACGCGACGCCGCTTCCACCAGCCAGGTCGGCGACACTTCGAACGCGGTTGCATAAATGTCACGCAGGTCGTTCGGGATGCGGTCGATCTTGGCCAGCGAGCCGTCGAAGTACTTCAGGTCGGCGATCATGACCTCGTCCCACAGGTCGCGCGCCTTCAGGTCGCGCACCAGGTAGGAGTTGATCTCGGTGAACTCGCCCGACAGGTTGGACTTCACGTACAGGTTCTGGAAGGTCGGTTCGATGCAGGCCGATACGCCGATGATGTTCGAGATGGTCGCGGTCGGGGCGATCGCCACGCAGTTCGAGTTACGCATGCCGAACTTCTTGATGCGCTCGCGCACCGGGGTCCAGTCCATCGCCGACGACAGGTCCTGCTCCAGGTAGCCGCCGCGCTCTTCGGCCAGCAGCTTGACGGAATCCTGTGGCAGGATACCGCGGTCCCACAGCGAACCTTTGTACGATTGATAATGGCCGCGCTCTTCCGCCAGCTCGGTCGAGGCCAGGTAGGCGTAGTAGCACACCGCTTCCATCGAGGTGTCGGCGAAGGCGACGCACTCCGGTGACGAGAACGGCACGCGCATCATGTGCAGGCAGTCCTGGAAGCCCATCACGCCCAGGCCCACCGGACGGTGGCGCATGTTGGCGTTGCGGGCCTTGTCGACCGCGTAGTAGTTGATGTCGATGACGTTGTCGAGCATGCGCATCGCGGTGCGGATGGTCTTTTGCAGCTTGACGTGATCGAGCTTGCCCTCTTTCATGTGGGCCGGCATGTTGACCGAGCCGAGGTTGCAGACGGCGATTTCGTCGGGACCGGTGTTGAGCGTGATCTCGGTGCACAGGTTCGAGCTGTGGACCATGCCCACGTGCGACTGCGGCGAACGGATGTTGCACGGGTCCTTGAAGGTGATCCATGGATGGCCGGTTTCGAACAGCATCGACAGCATCTTGCGCCACAGGTCCAGCGCGGCGATCTTCTTGAACACGCGGATCTCGCCGGCGGCGGCCTTCGCTTCGTAGCCCAGGTAGGCTTTTTCGAAGGCCTTGCCGACCAGGTCGTGCAGGTCCGGGCAATCCGACGGCGAGAACAGGGTCCAGTCGCCCTTTTCCATCACGCGCTTCATGAACATGTCCGGAATCCAGTTGGCGGTGTTCATGTCGTGGGTGCGGCGGCGGTCGTCGCCGGTGTTCTTGCGCAGGTCCAGGAACTCTTCGATGTCCATGTGCCAGGTTTCCAGGTAGGCGCACACCGCGCCCTTGCGCTTGCCGCCCTGGTTGACCGCGACGGCGGTGTCGTTGACCACTTTGAGGAACGGCACCACGCCTTGCGATTTGCCGTTGGTGCCCTTGATGTGGGCGCCGAGCGCGCGCACCGGGGTCCAGTCGTTACCCAGGCCGCCGGCGAACTTGGCCAGCAGCGCGTTTTCCTTGATGGCGTCGTAGATGCCTTCCAAGTCGTCCGAGACGGTGGTCAGGTAGCACGACGACAGTTGCGAGCGCAGCGTGCCGGCGTTGAACAGGGTCGGCGTCGACGACATGAAGTCGAACGACGACAGCAGGTTGTAGAACTCGATGGCGCGTGCTTCGCGGTCGGATTCGTTCAGGGCCAGGCCCATCGCCACGCGCATGTAGAACGCCTGCGGCATTTCGATGCGCACGTCGCGCACGTGCAGGAAGTAGCGGTCGTACAGGGTTTGCAGGCCGATGTAGCCGAACTGCAGATCGCGGTCGGCGACCAGCGCCTTGGCCAGGCGGGCCAGGTCGAACTCGGCCAGCTTGGTGTCCAGCAGTTCGTTCTCGATGCCCTTGGCGATGTACTGCGGGAAGTAGGTGATGTACTCGGCGGCGGCGGCGCCCTGCGCGACTTCCTTGCCGAAGACTTCCTTGCGGATCGTGTGCAGCAGGATGCGGGCCGTCACTTGCGAGTAGGCCGGGTCCTTTTCCATCAGCGCGCGGGCGGCCAGGATGGCGGACTTGTGCAGCTCTTCGACCGGCACGCCGTCGTACAGGTTTTTCAGGGTCTCGGCGACGATGGCGTCGGCGTCGACGTGCTTTTCCAGGCCGATGCAGGCGGCGTTGATCAGGCCCGTGACGCGGTCCATCTCCAGCGGCTTGCGCTCGCCGTTTTCCAGCACGTGGATTTGCGGGGCGCTGATCTTGGCGCTGGCGCCCTGCGCTTCCTTGAGCGCGCGGCGCTCTTCCATGTGCTTGGCGCGGTACAGGACATAGGCGCGCGCGACATCGTGTTCGCCCGAGCGCATCAGCGCCAGCTCGACCTGGTCTTGCACGTCTTCGATGTGGAAGGTGCCGCCCGAAGGCTGGCGGCGCACCAGCGCGGTGACGACGCTGGCGGTGAGCTGTTCTACCAATTCGCGAATGCGCGCCGAGGCGGCGCCCTGGCCGCCGTTCACGGCCAGAAAGGCCTTGGTGACGGCGATGGCGATTTTCGACGGTTCAAACGCGACGACCGCGCCGTTACGGCGGATGATGCGGTAGTCACCGAGGTCGCTGGCGGCCGTTACCGGGCTGCTGGCGCCGCTCGCAGCGGCTGCTGGTACCAGCGCTGGATTGATGGTGATGTCTTGAGTAGATTGCATTTAAGCTCCCCGATAACGGCGTGCAGTCAGTGCTGCGCGGCTATGTTTGAAAAAAAGGCCAAATTGAAGCGAACAGCCATGCTTGCCTGGCTGGTGAAACTACTTTAATAAGGGTGGTGACGTGGTCCGGAGACTTGCTGTGAATTTATTAACCAGTGCCATGGGAACTACTATATCTAGTGATTGCGAAGAACCGATCCACTGATTGTAGTGTTCCGATGGGGCTAATACAAGGGGAAATTTTTACGTTTCCGCCATTTTTTCAGTTGACTTTACAGAACACCTTTTACGAAGCGCAATACGGCGCTAGCGCCCACTAACCCGGCTTCCGATATCCGGGTTTCTTCACAGAATTTCCGGAAACTTTTAACATAAAAGTTCCAATCGAACAACGGTCCGGGGTCGGTTTTGCGGCCCGGGGCGATGTCGTCGTGGCCCTGCACATCGGTCAACGGATAGCGCGCCGCCAACGCCGCCGTCAGCGCCGCCAGCGCCGCGTACTGCGGCGGTTCGAACGGCGTGTCGTCGCTGCCTTCGAGCTCGACGCCGATCGAGTAGTCGTTACATTTTTCGCGTCCGCGAAACGATGACACGCCGGCGTGCCAGGCGCGCTCGTTGGCCGAGACGTACTGGATCGCCCGGCCATCGCGCCGGATGAAGAAATGGCTCGACACCTTCAGCCCGCGCAGGTCCGCGAACGAAGGGTCAGCATTATAGTCCACCCTGCCGGTAAACAGGTCCGACACATGCGGGCCGCCGAAACAACCGCCCGGCAGGCTGATGTTGTGGATCACCAGCAGCGTGATGTCGTCGGTGCTGTCGGCGCCGGCCGCACCACCGGCCGGACCGGGGCGGCTGTCGAAGTTCGGGCTGTCGTAGCGCCGCGCCGGCGGCCACCAGCCGTCGGCGCCCACGGCCACGGCGTCGATCGGGTTTGCATGCTTCATCGGTCGGGCTCCTGGATGTTCAATTTGCGCATCTGATAGCGCAGCTGGCGGAAGGTGATGCCCAGCAGTTGCGCCGCCTGCGTGCGGTTGTAGCGCGTTTGCGCCAGCGCGCGCAGGATGATATCGCGCTCGACCTGGTTGAGGTAATCGGGCAGGCTGGCCGGCAGCGCGGCGAAGACGGTGGTGTCGGCGGCGTGGCCTGAAAGCGGTGGCGGCGGCGCGGGCGGCGGCTCGGGTGGCGGCGCGGGCGGCAGTTGGTCAGCCGGCGGCGGCGAGGCTGCCGGCGCCAGCGGCGGCGGGGACGTCGGCGCCGCCGCGCCGGCGCCCCTCAACGCCAGGTCGGCCACTTCGATCACGCCGCCGTTGCAGAACGCCAGCGCCCGTTCCAGTATATTTTCCAGCTCGCGCACATTGCCCGGGAAGGCGTAGCCGCGCAAGGCCTCGAGCACGCCCTCCCCCAGCGCCGCCGCCGGGCCGGCGGCGCCGAGCCGCGCCAGGATCGCGCCGCACAGCGCGTCCAGATCGTCGGGCCGCTCGCGCAGCGGCGGCAGCGCCAGTTCGATCACATTGAGGCGATAGAACAGGTCCTGGCGGAAGCGGCCCTGCTCCACGCAGCGCGCCAGGTCCTTGTGGGTGGCGCTGATGATGCGCACGTCGACCGGCTCCTCGACGGTGGCGCCTAGCCTGCGCACGCGCCGCTCCTGCACCGCCCGCAGCAGCTTGACCTGCATCGCCAGCGGCAGCTCGGCCACCTCGTCGAGCATCAGGGTGCCGCCGTCGGCCGCCTGGAACAAGCCGTCGCGCTCCTCGCCGGCGCCAGTGAAGGCGCCCTTGCGGTGGCCGAAAAACTCGGCCTCCATCAACGCCTCCGGAATGGCGCCGCAGTTGACGGCGATGAAGGGCTTGTCCGCGCGCGCGCTCTGCGCGTGGATCTCGCGCGCCGCCAGCTCCTTGCCGCTGCCCGATTCGCCGTGGATGGCGATCGGCGCCATCGAGCGCGCCAGCCGGGCGATCTGCGCGCGCAGCAGCCGGATCGCGGCCGAGTCGCCGATCAAGCCGCCGGCTGGCGACTCGGCCGGCGCCGTGCCGCCGGCGCCGCGGCCGGGCGCCGCTTCGGTGTTGAGCCGCAGGGCTGAGCGCACCATCAGGCGCAATTGGTCCAGCGCCACCGGCTTGGATATGTAATCGAAGGCGCCGGCCTTGAGCGCGACGACGGCGTTGTCGGCGCTGCCGAAGGCGGTCACCACCGCCACCGGCGTGTTCCTGCAGGCGGCGCCCACTTCGCGCACCAGTTCCAGGCCGAGGCCGTCGGGCAGGCGCATGTCGGTCAGCACCAGCTGGTAGTCGCGGTGCTCTTGCCGCGCGGCGGCCAGCAAGGCGCGCGCCTCGCCCAGGGTGCCCGCGCTGTCGACGTCAAGGCCCATCTTCAGCAGGGTCAGTTCCAGCAGTTCGCGCAGATCGGCTTCGTCATCGACCACCAGCACGCGGGGGGAGCGTACGCCCATGGCACGGCCTCTTATTCTGTCCGCGCCGCCTGCGCGAAGGTGATCACAAAGCGCCCGCTGGAGCGGCGCCCGCCGTCGGCGCGCTCGAAACGGTATTCGTAGTCGAGCCGCGCCTCGTTATTCAAGCATAGTTCACGCGCCAGAAACAGCCCAAGTCCCGTGCCTTTGCTCGATGTCGTGTAAAACGGTTCGAACAGGTGGGCGCGCACCTCCGGCGACATGCCCGGGCCGTCGTCGCGCACATGCAGCTCGATGCGCCGCGCCGGTGGCGACGCGGCGATCAGCTCGACGCCGATGGAACGCGGCCCGCCGCTGGCATAGCGCAGGGCGTTGTTCAACAGGTTCAGCACCACAGCGCGCAAGTGGATGGGATCGAAGCGCACCGCCGCCCCCGGCACCACCGACAGCTCGACGATGTCGCCCGGCAGGCCGTGGTGGATGATGAATTCGGCCGTCAGGTCGGCCAGGAAGGTGTCCAGCGCCAGCGGACCGCCTTGGGGGCGCGTCTTGCGCGACAACTGCAGGATGTCCTCGACCATGCGGTTGACGCGGGTGACGTTGTCGCCGACGATCTGGAGCAGCCGCAGATGCCCGGCGTCGTCGAGCTCCTCCTCCAGCAGCGCGGCGGCGTGGCCGATGGCCGACAGCGGGTTGCGCACCTCGTGGGCGATGCTGGCCGTCAGGCGCCCCATCGACGCCAACTTGAGTTGCTGCGCCTGGTTCTCGATGGCCGTCACGTCCTGCAAAAAGATCACGCCGCGCTCGACGCCGGCGCCCTCGCCGGCGTCGGACCGGACCTCGGCGCCGGCCATGTCGACGGGCGCGAACCGTACCTGCAGGCGCGTCGACGGCGCGAGCGGGGCGGCGTTCGCGCCAAGCGGACCAATCGTTTGGGCCGCTACGGCGTCGCCGGACGGCTCGACGGTGACGCCAACGGTGCCGCGCGCCGGATCGGCGCGCCAGTCGGCATAGGCCCGGGCCAGGGGCGCCAGATTCACCACGTCGGCCAGCATGAAGGGCAGCTCGCCCTCGGCCAGGCCGAGCATGCGCCGCGCCGCCGGATTGGCGGCCGATACGCGCCCCGCAGGATCGGCCACCAGCACGCCGTCGGCGATGTTGGCCATGACCAGGCGGTTGACGGCCTGCTGGACGTCGACTTCAACGCCGCGCCGTATCGTCAGCTCCTCCTGGCCGATCAATTTTGCCGCCATGCGGCTGGCCACCACCACGACGGCGACGAAGGCGGCGCCATACAAGGCCGCTTGCGGCAGGCCGTGCTGGCTGTCCATCGCCATCAACCGCCGCACGCCGTCGCCCAACATGAACAGCGCCACCAGCGCGGCGCCGGACAACGCCGGCGCCAGCGGCGCCAGGATGGCCGAAGCGGCCAGCGGGAACAAAAACAGGATGGCCAGGCCGCCGCGCGCGCCGCCGGCGGCGACGTACAGCGGCGCGATGACTGCCAGGTCGCAGGCGAGCTGCGAGAACAATTGCACCAGGAAGCGGCGGCGCCAATACACGGCCACCAGCGCGAAGGCGATGGCCAGCCCCAGATAGGCCAGGCAGACCGGCAGATAGGGATAGTCGCCGGCGACGCGCAAGCGCCGGCCGTCGATGCTCAGATGGGCCAGCAGCACCAGCGCGACGACCACGCGGGTGGCGCCGAGCGCTTGCAGGGAGCGCCAGAGGGTGGCGCGCGATGGAGCCGACAGGGCTTGCAGGCGCGCGGCGGCCACCGATCGGCCCCGGGATTACGCGGCCGGGGCGGCGGCGTGGGCCGCGCAGCAGTAATCGCGGCCGTTGGCGCGCACCACTTCAGAGGCCGGGAAGAACACGCCGCACTTGGCGCATTCGAGCATGGTCTCGGCGTCGGCCAGCGCCTTTTCGGTGTTGCGCGCCTTGTACCCGGCAGGTCCGGCGCCCTTGCCGGGCGGCACCTCCTGGTGCGGCGGCGGTTGGCGGAACTGCTGCTGGTTGCGCTTTTGGGCGCTGCGGATCTTGCTGCGGACCGCAAAGATCACCAGGAAAACCAACGCCAGCCAAAACAAAATACGGCTCATGCCCATCCTTTATGCAAAACCACTTCAAACACAAAACGGCTGCCGACATACGCCAGCAACAACGTCGCGAACCCGGCCAGCGTGAAACTGAGCGCCGTCTTGCCGCGCCAGCCACGGAAGCGCCGGCCCGCCAGCAGCGCGGCAAACAGCATCCACGACAGCAGCGTGAAGGCCGACTTGTGGTCCCATTTGAGGGCCTGGCCGAACAGCTGTTCCGAGAACACGATGCCCGACAACACGGTCAAACTCAACAGCGCAAAGCCGAAGCCTATCATACGGAACAGCAGCTTTTCCATCGTCAGCAGCGCCGGCAGCTGGTCCAGCGCGCCGGACAGGAAGCTCTTTTGATCGGTGGCCGCGTGCAGCCGCGCCTCCTGCAGCGCCATGAGCACGGCGTGGAAGGCGGCGATGGTCAGGGTGCTGTAGGCCATGGTGGCGATGGCGATGTGCCAGCCGAACAGCGAGGTCTTGCCCTCGAGCGGAATCAGGCTGCCGGGGAAGATCGCCTGCAGCGCGGCGGCGACGGCGGCGCTGGGCATGACCAGGCGGCGCATGCCGTCCAGGCTGAAATTGCGGTTCTCCAGCCAGTACGCCGCCACCGACACCCACAGCGCCGACGACAGCATGGCCGCGAAACCGATCCGCAGCGAGCCGGCGGCCGCCACCTCCAGCCACAGGCCGGCGCCGTGCAGCGTCCAGGCGGCCACCGTCACGGCCGAAATCAGGCCGGCGCGGCGCGACGGCAGCGCGGCGCAAAGGATATACAGCGCGATGGCTGCGATGAACAAGTAGGTCTGCATGAAGCGCAGTTTACACCATCGCTCAGTCCACGGCTGCCAGGCGCAGTTCGTCGTTGTGGTGGCGCTGCTGTTCCTCCATGACCAGCTGGCCCAGTTCGCGCTTCAAGGCGTTGAATTCGGCGGCGGCCGGGTCGCGCAGGCGCGGCAGCTCGACCATCAGGTCGCGCTTGACGGTGCCGGGCCGGTAGGTCATGACGACGATGCGGTCGGCCAGGTAGATCGCCTCTTCTATGCTGTGGGTGACGAAGATGATGGTCTTTTTCAGCTCCGACCAGATGCGCAGCAGCTCGTCCTGCAGATTGCGCCGGGTGAGCGCGTCGAGCGCGCCGAACGGCTCGTCCATCAGCATGATGGGCGAGTCGAGCGCCAGCACGCGGGCGATCGCCACGCGCTGGCGCATGCCGCCCGACAGGTCCTTCGGAAAACGGTGGCGGAAGTCGGTCAGCGACAGCATGGCGAGCAGCTTGTCGACGACGGCGTCGATCGCGCCCTTGGCCATGCCCTTGATCTCCAGGCCGAAGGCGACGTTGTCGGCCACCGTCATCCACGGGAACAGCGCGTACTCCTGGAACACCATGCCGCGCTCCGGCCCCGGCCCGGTCACCAGCTTGCCGTCGGCGGTGATGCTGCCCGACGTCGGCGGCGCGAAGCCGGCCACCGCGTTGAGCAAGGTCGATTTGCCGCAGCCGGACGGCCCCAGCAGGCAGACGAACTGCCCTTGCGGGATCTCCAGGTTGATGTCCTTGAGCGCGACCAGTTCGCGCTCGGCGCTCTGGAACACCTTGTTCACATTCGATACGACGATATGGGTAGCGCTCATTGGTTGTCCAATCCCCGGTGCCAGCGCAGCAGGTGGTTATTGAGCTTGTTCATGCCGACGTCGATGGCCAGGCCGATCAAGCCGATGCTGATCATGCCGGCGATGATTTTGTCGGACCAGAAGTACTCGCGCGCCTCGAGGATACGGAAACCGAGGCCGTTGTTGACGGCGATCATCTCGGAGACGATCACCACGATGAAGGCGGTGCCGATGCCGATCCGCACCCCGGACAGGATATACGGCACGGCCGCCGGCAGGATCACGCGGATGAACATGGTGCTGCCGGTCGCGCCCAGGTTGCGCGCCGCGCGCAGGTAGATGCCGTCGACCTGGCGCACGCCGGCGATGGTGTTCATCAGCACCGGGAAGAAGGCGCCGAGCGCGATCAGGAACACGGCCGGCGGGTTGCCCAGCCCGAACCACAGGATCGACAATGGAATGTAGGCGATCGGCGGGATCGGCCGCAGCAGCTGCACCAGCGGGTTGAGCCAGTCGTAGACCCTCGGCTTGGCGCCCATGGCCAGGCCGATCGGCAGCGCCAGCCCGGCGCCGATGACGAAGCCGACCACCACCCGGTACAGGCTGCCGATCGAATCGGTGATCAACTCGCCCGAGACGGCCCACGCCAGCCAGCCGCCGGCGGCCGGGTCGTAGGGCTGCAGCGGCAGCAGGTAGGCGATCCACTTCTGCACCACCGCCAGCGGCGACGGCAGCACCTGCGGGTTGACCCACCCGAGCGAGGCGGCCGCCTGCCACAGCGCGATGACGACGGCCGGCACCACCAGGCCGACGCCGGCCTGGCGCCACGAGGCGCCGGCGTTGGACTTCGAGCCGGCCGCCATTTACTTCACGCCCAGGCTTTTCTTGGCCGCCTCGAGCAGGTCGGTCTTGACCCAGTCCTTGGCGACCGGCGGCTTGGCCATGCGGCCGACGCCGGTCTTGACCATGATGTCGGTGGTGGTCTGGATATGCTCGGGCGTGATGTCGTAGCTGTACGGCGAATTGCCGATGGCGTCGTCGAAATCGTCCTTGGTGATCTGGCCCTTGAACACCACCTCGCGCACGTACTTCTCGGCGACGGCCTTGTTCTCGATGAAGGTCTTGGTGGCCTGGACGAAGCAGTTCATGAACTTCTCGGCCACCGGCCGCCGCTCTTTATAGAACTTCTCGGTCATGACCATGGTGCGCACCGGCTCGCCGATGGGCGTGTCGTAGGGCTTGAGGATCTCGCTGCCGAAGCCCTTGTTGAGGGCCTGCGACGACTGCGGCTCGGACTGCATCATGGCGTCGATGTTCTTGCCCAGCAGCGCCTGGTTGAGGTCGGCGTAGGCGAGGAACACCAGTTGCACGTCCTTGCCCGGCTGGTCGGCGAAGGTCATGCCGTTCTTTTGCAGCTCGGCCAGCAGCAGCACTTCCTGGATGCCGCCGCGCGTGACGCCGACCCGCTTGCCCTTGAGGTCCTTGACGGTCTTCAAATTGAGGTCGGTGCGCCCGACCAGCCGCGCGCCGCCCTTGGCGAAGCCGGCCACGACGAAGATCGGGGCGCCGCCGGCGCGCCCGGAGATGGCCGCCTCGGACGCCGTGGTGCCGACGTCGAGCTCGCCGGCGATGATGGCCTGCATCACGTCGAGGCCCTTGGCGAAGACGTGTTCCTCGACCTTGATGCCGCACTTGGGGGCGATCTCCTTGATATAGGAGACGGCGCCGTAGTGGGCGAACTTCAGGTTGCCAAGGCGCACCACGTCCTGCGCCTGGGCGCCGGTGGTGGATAAGACGGCCAAACTCAACGCGGCACAGATCGATGTCAATTTCATCCCGGCTCTCCTGTCTCTGGGTTGTTATGCAAACTTGTGCACAGATCATACCAAGCCGGACATCGCTTGCCTATCGACACGTTGACCGAAAGTCGCGCGCCATACAACGCCGGCGGCCAAGCCGCCTTGCGCCAGATCAGAGCGACGCGCCGTCCGTCGCGCCGGATGGCCTCACCGCCCCATCGCCGCGCGCACGCGGGCGATGCGCTCGGCGCCGGCCGGATGGCTCGACAGATAGGTTTCGGCGCCGTCTTGCGCGCCCGCTTGCTGCTGTTGCTGCCAGGCCTGCAGCCGTTCGAACACGGCCAGCAGATGCGCCAGCGCGATGCCGTTGCGTTGCATCATGGCGATCGCGTAGTCGTCGGCGTCGCGTTCGGCGTCGCGCGAATACTTCATGTCGAGCAAAAGCGCCGGCGCCGTCGCCAGCAGCGAGGAGACGTCGCCGAACAGCATCGTGGCGCCGGCCGTCACCACCGAACCCTGGATGACGCGGCGCGTCATGTGGCGCTGGTGCAGGTGGCCCAGCTCGTGCGCCAGCACGCCCATCACCGCTTCGTCGTCCTTGAGCAGCAGCACCATGTCGTCGGTGAGCACGATGTCGCCGGACGGCAGCGCGAACGCGTTCGGGCCGATTTTGCTTTTTCTAAACACCAGGCGCCAGGCCGGCGCGCCGCCCTCGGGCGGCTGCAGGCGCCCGAAACGCGCCGCCAGTTGCGCCATGCGCTGGCCGGACAGGCGCGACGGCGCGAACGCGTGCTGGTCGAGCAGCGCCAGCACGCCCTGCCCCAGCTGCCGCTCCATGCTCGGCGGCATGGCGCGCGCCAGCCAGTCGGCCAGCGCCGGCAGGCCGTAGACATAACCGGCGCCGATCAGCAGCACGCTGCCGGCGGCGGCGGCCAGCGCGCCGCGCCAGCTTTGCTGCAGCCGCACCACCCAACCATCGCCATGGCCGGTGCGCCGCAACAGCGCCTCGATGGCGGCCAGGTCGCGGATTTCCAGATAGGCGCCGTCCGGGAACGTCACCTTGCGCAGCGCGTGCACGCTGCGTTCGGACACGCGCAAGGCGCCGATGGGACTGTCGCGCTCGATCTCGCCGCGCACCTCGGCCACGCCGTCGCGCACGCGCAGGGTGACGCGGTGCAGGCGCGAGCTGCGGCCGTCGAAATAGCCGGCGGCCACGCCGTCGCTGTCGCCGCCGTCCATCAGACCGACAGGTCGAAGTCCAGCATGTCGGTGGCGCCGATGCCGGTGGCCGAGACGGCGTCGTCGGCGCCGGCGACGAACGCGTCGAGGTCGCCGTCGGCCAGCAAGGTCATCGACTCGAGGCGATAGCGGTTCCAGCGCACCACCGCGAACGGCGTGAACAGGCCCAGCGTGCAGACCACGCCGAGCAGGTTGGTGATCGTGATGAAGCTCATGCCGTGCCAGGTCATGTCGGACTGGAAGCGGTGCGGGCCGATGCTGGTGTGGTTCCAGATCAGGTTCTGGATCAGGCTGTAGAAGATCGACATCAGGATGAACAGCCAGGCGTAGGTGCCGAACATCACCGCCAGGAACGCCAGGCCGGCCATGTGCGAGCGCGCCGCGCCGGCGGCCGTCACGCCCGTCGCGGCCAGGGCGACGGCCACGACCACGGCGCCGGCCAGCAGCAACCCCAGCAGCACGGCGTAGCGCTTGTAGAACGCGCCGACGCTGGCGTCGAAGGAAAATTGCTGGGCGCCGTAGCGGCTCTCGGTGTGCTGGAAGCGCTTGATGCGCTGGTGCACGAACGGCAAGGCCAGCGTCAGCGTGACCACGTACAGCAGCGGCAGCAGCAGGAAGTGGACGTAGGCCGCCTTGAGCGTGCCGCGAAAGCCGAAGCGGATGCCGCGATAGCTGGTGTTATACAGGCGGAATTTGAGGCTGTTTAACACCAGCCACGGCAGCACCGCGGCGGCCGCCGCCATCATCGCCACGCCGGCCAGCGGCGAAATCTGGAACGCCACGTTGTAGAGCCCGATCATCAGCAGCGCGATGATGCGGCCCTTGAGGATGGGCAGCGGCTTGCCGTGGTACTCGAAGCTGGCGCCGGCCAGTTCGGTGCACGCATACATATATTGGTTGCGCCGCACCTTGGCCCAGGCCGAATAAATGCCCAGCGTGGCGATGGTCAGCAGCAGGTTGACGATCCAGATGCGGAAGTATTCGCTGCCGCTGGCGTGGAAGACGACGCGCCGCGGCGTCGGCGAGGCCGGCGGCGCGGCCGGCGTGGCTTTTTCTAAGAGGGTGTCCATGGTGATGGTCGGTAGCATTGCGTGAGGGGAACATCAGCTTGCGCGTCGATTACAAAATTGTCAATAAAAAAATATGCACTTTTTTGCAAGATGCGGATGTTGATCGCCGGCCGCGCCGATCGGCGGAACCGGCGGCGGTCGATGCGGTAAAATGGCGGCCATCGTCCGGCCGCCGCCGGCCCACCCCACGTTTCGCAGGTCCCAACATGCTAGATAATCTTACCCAACGCCTTGCCAAGGTCGTCAAAACGATGCGTGGCGAGGCCCGCCTGACCGAGGCCAACACCGCCGAGATGCTGCGCGAGGTGCGCATGGCGCTGCTCGAGGCCGACGTCGCGCTGCCGGCGGTGCGCGAATTCATCGCCAAGGTCAAGGAAAAGGCGCTCGGCGAGGAAGTGATCTCGTCGCTCACGCCGGGCCAGGCGCTGGTCGGCGTGGTCCAGCGCGAGCTGGCCTCGCTGATGGGCGCCGACCTCGGCCCCGAGGCGTCGCAGCTGAGCTTTGCGCAGCAGCCGCCGGCCATCATCCTCATGGCCGGCCTGCAGGGCGTCGGCAAGACCACCACCGTCGGCAAACTGGCCAAGTACCTCAAGGAAGACAAGAAGAAGAAAGTGCTGACCGTGTCGGCCGACGTCTACCGCCCGGCCGCGATCGCCCAGCTGCAATCGGTCACCGCCCAGGTCGGCGCCGACTTCTTCCCGTCGACGGCGCAGGACAAGCCGGTCGACATCGCGCTCGCCGCGCTCGACTGGGCCAAGAAGCACTATCACGACGTGCTCATCATCGACACCGCCGGCCGCCTCGGCGTCGACGAAGAGATGATGCGCGAGATCGCCGCCGTGCACGCGGCCGTCAAGCCGATCGAGACCTTGTTCGTGGTCGACGCCATGCTCGGCCAGGACGCCATCAACACGGCCAAGGCCTTCAACGACGCGCTGCCGCTGACGGGCATCGTGCTCACCAAGCTCGACGGCGACTCGCGCGGCGGCGCCGCGCTGTCGGTGCGCCACGTCACGGGCAAGCCGATCAAGTTCGCCGGCGTGTCCGAAAAGCTCGACGGCCTCGAGCCGTTCGACCCGGCGCGCATGGCCAGCCGGGTGCTGGGCATGGGCGACATCATGGCGCTGGTGGAGGAGGCGCGCAAGGGCGTCGACAGCAAGGCGGCGGCCGACCTGGCGCAGAAGATGAAGGTCGGCGGCAAGTTCGACATGAACGACTTCAAGGCGCAGCTGGGCCAGATGAAGAAGATGGGCGGCATGGCCAGCCTGGTCGACAAGCTGCCGGCGCAGTTCCAGCAGGCCGCCGGCGGCGCCAACATGGACCAGGCCGACAAGCAGGTGCGGCGCATGGTCGGCATCATCGACTCGATGACGCCGCAGGAGCGGGCCAAGCCGGAGCTGATCAAGGCCACCCGCAAGCGCCGCATCGCCGCCGGCGCCGGCGTGCAGGTGCAGGAGGTCAACCGCATGCTGACCCAGTTCGAGCAGATGCAATCGATGATGAAAAAGCTCTCGGGCGGGGGCATGATGAAGATGATGCGCTCGATGAAAGGCATGATGCCGGGCATGCGTTAAGGCGGTCCGGGGGTGGGTCGGCCGTGCGCCAAAGCGGCGCGCGCAGGGGGAAAAACCGGGCTTTACGCCCTTGCAAGGTGCACTGGGCCACGTAGGCAGGAATTTACGTGGTGTTTCCCGCCAAAAACGCGAAAAACACTTGCGTCAGGCTTGAATCCCCACCAATATTAGCCGGTGCGATCAATTGCGCAATTAACCATGTGTTCGTTAAGGAGGCTCGAGAATGGCAACAGCCAAAAAAACCCCAGCAGCAGCACCAGCTCCAGCTAAGAAGGCCGCGGCCGCCAAACCGGCAGCCGCTAAGAAAGCAGCACCCGCAAAAGAGGCCGCCGCCAAGCCGGCCGCCGTGAAAAAAGCCGCCGCGCCGGCCGCCGCGCGCAAGCCGAACGCCGCCTTCATGAAAGCGATGACGCCATCGACCGTGCTCGCCGCCGTGGTCGGCGCCGAGCCGCTGCCGCGCACCGAAGTGACGAAAAAAGTCTGGGATTACATCAAAAAGCTCGACCTGCAAGATCCGGCCAACCGCCGCATGATCAACGCCGACGACAAGCTGAAAGCTGTATTCGGCGGCAAAGCCCAAGTGTCCATGTTCGAAATGACCAAGCTCATTTCCGACCACCTGAAATAAGCGCAGCGGCCCTCCTCCTGGCCGCGCCGGAGATGCCTCCCTCGCCGACGCGACGGAGGCATTTTTTTCGCCCGCCGACGCCTCCGCTCAGCCGCCGCGCGCCGCCAGCACATGCGGCAGCGCGCCCAGGCACAGCATCAGCTCGCCCTGCTTTTGCGTGCCGGTCTTGGCCATCAACGCGCGCAATTGCGTGCGCACCGTCGACAGTTCGACATGGCACTGCGCCGCGATCTCGGCCGGCGAGAGCCCGCGCAGCAGGCCCTCGGCCACGCGCGACTCGGCCGGCGTCAGGCCGAACGCCACCGACAATGTGAACGCGTCCGGCGCCTCGCGCGCCCGCGCGTCGCCCAGCAGGACCAGCACCTGCAACGACATTCCGAACGCGCCCAACAACGCCTCCGGGCGCACTAGCAGCAGCCACGCCGAGGCGCGCCCCGCCGCCGCCACCGGCATCCAGCCGGGCGCGCCGACGCCCGCCTCGGCCGTCGTCATCTGGCACAGGCGCGCCGCCAGCGCGGCCTGCACCCCGGCCCCGTGGCACACCAGGCGGCCCTCGCGACGGCCGAAGGCGCCCCCCGGCGCCGCCATCAATTGCTCGGCGACGGGACTGGCATAGGCGATCGCGCCGTCCGGGCGCAGCAACAACAGCGGATACGGCAGGCTGTGCACCAGCGTGCGGCCGACCAGATCGGCCGGCCGGTTGAACAGGTGGCGCGCGCGCAAACGCAACGCAGCCGCCATGTGGGCGCCGAGCACGCGCAGTGTCTCACGCCCGGCGGCGTCGAACGGCCCGCACCCGCCGCCACTCATCATGCCGAGCACGATCACACCGTCGACGTCGTCGACGAGCTTGACTTCGCTGACGTAGCGGCTGCCGTTCGGTATCAAAAAATTCTGGTAGAAGGGATCGTCCGCCACGAACGCGTCGTCGAGGTGCTCGTGGTCGTGCATCCACTGACCGGCGTCCATCGCCAGCGCCAGCGGCGTGCGTGGATCGATGCTGTGATAGTGGCGCAGATATTCCAGCACGCCATCGGCCGGCAACCGCGCATGGTAGCTAAAGGCGATGCGGCCGTCGGCCTTGGCCATGCCGATCATTTGCGCGCCCCAGCCGTCGACGGCGGCGCAAATGGCCTCGAGGGCGGCGGACCACTGGTCAGGTTCGGCCGCTGCCTCGTATATCGCCTTGATGGCCTTGTTGGTCGCGTCCATGCCCCGCCCGGTAGTTGCTTTATTGTCTATGTTTAATGTAAATCACGTTAACTTACATTAACTTTCATTCTACGTGCTCGATCTCTTCCTGGATAGCGGTGTTGCAACATCAACACAAAGGCTACAACTTCATCAATATTGTGGATATCTCGCCAAGTTCTTTCCAAATTACAATGATTTCATTTCTAAAATCACAACACTAGGGAGTCCCATGAAAACCATCGCCGTATTCGCCCTGACCCTAACTCTGGCCGGCTGCGCTTCCGCCCCCATCGCCCCGCAACTGGCCGCGCCCAGCCAACTGTCGGCGCCCAAACCGGTCCTGGGCAGCGGCGGCGCCTTCATGTCGCCGTTCACCGAGGACGGCACCGTCACGCTCTGGGTGGAAAAGGGCAAGTCGGCGCGCGCCGGATCGAACGTCGGCGGCTTTCTCGGCGCCCAGGCCGGCCAGCGGCTGGCGGGACAAATCCCTTTCATTGGCGGCCTGATCGGGCAATCGGTCGGCGAGAGCGCCGGCCGCGCCGTCGCACTGCAAATGGTCGGCGGCGAGAGCTTCATCCGCGCCAATTCGGACATCTCGTTCAACACCGTGCAAGAGCTGGCGGTCTACATGTACGTCAACAATTCGACCCATAAGGATTTCGCCGAGGCGCTGGCGTTGACCCAGGAAATCTATCCGGAGCTCAAGAGCGCCTACTACCCGGCCATCGCCCAAGCCTCGCTGGCGGCTAAATGATGGCCGGCGCCACGTTTGCGCGGCGCGCCGCCGCGCTGGGAGCGGCCGCCGCGCTGGCCGGCTGCGCGCCGGCGCCGGTCGCCAATTTGAACAACAGCGCCGGGCGCCCCGTCATGTACCAGGACGTCGCCAGCGCCTCCCCCACCACCGCAGGCGTGGGCGTCGAGTCACAGGACGTCGTGTCGATGACCGATCGCATGATGCGCGACATTCTGGCCACCCCGGCCATCAGCGGGCGCGCCACGGCGCCGCGCATCATCATCGACTCGGAATACTTTACCAACGACAGCTCGTCGCGCATCAACAAGAACACCATCACCGACCGCCTGCGCGTCGAACTCAACCGCGCATCGGCCGGGAGGCTGGTGTTCGTGGCGCGCCACTACGGCGACATGGCCGCGCGCGAGCGCGACGCCAAGCGCAACGGCGAGGCCGACGGCGGCACGGTGCGCCAGACCAAGGCCAGGGCCGGCGGCGACTTCCGGCTCGGCGGGCGCATCACTTCGCTCGACGCCATGAAAAAAGGCACGGGCGCGATCTCGCGCTACCATCTGATCACATTCGAACTGATCGACTTGGAACAGGAAACCATCGCCTGGAGCGGCAGCTTCGAGTTCAAGAAGGAAGCCCAGGATGACATCCTGTACCGTTAAACGGGCACTGCGCCGGGCCGGGCTGGCTGGACTGGCAGCGTTCGCCTGCGCGGGGGCCGCGCGCGCCGACTACGCCGCCGAAAGCGCGAAGCTGGCGGCGGCCGCGCCCAGGGACGCCGTGCTCTACAGCATGCAGGCGGGCCTGGCGGCCCTGGCCGACGGCCGCGCCGACCTCGCCGCGCCGTTGTTCGACCGCGCGTTGACGGCCATCGAAAGCGTATACGCCAACAGCGACAACGCGGCCAGGGCGCGCTCGCTGTGGTACGAGGAAGGCGCCAAGGATTTCAAGGGCGAGCCGTACGAGCGGGCAATGGCGTTCTACTACCGCGGCCTGTTGTATCTGGTCGACGGCGACTACGAGAACGCGCGCGCCGCCTTCCGCGGCGGCCTCCTGCAGGACGCCTTCGCCGAGGAGGACCAGCACCAGTCGGACTTCGCCAGCCTGTTACTCCTCGAGGGCTGGAGCAACCAGCTGCTCGGCGAGGCCGGCGCCGCGCGCGACGCCTACCAGGAGGTGTTGCGGCTGCGCCCGCAATGGCGCGCGCCCGCCGCCGGTGACAACACGCTCGTCATCGCCGAGCTGGGCGGCAGTCCGCGCAAGCTGGGCGACGGCATCGGCAACCACGAGATCGTCTACCGACGCCCCAGGCGCACGCCGGAGCGCACGGCCGACGTCGCGCTCGACGGCCGCGCGCAGCAGCTGACGCAGGTCGAGGACGTGTTTTTCCAGGCCTCGACGCGGGGTGGGCGGCCGATCGACGCCATCATCGACGGCAAGGTCTCGTTCAAGAACACCACCGACACGCTCGGCAACGTCCTCGGCACGGTCGCCTCCGAGGGCAGCGTGGTCTCGTCCGCCATGGGCGGCGGTGGCGGCCGCGTGCTCGGCTCGCTCGCGGCGGTGGGCGCGATCGCCGCGCTGGTGTCGGCCAACGTCAAGCCGCGCGCGGACGTGCGCTACTGGGCCAACCTGCCCGAGACGGTGCTGACGGCAACGCTGCGCCACGACGGCCCCGCCGCCAAGGTGGACGTGGCGCTGCGCGACGGCGCCGGCCAGCCGGTCGGCGACGCCGCGCCGCGCGTCCACCAATGGACCGACCGGCGCGGCAACACCCTGATCTGGCTCAAAAGCCGCAACTAAACCTCGACAAGGAACACCATGATCCCCCGCCACACCCTTACCCACCGCCGCCACGCCGTTGTGGGCGCGCTCGGCGCCGCGTTGCTGCTGGCCGGCTGCCAGCAGGCACCGATCCCATCGCAGGAGGGGGCCCAGTTCGGTCTGCGCGTGCAGGACGCCAACGCGCCGAACGCGCGCATCCAGTACGACCAGGTGGTCATCCTCGACAAGGCGCTGCAAAACAGCCAGAACAGCAAGATCGCGGTCGAGGCGCAGGGCGGGCGGCGCAGCGCCACCGGCACCTTGACCGTGATGGTGCAACTGCGCAACCGCACCGACTTTCCACAGATGCTGGAGGCGCGCGCGCATTTCTTCGACAGCGGCTTCGCGCCGATCGAAAAGCCGTCTGCGTGGAGCCGCGTGCCGCTGGAGGGAAACGGCATCGCCAGCTTCCAGGAAGCCTCGCTGGGCACGCAGGCGGTGGCCCATTATTACGTTGAAATCCGCGAGGCCCGCTGATGAAGGCACTCTGCTGCGCGTTGCTGCTGGCGGCTGGCGCCTGCCACGGACAGACGCTCGATGCGCCGCGCCGGTTCGACCCGGTGCACCCGGCGCCGGCCGCCGCGCTGGACCCGGCCGAGGCGCCGATGATGGCGCAGCCGTCGACCGCCGGCACCTTTGCGCACTGGTACGAGCAGCAGCGCCGGCCGGCGCTGGCGCTATACTTCGACAAGCGGCTCGACCAGTTGCCGCCAGGCTGGCAGGGTGCCACGCGGCTGCTGATCGAACAGGACGGCAAGACCGGCCAGCAACCCGAGCGCAAGCGCTTGACGATCGGCGTGCAGCACAACACCGAGGCGGCGTCGGCCACGCGCGGCGACTTCGCCACGCTGTTCGAACAGTCGCTGCAACAGGAAATGCGACGTCACAGCCTGCATCTGCTCGACGCCGTGGTGCTGCAACGCCAGCTGGCAAGCGCTGGCCGCGTCGAGGGGGCGGATCTGGAATACATCTCGCTCAACAAAGCGGTGCGCTTGATCCTGGAAGTGCGGCTGGTGTGCCTGGCGGGCGGCTGTGATCTGCTGGGAACGGTCAAAGACATCCACAGCGGCGCCATGACGGCGAGCGCGCGCTGGCCCGTCGACGCCGCGCTCGACAGCGGCGAGCGGATTGACCGCGCCAGCCGCGCGCTGCTGCTGCAATTGATGAAGCAAAAAGTACCGTAGGCAGCGCTTATTTCCAGTTGTTCCAGGCGGCGAGGACGGCGTTGGGGTATTGCGGGCGGCCGCGGCTGCCGTTGTAGCGGCCCAGCGCGAGGTAGAGGTCGCCGCCTTCCATGTCGAGGTACATGCGCAAGATCGCGCAGCCGTAGCGCAGGTTGGTTTGCATGTTGAATAGCGCGCTGCGGTCGCGGTCGCCGATGACGTTGGTCCAGAACGGCATGACCTGCATGTAGCCGCGCGCGCCCACCAGCGATACCGCGTATTTGCGGTAGGCCGATTCGACCTGGATCAGGCCCAGCACCAGGCCCGGCTCGAGCCCGGCGCGGCGCGCTTCGTACCAGACCGTGGCGAGCAGCTCGCGGCGGGTTTGCTCGTCGGGCAGCTTGCGTTGCAGCCGCGCCGACATGCGCGCGAGCCAGTCCTCGTAGCGCCGCCGCTCGGCCTCGTCACGCAGCACGATGCGCGGCGGCGTGGCGTCCTTGATGCTGTTGGCGAGGGCGACGCGGACCGCATCGGCCAGCGCCTCCTCCTTCTGGTTGCCCGCTTGCGCGGCCGGCGCCATCGTTGCCGACAACGCCAGCGCCAACAAGGCGCCGGCCCTACCACAGGTCTTCACCGCGACATTTTGCCCTGGATGAAGGCGATCACGTCGGCCACCGGCACGGCGGTGGCCTCGGTGTCGCGGCGGCCCTGGTATTCCAGGTTGCCTTCCTTGAGGCCGCGGTCGCCGATGACGATGCGGTGCGGCACGCCGATCAACTCCCAGTCGGCGAACATGCCGCCCGGACGCAGGCCGCGGTCGTCGAGGATGACGTCGATGCCGGCCGCCTGCGCGTCCGCGTACAGCTTCTCGACCGCTTCCTTGACCGCCTCGCTGCGGTCCATGCCCATCGGGCACAGCACCAGCTCGAACGGCGCCAGCGACGCCGGCCAGATGATGCCCTTGTCGTCGAAGTTCTGCTCGATCGCCGCGCCCAGGATGCGGGTGATGCCGATGCCATAGCACCCCATCTGCAGCGGCGCCGGCTTGCCGTTCTCGTCGAGGAAGGTGGCCTTCATCGCTTCCGAGTACGCGGTGCCGAGCTGGAACACGTGGCCCACTTCGATGCCGCGCTCGATCGCCAGCACGCCCTTGCCGTCCGGCGAGGCGTCGCCTTCGACGACGTTGCGCAGGTCGGCCACGATGGCCGGCTCGGCCACGTCGCGGCCCCAGTTGACGCCCGTGTAGTGGAAGCCGGCGTCGTTGGCGCCGCAGACGAAATCGGCCATGTTGGCGACCGTGCGGTCGGCAACCACGGTGACCGGGGCCTTGGTGCCGACCGGCCCCAGGTAGCCGGGCACGCAGCCGTACACTTCAAGCAGCTCGGCCTCGGTCGAGAAGCGGTGCCCGGCCAGGCCGGCGACCTTGCCAAGCTTGACTTCGTTCATCTCATGGTCGCCGCGCACCAATAACATGAAATACTGTTTAGCCGTTTTGCCGTCTTGTTCGGTCTCGACGGTCAACGCCAGCGTCTTGACGGTGCGCGCCAGCGGCAGCTTGAGCTGCTCGGCGACCAGCTCGCACTTGGTGGCGCTTGGGGTGGCGACCTTGGTGAGCGCCTCGGCGGCGGCCGGGCGGGCGGCGGCCAGCGGCAGCGCCTCGGCCGCCTCCATGTTGGCGGCGTAGTCGGAGGTCGGGCAGTAGACGACGGCGTCCTCGCCGGTGCTGGCGATGACGTGGAATTCGTGCGAGCCGGTGCCGCCGATGGCGCCGTTGTCGGCCGCCACCGCGCGGAATTTCAGGCCGAAGCGGTTGAAGATGCGCACGTAGGCGTCATACATGACCTGGTACGAGGCCTGCATGCCGGCCAGGTCGCGGTCGAACGAGTAGGCGTCCTTCATGGTGAACTCGCGCCCGCGCATGAGGCCGAAACGGGGACGGCGCTCGTCGCGGAACTTGGTCTGGATGTGGTAAAAATTCAACGGCAGTTGGCGGTAGGATTTGATTTCCGAACGCACGACGTCGGTGATGACTTCCTCGGCCGTCGGCTGGAAGGCGAACTCGCGGCCGTGGCGGTCCTTGATACGCAGCAGTTCGGCACCCATCTTGTCCCAACGGCCGGTCTCCTGCCAGAGCTCGGCCGGCTGGATCAGCGGCATCAGCAGCTCGATGGCGGCGGACTTGTTCATCTCTTCGCGCACGATGGCCTCGACCTTGCGGATCACGCGCAAGCCCATCGGCATGTACGTGTAGATGCCGGAGCCGAGGCGCTTGATCATGCCGGCGCGCATCATTAACTGGTGGCTGACGATCTCTGCGTCGGAAGGCGCTTCTTTAAGCGTGGAAATAAAAAATCGTGAGGCGCGCATACGGTGAATTCTTTTTAAAAAGAGAGAGTTATAATCAACCTAATTTTAAAGGATTAGCTGGCTGATGCGTCCATACTTTATACAAATGCGTTCAATAGATGGCTGTTCGACCGTTTTCGTACCCCGGAAACCCAGTCGAAGAGTCTTTTTATGGGCAAAAATATAAGCAGGGAGCTCGGTCGCAGAAAGTTTGAGGTGCAATATGCTCGATCGGGAGGGGTTTCGACCCAACGTCGGCATCATCCTGCTCAACGCCCAGAACGAGGTGTGGTGGGGCAAGCGGGTGCGCGAGCACTCTTGGCAGTTTCCACAGGGCGGCATCAAGTACGGAGAAACGCCTGAGCAGGCGATGTACCGGGAGTTGGAAGAGGAAATCGGCCTGCGGGCCGAGCACGTGAAAATCGTCGGCCGCACGCGCGACTGGCTGCGCTATGAGGTGCCGGATCACTTCATCAAGCGGGAAATCCGCGGCCATTACCGTGGCCAGAAGCAGATTTGGTTCCTGCTGCGCATGTGCGCGCGCGACAACGATGTCAACCTGCGCCTGACGGACCATCCGGAGTTCGACGCCTGGCGCTGGCACGAATACTGGGTGCCGCTCGACGTGGTCATTGAATTCAAGCGCGACGTCTACCAGCGCGCGCTGCAGGAATTGTCGCGCTTCCTGACGTGGCCGGCCAATGGCCACGACCGGCGCCAGCACGGCTCGCGCTATCTGCGCCAGCCGCATCCGCCGCGGCCGAATCCTGAACCGCCGGGATCGGCGTGCGCGCCGGCGGAGGGCGCTAGCGCCGGCACCGTGGCCGCCGTCGCTAGCGCACCGGGCGAACCGGTCAAGAGCGGCGGTTAGCGGCAATAAAAGGGCCACAAGCTGGCAACAAGCGGGCAAGCGGCGGTGGCAACCGGCGGTGGCAAGCGGGCAACTGGCAGCTGGCAGCAACCGGCGGCAACCGGCGGTCAGGCCGCACGGCAAGCACGCCGCGCGCGACAGGCGGGACAGGCACACTGTCCCGCTTTTTTTTCGCCGGAGGTACAATGGCGCCATGTTCAATCCATCCTCCGACGACGTGCGCCGCTTCTTCTGCGAGGCGTACCGCAAGCAGCGCGCCAACGAAATCCTCACCCCGCTCGAGGCCATGGCCGCCGACTGGGCGCGCAACCATCCCGAATACCACGACGTGCTGGCCGACGTCGATGCAGCGCTGGCGCGCGACTACTCGGTCGAGGGGGCGCAAGCGAACCCCTTCCTGCACCTGTCGATGCACCTGTCGATCGACGAGCAGATTTCGATCGACCAGCCGCGCGGCATCCGCGACGCCGCCACCGCGCTCACGCTCAAGCTCGACTCGGCGCACGAGGCGCAGCACGAAATCATGGAATGCCTGGGCGAGATGATCTGGAACGCCCAGCGCACCGGCACGCCGCCGGATGGCGACGCTTATATCGAAGCGGTCAAGCGCCGGCTGAAATAACAACCCCGCGCGCGTTCGCCACGGCGCCAGCCTAGCCACTTAGGGGACGTACCCCTCGGGGTACGTCCCCGCCTGGCCGTGCGGGGTAGCGGGCCATGCGCCGTTGCGAAACGACAACCCCGCGCGCGTTCACCTCAGCGCCGGCCGTGCCACTTAGGGGACGTACCCCATGGGGTACGTCCCCGCCTGGCCGTGCGGGGTAGCGGGCGGCGCCAAACAAAAAAAGCCACGCGATGTGCGTGGCTTCCTAAACTGACACCGTCGGCTTACTTCGCAGCAACCGCCGGCACGGCAACCGCCGGCTCATCCAGCGTGAACGCCTTCAGCCCGAGGATATCGCTGCTGTAATGACGAATCTTGTTGGCCAGCACTGGATCGTTGTTGAGCTTTTGCCCATACGACGGCACCATGGCCTTCATCTTCGCATCCCATTCCGGCGTGGCCAGCTTGGCCTTGAAGGCCGTCTGCAACACCTTGATCATGATCGGCGGCGCCGTCGACGCGCCCGGCGAGGCGCCCAGCAAGGCGACGATGCTGCCATCGGCCGAGCCCACCACTTCCGTGCCGAACTGCAGCAAACCGCCCTTTTCCGGATCATCCTTGACGATCTGCACGCGCTGGCCGGCGTTTTGCAAGGTCCAGTCCTCCAGCTTGGCGGTCGGCAGATACTCTTTGAGCGAGGCCAAACGGTCTTGCGGCGAATTCATCACCTGGCCGACCAGGTACTTGGTCAGCGGAATATTGTCGTAGCCGGCCTGCAGCATCGGACGGATGTTGCCGCTGTCAATCGACGCCGGCAAGTCGATCCACGAACCGTTTTTCAGGAACTTGGTCGAGAACGTCGCGAACGGGCCGAACAGCAAAGCCTTCTTGCCGTCGATGATGCGCGTGTCCAGATGCGGCACCGACATCGGCGGCGAGCCGACCGACGCCTTGCCGTAGACCTTGGCCGCGTGCTGGTCGATCAGCGCCTGGTTGGTCGTCACCAGCCACTGGCCGCCGACCGGCACGCCGCCGTAGCCCTTGGCCTCCGGGATGCCCGATTTTTCCAGCAACGGCAGCGAACCGCCGCCGGCGCCGACGAAGACGAACTTGGCGCGCACGGTCTTGACCGAGTCGTCGGCCAGGTTCTTGACGGTGACGTTCCAGTTGCCGTCGCTGCCACGCTTGATGTCCTCGACCTGATGGCGCAGGTTCAAGGTGGTGCCGTGGGTGTCGGTCAGGTGCTTGACCAGCGCGCGCGTGAGGTTGCCGAAGTTGACGTCGGTGCCGATCTCCATGCGGGTGGCGGCCACTTTCTGGCCCTTGTCGCGCCCGGTCATGATCAGCGGCGCCCATTGCGCGATGACGGCCGGGTCTTCCGAATACAGCATGCCCTTGAACAGATTCTCCTTCTGCAGCGCGGCGTAGCGCTTGCGCAGGAAGTTGATGTTGTCGTCGCCCCAGACAAAGGCCATGTGCGGCACATTGTTGATGAAGGTTTGCGGCGCGCCGATGTATTTGTTCTTGACCTGGTAGGCCCAGAACTGCTTCGACACTTCGAACTGCTCGTTGATTTCGACCGCCTTCTTGGTCTCGATATGGCCGTCTGCCGCCTCTGGCGTGTAATTGAGTTCGGCGAAGGCCGAGTGGCCGGTGCCGGCGTTGTTCATCGCGTCGGAGCTCTCGGCGGCGACCGAACCCATGCGCTCGTAGATGGCCATGGTCAGGCTCGGGTCCATTTCCTTGAGCATGGCGCCGAGGGTGGCGCTCATGGTGCCGGCGCCGATCAGCAGCACGTCGACCGGTTTGTCGTCCGCCGGCGGCGGCGACTTGCTACATGCCGCCAGGATCAGGCACGACATCAAAATTACAATTGACTTACGCATACGTAACTCCATTCATAGGGACTGACTGAATTCCGGACTGGCGTTGCCGCCCTCTTGCACGCCGGCGGCGTCGAGAAGTGGCATTCGAAGGTGGCTGGTCGTCCGGGGCGGTGTGCGCGCGGACGAAGAGGGTGACGGCTGCCGAAGCCCGCTCAATCGCTATTGCTGGCGAAAACCAACAATAAAATTGCGCGGGTGTCCATAGATATTATCAAGAAAGGCGATTTTAGCAGCGCCGGCTTGCGCGCAGATGAGGGATAACACTTAAGGGAAGAAGGAGAAACTACGTAGGCGGCGAACGCAAGCCCCACCCCGCCCGCGTTTGCCAAGACGCCTGCGTCACCACTTAGGGGACGTACCCCGAGGGGGTACGTCCCCGCCTGGCCGTGCGGGTTAAAAACGGCGCCAGACCGCGCGCCCGGCGTATCAGCGATGCACGGCCAAACTACCCGGCAAACTATGCAAATAAGCGGCCAAATCCTTGATATCCTGGTTGCTCAACGGCTTGACCTGTCCGGTCATGATCGCGTTATTGCGGCCATTGGCACCGTCGCCGCGCTTATAGCCGGTCAACGCATGCTCCAGATAATCCTTGTGCTGGCCGGCCAGCTTCGGATAGCTCGGATCGATCGGCGAGTTGTAATCCTTGCCATGGCAAGTGAAGCAGCTGTATTTATCGGCCACGGCCTTGCCGGCGGCGACATTCCCACCAGCGACGGCGGAAAACGACAGGAGGGAGCAGCCCAGTGCGGCGATCAGTTTTTTCATGGTGGCGGTCCTCATTTCGCGGCGGCGCGCGTCTGCTGGGAATAAAACGCGGCGACGTCGGCGATATCCTGGTCCGACAGGCTGGCGGCGATGCCCTTCATCGATGGGTGCTTGCGATCGCCCTTCTTATAGGCTTGCAAGGCGTTTTCGATATACTTGGCCGACTGGCCGCCGATCATCGGCACTTGAAACACTTCCGGGAAGGTGGCTTTGTAACCGGGAATTCCATGACAACCAATACACATTTCAACCTTGGCCTTGGCGTTCTGGGCATTGCCCACGATTTCCGCCGCGGTGGCCACTTGAACAGCTGGGGCGAGGCCTGCGAGCACGAGAAGTGCGGTGATTTTTTTCATGGTGTTTGCAAGGTAAGTAATCGGATACTACCGCGGATGCAAAACTTGACTTTTGCACTATTAGCCTGCGATTCTAACTCAAGAAATTTTTCAAAGCTACACAGAATCATTGCCAGAACAACACACCGACGGGGCCGCCTGCCGTCCCCGACACCATCGGCCAAACTCCCCTATACTCGAGCCATCCCAATTCGACGAGACAGCACGCATGCAAGCCACCCCACGCTTCGACGGTTCCGACCAGTACGTCGCGACCAATGACCTGAAACTGGCCGTGAATGCGGCCCTGACGCTGCAACGGCCGCTGCTGATCAAGGGCGAGCCTGGCACCGGCAAGACCATGCTGGCCGAGGAAGTGGCAGTCGCCCTCGGCATGCCGCTGATGCAATGGCACATCAAGTCCACCACCAAGGCGCAACAGGGGCTGTACGAATACGACGCGGTGTCGCGTTTGCGCGACTCCCAGCTCGGCGACGAGCGCGTGCGCGACATCCAGAACTACATCGTCAAGGGCGTGCTGTGGCAGGCGTTCACGGCGCCGGCGCCGGTGGTGCTGCTGATCGACGAGATCGACAAGGCCGACATCGAGTTCCCCAACGACCTGCTGCGCGAGCTCGATCGCATGGAGTTCTACGTGTATGAGACGCGCGAGATGGTGCGCGCGGTGCACCGCCCGCTGGTGATCATCACCTCCAACAACGAGAAGGAACTGCCGGACGCCTTCCTGCGCCGCTGCTTCTTCCACTATATTAAATTCCCCGACCGCGACACGATGGAGCAGATCGTCGCCGTGCACTACCCGCATCTGAAGAAGGACCTGCTGGCGCAGGCGCTGCAAAGCTTCTACGAAGTGCGCGACGTGCCGGGGCTGAAGAAAAAGCCGTCGACGTCCGAGTTCCTCGACTGGCTCAAGCTCTTGATGGCCGAGGACATCCCGGCCGAGGCGCTGCGCAGCCAGGACGCCAAGGCCATCGTGCCGCCGCTGCACGGCGCGCTGCTCAAGAACGAGCAGGACGTGCACCTGTTCGAGCGCCTGGTGTTTATGTCGAGGACCAACCGCTAATGAAAACGCCCGCCCCGATCACCCTGGAATTGAACGGCGTGCGCCTCGAGCCGCTCGGGCCCCAGCACGCCGAAGGCCTGCTGGCCGCCGCGCGGGACGGCGAACTGTTGACCTTGCGCGTGACGTCGGTGCCGGCGCCGAACGAAGTGGACGCCTACATCCACAAGGCGCTGGAGATGCGCCCCGCGCGGCTGGCCTTCGCCGTCGTCGACATCGATAGCGGCGCCGTCATCGGCACCACCAGCTACCACGACATCGTGCCGGAAGTCGAACGGCTGGAGATCGGCTACACGTGGTACGCCAAGAGCCGCCAGCGCAGCCACGTCAACACCACCTGCAAGCTGCTCTTGATGACGCACGCGTTCGAAAAGCTCGACGCCGCGCTGGTCGGACTGCGCACCGATAACTTCAACCACGCCTCGCAGGCGGCCATCGAACGGCTCGGCGCGCGCAAGGACGGCGTGCTGCGCCACCACGCGTTGCGGCGCGACGGCACCGTGCGCGACACGGTCATGTACAGCATCACGGCCGGCGAATGGCCGGAGATCAAAGCGCAGCTGCGCTACCGGCTCGAACGGCACGGAAAGGCGTGAGATGCTGATCGACTTCTTCTTCACGCTCAAGGACGCCAAGATCCCGGTCACGATCAAGGAGTTTTTAACGCTACTCGAGGCGATGCAAAAGAACGTCATCGACGCCTCGCTCGACGACTTTTATTATCTATCGCGCCTGACGCTGGTCAAGGACGAGGCGCACTACGACAAATTCGACCGCGCCTTCGGCATGTACTTCAAGGGCGTGAGCGATGTCTTCGAAACCAACAGCGCCATTCCGCTGGACTGGCTGCTGCAAAAAATGAAGCGGGAGCTGAGCGACGAGCAAAGGGCCGAGCTGGAGAAATTCGGCTACGACAAGCTGATGGACCGCTTGCGGGAACTGCTCAAGGAGCAGAAGGAGCGCCACGAGGGCGGCAGCAAATGGATAGGCACGGGCGGCACGTCCCCGTTCGGCAACGGCGGCACCAATCCGCAAGGTGTGCGCATCGGCGGCAAGGGCGGCAACCGCACGGCGGTCAAGGTGTGGGAAGCGCGCGCCTACAACGACTACGACGGCGAACGCGAAATCGGCACGCGCAACATCAAGGTTGCGTTGCGGCGGCTGCGCAAGTTCGCGCGCCAGGGCGCAGAGGACGAACTGGCGCTCGACGCCACGATCCGCGCCACGGCCAGCAACGCCGGCTACCTCGACATCAAGATGCAACCCGAGCGCAAGAACAACATCAAGGTGCTGATGCTGTTCGACGTCGGCGGCACGATGGACGACCACATCGAGCGCACCGAGGAACTGTTCTCGGCCTCGAAGACGGAGTTCAAGAACATGGAGTTCTTCTACTTCCACAACTGCGTCTACGACTACATGTGGAAGAACAACCGGCGGCGCCACTCGGAGCGCTTCCCGACGTGGGACATCCTGCGCAAATACCCGGCCGACACCAAGCTGATCTTCGTCGGCGACGCCACGATGAGTCCATATGAAGTGCTGCAGCCGGGCGGCTCGGTCGAATACAACAACGCCGAGGCGGGCAGCGCTTGGCTGGCGCGCTTCACCAGCGCGTTCCCGAAGTTCGTCTGGCTCAATCCGGAGCCGGAAGGCCTCTGGCAATACCGGCAATCGGTCGGCATCATCCGCCAGTTGATGAACAACCGCATGTTCCCGCTCACCATGGACGGCCTCGAGCGCGCCATGCGCACCCTTAGCAAATAACCCCCTTGGGGGTCAGCCCCTTGGGGGTCAGTGCCTGACCCTTCCCCGCAAATTTTTGTTGTAAACAGCTAGGGAAACTGTTAACTTTCAATCCCAAAAACGGCGCATGCATGGTTGTGCCAACCCTTTCATTCGTAGCGACCAAACTGCGATGAAAGGAAC
>CAUPRW010000028.1:0-77720 GCA_963513825.1 uncultured Duganella sp.
AGTCCTCACAATCGCCTATTTCGACCAACTTGGGGTGCCGCGCTTGGCCTAACCTCAACTACTCGAACCGCCCGGTGCGGACCCGCATGCCGGGTGGTGTGGCAGGGGAGCGGCTCATCTGAGCCGCCCCCTATGCCGATGGATAGCGGCGGATTTTCGTGGCTTTATCCTCCACGGCCGCGGATGGCGCGCGGCGGATTACGCTGCGCTAGTGCGCCCTACGATTCCGTGTTGTTGCTTAATTTTATGTGGCGCCGGCGCGCCGTCGCCCCCAGCAGCGCCAGGCCGCCCAGCAGCATCGCATAGGTGGCCGGCTCCGGCACCGCCGACACCGTCGTCAGGCGCCAGCGGCCGGCCGAGTAGTCGCCCGGGCCTTCGCCGTTGAGCGGCAGGCCTTCGATGTTGTAGCCGATCGCGTCGGTGCCGCCGCCGTTGAAAGCGCCGATCAGGAAGCTGTTGGTAAACGCGCCGGTATCGGCGGGGCCGTCGAACGCGAACAGCGACGTCGCCAGCCCGTCGAACGAGACCCGCGCCGAGCCTTCCAGGAACACACCTATGGCGCCGTAAGTGTACAGCTTGCCACTGCCGGGCATGGCGAAGCCGTTGACGGCGATCGCCAGTTTGCTGATCCCCTCGACCAGGTTGCCATTGGCGGTGCCGTCGAAAGTGCCGGTGACGCGGGTGTTGTCGAGCATGGTGTATTCGAAAGCATAACTGGCGGCGTTGGTCGCGGCGCTGGCGGCGAGCAGGCCGGCGCAGAGAAGGGCGCGGAGTGTGTTTTTCATCATGAACTTTCAGTGGGATAAGTTAATTGTCTCATAGGCTATTAATTTATACAAAAGAAAAACTCTGTCAACAATCGTTGCCTGGTCGGCGACCGTGCGCCTGCCGGTGCCGGACGAGCACCGCATCGGAGGCGAAGCGCGCGCGGCGCGCCGCCGCGCCCCTGGAGCATGCGTATTGACGGGCTCCGCGCGAAAAAAAGCCCCGTGCATCGCTGCGCGGGGCTTTTGTCGGGAACCGGGTCGGCTTAGTGTGCCGGCACGATGATCGCCGGTTTCACTTCGGTTTCCGCGACCACGGTCGAGCCGGGGTTGTTCAGTTCCGCGTTCATCTTGGCGACGTCGAGCTCGTTCTCCCATTTCGACACCACCACCGTCGCCACGCCGTTGCCGACGAAGTTGGTCAGCGCGCGGCATTCGCTCATGAAGCGGTCGATGCCCAGGATCAGCGCCATGCCGGCCACCGGAATGGTCGGCACCACGGCCAGGGTCGCGGCCAGGGTGATGAAGCCGGCGCCGGTGATGCCGGAGGCGCCCTTGGAGGTGAGCATCGCCACGCCGAGGATGGTCAGCTCCTGCATCAAGGTCAATTCCGTGTTGGTTGCCTGGGCAACGAACAGGGCGGCCATCGTCATGTAGATGTTGGTGCCGTCGAGGTTGAACGAGTAGCCGGTCGGGACCACCAGGCCGACCACCGGTTTGGCGCAGCCGAGGCGTTCCAGTTTGGTCATCAACGACGGCAGCGCGCTTTCCGACGAGCTCGTGCCCAGCACGATCAGCAGTTCTTCCTTGATGTACTTGATGAACTTGAAGATCGAGAAGCCGGTGTAGCGGGCGATCAGGCCCAGCACGACGAACACGAACAGGCCGCAGGTCAGGTAGAACGAACCCATCAGTTTTGCCAGGGGGATCAGCGAGGCCAGGCCGTATTTGCCGATGGTGAAGGCCATGGCGCCGAACGCGCCGATCGGGGCGACCTTCATGATGATGTTGACCACGCCGAAGATGGCGTGCGAGAGCTCGTCGATCAGCTTGGTGATCGGACGGCCGCGCTCACCGAGCAGCGACAGCGAAAAGCCGAACAGGATGGCGATCAGCAGCACTTGCAGGATGTCGCCCTTGGCGAACGCGTCCACGAAGGTCTTCGGGATGATGTTCATCAGGAAGTCGGTGGTGGTCAAGCCCTCGGCGTGCGTGTATTGCGCGATCGACTTGGCGTCCAGGTGGGCCGGGTCGGCGTTGAAGCCGGCGCCCGGCTTGAGCACGTTGGCCACGACCAGGCCGATGGCCAGCGCGAAGGTCGACACCACTTCGAAGTAGATCAGCGCCTTGCCGCCGACGCGCCCGATTTTCTTGACGTCCTGCATGCCGGCGATGCCGGAGACCACGGTGCAGAAGATGACGGGGGCGATGATCATCTTGATCAGCTTGATGAAGCCGTCGCCCAGCGGTTTCATGGCGACGGCGTCGGCCGGCAGGAAGATGCCGAGCAGGATGCCGCAGGCGATGGCGAACAGCACCTGGACATATAGGACTTTATAGAATGGCTTTTTCACGGGGTCTCCTCGCGTTCGTTTGAGGAGTTCATGATGTCGCAACTGGAGAGTTATCACTATTGTGGAAACCCGCAAATCACTGGCTGTGATATCTCTTTCCATATGAGGGATAACACGTAGGCGGGTCGGCGCCGCCGGCGGCGCGGCGGTGGCGGACGACGGCGCGCCGCCCGAGCCGCCCCGAGTTCCCCCTGTCGCTTATTGGGCGACCCAGCCGCCGTCCATGTTCCACGCCACGCCGCGCACCTGCTTGGCGGCGTCGCCGCACAGGAACACGGCCAGCGCGCCCAGCTCCTCCGGCGTGACGAACTCGCCGGACGGCTGCTTGTCGGCCAGCAGGGCCTTTTTGGCCTCGTCGTTGCTGATGCCGTCCTTGGCGGCGCGGGCGTCGACCTGCTTTTGCACCAGCGGCGTGAGCACGAAGCCGGGGCAGATGGCGTTGACGGTCACGCCGGTGGCGGCGGTCTCGAGCGCGCCGGCCTTGGTCAGGCCGATCAGCCCGTGCTTGGCGGCGACGTAGGCCGACTTGCCGGCCGAGGCCACCAGGCCGTGGGTCGAGGCCAGGTTGATGATGCGGCCCCAGTTGTTGGCGCGCATGCGCGGCAGCACCAGGCGCGAGGTGTGGAACGCCGAGGTCAGGTTGATGGCGATGATGGCGTCCCATTTTTCGACCGGAAAATCCTCGACGTTGGCCACGTGCTGGATGCCGGCGTTGTTGACGAGCACGTCGACGCCGCCGAACTGCTCGCCGGCGTAGGCGATCATGGCCTCGATCTCGGCCGTCTTGCTCATGTCGGCGTTGTGGTGGGCCACCTGGACGCCGAATTCCCTGGCCAGGTCTTGCCGCAATTGGTCGATCCCGGCGGCGTCGCCGAAGCCGTTGAGCAGCACGTTGGCGCCCTCGGCGGCGAGCGCGCGCGCGATGCCCAGGCCGATGCCCGATGTCGAGCCGGTGACCAATGCTGTTTTGCCGCTCAAAGTCTTGTTTGTCATAGGGTCCTCTGCGGGGTTGGAGATAAAAGGCTGGCTGCGCTACACTGCGGTAGGATTTTAAGCGCAACGCCCGGTAAAATGGTATATCAGAATATCATTACATAAAAATCATCAAGGAAGCCGCATGTTCGAAGCGAAAATAAAGTCCGTCCAGTGCCTGTCGTTGGCGGGCTTGCACCGGATGGCCTACAAGGAATGGGGCGAGGCCGCCAACCCGAACGTGCTCGTGTGCGTGCACGGCGTCACCCGCGTCGGCGACGACTTCGACAACATGGCGCGCGCGCTGTCGGACCATTACCGCGTGATTTGCCCCGACGTCGTCGGCCGCGGCCGCTCGGACTGGCTCAAGAACCCGCAGCTGTACCGCATTCCGCAATACGTCAGCGACATGGTGACCCTGCTCGCGCGCGTGCTCGACCAGGGACCGGCGCAGCAGGTCGACTGGTTCGGCACCTCGATGGGCGGCCTGATCGGCCTGGGCCTCGCTTCGCTGCCAGGCAATCCGATCCGCAAACTGGTGCTCAACGACATCGGCCCGGTGCTCGCGCCGGTGGCCTTGCAGCGCATCGGCGACTACATCGGCCAGGATCTGCGCTTCGACAGTTTCGACGACGGCGCCAAGTTCATCCGCGACGTCTCGGCCTCGTTCGGTGCCCACACGCAGCAGGAGTGGCACAAACTGGCCAGTGACGTTTTGCGCCAGGACAAGGACGGCAAATGGGTGCGCCATTACGATATGGGGCTGGCCTTGCCGTTCCGCTCGGCCACGCCGGAATCGGCCGCCGCCGACGAAGCGATGCTGTGGGCCGCCTACGACGCCATCAGCGCGCCGACCCTGCTGGTGCGCGGCGCCGATTCCGACCTGCTCACGCGCGAGACGGCGGCCTCGATGAGCGAGCGCGGCCCGAAGGCGACGCTGGTGGAAATCCCCGACGTCGGCCACGCGCCGACCTTCATCCACGACGATCAGATCGCGATCGCCAGACAATTCCTGCTCGGCTGACCTGGCCGGGCCGATTCACCGTAAAGAAGAAAAAGTATGGAAATCACACGTCTACATGTAGGAAAACGCTTGTCCGAAGTGGCGGTCCACAACGGCACCGTGTATCTGGCCGGCCAGATCGCCGAGGACACCGCGCAGGACATCAAGGGCCAAACCCGCGAGGTGCTCGGCCACATCGACCGCCTGCTGGCCGAGGCCGGCAGCGACAAGACCTGCATCCTCAGCTGCCAGATCTACCTCGCCGCCATGGCCGATTTCGACGGCATGAACGAAGAGTACGACGCCTGGGTGCCGGGCGGGCACACGCCGCCGCGCGCCACCGTCGAAGCGAAGCTGGCCAATCCGCAGGTGCTGGTCGAGATCGTCATCGTCGCCGCCCAGCGTTAGGAACACCATGGTTTCCATCACCGCGCTCACCAGCGCCACCTCGGAGCAACTGGTCCAGGGGCTCACGCCCGACGACAGCGCGCGCATGCTCTCGGCGCTCGACTTCGCCGGCAACGCCTACGGCGACAAGGTCAGCACCAGCGGCCAGGGGGCGCTCGACTTTTCGATCGGCGTGGCCGGCACCTTGTCGTTCATGCGCACCGACGTCGAAACCCGCATCGCCGGCTTGATGTTCGAGCTCACCTTGCTCGACACGGCGCAGGCGCCGGTGATCGAGCCGCGCTTCGGCCAGGAGGTCGGCGACCTGGTGGCCGGCGTGCGCCAGCTGATCCGGCTGCGCGAGCTCACGCAGGCGCCGGGCGGCCATGGCGGCGCGGCCGCGCCGGTGGCCGTCGGGCGCGGGCGCAACGCCGCGCAACTGGCGGTGGCGCAGGTCGAAACCTTGCGCAAGATGCTGCTGGCGATGGCCTCGGACATGCGCGTGGTGCTGGTGCGCCTGGCCTCGTGCGTGACCACCTTGCGCTATTTTGCCGACATCAAGCTGTTCAACGACATGACCTGCGCCTACGGGCGCGAAACGCTCGACCTGTACGCGCCGCTGGCCAACCGGCTGGGGATCTGGCAGCTCAAGTGGGAGCTGGAGGACTTGTCGTTCCGCTTCATCGAACCGGAGGCGTACAAGCGCATCGCCAAGATGCTCGAGGAAAAGCGCATGATGCGCGAAGGCTTCGTCACCAACGCCATCGCCCGGCTGCAATCGGAGATGGCTTCGGCCGGCATCGCGGCCGAGGTGTTCGGGCGGCCCAAGCACATCTACTCGATCTGGAGCAAGATGAAGGGCAAGGAGCTCGACTTCACCGACCTGTACGACGTGCGGGCGTTCCGCGTGATCGTCGCCGACGTCAAGACTTGTTACACGGTGCTCGGCGTGGTGCACAACATCTGGACCCCGATCCCCAAGGAGTTCGACGACTATATTTCCCGTCCGAAACCGAACGGCTACCAGTCGCTGCACACGGTCGTCACCGCCGAGGACGGCCGGCCGCTGGAGGTGCAGATCCGCACGCAGGAGATGCACAGCTTTGCCGAGTACGGCGTGGCGGCGCACTGGCGCTACAAGGAGGAGGGCGGCTCGAACTTCGCCGGCCAGAAGTACGACGAAAAAATCGCCTGGCTGCGCCAGCTGCTGGCGTGGAAGACCGACGTCGCCGACGCCGTCGTCGGCCAGGAGGAGCAGCAGCGCGAATGGGTGGAAAAGCTCAAGTCGGCCGCGCTCGACGACCGCATCTTCGTGCTCACGCCGCAGGCGCGGGTGCTGGAGCTGCCGGTCGGCGCCACGCCGGTCGACTTCGCCTACCACCTGCACAGCGACGTCGGCCACCGTTGCCGCGGCGCGCGGGTCGACGGCGTCATGGTGCCGCTCAACACGCCATTGAAAAACGGCCAGACCTGCGAGATCATCACGGCCAAGGGCGCGCCGGGCACGGCGGGGCCGTCGCGCGACTGGCTCAGCGACGAATACACGGTGGCCACGCGCACGCGCTCGAAGATCCGGGCCTGGTTCCACGCCATCGACATGCAGGAAACGTTGTCGCATGGGCGCGCGATGGTGGAAAAATCGTTGCAGCGCGAAGGCAAGACGGCGGTCAACCTGGAGGCGCTGGCCAACAAGCTCGGCTTCGCCAAGGTCGACGACTTGTTCCTCTCGGTCGGCAAGGACGAGTTCAGCCTGCGCCACGTCGAGCACGCGCTGCACGACACGGGCGAGCCGGTCGAGCCGGAGGACGCGGTCGTGCTGGGCAAGAGCAAGGCCTCGAGCGTCGACCAGGGCGCCAAGTCGGGCGTGCTGGTGGTCGGCACGGACGGCCTGATGACGCAGCTGGCCAAATGTTGCAAGCCGGCGCCGCCGGACGGCATCGTCGGCTTCGTCACGCGCGGCAAAGGCGTCTCGATCCACCGCGCCACGTGCAAGAACTTCGCCGAAATGCGGGCCAAGGCGCCGGAGCGGGTGATCGTCACGGAATGGGGGCGCGCCGTCTCGGACACCGTGTATCCGGTCGACATCTTCATTTTGGCGGGCGACCGCCAGGGGCTGCTGCGCGACATCTCGGAAATCTTCTCGCGTGAAAAGATCAACGTCATCGGCGTCAACACGCAAAGCGCCAAGGGCTACGCCCGCATGACCTTCACCGCCGAGATCGGCGCGACGGCGCAACTACAAAAAGCGCTCAACGCCATCGCCGAAGTGACCGGCGTGCAAGAAGCCCGCCGCGCCTAAACACCTCGGGGTCAAGTCTGTCATTTGGACACGGGCGCGACCGTATCGGCTAACTACGGTTGGCTTCGTGTCCAAATGTCAGACTTGACCCCGTGGCCGTCATGCGATGAGCCCGGCGATGCGGGCGGCGATCGCCTCCGCCAGCAAATGGATGTGGTAGCCATCGACGAAGCCGTGGTGCGCTTGCACCGAGAACGGCACGGTCATCTTGCCGTTGTCGCCGTCTTCGAATTTGCCCCAGGCCAGCGAGGGAATGTCGTAGCCGCCGTGCCGGTAGATCGGATGCTCGATCGACGTCAGCTTGAACCACGGCATGCAGGTGATGTGGACGTTGTTCTTTTGCTCGCGCTCGGACTGCTCCTTGGCGGAGTTGATCATCTCCGTGCTGGCCTCGGCGAGCGCCTTCGCTTCCAGGCTGCGCGCGACGAATTCCCGCACATCCGACGACATCGCGAAACAGGCGAAGTTGAGATTGTTGTCCCTGTTGAGCACCGTGTACGAGGCCCAGAACTCGTCAATTTTGATGACCTCGCCGTCGTGGATGCGATACATGAAATTGTCGATCCCCTTGATTGAATTGAGGATGCAATACAAGAAAAAGTGGAACGGCGGCAGCTTGTGCTCCTTGCAGTACGGCCGGAAGTCGGGCACGCGCAGCTCGAAGCTGACGTTGACGAGCGGCTTTTCAAACGCGGCAAACAGATTGTAGCGGTCGCGGCGTTTTTCAAAATTGTGCATGGCTGATTCTAAGTTGGGTTTGGCCGGGAACGGCGGCTTTATTGTATCGCGCCGAGCGTGCTGGTTAAAACGGCCTTGAGGATGTTTTCAGAGCGCAGTTGCCCATAGCCCTTGCCGTACGCGCTCGATGTGACCACCACCACCATGTCCAGCGACGGCACCAGATAGAGCTTGTTGCCGCCATTGCCGGAGGCGAACTGCACGGCGATCTTGCGCTGGCCGATCGAATGCGTCTTGGTGTACCAGAAATAGCCGTAGTGGTCGGCATAGCGGTCGACGTCGCCGATATCGACGTGCGGCGCGAGCATGGTGTCGATCCACGCCGCGCCGACGATCCTGCGGCCCTGATAGACGCCTTGGCCCAATACCATCTGGCCGATGCGGGCCAGGTCGCGCGTGCGCAACGACAAATTGCCCTGGCCTTTGGTGTGGCCCGCCGCATCGCGCTCCCACCGCCAGCGGGTGATGCCCAACGGCGCGAACAACGCGCCGCGCGCGAATTCATCCATCGCCATGCCGGTGGCCTGCTCGACCGTCACGCCGGCGACGTAGGCCGTCGCCGAGTTGTAGCGGTAACGGCTGCCGGGCGCGCTCTGCCTTGGCACGGCCAGCGCGAAGGCGGCCGGATCGGCGGCCTCGTCCATCTTGTCCTCGTTGCCCGGCGAGGCGGCGTCGGCATCGAAGGCGTCCAGGCCCGAGCGCATGGTCAGAATATTGTCGAGCGTGACATCGCCGAGCGCGCTGCCCTTGCTCGCCGGCCAGTACTGCGCGATGGTCGCGTCGGCGCCGGCGATCTTGCTCCTGTCGATCGCCGCCCCCACCAGCAGCGCGGTGACGCTCTTGCCGGCCGAGCGGATATCGTGCAGCGTGTCGGCGGTCTCGCCGTTGTAGTAACGTTCGGCGACAATGGCGCCGTGGCGCATCACCAGCACGCTGCGCAGGTCCGGGTGTTCATCCCGGTCCCATTGCGACAGCACGCCGGCCAACGGTTCGGCGGCCGGCGCCGCTTGTATCACGGCCGCGCCGGCCAGCAGCGCGGCGCACAAACGATTGGTCATGGTCATGTCGATTCCCCTGGGTGGATGGCGGGTCCGCCGGTATGGCGTCGGTCGCGCCCGGGCGCGTCTCGCAATGTCCGGCGCGGCCGGTGGATGACCATCGCGTGGCGCGCTAGCGCGGCCGCGGCGCCACTTCGGCCTGCAGCGTGATGTGGTCGATGCCGTGCCGCTCCAGCAGCATGGCCTTGATCGCGTGCAGGATGTCGGGCCAGCGCGCCAGGTCGACGATCTCGACGTGGCCGATCAGCGCCGGCTCGCCGGGCGACATGTCCCACACGTGCAGGTCGTGCACCGAGCACACGCCGGCGATCTTTTCCAGGTCGGTCCCCACCGCCAGGTAGTCGATCGGCTCGGGCACGCCGCCCATCAGGAAGTGGTAGGACTCGCGCAGCACGCCGACGGTGGACTTGAGGATCAGCAGCGCGACAAAGATCGACAGCAGCGGGTCGATCATCATCCAGCCCGTGTAATAGATGACCGCGCCGGCGACCAGCGCCGCCACCGAGCCCAGCAGGTCGCCCATGACGTTGACCAGCGCGGCGCGCGTGTTCATATTGCTGTCGCCACGCGACAACATATAGGCGAGCACGATATTGATCAACAGGCCGATGGCGGCGACGACGAACACCGTCGCGCCATGCACCTGCTCCGGATGGGCGAAGCGCTGGACGGCTTCGAACACGATCCAGCCCACCAACACCAGCAGCACCAGGCTGTTGACGAAGGCGGCCAGCGCCTCGGCCCGGCCGAAGCCGAACGAGTGGCGCGCCGACGGCGGCCGCTTGGCGATCAGCTGCGCCAGCAGGGCCAGCCCCAGCGCGGCGGCGTCGGTGACCATGTGGCCGGCGTCGGAAATGAGCGCCAGCGAATTGGACATGAAGCCGGTGATGACCTCGACGACGGCAAAGCCGAGCGTCAAGGCCAGCGCCCACGCCAGCACCGACTGGCTGCGTTGCACCGTAAAGTGCGCGTGTTTGGCGTCGCCGTCGCGGTGCGCGTGCAGGTGGGCGGAAGGGGAGGCCGTGGCCTCCGCGCTAGTGTTGATGCGGGTTTCGGCTTGCATGGGTTTTGGAGGTGATGACAATTAGCCACAGTTTAAAGGATGCGGCCCCCCGCGTCTCGCGCCGCCATAGTGCTGTTTGTAAATGTTTCCGATCTTTGCCCTTGTTTTTCTCGGAATCGCTCTCTATAATGCTGGTCTTCGGGCGGTTAGTTCAGCTGGTTAGAATACTTGGTCGACATCCAAGGGGTCGCAGATTCGAATTCTGCACCGCCCACCAGATTACGTAGTACGGTAGTAAAAACGCAGTAAAAGGCAGTAAAATAGTAGTACAACGGGCGGTTAGTTCAGCTGGTTAGAATACTTGGTCGACATCCAAGGGGTCGCAGATTCGAATTCTGCACCGCCCACCAGAACATGTAAGAGCGAGAAAGGCAATCCGGTTATGACACCGCGAACTACTACCAAGCTTTGGGAGTGACGCTAGTCGATCGGGTTTCTTTTGCTCAAAAAAAGAGAAAACGCGGCTAGCCCGCGTTTTTTTTCGTCCGCGTTTTTATTATCAATTTCGCTTTACACCGGCCCCGCGCCGACAGGAGATCACTATGCTTTCAGTCCGCCTTCCAGATGGTTCCGCCCGCCAATTCGACGGCCCGGTCACCGTGGCGCAAGTGGCGACCAGCATCGCCACCAGCCTGGGCAAGGCCGCCCTGGCCGGCAAGGTCGACGGCAAAGTGGTCGACACCTCCTTCCTCATCGAGAAGGATGCCGACCTGGCCATCATCACCGACAAGGACCCGGAAGGCCTCGACGTGATCCGCCACTCGACCGCCCACTTGCTGGCCTACGCCGTCAAGGAATTGTTCCCGGACGCGCAAGTGACCATCGGCCCGGTCATCGAAAACGGTTTCTACTACGACTTCTCGTACAAGCGTCCGTTCACCCCGGACGACCTGGTGGCGATCGAAAAGAAAATGACCGAGCTGGCCAAGAAGGACGAGCCGGTCACGCGCAAGGTGTTGCCGCGCGACGAGGCCGTCGCCTACTTCAAGTCGATCGGCGAGGACTACAAGGCCGAGATCATCTCGTCGATTCCGGCCGACCAGGATGTGTCGCTGTACTCGGAAGGCAAGTTCACCGACTTGTGCCGCGGCCCGCACGTGCCGTCGACCGGCAAGCTCAAAGTGTTCAAGCTGATGAAGCTGGCCGGCGCCTACTGGCGCGGCGACAGCAAGAACGAGATGCTGCAGCGCGTCTACGGCACCGCCTGGACCAAGAAGGAAGACCAGGAGCAGTACCTGTTCCAGCTGGAGGAGGCGGAAAAGCGCGACCACCGCAAACTGGGCAAGCAGCTCGACTTCTTCCACTTCCAGGACGAGGCGCCGGGCCTGGTGTTCTGGCACCCGAAGGGCTGGACCATCTGGCAACAGGTTGAGCAATACATGCGCAACAAGTACCAGGTCAACGGCTACCAGGAAGTGAAGGCGCCGCAGATCCTCGACTCCAGCCTGTGGGGCAAGACCGGCCACTGGGACAACTACCGCGAAAACATGTTCGTGACGGAATCGGAAAACCGTTCCTACGCGCTCAAGCCGATGAATTGCCCGGGCCACGTGCAGATCTTCAACAGCAATATGCGCAGCTACCGCGACCTGCCGCTGCGCTACGGCGAGTTCGGCCAATGCCACCGCAACGAGCCGTCCGGCGCGCTGCACGGCATCATGCGCGTGCGCGGCTTCACGCAGGACGACGGCCACATTTTCTGCACCGAAGAGCAGATCGAGCCGGAAGTGGTGTCCTTCCACACGCAGGCGATGGAAGTGTACAAGGACTTCGATTTCCACAACATCGACGTCAAGCTGGCGCTGCGTCCGGATAACCGTATCGGCACCGACGAAGTGTGGGACGAGGCCGAGGACGCGCTGCGTTCGGGCTTGCGCGCCTGCGGCGTGACCTGGACCGAGTTGCCGGGCGAGGGCGCGTTCTACGGTCCGAAGATCGAGTACCACCTGAAGGATTCGCTGGGCCGCCCATGGCAGGTCGGCACGATGCAGGTCGACTTCTTCATGCCGGAGCGTCTGGGCGCCGAATATGTCGCCGCCGACAATACCCGCCAGGTGCCGGTCATGCTGCACCGGGCCATCGTCGGGTCGATGGAGCGCTTCATCGGCATCCTGATCGAGAACTACGCCGGCGCCCTGCCGACCTGGCTTGCGCCTGTGCAAGTATCGGTGCTGAACATCTCCGACGCCCAGGCCGATTATGTGGCCCAGGTGACGGAAAAGCTGCGCCGCAGCGGCTTCCGCGTGCAGAGCGATTTGCGCAACGAGAAAATAACCTATAAAATACGTGAACATTCCGTCCAAAAACTGCCTTACATCCTTGTAATCGGCGATAAAGAGCGGGATGCCAACACCGTGGCCGTGCGGGCGCGGGGCAATGTCGATCTGGGCGTCATGTCCGTCGATGCCCTGATCGAGCGACTCCAGCAAGACGTCGCCAATAAAGCCTGATCGCACTGGCCTTACCATTAGATTTTAAAAGGAATCACCATAGCTACTGACAAGTCGCATCGCATCAACGGCGAAATCACTGCCCCTGAAATGCGTTTAAGTGGGGTCGAGAACGAGCCGCTCGGTATCGTCACTTTGGCCGAAGCCTTCCGCCTGGCGGAAGAGGCCAATGTCGACCTGGTCGAGATCGCGCCAACGGCGGTACCGCCGGTTTGCCGTTTGATGGACTACGGCAAATTCAAGTATTCGGAGCAGAAAAAGGCTCACGAAGCTAAATTGAAACAGAAAATCATCGCCGTGAAGGAAGTCAAATTCCGTCCGGGTACCGATGATGGTGACTACAATATCAAGCTGCGCAACCTCATCAAGTTTCTTGATGAAGGCGACAAGACCAAGATCACGCTGCGTTTCCGCGGCCGTGAGATGGCGCACCAGGATATTGGCTTCCGTATGCTGGAACGTTTGAAAGCCGATCTGGAGCCGTACGGCCAGGTCGAGCAGTTCCCGAAAATGGAAGGCCGCCAGATGATCATGGTGCTGTCGCCCAAGAAAAAGAAGTAACTGCAATAATGCAACCCCGCACGGCGGTTCGCCGCCGGGGACGTACCCCCTTGGGGTACGTCCCCTTGGTCCTTGGGGTTGAAAGAGGGCGCCGAGAGGGTGCCCTTTTTATTTGGTGCAGATTTGCCGCAACTGGTCTATAATTGCCGGCTGTTGTAAATGTAGTGGACTCGCATCCGCTGCAAAAACAAGTGAAAGCAGGCATCTAAGCGTGACGTCTTGTCACCACCTGCAATCCTGTTTGATATGGAGCTACCCAAGAGGGTAGATTGCTATGCCAAAAATGAAAACCAAAAGCTCCGCGAAGAAACGTTTTCGCGTGCGTCCAGGTGGTACTGTTAAGAGTGGTCACGCGTTCAAGCGCCACATTCTGACCAAGAAAACCACCAAGTCGAAGCGCCAATTGCGCGGTATCACGAATGTCGATGCGGCTGACGTGAAATCCGTCCTGCGCATGATGCCATCCGCTTAATCTCACACTCAATTTAAGGAGTTACTATGCCTAGAGTAAAACGTGGGGTTACAGCTCGTGCCCGTCATAAAAAAGTCTTAAACCTGGCCAAAGGTTACCGTGGTCGTCGCAGCAAGGTTTACCGTGTTGCCAAGCAAGCAGTCATGCGCGCTGGCCAATACGCCTACCGCGACCGTCGTAACAAGAAGCGCGTCTTCCGCCGCCTGTGGATCGCCCGTATCAACGCCGCTTCCCGTGAGCATGGCGTGACGTACAGCGTGTTCATGAACGGTCTGAAAAAAGCTTCGATCGAACTGGACCGTAAGGTTCTGGCCGATATGGCAGTGATGGACAAGCCGGCCTTCGCCGCGATTGTCAACGCTGTGAAAGCAAAAATCGCTGCGTAAGCATTGATTGTTGATCGCTGGCCCCTCACCGGGCCGGTGGTGGGAACGGGGCAAAGGTCTAGACCTGTGCCCCGTTTTTGATTGAGGATAAGAAAAACGCATGGACTCCCTGGAACAACTCGTCGCCTCAGCAGTGCAGGATTTCACGGCCGCGCAAGATGACGCCGCCGCGCTGGAAAATGCCAAAGCCAAATATCTGGGCAAGACCGGCCAGATCACCGAATTGATGAAGGGTCTGGGCAAGCTCGACCCGGAGGCACGCAAGGCGCAGGGCGCCCTGATCAACGCGGCCAAGGGTCAAATTGAAGCGGCCTTGACGGCCCGGCGCGACGCGCTGGCCGACGCCCAGATGCAAACCCGCTTGAACGCCGAGGCCATCGATGTCTCGCTGCCTGGCCGCGGACGCGCCGGCGGCGGCCTGCATCCGGTCATGCGCACCTGGGAACGCGTGGAGGAAATCTTCCGCTCGATCGGTTTCGACGTGGCCGACGGCCCCGAGATCGAGAACGACTGGACCAACTTTACCGCCTTGAACAGCCCGGAGAACCATCCGGCCCGTTCGATGCAGGACACCTTCTACATCGAAGGCAACGACAGCGAAGGCAAGCCGCTGCTGCTGCGCACGCACACCAGCCCGATGCAGGTGCGCTACGCCCGCAGCCACACGCCGCCGATCAAGGTGATCGCGCCGGGCCGCACCTATCGCGTCGACAGCGACGCCACGCACTCGCCGATGTTCCACCAGGTCGAGGGCCTGTGGATCGCCGAGGACATCAGCTTCGCCGACCTCAAGGGCGTGTACCTGAACTTCGTCAAGGCCTTCTTCGAGACCGACGACTTGCAGGTGCGTTTCCGTCCGTCGTATTTCCCGTTCACCGAACCGTCGGCCGAGATCGATATCGCCTTCGGCTCCGGACCGCTCAAGGGCCGCTGGCTGGAAATTTCCGGCTCGGGCCAGGTGCATCCGTCGGTGGTGCGCAACTTCGGCCTGGACCCGGAAAAGTACATCGGCTTCGCGTTCGGCTCCGGCCTCGAGCGCCTGACGATGCTGCGCTACGGCGTGAGCGACCTGCGCCTGTTCTACGAAGGCGACCTGCGCTTCCTGAAGCAGTTCAACTAAGGGGTTCGGCTCACGAATCATACGGGCGGTCGAGCGCTGCCGTTGGCAAGCGCTCCCGCCGGACACTCTTTGAAGGCTTGATTATGCAATTTTCCGAAAACTGGCTCCGTACCATGGTCGATCCGAAGATGACTTCGGACGAACTGGCCCACCTGCTGACGATGTCCGGCCTGGAAGTGGAAGAAGTCGAACCGGTGGCGCCACCGTTCTCCAACGTCGTCGTCGGTCTGGTGCGCGAAATGGCCAAGCATCCGAACGCGGACCGCCTCAACGTCTGCCAGGTCGACGTCGGCACCGGCACCTTGCTCAACATCGTTTGCGGCGCGCCCAACGTGCGCCCGGGCTTGAAGGTCGTGTGCGCCATGGCCGGCGCCGTGCTGCCGCCGGGCGCGGACGGCAAGCCGTTCGAGATCAAGGTCGGCCAGCTGCGCGGCGTCGAGTCGCAGGGCATGCTGTGCTCGGCCAAGGAACTGAAACTGTCGGAAGAGGGCGGCGGCCTGCTGGAACTGCCGGACGACGCGCCGGTGGGCAAGAATTTCCGCGACTATTACGCGTTGAACGACCTCAAGTTCACCATCAAGCTGACGCCGAACAAGGCGGACTGCCTGTCGGTGCTGGGCGTGGCGCGCGAAGTGTCGGCGCTGACCGGCGTGGGCCTGCACGCGCCGCAATTTCGCAACGCTGTCGTCAACAGCGACGAAGTGCTGCCGGTGAAAATCTCGGCGCCGGACTTGTGCGGCCGTTTCTCCGGCCGCGTGATCCGCCACCTCAACGCCAAGGCCGCCACGCCGGACTGGATGAAGCAGCGCCTCGAGCGCAGCGGCCAGCGCTCGGTGTCGGCGCTGGTGGACATTTCCAACTATGTCATGCTGGAACTGGGCCGTCCGAGCCACGTGTTCGACCTGGCCAAGATCCATGGCGGGCTCGATGTCCGCTGGGGCAAGGCCGGCGAAACGCTGAAGCTGTTGAACGGTAACACCGTCAGCGTCGACGAATGGGTGGGCGTGATCGCCGACGAGCAGGAAATCGAATCGCTGGCCGGCATCATGGGCGGCGACGCCACCGCCGTCTCGCTGGAGACCGAATCGATCTATCTGGAAGCGGCGTTCTGGTGGCCCAGCGCCATCCAGGGCCGCGCCCGCAAGTACAACTTCTCGACCGACGCGGCGCACCGCTTCGAGCGCGGCGTCGATTACGCGACCACGGTCGAGCACATCGAGCGCATCACCTCGCTGTTGATCGAAATCTGCGGCACGGCGGCGACCCAGGTCGGCCCGGTCGACGACCAGATCGTCAACATCCCGCAACGCGAGCCGGTCAAAATGCGCACCGCGCGCGCGCAAAAAGTCATCGGCGTGGCGCTCGACGACCAAACCGTGGCCGACATCTTCACCCGCCTGGCGCTGCCGTTCACGCTGGAAGACGGCGTGTTCTCGGTGACCGCGCCCAGCTACCGCTTCGACATCGAGATCGAGGAAGACCTGATCGAGGAAGTGGCGCGCGTGTACGGCTTCGAGAACATCCCGACCGTGGCCCCGGTGGCCGCCAATACGATGATCCTGGCGCCGGAAAACACCCGCTCGCTGTTCGCCGTGCGCCACCAGCTGGCCGACCTGGGCTTCCAGGAAGTGGTCAACATGAGCTTTGTCGAGGCGGCGTGGGAGCAGGATTTCGGCGGCAACACCAATCCGATAAAGCTGCAAAACCCGATCGCCAGCCAGATGGGCGTGATGCGCTCGACCCTGGTCGGCAGCCTGGTCGCCAACGTGCGCTACAACCTCAACCGCAAGACCAACCGCGTGCGCGTGTTTGAAGTCGGCGCCATCTACCAGCGCGACGACGGCGTGCCGGACGGCCCGCTGACGGTGGCCGGCTACAAACAGCCAAAACGCGTCGCCGCGATCGCCTACGGCACCGTGGCGGACGAGCAGTGGGGCCAGGACAGCCGCGCGGTCGATTTCTTCGATCTCAAGGCGGACCTGGAGCACCTGTTCGCGCCGCTGCAGCCGCGTTTCGTCAAGGCCGAACACCCGGCGCTGCACCCTGGCCGCTCGGCCCACGTGCTGCTCGACGGCGAGGTGATCGGTTTCATCGGCGAGCTGCACCCGCGCTGGATGCAAAAATACGAGTTGCCGCAGGCGCCGGTGGTGTTCGAGGTGGATGCGATTGCCTTGCAGAAACGCAACGTGCCGGAATACGCGGAAATTTCGAAGTTCCCCGGCGCCACCCGCGATCTGGCGGTGGTGGTCAAGCAAGCGGTGCCGGCGCAGGATTTGTTGGACGCATTTAATGCCGCATTGCAAGCAAGTCCGCAAGGAAAGATCGTGCAAGCCATTGTTTTGTTTGATGAATATCGTGGCAAAGGGCTGGAATCGGACGAAAAATCGCTTGCTTTCCGCTTTAGCTTGCAAGATACTCAAAACACGCTGCAGGACGACGTGGTGGAGGCTGTCATGGCCGCCGCCGGCGATGCGGCCAAGCAAAAACACGGCGCCCGCTTGCGCACCTGACACGGTACGCACGCACAGGCGTTTTCTTTTTTTGATCGTTCGGAAGCACCAGCCGGACGCGTTCGTTCTTTGATAAGGCAGGGCAGGAAAATTAATAACAACGACGTTGATTCCGCCGTACTCCAGTCCGCATTGGCTGCCGATTTGCACCGGGCCATGCAGGTCGCCAAGGTACGCCAGGATGCGGAAAAAGATTTGCCCACGCTGACCAAGGCGGAGCTGGCCGAACTGTTGTTCGAACAGGTCGGCCTGAACAAGCGCGAGGCCAAGGACATGGTGGAAACGTTCTTCGACGAGATCCGCAACGCGCTCGAGCGGGGCGAGGCCGTCAAATTGTCCGGCTTTGGCAACTTCCAGCTGCGCGACAAGCCGCAGCGTCCCGGTCGCAATCCGAAAACCGGCGAGGAAATTCCGATCACGGCGCGCCGCGTGGTGACCTTCCACGCGAGCCAAAAGCTCAAGGGCATGGTCGAAGAGACCAATCCGATGGCGCGCGCGGCCTGAGTGGGAGCTGAGAAGTCATGAACGATCGCCTCGCCAAGTCCGAACTGGTCGTGCTGCCGCCGATACCGGCCAAGCGCTACTTCACCATCGGTGAGGTCAGCGAACTGTGCGGCGTCAAGCCGCATGTGCTGCGTTACTGGGAACAGGAATTCACCCAGCTCAAGCCGGTCAAGCGGCGCGGCAACCGCCGCTATTACCAGCACCACGAGGTGCTGCTGATACGCCGCATCCGCGAGTTGTTGTACGAGCAGGGCTTCACCATCAGCGGCGCGCGCAATAAACTCGACAGCCGTGCCTACGATGGCGCGGCGGCGGAGTATGATGGCGGTTCGGTGGTCAACGACGAGAAGGCGCAGGCCGTTCCCGCTCCGTTGGACCGCGAAATGATACGCAGCGAACTGCTTTCCATCCTCGGTCTGCTACGGCAAGACTAGCGCGCGCACGGCTGCCGCAAGGGCTGGCAAGAAGCTAATTCCTGATATACTTTCAATATTATTCAATTATCAGCGACGCTGATATACACGGTGGCGTGAAGTCCGGCGTGCCCGAGCGGCGCGGGCCGGACAAGACGAGGGGAAACAATGATACGCGTTGCCATTTGTGACGACCATCAAATAGTAAGAGCAGGATTTAAACAGATTTTTTCGGCGTCGGACGATTTCGACGTGGTCGCGGAAGCCGGCACGGGGCGCGAAGCGCTCGACATCGCCCGCCGCGAGATTTGCGACGTGCTGCTGCTCGACATCGCCATGCCCGACCAAAGCGGCATTGATACCTTGCGCACCATCCGCCAGGGGCAGCCCGATCTGCCGGTGTTGATCCTGTCGGGCTATCCGGCCCAGCAGTACGCGCTGAACCTGTTCAAAATGGGCGCCAACGGCTACCTGAACAAGGAGTGCGAGGCGGACGAATTGATCACCGCGGTGCGCACCGTCTATCAAGGCCGCCGCTATGTCAGCTCGACCGTGGGCGAGCTGCTGGCGCAAAGCTTCGACCGCGATCCGAACACGGCGCTGCACACCGAGCTGTCGGACCGCGAGTTCCAGGTGTTCCTGCGGCTGGCGCGCGGCGCGACCGTGTCCGACATCGGCGTGGCGCTGTCGCTGAGCATCAAAACCGTCAGCACCTATCGCACCCGCATCATGGAAAAAATGGGCATGCAGTCGAACAGCGATTTGACCTACTACGCCATGAAAAACAACCTGCTGGATTAACCATCGTGGCGCGGCCCCGTACCGGGGCCATTGCTGGATGGATACAGTTGCGCACTATTGGAGTGCGCAGCTGCTGCATCTATTTCCCTAACGGACTATAATTGGCCAGCATGGCGTGTGCCAGGCCCAACCCGCGAAGGAAGTGGATGTATTTCACCGTCGACACAGCGCAGCAGCACCGCCTGCCGCTGTACAAGACCGTATTGTGCATAACCTGCGCCTTGCTGCTGATCGTGAACGGCTTCAGCCTGTTTTACAATCTGCGGGCGCTGCGTGGCGCGCAAGTGCTGCTGGGGCAGAGCGCCCGCGTGGCCGACCGCCTGCAATACCTCAACGTGCTGGTGCTCGACGCCGAAAGCAGCATGCGCGGCTATTTCCTCTCCGGCAGCGATGCCTACCTCGGCCCGACCCGCGCCGCGCTGCCCGACAGCGAAGCCGAATTCAAGGAACTACAAAAACTGCTGGCCGACAATCCGACCCAGCTCAAGAACCTGGCGCAGCTGCAAACGCTGGTGCGCCGCCGCCTGACCACCGTCGGCCAGGCGATCGGCGTGTACCGCGAAGGCGGGCTCGACGAGATCGTCAAGATCGCCAAGCTCAGCGACGGGCGCGGCAGCATGGACGAGATCCGCCTGCAAGTGGTCATCATGGAGCAGGAGCAGAACGAGACCATGGCCACCCGCAGCGCCATGTTCTACCAGGAATACCAAAAGGCCGTGCTGCTCGGCATGAGCATCAACGCCGTCGCCATCGTCGTGCTGATCATGTTCTACCAGTTGGTGCGGCGCAGCTTCGCCAACCGCGCCCAGGTCGAACACGCGCTACAGGCCGCCAACGAGAATCTGGAGTCGCAAGTCGAGCAGCGCACCGAGCAGCTGTCGGTGTTGTCGCGCCACCTGATCAGCATCAGCGAGGAGGAGAAGGTCAGGCTGTCGCGCGAGCTGCACGACGAGATGGGCGCCTTCCTGACCTCGATCAGCATGGACATCTCCGCCGTGACCCAGCAATTGAACAAGACCCAGCCGGAGCTCGCCGCCCAGCTCAAGCGCGCGCGCGGCACCTTGATCGAAGCGGTCGAGATGAAGCGCCGCATCGTCGAGAATCTGCGGCCCAGCCTGCTGGACAACCTCGGCCTGTGCGCCGCCATCGAGAGTTATTGCGACGAGTTCAGCCGCATGGCCCAGGTGCGTTGCGATTGCGACGTCGCAGCCGACATCGAAGCTCTGGGGCGCGATTCCGGCGACCTGTCGATCGCGCTGTTCCGCATCGTGCAGGAATCGTTGACCAATATCCGCAAATACGCCAAGGCCAGCCGCGTGACGGTGACCCTGAACCGCAATGTGGAGTCGTTGATGCTGCGCATTATCGACGATGGCATCGGCATCGCCGCCAACAACATCGTCAAGCCGATGTCGCATGGCTTGCTGGGCATGCGCGAGCGCGCCTTGCTGCTCGGCGGCACGATGACGATCCGGCGCGGGCGCGACGACAAGGGTACGTGCATCGAAGTGGCGATTCCGCTGCGCAAGAGCGACAGCGGCATGGCCGCCGCGGAAGCGGCGCCGCCGTTGGCTCCCGGCCAGGATCGCCGCATGGCGCCGCCGACCCTTGCCACCGCCGCCACGCAACCGGGCTTGCAGCCCCTGCCGCCGCTACCGTCGTCGCTGACCGAAGTGCTTAGCAGCGCGCGACATCCACCAGAAGACGCTCATACTCAGTCTTAGCGACCTTGTAGCATTCGCCGGCGCAGGTTTCCAGGCCCGTGCGGTCAAGCACGGTGATGGTGCCGCGGCGGTAGGTGATCAAGCCGTCTTCCTGCAATTTGCCGGCGGCGGCGGTGATGCTTTCGCGCCGCACGCCAAGCATGATCGAAATCATTTCCTGCGTTACCTTCAGCTCGTTCGATGGCGAGCGGTCCAGGCGGTCCAGCAGCCAGCGGCACAGCTTTTGCTCGATCGAGCTGTGGCGGCCGCCGACGGCGTTTTGCGCCATCTGCGCGAACAGCGCCGTGTTGTAACGCATTAGCAGCGCCGGCAGGGCGCCGCCCTGGTTGAAGGCGTCGCGCAGGTGCTGGGCCTTCATGCGGTAGCCGTAACCGGCGGCCTGGACCACTGCGCTGCACATGGCGCGCTCGCCGGCGAACAGCGACACGCCGACCACGCCCTCGTGGCCGACGACGGCGATCTCGGTGGTGGCGCCGTCTTCCATCACATACAGCAGCGAGACGATGGCGGTGGTGGGGAAATGGACGTAGTCCATGGCGCCGCCGAATTCAAACAGTTCCTTGCCAAAGGGCAGGGTGACCAGTTCCAGGTGTTCAAACAGCGACTCCAGCACCTCGCGTGGAAGCGCGGCCAGCAGTTCGTTCTGCTGGGTGCCGCTGTAGCTGACAACGGGCCGCGACGCAACCTTAAATTCTGTCGAATCGACCGCCATGGTGCGCGATGCGGTGGATTTCTTGGTTGCGTTAACTTGGGCGTTGGTCATATTTTCCTCACTAATGTCTGGCTATACACGGCACGTCGGGAATATCTGACGTGTTGGTAGCACTTTAGGGGGAATGTTAGTTTGCGAACATAAGAGGAGTGGACGCACAAATGTAGGCTTGCAACATGGGGAGCTGTAGTCCTGGTCCTACATCGCTATGGGGCGTCCTCGAATCCGCGCAGAATTGGGCACAAATTTCAGCCGAAGGGCGCACAACTCGCGCGGCGCCGCCGGGGGCGGGCGCGACGGCTTTTCCGCCACCTAAACAATTAACACGGCAACCCCAACTGCCAGTAAAATCGAGGGTTTTGCAGAACCGCTTTAGATCGCGAACAAATGGTCAACGACATCGACACCGCAATACCCGACAATAACGACGACGCCGCCCCGGCAACGAGCGCCAAAACGCCGGCGCTGATCGCGCGCGAAGTGCAGCGCCGCCGCACCTTCGGCATCATCTCCCACCCGGATGCGGGTAAAACCACGCTGACCGAAAAGCTGCTGCTGTTCTCGGGCGCCATTCAAATGGCAGGCACCGTCAAGGCCCGCAAGTCGGGCCGCCACGCCACCTCCGACTGGATGGAGATCGAAAAGCAGCGCGGCATTTCGGTGGCCTCGTCGGTGATGCAGTTCGAATTCCGCGACCACGTCGTCAACCTGCTCGACACCCCCGGCCACCAGGACTTTTCGGAAGACACCTACCGCGTGCTGACGGCGGTCGACTCGGCGCTGATGGTCATCGATGCCGCCAAGGGCGTCGAGGCGCAGACCATCAAGCTGCTGGCCGTCTGCCGCATGCGCAACACGCCCATCGTCACGTTCATGAACAAGATGGACCGCGAAACGCGCGATCCGCTTGAACTGCTCGACGAGCTCGAATCGGTGCTCAAGATCCAGTGCGCGCCGGTCACCTGGCCTATCGGCATGGGCAAGAACTTCCGCGGCGTGTACCACCTGCTCAACGACGAGATCATGCTGTTCAAGGCCGGCGAGGAAAAGGCCGACGGCGCCTTCGAGATCATCAAGGGAATCGACAATCCGCGCCTGCAGGAGATGTTCCCGCTGGAGATGGACCAGCTGCGCATGGAAGTGGAGCTGGTCAACGGCGCATCGCATCCGTTCGACCTGGAGCAGTTTTTGTCCGGCGTGCAGACGCCGGTGTTCTTCGGCTCGGCCATCAACAACTTCGGCGTGCGCGAGATCCTCTCCGCGCTGGTCGACTGGGCGCCGGCGCCGCGCGAGCGCGACGCCACCGTGCGGTCGGTCGATCCGAAGGAGCAGCCGTTCACCGGTTTCGTGTTCAAGATCCAGGCCAATATGGACCCGGCGCACCGCGACCGCATCGCCTTCCTGCGCGTGTGCTCGGGACGTTTCGAGCGCGGCATGAAGGTCAAGCATTTGCGCCTGGGGCGCGAGATCAAGGTGTCGTCGGTGGTCACCTTCATGGCCTCGTCGCGCGAGCAGGTGGAGGAGGCCTACGCCGGCGACATCATCGGCCTGCCGAACCACGGCAACATGCAGATCGGCGATTCGTTCTCCGAAGGCGAGCTGTTGACCTTCACGGGCATTCCCTACTTCGCGCCGGACTTCTTCCGCTCGGTGCGGATCCGTAATCCGCTCAAGATCAAGCAGCTGCACAAGGGCTTGCAGCAGTTGGGGGAGGAGGGCGCGGTGCAGGTCTTCAAGCCGGTGCAGGGCGGCGAGCTGGTACTGGGCGCGGTCGGCGTGCTGCAGTTCGAGGTGGTCGCCAGCCGGCTGCTCAATGAGTATGGCGTCGACGCCGTGTTCGAGGGCACCAGCATCAGCAGCGCGCGCTGGATCTCCAGCGACGACAAGAAGGCGCTGGCCGACTTCGAGAACGCGCTGGGCCACAATGTCGCTTACGATGCGGCCGGCAATATGGCGTACCTGGCCACGTCCGGCGTCAATCTGCGCTTGACCGAGGAGCGCTGGCCCAAGCTCAAGTTCCACGCGACGCGCGAGCACTCGGCCAAGCTGGTGTAGGTTTTAGCGGTTGGCGGGCCGTTGGCGGCCCGCCCGCGATCGGCCCATCCGCATCAATGCGCCGACAGCGCCCGCAACAGCGCCGGTACCTCGCCGCTGATTTCGCGCGCCAGGTACCCCAGCGGCCCATGGCGCAAGGCCAGCTGCTCGCCGGCCATGGCGTGCAATGCGACGCCCCACGCGGCGGCCTGCTCGAGCGCCGCCCCGCGCGCCGCCAGTCCGGCGATCAAGCCCGCCAGCACATCGCCCGAGCCCGAAATCGCCAGGCCCGCATTGCCCCCTTCATGGCGCCACAGCTGTCCCGAAGGCGCCGCGATCGCGGTCACCGCCCCCTTGAGCGCCACCACCGCCCGCCAGCGCGCGGCCGCGCGCCGCGCCGCCTCTTCCGGCCCGGCCGCGATCTGCTCCTTGCCTTCCCCGGACAAACCGGCCAACTCGCCCGCATGGGGTGTTAGCAGCACCGGACCGTCGAAGCGCAATCCATCCCCCGCCACGCACATGGCGCCGGCGTCGAGCACCAGCGGCGTGTCCGCGCAATGCGGCGCCAGCGCCCGCACCAGCGCCGCGCTGGCCGCCTTGTCCTGCATACCCGGCCCGATCAGCACCGCGCAGGCGCGGGCGCACGCTTCATGTAAACCTGGAGCGCCGTCGGCCACCAGGCCGCCGTCGGCGGTCTCCGCCAGGCCGATCACGCGCGCCTCCGGCAGCGCCACACCCACGTGCGGCGCCACGCTGGCGGCCGTCGCGATGGTCAGCTTGCCCGCCCCCGCGCGCAGGGCGGCGGTGGCCGCCAGCAGCAGCGCGCCGGGCATCTCGCGCGAGCCGGCGACGATCAGCACGTGGCCGCGCACCTCCTTGTCGGCGTCGGCGCCGGGCATCGGCAGCTGCCAATCCCTCAGCGAGCCCGCCGTGATGGCGACCACCGGGTTCGGCGCGCTCATGATTTGGGCGCGGCCGGCAGGTCCGGCTGCTGCGTGACCGGCGTGCCGCTTTCCTCGAGCGGCGCGACGAAGTTCGCCTGTTCCAGCACCAGCTTGCCGTGTTTGCCGGCGCCGGCGTCGTAGCGGTATTCGGTGATGCCGCAATTGGGCACGTCCCCCAGGCGGTCGATGGCGAGGATGCCTTCCTCGTCGAGCCGCTCGAGCAGGTAGCGGAAGCAGTTGACGATCACCTGGTGGGCGACGATCAGCACCCGCTCGCCGCGGTATTCGCGGCTGATGGTGTCGAGCGTGCTGCGCAGGCGCAGGATGACGTCGCACCAGCTCTCGCCGCCGGGCGGACGGAAATAGAATTTACCCACGTGGCGGCGCTGCTCGGCCAACTCGGGGTACTTGTCGCCGATGCCCAGCGGCGTGAGGCGGTCGAGGATGCCGAACTCCTTTTCGCGCAGCCGCTCGTCGGCCACCACCGCGCTCAGTTGCGCGCGATCGAGCTGGGACAGCACGGCGTTGGCGGTGGCGCGCGCGCGGATGTACGGCGAAAACAGCACCACCGTCGGCTGGCCGTCCGGCCCGAGCGCGCGGAACCAGCCGCCCAGCGCGTTGGCCTGGCGCTCGCCCAGCGCCGACAGCGGCACGTCGACATCGCGCTCGGCGATGTCGATCAGCAGTTGCGATGCCGCTTCGGCCGCGTCGCGGGCGACGTTGCCGGCGCTTTGGCCGTGCCGCACCACCCAGATCCGGTCCGGCCATTTCTGTTCGCGCTTCGCCTGCGGTTCCATCTATTTGCCTCCGTCGATATCGAGTTCGATCCACACAGGTGCGTGGTCGCTGGGTTTTTCGCGCCCGCGCACGTCGCGGTCGACCTCGGCCGCCTTGAGCGACGGCGCCAGGTCCGGCGACAGCAGCAGGTGATCGATGCGCAGGCCGGCGTTGCGCCCGTAGGCGTTGCGGAAATAGTCCCAGAATGTGTAGATCGTCTCGCCCGGATGCATGGTGCGCAGCGCGTCGGTCCAGCCTTGCGCCAGCAGCCGGTGGAACGCCTCGCGCACCTCCGGGCGGAACAGCGCGTCGTCGCCCCAGCGCTCCGGCTTGTAGACATCGAGCTCGGTCGGCATGACGTTGAAGTCGCCGGCGATGACGGTCGGCGTGCCGCTGTCGAGCAGGCGCGCGCCGTGCGTGATCAAGCGCTCGAACCATTGCAGCTTGTAGTCGAACTTCGGTCCGGGCGCCGGGTTGCCGTTGGGGAGATACAGGCCGGCGATCAGCACGCCGTTGACGACCGCCTCGATGTAGCGGCTTTGCTCGTCCTCCGGATCGCCCGGCAGTCCGCGACCGACCTCGATCGGCGCCACGCCGCGCGCCAGGATGGCCACGCCGTTCCAACTTTTCTGGCCGTGCCAGACGGCCTGGTAGCCGGCGTCGTTGATGGCCGCCTCGGGGAATTTTTCCTGCGGCGCCTTGAGCTCCTGCAGGCAGACCGCGTCCGGCTGCGTTTCGTTGAGCCAGTCGAGCAGGGCGGGCAGGCGGCTGCCGATGCCGTTGACGTTGAAGGTGGCGATGCGCATGGTTGTCCTTGAATTCGTGGTCGCTCAGTCGTCGTGGAGGACGGTGATCTGGCCGTTCGCCTCCAGGAAGATGCATTTCATTTTATCCTGCGGGCAGTTCGCTTCGCGCAGCGCCTGGTCGACGTCGCCCTTGGCCACGTGGTTGCGCCGCATGGCATCGCCGAACACCTGGCCGTCGCGCCCGAGCAGCACCGCTTCGCCGTCGACGATGGCGGCGATGCGCTCGCTGCGCGAGGTGGCCACCGCGATCGCCACATTGAGCACGATCAGCGTCAGCGCCAGGATCAGCGCGCCCGGTATCGAGTCGTCGCCGCCCGACAGCGACGACGACACCGCTTCGCTAAGCAGCATGACGACCAGCAGGTCGAACGGCGTGAACTGGCCGACCGTGCGCTTGCCGGAAAAACGCATCATGACCAGCAAGGCCACGTACACGATACTGGCGCGCAAGACGAATTCCCACCATGGCAATTCCATATCGAACATGCTCTTCTCCCGTGCCGCGATTTTCTTAAATTATAGGCAGCGCCGTGGTGGCATGGCGCGCCGGTGCGGAGCCCGGATCGCGGCGGCCGTGGGCCAGCGCACATTCGGCGCGATAGCGCGGCCCTAAGCTGGCGCCATGACAGATTGGATCGACCTTTTGCAGTGGCCAGCGATGGCGGTGACCGTGCTCGCCGCGTGGCTGGTCGCGTCCACCCGGCACACCCGGCGCAAGACCGGGTTTTGGTGTTTTTTGGCGAGCAACGCGCTGTGGGTGGCGTGGGGCTGGCACGACGAGGCCTACGCGCTGATCGCGCTTCAACTGTGCCTGGTGGCGACCAATATACGCGGCGCCTTCAAGAACGAGGACCGGCCGGCCGAAGAACAATAGATGCGCGGCGGCGTGGGCGACGCCCAACACAGACCCAGAATATTTTTCCGCACGCCGCCTTGTATTGATGTATTATTCGACTAATACACCAATACGCAAAGGCATACGGCAAGCGATGACCTCCCATTCCGCCACCCTGTTTACGATCGTCGTCGGCTCGTCCGAGCCGATCTACCGGCAGTTGATCGAACAAACGCGCCGGCTCGCCGCCGCCGGCGTGCTCGCGCCCGGCGACGTGCTGCCGTCGGTGCGCGAGGTCGCGTTGACCCTGGCCGTCAATCCGATGACCGTCTCGAAGGCCTACAACATGCTCGAAACCGAAGGGGTGCTGGCACGCGCCCGCGGCATCGGCATGCTGGTGGCCGCGCGCCAGGCGCCGGCCCACGGCCAGCGCCAACGTGAAGAACTGCTTCGACCCACCTTGCAACGCGCTGCGGCCGAGGCCCGCCAGCTCGAACTCGATCCCGAAACCGTCCTCGCCCTTTTCAAAAAAATCCTCAAGGAAGAACAATGAAATCATCGATCGTAGATGTCGTCGGCCTGCATAAATCGTTCGGCGGCCAGCAGGTGCTGCGGGATGTGAACTGGACCATCGGCCAAGGCCAGGTGGTCGGCCTTCTCGGGCGCAACGGCGCCGGCAAGTCGACCCTGCTGGCGTGCCTGCTCGGACTGCGCGAAGCCGATGCCGGCGCCGCCACCCTGTTTGGCGAACCGGTGCCCGGGCTCAGTGATGCGGTGCGCGCCGAGATCGGCTACGTGCCGCAAAAATCGGACTTGTTCGATTGGCTCACGCCGGTGCAGATGCTCGATTACTTCAAGGTCCTGTACCCGCGCTGGAACGCTGAAAAAGTGGACGGTTTGATGCGGCGCTGGGGCCTGGACGGGGCGGCCGCGCGCCAGCGCATCGGCCAGCTTTCCGGCGGCGAAAAGCAGCGGCTGTCGATCATCCGCGCGCTGGCGCACCAGCCCAAGCTGCTGGTGCTCGACGAGCCGGTCGCCAGTCTCGACCCGGTCGGCCGGCGCGACTTCCTGCGCGAGCTGATGGGCGACGTCATCGAGCGCGACACCACCGTGATTTTCTCGACCCACATTCTGTCGGACCTGGAGCGGGTGGCGGTGGACGTGGCGTTCTTGCAGGGCGGCGCGATAACGCTGCAGGCGCCGCTCGACGAGCTGCTCGGGAGCGCGCACCGCATCACCGGCACCGGCGCCGCATTGGCCGGGCTGCGCTTGGGCGACGAATTACGGCGCCGGCAGGACGGCGCCGGCGGCGCCTCCATCGTGGCGCGCCTGAGCGCACAGGAGGAGCAGGCGTTGCGTGCGGCGGACGGCCTGCGGGTCGAAGCGCTCAACCTGGAAGAGCTGTTCGTCGAGGTGACGAAATGAGCGCCGGCGTCGTACGCGATTACGCGCCGCTGTTCCACCAACTTTTCGCCGGCCGCCGCCCATGGCGCGGGGTGATCGTGATCGCATGCTTGACGGCCGCCGCGCAGTGGTTCGCGCATGCCGTGATTCGGCGTCCGGCGTTCGGTGCGTTCGTGTGCTCCACGATGGTGCTGGGGATGGCCGTGGCATGGTGCGCGCTCTTCGCCGCCAGCGCCGTGCGCCAGAACCATCCGGCCAACGCCTGCCTGGTGCCGCACCTGCGGCGCCGCCTGATCGTCTGCTGCGTGGCGCTGTCTGCCGCCAGCGCCCTGGCGGTGGCCGGCGCGGTCGGCATCGTCTTCGGCTACCACACCTACTTTGGGCTGGCGCTGGCCGGTGCCGGCCTGGTGCTGCCGCTGATGTTGTTCGCCCACCGCTTTGTTACCCTGCTATGGGTGCCGGTGGCGCTGTTCACCTTGGCGTCGCAGGGGCCGTGGATGGACCGGCTGGCCGATTGGTTGTTGCGCCAGCCGCAGCCCGCCGTGCTGCTGGTGGGCGTGGCGTTCGACGCCGCGCTGCTGGCGCTGGCCGTGCGGGTGGTGCTTCCGCAAGGCGGCGAGCGCCATATCGCGTGGCAGGAGCAGCTTTGGAACCGGCGCAACGCCGTCGCGTACGGCACCTCGGCACCCATGCCGGAGCGGCTGTGGGCCTGGCGGCCCGGCCTTGCGCGCACCGCGCCGGCCGGCGGCGCGACCGCCATGCCACCCGGCGGCGAGATGCTGCGCGCGCTCGGTCCGACCGTCTCGGCGAACTCGCACCTGATGTCGATCGTCTTGTTCGCGCTCGTTGCCGCCGCCGTGATCATCGGTGGCTTCGATGCCAGCGGCGGCCGCCTGATCATGTTTACCAGCATCCTGCGCGCGACGATCGCCCTGTCGGTTGGTTTTTATGTCAAGGCGCTGTTGTCGGCGATGGCCGCGCGTGCCGGCGAACAGGAGCTGTACCGGCTCACGCCGGGGGCGCCGGCGGCGTGCGCGTTCAACGGCGCGTTGGCGCGCGCGGCGATGCGGCGCTTCGCCTTGGTCTGGGTGGCGACGCTGGCCGCCCTGCTGGTCCTGGACTTCGCCCGTACGGGTGTTTTGCTGCCCAGCGCCGCCACGCTGGTGCTGGCGGCGGCGGCACTGTTGTTCGCGCGCCTGCCGCTGCGTGATTATGCGCGCTGGCGCCCCGCGCCGCCCGGCTGGGGCGCCGTCGCCGCCAGCTTCGCGGCAATGTTCGGGGTGCTGGGCGGGGGCGCGGTCATCGACAAGTACCCCGCCTTCCCATGGTGGGCGCTGGCGGCCGTCATCGCCGTCGTCGCCCTGGTGCTGGTGCGCCGGCGCTGGTCGGCCATGCTGCGCGCCGCGCCCGCGTTTCCGGCCGGCCGGATGGCCGCTTGAACGGCGCCATCGCCGGCATCCCGGCCGCCGCTATTTGGCGGCGCTGGCCAGCGGCTTGCCTTTCTCGACCACGTACACGCCGACCAGCTTGAGGGTGCCGGGACCGGCGTTGACGGCGTCGTGGACGGTGCCGGCGGGGATGACGAACGACTCGCCGGCCTTGATCCGGCGCGGGTCTTCACCGTCGACGATCAAATCGGCTTCGCCTTCCATGATGTAGCTGATTTCATCGCCGGGGTGGGAGTGGCGTCCGGCCGACGCGCCCTTGTCCAATTCGACGCGGGCGACGACGGCCTCGCGCCCCGGCACCGAAACGTCGCCCCTTTGCAGCACGGTGCGGCGGATGGCCGACGTCTGCGCCAGCGCGGTCGCCGTCACGGCGCTGGCGGCCAGCAGCAGTATCGGCAGTGCCAGTTGGATCGAAGGGGAGCGGCGGGTGAACGACGGCAGTCTCATGGCGTATCCTTTTCTGTGGTGGATTGAACCTCGGTGCGCGCGGGGCGCCGTCCGATTCTACGCCGGTGCGCCCGTGGTGGACACTGGGCGTTGGCGCCGTGTCGGATTGGCGCGTCAGCGCGCGCGGCCCAGCCAGAAGGCGTCGGCGACCGAACCGACCCAGCACAGCAGAATCACCAGCGAGGCGGCGTTGGTGGCCGGGTTGTCGACGCCGGAGGCGTGGATGCGCGCGAGGATGTCGAGCGGGTCGAGCGCGAGCTTGCCGCTGTCGATTTCCGCCACCAGCGCGCTGGCCAGCGCCAAGGTGGTGCGCAGCAGGAAGCCGATGGCCAGCAGCGCCGGAACAATGAACAGGCAGCCGCGCATGGGGCGCTTGAGCACCAGGTGTCCGAGCCCGGGGAAAATCAGCGCGGACACCAGGGCGGCCTTGGTCGAGGGTTTCATCATGCGTGCTTCCGGTTGGTGTCGGTGGGGCTGTTGTTTATTGGCCGTGCCGCCCCGGCAGTTGAGGCATCGCAAGATTGCGCTTGAGCACGGGCGTAGATTACAGCATGTTACCTGCGGGGGGGAAATCATGCGCGCCATGTTCGGAATCGTCACGTTGATCGCTTGTCTATCTGCTTTGCCTGCCCACGCCCAGCCGTGCGAGAAAGACGCCGTCGCCCTGGCCGAACGGGGGGCGCAGTTCATCAAAACCTACGGCAAGGCGGAGATGATCGCGCGTATCAACCGCAAGGACCCGCAGTTTTATCAAGGGGCGCTGTATCTGGCCATGCGCGACCTGCGCGGCATCACGATCGCCCATCCGACCAACGCCTTGATCGGCAAGGATTTCCTCGACGTGCCCGACGCCGACGGCAAGGCCTTCCGCCATGAGATGGTGGCCGTGGCCAGGGGCGCCGGCAAGGGCTGGGTCGACTACAAGTTCCGCAATCCGGCCACCGGCAAGGTCGCCCCCAAAAGCACCTACGTGCTGCGGGTGGGCGACGTCGCGCTGGAAGCCGGCGTCTATAAATACTGACCGGGCGCCGCCATGCTGAGCAAACTGCGTATCGGTCCCAAACTGTTGCTGGCGCCCGGAGTGGTGCTGATCCTGCTGATCGTGCTCTCGACCGGAGCCTACCTCGGCATGCTGCGACAGAACGAGTCGCTCGAGAACATCGTGCAGCCGCGCGCCGCGCGCCTGAAGGCCACCGCCGACCTGGTGGCCGGCGCCAACCGCGCCCACACCGAGATCTACCAGCTGCTCACCTGGATCAGCGCCAGCTTCTCGCCGCAGCGCGTCGACGCCATGGTGCGCGCCATCCACGCCCGCCACGCGGCGCTGGACCGCCAGTTCGCGCAGCTGGAAATGGTCACCCAGCCCAATCCGGCCGAGCGCCGTTTCGTGGTGCAGTCGCAGTCGGCGCACGCCCAGTACGTGCGCGCGGTCGATGACGTGATCGAACTGGCGATGGCCGACCACTCGATGGCCACCAACGCCATGTTCAAGGCCGAGCGCGCGTTCGACGTGGTCTCGCAGCGGCTCGAGGAACTGTCCAAGCTCGAGCAGTCGCTCAGCGAGCGCGCCTTCGCCGACGCCGGCGACGACTTCACCAGCGTGTCGATTTGGATGCCGATCATGGTAGCGATATCAATCGTCATGTCGCTGCTGGTGACGATGATGGTGCGCAACGCCCTGTTGCGCGAGGTGCGCGAGATCGGCGCGGCGGCGGTCGACCTGGCAGAGGGCAACCTGACGGTCAAGAACCGGGTCTACGGCAAGGACGAGATCTCCGAGACCTCGCGCGCGCTCGACACCAGCATCCGCAACCTCAACACCACGCTCAAGACCATCCTGGCGTCGGCCGAATCGATCGATACCGCCTCGCGCTCGGTGGCCCAGGGCAGCGCCGATCTGACCCAGCGCGCCGAGCTCCAGTCCAGTTCGCTCGGCGAGGCCAGCGGCGCGATGCGCGAACTTAGCGCCACCGTGGCGCAGACGGCCAACAACGCGCAGCTGGCCAGCCAGCTGGCGCGCTGCGCCACCAACTTCGCCGTGCGCGGCGGCAGCGTGGTGCAGCGGCTGGTGGTGACGATGGCCTCGATCCGCGGCAGCTCGCGCAAGGTGGTGGAAATCGTCGGCGTGATCGACGGCCTGGCCTTCCAGACCAATCTGGTGGCGCTGAACGCGGCGGTGGAGGCGGCGCGCGCCGGGGCCCGGGGCGATGGGTTCGCGCAGGTCGCCAGTGACGTGTTGACCTTGGCGCAGCGCTCGGCCACGGCGGCGCACGAGATCAAGGCGCTGGTGGCCGAATCGGTGGCCGAGATCGAGGGCGGCACGCGTTCGGCGCAGGAGGCCGGCGAGAGCATGGCCGAAATCGTCGCCTCGGTGCAGCAGGTGGGCGACATCATCGGCCAGATCAGCGAAGCGAGCGCCGCGCAGGCCGAGGGGCTGCAGGGCGCGCACATGGCGATTTTGGAGATGGACCAGGTGACGCAGCAAAATCTGGCGCTGGTGCGGCAGGCCGCGTCGGCGGCGGCCAGTTTGCAGCGCCAGGCGCTCAGCCTGTCGGAGGCGGTGGCGATGTTCAAGCTGGACGAGGGGCAGGAGCCGCACCTCCCACAGCATCCGACCGGCGCTTCGCGGGTAGTGCGGCTGCGGTTGGCGTCGGTCAGAACCTAAGATCAAGAAGTGGAACCGCCACGCCACCGATCGCCCGGACGCCGCAGGTAATGCTCGACGAAGTACCCCCACGGCATGGCGATCGGTATCATCACCACCAGCAGGCAGGCGGCCGCGTTCTCCATCATCGGCTGGTCCATCTGCCCGGCGCGCCACGCCGGCAGCGCCACGATCCCCAGCCACAGCGCCTTCCACACCAGCTCCCACAGCAGCACGGGCAGCATCTGCAGCGGATAGCGCACGCCGACGGCGCACAGCAGGCTAAACGCGGCCAGCATGCAGTTGACGACACCCTGCATCAACTCCCACGGCCGGTCGTGATGGAAAATCCCCGGCCACACCACCAGGCCCAAGCCCGCCGCGATGATCAGATAAACGGCCCTCAGCAAATACAGGCGTAGCAAAGACACTGGATACATCGCCGGCTCCCGAATTAAAGAATGACTATCTTACAATGAAAAAAGCAGGCAAAACCGTGAGGCTTGCCTGCTTTTTCGGGTGCCCGCGCGAAGGGGGTTACTCGTAGTCGCTCATCGGCGCGCAGCCGCAGAACAGGTTGCGGTCGCCGTAGACGTTGTCGGCGCGGCCGACCGGCGGCCAGTACTTTTGCTTGCGCAGCGACGGCAGCGGGTAGGCCGCCACTTCGCGGCTGTACTTGCGCTCCCAGGCGTCGGCGGTCAGCACCTCGGCCGTGTGCGGCGCGAACTTGAGCGGATTATCGAGCTTGTCGAATTCGCCGCTTTCGACCTTGGCGATCTCGCCGCGGATGGCGATCATGGCATCGATGAAGCGGTCCATCTCGGCCTTCGATTCGCTCTCGGTCGGCTCGATCATCAAGGTGCCCGGCACCGGGAAGCTCATGGTCGGGGCGTGGAAGCCGAAGTCCATCAGGCGCTTGGCGACGTCCTCGTTGCTGATGCCGGTGGCGTCCTGCAGCTGGCGCAGGTCGATGATGCACTCGTGCGCGACCAGGCCGTCGTGGCCCGAGTACAGTACCGGGTAGTGCGGCGAGAGGCGGCGCGCTATGTAGTTGGCGCTCAAAATCGCCGTCTCGGTGGCGGCGGTCAGGCCCTCGGCGCCCATCATCGCGATGTACATCCACGAAATCGGCAGGATGCTGGCCGAGCCGAACGGCGCGGCGCTGACCGCGCCGATGCCGGCGTTGTCGCGGATGTAGCCGTTCGAGCGCTGGTTCGGCAGGAATTTGGCCAGGTGCGCGCCGACGCCGATCGGGCCGACGCCCGGACCGCCACCGCCGTGCGGAATGCAGAACGTCTTGTGCAGGTTCAGGTGCGAGACGTCGCCGCCGAAGGCGCCCGGCGCGGCCACGCCGACCAGCGCGTTCATATTGGCGCCGTCGATGTAGACCTGGCCGCCATGGCCATGGACGATCCCGCACAATTCCTGGATGCCTTCCTCGAACACGCCGTGGGTGGACGGGTAGGTCACCATCACGGCGGCCAGGTTCTTCGAATGCAGCTCGGCCTTGGCTTTCAGGTCGGCCAGGTCGACGTTGCCGTTGGCGTCGCAGGCGGTGACGACCACCTGCATGCCGACCATGTTGGCCGATGCCGGGTTGGTGCCGTGCGCCGACGACGGGATCAGGCAGATGTTGCGGTGGCCTTCGCCGCGCGACTGGTGGTAGGCCTGGATCACCAGCAGGCCGGCGTATTCGCCTTGCGAGCCGGCGTTCGGCTGCAGCGAGATGGCGGCGTAGCCGGTCACCGCGCACAGCATCTCTTCGAGCTGGCCGATCATTTCGCGGTAGCCGACGGTCTGGCTGTCCGGCGCGAACGGGTGGATGTTGGAGAACTCGGGCCAGGTGACCGGGATCATCTCGGAGGTGGCGTTGAGTTTCATCGTGCACGAGCCGAGCGGGATCATGGTGCGGTCCAGCGCCAGGTCCTTGTCGGCCAGGCTGCGCAGGTAGCGCAGCATTTCCGTCTCGGAGTGGTAGCGGTTGAAGACCGGGTGCGTCAGGTAGGCGCTGGAACGGGCCAGCGCGGCCGGAATCGCCTCGGCGACGGCCGCTTCGACGGTGTCGAAGTCCGGGCCGTGGGCCGGGCCGCCGACCGGGTGCGCGAACACGGTCCACAGCAGGGCGATGTCTTCGCGCGTGGTGGTCTCGTCGAACGAGACGCCGACGTGCGAGGCGTCGATCACGCGCAGGTTCACGCCATGCGAGTGGGCCGACGCGTGCAGCTGCTCGGCGTTGGCGGTGGCGATGGTGAGCGTGTCGAAGAAGGTGTCGTTGGTGACGGTGTAGCCGAGCGCCTTCAGGTTAGCCGCCAGCACGCCGGTGTAGCGGTGCACGCGCTGGGCGATCCGCAGCAGGCCCTTGGGGCCGTGGTAGACGGCGTACATCGACGCCATCACCGCCAGCAGCACCTGCGCGGTGCAAATGTTGGAGGTGGCTTTTTCGCGGCGGATGTGCTGCTCGCGCGTTTGCAGCGCCAGGCGGTAGGCCTTGTTGCCCTGGGCGTCGATGGTGACGCCGACCAGGCGGCCGGACATGCTGCGCTTGAATTCATCGCGGGTCGACAGGTAGCCCGCGTGCGGGCCGCCGAATCCGAGCGGCACGCCGAAGCGCTGGCTGTTGCCGACGACGACGTCGGCGCCCCATTCGCCCGGTGGCGTGAGCATGGTCAGCGCCAGCAGGTCGGCGGCGACGACCACCATCGCGCCCTTGGCCTTGACCGCCTCGACGCCTGCCTTGTAGTCGCGCACGACGCCGTTGACGCCCGGGTATTGCAGCAGCACGCCGAAGGCTTCGCCGACGCCCGACAATTCGGCCGGGTGGAAGCCTTTGACTTCGATGCCGAGCGGCTTGGCGCGGGTCTCTACCACTTCGCGCGTTTGCGGCAGCACGTCGTCGGCGACGTAGAACACGTTCGACTTCGACTTGCCAACGCGCTGGATCAGGGTCATGGCCTCGGCGGCGGCGGTGCCTTCGTCGAGCATCGAGGCGTTGGCGATGCCCATGCCGGTCAGGTCGGTGATGGTCTGCTGGAAGTTCAGGATCGCTTCCAGGCGGCCCTGCGAGATCTCCGGCTGGTACGGCGTGTAGGCGGTGTACCAGGCCGGGTTTTCGAAGATGTTACGCAGCACCACGCCCGGCGTGTGGGTGTTGTAGTAGCCCTGGCCGATCATCGACTTGAGCACCTTGTTCTTGCCCGCGATTTTTTTCAGCTTGGCCAGCGCTTCCTGCTCCGGCATCGGCTGCGTGTAGGCGCCCAGCGGCAGCGTGGCCTTGTTGCGGATGTTGGCGGGCACGATGGTGTCGATCAGGGCGGCGCGCGAGGCGTAGCCGAGGACCTCCAGCATGGCTTGCTGTTCTGCGGCGTCGGGGCCGATGTGGCGGGCGATGAAGGCGTCGCGGGCTTCGAGTTGGGTCAGGCTGGAGCGGGTCATGATTTGTCAGGGCCAAAAGAGAGGAGGCAAACCCGCAAGCCCGGGGGCGGACCCCTCGGGGTCCGACCCCGCCTGGCCGTGCGGGTTACAAGAAGGCCGGCAAGACGCCGGCTCTCAAAAAACGGGATTACGCTTCGGTGGTCTTGCCGTAGGCGGCCGCGTCGAGCAGACCGTCGATGGCGGCGGCGTCGGTCGGCTTGATCTTGAACAGCCAGGCCGCGTAGGCGTCGGTGTTGATCGATTCCGGGGCGCTGGCCACGTCGTCGTTGACGGCGATGACTTCGCCCGATACCGGCGCGTAGATGTCGCTGGCGGCCTTGACCGATTCGACCACGGCGGCGTCGTCGCCGGCGGTGTAGCTCTTGCCGACCTTCGGCAGCTCGACGAAGACGATATCGCCCAGCGCGTCCTGCGCGTACTCGGTGATGCCGACGGTGACGGTGCCGTCGGCCTCGGCGCGGACCCACTCGTGTGATTCGGTGTACTTCAGGTCTGCGGGAATATTCATGTGGGGCTCCAGAGGGTAGGGGGGCTAATTAAATAAGAACGAGGTGGTCAGACAGCGAGGATTTTACCGTTGCGCACGAACGGCAGCTTGACCACCGACGCGGCCAGCTTCTTGTCGCGGATTTCGACCTGCACGGTGTCGCCGACGGCCACGCCGTTGGGCACGCGCGCCAGCGCGATCGCCTGCTGCATGGTCGGGCTGAAGGTGCCGCTGGTGATCTCGCCGACGGCGTCGGTGCCGGCCACGATCACCTTTTGGTGGGCGCGCAGCACGCCGCCTTTTTCGCGCAGGATCAGGCCGACGAATTGGGCGTTCTGGCCCATCGCCCGCAAGGCCGCCTTGCCGATGAAATCGCGCTCGGACACCAGGTCGATGGTCCAGGCCAGGCCGGCGTCGAGCGGGTTGACCGTCTCGTCCATGTCCTGGCCGTACAGGTTCATGCCCGCTTCGAGGCGCAGCGTGTCGCGCGCGCCCAGGCCGGCCGGCTTGACGCCGGCGGCGGCCAGCGCGTTCCACAGCTTCTCGGCCTGGCCGGCGGCCACGCCGATCTCGAAGCCGTCCTCGCCGGTGTAGCCGGTGCGCGCGATCATCGCCTCGCCGAAGGCGGCGCTGTGGGCGAAGGCGACGTTGAACGGCTTCATGTCGGCGGTGCCGGCCTGCGATTCGGGGATCACTTCCCACACCTTGGCGCGCGCGTTCGGGCCCTGCACGGCGATCAGCGCCATGGCGCTGGCGACGTCGCCGTCGCGGCGCTGGGTGATCGTCACGCCGCTGTTGGTGGCGCTGTTTTGCGCCTGCATCCAGGCCACGTCTTTTTCGGCGGTGCCGGCGTTGACCACCAGGCGGAACCAGCTCTCGTCGATGAAGTAGACGATCAAGTCGTCGATGACGAAGCCCTGCGGGTTGAGCATGCACGAGTACAGCGCCTTGCCCGACACCTGCAGCTTGTCGACGTTGTTGGCCAGCAGGCCGCGCAGGAAGGCGCGCACGTTGGGGCCCTTGATGTCGACCACGCACATGTGGGCGACGTCGAACATGCCGACGTCGGTGCGCACGGCGTTGTGTTCTTCGATCTGCGAACCATAGTTGACGGGCATGTCCCAACCGCCGAAATCGACCATCTTGGCGCCGGCGGCGCGGTGTGCGTTGTTGAGTGGGGTGGCTTTGAGCGTCATGATTCCTCGGTCCAAATCGAAAAGGGGTTAACAGAACATACAAGGAACGGCTAAAAAGCTGTTTCCGCAATGATCGCAGACCCCTCTGTCCTTGGTACCTGAGAGATTACGGGGCGGGCGTGAAGCCGACTCCCGTGCGCCCCTTCGGTGGGCCGTCGGCATGCGCCGCGACCGCTCTCCAGAGTTGGACCGGTTGGCATCCCGCCGCGATCGAATCGCTGGCGGCCGCGCCTGTCCCTTGATCAGTCCTTTTGCCTGAGAGTTTTTGGGTAGTGCCCCTTCGGCGGCCGCGATGGCCAATTGGCCCGCAACCCTCTCCCGATCAAGACTCGGAAATATATGTCAGAAGGGCCGGAATGTCAATCTTGTGGGCAAGGCGACAAGGGCGCGGCGGGCGGGGCGCGCACGAATGGAATGCAATAAAAACGCCGCATAAACAACTATTTGCTAGAATAAATGACACCTATTCGAGAGCCCAGCCATGAGCCAAGATCCAAATTCCTACGAGGGCCACGCGTGGTTCACCCTGTCCGGCGACGTCAACAGCGACATGGTGCGCCGCGTCTTCGACGCCGTTGCCGACATGACGGAGGACCGCATCAGCACCGCCCACATCCTGATCCAGTCCAACGGCGGTTACGTCAGCGATGGTATCTGCCTGTACAACTACCTGAGCAAGCTGCCGATCAAAATCGTCACCTACAACGCCGGCGCGGTGGCGTCGATCGCCGTGATCCTGTTCCTGGCCGGCGAAGAGCGCTACGCCAGCGACACGGCCCGTTTCATGGTGCACAAGTCGCACGCCAGCGCCCCGCATGGCGCCCGGCCGGACGCCTTGCGCATCATCGTCGAAGGCTTGCAGGCCGACGACGCCCGCACCGAGCAGATCCTGCGCGAGCACGTGCAGCTGACCGAGGAGCACTGGCGCACCCATGCGTATTCGGACCTGCATCTGACGGCGGGGGAAGGGGTGGCGGTGGGCATGGTCAACGCGGTGCGCGATTTCGTGCCGCCGCGCGGGCAGCGGGTCGCCAATATCTGAAATAGCGTGCGGTGGCGCCGCGCATCGGCGAGGTCCGCGGCCGGTTAGGGGCCGTACCCATCCGGGTGCGACCCCGCCTGGCTTTGCGGGTTAAACGGCCGAAGGCCTATCAGCTGTCCTTATTGCCCGACTGTTTGTTGGCATCGTTTTTGTGGCTTTGCCGGCCCGCTTCCACATGCTGCTCGTGGGTGCCGCCCTGCTTGCCGGCGCCGGAGCGCGCGCCGCTGGAGGAACCTTGATCGCCCGACTGCTTGCTGCCACCCGTCGTCGAGCCCTGCTTGCTACCACCGCTTTTCTGATTCGAGTTCATTTTGATTCCTTTACGAAAGTGAAAGAACGTACTCGCCAAAAGCGCACCGTGGTTGATCGAAAACTGCTGGCACCGTTGCACGTTTTTGGTCCAGCAATGATGCGTTTTCGCCCAGGCACTTGCTATCGGAGTGCGTCTTCCGCCGCTGTAGGAGCGCGCCGCACGCTGCCGCCTAAAACTCTTCCCACTCGCTTTCGTTGACCTTGCGCGCAGCCTTGCCGAGCCCGCTTGATGCGCGCGGGCGGCGCGCCGCCGTCGATTTGCCCGGGGCCGGCGTCGGCAAGGCCGGCCTGGCCCGTTCGCGGCGGACCGGCGCGGCTTGCACCTCTTCCATATCGTCGGTTGCCATCGGGCCAGTCGCGTCCGCCGCGCGCGGCGCGCCGGGCCCGCCGGACTGGCCGGCGGCGGCGCCGGCCGCATCGCCTCCGCCCTGCGTGGAGAACGCCCCGATCGCCTCGTTGAGCTTGCCCGTCTCGTCGCGCATCGCCGCCGCCGACGCCGCCGCCTGCTCGACCAGCGCGGCGTTTTGCTGGGTCGCCTGGTCCATCGCCGCGATCGCCTGATTGACCTGTTCCAGCCCGGCCGTCTGCTCGGCGCTGGCGTCGGCGATCTCGCCGATCAGGCCGGTGACGCGCTTGACGCTGCCGACCACCTCGTCCATCGTGTGGCGCGCCTGGTCGGCCAGTTGCGTGCCGCGCGCGACCTTGTCGACCGAATCGTCGATCAATTGCTTGATTTCCTTGGCGGCGGCGGCGCTGCGCTGGGCCAGGCTGCGCACCTCGGAGGCGACCACGGCGAAGCCGCGCCCCTGTTCGCCGGCGCGCGCCGCCTCGACCGCCGCGTTCAAGGCCAGGATATTGGTCTGGAAGGCGATGCCGTCGATGACGCCGATGATTTCGGCGATCTTCTTCGAGCTGTCGTTGATCGAGGCCATGGTCGCCACCACCTGTTCGACATCGTTGCCGCCGCGCACGGCGACCGCCGACGCCGACACCGCCAGTTTGTTCGCCTGCACCGCGTGCTCGGCGTTTTGCTTGACGGTGGCGGTCAATTGTTCCATTGACGAAGCGGTCTCCTCGAGCGAGGCGGCTTGCTGCTCGGTGCGCGCCGACAGGTCGAGGTTGCCGTCGGCGATTTCGGTCGATACCGCGCCGATCGCCCGGGCCCCGCCGCGCACCTGGGCGATCATCGTCAGCAGGCTCTCGTCCATATGTTGCATGGCCCGCAGCAGCTTGCCGGTGTCGTTGTCGGCGCCCACGTTGATGTGGCCGCCCAAGTCGCCCATGGCGATGCGCCGCGCCACCAGCAGCACTTGCTGCAACGGCGCCGAGATCGAGCGCGCCAGCCACAGCGCCAGCAGCATGCCGCCGGCGAGCGCCGTGCCGAGCGTGGCGAGGGTGGCGATCCGGGCGAACGCGTACAGCTGGTCGGCGCCACGGGCGGCCTGCTGGCCGCCTTCCAGATTGCTCGCGAGCAGCTTGTCGAGCTGGCCGTTGACGGCATCGAGCGCCGGCTGCGAGGTGCCCTTGAGGACGGCGACCGCCTCGTCCTTCTTGCCGCCGGCGGCCAGCGCCATCATTTTGTCGTGCTCGGCGAGGTAGGCCAGCGCCAGGCGTTGCAGATCGATCGCCTGCGCCTTGATGGCCGCGTCGTTGACGGTTCTGGCAAGCCGTTCGGCGTTGTCCCGGAAGGCCGCGAGCGCGAGCGCCGTTTTCTGTTCGGCGCCGTCGATGCTGTCCTTGTCGCTGATGACGACATGCTCGAGCTTGCGCAATTCCTGCACATCGTTCTTGAGCGAGAGCGCCGCTATGGTCTGCGGCAACCAGGTGCCGGACAGCTGGGCGGAGGCGTTGTTGATGTCGCTCATGCGCGCAAGCGAGCTGAGGCCAAGCAGCACCGTCAACAACAGGACGGTGGTGAAAGCGACCAGCAGCTTGCTGGACGTCTCGAGGTTGTGCAGGAATTTCATGGCTATCCTTGGTGGGGCGCAAGCGCTTGGACGGGAGGGTGCGGGATCAGTAAATGATCTTAAGCAAACCCCCGACCGCTTTCTTGCGCCTCATCAAGGCTGATGTTGGAACTGGGAAAGTACTACAGCGCCGGCACTATTTCACCGTCAGCAGCGCTCCGCCCATGCCGATGAACAGCGCTCCGGTCGTGCGTTTGGTAAAGCGCGAGCGTGCCGCGCTCTGGCGCACCTTGCGTTTCATCCAGCCCGCGCACACGACATAAAAGAAATGCGACAGCAGGCTGCAGGCGGTGAAGGTCGACGTCAGCAGCAGGAAGCGCATTGGGTCGACGTGGTCGGCCGGCATGAACTGCGGAAACACGGCGGTGAAGAACAGGATCGCCTTGGGATTGCTGACGGCCACCAGCAGGCCCGCGCGGAACGTGCTCAGGCGGCTGGCCTGGATTGCGGGCGCGGCCGCAGCGCCGGTCTCGCCGGCGGACGCCGGGCTGGCGGCCGCCTGGCGCCAGGTCTTGACGCCGAGGTAGATCAGATAGGCGGCGCCGGCCACCTTGACGGCCGCGAACGCCAGCGCGGAGGTTTTCAGCACCAGGCCGAGGCCGGCAACGGCGGTGGTGGCGACGATGAACACGCCCAGCGCGTTGCCGAGGGAGCTGTACAGCGCGCGCCGCGCGCCTTGCGTGGCGGCCGTTGAAATGGCCATCAACACGCCCGGCCCGGGGCTGAAGGCCGCCGCCAGGGACACGGAAAGGAACAGCAGCCAGGTCGGGAATGTCATAGCGTATCCGATCAAACAACAATGAGTATGGGCAACAGTATGCCATGCGCCGTGCAAGCCTGCCGGTCGGGGCGGATTTTCGCCCCGCGCGCTGGCGTTCCGGCTACTAATATTACAGCGCAGCAATTGTTTGGCCAACTACGGCAGGGTATGGTCTAATGATGGTGCACTGCAAAATAAATGAAAGGCGGTAATGGATGATTTGGTGGCATGCTCTTAGCGTAGCGGGTAGTTTGGCGGTCACGGGGCCGATCGGCCTGGCGATCGCCGTCTGGCTGATCGTCGGCAAGTCGTGGCGGTTGACGTGGTTGTGGACACTGCTGTTCGGCGCCGGCATGGTGCTGGTGGTCGGCACCAAGATGGCCTTCATGGGCTGGGGCATCGGCGTCGAGTCGGTCCAGTTCGCCGGTTTCAGCGGCCACGCCATGCGCGCCGCGGCCGTCTATCCGGTCGCCGCCTTCCTAGCCTTCCGCAGCTCGAGCAGCGGCGCGCGCTATGCGGCCACGGCCGCCGGCGTCGTCTTCGCCATCCTGATCGCCGTCTCGCGGGTGCCGGTGCTGGCGCACTCGGTGTCCGAATCGGTCACCGGCTGCCTGCTGGGGCTGGCAGTGGCCGCGGCCTTTATCCGTTACGCCAGTTCCGAGCGCCACTGGGCGCTGAGCCGGATGCTGGTGGTGCTGTGCCTGCCGATCGTGCTGATCGCGCCCAATGTCGAGCCGGTCCCGGCCGAGATGTGGATCACCAAGGCGGCGATGTACCTGTCCGGTCGCGACCAGCCCTACACCCGGGCGATGTGGAATCAGGCCCAACCCCAGGCGCAGCGCTAGGGCCGCACCCGGCCGCGCCCCTGCGCGCCTGGCGTCCGTTTTGGCCTTATTTAGTGCGCTAAATGGTATTATTGTGATCTTTTACAGCCCACCGTCCAGATAATCACGTGCGTCTATCTTCGATTAAATTGTCGGGATTCAAGTCTTTCGTTGATCCCACCAATTTCCAGGTGCCGGGTCAGCTCGTTGGCGTGGTGGGGCCCAACGGTTGTGGCAAGTCCAATATCATCGACGCCGTGCGCTGGGTGCTGGGCGAATCGAAGGCTTCCGAGCTGCGTGGCGAGTCGATGCAGGACGTCATTTTCAACGGCTCGACCCACCGCAAGCCAGCCGGGCGCGCTTCGGTGGAACTGGTGTTCGACAACAACGACGGCAAGGCCGCCGGCCAGTGGGGCCAGTACGCGGAGATCGCCGTCAAGCGCACGCTCACGCGCGACGGCACCTCGACCTATTACATCAACGGCCAGCCGGTGCGCCGGCGCGACATCCAGGACATCTTCCTCGGCACCGGCCTCGGTCCGCGCGCCTACGCCATCATCGGCCAGGGCATGATCAGCCGCATCATCGAATCGCGCCCCGAGGAGCTGCGCGTGTTCCTCGAGGAGGCGGCCGGCGTGTCGAAGTACAAGGAGCGGCGCCGCGAGACCGAAAACCGGCTGCACGACACGCGCGAGAACCTGCTGCGCGTCGAGGACATCCTGCGCGAGCTCAATTCGAACCTGGAAAAGCTCGAGGGCCAGGCGGCCGTCGCCACCAAGTTCCACCAGCTGCAATCGGACCAGGAAGAAAAGCAAAAGCTGCTGTGGCTGCTGCGCAAGGTCGAGGCGGAAAACGAGCAGAAAAAATACTTCCGCGAGGTCGAGCAGGCGCAGAACGAGCTGGAGGAGCAGACCGCCAAGCTGCGCAATGTCGAGCTCACGCTCGAACACATGCGCCAGGCCCACTTCGCCGCCGGCGACCGCCTGCACACGGCGCAGGGCAGCCTGTATCAGACCAATTCGGAAATCGGCAGCCTCGAGGCGCAGATCAAGTTCGTCATCGAATCGCGCGGCCGGCTGCAAGCGCAATTGGCGGCGCTGACCGCGCAGCGCGACCAGTGGCAGCAGCAGGCCACCGAGTACGGCGGCCAGATCGAGGAGGCCGAATTCACGCTGGAGGAATTGTCGGCCAAGGTCGAGCAATCGCAGATGATGGCCGAGCAAAAGGGCGAGTCGCTGCCGATGCTCGAGCAGTCCTGGCGCGAGGCGCAGGCCAAAAGCACGGAATCGCGCGCGCGCATCATGCAGGCGCAGCAGCAGCTGGAGCTGGAATCGGCGCACCAGCGCAACGCCAACAACATCCTCAACGGCTTGGCCGTGCGGCGCGAGCGCCTGCAGCAGGAAAAGAGCGGCCTCAATCTGCCCGACAGCACGCACCTGGCCAATATGCGCATGCAGCTCGAGGAAAAGCAGCAGGCGCTCGAGGAGCAAAGCTTCCTGCTGGAGGAGGCGCTCGAGCAGCAACCGCGCCTCGACGAGGAACGCCAGGCCGCGCAGCGCCAGGTCAACGAGGAAACCGCCGCCAACGCGCAGCTCGAAGCGCGCCTGAACGCGCTGCGCCAGATGCAGGAGCGCGTGCAGACCCAGGGCAAGGTCACCCCCTGGCTGCAAAAGCACGAACTCGACGCGCTGCCGCGCCTGTGGCAAAAACTGAACATCGAATCGGGCTGGGAGACGGCGCTCGAATCGGTGCTGCGCGAGCGCACCTCGGCGCTGCAAATGTCGAACATCGAATGGGCCAAGGCCTTCTTCGGCGACGCGCCGCCGGCCAAGCTGGCGCTGTTCGCGCCGACGACGGCGGTGCCGCCGGCGCCGGCCGAGGTGGCCGGCCTCAAGCCCTTCCTCAACCTGCTCAAACTGAACGATCCCGGCCTGCGCGGCCTGCTGCAGGACTGGCTGCACAACGCCTACCAGGCCGACGACGCGGCCGAGGCCTTCGCCGAACGCGCCAGGCTGCCGGCCGGCGGCTATTTCGTCACGCGCCAGGGCCACGTCGTCACTCAGCACAGCGTGCGTTTCTACGCCGCCGACTCGGAGCAGGACGGCATGCTGGGACGCCAGCAGGAAATCGACAACATCACCAAGCAGCTGCGCGCGCAGCAGATGCTGGCCGACGAGGCGCGCGCGCGCTCGGTGCGCGCGGAGGCGGCCGTGTCGGAGCTCACGCGCCGCCTGACGGAGTACCGCGCCAAGCTGCAAAGCCTGCAGCAGTCGGTGCACACTTTGCAGCTCGACGTGGTCAAGCTGTCGGAGATCGAGGCGCGCTTCAACCAGCGCAGCACCCAGATCGAGACCGACCTGGCTGAAATCGCCGCGCAGGAGGAAGAGCAGACCCATATCAAGATGGAGTCCGAGGAAAAGTTCGAGCAGCTCGACATGGAACTCGGCACACTGCAGGGCGACCACGAGGACGGCCAGACCATTTTCCTGGAAAAGGAGCAGCGCCTGGCCGACGCGCGCGAGGCGCTGCGCGAGCTGGAACGGGCCGCGCAGGAGGCGCAGTTCGCCGAAAAATCCCAACGCAGCAAGATCGAGGAGTTGCGCCGCTCGATCGCCACCGCCACCGCGCAGGTGGCGCAGGTCACGCACAGCCTGGAGGCGGGCCAGCACGAACTGGCGACGATGGAGTCCGGCTCGGCCAACGACGGCCTGCAGGACCTGCTCGACCGCCGCACCGAGCAGGAGAAGGCGCTGTCGGACGCGCGCCATGAACTCGACCAGATCACGCAGCAGCTGCGCCAGTTCGAGGAGGGGCGCATGTCGACCGAGCGCGCGCTGCAACCGCAACGCGACAAGATCATGGAGATGCAGCTCAAGGAGCAGGCCGCGCGCCTGAACCAGGAGCAGTTCGCCGCGCAGCTGGCCGAGGCCGGGGCCGACGAGGCGGCGCTATCGGAAAAGCTCCATCCGGAGATGAAGGCGTCGTACCTGCAGGGCGAGGTCACGCGCCTGACCAACGCCATTTCGCTGCTGGGCGCCGTCAACCTGGCCGCGCTCGACGAACTGGCCACGGCGTCCGAACGCAAGAACTTCCTCGACTCGCAAAACGCCGACTTGAACGAGGCGATCAACACGCTGGAAGACGCCATCGCCCGCATCGACAAGGAAACGCGCGATCTGCTGCAGGACACCTTCGACCGCGTCAACGGCCACTTCTCGGAGCTGTTCCCGATCCTGTTCGGCGGCGGCCAGGCCAAGTTGATCATGACGGGCGATGAAATCCTCGACTCCGGCGTGCAGGTCATGGCGCAGCCGCCCGGCAAGAAGAACGCCACCATCCACTTGCTGTCCGGCGGCGAAAAAGCGCTGACGGCCACCGCGCTGGTGTTTTCGATGTTCCGGCTCAACCCGGCGCCGTTCTGCCTGCTCGACGAGGTCGACGCGCCGCTCGACGACGCCAATACCGAACGATTCTGCCGGATGGTCAAGCGCATGTCCGACCATACCCAATTCCTCTTCATCTCGCACAACAAGATTGCGATGGAGATGGCCAATCAACTAATCGGTGTGACGATGCAGGAGCAGGGCGTATCGCGCATCGTGGCGGTGGATATGCAGTCCGCCGCCAATTTCGCTTCAGAGGCACAAGCAGCATGACAGACCTTCAAATGAGTTTGATCGGGATCGCCGGCGTGTTCGTCGCCGGCGTATTCACCTATAACAAAATCCAGGAATACAAGGCCAAGAAGAGCGTCGAACGCGCCTTCGGGACCGACCATGACGATGTGCTGATGCGCACCGGCGAGGCGCCGGCGGCCGCGGCGCCCGAGCCGAGGCTCGAACCACGCGTCGAGCCTCGGGTCGATCCCCGCCTCGATGGCGTGGGCGGCGTGCGCCAGGAGCCGAGTTTCTCGCTCGACGGCGACGCCTCGGCCCCCGGCGTGGCCGGTGCCGAGGCGGCCGCCGCCGCCTCCGCGCTTGGCGCCGTCGCCGGGGAATTGAGCACCGACGCCATCGATCCGGGCCTGTCGTCGGCCGCCGCCGCTGAAGCGGCGATGATCGCGCGCGCCAACGCCGCCTCGGCCGCCGCGGCCGAACAGGCCACCGCGCTGGTCGATCCCTTGATCGATTGCCTGCTGCCGCTGGCGCTGGAAGGCGCGGCGCGCGGCGACAAGCTGCTGCCGGTGCTGCAAACGCTGCGCATGGTCGGCAACAAGCCGGTGCACTACATCGGCCTGGCCGTCAGCGGCGATTGGGAGCCGATCGTCCACGGCGGCGTCTACACCAAGCTGCAGGGCGGCGTGCAACTGGCCAGCCGCAGCACCGCCCTCAACGAACTGGAATACTCGGAACTGGTCACGCGCCTGCGCGCGATGGCCGACGAAATCGGCGCCGAACCTGAAATCCCGGACATGATCGAGGTGATGGCCGAGGCGCGCAACCTGCACCGCTTCGTCGCCGGCCACGACGCCCAGCTGGGCGTGAACCTGCAATCGAACGGCGCGCCATGGGCGATTTCCACGCTCATCGGCGCGCTCGAAAAGCAGGGCTTCGACGTGCGTCCCGACGGCCGCTTCGTCATGCCGGACGGCGAGGGCGGCTTCCTGTTCTCGCTGTCGACCAACGTCACGCTGGCCGAGGAAACCACCTCGCGCCTGACGTTGCTGCTGGACGTGCCCTGCGTGGCGCCGTCGCGCGACGGCTTCGGCGCCATGGTCGCCTGCGCCAAGTCGCTGATGGGTCGCCTGGACGCGACCATCGTCGACGATTACAACCAGCCGTTGTCGGACGCCGCGCTCGGCGAGATCGCCACCCAGGTGCAGGACTTCTACACCGAGATGAACGAGGCCGACATCCCGGCCGGTTCCACCCGCGCTTTGCGTTTGTTTAGCTGATTCTGGAAGTGGAAATGACTGAAGTGGATTACAAGGCGCGCATTGCATCGTTGAGCGCTGAGCTGAACCGGCACCTGCACGCCTATCATGTGCAGGACGCGCCCACCATCCCGGACGCGGAGTACGACAAGCTGTTCATGGAGCTGCAGGCGCTCGAACTGGAGCACCCGGAGCTGGCGCTGGCCGACTCGCCGACCAAACGCGTGGGCGCGGCGCCGCTGCCGCAGTTCGATCAGGTCACCCATTCGGTGCCGATGCTGTCTTTGAATAACGGCTTCGCCGACGAGGATGTGGAAAACTTCGACCGCCGCGTGCGCGAGGGGCTCGACGCCGCCGGCGCCGTCGAATACGCGGCCGAAGTCAAATACGACGGCCTGGCCATCAACCTGCGCTACGAAAACGGCGTGTTGGCGCAGGCGGCCACGCGCGGCGACGGCTACACCGGCGAGGACGTCACCGCCAACATCCGCACCATCCGCACCATTCCGCTGCGCCTCGATACGCCGAACCCGCCCGCCGTGCTCGACGTGCGCGGCGAGGTGCTGATGTTCAAGGCCGATTTCGACGCCATGAACGCGCGCCAGCGCGAGGCCGGACAAAAAGAATTCGTCAACCCGCGCAACGCGGCGGCGGGCAGCCTGCGCCAGCTCGATTCGCGCATCACGTCCGCGCGCAAGCTTAGCTTCTTCTGCTATGGCATCGGCCTGCTCGAAGGCGCGGACATGCCGCCGTCGCATTCCGCGCTGCTGGAGTGGTACCGCACGCTCGGCCTGCCGGTGGCGAAAGAGGGCGCGGTGGTGCGCGGCTACGAGGGGCTGATGGCGTACTACAAGCAGATCGGCGAAGCGCGTCCGACGATGCCGTACGAAATCGACGGCGTGGTCTACAAAACCAATCTGCTGCAGGACCAGCGCACGCTGGGCTTCGTCTCGCGCGCGCCGCGTTTCGCGCTGGCGCACAAATTCCCCGCCGAGGAGGCGTTGACCACCGTGCAGGCGATCGAGGTGCAGGTCGGACGCACCGGCGCCATCACGCCGGTGGCGCGGCTCGCGTCGGTGTTCGTCGGCGGCGTCAACGTCACCAACGCCACGCTGCACAACGAGGACGAGGTGCGCCGCAAGGATGTGCGCGTCGGCGACACGGTCATCGTGCGCCGCGCCGGCGACGTCATTCCGGAGGTGCTCGCGGTGGTGCTCGAGCGCCGCCCGACGCCGGAACCGGCGATCTACGAGCTGCCGAAGACCTGCCCCGTGTGCGGCTCGCACGTGGTGCGCGAGGAGGGCGAGGCCATCGCCCGCTGCTCCGGCGGTTTGTTCTGCTCGGCCCAGCGCAAGGAGGCGATCCGCCACTTCGCCGGCCGCAAGATGATGGATATCGAAGGGCTGGGCGACCGCTACATCGACAGCCTGGTCGAATGGGGCAAGGTGCAACGCGTGGCCGACCTCTATTCGCTCAAGCTCGACGACCTGCTGGAGATGAAGCGCCTGGCCGACGAGCGCGATGGCACCACGCCGGAGACGGTCGCCAAGGGCAAGATCGCCACCAAGTGGGCCGACAATCTGCTGGACGCCATCGCCGCCAGCAAGAACCCGCCGCTCGAGCGCCTGCTGTTCGCGCTCGGCATCCGCCACGTGGGCGAATCGACCGCCAAGACCTTGGCCGAATGGCTGGGGCGCTTCGACCTGATACGCCGCGTGCCGGCCGCCTTGCTGCGCGTGCTGCCCGACATCGGCGGCACGGTGGCCGTGTCGATCGCCGACTTCTTCGCCGAGCCGAAAAACCAGGAGGCCATTGACGCCTTGCTGGCCGCCGGCGTGACGCCGAAGGGCGAGCATGCGCCCAGCGCCAAGCTGCGCGAGAAGCTCGACACCGTCAAGCTGATGGCCGCGCTGGCGATCCCCAAACTGACCGAACCGCGCAGCAAGCAGCTGGTGGACCAGGGCATGAACCTGAAGGCGATGGCCAACCTGCCGATCTTCACCGTGTTCGGCCTGCCGGCCGCCGTTGGCGACGCGCTGACCGAGTGGATGGCAGAACCGGGCAACCGCGAACTGGTCGCGTCGTTGCACCAGCTGCGCGAGGACCTGCTGGCGCAGCTGCCGGAGGAGGCGGCAGAAGGTCCGTTGACCGGCAAGACCTTCGTGCTGACCGGGACGCTGCCGACACTGAGCCGCGACGAGGCGGCCGCGCTGATCGAAGCGCAGGGCGGCAAGGTCTCCGGCTCGGTATCGAAGAAAACGCACTATCTGGTGGCCGGCGCCGATGCCGGCGGCAAGCTGGCCAAGGCGCAGGAACTGGAAGTGACCATCCTCGACGAGGCGGGCCTGCAGGCACTGCTGGCCAATTAACGAACAAAGGTGGCGACATGACCGTACGTGAAATCCTCAAGATGGGCGATCCGCGCCTGCTGCGCGTGGCCGAACCGGTGACCGAATTCGGCACGCCGGAGATGAATCAGCTCATCGCCGACATGTTCGACACCATGCACGCCGCCGACGGCGCCGGGCTGGCCGCGCCGCAGATCGGCGTCAACCTGCAGCTGGTGATCTACGGCTTCAAGCAAAACGTGCGCTATCCGGATGCGCCACAGGTGCCGGAAACGGTGTTGATCAATCCGATCCTCACGCCGCTGTCGGACGAGAAGGAAGAGGGCTTCGAGGGCTGCCTGTCGGTGCCGGGGTTGCGCGGCAGCGTGCCGCGCTGGACGCGGCTGCGTTACGAGGGCGTCGACCAGTTCAACCGGCCGATTTCGCGCGAGGTCGACGGCTTCCACGCGCGCGTGGTGCAGCACGAGGTTGATCACTTGCTCGGCATTCTGTACCCGATGCGCATCACCGACTTCACCAAATTCGGCTTCACCGAGGTGATGTTCCCGGACCTCGATCCGAACGACGACGACTAACACCGTGGCTGATTGGCGCGCGGCGTTTATTTTGCCACGCGCCGTCGGCGGCTCATGGCCGATTCCGCGCTGCGCGCTAATCCGCCCTACGAAGATCTTAATCACAAAAACTATCATCCATGCCACAGTTCTCGTTCCAACAAAAAGTCTTCCTGTTCCTGCTGGCGGTCGTCACCATCGCCTTCGGCTGGATACTGGCGCCGTACGGCGGCGCCATTTTCTGGGGCGTGGTGCTGGCGATCCTGTTCGCGCCGATCTACCGCTGGCTGCTGCAACGCACGCGCAACAAGGCCACCTTGGCGTCGATCCTGACGCTGCTGTTGATCATCGTGATCGTCATCCTGCCGCTTACGCTGATCTCGATCTCGATCGTCAACCAGGCCGCCTCGGTGGTCGAGATGGTGCGCTCCGGCGAGATCACGGTCGGCATGTTCTTCAACAAGATCATGGCGGCGCTGCCGAACTGGCTGATCTCCCTTCTGGACCGCTTCCACCTGACCAGCCTGGCCTATCTGCAGGACAAGCTCACGGAAGCGGCGTCGCAGGTGAGCCAGGAGGTGGCCAAGCGCGCCATCAACGCCGGGCTGTACACCTTCGATTTCCTCACCAGCCTGTGTATTTTGCTGTACCTGCTGTTTTTCCTGCTGCGCGACGGCGACAAGCTCTCCAAGCGCATCAAGGAAGCGGTGCCGCTCAGTCCCAAGTACAAGCAGCGCTTGTTCCAGAATTTCACCACCGTCATCCGCGCCACCGTCAAGGGCAACATCCTGGTGGCGATCGCGCAAGGCGCGCTGGGCGGCTTGATCTTCTGGTTCCTCGACGTGCGCGCGCCGGTGCTGTGGGGTGTGCTGATGGCCTTCCTGTCGTTGCTGCCGGCGATAGGCGCGGCCATCGTCTGGGCGCCGGTGGCGATCTACTTCCTGGCCACGGGCGCGGTGTGGCAGGGCGTCACCTTGGCCGCGTTCGGCGTGTTCGTCATCGGCCTGGTCGACAACTTCCTGCGTCCGATCCTGGTCGGCCAGGACACCAAGATGCCCGACTATGTCGTGTTGTTGTCGACGGTGGGCGGCATGGCCCTGTTCGGGTTGAACGGCTTCGTCATCGGCCCGGTGGTCGCCGCGCTGTTCATCGCCGCCTGGGACCTGTTCGCCAAGTCCAGCGAGTTCCACACCGACTAAGCACGGGGGTCAAGTCTGTCATTTGGACACGAGCCCAGCCTATTACAGGCTCTGGCTCCCGCGGCCCGCTTGCTTTATTGTCTGCGTTCAGTGATTCGGGCAAGGCTTCTGGACCAGAAAAGCTCTTACAGTCCAGCTCGTGTCCAATTGTCAGACTTGACCCCGACGCTGCTGTTCGTCCCCCGCCAGCCGGAAGACCCCCACCACCCGCGCCAGGTTGCCCGCTTGCGTTTCCAGCGCGTCGGCGGCCGCCGCGGCTTGCTCGACCAGCGCGGCGTTTTGCTGTGTTACCGCGTCCATGGTGCCGATCGCCACGTTGACCTGCTCGATGCCGGAGGTCTGCTCGGCGCTGGCGGTGGAAATCTCGCCCATGATGTCGGTCACGCGCTTGACGCTGGAGACGATCTCGAGCATCGTCGCGCCGGCCGCGTCGACCAGCCTGGCGCCGTTGTCGATCTTGTCGACCGAATCGCCGATCAGGGTTTTGATTTCCTTGGCGGCGGCCGCCGAGCGCTGCGCCAGGCTGCGTACCTCGCTGGCGACCACGGCGAAGCCGCGTCCCTGTTCGCCGGCGCGCGCCGCCTCGACGGCGGCGTTGAGCGCGAGGATGTTGGTCTGGAAGGCGATGCCGTCGATGACGCCGATGATGTCGACGATCCGTTTCGACGAGTCGTTAATCGAGGACATCGTCGTGACGACCTCGGCGACCACCGCGCCGCCCTTGACCGCCACCGCCGACGCCGACAGCGCCAGCTGGTTGGCCTGGCGCGCGTGCTCGGCGTTCTTCTTGACGGTGCCGGTCAACTCCTCCATCGACGAGGCGGTCTCCTCGAGCGTGCTGGCCTGCTGTTCGGTGCGCCCCGACAGGTCGAGATTGCCGGCGGCGATTTCGGCCGACGCCTGCGCGATGGTCTTGCTGCCGGCGCGCACCTCGCCAATGATGTCGACCAGGCTGTCGCGCATGGCGCGCATCGCGTACAGCAGGCTGCCACGATCGCCTTGCCTGGTGTCGATAGCCACGGCCAGGTTGCCGGCGGCAATGCTGCCGACGATGGCGGCCGCGTAGGCCGGCTCGCCGCCCAGTTCGCGCAGCAGGCCGCCGCTGATGCGCCAGGCGGCGAACATCCCCACCGCGATGGCGATGGCGCATAGCACCACCATGAAGAAGAAGAAATTGCGCGCCACGTGGCGGGCCTGCGCCGCTTCTTCCCGGCTCATTTTTTCCTCCAGGTCGATCATGGTGTTGATCGACGCCAGCCATTCCACGAACGCCGGCGCCGCCTTCGACTGCAGCACGGCGGTGGCCCCGGCGATGTCGTCCGCCTTGCGCAAGGCGATCAACTGCTCGAGCAGCGGCACCGTGCGCGCCTCGCTGGCCTTGACGCCGGCCAGCGCCGCACGCTCGTCCGGCGTCAAATCGGTGGCGGCGGCGAAGATCTGGTCGAGCGGCGCGGCCGACTTGGCGTACGCGTCCGCCAGCGCCGCGATCTTGTCCAGTTCGATGCGCAACGTTTCCGGCGAGGAGGCCAGGACCACGTCGCGCGCGGCGATCGAGCGGTCGTGCACGCTGCCACGGAAATTGATGGCATAGCGCTGCTTGACGTTGTTGACGTCGCTGATATGGGTGAGCATGCGGTCGATGCTCGAGACCCGGCCGATGCCCAGGCCGGTCAGGGCGATCATCAGTACGAAGACCGCGCCGAAGCCGAGCGCCAGGCGCGTGCCGATTGTCATTTCCTTGAACTTCATGATTTCCTTTGTTGCATGATAGGTAACATCTATTAATGTTGTCGCATGACAATAACAGACTCTATCACAAGGAAATAATTATTGCTTGAGAGTAAAAAATAGTGCCGAATCCGCAGGGCGGATTAGCACAGCGTCATCCGCCGAGCTCCACTGGCGGCTCAACCAAGCCCGCGATACGCCGAGGGTCAGTGCCGACATTCGGACAAACTGGAATAAAAAGGAACTTTCGCAAAACGCCAAAGTTCCCCAATGTCCGAATGTCGGCACTGACCCTCAAGTTTTTGGCGGACTGGCCGGTTCGGCGGCCAGCAGGTCGCGCGCGTTCAACAGGGCGTAGATGATTTCGGGATGCCGGCCGAAGCAGCGGCGGATCGCGGCCGGGATGTTTTCCCGCGTGCGGCGGCACAGGCCTTGCTGCTCGGCCAGCCTGATCTGCAGACCCATGACGGTGCGCACACCGTTGGCGCTAGGGGTGATCGTCAACCGGATGCCCAGCAACTCATGCATGCGCCGCTCGATGCGGCCCAGCGCCTCGTAGCTGTCGATCGCCTCGATGCGGGCGATCAGCGCTTTTTCCTCGTCGCGCGTCAAGCGCAGCACGCGGATGTCGGTCTGGCCGTCGCGCTCCCACGCGTCGAGCAATTCGCCGTGCCGGCATTCGCAGGCGCCGGGCGGGCACTCTTTGCGGATGGGGAATGGCAGGGCAGGGGGCATGGGCGGGCTCGCGATCGACGGAGATAGATTCTACCCCGAAGCCGGCGCCCGCCGTCGCCAAACTGCCGGCGGGACGGCAATGCCGGCTTTCGGGGATGTGATCGATATGTTAAGATCTCCCTCCCTAAAATCGCCAAGCCATTCATGCGCGCCACTTTCGCCGTCCTGCTCGCCTGTTCGCTGCCCTGCGCCGCCCAGCCCACCGATTGGCATCCCTTCCAGTGGTACATGGCCAGCGTCGCCGGTGGTCCCGTCGAGCGGGCGGCGATGCTACTGCCGGTGAAGGTCAACGGCGTCGATTGCCGGGTGCAGCTCGATTCCGCCGTCGGCCAGGAGCTGATCTGGACCCGGCAGGCGCCGACGGCGCAGCCGCGGACGGCAGCGGCGCAAGCCAAGCCGGCGCTGGTCGAACTTGCCGGCATCCGCAAGTCCATCGCCGCGCAAGCGGCCAACCTTGAACCGCTGTCGGCCGAAGGCTGTTCGGCCGGCACCATCGCCACCGTTGGCAGCGCCTTTTTCGAGCATGGCACGCTGACCCTGGACCTCGGCGGCGCGCGCTACGCTTTCGTGCCGTCGGCGCAGTTGGCCGACCAACCAGCGGCCGCGCCATTCCGCTACACCCCCTTGGCCGAAGGCGGCGGACCGCCGATCGTGGAAGTCAAACGTCCCGGCGCCAAGACCGGCTATGCGGTGCTCGACACGGGATCGGCGCGTTTCGACCTGGCGGCACTGGACCGCAGGCAGTGGGACGAACTGTCCGGCGGCTTGCCCGCCGAAGCGGGGCCGCGGGTCAAGGCGTTTTCGGTGCCGAGCTGGGGACGGCAACTGCCATGCTACGAGACGGCGCTCGCTGGCGGCTTCGAGGTCGGCGGCGCGCGCGTGCCGCAAGCGAGCGCCTCGTACTGCGTCCACGAAGGTTTCCGCGCGCCCGCCGATACGCTCGGCTTGCTGGGCATGCGCGCGTTCGGCGACCGCGTGATCACGCTCGACTTCCTGTCGCGCCGCTGGCGCCTGTCGGACGCGCCATCGTCAAGCGGCTTGTAGCCGCTGCTGCAGCAGCGCCAGCACGGCCGCTTCCTCGGGCCGCAGCTCGTGCAGGTCTTCCTTCAACTCCTGCTTGGCGCGCTGGCGCAGCGCGGTGAGCATGGTGCCGTCGAGGTACGATTCGATCACCGCCGGATGCACATAGCACTTGCGGCAAATGGTGGGCGTGTTGCCGAGCTTTTTTGCCACCGATTCGATGGCCTGCACGATGTTCTTCTTGGCCTGGGCCTCGGAGTCGTATTTTTCGTATTCGAGCAGCGCCACCGCCGCCAGCACGGTGCCCGACCAGGTGCGGAAGTCCTTGGCGGTGTAGTCCTCGCCGGCGATCGATTGCAGATACTCGTTGACGTCGGCCGAACCGACCGTGTGCGGGTTGCCGTCGTCGTCGACGTACTGGAACAGCTCCTGCCCCGGCAGGTCGAGCGTGCGGCGGATGGTGTTGGCCAGGCGCCGGTCCTGCACCTGCACCGTGTGATTGACGCCACTCTTGCCGCGGAAGCGGAATTCGACCTTGCTGCCGTCGAGGCGCACGTGGCGCTCGCGCAGCGTGGTCAGGCCGAAGGACTTGTTCTCGCGCGCGTATTCCTCGTTCCCGATGCGCATCATGGTCGCCTCGAGCAGGTAGACGATGGTCGCCAACACCTTCTCGCGCGGCAGGCCCGGTTGCTTGAGCGCGGCGTCGACCGCCTTGCGGATGGCCGGCAGCGCCTTGCCGAATTTGAGCATGCGTTCGTATTTGGATTCGTCGCGCAGCGCGCGCCAGCGCGGATGGTAGCGGTACTGCTTGCGCCCGCGCGCGTCGCGCCCCGTCGCCTGCAGGTGGCCCAGCGGCTGCTTGCAGATCCAGACGTCGCTCCACGCCGGCGGAATGACCAGCGATTTGATGCGCGCGAGGGCGTCGGCATCCTTGACCGGGTGGCCGTCGGCGTCGACGTAGTAAAAGTGCTTGCCGCGCTTGCGGCGCGCGATACCGGGCTGGTAGTCGTGCACGTAGCGCAGGCCGGCCGATTTGGCGGCGGCCAGGGCGTCGGCCGTGGCCGGCGTCGCCGCTTCGGGTGTCGTGCTGCTGGCCGGGGTGACGGCCGCTGGGTGATCGCGCTTCATCGCTATCCTTGGTAGACGCAGGGTAGCGACGATCCTACCTTTTGAAACAGGGCAACGATGTGCGATAGCGCACGATTTAATCCATCCGTTTGAGGCGCTGGCCGACGATGCTCCATTTGCACGGCCCGCCGTCGACGGTGCCGCACAAAACCCAGCCCGTGCCGATCTTTTCGACGCCGATCTCGCACTCGAGTTCCTTGGCCAGTTTTTCGGCCCAGCCGCGCGCCGCGCCCTGGCCTTTGAACAGTTCATTGCCCTCGTAGATCACGGTGGCGTCGAATACGGGGGCGGCGAAAATGGTCATGGCGGGTCCTTCCAGTCGGAGCTCAAAGCGCGATTGTGCCATCAAATCGTCAACTTGGTGATTGAGAAAGTGAATCATCAACGCCGTGATTGTGGTGGGCTTACTTTTATGTCAACCTCGCTCCTCCTTATCGATATCGAAAGCCGCCATGGTCCGCAAGTCCGCTTTGTCCCTGTTGATGCTGTTGTCGTTTTCCGCGCTCGCCAGCGCGGCCGATCCGGCGCCGCCGCCGCCGAACGCCGGCACCGCCGACAGCTACCGTTACCTGCGGGCCTTGCGCGCGGAAGCGCAAAAGCTCAGCGCCAGGAATGCCGGCGAGGCCGACCTGAGACTGGCGCTGACGCGCTACGACGCCGCGTTGCGCTACCTGGCCACGCCGCCGGTGTCCGAGCGGGCCGTCGGCAACGAGCGCCTGCAGGGCGAGGCCATTAATCTGCTGGTGCCGCAGGCCGAGACCTACGCCCGCCTTGGCATGAAGGAGCAGGCGCTCGCGGCGCTGGAAAAGGCGGCGGGCATGCTCTGGCTGCCGTCGCTGACCGGCTACCTGGGCGGCCCGTCGTTCGCCAGCGTGCGCGATGAGCCGCGTTTCAAGGCCGTGGTGGCGGCGATGGCGCTGCCGGAGCGGCTGTACAAGAACCCGGCCATCGCCACGCCGTACAAACCGGTGCTGACGGTGGAGGAGAAGGTCGCCGGCCTGTCGCTGTTCTGGTCGGAGGCGCGGCAGAACTTCGTCCATTTCGACCATGTGCCGGACCTGAAGTGGGACGAGGTCTACATGCAGTACCTCGGCAAGGTGATCGCCGCCCCGACCACGGGCGACTACTACCTGCTGATGACGCAACTGGCGGCGCTGCTGCAAGACGGGCATACCAACGTCGAGATGCCGGCCGAGCTGGCGCGCGGTTTCCATGCCCGCCCGCCGCTGCGCACCGCGCTGGTCGAGGACAAGGTGGTGGTGCGGCACGTCGGCGACGACGATGTCGCCAGGCGGGTGCGCGCCGGCGACGAGATCGTCGCCATCGACGGCGAGCCGGTCAAGCAGTATGCCGAGCGCCGCGTGGCGCCGTTTGTCAGCGCGTCGACGCCGCAGGACAAGGCGGTGCGCGTCTTCGGCTACCAGCTGCTGTCGGGAGACGAGGGCCAGGCCGTGCGCCTGCGGCTGCGCGGCGGGGATGGCGCCGAACGCGAGGAGCTGGTCGAGCGCTCGCTTGCATACCGCGCGCCGCCAGCGGAGGGCTTCAAGATGCTGCCCGGCGCGATCGCCTACATCGCGCTCGACCAGTTCGAGAACGACCGCGACGTCAAGGCGTTCGAGTTGGCCCTGCCGGAGATCCTCAAGGCCAAGGGCTTGTTGATCGATGTGCGTCGCAACGGCGGCGGCTCGACCAAATTCGGCCTGGCGGTGCTGTCATACCTCAGCGCAGAGCCGATCGTCGGCCCCTCCGGCTTTGTGCGCGGGGAGGAGGCGTACACGCGCGCGCAGGGTGGCGGTTATGTGAAGTGGACGCCGCTGCCTGGCAACGGCGAGCCGTATCGGGCCGCGCGGGCGCAGGTGTTCACGGGCCGGGTGGCGGTGCTGGCCGGCGCGCAGACGTTTTCGGCGGCGGAGGATTTCACCGCCGCCTACAAGATGATGAAGCGCGGGATCATCGTTGGCGAGGCGACCGGCGGCAGCACCGGCCAGCCGCTGCGCTTCGATCTGCCGGGCGGCGGCAAGGCGCGCATCTGCATCAAGCGCGATGTTTACCCGGATGGCACCAGCTTTGTCGGCAAGGGCATCGAGCCGGATCTCGAGGTGCGGCAAACGGTGGCCGCGCTGCGCGCGGGGCGGGACCTTGTTGTCGAGCGCGCGGTGGAGGAACTGTCGCGCTGAGACATGGTAGGGCGGATTAGCGCAGCGTAATCCGCCGGGCGCCGTCGGCGGCCCAATGAAGGCCGCATCGGCGGCTCACCGTCGGCGGATTACGGCTTCGCCTCTTAAGGCCTACCGGCCAGGTAGGCCGCTTCTTCGAAGGGCCCCAGGGGCGGATTGGCGGGCCTGGCCCGCTAATCCGCCCTACGTCATTCGACGTATTCCCCGCCCGGCTCCCGCTGGCTAAAGTGGCAACATTAGTTCAACAATGTGTCCAACCGGGGGAAAACAAGATGGGTCTGAAACAGGGAAGCGGGCTGCTGATGCTGGCGGCGATGGCGGCGATGGTCGCTGGCGAGGCCAGCGCCGGCGCCACGATCAACATGGGCGAGGACAAGTCGGTCAGCGTCGGCTTCGGCCTGCGCGAGAGCTTCACCAGCGCCGAGGACGCTGCGCCCAACGGCAGCGGGCGTTCGCAGGACTTCAACCTTGACAGCGGCCGCCTGTACTTCGGGGCCTCGCTCAACAAAAACATCAAGGGCATGTTCAACACCGAGTGGGACGGCGACAAGATCCGCGTGCTCGACGCCGCCGGCCAGTTCGCCATCTCGCCCGAACTCAATATCTGGGCCGGCCGCCTGCTCTCGCCGAGCGACCGCGCCAACATGGCCGGGCCTTACTACTCGATGGGTGGCGGCTACTGGGCCGGCGTGGCGTCGCGCTACGGCTACAACGGCGGCATCTTCCGCGGCCGCGACGACGGTGTGGTCGTGTGGGGCAATGTCGCCGACGGCAAGCTCGGTTACTCGTTCGGCGCCTTCGAGGGCCACACCTTCGGCATCGGTTCGCTGACCCAGTCGCAGGCGAAGGCCGCCGGCGTCAAGTCGGACGATTCGCTGATGTACGCGGGCCGCCTGCAGTACGACTTCTGGGACGCCGAACCTGGCTACTACGGCACCGGCAATTACCTCGGCAACGCCGACATCCTGTCGATCGGCGTGGCGGGACGCTACCAGAAGGACGGCATCCTGACCACCGCCAAAAACGGCAAGTACAGCTCCTACAACGTCGACTTCCTGATGGAGAAGCGCATCAAGGGCTCCGGCGCGGTGGCGGTGGAAGCGGCCTACTACGACTACGACACCGACGACATCATCCTGGCCGAGCAAGGCAAGGCCTATTCGGCCGGCGTTTCGTACATCTTCGAGCAAAAGGCCGGCTGGGGCAAGCTGCAGCCGTTCGCGCACTGGCAGAAATTCTCCGCCGATACCAACATCGACACCAAGCAGGTCGACGCCGGCGTGAACTACATCATCGACGGCTACAACGCCCAAGTCAGCGCCTTCTACTCGAAGACCAAGATCACCAGCGTGGCCAGCCAGGACAAATTCTCGGTCACCTTGCAGCTGCAGTACTAATCACGCAACCCACGGAGCTATCACATGCAAAATCGTCGCAATTTCATCGGCACCATCAGCCGTATCGCCGCCGCCACCTCCCTGCTGGCCGCCGGTGTCAATGTTTACGCCGCCGACACCATCAAGGTCGGCATCCTGCACTCGCTGTCGGGCACCATGGCCATCTCCGAGACGTCGCTCAAGGACGTCGCCTTGATGACCATCGACGAGATCAACGCCAAGGGCGGCGTGATGGGCAAAAAACTCGAGGCGGTGGTCGTCGATCCGGCCTCGAACTGGCCGCTGTTCGCCGAAAAGGCGCGCGGCCTGATCGCCCAGGACAAGGTGTCCGTCGTCTTCGGCTGCTGGACGTCGGTGTCGCGCAAGTCGGTGCTGCCGGTCTTCAAAGAGTTGAACAGCCTGTTGTTCTACCCGGTGCAGTACGAGGGCGAGGAGCTGGAGAAGAACGTCTTCTACACCGGCGCGGCGCCGAACCAGCAGGCGATTCCGGCGGTCGAATACCTGATGAGCAAGGACGGCGGCGGCGCCAAGCGCTTCGTGCTGCTGGGGACCGACTACGTCTACCCGCGCACCACCAACAAGATCCTGCGCGCCTTCCTCAAGAGCAAAGGCGTCAAGGATAGCGACATCGACGAGGTCTACACCCCGTTCGGCCATTCCGACTACCAGACCATCGTCGCCAACATCAAGAAGTTCTCGGCTGGCGGCAAGACGGCGGTGATCTCCACCATCAACGGCGACTCCAACGTGCCGTTCTACAAAGAGCTGGGTAACGCCGGCTTGAAGGCGACCGATGTGCCGGTGGTGGCGTTCTCGGTGGGCGAGGAGGAACTACGCGGTGTGGACACCAAGCCGCTGCTGGGCCACCTGGCGGCCTGGAACTACTTCGAGTCGGTGAAAAATCCGGTCAACACGGACTTTATCAAGAAGTGGAAGGCCTATGCCGTCGCCAAGAAGCTGCCGAACGCGAAGACGGTCGTCACCAACGACCCGATGGAAGCGACCTACGTCGGCATCCACATGTGGGCGCAAGCGGTGGAGAAGGCCAAGTCGACCGACACCGACAAGGTGATCGCGGCGATGGGCGGCCAGACCTTCAAGGCGCCGTCGGGCTTCACCTTGACGATGGACCCGACAAACCACCACCTGCACAAGCCGGTGTTCATCGGCGAGATCCGCGCCGACGGCCAGTTCAACGTCGTGTGGAAAACGCCTGGCCCGGTGCGCGCGCAGCCTTGGAGCCCGTACATCCCTGGTAACGAAGGCAAGCAAAAGCTGTAAAACAAGCGGCCGCGGATCGAGCCTTTACGCACCCCCAAAGCCGTGGGGACGTACCCCGAGGGGTACGTCCCCTGTCCGCCGCCGTGCGGGTTCTGCAACCTCCGCATACTGGAAAAATCTTGAAAAAACTCATACTGCTAGCGTTCCTCTGCCTCGCCGGCGCGGCCCAGGCGGCGATCGACAAGGCCCTGCTCGCGCCCCTGACCGGCGACGACCCCGAGGCCCGCATCGCCGCCATCGGCAAAATCGGTGCGCTGGCCAACGACGACGCCACCCGCCTGTTGATGGCGATGAAAAACGGCGACGCCTACGCCACGCCGGAAGGCCACATCCTGATCGTCACCGACGACAAGGCCTACAACCCCGAAACCGGCGCCACCGGTCCGCTGCCCGAAGGCATCGATGGCCTGATGATCAACAACCGCCTGCGCGGCGCCATCGACGACGCGCTGTCTGCGCTCAAACTGCTGTCCCCGGACCGCGGCGAGCGCCTCGCCGCCGTCACCGAGCTGCAAAAAAGCGTGACGCTGGCGCAGGCGCCGCTGATCGACAAAGCGCTCGCCAAGGAAACCGACGCCGGCATCCGCCCTTTGCTGCAGCTGGTGGCGGCCACCGCCAACCTGCAATCGCCGGACGCCGCCAAACGCAAGGCCGCCGTGGAGGCGCTGGCCGACAGCAGCAACGCCAACCTGCGCCCGACGCTGCAGGCCATGCTGGCCAAGAACGCCGACGGCACCGCCGCCGAGCCGGACGAAGGCGTGCGCGTGGCCGCCGCCCGCACGCTGGCCGCCATCGACAGCCGCCTTGCGCGCACTGAGTTCATCGGCAATGTCTTCTACGGCATCTCGCTTGGCAGCGTGCTGCTGCTAACGGCGCTGGGCCTGGCCATCACCTTCGGGCTAATGGGCATCATCAACATGGCGCACGGCGAGCTGCTGATGATCGGTGCTTACACCACCTATCTGTGCCAGAGCGCCTTCCGCCACTACTTCCCGTCCGCGCTGGACGCTTATTTGATCGCCGCGCTGCCGGCCGCCTTCCTGGTGACGGCGGCGGTGGGCGTGGCGATGGAGCGCACCGTGATCCGCTGGCTCTACGGCCGCCCGCTCGAAACGCTGCTGGCCACCTGGGGCATAAGCCTGATACTGATGCAGGGCGTGCGCACCATCTTCGGCGCGCAGAACGTCGAAGTGGCCAATCCATCGTGGATGTCGGGCGGCGTGACGGTGCTGGGCAACCTGGTCTTGGCCTACAACCGCATCGCCATCATCATCTTCGCCATGATCGTCGTCGCCGGCGTGTGGCTGATCCTGAACAAGACGCGACTGGGCCTGTTCGTGCGCGCCGTCATGCAGAACCGCCGCATGGCCGGCTGCGTGGGCGTGTCGACCGCGAAGATCGACATGATGACCTTTGGCCTGGGCTCCGGCATCGCCGGCCTGGGTGGCGTGGCGCTGTCGCAGCTAGGTAACGTCGGGCCGGACCTGGGCCAGGGTTACATCGTCGATTCGTTCATGGTGGTGGTGCTGGGCGGTGTCGGCCAGCTGGCCGGCACCATCATCGCCGCGATCGGCCTCGGTGAGGCGAACAAATTCCTCGAGCCGGTGGCAGGCGCCGTGCTGGCCAAGATCGCCATCCTGATCTTCATCATCATCTTTATCCAAAAGCGGCCGCAGGGTCTGTTCGCCATGAAAGGCAGGAGCGCCGAATGACGCATAACTCTTTATTCTCGCGCAGGGCGTGGAGCGGCATCGTGGCGACCTGCGTGGTGCTGGCGGCGCTGCCGTTGTTGAACCTGATTTTCCCGGACGGCCACGCGCTGCATGTGCCAAGCTACATGGTCAGCCTGATCGGAAAGTTCATGTGCTACGCGCTGGCCGCGCTGGCGCTGGACATGGTGTGGGGCTACGCCGGCATCCTGTCGCTCGGCCACGGCGTGTTCTTCGCGCTTGGCGCCTACGCGCATGGCATGTACCTGATGCGCGCCATCGGCAGGGACGGCGTGTACCAAAGCGATCTGCCGGACTTCATGGTCTTCCTCGACTGGAAAACCTACCCTTGGTACTGGAGCGCGACCGATAGCTTCTGGTACTGCCTGGCGCTGGTGGTGCTGGTGCCGGGCGTGCTGGCCTTTGTGTTTGGCTTCTTCGCTTTCCGCTCGCGCATCAAGGGCGTGTACTTCTCGATCATCACGCAGGCGATGACGTACGCTTTCATGCTGCTGTTCTTCCGCAACGACACCGGCTTTGGCGGTAACAACGGCTTCACGGACTTCAAGCGCATCCTCGGCTACTCGATCAGCGCGCCGGGCACCAAGGCCACGCTGTATCTGGTGACCCTGGGCGTGCTGGCGGGCTCGCTGCTGCTGTGCCGCGCCATCGTCCAGTCCAAACTGGGGCGCGTGCTGCAGGCGGTGCGCGACTCGGAATCGCGCTTGATGTTCATCGGTTACAACCCGCTGTGGTTCAAACTGTTCGTGTGGACGCTGTCGGCGGTGCTGTGCGGGATCGCCGGCGCGCTGTATGTGCCGCAGGTGGGCATCATCAATCCGTCCGAAATGTCGCCGGCGAACTCGATCGAGATGGTGATCTGGGCCGCCGTCGGTGGGCGCGGCACGCTGATCGGTCCTATCATCGGCGCGTTTTCGGTCAATGGCTTGAAGAGCTGGTTCACCGGCGCCTTCCCGGACCTGTGGTTGTTCGCATTGGGCTTGATATTTATTTTGGTGACGCGCTATCTGCCGCAAGGCATAGCGGGACTGGCGGCGCGTTGGGGCAACGGTTCGGGCAAGGCCAAGGAGGAGGCGGCATGAGCGGAAACGAGAGCTATGACCGCGTGGCGGGCGAGGGGCTCGATACGACGCACGGCGCGATCCTGTACCTGGAGGAGATCACGGTGTCGTTCGACGGCTTCCGGGCGTTGAATAAACTGAGCCTGGATATTTCGGTCGGCGAGCTGCGGTGCATCATCGGCCCGAACGGCGCCGGCAAAACCACGATGATGGACGTCATCACCGGCAAAACGCGGCCAACGTCCGGCACCGCCTACTTCGGCCAGACGATGGACCTGAGCCGCATGACCGAGTACGGAATCGCCCACGCCGGCATCGGCCGCAAGTTCCAGCGGCCGACGATTTTCGAGCAGCACACGGTGTTCGAAAATCTGGAATTGGCGATGAAGACCGACAAGCGCGTGCGGCCAACGCTGTTCGCGCGCCTGAACTCCGAACAACGCGGAAAAATCGACGAGATCCTCAAGCTGATACGCCTGAACGGCAGCGAGGCGCGGCTGGCCGGTCTGCTGTCGCACGGGCAGAAGCAGTGGCTGGAGATCGGCATGCTGCTGATGCAGGAGCCGCAATTGATCCTGCTCGACGAGCCGGTGGCCGGCATGTCCGACGCCGAGACGGCGCGCACGGCGGAGCTGCTCAACGAATTGCGCGGCAAGCATTCGATCATGGTGGTCGAGCATGACATGGCGTTCGTCACCGAGATCGCGCAGCAGGGCGTGGTGACGGTACTGCACGAGGGTTCGGTGCTGGCGCAGGGGACCATGGCGCAGGTGCAGTCCGACGAGCGCGTGATTGAAGTCTATCTGGGACGCTAAGAATATGCTGCAAGTTGAAAAAATCAATCAGTACTACGGTTCCTCGCACACCTTGCGCGGCGTGTCGCTGGAGCTCGAGCGCGGCAAGTGCATGGCGCTGTTGGGCCGCAACGGCGTTGGCAAGACAACGCTGCTCAAGTGTTTGATGGGTGTGTTGCCGGTGTCGGCGGGCAGCGTGAAGCTGGAGGGGCGCGACATCACGAGGATGGCGCCGCACCAGCGCGCGCGGGCCGGCATCGCGTACGTGCCGCAGGGACGGGAGATTTTCGCCCGGTTGACCGTGGAGGAGAATCTGTTGATGGGGCTGGCGACGCACAGCGGCAAGAAGGCGGCCAGCATCAAGGGCGAGGTGTACGAGCTGTTTCCGGTATTGAGGGACATGCTGCACCGGCGCGGCGGCGACCTGTCGGGCGGACAGCAGCAGCAGCTGGCGATCGCGCGCGCGCTGTTGGCGGAGCCGAAGCTGATCATACTCGATGAGCCGACCGAGGGTATCCAGCCGTCCATCATCAAGGACATCGGCAATGTGATCCGGCTGCTGCGCCAGCGCGGCGACATGGCGATACTGCTGTGCGAGCAGTATTTCGACTTCGCGCACGAGCTGGCGGACCAGTTCATGGTCTTGTCGCGTGGGGAAGTGGTGGCATCGGGCGCGCAGGCGACCATGAACGATCCGGACGTCAAGCGCCATTTGGCGGTGTGATGGGTGGCTGGATCGCGTCGGGGCGTGCGCCAGGCGTGACCCAACCCCATTAACGGCGGGGACGTACCCCAAGGGGTACGTCCCCAGAGATCCGCGCTTTGCGGGGTAAAAGCGGCATTACCTCGACAGCAAATACGCAGCCATATCCCGCGCGTCGGACTCGGTGACATCCATCGCCGGCATCGCCGTCTGCGGATTGATACGCCGCGGATCCCTTATCCACCGCGCCAGATTGGCGGCGCTGTTGGGCAGATGCCCCGCGATATACTTGCGCTCCGCCAGATCCTTCAACGGCGGGCCGACGAAGGTATCCGGCCCGGTCACCCCCGGTATCACGTGACAGGCGTTGCATGCATACTGGCTCAGCGCCAAGCGCCCGCGCAAGGCATCGGCACTGGCCCGCTCCGCACGCGGCGCGCGGGGCTGCTCGCCGGCCTGCTTTGTGACGGCCGCATACGCCTGCGGCGTTAATTCCGGCAGCGCCACCAGAAAGCCGATCACCGCCCATATATCTTCGTCGGCGAGATGGAACTCCCACGCCGGCATGCCGCTCATCTTGATGCCGTGGCGGGTGATCCAATACAGCTCATTGGGCCGCCAGCGGCGCGACGCATCGGCCAGGGGGCCGGGCACCGGCTGCATGCTCTTGCCGATATCGTCCTGCGCCACCCCCGGCGCGCCGTGGCAGGTCACGCAGTTATCTCGATACAGGCCCGCACCGCGCAGCAGCGCCGGCGACGCCGCAACGCCGGCCGATACCGCCTGCGCCTTCGCTTGCGTCACGTAGGCTGGCGTTTGGACGTCGCGCGCGTGGTGGCGCACCGACTCGCGCATGCCCTGTTCCAGCACGGTGTGCACCGGCTGGAAGTGCAGCTTGGTGGAGGAGATGTCGTAGTAGCCGCCGAAAAAAACCACCGCGCCGACGGTCCCGGCGAGCGCCGCCAGCGCCGCCAGTGTGGCGGCGACGGTGATGAAGATGAGCCGGCGGCGGTGCATGGTCATTATTCCTCGTCCTGTCCATCCGCGCCGAAAACGCCGCCGCAGCCGGTAAAGCGATCGCGCAGGACGGCCTAGCGGGCGAGGCCCGCCAATCCGCCCCGCAGGGCCTTCGAAAAGGCGGCCTACCTGGCCGGTAGGCCTTAAGAGGCGGCACGCCGTAATCCGCCACACGGTGTCCTGTTGAACATAGCGAAATGATATGTCTCTTGTATTATATCTATTCGACAGGCTTGAGCAGGCTCCAATCGTGCGCATCGTTCACCTCTCCCTACTGGCGTTGCTGGCCGCGTGCGACAGCGGCGAGCACGCCCGTTCGCCGGTGCCCGGCGGGGAGGTCGCGCGCGGCAGGCTGCTGCTGGCGCAGTACCAGTGCGGCTCCTGCCACCGGATTCCCGAAGTCGCCGCCGCGCGCGGGACGGTGGGGCCGGCGCTCGACAGCTACGGGCGGCGCAGCTACATCGCCGGCCAGATTCCCAACCGCCCCGAGGCGCTGGCGCGTTGGATCGTCGATCCCGCCGCCCTGAAGCCTGGCACCGCCATGCCCGCGATGGGCGTGTCCCCGGCCGACGCCCGCGACATGGCGGCCTACCTGTACTCGCTGCCATGAGTGCGCCGGCATGGCTGCAATCGGCACTGCACCCGGCGGGGCCGGACGCCGCCGTCATCGCGCAATTGACGTGGGTGCTCTTCATCGGCGGCACGTTGCTGTTCGTTGGCGTCATGGTGTTGTGCGGCCTCAGTCTGCGGCGCGGACGGCCGGTGCGGCCGATGGTGTGGATCGTCGGCGGGGGCGTGCTGCTGCCGCTGGTACTGCTGTCGGCGTTGCTGGTGTTCGGCACGTGGCGCAGCGCGCAATTGAGCCAGCCCACCTCGCAGCACGCGATCAAGATCTCGGTGGTGGCGCGCATGTGGTGGTGGGAAGTGCGCTACACGGACCCCGCCGGCGGCGCCGACATCGTGCTGGCCAACGAGATCCGCCTTCCGGCCGGGCAACCGGTTTATCTGGGCTTGAGCAGCGCCGACGTCATACACAGCTTTTGGGTGCCGGCCCTCGCCGGCAAGGTCGACATGGTGCCAGGCCGCGTGCACGGCATGACCTTGCGCGCAGATCGCCCCGGCATTTACCGCGCGCAGTGCGCGGAATATTGCGGCGAGCAGCACGCGCGCATGGCGCTGCATGTGGTGGCCCAGTCGCCGGCGCAATTCGCTTCCTGGCTGGCGGCGCAGGCGCGGCCGGCGGGGATCATTCCGCAGGGCGGCGAGATCGAACGCGGACGACGCGCCTTCGAGGAGCAGCGCTGCGCGGCCTGTCATACCGTCCGCGCTGGCACTAGCATTAGCCCAGGCACCGGCATAAGCACAAGCGCCGGCGGTGGCGCGCTTGCCGCGACGGCCGGCTTGGGGCCGGACCTTACGCACGTCGGCAGCCGTCTTTATATTGGCGCCGGCACCTTGCGCAACGGGCAGGGCGCATTGGCCGCGTGGATCGCCGATCCGCACGTGGCCAAGCCGGGCGTGCGCATGCCTGCCAGTGCCGACATGGACGGCGCGACACTGCGCGCGCTGGCCGCCTACCTGGAGCAGCTCAAATGACGGCCACGCGCGACGATCTGCCCAGCTCCCTGCCACGGCCGGTCGGCGAGCTTGAACAACTCGAACGCGTCTGGCGCACGCCGCGCGGGCTGGCCTTCCTCACCTCCGTCAACAACACCAACATCGGCCTGCTGTACATCGGCACGGCGTTGCTGTTCTTCGTCCTGGCCGGCATCCTGGGCCTGATGATCAGGGCGCAGCTGGCGGTGCCGGAGAACGCGCTGCTGAGCGCCGGGACCTACAACCAGGTGTTCACCATGCACGGCACGGTGATGATGTTCCTGTTTGCGATCCCCGTGGTCGAGGCGATCGCCGTGTTTCTGCTGCCCGGCATGCTGGGCGCGCGCGACCTGCCGTTCCCGCGCCTGTCTGCCTACGCTTTCTGGGCCTACGCGGTGGGCGGCATCGGCTTCTTTATCAGTCTGTTCTGGGGACTGGCGCCGGACGGCGGCTGGTTCATGTACCCGCCGCTGACGGGCAAGGAGTATTCGCCGGGCCTGAACGCCGACTTCTGGCTGCTTGGCATAGGGTTCATCGAGATCTCGGCCATCGCCGGCGCCATCGAGCTTATCGTCGGCATTCTGTTTACGCGCGCGCCGGGCATGACGCTCGGCCGCATGCCGGTGTACGCGTGGGCGATGCTGGTGGTGGGTGTGATGATCGTGTTCGCGTTCCCCGCCGTGATCGCCGGCACCACCTTGCTGGAGCTTGAGCGCGCCTACGACTGGCCGTTCTTCATCCCCGCGCGCGGCGGCGATCCGCTGCTGTGGCAGCACCTGTTCTGGTTCTTCGGTCACCCGGAGGTGTATATCATCTTCCTGCCTGCCGCCGGCATGGTGTCGACGATGATACCGGCGCTGGCGGGCACGCCGCTGGTCGGCCACCGCTCTATCGTGGCCGCGTTGGTGGCGGTGGGCTTTTTCAGCTTCGCGCTGTGGGCCCACCATATGTTCACCGCCGGGTTGGGATTGCTCGAGACCAGCCTGGTGTCGGCGGCCAGCATGGCGGTGGCGATACCGACCGGCGTGCAGGTGTTCGCGTGGATCGCCACCTTGTGGCGCGGGCAGGCGCGCCTGAACGCGCCAACCTTGTTCCTGTTCGGTTTCATGTTCATCTTCGTGCTGGGCGGGCTGACCGGCGTGATGGTGGCGGTGCTGCCGTTCGACTGGCAGGTGCACGACACCTATTTCATCGTCGCCCACCTGCACTATGTGCTCATCGGCGGCATGGTGTTCCCGATGTTCGCGGCGTTCTACTATTGGATGCCGCTGGTGAACGGCAACCGCATGTCCGAGCCGCTCGCGCGCTGGGTGTTCGGGTTGATGTTTGGCGGGATGAACCTGGCGTTCTTCCCGATGCATATCACCGGCCTGCTGGGCATGCCGCGCAGGGTCTACACCTATTCGCCGGAGATGGGCTGGGACTTGCTCAACATGTTGTCCAGCGTGGGCGCGTTCGTGCTGGCGCTGGGCGTGGTGCTGTTCTTCGTCGACGCGGTGCGTACCTTGCGCCGCCCCGGGCGCGAACCCGGCAACCCGTGGAACGCGTCGACGCTCGAATGGCTTCCGTCGCACGACTACGCCACCCGCAGCATTGCGCAGGTGGACTCGCGCGAGCCCCTGTGGGATCGTCCGCAATTGTCCCGGGAGGTGGAGCAGGGCGCGCACTGGCTTCCCGGCTCCGTGACCGGGCGGCGCGAGACCATTGTCACCAGTCCTGTGCGGGCGCGCCCGCTGTATCTGCAGGTGCTGCCGGGGGACAGCTGGTGGCCGTTCGCCGCCGCCGTCGGCACGGCCGGATTTTTCCTGCTGCTGACGATCAAGCTGACGCTGGTCGCGTGGGCCTGCGGAATCATCGCCATTGGGTCGGTGCTGGCGTGGATGTGGCAGTCCGACACGCCACCGGCGCAGCGCACCGCCAGGGTGGCCGACGACGTCGTGCTGCCCGTCGGCGTCGCCGGGACGGCCGCGCATTCCTGGTGGGGCACGGTCATCATGCTGGTCGTCGATGGCACCATATTCGCCGCCTTCCTGTTCGCCCACATCCATATCTCGATGCGGCTGGAGGTATGTCCGCCGCCCGGCAGCCGCCTGCCCGCGCCGGCATGGCCACTGCTGTCGTGCGCAATGCTGCTTGCCGGCTCGGTGCTTGTCGAGTGGGTGCGGCGCACCACCGCGCGAAAAGGGGATCATGGCGGCGGACAGGGCTGGCAACGGCTGGCCATAGCGTTGGCGTTGGCGTGCATGCTTGTCGCCTTCGGAGTCGACCTGCGCGGCCAACTTGGATCGGGGCTCGATCCGACCGCCCATGCCTGGGGCGCGACTGTGGCGGCGATGTTGGCATACCAAGGACTGCACGCGGTGCTGCTATTCATCCTGGCCGTGTATTTGCTGGCGCGTTCTTGGACCGGAAGGCTGACGCCCGCCAGCCGCGCGACCTTGGACAATTGCGCCCTGGTGTGGCACTACGCCACCTTGCAAGGCTTTTGCATCGCCGTGGTGGTGCAGTGGCTGCCAACGCTGGTGGGATGATCATGCGTACCCAAGACAGGCTTCTGCGCAAGATGACAATGGCGGTTGCGCCGCTGCTGATCTGGGCCGCGCATTTCTTCTTCTGCTACGCGTGGACGGCGATGGCGTGCCAGCGCGGCGGCGACCCGGCGATGCCGCTGGCCGTCGCATCGGCGGTGGCTTTTGCCTCGGTGGCGCTGCTGCTGGCGCGTGCGTTGCGCGGTTTTTGTCGCGCGGCGCCGACGGCGCCGCTGATCGTTTGGGTAAAATTGGTGTCGGCCGCGCTGGCGCTGGTCGCGATCGCGTGGACCTGCGTGCCGATGCTGATGCTGGCGACATGCGACGTCCCCTGAAAATGCCGCGCGTGCCACCGGCTGTGAGAAAGCGCGTATCTGTTCTATTAAATTTCATGCTAAATTGCTTTCATTGTTCCCCGAGTGGCGCGTGCGCCGCGATGCCTCATGCAAGCAAAACCCTGGCTTTACACGTCTCTGTTGTTGATGGCCGCGCTGATCGCGCTGTACTTCTTTTTTAGCCGTTCGCAGCATGCGACGGCGACCGTGCTTCATCAGCCGGCCGATGCCTGGTTGGCCGATGCCCGACCGTTGCGCCGGACCACGCCGCAAAATAGCCCGCACGTCGCGCTTCCTGTTACCGCAGCTGGCGTGCCGCTGGCGAACCAGGTCGATCTGCTGATCGCCTCCGGCGCCCCCGAAGACGCGTTGCGGGCCTACTGGCTGGTGCAAGCGTGCGTCGACATCGCCGAATCGGGCGTGATGTTGACCCGCGACTCGAACAGCCCAACTTTCTTGCGCGCTCCGACCGATGACGAGCGCGCCGCACAGACGGCGCTGTGCGCCGGCATGACCGAACGTATAAAAACTTCGCGCCTGGACCATCTGGCGATTGCCGCGCGGGCGGGCGTGTCGGGTGCGGACGACGCTTTCCTGCGCGTTGGCCCTTTTGGTGATCGCAGCGCGCTCAAGACGCGCCCCGACGATCCGCTGGTGAAGGCTTGGCGCAACGAGGCCGAGCAGCTACTGACGACGCATGCCGAGGCGGGCGACGTTTCGAGCATGCTGACCTTGATGCAGGAGTACGGCGGCGAGGGGCACACACTCGATGCCGATCCGGCATTGGCGCTGCGCTACACGGTGGCGGTAGGCGATATTTTCGAGCGCATGCTGAGCAGAAGCGGCCCGGGGTTTGCCAATCCGTATAAGAGCGAAGTGGAGCGCGCGACGGCCGTGACGATGACGCCCGAGCAGCGCGCGCAGGCCATCGCCGCCGGCAAGGAGATGGCGGAAAAGGCCGCGCTCCTGCAAGCGAGGAATCGCACCGCTACGCATTGAGCGCGAGCGGGGCATCGCGTTTGGTTTTTACCGCAAGGGGCGAATCGCATCATGATCAAATCAGGCGTTTTGTGCGGAATGAGTCGGCGCTCGGCCGTCGGCCATCGCCTTCAACAGCCTTTGGGGGAGAACTGGCCCACATGGCTGCCATCCTTGCGCCGCGTGGGAATGTAACCTGTCTTCGGCAAGGCGGGGCGTGGCATGCCTTTGTCGGATTCGTAGAGCGACACCTTGTAATAGCGCTTTCCGCCTCGTTTGACGATCCCGTCGATGTGGTAGGGCTGTTGGCTGACGGAGGCGAGTTGGTATTCACCCTTTACGACGCGCGCGATCTCCGCGCGCATGGATGGGGTAAGCGGCGCGCACTGGCCCGGGTTCGGGCACCAGGTGTCCATGTCCTCGGCCCATGTGGCGAGCGATTCGTGATCGCTGGTTTCGCCGGGCAGCGTTTGAACCCAGAATTTTCCGCCCTCGTAGTCGATTTGCGACCACACCTTGTTTGATGCGCGCACCGGCGCACGATACGTCACCAGCGACTCCTGGTCGTAGCCCACCATCTCGTGATGGAGTTCGAGGCGGCGGCCGTCCTTTAGTTTGATGTGCCACGCGCGCGGCGCGCCGCAGGCGTAACCGTCGTCACCGGCCGGGCAGGGCGCCAGATCAGCGACGACTTGCCCGATGATTCTTCCCGATGGGTGGTCGAAGGCGTCAAGGGGAGCGTAGGGCGCGCGCGGGCTTCCCTCGGACGGGAACAGTTGGGGTGGCGAGACGTAGGCTTCCACGGCGCCAAGCTGCGGCGCTTGTCCCAGGCTGGGGATACTTGTTACCAGGCAGGCTGCGGCCAACACTGAAAAATATCTGGTGTTCATGGTGATCGCGCACGCTCTCCCTGTCTTTGAATAGGGTTGACAATACCATAACGTCGACGTTTTGCCGAGCTTGGAAGGGATTTCAGCAGCGACCAAGGTGTTTGGGGTCGTAGCGGTAAGCCAAATGCCTGCCCTGTTCCGTTGACGATTTCATCGTCATGTCATATTCAAAAACTAAGCTTGTCCGCTCTTAAATGATCGGAGCAAGCATGACTTCATCGATTTCGCGTCGCGGTTTCCTGGCCCAGGGTGGGGCGTTGGTGGGCAATTCGGCATTGGGCGGCTCCCTGTTGCTGGGCGGCTGCGGCGGCAGCAGCGGCAGTACGGCAATCGGCGTGAGTGAAAACGAGAGGCCCAAGATGCCGTCGGGAATACAGTTCGGCGACATGACGGATGATCGGGCGATTATCTGGAGCCGGAGCGACCGCAACGCGCAGATGATAGTCGAATACGACACCAGCGACCGTTTCAACAACGCCAGCCGCATCGTTGGCCCCACCGCCAGCGACGCCACCGATTTCACGACCCGTGTCGACCTGACCGGCTTGCCCGCCGGCCAAACGGTATTTGTGCGCGTGCGCTATGTGGACCCCAACAATTCGAAAATCGAAAGCGAAACCATTTCGGGTCAATTCAGGACGACGCCGACCGCCGATGGCACCCGGCCCGTGCGTTTTCACTGGAGCGGCGACCAGTGCGGCCAGGGCTGGGGCATCAACACCGATTTTGGCGGCATGAAAATCTATGAAGCGATGCGTTTGCGCGACCCGGATTTTTTCGTCCACAACGGCGACACGATTTATGCCGACGGCCCGATCCTGCCCCAGGTAACGGCGGAAAACGGCCAGGTCTGGCGTAATTTGGTGACGGAAGAAGTCAGCAAAGTCGCGGAAACGCTAAAGGAATACCGTGGCCGCCACGCCTACAATATGATGGATGCGAACTTCCGCAAGTTCGCCGCCCAGGTGCCGCAGGTCTGGCAATGGGACGATCACGAAGTGACGAATAACTACAGCGCTTCCAAGGATTTATCGGCCGATGCGCGTTATACCGAAAAAAGCGTTGCGACGCTCACCACTCGCGGCCGTCGCGCCTTTCTCGAATATGCGCCCATGCGCTATTACAAGCAAAGCGAACCGCAGCGCATTTATCGCACTATCTCGCACGGTCCGTTGCTCGACGTCTTCGTCGTGGACATGCGCAGCTACCGTGGTCCGAACAGCACCAACCTGCAAACCGTGGAAGACGCCAGTTCAGCATTTCTCGGTCGTGAGCAGGTGGAATGGCTGATCGCCGGGCTGAAAGCGTCGACCGCAACCTGGAAAGTCATCTCCGCCGACATGCCCATCGGGCTGAACGTCGGCGATGGCAAGAACGCCCAGGGCGAAGCCTTATGGGAGGCACTCGCCAACGGCAACGATGGCGTTCCACTCGGCCGCGAACTCGAAATGGCCCGTCTGCTCAGCAGTATCAAGGCGGTCCCCAACGTGGTCTGGATCACCACCGACGTCCATTACTGCGCCGCCCACTATTACGATCCCGCGCAAGCCCGGTTCACTAACTTTTCCCCATTCTGGGAATTCGTTGCCGGCCCGATGAATGCTGGTGCCTTCGGCCCGAACGTGCTCGATAAAACCTTCGGCCCCACCGCGGTATTCTCGAAAAGCCCGCTGATCCAGAACTCATCACCGTTTGCCGGCTACCAGTTCTTTGGTGAAATCAACATCGACCCGAGGACCAAGGCGATGAAGGTCGAGCTGTTCAACCTCGACGGCGTCTCGCAGTTTGCACAGACGCTGCCGGCGGCGGGTGTTTAAAGCGTAGGCAGGGTGCGGCAGGGACGGTGGTGCGGTCCTGTCAGGGAGGGCATCGGCAATGACGGTAATGGTTCAGTGCACGTTGCGACAGACTTTGGCCCTGTGCCCTACGCGAGGTGCCGCCGAGGTGGCGCTTACGGGAATACGGCTGCCTGCGGCCCGGGATGTGGTAATTAGTGAGCTTTTCATTTGTGCAAGATGGTATCCTTGCTTATAGGCCTTGCGCGGCAATAACCGCGCGGTAACTTGGGAGCCAAAATGGACCGGAAACAGATACAACGCTACATCAACGTTGCAACCGGCGCCATTGCGCTGGTGATTGCCATTGCGCTGGTTTGGGAGGTGCTTTTTCCCGGTTCTCGTCTAGCTAAAATAATCGGCGTCGTTGCCTTCGGCGTGCTTTGCTGTTTTGTTCGTGCCGTTCCGCCCAAATTTTTCATTCCGAAGCTGAAGAAGTAGTTCGTAAATTTCCGGTATCAGCTCAGTGCCGGATGGCGCCGTGCCTGCGCGCTCACGCCGCCTCGCTGCGGTTGCGGCCGGCCGCCTTGGCGCGGTAGAGGGCGACGTCGGCGCGCTCCATCAGCGCTTCCAGGCTCTCGTCGGGCGCCTCCTGGATGGCGATGCCGATGCTGACCGTGTAATCCGGCATGTCGCCGCCGCGCGCCGCGAACAGCAACGCCTGGATGCGTTGCGCTATCGCTTTCGCCCGTTCGGCCGTGGTGGCCGATAGCAGCACGATGAATTCCTCGCCGCCGAAGCGCGCCACGTGGTCGATCTCGCGCAGGGCCGAGACAGTGGTGCGCGCCGCATGCACCAGCACCTGGTCGCCGACTGCGTGGCCGTACTGGTCGTTGATGGCCTTGAAGTAGTCGAGGTCGATGCTGAGCAGGGCAATCGGCTCGCCGTGGCGTTTCATCAGCGCCACCTCGCGCTCGTAGGCGGCGGCGAAACCGCGCCGGTTCAGCACCCCGGTCAGTGGGTCAGAGTTGGACCGGTGCTCCATCACAACCTGCAGGCGCCGCGTGGCGACGGCCATGAAGCCGACCGCCATCATCAGCGTCATGAAGTTGGCGGTCAACAGGAAAATGCCCTGTACCGCGCCGTTGCTGGCGTTGCTGGTGCCGACTGCGCCGCTGAGCGCGGCGAACAACCGCAACAGCAGCACCAGCGACTGCACCAGCAACAGCGCGCCGAAGAACCAGCTGGAGAAGTGGCGTTCGCCATAGCGCGCCAGCAGCACCAGTTGCGCCACGTAGAACGACAGCGTCAACAATGAAAACACCGCCACCCGCAACGCGTAGTCCTGGGTGATCACATACCAGCCGACCAGACAGACCATGCCGGCCACCCACGCCAGCGCCAGCCACCACCAGCTCGGCTTGCGGCCGTAGAATAACTGGGTGCCGATCAGCATCAGCCCGGCGGCGCCCAGCATGGTGCTATTGGCCGTGAACAGTAACAGCGCTTCCGGCATCAGTGGCCCTGCGCAGAATAGCAAGCCGCTCGCCGTGAGCGACAACATGCCGAGCGACTGATGGCCCAACCCTTGCACGTCGGCAGGGAAGCTGCGGTAGGCGGAAAACAAAACGATGGTCATCGCCGCCGCCATCAGGGTCGATGTCAGAACGATGGTTGTAGGATCGAGCAGTATCACAGTGGTAAGTCGGGAGATGTCGTGATCCGCAAGGATACCAGCAACTTCTACCATGCCGGGAGGCTAATCGGTTTTCCGGTCGTCCTCCACTACACTACAACGCTACTATTTGTCGCGGACCGTGACGATCAGCCTCCGGGGTTCGGCATAAGAGCAGTCAGACGTGCACGAGGCGACTTGGGTCTTGTGGGCCAGATTGCTGGCGTTGGCCGCGAAGCGCCACGGCCCGCTGCTATAGCTGACCACCGCGTCAATCAGCGGGATGTGAGGCACCTTGCCTCGCTGGATCAGAAAGTCGGTGTCGACAAGCTTTTCCTGGTTTTTGCGGTGAGTTCGAACTGGACAGGGTGCTTGGTCTTCTGCTGCATCACGCTGGCCCGCGTTGCCACAGGTCCTCCATGGCAGACATTCTGGACGCGCAGCTGATCCAAGTCGCAGTCACGCAATGACTGGCGGCGATCGTATCTAAGAGCGATGTGGTAATTGGTGAGCTTTCTATTTGAGCAAGATGGTATCCTCGCTGACAGGCCAAGTGCGGCCAGAATCCGACGTTCCTTGATCATCGCAGTCGGATTTTTGCTGAATTAATAGGCGACGTCTTCCAGGCGATAGCGGAATTTTCTGCGCTCTGGTAAGTCCCACTCGGGCTCGCGGTCGGTGTTGCGCGGTGACTGGCTAGCTGGGGACGGGGCCTGCGGCGCGGGCAAGGTTGCCGTTGATCCAACCGCTGGCGGCGCGACTGCGGTAGAGCCAGTCGGGATCGTACCGGCTGGCGTGGTGGCAACCGGCTTGGCTGCGGCGATCAGTTCATCGCGCAGCCGGCATGCTATTTTGAAGGTCTTGTCGCCCGGCCGGCGGATGAATAAGTCTTGCCACGCATTGCGCGTCGAGCGGGCGAACGATTGTGCGAACTGGTTCGGCGACACCACGCGGCCATTGTGAATGATCTGGTCGCCTTCGACGCGCGCGTAGTTGTTCTCGCCGTAGCTCCACGATTTCAACACGGTTCCTGCGGGAAGGAACAGCGATTTCCACTGATAACCGTGCATGTCCTCAGGGTCCGCGCCCGGCGCGAACCTGGCCGGGTCTTCCAGCCAGTATTCGATGGCGTTCGTGATGGCTTCCGAAATGTCTTGCGAACCGCCCCGGCGGCGCAGCTTGGCGATGAGTTGGAGCAGTGTGTCGGTGGGCACCTGCACGGTCACTGTGGTATTCATCCGATTTTCTCCCCTATTTTGTTCTGCTTTTCCATATTTAGACCGGAAAGCGCGGCGATAGTTCAATCCCGGGAAAAATAGGAAGAAATA
>CAUPRW010000029.1:0-75156 GCA_963513825.1 uncultured Duganella sp.
CAGTCCTCACAATCGCCTGTTTCGACCAACTTGGGGTGCCGCGCTTGGCCTAACCTCAACTACTCGAACCGCCCGGTGCGGACCCGCATGCCGGGTGGTGTGGCAGGGGAGCGGCTCATCTGAGCCGCCCCCTATGCCGATCGCGGGAGCGCTGGCGCGCATGAGCAGCGCTTCGATCTGCTCGAAGCCGACCGGCTTGACCAGGTGGGCGTCGAAGCCGGCCGCGCTGGCCAGTTCGCGGTCCTTTTGCTGGCCCCAGCCAGTGACGGCCACCAGCGGCGTGGCGCGTAGCGCCGGCAGCGCGCGCAGCGCCCGCGCCAGGTCGTAGCCGTTGATGGCCGGCAGGCCGATGTCGAGGAAGGCGATGTCCGGCGCGAACGCCGGCGCCAGGTCGAGCGCGCCTTGGCCGTCGTAGGTGATGGCCACCACGTGGCCGCGCGACTCGAGCAGCGCGCCCATGCTGTTGACGAAGTCGACGTTGTCGTCGGCCAGCAGGATGCGGCGGCTGCCGTCGCGCGCGGCCGGCGTCGCCGCCGGCGCCGCCGCCGGAGCTTCCGTCCGCACCGGCAGCGGCAGGCTGAGCACGAACTCGCTGCCGTGGCCGAGGCCGGCGCTGTAGACATGAAGCTCGCCGCCGTGCAGCTCGGCGAGCCGGCGCGCCAGCGACAGGCCCACGCCCAGCCCGGCCGTGGTGCGCTCGAGCGAGGCGTCGGCCTGCACGAACATCTGGAACACCGCCTCCTGCATCGCCGGGGCGATGCCGATGCCGTTGTCGCGCACGTGGACGCGCACGCGCGCCGGGTCGAGTTCGACGTCGAGCGTGATGCGCCCGCCGCGCGCCGTGTACTTGGCGGCGTTGTTGAGCAGGTTCGACAGGATTTGCGTCAGCCGCGTGGCGTCGCCCTCGATGACGACCGGGTGCGCCAGCGGCGCCGCGCTCAGCACGTGGGCCTGCTGCTCGACCAGCGGGCGCACGATCTCGAAGGCGTCGTGGATCACTTGCTGCAGGTCGACCTGCTCGCGCTTGATGGTGAGCTTGCCGGTGTTGATGCGCGAGACGTCGAGCAGGTCGTCGACCAGGCGCACCATCTGGCGCAGCTGGCGCTCCATGATGGCGCGCGCGCGCTGACCGGCGCCCAGGTCCGCCGGGTTGATGCGCATGATGTCGAGGCCGGTGCGGATCGGCGCCAGCGGATTGCGCAGTTCGTGCGCCAGCGTGGCGAGGAACTCGTCCTTGCGGCGGTCGGCCAGCCGCAAGGCGCGCTCGGCGTCCTGGCGCACCGCCATTTCGCGCTCGAGCGTCTGGTTGGTGGCTAGCAGGCCGCTGGCGCTTTTTTCGACCTCGGCCAGCATGGCGTTGAAGGCGTCGACCAGCGTGCCGATCTCGCCGGGCGCCGAGCCGGGCACGCGCACGCTAAAGTCGCGTCGCTCGATGACCGCGCGCGCGGCCGACGTCACCCCCTCGAGCGGGGCGGTGATGCTGCGCTGCAGGCGCGAGGCCACCAGCGCCGCCAGCAGCAGGCTGCACAGCATGACGGCGGCCAGGATCGAGCCATACGAGGCGATGCGCTCGCCGGCCCGGTAGCGCGCCTCGAGGTAGACGGTGCCGACGCGCCGGCCGTGTTCGACGATCGGGTGGTACAGGGTCAGGCTGCCGTTGACGATCTGGTGCCCGGGCGGGCCGGGCTTGTTGAGGAACACCGGCGTCTCCAGCGCCTTTTGCGTGTAGGAGGCGAACAGCGCGTCGGCGCCGTCGTAGATGGCGCCGGCGACGATTTCGGGGCGCGTTTGCAGCATGCCGAGGGTTTTGCGCGCCGCCGGGGCGTCGTTGAAGTTGAGCGCCGGCGCGCTGGCCAGCGCGATGAGCTCGGCCTGGGTCCGCATGTCGTCGATCCACGAGCGCTGGAACGTGCCGAGGTCGTAGACCAGCATGGCGCCGGTGCACAGCAGCAGCGCGGCGACGGTGGTCGCCAGCGCCATGGCGATGAGCCTGGCGCGCACGGTGGCCATGGTCGCGCCCAGCCACGCCATCAGCCGCCCGCCTTGCGCACCGCGTAGGCCACCGACAGCAGGCGCGAGCTGAGTTTGAGGCGGGCCCGGTCGGCCGCCGCCAGCGACACCTCGAAGCGCACGCGCTCGTCGGCCAGCACGAAATTGATGACGCTGCCCGCCTCGATGCCGGTGGACGATTCCGTCACGCTCAGCGCGCCGGCCAGTTGCGCCGCCTTCACCAGCGCGGCCTCGTCGGCGTCGGCGCCGACGAACAACAGGTGCAGGCCGCCGGCGCCGTCGCCGCCCTGGATGCGGCGCACGACGACGGTGTGGTTGTTGACGGTGCGCCCGCTGGTGATGCGGATGAGCTCGGCGGCGATGTCGTCGGCGCCGGCCACGCCGACCACGTACGGCGTGCCGGGGTCGAGCGGGCCGGCCGGAAAGTCGACATAGCCGAGGAATTTGGTCAGGAAATCGGCCTTGACGGCGCGCTCGGCGCTCGCGGGCGGGGTGTCGGCGTCGTCCTGGAGGCCGGCGGCGCCGACCGGATCGGCATCCTCGGCCTGGTGGAGCAGGGCGGCGGCCGGCAACGGCAGCGCCGCCAGGGCCGCCAGCGCCAGCGTGGCGGCGCGCCTCGGGATGCCCAGCATCATGTTTCCTTTTTGATCATTGGAAAATTATACTGGCGCGCGGCGGTGGCGGGCGGGTTTGTGCTGAATAACAACATTGACTGGCCAGCGGGGCGGTTTGGCCGGACGGGGCGCCCTGTCCAGGACGGACGATTGACGGCGGGCCCGGCAATATTACGCGGTCCGTCATTTAGAATCGCGGATGGGATCAAACGCGTTTTTTGTGTTACGGGGAAGCCTCATGCAGCAAGACAAACCATCGACCGCCCAAGCCCTCGAAGCCGAGCGTTTCCGCCATTTCATCGTCAGCGTCACCGACTACGCCATCTACACGCTCTCGCCCGAGGGCATGGTGATCACCTGGAACGCCGGCGCCGAGCGCTTCAAGGGCTATCGCGAGGACGAGATCGTCGGCCGCCATTTTTCCGTCTTTTACACCGACGAGGAACGCGCGCGCGGGCGCCCGCAACTGGCGCTCGAGCAGGCCAGCAGCTCCGGCAAGTTCGAGGACGAGGGCTGGCGCGTGCGCAAGGACGGCACGCGCTTCTGGGCCAGCGTGGTGCTCGACCCGATCCGCGACGACGCCGGCGCGCTGCTCGGCTTTACCAAGATCACGCGCGACATCACCGCGCAGCGCCAGATGGAGGAGCAGCTCGAGCGCGCCCGCGAGTCGCTGTTCCAGTCGCAAAAGCTGGAGGCGATCGGCAAGCTGACCGGCGGCGTCGCGCACGACTTCAACAACCTGCTCAACGTCGTCATGAACGGGCTCGACATCCTGCGCACGATCACCGATCCGGCCGTGCAGCGGCGCGCGCTCGACGCCATGGAGCGGGCGGCGCAGCGCGGCGCCGCGCTGACCCAGCAGTTGCTGGCGTTCGCGCGCCAGCAGCCGCTGCGGCGCGACCCGCACGACATCGCCCGCGTGATCCGCTCGTTCGAGGCGGTGCTGCAGCGCGCCGTGCCGAGCCGGCTGGCGCTGCGGCTGCGGCTGGCGTCGGAGCTGCCGAGCGTGCTGATCGATCCGACCCAGTTCGAGGCGGCGCTGCTCAACCTGGTCGTCAACGCGCGCGATGCCATGGACGGGCAGGGCGAGGTGGTGATCGCCGTCACGGCGGTGGAGCTGGCGGCGGGGCAGGTCGGGCAGTTGGCGGCCGGCGTCTACGTGCGCGTGGCGGTGGTCGACGCCGGCACCGGGATGGCGCCGGAAACGCTCACGCGCGCGATCGAGCCGTTTTTCACCACCAAGGCGGTCGGCAAGGGCACCGGACTGGGGCTGAGCCAGGCCTACGGACTGGCGCAGCAATGCCAGGGCGATATGACGATCACGTCGGCTTTAGGCCAAGGCACCACCGTCGCGCTGTATTTCCCGGCGATGCTGGACGCGGCCGGGCTGCCGCTGCGCGAGCGCGCCGACGCGCCCGAGAAGGTGTTGCTGGTGGACGACCAGCCGGACGTGCTGGAGACGGCGGTGGCCTTGTTCGGCCACCTGGGCTACGAGGTGCTTACCGCCAACGACGGCGCCGAGGCGCTGGCCGTGCTGCGCGCCCATGCCGACATCGCCATCTTGTTTAGCGACGTGGTCGTGCCCGGCGTTGGCGGCATCGAGCTGGCGTCCATCGCGCGGCGCGAGTTTCCGGCCATTAAGGTGATCCTGGCGTCCGGCTACACGCGCTCGAGCCTGGGTGACGGCAGCCACGAGCTCGACGGGCTCGACCTGATCGTCAAGCCCTACCGCCTGAGCGACTTGATCAAGGTACTGAAAACCGCCCATGCGGCCTAGTGTCCTGAATTGCAGATTCGTTGAATAAATATGGCGAGAATAGGCCTGATACGGCGTCGCCAATGCGCGCAAGGCCCCGGCCTTGCTGTGCTTAGCTCCTTGTCTCAGGCCGATTTCGCCACATTTATTATTCAACGAACTAGCAATTCAGGACACTAGGGCGTCCCCACACTACACATGAGCCCGTGTCCAAATGACAGACTTGACCCCGACCGGAATGGGCTGTTAGTCGATCAGTTGGCGGAACAGGCGCGTGGCCATCAGGCCGCTGGCGCTGTGGTGGTTGGCCGGTGTCATCAACGAACGCAGCAGCCGCATCGCCGCTTGCTTGTTGCCCATCGACGCTACTTGCAGCTCGAGGCGGCGCAGCGCGTCGCCGCCGTTGGCGTCGCCGTCGTCCGCCTGGTGGTGGCGGATGATGCCGCGCGCCGCGCCGCTGCGCGGGCTGTGGTGCAGCCCGAGCGTGTCGAGCGCGCGCTGGCGGGCGCGGAAGCTTGGCGTGCGCGCGCCCGGCGCCGCCGCCGCGCCGGGCGCGGTGGCGATCCAGTCGCTCAGTATCTGTTGCTCGTAGGCGCTGAAGACGCCGAACATTTCGGCCCGCTCGCTTTGGATCAGGCGCCAGAAACGGCTGTTGTCGGCCGGCTGGCCGCGCTGTATCCAGCCGGCTTGCTCGAGCGCGGCCAGCATGGCGGGAATCTGCCGCGGGTCCGACAGCCAGTCGTTGATGCCGCGCCCGCCAACGCGGCAGTAGTCGGAGTGCATGTTCTTGCCGACGACGCTCTTGGCGGCCATGATGTGCACCAGTTCGGCCTCGAGGTCGAAGTCGGCGATGACCGAGGTGGTGCTGGCGCCGAGCTCGTTCAGACGGTAGCCGTCGCGCACGCGGCGCAGGAAGGCGGCGCCGTCGCCGCAGCGCGGCAACAGTTGTTGCAGCGCCTGCACGGCCTTGTACGCGTGGCCGGTGCCGCCGTTGTCGACCGTGATGTGCAAGGTGAAGTAATACGGGTCGATGCCCAGCTCGTTGAGCTCGTAGGCGGTGATCAGCAGGTGCAGCGGCAGTTGCTCGTAGCCGAGGTTGTAGCCGATGATTTCTGGCAGGAAGCGTTCGGCGTCGTAGGCGAGCGCCAGCTGGATCGCGCCCTGCACGTAGTGGGTTTCGCCGACGTCCTGCCACTGGTCGCAACCGTGGCTGGCGAGCAGTTTTTTGAACAGCACGACGTGGTTTTTGTCCGGTACGCCATCGCCCAGTTCTTCCAGATAGGTTTGGATCAGCGGGCGGAAGTCGGGGTCGTCCCAACGCTCCAGCACGCCGTACAGCCAGGCGCCGTCGACCAGCTTGGTCGGGGCGACGTGCTTGAGGAAGAACAGCGCGTGGGCCTTGGTACTGAAATAGCGCCGCGCGCCGCCGTCGCGCCGCTGCTTGAGGTAGGCCGCGTACTCGGTGCCGACCGCCTCGGAACGCTCGGTGATCCATGCTTCCATGTCGGCGGTGGTGTCGGGCAGGTCACAGGCGAGGGTGCGCGCCTCCAACAATTGTTGCTCGAGGTAAGCGCGCGCCACCGCGTGCCCCGCGGCGGAGGGCACGCCGGCCGATAGCAGGCGGTAGATCTCGCTGGCCGACGGGGCGCTGTCGCCGCTGGCGTTGCTGCCGGTGTCGGCGGTGCTGGCGGGCATTGCTTGGACAAGTAGGGACATGGTGTTGCTCCGAAAAGTTGGGACGGCCTCAGCTCGTCCATTTAGTCGGTCGATTATCCCTGTCACAGGAGAAACGCCCAATGGGTGATGCCCCTGTGTTTATGTAAGACAGAGCTTACATATTACGGGATGGATACGTCATCGAGCGCGCGCGGCGGGGGATCAAGGGCTGCCGCGCGCTCTGCCCCGTGCCCGCCTCGTGCGCCCCATCACCGGCTTACGACTCCGCCGTCCGGGCCGCCAGACCCCGGTTGGCCTGCACGCGCTCGGCCGCCTTCTTGCCGGCGAGGAAGGCGTGGTCGGAGTTGTAGTACTCCCATTCGCTGTAGCGGCCTGCCAGCACGATGTCATGCCGTTCCATCCACGCGCGCACGGTCGCCACGTTGGCCGCGCGGGCGTGGTCGTACACCACGTAGGCGTACGGCATGTCGACCTGGTTGGCGGTGAGCACGACGTCGTCCTCGCGCATCATGCCGACCTTGACGCAGTCGGCGATACAGCGCTCGATGAGCGCCTGGCCGTCCAGCGGCAGCGGCTTCCATGGCGAATAGGAGATTTCGCAGGTGAAGCCGAAACCGCCGGGCGCGTTGCATTGCGGGCTGGCGTTGCCTTGCACGAAGATGCGGTGGAAGATGCTGTCCTCCGGGTAGTAGATCCAGTGCTTGTCGGTCACGTCGGTGCGGGCGATGCCGATGTTGACGCAGCGGATGGAGATATGGCGCAAGCCCTCGGCGGCCCGCTTGACCTCGGGCGGCGCCCCGTCGCCGACCAGCCGCACCAGTTCCGGCAGCGGCATGGTGCTCACCAGCTGGTCGTACTGCAGGCGGCGGCCGTCGGCCAGCACCAGCGTGTGCTGGTCGGGCAGGATTTGCACGGCGTCGGCGTTGAGCTCGATTTTGCCCCGGATGTGCGGCAGGAAGCCCGACACCAGCGCCTGGAAGCCGCCGCGCTTCGGATAGCCGAAGCGGGCGTTCGGCCCCATCGGCTTGGCGACCGGTTCGAGCGCGCCTTCGATGATCTGGTCCAGGTCCGGCAGCGGCACCCGGCCGCCGAGCCACGAGGTCTCCATTTCCTTGAGCGGCACCGTCCACAGCTTCTTGTTGTAGGGGATGGCGAAGTGGCGCGCGATGCCGGCGCCCCACACGCGGTGGATGAAGTGCTCGAAGTCCTCGCCGTCGGCGGCCGTCGACAGCGCGCCGGCGCTGCTGTTGGCGACATCGGCGGTGCCGTCGGCGCAGCAATCGTCGACGCCGGGGCAGGCGCCGGCGCCGGTCTGCCCGGCCAGGCCGTAGCGCGAGGCGATGGCACCGACGATGCATTCCTTGATGACGGCCGGCGGCAAGCCGTACAGCGCGCCCTGGAACGGGTAGCGCGTAAACACTTGCTTGCTGTAGACCCAGGCCTCGCGCATCTGCCAGTGCTGGTTGTCGCCAAGCAGGATGTCGTACAGCTTGAGCACATAGGGATCGTTGGAGAACATGATGTGGCCGGCGTAGTCGAAGGTGAAGCCCTGGTCCTTGATCGAGCGGCACCAGCCGCCGACGGTGGCGTTGCGTTCGAGCAGCACGGTGTCGGCGCCGAGGTGGTAGGCCGCCGACAAGCCGGTCGGACCGGCGCCGATGATCAGGCAGCCGGCGCGCTGCGCCGCCGCCGCTTGCCGCATCGGGTTGACGACGGCGCCGCCGTTGGCCGCGACCGGGGTGGAGGCGCTCGCGGCGCCGGCGCCGGCCGCGTCTTGGCGGCCCAGTTTTGCACCCTTGGCGGACGGCCGCGTGCCTTCGAGCAGTGCGCGCATGCCGTCGGCGGTGGCCTCCCACGAGGTGCGCTCGACGACGGCGCGCATGTTTCCGGCCAGCGCCGCCCGCTGCGCCGGCGTCAGCGCGAGCGCCGCCTCGCAGTCGGCGATGAATTCGATCGGGCCGTCGGCCACCAGCACGATGTCGCCGTACGGGTCGCGCACATCCTTGATGGCGGTGCTGACCGACGGCAGTTCGGCGGCCATGTATTCAAGCACCTTGGTCGGGCTGATGTAGCGGGTTGCCTCGTTGAGCGCGAACGGCAGCAGGCACACGTCCCAGCCGGCCAAAAAGCGCGGCAGGTCGGCATACGATTGCTGGCCCAGGTAGTGGATGTTGGCCCGTTGCGGCAGCGCCGCGGCGTCGATCTTGACCACCGGTCCGACCAGCACGATTTGCCACTCGGGATGGGCGTCGGCCAGCGCGGCGACCAGGGCGGTGTCGAAGCGCTCGTCGATGACGCCGTAGTAGCCCAGGCGCGGTCCGGGGATGGCGGCCTGCAACGGGTGGCCGCGCTCGCGCTCGAGCGCCTGGCGGAAGTGCGCGGCGTCGACGCTGCTGGGGACGCAGTGGGCGTTGTCGTGGCGGCCGCGCTTGGCCTCGTACAGGCTGGGGCCGCCGGTAAAGACGAGGTCGGCGATCTTGAGCAGCGCCGTCTCGCGCTGCAGCAGCTGCTTGGGCGGGTTCTTGAACGCCGACAGCTCATCCATGCAATCGTAGACCACCAGGCCGGCGTGCAGCGGCGGCAGCAGCGGCAGCGCCATCGGCGTGTAGAACCAGACGATGGGGGCCCCTTCGCCATGATCGAGCTTGGCCACGAGGTCCTGCAGCAGCGGTTGCAGCAGCGGGATCTGGTCGTCGTGGAAGCCGGGCGCGTGCACCGGCGTGTGCGGCCGGTAGACGGTGACGTTGGGCGCCGGCGACGAGCTCTGCAGGAAGCTGTCGCCGTCGTGGAAAACCGGTTCTTCGACAAACACGATGTGGTAATTTTTGGCCAGGCGCGACAGGAGTTGTTGCGGACGCTGGTAGACGAAATCCCAGCGCAGATGGCAAAAGACGATGATGGTGTTCATGAAGTTCTCCCGTGCCCTTGCGGGTCGTTAGTTGTTTGACGAAGAGGTGGGTCGAAGCGCTATTGTCGAGCTCGCTTTTCGGGCTCGGCGGCGCTCGCGCTTGCAGCGGCGGCTGAATCTAAAGGCCGTGGACGTTGGCGGGCCTGACATGGTCGTTCCCAAATGACGATGGTTGCGGGGGGTGAAGCGAGATCAATTCGCGTGTCCAATCGTAGCAACGATCGCCTGTATTTTCATCTCAATTCCGCTAGGAAAACGAGTTGTAAATTAGTCGCACTTTTCTTTTTTTCCACCCCGATTTTGCTGTTCTCGGCGGAATTGAACGGTGTGGCCCGCCCAAGATTGCTAGCATTATTTTTGGTCGTGCACACCGTCACGGCGCCCAACGTGGAGGATGCGCATGAGTCAGTTCGAATATCCGAGACCCCAGCTGGTACGGGACGCCTGGCAATCGCTGAACGGCGTGTGGGAGTTCGCCTTCGACCACGAGCAGCGCTTCAGCCATCCGGGCGATCCGATCGACTGGAGCGCGCGCATCACCGTGCCGTTCGCGCCCGAGGCCAGGGCCAGCGGCATCGGCGACGAATCGTTCCACATGGCGTGCTGGTACCGGCTCACGTTCGAGCTGGCGCGGCGCGGCGCGCACACCATGCTGCACTTCGGCGCGGTCGACTACCGCGCGCGCGTGTGGGTCAACGGCGTGCTGGTGGCCGAGCACGAGGGCGGCCACACGCCGTTCCAAGCCGACATCAGCAAAGCGCTCGCCGACGGGCCGGCACAGACTATCGTCGTGCACGTCGAGGACGACCCGAGCGACCTGGCCAAGCCGCGCGGCAAGCAGGACTGGCAGCTGACGCCGCATTCGATCTGGTATCCGCGCACCACCGGCATCTGGCAGACGGTATGGCTCGAGGCGCTGCCGGCCACCTACATCGGCTCGCTGCGCTGGACGCCCGTGTTCGACGGCTTCGAAATGGGGTGCGAGGTGCTCGCCGGCGGCGACGTGCGCGACGACCTGGCCGTGTCGGTGCGGCTGCTGCACAACGGCGTGCTGCTGGCGGCCGACCGCTACCTGCTGGTGGGGCGCGCGGCCAACCGCAAGATCGTGCTGTCGGACCCGGGCATCGACGATTCGCGCAACGACCTGCTGTGGAGCCCGGAGCGGCCGACCCTGCTTGACGCGGAACTGACCTTGTATTGCGGCGACCAGGTGCTCGACACGGTGCGCTCGTACACGGCGCTGCGCTCGGTGGCGATCAACCGCGACCGCTTCATGCTCAACGGCCGGCCCTATCCGCTGCGGCTGGTGCTCGACCAGGGTTACTGGCCCGACACGCTGATGACGGCGCCGTCCGACGACGCCTTGCGCCGCGACGTCGAGCTGGCCAAGGAAATGGGTTTCAACGGCGTGCGCAAGCACCAGAAGATCGAGGATCCGCGCTACCTGTACTGGGCCGACCGGCTCGGGCTGCTCGTGTGGGAGGAGATGCCGTCGGCCTACGCCTTCAGTCCGCGCGCGATGACGCGGCTGGTCAAGGAGTGGACCGAGGCGATCGAGCGCGACTACAGCCATCCGTGCGTGATCGTCTGGGTGCCGTTCAACGAGTCGTGGGGCGTGCCCAATCTGACGTCGACCCAGGCGCACCGCAACGCCGTCGAGGCGCTGTACCACCTCACGCGCATGCTCGACGCCACGCGCCCGGTGATCGGCAACGACGGCTGGGAGGCCTCGGCCACCGACATCCTCGGCATCCACGACTACGATGCCGATCCCGACAAGCTGCAGCAGCGCTACGCCGTCACCGACCCGGTGCGCACCCTGTTCGACCAGCGCCGCCCGGGCGGGCGCATCCTGACGCTGGACGGTTTTCCGCATCGCGGCCAGCCGATCGTGCTGACCGAATTTGGCGGCATCGCCTTCGACCCGAACGCGCCCGCGCACCACACCTGGGGCTATTCGCGCGTCGGCGACGCCGAAACCTATCTTTCGCGCTACCGGGCCTTGCTCAAGGTGGTCAACGAGACGGTCATGTTCAGCGGTTTTTGCTACACGCAGTTCGCCGACACCTTCCAGGAAACCAACGGCCTGCTCAACGCCGACCGCAGTCCCAAGGTACCGCTCGCGCTCATTAGCGCGGCCACGCGCAACGAGGGTGGGTAGCTGTCGCGCCGGCGCCGGAGGAAGCGTTGTAGTCCTACATCGACAAGCGCGGTGGGCTGACAAGCTCCCGCTGAGCCGGCCGTAGAATGCAGTGGTCGCAAGCAGTCACACAAGCGGCGTGGGGTTATCTACTATTTCAGGGAGAAGAAAAATGAACTTTATCGGATGGATCATCATTGGCGGTTTGCTCGGCTGGATCGCTAGCAAGGTCATGAACACGGATGCGCAACAGGGTATCTTCTTGAATGTCATCGTCGGCATCGTCGGCGCATTCCTCGGCGGCCTGGTGATCGCGCCGCTGCTGGGCACGGGCACCATCAACGATGGCGACTTCAGCCTCGGTTCGCTGGGCGTCTCCTTCCTCGGCGCGCTGGTGCTGCTGGCGATCGCCAACCTCGTCTTCCGCGGGCGAGCGCGCTAACACGGGCGGGCAACGCGTCGCCACGGTAAGCGATTTTTCGAAGGGCGGATCACGCACGGCGCGTGATCCGCCCTTTGTGCGTTCGGCGCGGTGATGCCGGGGTTTGGGCGATCCCGCGCGCGCACGGTAAAATGGCGGGCTCGGCGCGATCGGCGCCTGTCCACCACTGAAGATATGCAGGAAAACACGGCCGCCGCACAGTTTCGCCCGGACCTGGCGCGCTGGCGCCAGCTGGTCACGCCCGCCTGGCTGGCCGCGCTGGCGGACGGCGCGGCGGTCGCGGCGGCCCCGGCGCCGGGCTGGCGCTTGCTGGAAGTGGGCTGCGGCAGCGCCGCCTTGTTCGAGCACGCCCACATTCCCGGCGCCGGTTATGTCGACAGCCGCGAATTCGAGTCCGAACCCCTGTGGAACAAGGTCGACGACGGCGCGCTGCTGGCGCTGCTGCTGTCGCTCGGCGTGCGGCGCCAGAGCGCCGTCATCCTCTACGGACGCAACAACCTGGCCGCCGCGCGGCTGGCGCACTTGCTGCTGTACGCCGGCGTCGAGGACGTGCGCCTGCTCGATGGCGGCTACGCGCGCTGGGAGGCGGGCGGTCATGCCCTGGCGCGCGGCCCCGGCGCGCGGGCCGGCTGGCGCGCGGCGTCCGGCTTTGGCGGCGTCTTCCCCGCCCATCCCGAATACCTGACCGACATCGCCGGCGCGCGGGCGCTGCTGGCGCGCGCCGACGGCGCGCTGGTGAGCATCCGCAGCGAGGCGGAATTTCTTGGCAAGGTGTCCGGTTACAGCTATATCGCCGCGCGCGGCGATATAGCCGGCGCGCGCTGGGGCAGGGCCGGCGCCGACGGCGACGTCAACAGCATGAGCGCCTACCACGGCGCCGACGGCGCCATGAAGAGCGCCGGCGAGATCGTCGGCCAATGGCGCGAACTTGGCGTCGTCGAAGAACTGCAAGTGGCCTTCTATTGCGGCACCGGCTGGCGCGCGTCGCTGGCGTTCTTCTACGCGTGGCTGATGGGCTGGCCGCGCATCAGCGTCTACGACGGCGGCTGGCTCGAGTGGAGCACCGCCTGCCCACCGTCGAAGGCCGGGCGGGCATCGGTGCCCGATTGAGCGGGATCAAACATCGTACAGGTCGCGATGCTAACGTGGGGGCCTTCCCACCCGAAGCCCGATCATGCATGTACTCGACATCACCATGTATTACGCCGCCGAGGGCGGTGGCATCAGCAGCTACCTGAACGCCAAGGCGCGCTGGCTGGCCCGGCATGCGCAGGGGCGCCACACCATCGTCAGCTCGAGCGCGCGCGCCAGCTGCGACACGCCGTCGGTCATCGCCTTGCCCGGCATCGCGCTGCCCGGCATCAACGGCTACCGCGTGCCGACGTCGCTGCGCGCGCCGGCGCGCATCGTCGAGCGTTGCCGGCCGGACGTGCTCGAGGTGGGCGACGCCGGCCCGTGCGCGCTGGCCGCGCTGCAGGCGCGGCGCCTGTGGCAGGCGCCGCTGGTCGGCTTCTACCATTCGGATCTGCACGCGCTGGTGGGCCAGCGCTTCGGCGCGCGCGCGGCCGCGCTCACCGGCAAATATCTGCGCCACCTCTATAACAGCTTCGACCTGGTGCTGGCGCCGAGCCGGCTGATGGTCCATCGGCTGCATCAGCTCGGCGTGGCCGACGCCGTGCACCAGCCGCTTGGTGTCGATACCGCGCTGTTTCGCCCGGCGCGGCGCGACGGCCGCTTGCGCCAGCGGCTCGGGCTGGCACCGGGAACCCGGCTGCTGGTCTACGCCGGCCGCTTCACGCCGCAGAAAAAACTTGGCGTGCTGATCGAGGCGGCGCGGCGCCTGGGGCCGCGCTATCACTTGTTGCTGGTCGGCGGTGGCGGCGCGCTGCCGGCCTCGGCCCACTGCACCATTTTGCCGTTCGAACGCGACCCCGGCCGTCTGGCGCGGTTGCTGGCCGGTTGCGATCTGCTGACCCATCCGGGCGACGGCGAAACCTTCGGCCTGATCGCGCTCGAGGCGATGGCCTGCGGCCTGCCGGTGCTGGGCACCGGCGGCGGCGTGGCCGAGTTGATCGATCCCGGCACTGGGCTGGTGGTGCGGCCGGACTGTCCGGCCCGCCTGGCCGACGGCATCGAGGCGCTGTTTGGCATGGACCTGGCGCGGCTCGGCGCCAACGCCCGCCACAAGGCGTGCGCGCATTTCGACTGGAACCGCATCATGCCGCAACTGATGGAGCGCTACACCGGCTTGCTGGCGGCGCGGCGCCGGCCCGCGCCGCTGGGCGGGGCCTGCCTTGCCGACTGAGCCCAAGGCGCTGTGCGTCTCGATCCACGACGTGGCGCCGGCCACCTGGCCGGCCTGCCAACGTCTGCTGCAAGCGGTGCGGGCGGTGGCCGACATTTCGGTCACCTTGCTGGTGGTGCCGTGCTACCACGGCGACGACGGGCGCGACGCCGGCTACGAAGCGGCGCTCGGCGCACTGCTGGCGCGCGGCCACGAACTGGCGCTGCACGGCTACCGGCATCTCGATGGCGGCCCGCCGCCGTCCGGTCCCCGACAGCGCTGGCTGCGGCGCGTCTACACCCGTGGCGAGGGCGAGTTCGCGGCGCTGGGCGAGGCCGACAGCCGCCAGTTGCTGGAGCGGGGACTGGAATGGTTCCGGCGCCGTGGCTGGCCGGTCGACGGCTTCGTCGCCCCGGCCTGGCTGCTGGGGCCGGGCGGCTGGGCCGCCTTGCGCGGCATGCCTTTCTGCTACACCACCACCTTGACCCATTTCCACCGTCTGCCGGCGGGGCGGTCGATTTTCTCGCCCAGCCTGGTGTACACGGCGCGCAATGGCGTCGGGCGGCGCTTGTCGCCGCCGCTGGCGACGGCGCAGGCGGCCTGCCTGGCGCGGGCCGGGCTGGTTCGCTTGAGTCTGCATCCGGCCGACGCCGCCCATCCGGCATTGCTGCGGCATGCGCAGTCGCTGGTGGCGGCGTTGCTGGCGTCGCGGGTGGCGCTGACCAAGTCGGCCTTCGCCCGCTCGCCGCGCTCAGCTTGATGATTTTTCCATTTCGTGTGGCAACAACGCGCCGCCGTTCTTTACAATAGGGCGCTATGAAAACACCACTCAGCGCGTTTTTGCTCCTCATGTTCGCCGCCGCGCCGGCGTTCTCCGCCACCTATTACGTCGCCCCGGGCGGCAGCGACGGCGCCGCCGGCACGCAAGCGGCGCCATGGGCCTCGATCGCCCAGGCGCAAAGCCGGGCGCAGGCGGGGGACACCGTCTACTTCCGCGGCGGCAAGTACGCGTACATGGCCGGCGTCGAGTCGTGCGCCAGCCGCACGGCCATCGTCAACGCCATCACGCTCAACAAGAGCGGCGCCTCCGGCCAACCGATCCGCTACTGGGCCTATCCGGGCGAGACGCCGGTGTTCGACTTCTCCGCGATGAAGGATGATTGCCGGGTCAAGGGCTTCAACGTCACGGCCAGCTGGGTGCACTTGAAGGGGCTGGAAGTGACGGGCGCGCCGCAGCAGCCCGGCAACCGCCTCAACCATGAATCGTGGGGCGTGTGGAATAGCGGCAGCAACAATGTGTTCGAGTTATTGAATTTGCACCACAACATGGGCCCGGGCTTGTTCATTCAAAACGGCAGCAACAATCTCGTCCTCAACAGCGACTCGCACCACAACTACGATCCGTACACGTCGAACGGGGCGGGGCAAAGCGCCGACGGCTTCGGCGCGCACATCAAGGCCAACCAGCCCGGCAATGTGTTCCGCGGTTGCCGCGCCTGGATGAACACGGACGACGGATTCGACCTGATCAACGCCTATTCGCCGGTGACGATTGAAAACTCGTGGGCCTGGCAGCACGGCTATCTGCCGGGCACGACCACGCCGCTGGCGGCCGGCAACGGCAACGGCATCAAGGCCGGCGGCTATGGCGGCGCCTATGTCGCCAACGGCGTCAAGCACACGGTGCGCTTCTCGGTGGCGTTCGCCAACAAGGCGGCCGGCTTCTACGCCAACCACCACCCGCTGGCGATCGACTTCTTCAACAACACAGCGTTTAGCAATGGCGTGAACTACAACATGCTGGGCATCGCGCCCGATGGCACGGACGTCAATTTCGGCAATCTGCGCAACAATCTTTCGCACAAAGGCACGGCCACGTCGAACACGGCGGGGCTGGACATGGCGTTCAACTCATGGACCCTGGCGGTGACGGTGGCCGACGGCGATTTCGACGACGTCTCGGCGGCCGGCTGGGACGGTCCGCGCCAGGCCGACGGCAGCCTGCCGGTGCTGCGCAGCTACCATCTGCGCGCCGGAAGCGACCTGATCGACAAGGGCGTCAATGTCGGACTCCCGTTCAAAGGCTCCGCCCCCGATCTCGGCGCCTTCGAAACCCCCTAGCATCGGGGTCAAGTCTGTCATTTGGACACGGCCTGTGCAGTAAGGTCGGGGTCAAGTCTGTCTTTTGGACACGGTCTGTGCAGTACATACCCTTTAATGCTGAGCTCGTGTCCAAATGTCAGACTTGACCCCGACGGTTTGGCCTGCTTTTAGTCGTTGAGCTTGGCGGCCAGTTCCTGCACTTTGGCCGGGTCGGCCTTGACCGCCAGGGCGATCGCGCGACCGTAGTTGGCGTCGGCCTTCTGGAAGTACGATAGCATCGTGTATTTGACGCCGTCATCCTTTACTTGGCCGAGGTCGCCGGCCAGGTTGCTCACGAGGTTGGCCTGCTGCTGCGCGTTGAGCGAGCGGTAGAAGTCGCCCGCTTGCACGAAGTTGCGCGTCTTGACGATGCGCGCTTGCTGCGTCGTGCCACTCAGCGGCAGCTGGCTCGACTTGTAGTCGGCGTTGTCGGCCAGCGGCGCGTGCTCGCTTGGCTGGTAGTTGACCTCGCCCTTGCGCGCGCCGCCGTTGGTGGCGCCGTCCTGGTTGTAGTTGGCGGCCGCCTTGAGCGGACGGTTGATCGGCAGTTGCAGGCCGTTGGCGCCCAGGCGGTGCAGCTGCGTGTCGGCGTACGAGAACAGGCGCCCTTGCAGCATGCGGTCCTCCGACGCTTCGATGCCCGGCACCAGGTTCGACGGCGCCATCGCCGATTGCTCGGTCTCGAGGAAGACGTTGTCCGGATTGCGGTTCAAGGTCATCGTGCCGACCTTGGTCTCGGGCACGTTCGGCCAGATCTTGGTCGCGTCCAGGCCGTTGAAGTCGAGCTTGTCGAGCTGCTGCGGCGTGAGCACCTGCACGTACAGGTCCCATTTGGGGAAGCGGCCTTCCTTGATCGCGCTCATCAGGTCGCCCGTCATGTGGTTGAAGTCGCGGCCCTGGATCTCCGACGCCTCCTTCGCCGTCAACGTCTTTTCGCCCTGCAGCGATTTCCAGTGGAACTTGACGTAGTTATATTGCCCCTTGGCGTTGACGAATTTATACGCGTGCACGCTGTTGCCGTCCATTTCGCGGTAGCTGGCCGGCGTGCCCTGGTCCGAGTACACGCGGGTGAGCATGTGCGTGGCCTCCGGCTGGTGCGAGAAAAAGTCGAAGAAGCGGTTCGGGTCCTGGATGTTGGTGTCGGGCGACGGCTTGAGCGAGTGCACCATGTCCGGGAACTTGATGGCGTCGCGGATGAAGAAGATCGGCAGGTTGTTGCCGACCAGGTCCCAGTTGCCTTCCTTGCTGTAGAACTTGGTGGCGAAGCCGCGCGGGTCGCGCAGCGTTTCCGGCGAGTGGTTGCCATGGATGACGCTGGAGAAGCGCACGAACACCGGCGTCTGCTCGCCCGGCTTGAACACGGCCGCGCGCGTGAACTCGGAGATGTCCTTGCTGGCGACGAACACGCCATGGGCGCCGGTGCCGCGCGCGTGCACCACGCGCTCGGGCTGGCGTTCGCGGTCGAAGCGCTGCAGTTTCTGGATCAGTTGAACGTCCTGCAACAGCACCGGGCCGTTGGCGCCGGCCGTCTGCGAGTTCTGGTTGTCGCCGATGGGCGCGCCGTTGTCGCGCGTCATGGTGGCGGCGGGGGCGGTCTGGGCGGTGGCGCTGCCGAGTCCGGCGAGCGCCGTCAAGGCCAGGGCGGCCAGGTGGCGGATGGGCTGGGTCGATTTCATGGGAGTCTCCCTTTTAATGTGTGAGCGACAACCTTAACGGCTGCGCCACGATTATCAAAAACAATTATTTATATGAAATCGATAGCTTTTTATATTGATACTCCTTGTTGGTAACAATGGTCCCGACTGTTGGTGTCATCGGCGCCCGCTGCTGGCGAACTGCTCGATCTTGCGCGTGGCGCCGGAGACGATCAGGATGTCCTCGGGCAGCACCAGCGTCTCGGGCAGCGCGTGGTGGAAGTCCTCGCCGGGCCGCTTGACGCCGACCACGGTCACGCCGAAGCGTTCGCGCACGTGCGACTGCGCCAGCGTCTGGTTGTGGGCGGGTTCCGGCGCGCGGATCTTGGCGATGGCGAAACCGTCGTCGAACTCGATGTAGTCCATCATGCGGCCGGTGATCAGGTGCGCCACGCGCGCGCCCATGTCGGCCTCGGGGTAGACGATGTGGTGGGCGCCGACGCGGCGCGCGATCTGGCCATGTTCGGGCGTCAACGCCTTGACCCAGATATCCTTGACGCCGAGCTCGGTAAGCACCATCAGCGACATCAGGCTGGCCGCCAGGTCGGTGCCGATGCCGACGATCGCGTGCGAGAACTCGGCCACGCCGAGCTGGCGCATGACGTCCTCGTTGGTGGAGTCGGCCTGCACCGCGTGGGTCAGCTTGTCGGCCCACAACTGCACCAGCTCGGGGTCGCGGTCGATGCCCATGACGTCGTGGCCCATGCGCATGAGCGCCTCGGCGACGGCGCCGCCGAAGCGGCCGAGGCCGACGACGACGATGTTGTCGCTGTTCGGGAAGGCGATCTGGTTCGTGAAAATTTTACCCAACAATTGGATGCTCCTCGGGATAACGATAAGGCAGGCGCCGCTCGCCAAGCACCAGCGACGCCGCCAGCGTGACGGTGCCGACCCGCCCCAGGAACATCAGCAGGGCGAGCGTGAGCTGGCCGGCCGGCGGCAGCGCGGGCGTGATGCCGGTCGACAGGCCGGCCGTGCCGAAGGCCGACACCACCTCGAAAATAATCTGGTCGGTCGGGAAGTCCGACACGTGCAGCAGCGCCAGCGTGCCCAGCGCCACCACGCCGCTGCCGAGCGCCACCACCGTGATGGCCTGGCGCTGGGCCGCCGCGCCGAGGCGCCGGCCGAAGGCTTCGGTGTCGCGGTAGCCGCGCACCTCGGCGAGCACCAGCAGCGCCAGGATGACGACGGTGCCGACCTTGACGCCGCCGGCCGTGCTGGCGCTGCCGCCGCCGACGAACATCAGGAAGTAGTGCAGCGCCCACGACTCGGGCGTGAGCGCGCCGATGTCGACGGCGTTGAAGCCGGCCGTGCGCGCGGCCACCGACATGAACGACGCCGACAGCAGCTTGTCGGCCAAGCCCATCGGCCCGAGCGTGCGCGGGTTGGCCCATTCGAACAGCAGCACGCCGAGCAGGCCGAGCGCCAGCAGCGCGGCCGTGCCGAGCAAGGTGAGCTTGGTGTGCATCGACCAGTGGCGCGGGTCGCGCAGCTTGAGGCGCAGGTCGTGCAGCACCGGAAAACCGATGCCGCCGGCGACGATGGCGAGCATCAGCGGCGCCAGGATCAGCGCGTCGCCGGCGTAGCGCGTCACGCTGTCGGCGTGCAGCGAAAAGCCGGCGTTGCTGAAAGCGGACACGGCGTGGAAGGCGCCGCTCCACGCGGCCGCGCCCCACGGCAGGTCGTGGGCGTAGTGCATGCGCAGCGTCAGCGCGGCGGCGATCAAGAGCTCGGCGGCGATGGTCACCACCAGCACCAGGCGCGCCACGCCGGTGACGTCGCCCAGGCCGAGGGTGCGCGTCTCCATCTGGCTGATGAGCTTGGTGCGCAGCCGCGGCGAGCTGTTGACCATCAGGCCGAGCAGGGTGGCGGCGGTCATCATGCCGAAGCCGCCGAACTGGAACAGCGCCAGGAGGCAGCCCTGGCCGAAGCCGGACCAGTAGGTGCCGGTGTCGACCACCGTCAAGCCGGTCACGCAGATGGCCGACACCGCCGTAAACAGCGCCACCAGCGCCGGCGCGCCGTCGCCGCCGGCGCGCGCGGCCGGCAGCATCAGCAGCGCCGTGCCAAAGGCGACGGCCATCAGGAAGGCGAGGGCGACGGCGCGCGCGGGGTGGAGCACGGATCGCATCAGTGTCGAGTCATCATGGTGGGGAATTCTATGCAAGTTACGGCGCCGCCTGCGGACGGCCAGCGACGGGCGCGCCCCGATTATACGTGACGCCACCGCCCCCCCCACCCCGGGAGGGTCAGTGCCGACATTCGGACATTTCGTAAAATTTTGGAACTTTTTTGACGCCAAAAGTTCCGCGATGTCCGAATGTCGGCACTGACCCTCTGTTGTTATACGGCAGCATGCTGGACGGATGGGCGTGGGGCTGGCATGCTGGTGGGGTGTTTTCGACCAGCATGGGGTAGCGGATGCGGTACTTGCGGGGCGCGGCGTTGTGGTTGCGGGGGGGGGGCCGCGCGTGGCTGGCGATGGTGCTGGCGTGGCTGGCGCTGGGCGCGCCTTGCGCGGCGCAGCAGATGTCGCTGCGCCAGTTCGGCCAGGCCGACGGGCTGGCCAACCAGGCCGTCACCACCATCACCCAGGACGACGGCGGCTACCTGTGGGTGGGCACCGAGAACGGCTTGTTCCGCTTCGACGGCACGCGCTTCGTGCGCTACGGCCGGCGCGACGGCTTGCCGGCGTCGTTCATCACCGCGCTCGCCACCGACGCCGCCGGCCACCTGTGGGTCGGCACCGACTCCGGCCTGTGCCAGTGGCGGCGCGACCGCTGCGACCCGGTCACCGCGCCCGACGGCGCGCCGCTGGTGCTGTGGCCCGGACAGCGCCTGGCGCGCAACGGCGAGGATGTCATGCTGGTGCTGGGCAAACGCGACCTGTACGAGGTGCGCGCGGGCGCGCGCCCTGGCCTGTGGCAATCCCGCCACTATTTCAGCGAGGCCCAGCGCCGCGCGCAGCCGGACTTGGGCCGCATCGCCAGCATCGCCACCGGCGCCGACGGCGACTTGTGGATGGGCTGCGGCGAACAGGTGTGCCGCTACGGCGCCGCCGGTTTGACCCGCTACGGGCCGGCGCAGGGCGTGCCGCCGGCCAAATGGGGCGCCATCTTCGCCGCCAGCGACGGCACCATGTGGCTGCGCAGCCAGGACTATATGCTGTCGGTGGCGCCGGGCGCCGCGCGGGCCGTGGCGCACGCGCCGCCGGGCGTGGCGCAGGCCACCGTCAGGCAGTATCTGCCGATGTCCGAGGACAGCGACGGCACGCTGGTGTCGAACAACGATTACGGCCTGCTGCGCGGGCGCGCCGGCCAGTGGCGCGAGTACGGCGCGCGCGAGGGACTCAAGGCCGATGGCGGCATCTCGGCCATCTTCACCGACCGCGACGGCGAACTGTGGCTCGGCCTGGCCGGGCGCGGCCTGGCCCACTGGCAGGGCTATCGCAGCATCGTCAACTGGACCAGCGCCCAGGGCCTGCCGAGCGACGACATCTGGTCGTTCCACCGCGCCCTGGACGGCGCGCTCTACCTCGGCACCGGCCGCGGCCTGGCGATCCAGCGCCCGGGCGAGGCGCGCTTCGCCAAGCCGCCCGGCCACTACCAGGGCGCCGACCACCAGCTCGGCAGCATGGCGCGCGACCGCGCCGGCAATCTGTGGAGCGGTACGTTCTCCGGCGCGCTGGTCAAGCAGGATTGGCGCACCGGCCGCAGGGCGCACGTGGCCGAACTGCCGCTGATCCTGCGCTTGTTCGTCGACGCCGGCGGCCGGCTGTGGATCGGCACCAACCGCGGCCTGTACGTGATCGGCGATCCCGAACGCTCCACCACGCCGGTGCGGGTCCAGCAGTCGCGCGCCCTGCTGGGCACGGAGAAGGAGAACAACGGTGTGAGCGCGATCTGCCAGACCGGCGACGGCGCGCTGTGGTTCGCCGCCGGCGAACGCCTGCTGCGCATGGCCGGCGACAAGTGGTCGGCGCCGACCTTGCCGGCGCCGATCAACATGCTCAGTTGCGACGCCGGCACGCTGTGGCTGTCCGAAGCGAGCAACGACGCCGTCTGGCACGGCCCGGCCGACGCCACCGCCGTCGCGCTGGCCCTGCAGCGCTTGCCGCTGACCGATACACCGATGGCCGGCCGGGCGGTGATGTCGATGCACGTCGACCGCCGCCACTGGCTGTGGATCGGCAGCGACGACGGCGTGGCCGTCTGGAACGGCAAGGCCTGGCGCGTACTCAACCAGCAAAGCGGCATGGTGTGGAACGACAGCAACCAGTACGCGATCTTCGAGGACACCGACGGCTCGCTGTGGATCGGCACCAGCAGCGGCGCCTCGCACATCGTCCATCCGCAGGACTTGTTCGCGCCGCGCCGGCTGCCGCTGCGCATCGAGTCGGTCGATTACGACGGCCATCCGCTGGGCGCGAGCAAGGCGCAGATGATCGGTTGGAGCGGCGGCGCGCTGGAGGTCAAGGTGGCGGTGCTGTCGTTCCAGAACCACGAGGCGCTGCGCTACCGCTACCGCCTCAAGGGCCTGGAGCAGGGCTGGTCGATCAGCGAGACGGCCACCTTGCGCTATCCGGCGCTCGTCCCCGGGCGCTACGTGCTGCAGGTGGGCGCGGAAAACACCTTGCTGCAGGCGTGGGCCGAGCCGATCGAGCTGCCGCTGACGATCATGCCGCCGTGGTGGCGCAGCGGCTGGCTGTATTCGGCCTACGCGCTGCTGGCGCTGACGGCGGCCTGGCTGCTGTACCGCTGGCGCCTGCGCGGCGTGTTGCGCCGCAACGCCGAGATGGAGCAGCTGGTGCGCGAACGGACCATGGAACTCGAGGCCTCGCGCGAGGAGCATCGCATGCGCTCCCTCAAGGACGGCCTGACCAAGGCCTGGAACCGGGTCGCGATCATGGAGATGATCGGCCAGCAGATCGCCGCGAGCACGCGCAGCGGCGAGAGCTTCATGGTGGTGCTGCTGGACCTGGACCACTTCAAGCGCATCAACGACACCCACGGCCACCTGGCCGGCGACGCGGTGCTCAAGGAGTTCGTGCGGCGCCTGTCCGAACGCCTGCGCGGCTCGGACGTGGTCGGGCGCTACGGCGGCGAGGAGTTCATCCTGCTGCTGCCAGGCCTGTACACCGGCGGCGGCGAGCAGCGCATCCGCGATCTGCACCGCGAAATCTGCGCCGAGCCGTTCACGCTGGAGGAAGGCGAGGCCATCGGCGTGACCTGCAGCTTCGGCGTGGTGGCCGGCCCGCTGGAGTGCTGCACGCCGGAGTCGCTGCTCAAGCTGGCCGACATGGCGCTGTACCGGGCCAAGGAAAACGGCAGGAACCGCATCGAATACGCCAGCCGCGACGCTTGAGGCCGGCCCGAGCGCGCGGCCGCCGCGCGTCCAACTTTCCATACAAAGGGCCCGCCCGGCATCCAGCTTTCGGTGCCGCAATCCGGTCGCTGCGCCTATTTCCATGAAGAACTGTCAATAAAATCAAAGACTTGGGTCGTCATTCTTCGTCCGTGCGCGGTGGCATAGCCATTGCTATCTAGCGGTACCCCCGCGCTGCCGCCGGGGGACCAAAAAACGGAGATGACAAAAGTGAAAAACAAGCGCCCACTAACGCTGTACATCCTGGTCGCCATGGTGTTGGGCGTAGCCGTCGGCTACGCGTGCCACCAGGCGTTCCCCGACAAGAAAGCGGCCGCCGACATCGCCGGCCATATCTCGATCGTGACCGACGTGTTCCTGCGGCTGATCAAAATGATCATCTCGCTGCTGGTGTTCTCGACGCTGGCCGTCGGCATCGCGCACCTGGGCGACGGCAAGGCCGCCGGCCGCATCGGCATGAAGGCCATGGGCTGGTTCGTGATCGCCTCGCTGGTGTCGCTGACGCTGGGCATGGTGCTGTCGAACCTGATGCAGCTCGGGACCCATCTGGGCTTGCCGCTGCCACCGATCGACGCCACCACGGGCCTTAAAACGTCGGCCTTCACGCTCAAGGAATTCGTCAGCCACATGGTGCCGAAGTCGCCGATCGAGGCGATGGCCAACAACGAGATCCTGCAGGTGCTGGTGTTCGCGATCTTCTTCGGCAGCGCCCTGGGCGCGCTGGGACAGTCGGCGGCCAAGCTCACCGCCGGCGTCGACCAGCTGGCGCAGGTCATGCTGCGCATCACCGGCAGCATCATGAAACTGGCGCCGCTGGCCGTGTTCGCGGCGATGGCGTCGGTCGTCACCACCAACGGCCTGGGCATCCTGGCCACCTTCGCCAAGTTCATGGGCGGCTTCTACCTGGGACTGGTGTGCCTGTGGGCGCTGCTGATACTGGGCGGTTTCGCCTTCATCGGCAAGCGCGTGTTACGCCTGATGGTGCTGATCCGCGAGCCGTTCCTGCTGGCCTTTTCCACCGCCAGCTCGGAGGCGGCCTATCCGAAACTGCTGGTGGCGCTCGACCAGTTCGGCGTCCAGCGCAAGATCTCCAGCTTCGTCATGCCGATGGGGTATTCGTTCAACCTCGATGGCTCGATGATGTACTGCACCTTCGCCGTGCTGTTCATCACCCAGGCTTACGGCATCGACCTCTCGCTGGGCACCCAGATCACCATGCTGCTGCTGTTGATGGTGACCTCCAAGGGCATCGCCGGCGTGCCGCGCGCCTCGCTGGTGGTCATCGCCGCCACGCTCAACCAGTTCAATATCCCGGAGGCGGGCCTGCTGCTGTTGATGGGCATCGACCAATTCCTCGACATGGGCCGCTCGGCCACCAACGCCGTCGGCAACGCCGTCGCCACCGCCGTCGTCGCCAAGTGGGAGGGTGCGCTCGACGAGGAGCAGGCCCCCGCCGCCGAACAGGGCAAAGACGCGATAACCAACATCCGCGCAGCATAACCTTAGGGCGGATTAGCGCGCAGCGCGTAATCCGCCGCGAGCCGCCGCTGGCCCGCGCCCGAACGCAGTATTGAACACAAAAGCACCACCACAAAAGCAGCACTAAAAAAGTAACCCTGGAGACCTACAGATGCAAAAAAATATCATCGGCGCTTTGGCGCTGGGCTTGTTCTCGTCCACCGCCATGGCGCAATCGTCGGTCACCGTCTACGGCATCGCCGACGCCGGCCTGCTGGTCGAACGCGGCGCCGCCGGCCAGACCTCCAAGATCGGCAGCGGCATCGCCTCCGGCTCGCGCCTCGGCATCAAGGGCAAGGAAGACCTGGGCGGCGGCATGTCGCTCGCCTTCGGCCTTGAAAACGGTAACAACCTCGATACCGGCACCGCCGCCCAGGGCGGGGTGCTGTTCGGCCGCCAGGCCTATTTGTGCCTGACCACCCCGGCCGGCGCCTTCAGCATCGGGCGCCAGTATTCGCCGTTCTACAAAACGCTCAACAACGTCGCCGACCCGTTCCAGACCGGTTTGGCCGGCAACGCGCAAAACATCTTCGCCAACAATTCGCGCGTGGACAACTCGGTCGAGTACATCACGCCGAAGGTGGCCGGCTTCTCGGCCGACGTCTTGTACGGCTTTGGCGAGGTGGCCGGCGACAGCGCCAAAAACCGCAGCATGGCCGCCAGCGGCACCTACGAAAACGGTCCGTTGACGGTGGTGCTGGCGCACCAGCAGCGCGACAACGCGCTGGCCACGGCGCGCAGCCGCAACACGATGGCGACGGCGCGCTACAACTTCGGCGCGGTCACCGGCCACGTGGCGTATGCGCGCAACAAGGACTTGCTGGGCAACGATAGCAACGACGCGCTGCTGGGCCTTGCGGTGGCGCTACCGGTCGGCAAACTGCTGGTGTCGTTCATCGACCACCACGACGATTCCGCGCTGGGGCAGAACGCGCGCCAGGGCGCGGTCGGCTACCTGTATCCGCTGTCGCGCCGCACCGACGTCTACACCGCCTACGGCCATATCAACAACCGCAACGGCGCCAGCTTCCGCGTCGGCACCGCCACCGACACCGGCACCGGCACCACCGGTTTCAACCTCGGCGTGCGGCATGTGTTTTAATGCGTGACATTTCGCGCTGAACTGCGCGCGGCAAGCCGCCAGGCCCGCGCCGCCGGAGCGGGCAAGCGCACCACCAAGATCGAAGAGGAGACCATGCCAGCACCAGTTTCACCCTGGCGCCGCCTGACGCTGTGGGCGCTGCTGCTGGCGGCCTGCCTGGCGCTGGCCGCCTTCGCCTGGCGCTGGGCCGAGAACGCGGCCATTGAGCGACTGCGCCTGTCCGGCGCCCAGCGGCTCGGCGGCTACGCCCTGAGCCTGGAAAACCTGCTGGCCAAGTACGACTTCCTGCCCGGCACCCTGGAGTTGAACAAGGACGTCATCGGCCTGCTGCAAAACCCCGGCGACGACGCGCTGCGCGGGGAGGTCAACCAATACCTGGAAAAGGTCAACCGCCTCTCCAGATCGACCACCATCTACATCGTCAACCTCAACGGCGTCACGCAGGCGGCCAGCAACTGGCGCGAGCCCGATAGCTTCGTCGGCGACGACGTCTCGTTCCGGCCCTACGTGCGCGACGCGCTGCGCCGCGCGCCGGGCGGTTTTTACGGCGTCGGCACCACCCGCGGCGAACCCGGTTACTTCTTCGCGCACGGGATCTATCACAACGGCCGCATGCTGGGCGTGGCCACCGTCAAGGTCAACATCGAAAAACTGGAAAAGGGCTGGGTCTACGGCGCCGACAAGGTGCTGCTGGCCGACGCCAACGGCGTCGTGTTCCTCAGCTCCGTCCCGGAATGGAAGTACCGCGCGCTGGCGCCGCTGGCGCCGGCCGTGCGCGCGGAGCTGGAGGCGTCGCGCCAGTATTTTTCGCACCCCCTCGCGCCGCTCGGCCTGCGCCAGGTGCGCGCGCTCGACGGCGGCGCCAGCCTGGTGGCGGGGCCGGAACCGGCCGGGCGCCACGCGATGCTGAGCCAATCGCGCTCGCTGGCGCCGCGCAAATGGCGCTTCGTCTACCTGTCCGACCTGGCGCCGGCGCGCGCCAGCGCGCGCAACGCCTTCCTGTTCGCCTGCCTGTCGCAAGCGCTGCTGGTCATGCTGGTGCTGTACGCGCGCCAGCGCCGCCGCCTGGGCCGGCAGCGCTTGCGCGCGCGCGAGGACCTGCAGCGCGCCTACGACCACCTCGAGACGATGGTGGCCGAACGCACCTCGAGCCTGCAGCAAATGACGCACAACCTGAGCCAGGAAAACCTGGTGCGCCGCGACGCCGAACACAAGCTGCGCCAGGCTCAGAGCGAATTGGTGCAGGCGGCCAAGATGGCGGTACTGGGGCAGATGTCGGCCGGGATCACGCATGAACTGAACCAGCCGCTGACGGCGCTGCGCACGATGGCCGACAACGCCAGGGTGCTCATCGAGCGCGACCGGCTCGACGAGGCCAGGACCAACCTGGCGACGATCTCGCAGCTGGTCGCGCGCATGGGCCTCATCACCGGCCAGCTGCGCCAGTTCGCGCGCAAGGCCGACGCCAGCCTGCGCGCGGTGCCGGTGGCGGCGGCGATCACCGCCGCGCTGTTCCTGGTCGAGCGCCGCGTCGAGCGCGAACGGGTCAGCTTCCGCATGTCGATGGGCAGCGACGATGTGCACGCGCTATGCGACAGCAACCGCCTCGAACAGGTGCTGGTCAACCTGTTCACCAACGCGCTCGACGCCATGGCCGATGGCGACCGCGACGTGCGCGAACTGACCGTCGGCGTGGAGCGCACCGACGAGCGCGTGATGATCGGCGTTGCCGATTCCGGCCCGGGCATACCGGAGCACATCCGCGTCCATTTATTCGAACCTTTTTTCACCACCAAGCCGCAGGGGCAGGGCCTGGGACTGGGGCTGGCCATCTCCGAGCAGATCGTGCGCGAATTCGGCGGCCTGCTGCGGGTCGAGGCCAGCGCCAGCGGCGGCGCCAGGTTCATCATAGAATTGCCCCTTGCGGAGCGGGAGACACCACATGTATGAAGCGATGAAAGTATTATTGGTCGAGGACGACGCCACCGTGCGCGCCGGCAGCGTGCAGGCGCTCGACCTGGCCGGATTCCGGGTCGAGGCCTTCCACGCGGCCGAGCCGGCGCTGGCGGCGATCAGCGCCGGTTTCGCCGGCGTGCTGGTAACCGACGTGCGCCTGCCCGGCATGAGCGGGCTCGATCTGATGGCGGCGGTCAAGGCGGTCGACGCCCAGCTGCCGGTGGTGCTGGTGACCGGCCACGGCGACATCACGATGGCCGTCAACGCCATGCGCGACGGCGCCTACGACTTCATCGCCAAGCCGTATTCGTCCGAGCAGCTGGCCGAGGTGGTGCAGCGCGCGCTCGAGACGCGCCGGCTCGGGCTCGAGGTGGCGGCACTGCGCCACCGCATCGAGCACGGCGTCGGCATCGAGGCGACGCTGCTGGGCGACTCGGCGCCGATGCGCGACCTGCGCCGCCTGATCCTGGACCTGGCCGACGAACCGGCCGATGTGCTGATCTACGGCGAAACGGGCACCGGCAAGGAGATGGTGGCGCGCTGCCTGCACCAGTACAGCCGGCGCCACAAGCGCAACTTCGTCGCGCTCAATTGCGGCGCCATCCCGGAGAACATCTTCGAGAGCGAGGTGTTCGGCCACGAGCCTGGCGCCTTCACCGGCGCGGCCAAGCGACAGGTCGGCAAGATCGAATACGCGGACGGCGGCTCGCTGTTCCTCGACGAGATCGAAAGCCTGCCGATGTCCCTGCAGGTCAAGATGCTGCGCGTGCTGCAGGAGCGCTACGTCGAGCGGCTCGGCTCCAACAGCCAGGTGCCGGTGGACGTGCGCGTGATCGCCGCCGCCAAGGACGATTTGAAGGAGCTGTCGGACCAGCAGAAATTCCGCAGCGATTTGTACTACCGCCTCAACCTGATCGTGCTGCAGTTGCCGCCGCTGCGCGAGCGGCGCGAGGACATCCCGCTGTTGTTCGAGCATTTCCTGCTGGGGGCTGCGGCGCGCTACAAACGCCCGGCGCCGCCGGTTCCGGGGCCGCTGATGCAGTCGCTGATGGCGCACGACTGGCCCGGCAACGTGCGCGAGCTGCGCAACATCGCCGAGCGATTCGTGCTCGGATTGTCCAGCGGCGCCGACGGGCTGCTGTCGGCGCGCAGCCTGGCGCCGTCGCCGCTGGCCGAGCAGGTCGGCCTGTTCGAGCGCGCCGTCATCGAGCAGGAGCTGCGCAAGGCCGGCGGCAGCGTGAGCGAGGTGAGCGCCGCGCTGGCGGTGCCCAAGCAGACGTTGTACTACAAGATGCAAAAATACGGGCTGACGCCGGACCTCTACAAGTAGCCGGCGCCCTGGCGCGGCGCGCCGGTTGTGCGAATTTCGTCATTCTTTTTAGTAGTCGTGCGCAAGACCGGCCGCCTGCGAGGGCGTATATTATTGGATAACTTTGTCTATTCGGGATAACCATGCGCGCTCCGTCACCATCACCATCTCCGTCCACCCGCCGCCGCTTGATCCTGCGCGGCGCCGCCAGCCTGGGGCTCGTCTCCGGCTGGAGCGCCCGGGCCAACGCCGCCGGCGCGGCCAAGCCGGGCGCGCCGGGCAAACAAGGCGGCGCGCTGGCGCCGACATCGGCCAGCGCCGTGCCGCTGTCGGAAGTGCGCCTGCTGCCATCGTTTTACGCCGACGCGCTGCAGGCCAATCAATCCTACCTGCTGCGCCTGAGCGCCGACCGCTTCCTGCACAACTACCACCTGTTCGCCGGCCTGCCGGTCAAGGGCAAGATCTACGGCGGCTGGGAGTCCGACACCATCGCCGGCGAGGGCCTGGGCCACTACCTGTCGGCGCTGGCGCTGATGCACGCGCAAAGCGGGCTGCCGGCCATCAAGCCGCGCATCGACTACATCGTCGCCGAACTGGCGCGCGTGCAGCAGGCGCAGGGCGACGGCTACATCGGTGGCTTTATGCGCAAGCGCAAGGACGGCAAGGTCGTCGACGGCAAGGAGATCTTCCCCGAGATCATGCGCGGCGATATCCGCTCGGCCGGCTTCGATCTGAACGGCTGCTGGGTGCCGCTGTATAACTGGCACAAGGTGTTCGCCGGCCTGTTCGACGCCCAAACCTACGCCGGCAACACGCAGGCGCTGACGGTGGCGGTGGGCCTGGCCGGCTACATGGCCAAGGTGTTCGACGCGCTCGACGAGGCGCAGCTGCAGCAGGTGCTGGCGTGCGAACATGGTGGCATCAACGAGAGCTTCGCCGAACTTTACGCGCGCACCAACGACGAGCGCTGGCTGGCGCTGGCGCGCCGCCTGTACCACCGCAAGGTGCTCGAACCGTTGGCCGAGGGCCGCGACGAACTGGCCAACCTGCATTCGAACACGCAGATCCCCAAGTTGATCGGGCTGGCGCGCCTGTATGAACTCAAGGGCCGCCAGAGCGACGCCGACAGCGTCAAGTTCTTCTGGAAGACGGTCACCGACCACCACAGCTACGTCATCGGCGGCAACGGCGACCGCGAATATTTTTCCGGCCCCGACACCATCGCCGCGCACATCACCGAGCAAACGTGCGAGGCCTGCTGCAGCTACAACATGCTCAAGATGACGCGCCACCTCTACAGCTGGGCGCCGGACGCCGCCTACTTCGACTACTACGAGCGCGCCCACCTGAACCACATCATGGCGCACCAGAATCCGCGCACCGGCATGTTTACGTATATGACGCCGCTGATGTCGGGCACCGCGCGCGAATATTCGAGCGAGGAGAACGACTTCTGGTGCTGCGTGTTGTCCGGCATGGAGAGCCACGCCAAGCACGGCGACTCGGTCTACTGGGAGAACGGCGACACGCTGTTCGTCAACCTGTACATCCCGTCGCTGGTGAACTGGCGCCACGCGGCGGCCACGCTGGAGATGACGACGCGCTATCCATTCGAGGGCGAGATCGACATCAAGGTCAAGCGGCTGGCCGGCCAGCGCTACTACACGCTGGCGCTGCGCGTGCCGGCGTGGGCGTCCGGCCACACCTTGCTGGTCAACGGCAAGCCGCACGCGGCCGACAAGGACAAGGGCTACCTGCTGGTGCGGCGCCGCTGGCGCGCCGGCGACACCGTGCGCCTGTCGCTGCCGCTCGAGACGCGCCTCGAATCGGCCGCCGGCAACCCCAAGGTGGTGGCGCTGCTGCGCGGGCCGATGGTGCTGGCGGCCGACCTGGGCGCGGCCGACAAGCCGTTCGACGGCCTGGCGCCGGCGCTGGTGGGTTCGAACATCCTGGCCTCGTTCAAGGAGACCGACAAGCTCAAGGCGGTCTACCGCACGGTCGGCAGCGGGCGCCCCGGCGACATGAAGTTTACGCCGTTCTTCTCGCAGTACGACCGTCGTTCGGCGGTCTACTTCAACGCCTACAACGAACAGGAATGGGCCGATTCGGAGGTCGCCTTCCGCAAGGAGGAGGCGCGCCTGAAGGACCTGGCGGCGCGCTCGGTCGACGTCATGCACCTGGGCGAGATGCAGCCGGAGCGCGACCACGACCTGCAATCGGAGATCTCGTACCCGGTGTCCTACCGCGGCCGAATGGGGCGCGACGCCCGCACCGGCGGCTACTTCAGCTTCCGCATGAAGGTCGGCCCCGGCCCGCTGGTGCTGCAGGCGACCTACTGGGGCGAGGAGCGCAACCGCGATTTCTACATCAGCATCGACGGCGAGCGCGTGGCGCGGGTCAAGCTCGACGGGTCCAATCCGGGCGAGTTCATCGACCGCGACTACCCGCTGCCCGAGAGCCTCACCGGCGGCAAGCGCAGCAGCGTGCTGGTGCGCTTCGAGCCGGAGCCGGGCCACACGGCCGGGCCGGTGTTCGGCGTGCGCCTGTTCGTGAAGAAGTAGCCGGTTTCAATCAGACTCCGCATTTACAAAAACAATGATACGCTCATAATATTGTTGTTTTGTAATTAACGAGGCTTCCATGAACCCACCGGCATTGACCCAGGTGCCGGCCCCGCGTTTTCTGACGGCGCCAGGAGACTTGGGCGCGCAAATCCTGGCCTTCGACTGGTCCGCCACGCCGCTGGGGGCGATCGAGGACTGGCCGCAAAGCCTGAAAACCGTCGTCAGCCTGATGCTTAGCTCGCGCCAGCCGATGTGGGTGGGCTGGGGCGCCGAGGCGACCTTCCTCTACAACGACGCCTACGTCGATGTGCTCAGCATGGCCAAGCACCCGTGGGCGCTGGGCCGCCCGGCGGCCGAGGTGTGGTCCGAGATCTGGGACATCTGCGGGCCGCTGGCCGACCGCGTGTTCGCACAGGGCGAGGCCACGCTGGCCGACGACGTGCGCCTGTTCATGAGTCGCGGCGATTTTCTCGAGGAGACGTTCTTTTCCTTCTCCTACAGCCCGGTGCGCGACGAGTCGGGCAACGTGGCCGGCCTGTTCTGCCCCAACCTCGACGTCACCGCCAAGCACCTCAACGCGCGCCGCCTGCGCACCTTGTCCGACATGGGCACCCGCACGCTGCTGGAGAAAACCGTGCGCGGCGCCTGCGCGGCGGCCATGGCCAGCATCGCCGACAATCCCGACGACCTGCCGTTCGCGCTGCTGTACCTGGCCGACGACGCCGGCGCGGCCTCGCTGGCGCAGGCGACGCACGATATCGCCTCGCACCAGCGCTTCCCGGTGGCCGAGGTGATCGCCGATTCGGTGGCGCGCGTGGTGACGCTCGACGCGGGCGGCGACGCCGGCCTGCCCGCCGGCCTGGCCAACCAGCCGATCCGCGAGGCGCTGGTGCTGCCGCTGGCCGGCACCGGCCAGCACGGCGCCGGCGCGCTGGTGCTCGGCGTGAGCGCGGCGCGCCGGCTCGACGCCGACTACCGCCGCTTCATGGAGCTGGTGGCGATCCAGACCGGCAACGCGATCCGCCAGGCGCGCGCCGCCGAGGAGGAGCGCCTGCACGCCGAGATGCTCACCGAGCTCGATCGCGCCAAGACCCAGTTCTTTAGCAACGTCAGCCACGAATTCCGCACGCCGCTCACACTGCTGCTCGGCCCCATGGAGGACGCGCTGCGCGACGCCGCCGCGCCGTTGCCGCCGCCGCAGCGGGTGCGCATGGAACTGATGCGGCGCAACGGCCTGCGGCTGCAAAAGCTGGTCAACACGCTGCTGGAGTTCTCGCGCGTGCAGGCCGGCCGCGCGCAGGCCGCCTTCGCGCCGGTCGACCTGGCGGCGTTGACGGCGGACCTGGCCAGCAGCTTCCGTTCGGCCATCGAGGGCGCCGGCATGCGGCTGGAGGTCGATTGTCCGCCGCTGGCCGCGCCGGTGTACGTCGATCCCGGTTTGTGGGAGCGCATCGTGCTCAATTTGCTGTCGAACGCCTTCAAGTTCACCTTCGAGGGACGCATCGCCGTCGGCCTGCACCGGCAAGGCGACGGTGTCAGGCTGACGGTGGCCGACAGCGGCACCGGCATTCCCGCCGACCAGGTCCCGCACCTGTTCGAACGCTTCCACCGCGTCGAGGGGGCCCGTTCGCGCACTTTCGAGGGTTCGGGCATCGGCCTGGCGCTGGTGCACGATCTGGTGGCGCTGCATGGCGGCGAGATCGGCGTCGACAGCGTGCTCGGTGAAGGCACGGTCTTCAGCGTCGACATTCCGCTCGGCAGCGCGCACCTGGACCCGGCGCACGTGCGCGAGGAGGCGGACGAGCCGTGGCGCCCAACGGCGGTGCAGTCCTACGTGGCCGAGGCCGAGGGCTGGGTGCAGCCCGCGCCGCTCGACGAGGCGTCGCACGCCGACGGGCCGCGCCACGGGCGCCTGCTGATCGTCGACGACAACGCCGACATGCGCGAATACCTGCACCGGCTGCTGCGCGACCATTGGGAGGTCAACACCTGCGACAACGGCGTCGAGGCGCTGGCCGCCGTGCGCCGCCGCCTGCCGGACATCATCCTGTCCGATGTGATGATGCCCCGGCTCGACGGCTTCGGCCTGCTCGCCGCGTTGCGGGGCGACCCGTCCACGCGCGACATTCCGGTCATGCTGCTGTCGGCGCGCGCCGGCGAGGAGGCCCGCCTGGAGGGACTGCGGGCCGGCGCCGACGACTATCTGGTCAAGCCGTTCTCCAGCCGCGAACTGTCGGAGCGGATCGAACTGCTGCGCAAGCGCCGGCAGTCGCGCATGGTGGAAGTGGCGGTGGCGCGCCGCACGCAAGCTATTTTCAGCCAGGCGCCGGTGGCCATTGCCATCCTGCGCGGGGCCGACCACGTGTTCGAACAGGCCAACGCCCGCTACCAGGATATGGTCGGACCGCGCGCGCTGGTGGGCGTGCCGATGCGCGAGGCTTTTCCCGAGCTCGAAGGGCAGAATATTTTCGAGCTGCTCGACGGCGTTCTGGCGTCCGGCCAGCCATACGTCGGCCGCTCGGTGGCGGTCAGTTTCCGGCGCGGCGCCGGAGCGCAGATGACCGACTGCTGTTTCGACTTCGTCTATCAACCCTTGCTGGACGACGAGGGCCGCACCGAGGGCGTGGCCATGGTGGCCTTCGAGGTGACGGAACTGGCCAACGCCAAGCGCGCCGCCGACGCGGCCAACCGCGCCAAGGACGAGTTCCTGGCGATGCTGGGCCACGAGCTGCGCAATCCGCTCGCGCCCATCGTCACCGCGCTGCAGCTCATGCGCCTGCGCGGCGGCGACTACGCGCTCAAGGAGCGCGCCGTCATCGAGCGCCAGACCAAGCACCTGGTGGCGCTGGTCGACGACTTGCTCGACGTCTCGCGGGTCATCGAGGGCAAGATCCAGTTGCGCCGGCAAGCGGTGGAGATGGCCGAGGTGGTGGCGCGCGCGATCGAGACGGCCAGCCCGCTGATCGAGGAAAAGCGCCATGTGCTTGAAGTGCTGGTGCCGACGACGGGACTGGCGGTGATGGCCGACCCGGGCCGCTGCGCGCAGGTGCTGGCCAACCTGCTGACCAACGCCGCCAAATACACAGAGGCGCAGGGTCGCCTGTCCGTGCACGCCTGGCGCGACGGCGCCGACGCGGTGGTGGCGGTGCGCGACAACGGCATCGGCATCGCGCCCGACATGCTGCCATCGATCTTCGACCTGTTCGTGCAGGAGCGGCAGGCCTTGAGCCGCTCGCGCGGCGGCCTCGGCCTGGGCCTGACGATCGCCAAGAGCATGATCGCGCTGCACGGCGGCAGCATCGGCGCGCGCAGCGATGGCGAGGGGCTGGGCAGCACCTTCACCATCCGCATGCCGGCGCTCGACCAGGTGTTCGACCCGCCGGCGCCGGCGCCGGCGGCGGCGGCGCGTGGCGGCGTGGCCATGCCGGCCAGTTCGGGGCTGACGGTGATGGTGGTCGACGACAACGAGGACGCCGCGCGTGCCGTGGGCGAGGCGCTCGAATTATTGGGCCACCAGGTGCGCGTGGTGTTCGGCGCGCCGGAGGCCCTGTCCGCCGAGGACGTGCTGCGGCCGGACGTTTGCCTGCTCGATATCGGCCTGCCCGGCATGGACGGCTACGAACTGGCGCAGCGCCTGCGCCAGCGCGCCGGCGCGCGCCGATTGCGGCTCATCGCCCTGACCGGCTACGGCCAGGACAACGACCGTCGCCGCGCGGCGGAAGCGGGCTTCGACAGCCACCTGACCAAGCCGGTCGACCTGATGACGCTCGACCGGTTGATCCGCAACCAGTAATTCGCCGCTCCCGGCGCACCGATCTCCCGCCACGTTTCAACCCCCGGGCCGGCGCGCCGGGTGCCGAAAACCTATCCAGAGTATAGGATTCACGGGCGCCCATCCCCTCTATAATGGACAGGTTTGCCGATTCCACCACTCACAAGGACAGCATGTTTCGGGTACCGCGCACTCCCTGGATGTCGGGTCTGTTGATTTTCCTGATGCTGCTGATCTTCGCGGTCGACACCTTCACGCCGCTCGACATGGCGGTGGCCGTGATGTACGTGGTGGTGGTGCTGCTGTCGGCCAGCGTCTGGCAGCGGCGCGGCGTGCTGCTGGTGACCGCCATGTGCATGGCGCTGACGGTGGCGTCCTATCTGCTGACGCACACGCTGGAGTTTTCCGGTGCCGCCGCCGGCCGCATGACGGTCGGCCTGCTGGCCATCGGCATCACGTGCTTGCTGGCCCTGCGCGGCCAGCGCGCCACCAACGAGCTGCTCGCGCGCGAGGAGGCGCTGCTGCGCAGCGAGGCGTTTTTGGCCGGCACGCAGCGCATCAGCAAAACCGGCAGCTTCAGTTTCACCGCCCCCGGCGGCGCGATGTACTGGTCGGACGAGGCGGCCCGCATCTTCGGCTATCCGCTCGACGTCGCGCCGACCATGGAGCTGGTGCTCGGGCGCAGCGCGCCTGACGACCGCGCGCAGGTGCGCGCGGCCATGGAGCGCGCGCTCGGCGCGGACGGCGTGGTCGATCTGCGCCACCGGCTGGTCATGCCGGACGGCCGGCTCAAATACGTGCACGTGCTGGCCGAGCCGCGCTACGACAAGCAGGGCGCTTGCGAATACCTGGGCGCGATCACCGACGTGACGGCGGCGGTGCTGGCCGAGCAGGCGCTGCACAGCGCCCAGCTGCAGCTGGCGCACGCCACCCGCGTGACGATGCTCGGCGAACTGGCGGCGTCGATCGCGCACGAGGTCAACCAGCCGTTGGCGGCAATTTCCACCAACGGCGAGGCCTGCCTGCGCTGGATCAACCGCCCGCAGCCCGACCTGGCCGAGGCGCGGGCGACGGTGGCCAGCATCCTCGAGGCGAGCGCGCGCGCCACCGGCGTGATCAAGCGCATCCGCGCGCTGGCGCGCCGCAGCGATCCGCAGCACGCGGTGCTGGACCTGAACGCCGTCGCCGAGGAGAGCGTGGACCTGGTGCGGCGCGAGCTCAATAGCCACCGCGTGGCGCTGACGTTGAACCTGGCGCCGGAGCTGCCGCCGGTGTGCGGCGACCGCGTGCAGCTGCAGCAGGTGATCATCAACCTGCTGATGAACGCCAGCCAGGCCATGGCCGCTTGCGCGCCCGGCGCGGCCCTGCTGGCGCTTGATACCGGCGTGGACGACGCCGGCAAGGTGCGGCTGTGCGTGAGCGACTCCGGTCCCGGCATCGCCGCCGACGCGGCGCCGCGCCTGTTCGAGGCCTTTTACAGCACCAAGGAGGACGGCATGGGCATGGGATTGCCGATTTGCCGCTCCATCATCGAGACCCACGGCGGCCGCATCTGGCTGGGTGCCAACGCGCCCGGCAGCCCCCTGGCCGGCGCCACCATCGTCTTTTCCTTGCCCGCGTATGAACCAGACCGACCCGATTGAACCGATCGACCACGACCAGGCGCTGGTCTACATCGTCGACGACGACGCGCCGCTGCGCGCGGCCATCTCCAGCCTTTTGCGCTCGGTCGGCATGCGCGTCGCCGCCTTCGGCTCGGTGGCGGAATTGCTGGCCGAGCCGCGCGCCGACATCACCAGCTGCCTGCTGCTCGACGTGCGGCTGCAAGGCGTCAGCGGCCTCGATTTCCAGGCCGACCTGCAACGCCAGGGGGTGGCGCTGCCGATCATCTTCATGACCGGGCATGGGGATATTCCGATGTCGGTGCGGGCGATGAAGGCCGGCGCCATCGACTTCCTGGCCAAGCCGTTCGGCGACCAGGAATTGATCGACGCGCTGGAGGCGGCGCTGCGGGCCGACCGCGCGCGGCGCCGGCGCGACGGCGCGCAGCAGGCATTGACGGCGCGCTACGAGAGCCTGACGCCGCGCGAGCGCGAGATCATGGGGCTGGCCGCGCGCGGCTTGATGAACAAGCAGATCGCCGGCGAGGTGGGCACCAGCGAGATCACCGTGAAGATTCATCGTGGTAACGCCATGCGCAAGATGCAGGCGAAAACCTTCGCCGATCTGGTGCGCATGGCCGAGGCGCTGGGGTTGGCGTGACGGCGGGAAACACCCGCCGCAACCTTGCGCAAGGTTGAGCCAAGTTCAATTGGAGCGCGCCCGCTCTGCTAACGTCCTTCCAATTCGTCGGGCCGTGATTTGGCAAGGCCGTCGGCGGCGTCTGGAGCACTCTGATGAATATTACATCGGCATCTATTCGGCATGATCTGTCGGTCCTGGGCATAGTGCCCGGCGACGTGGTGCTGGTGCGCGCGGCGTTGTCGGCCGTGGGGCGGGTCGGCGATGGCGATTTCCTTGGCGCGCTGCTGGAATTGGTGGGCGAGGAGGGAACAGTCGCCAGCCTGGCCTTTACCGCCGGCGGCTTGGCCTGGCGGGCGGCGACAATCGCGCCCTTCACGCCGACCTCCAAGTCCTACGCGGGGGCTTTGCCCAACGCGATGATCGCCCATCCGCAAGCGCGCCGCAGCCTGCATCCGCAATGCTCGTTCGTCGCCATCGGCCGCCATGCGCGCGAACTGACCGACGGCCACGGGCCTGATGCCGGCGCCTATGAACCGGTCAGGAAGCTCATGGCGCTGGGCGGCAAGATGCTGCTGGCCGGCTGCGTCGCCTCGAGCCCGGGCTTTACCACCACCCACCTGGCCGAAGTCGACCTCGGGCTGCACCGGCGCAGGATCGGCAAGCGTCTGTTCGTCAGCCGCTACGTCGACGAGCAGGGGCGGGTGCGCGTTTTTCACCGCAAAGACCCTGGCCTGTGCTCGAACTCCTTCTGGAAGTTCTACGCCGCCTACGTCAATGCCGGCATTTTGACGGCCGGGCGCGTCGGCAACGCCTATGCGATCTGCGCGCCGGCCGCCGAATGCTACCGGATCGAGCGCGCGATCCTGGCCGACAATCCCCGCTTCACCATCTGCGATGCGAACGATTGCCTCACCTGCAATCTGCTCCGCTGGGACCGCGTCCATCGCTGGCCCGCCTATCTGCTGCGCCGCGCGCTGCGCGCCAACAACGCCTAGCCGGAAGAAACCATGGACAGCGTGATCGAAATACTCATGCCGGCATCGTGCCGGCGGCCGGCCGAGTGGGTGCTCAAGTGGATCTTCGACGAGGTGTTCGGCATCGACGTGGCCTGCTCCGTGCACACCGGCGACCGCTTTGAAATCTGCTTCCGGGGCAGGGTACTGGCGATCGAGTGCGATTTTTTCCGCATGAACCGGCCGCTATGGCTGCAACCGGGCTCGCTGGCCATCGACGCCGCCGGCGACTGGCGCGACGTCGGCGCTACGCTCGACGCCAATCTGCTGGCGCGCTCGCTACCGGTGTTGTGGGGCCGTCCCGGCTTTGTCCGCGACCGCCATGGCAATGGCCATCTTTATCTCGACGTCATCGGCTCGATCTTTTTCATGCTGTCGCGCTACGAGGAGGTGGTCAACACCGAGCGCGATGAATATCAGCGCTTTCCGGCCGGCGCCTCGCTGGCGGTGCGGCGCGGCTTTTTGCGCCGGCCGATCGTCGACGAATACATCGAGGTGCTCTGGTCGGCGATGGCCAGCCTGTGGCCCGGACTGACGCGCAAGCGCGCCGGCGGCAAGATGTGGATCACCTGCGACGTCGACGAACCCTACGAGCGCTGGATCCGCAGCCCGTGGCTGCTGGCGCAGGGCGTCGGCGGCTCCCTGCTGCGCCGACGCTCGCTGTCCGGCGCCGCCGGCCGGATCCGCAACGCCTGGTGCAGCCGCCGCGGCCAGTACGGCTTCGATCCGCACTGGACCTTCGACTGGTATATGAGCCGGCTCGAGGAGCATGGCAGCCAGGGCGCGTTCTACTTCATTCCCACGCCCGGCCGCACGCCCTACGACTGCGTCTATTCGCTGGGCGAGCAGCGCATGCAGGCGCTGTTGAAGTCCATTTCCGAGCGCGGGCACGAGATCGGCGTGCATGGCAGCTTCGAGACGTTCCACGACGCGGCGCTGATCGCGCGCGAGCGCCAGGCGCTGATCGACGCCTGTCGCAGCGCCGGCGCGGTGGCCGACGTGCGCGGCAACCGCCAGCACTATCTGCGCTGGGACGCGCGCGAGACGGCCGATCATCTGGAGCGCGCTGGCTTCGGCTACGACACCTCGGGCGGCTTTCCCTACCACCCGGGCTTTCGCCACGGCACCGCGCGCGCGTTTCCGATGTGGAGCTGGATCAAGCAGCAACCGCTCAAGCTGCGCCAGCGTCCGCTGGTGATGATGGAAAGCGCGGTCATCAACTCGCTCGGCCTGGGCTACACGGCCGAGGCGCTCGAGCTGATGAAGGCCGTCAAAAAGGCCGCGCTGCGCTACGGCGACTTTACGCTGCTGTGGCACAACTCGCGCTTTACCGAACCGGGCGACCGCGCCTTGTTCACGCAAATCCTGGCGGCGTGACCACTTCCCGCATCCGGGCGCGGCCGCGCTAGGGCGCCGGCGCCAGCGGCCTTGGCGCGACGCCGGCCGTCGTCAATACCACCGGGCGGATCGTGCCGTCGGCGTTAAATTCGAGCCGCTCGATGGCCAGCTGGCGGTGGTTGCCATCCGTTTCCCCCAGCGGCCTTCTGTGGTAGGCGATGTACCACTCGTCGGTGCCCGGGATGTTGAGCACCGAGTGGTGGCCGGCGCCGGTGGCGACCCGGCTGTCCTGCTGCAGGATCTTGCCGATCCGCTTGAAAGGCCCTTGCGGCGAGGCGCCCATCGCGTAGGCCACGCTGTAGTCCGGCCCGGTCCATTCGCCCTCCGACCACATCATGTAATAAGTGCCGTTGCGCTTGGCCATGAACGGTCCTTCGACATAGGCCGGGTCCGGGGTGATCTCCTTGTAGGTGCTGCCGTCGCCGAACGGCACCACGCTCAGCAGGTCCGGCGCCAGCCTGACCACGTTCAGGTGCCGCCAGCCGCCGTAGTACATATAGACCTGGCCGTCGTCGTCCTTGTAGACCATCTGGTCGATCGGCTGGGCGCCGTTGTGGATGGCGTCGACCAGCGGCCGCCCCAGCGCGTCCTTGAACGGGCCCTCCGGGCGTGCTGCCACCGCCACCCCGATCCCGCCCGTCTGGCCGTTGGCCTTGATGTCGTTGGCGCCGAAGAACAGGTAGTACTTGCCGTTGTGTTCGATGGCGGAGGGCGCCCACACGGCGTAGGCGGCCCAGGCGACGTTTTCGACGTCGAGCACGCGCGCATGCCGGGTCCAGTGCACCAGGTCGGGCGAGGAAAACGCGTCCAGGAAGCTTTGCTTGAGAAACGGCGCCCAGACCAGGTCGGCGCGCCCGCGCAGGCGCTGTTGTTGCTGTGTGAACCGGCTGGCGGCGACCGGCGCGCCATCGGCATCGGCCGAATAGGTCGGGTAGAGCCAATAGCGCCCGTCGAAGATGCGCATTTCCGGATCGGCATACCAGCCGGGAACGATGGGATTGCCGGCCTGCGCGCCGCACGCGGCAAGCAGCGACGATAACAGGAAAAGATGGCGCGACCAGCGGCCCAGGGTGTTGTTCATCACGTTGCGATCACCGGTTCAAGTTGCTATTAGTGCAAATTTTACACGACCTATACCCTTGTATGATTTCGCCGTCCCCGCCGAGCATGTATTGTTTCACCATGCGCAGGACGGCCGCGAAACGCCGTTCGAACATGGGAGTACCGAGTGTCTGATCCGCAACCACATTTTAATCATATCGCCATCGTCGACGACGACGAAGCGGTGCGCGTCGGCCTGAGCAGCCTGCTGCGCTCCTACGGCTACGCCGCGCAAGCCTACGATTCGGCGCAGGCGCTGCTCGGTGGCGGGGCGCTCGACCAATGCGACTGCATCATCACCGATCTGCAAATGCCGGGCATGAGCGGCATCGAATTGCTCGAACAGTTGCGCCGGCAGGGCAACGCGCTGCCGCTGATCCTGATGACGGCCTTTCCCGAGGCGGCGCTGCGCAAGCGCGCGCTGCAGGGCGGCGCGTCTTGTTTCCTGAGTAAACCGTTCGACGCCAGCGAGCTGCTGCGTTGCCTGCGCCAGGCCGGCGGCGTGCCGCCCGATGGCGCGCCGCAGTAGCCACCGGGCAGCAGCCGACCGTCGCGCGACGCCGCGCCAGACCAACACCGCAGCATCCAGGGAGAACAGCATGCATTGGTTTTGCTCGTTGAAGATCGCAAGGAAGCTCAATCGCCTGATCGCCGCCGCGCTGGCGTCGACCGTGGCGCTTGGCGGTTTGTCGGCCGCCTGCCATTCGCGCCAGCTGGGATTGCTCGGCGTGGCGGCGGCGCTGGCGCTGGCCCTGCTGCTGGTGGCGCGCGCCACGCGCGTCATCCGGCGCTCCCCGGTGGACGGCATCGACGGCGATTGGCGCCTGGCGCGCCCGCGCGGCGCCATCGGCCACCGCGCCGGCATCGTCTAGGCTAGGCCGGCATCGTCTAGGCCAGGGCCGCATCGGGTGCCCGGCCGGCGGCGCTCACGAGCGGCGCAGCTTCCTGGCCGCCGCCGGGTTGATGTTGTCGGCGCAGTCGCCGCAAAAACCGTACAGCGACAGCGAGTGCTCGTGCAGCACGAAGTTGCGCTCCCTGGCCACCGCCTCCTGCCGCTGCTCGATCTCGGCGTCGAGGAACTCTTCCATCTTGCCGCAGTTGGTGCAGATCAGGTGGTCGTGGTGGCCGCCTTCATTGAGCTCGAACACCGACGCCACCGATTCGAAATGGCGCCGGATCAGGATGCCGGCGTCGGCGAACTGCATCAGCACCCTGTATACAGTGGCCAGGCCCATGTCGATGTTTTCGTCGTGTAGCAGCCGGTAGACGTCGTCGGCGTTCAGGTGCTTGCTTTTCGACTCCTGGAACAACTGCAGGATGCGCAGGCGGGGCAGCGTCGCTTTCAGGCCGAGCTTGCGTAACTCTTGGGGGATGTCCATGCGCCTCTATAATGATAATGATTCTTATTCGCACTATATCCGTATTTTATTTCCTTGGCAATGGAGTATTGTCGCGTGCGGCGTCTTTTTGTGTTCAGGACAAACTATAATCCCACGACAACATTTATTGATCCGACACTGTGACCCATCCCTTCCTTAACGGCGGCGGCCAACTCGCCCGTATCATCGCCACCCATGACTGGAGCAAGACCGCGCTGGGGCCGATCGACGCCTGGCCGCAGTCGCTCAAGACGACGGTGGCGCTGATCCTGCGCTCGACCTTGCCGATCGTGCTGCTCATGCGCGAGCAGGGGGTGATGGTCTACAACGACGGTTACGCGGTGTTCGCCGGCGGGCGCCATCCGATGTCGCTCGGCGCCAACGTGCGCGAGGCCTGGCCGGAGATCGCCGACTTCAACGACCATGTCATCAAGGTCGGCCTGTCCGGCCGCACGCTGGTCTACAAGGACCAGGAGTTGACGGTGCACCGCAACGGCGGGCCGGAGCGCATCTGGATGAACCTCGACTACTCGCCCGTGCTCGACGAGGAGGGCACGCCGGTCGGGGTGATGGTGCTGGTGATCGAGACCACCGACAAGGTCAAGGCCCAGCTGCGCGTGCGCAACGAATCGGAGCGCATGCGCATCATGTTCGAGCAGGCGCCCGGCTTCATGGCCATGCTCTCCGGCCCCGAGCACGTGTTTACCTCGGCCAATCCGGCCTACATGGAGCTGGTCGGCCAGCGCGCGCTGATCGGCCTGCCCGTGCGCGAGGCGCTGCCGGAGGCCGACAGCCAGGGCTTCGTCGGCCTGCTCGACAGGCTGTACGCGTCCGGCGAGACCTGGTCCGGCACGGCCGTGCCGTTCTTCCTGGCCGCCACCGGCGAGCGCCCGGCGCGCGAGCGCTTCCTCGACTTCGTCTACCAGCCGCTGCGCGACGCCGCCGGCGCCGTCTGGGGCATCTTCGTGCAGGGCGCCGACGTCACCGACCGCGTCATGGCCGAAAACCAGGTGCGCGCCAGCGAGAACACCTTCCGCACCCTGGCCCAAACCATCCCCAGCCAGGTGTGGCAGGCCCGCGCCGACGGCGCGCTCGACTGGTTCAACGACCAGGTGTACCGCTACTCGGGCACCCGGCCGGGCGAGCTCGACGACAACGGCTGGTCCGCCATCGTCCATCCGGACGACCTGGCCGAGGCCGGGCGCAAGTGGACCGTGGCCGTGGCCACCGGCCACACCTTCGAGACCGAATACCGGATCCGCCGCGCCGACGGCATTTACCGCTGGCACCTGGTGCGGGCGCTGCCGATCGTCGACGAACAAGGCGTGGTGCGGCGCTGGGTCGGCACCAGCACCGACATCGAGGACCAGAAGTCGACCGCCTACAAGCTGCAGCAGCAGGTGGCCGAGCGCACGGCCGAGCGCGACCGCATGTGGCGCTATTCGACCGACGTCATGCTGGTCGTCACGCTCGAGGGCTTCGTGGTGGCCATCAACCCGGCCTTCACCCGCCTGCTCGGCTGGGACGAGGCCGAGGTGATCGGCACCTCGCTGTATAAGCTGATCCACCCGGAGGACATGGCCGCCTCGGAGGCGGAGATGGCCTCGCTGGCCGAGGGCCGGCACACCTTCAAGTTCGAGAACCGCACGCTGCGCAAGGGCGGCGGCCACGCCATCCTGTCGTGGACGGCCGTGCCGGACGAGCGCTACGTGCACGCGGTCGGGCGCGACATGACGGCCGAGCGCGCCGCCGCCGACGAGATGCGGCGCACGGCGGCCGCCTTGCAGCAGTCGCAAAAGATGGAGGCGATCGGCAAGCTCACCGGCGGCGTCGCGCACGACTTCAACAATCTGCTGCAGGTCATCTCCGGCAACCTGCAACTGCTCGCCGGCGACGTCAAGGGCAACGCCCGCGCCGAGAAGCGGCTCGAGCACGCGCTCGCCGGCGTCACCCGCGGCGCCAAGCTGGCCAGCTACCTGCTCGCGTTCGGCCGGCGCCAGGCGCTCGACCCGCGGGTGGTCAAGATCGGCCGCTTCATCGCCGGCATGGAGGACATGCTGCGCCGCAGCCTGGGCGAGGAGATCGAGGTCGAGACGGTGATCTCGGGCGGCCTGTGGAACACGCTGGTCGACACCGCGCAGGTCGAGAACGCCGTGCTCAACCTGTGCATCAACGCGCGCGACGCCATGGACGGCGTCGGCAAGCTCACCATCGAGGTCGGCAACGCGCTGCTCGACGACCAGTACGCGTCCGGCCATCCGGAGCTGGCCGCCGGCCAGTACGTGATGATCGCCATCAGCGACACCGGCGCCGGCATGAGCGCCGAGGTCATGGCGCAGGCCTTCGACCCGTTCTTCTCGACCAAGCCGGAAGGCAAGGGCAGCGGCCTGGGCCTGTCGATGGTGTACGGCTTCGCGCGCCAGTCGGGCGGCCACGTCAAGATCTACAGCGAACCCGGCTGCGGCACTACGGTCAAGCTCTACCTGCCGCGCTCGCTCGAGGTCGAGGACGCGCCGGTGGCGCCGGAGCCGCGCGCCGTCGTCGGCGGCCAGGAGACCATCCTGGTGGCCGAGGACGACGACGGCGTGCGCGCCACCGTGGTCGAGCTGCTCTCCGAGCTGGGCTACCGGGTGCTCAAGGCCAACGACGCCGCCAGCGCGCTGAGCATCATCGACAGCGGCCTGCCGATCGACCTGTTGTTTACCGACGTGGTCATGCCGGGGGCGCTGCGCAGCCCGGAGCTGGCGCGCAAGGCGCGCGAGCGGCTGCCGGGCATCGCCGTACTGTTTACGTCCGGCTACACGGAAAACGCCATCGTGCACGGCGGCCGGCTCGACGCCGGCGTCGACTTGCTCGGCAAGCCCTACACGCGCGAGGCGCTGGCGCGCAAGGTGCGCCACGTGCTGGCCAACCGCCAGCATGCGGCGCAGCTGGCGGCGCGCGCGCCGGTGGCGGCCGTGCGTGCCGCCAGCGACGCCGACATCGCCACCACCGGCGCCACGGCCGGTGCGCGCACCACCACCGCGGGCGCGCACGGCACCACCACCGGCGCTACGACCGGCACCACCACCGGCGCCGGCAGCGCCACCGCAACCGGAGCGGCGGCCGGCCTGCGCATCGTGCTCGTCGAGGACGAACCGGAGCTGCGCGAGACCACCACCGAGTTGCTCGAACTGTTGGGGCACACGGTGTTGCCGGCCGGCGACGCCGCCGCCGCGCTGGCGCTGCTGGAGGACGCGGCGGTCGATGTGATGATCACCGACATCTCGCTGCCGGATTTGTCGGGCGAGGTGCTGGCGACCCGGGCGCGCGCGCTGCGCCCCGGCCTGCGCGTCGTGTTCGCCAGCGGCCAGCAGCCGCGCTTTGCGCTCGAGGGCGCGCAATTGCTGCTCAAGCCGTTCAGCGTCGAGCAACTGGTCGCCACGCTGGCGCGCGGTTGAGGCGCGCCAGTGCCGCCCCGCGCGGCCGACCGGCGCAGTGGTCTATCCGTCACTATTAATGCAATAATATTAAAATTATCGGTGGCCTTCGCCCCGGTTTTTTGGTATATTGCATTGCGGCATTAAAAGTTGCAATAAGGAAGTTCGATACGGTGGCCTTGTGGCTGTGCGACGACTGTCCTCCCATCTGAAGATCTGACGCCCGTCCGCGGTCGCCGGCGCTCCCGCGCCCGCCCGTGTGCATCGGCGAAGCGCGTCGTTGTCGCACATGGAACGCCGTAGCACCGGAACACCGACAGGAAGCCCCATGACCGATCGATTGCTGTTGCCCTTGCCCGCGATGCGGGTATTGACCTTGCCCTTGCTGATGCTGGCCGCCTGGCCGCCGGCGACGGCGGCGGCGCGCCCGGCGTCCGCGCCGGCCGATCCGGTGGTGGTGGTGGCGGCCAACAATCCCTTGTCGTCGCTGCGCCGGGCCGAGGTGGCGGCCATTTTCCTGGCGCAAACCGATCGCTTTCCCGACGGCCGCGCGGCGGTGGCGCTGGACCTGCCGCTGGGCAGCGCGCCGCGCGATCTGTTCTACCAGCGCGTGGCGGGGCGCTCGCCGATGCTGATGAAGCAGTACTGGACCAAGCAAGTGTTTACCGGCCAGGGGCGCCCGCCGCGCGAGGTGGCCAACAGCGGCGCCGTGCGGCGCCTGGTGGCCGGCCATGCCGACATGATCGGCTACATCGACCGCCGCGCCCTCGACGCCAGCGTCAAGGTGCTGGCGGTGCTGCCATGACGGCGCCGGCCGGCGGCGACGGGCCGCGCGCGCGCTGGCTGCGGCGCGGACTCGACACGCACTTCTCGCTGCCGCTGTTCGCGCTGCTGCTGCTGGTGGCGATCTGGGCGCTGTCGCTGCGCGCCATCGACACCGAACGCGTGCGTGCGCGCGAGCAGGCCGCCGAGTCCTTGCGCGACGCGCTGGCCACCTACGAGGCGCAGGTGGCGCGCAGCCTGGACGTGATCGACCAGACGCTGCGCGTGCTCAAGTACGCGGTCGAGCGGCGCGGTCCGCTCGGCGCGCTGCCCGAGCTCGGCCGCGAGGGCTTGCTGCCGTCCGGCGTGGTCTTTACCGTCAGCATCATCGACCGCGACGGCGTGACGGTGGCCAGCAATCCGGCGGCGCTGCCGATCGCCGTCGCCGACCAGGGCTACTTCGCCTTCCACCAGCGGCGCGACGGCGGCGCCACCTACGTCAGCGTGCCGACGCGCGACGCCGCCAACACCACCTGGCACCTGCATTTCACGCGCCGGCTCGACGACGCGCAGGGCAATTTCGCCGGCGTGGTCGTGGTCGAAACCGATCCTTCCTATTTCACCAGCGGTTACGAGCGCAGCCGCATGGGCCAGCGCGGCATGCTCGGCCTGGTCGGCACCGACGGCGTGGTGCGCGCGCTGCGCGTGGGAGACCAGCTCTCGTTCGGCCAGCGCCTGGCCTCGCCGGCCGGCGCCGGCCGCCTGAGCGCGTCGGTTCCCCTGCGCGGCGCGGCGCTGTCGGTGGTGGCCGGGCTCGATGAAGCCGAGCAGATGGCGCAGTGCGAGCGCGCCGTGCGCGCCACGCTGTGGCGGGCCGCCGCCGCCAGCGTGGCGCTGGCCGTGGCCACCGCGCTGCTGTGGCTGTGGTCGTGGCAGGGCGCGCGCCACCGCGCCGGCGTGCGGCGCGCCCAGCAGACCTACGCGGCGGCGTCGGCGGCCAGCCTGGACGCCTTTTTCGTGCTGCGCGAGGTGCGCGACGCCGCCGGCGACATCGTCGATTTCCGCATCGTCGACGCCAACTGCCGCGCCGAGCGCATGACCGGCGTGGCGCGCGAGCGGCTGTGCCGCACCACCGTGCTGCGGCTGGTGCCGGAGGCGCGCGGCAACGGCATGCTCGGGCAGCTGGTGCAGGCCACCCGGGTCGGCGGCGTGCACGAACAGGAGTGGACCCACACCATGCCGGGGCTGGGCGCGCGCTGGGTGCGCCAGCAGGTGGTGCCGGTCGACGGCGGCGTGGTCGCCATCGTGCGCGACATCACCGAGCGCAAGCTGGCCGAGGAGCGCCTGCAGTACCTGGCCCACCACGACACGCTCACCGGCCTGGCCAACCGCGTGCGCATCACCGAGCGGCTCGAGGCGGCGCTGGCGCCGGCCGGCGGCGCGCCGGCCGCGCCGCTGCTGGTGGCGTTCATCGACCTCGACGGCTTCAAGCTGGTCAACGACGGCCTCGGCCACGACGCCGGCGACGCGCTGCTCAAGGTGGTGGCCGCGCGCATGGCCGAGTGCCTGCGGCCGGGTGACGCGGTGGGCCGCTTCGGCGGCGACGAGTTCGTGCTGCTGCTGGCCGGCGGCGCCGGCGCCGCCGATGCCGCCGCCGTCATCGAGCGGGTGCGCGAGGCGGTGCTGCGCCCGATCGAGGTCGGCGGCCAGCAGCTGTGCGTGAGCTGCAGCATCGGCGTGGCCGTCTCGCCCGACGACGGCGCCGACGCCGGCACGCTGCTGCGCCACGCCGACGCGGCGATGTACCGCGCCAAGGACCTGGGCAAGAACAACTGCCAGTTCTACGCGCGCGAGATGAACGGCGAGATCGAACACAAGCTGGCCTTGCTCGAGGGCCTGCGCCAGGCGCTCGAGCGCGAGCAGTTCCGGCTGGTCTACCAGCCCAAGGTGGAGTTGCGCGGCGGGCGCGTGTTCGGCGCCGAGGCGCTGGTGCGCTGGGAGCATCCGCAGCTCGGCGTGATCGGGCCGGACCGCTTCATCGCGCTGGCCGAGGAGAGCGGCGCCATCGTCGCGCTGGGCGACTGGGTGCTGCGCACGGCGTGCCGCCAGAACCGCGCCTGGCAGGACGCCGGCCTGGCGCCGCTGTGCGTGTCGGTCAACGTCTCGCCGCGCCAGTTCGAGGAGGCGCGGCTGGTCGAGCGGGTGGCGCTGGCGCTGGCCGACAGCGGCCTGGCGCCGCGCTGGCTGGAACTGGAGGTGACCGAGGGCGTGATCATGCGCGACTTGCCGCGCGCGCTCGAGAAGATGCGCCAGTTGCGGGCCATGGGGGTGGCGCTGTCGATCGACGACTTCGGCACCGGCTACTCGAGCCTGTCGGCGCTCAAGACGTTCCCCATCACCACGCTCAAGATCGACAAATCGTTCGTGCGCGACCTTGGCCGCAGTCACGGCGACGAAGCCATCGCCAGCTCCATCATCGGCATGGCGCACCGCCTCAAGCTGCGCGTGATCGCCGAGGGCGTCGAGACGGTGCAGCAGCGCGACTTCCTGCGCGCCAACAATTGCGACGAGATGCAGGGCTACCTGTTCAGCCGTCCGTTGCCGCCGGAACAGCTGGCGGACTTGCTGGCCGGCGCCGCGCAGGCCGCGCCCGCCGGGCGGGCGGCAGCGACCGCCTAGCCGGCGGGCGGCCGGCGGACGTGGCGCGCGCGCCCCACCGCCCGTTTGATGTGCGACAAGGCCGCCTTGCGGGACGCGCTCTACTCTGGTCGAGCTTCCGGAGGCCCCCATGCGCGACATCCCGTCCACCGTTCCATCCTTGTTCCCCTCTTGGCGGCCGCGCGCGCTGCGCCTGGCGTGGGCGTTGCTGTTGCCAGCGCTGGCCGCCGGCTGCGCCAGCGCCCTGCACAGCGCGCCGGCGCCGGAGGACGCCGAGGTCATTCCCATCACCGAACAATGGCTCGACGCCGAGCAGCGCGCCGGCGCGGCCGCGCCCGACCAGGACCTCGGCACCCTGGCCGCCACCGAGCCGGACGCCTACAGCTATGTGCTGGGCGTGGGCGACGTGCTGGCCATCACGCTGTGGGACCACCCGGAGCTGAGCGGGGCGCCGGCGCGCGAGCCGGGCGTCGATGGCGCCGGCGCCGGGCAGGGGCCGCCGGCGGCCAGCTTTGTCATCGACCAGCGCGGCCTGCTGCAGTTCCCGTACGCCGGCGCGATGGCCTTCGCCGGCCTCACGCGCGAACAAGCCGGCGCGCTGCTGACCGCGCGGCTGGCGCGCTACTTCCGCGAGCCGCGCGTCACGCTCAACGTGCTGGCCTACCGCAGCCAGCGCGTCTATGTCGACGGCGAGGTGCGCACGCCGGGCTTGCAGACCATTAACGACATCCCGATGACGCTGCTCGAGGCGGTCAACCGCGCCGGCGGCCTGCTGCCCGGCGCCGACCAGAGCCGCGTGACCGTCGAGCGCGCCGGCCGGCGCCACCGCGTCGACCTGATCCGCGCGCAGCGCGACGGCCGCCACGCCGGCGCCGTCATGCTGGCCAACGGCGACATCGTGCGCGTGCCGCCGCGCGACGAGAGCAAGGTGTTCGTCGCCGGCGAGGTGTTGCAGCCGCGCGCGCTGACCATGCACGACGGCCGCTTGACGCTCAACGAGGCGCTCGGCGAGGTTGGCGGCGTCAATCCGCAAAGCGCCGACGCCGCCAAGGTCTACGTGGTGCGCCAGACCGGCCAGGGTCCGCGCGTGTACCGGCTCGACGCCCGGCCCTCGCGCGCGCTGGCGCTGGCCGAGCGCTTCGAGCTGCGCCCCAAGGATGTCGTCTACGTGGCCGCCTCGGCGCTGGCCAACTGGCACCGCGCCATCAGCCAGCTGTTCCCGGGCGAGCTGTCGTCGGCGGTCGGCGCCACCACCCGTCCCTAGGCCGCCATGACCGACGCCTACGACTCCGCCCCCCGGTTGCGCGCGCTGCGCGGCGTGGCCGCCCCGACCGAGCTGATCGAACGGGTCGCGCCGGCCCCCGAGCCCGACCCCGGCAGCCTGGCCTGGCGCGCCTATTTCCACACGCTGGCGGCGCGGCGCTGGCTGATCGCCGGCGTCGCCGCGCTTTGCACGCTCGCCGCGCTGGCTTGGGCGCTGGCCGCGCGCCCCGTGTACGAGGCCAACATGATGCTGCACGTGGAGGAGGAAAGCCCGAACGCGTCGAAGAACATCCTCAACGACGTGTCGTCGCTGTTCGAGACCAAGAAGGCGGCCATCGCCGAGATGGAGCTGTTGCGCTCGCGCCAGGTGGTGGCGCGCGCGGTCGACGCGCTGCGCCTCTACATCGAGGCCACGCCGCGCTATTTTCCGCTCGGCGGCGAGTGGATCGCCGCGCGCCGCGGCAGCGTGTTGTCCGAGCCTGGCCTGTTCGGGCGCGGCGGCTACGTGTGGGGCGGCGAGAAGATCGAGGTCGAGCGCTTCGACGTGCCCGACGCGCTGTACAACCAGGACTTCACGCTGACCGCGCTCGGCGGCGGGCGCTACCGGCTCGGCGACGGCGCCGGGCGGGTAGTGCTCGACGGCGTGGCCGGGCGCCCGGCCCGCGCCGGCCCGGTCGAGCTGCTGGTGGCGCGGCTGCGCGCCAATGCCGGCGCGCGCTTCGTGCTGCGGCGCCGCTCGCGCCTGGCCGCGCTCGAGCAGGTGCAGGCGGCGCTGCAGATCGCCGAGCAGGGCAAGCAGTCCGGCGTGATCGAGGTGCGGCTGCACGGGCCCGATCCGCAGCGCGTGTACGCCACCCTCACCGAGATCGGCAACGAGTACATGCGGCAAAACCTGGCGCGCCGCACCGAGGAGGCGCAAAAGACGCTGGCCTTCCTCGACCGCCAGCTGCCGGTGCTGCGCGGCCAGCTCGAGTCCGCCGAGGCGCGCTACAACGGCTACCGCAGCAGTCACGCCACCGTCAACATCGAGCAGGAGGTGCGCATCGCGCTCGACACGCTGGCGGCGGCGCAGGCGCGGCGCGCGGCGCTGGCGCAAAAGCGCGCCGAACTGCTGGGGCGCTACACCGACGAGCACCCGCTGCTGCAGGCGCTCGGCCAGCAGGCGCGCGAGACGGGGCGCGAGATCGACGCGCTCGAGGCGCGCATCAAGCAGCTGCCGCTGCTCGAGCAGGAGCAGGCGCGGCTGGCGCGCGACGTCAAGGTCGGCACCGACCTGTACACCGAGTTGCTCAACACGGCCCAGCAGCTGCGCCTGGTGGCGGTGGGGCGGGTGGGCAATGTGCGCATGGTCGACATGCCGGTGGCGCCGGAGCGACCGCTCAAGCCGAACCGGCCGCTGATCGTCGCGCTCGGCCTGGTCACCGGCCTGTTCCTGGGCACGCTGCTGGCCTTCGCCGGCAAGGCCGTGCGCGGCGGCATCGACGACCCCGAGCGCGTCGAGGCGCTGCTGGGCGCGCGCACCGTGCACGCGACCATTCCGCACAGCCGCAGCCAGGACCGGCTGCGGCGCCAGGCGCGCCGCGCCGCGCCGCTGTTGCTGGCGCAGGCCGCGCCGGACGACGCGGCCGCCGAGAGCCTGCGCGCGTTCCGCGCCGCGCTGCAATTTGTGTTGCCGCACAGCCGCAACAACGTGGTCAGCTGCCTGGGGCCGACGCGGCGCGTCGGCGCCGCCTTCGTCTCGGTCAACCTGGCCTTGCTGATGGCCTCCGGCGGCAAGCGCACCTTGCTCATCGACGCCGACCTGCGCGGCGGCCGGCTGCACGAGTACTTCGGCAGCGAGCGCTCCGGCGGCCTGGCCGAGTGCCTGGCCGGGGCGCTGCAGCCGCACCAGGCGGTGCGCCACGGCGTGGCCGACCGGCTCGACCTGATCGCCTGCGGCAGCGTCACGCCGCAGCAGACCGAGCTGTTGCAGCACCGCCACCTGGCCGGCCTGCTCGAGGCGCTCACCGCCCGCTACGACGTGGTGCTGATGACCGCGCCGCCGGTGCTGGTGGCGGCCGACGCGCTGGTCGTCGGCGCCCACGCCGGCGCGGTGTTCCTCGTCACGCGCGCCGGCGTGACCACCGAGGCCCAGCTCAACGCGGCCGTCAAGCGGCTCAACCAGGCCGGCATCGCGCCGCACGGGGTGGTGTTCAACGACGCCTGAGGCCGGCGATGGGGGCGCTGCGTTGTAAAAAAATCTTATCAGAAAATTTTTCTAAAAGAATTGAACTCTAGCATTTGATTTAAATCAAACCTTCCTCATTCACTTAATGAACGAGGAACGTTTGATGAAAAATTCTGTCAACTACCTGTCCCCAAGCAACGTCAAGACCGCCGGTCTGGGCGCCTGCGCCGTGTTGCTGGCCGCGTGCGGCGGTGGCGGCGGCGAAGCCGGGGGGCCGGAGGCCACCGCGGCGCCGGCGCCGCGGCTGGCCGCCGAGGTGACTTACAACAGCGCGGCGGCGACGCCGCAGTTTTATGTTTCAACCGCAGGTTCAGACAGCAATCCCGGCACCCAGGCGGCGCCGTTCGCGACCATCGGGCGCGCGGCGCAAGCGGCCACGGCGGGCAGCATCGTGCACGTGGCGCCGGGCACCTACGCGGGCGGCTTCACCACCGCCGCCAGCGGCACGGCGACGGCGCGCATCAAGTATGTGTCGGACACGAAATGGGCGGCCAAGATCGTGCCGCCGGCCACCTCGAGCACGGTGGCGGCCTGGGACAACCGCGGCAACTACGTCGACATCGAGGGTTTCGAGGTCGACGGCACGGCCGCCCGCGGCGGCACCGCCTGGACCACCGGCATCTACAGCGGCGGCTCGTTCGGCGCCGTGCGCGGCAACCGTGTCCACCACATCGGGCGCGCTGCCTGCGCCTCGGGCGGCGGCATCGGCGTCGACAGCTATTTCAAGGGCACGGCCAACGACGTGCTGGCCAACCTGGTGCACGACATCGGCGCCAACGGTTGCAAGACCATGTACGGCGTCTACGTCAACAGCGCCGGCGGCGACGTCAAGAACAACCTGGTCTACGGCGTCTCGAACGCGGCGGTGCGCCTGTGGCACGACGCCTCGGCCGTCGACGTGGCCAACAACACGATCTTCGCCGCCTACATCGGCGTCGTGGTCGGCAGCGGCGATTATTACCAGGCCACGGCGGCGGGCGACAACTCGCGCGTGACGAACAACATCATCTACGACACCGCCTATGGCGTGGTGGAGCAGGGCAACCTGGGCACGCACAACACTTATGCGAATAATCTGATGTTCCTGCAGGCGGCCCAGACCTACGTGATGCTGCGCGGCGTGGCGGTGGCGACCATCGCGGCGGCGCCGCAGTTCGTCAACTACGTGCGCACCGGCGGCGGCGACTACCATCTGCGCGCCGGCTCGCCGGCGATCGACAAGGCGCTGGCGGCCGACGACGTCGGCGCGTTCGAATACGCCAGCGCCACGCCGACGCCCACCCCGACGCCCACGCCCACCCCGACGCCGACTCCCACGCCGACACCGGTGCCCAACACGGCCCACCACCTTTATGTGTCGACCACCGGCTCGGACAGCAACTCGGGCGCCCAGGGCTCGCCGGTGAAAACGATCGCGCGCGCCGCCGCGCTGGCCGCGCCCGACACCACGGTGCACGTCGCGCCCGGCTCCTACGGCGGCAGCTTCCGCACCAACGCCAACGGCACGGCGAACGGGCGCATCTACTACGTGTCGACCACCAAATGGGGCGCGAAGATCGTTCCTCCGGCTAACTCGACCAGCAATGTCGCCTGGGACAACCGCGGCAACTACGTCGAGATCAACGGCTTCGATGTCGACGGCAGCGCCCACCAGGGCGGCACGATGTGGGCCAACGGCATCTACAACGGCGGCTCCTACGACACCATCCGCAACAACCGGGTGCACCACATCGCCAAGAACATCGTCTGCAACAGCGGCGGCGGGGCGGCGATCGGCGTCGATTCGTACTACCAGGGCGTGCAGTCGAACATCGTCAACAACTTCGTCTACGACATCGGACCGGCCGGCTGCCCGCACGTGCACGGCATCTACGTGAGCACCTCCGGCAGCGTGGTCGGCAACGTGGTGTACCGCGTGGCCGAGGCGGCGATCCACCTGTGGCACGACGCGACCAACGTCATCATCGCCAACAACACGGTGACGACGTCGAACACCGGCATCATCGTCGGCGCCGGCGATTTCTACAACCGCAACGCTCCGAACGACAATACCCACGTGGTCAACAACATCGTCTACGACAACCGCTACGGTATTTCCGAACAGGGCTCGACCGGCACGCACAACACCTACCGCAACAACCTGGTCTACCAGAACAGCACCTATAACTATAGTTTGCGCAATGGTCTGCAGCCGACCGGGGCGGTGAGCGCCGACCCGCAGTTCGTGTCGTACAACCGCAGTGGCGCGATGGACCTGCACCTGCGCGCGAGTTCGCCGGCCAAGGGCACCGGCACCACCGCCTACGCGCCGGCCTACGACATGGACGGCACGCCGATGCAGCCGGTCAGCATCGGCGCCTACAAGTAGGAGGGCGGCGGCCGCCCGCCATCGGCCGTCTCCGCGCGGGGCGGACGAGCAGCGGGGCCTGCCTGTCCGCCCCGCAATCGCCGCGATGCGACTGCATCGACGGCGTGTGCCGGCGGGCCGGGCCGGCGGACGTCAGCCCGCTTCGCCGGCGGCCGGCGCGGCCGGCTTGGCGGCCGCCCGGCCCGGCAGCAGGCGCTTGACAACACGGCGCAGCCCGGCCGTGCGGGCCTCGAACGGCAGGTGGATCAGGTATGACAGCGCAACAATGATGGCCAGCATGGCGGCATACACCGCCAGGCTGGCCATGTCGTTGGGCGAGAGCGGTGCGCCGCCGCGATAGGCCCACAGCAGCTCGAGCAGCGGCACGTGCAGCACGTACAAGGTGAACGAGAAGCCGGCCAGGAAGGTGCCGGCCGCCACCAGCGGCCGCATCGACGCCGGGTCGCGCCGCCCCGCGCCGCACAGGCACAGCAGGAACAAGGCGCCGTACAGCAAATCCGGCCAAAACATATGCGCGCCGAGGTCGCCGTCCTGGCCGCGCAGGCGCAGCCACACAGCCAGCGCCGCGAACGCCAGCCAGCACAGCGCGCGCGCCGCGCGGCCGGCGTCGATGCGCACGCGCGAGGCGGCCGCCCCCATCAGCCACAGCGCGAAGTAGGCCACGATCACCGGGCTGACGCAGGCGGCGATGGCCGCCGCCGCCAGCGCCGCCGCCAGCCGGGCGCCCGTCCGGCCGGGCCGCGCCGCCACCAGCACCAGCGGGAACAGCGCGTAATACCACGTCTCGTAAGCCAGGCTCCACAGCGGGAAGTTGCCGCCGAGCACAGGCACCGCCATCGTTTGCAGGCCGACCAGGTTGCCCAGCAGCGCGAGCGCCGACCACGGGTCGCCCCGGATCGGTTCCGGCGGGGCGGCCGCCAGCGCGCCGGTGGCGTGCGCGAACAACAGCATCAGCGCGAAGGCCGGCAGCAGCACCACCCACAGCCGCGTGACGCGGTCGATCGCGTAGTCGCGCAGCGCGCGCGGCTGGCCGACGCGGTCGAGCAGGCTGCCGCCGACCAGCCAGCCGCTGAGCAGGAAAAACACCACCACAGCCTGGTGCGCGAAACCGGTGGCGAACGACAGGCCGAGGTACCACAGCGGCGGGTCGGCCAGCGTGCTCAGGCCGGGATAGACGCGCGCGCGCAAGTGCGCGGCCGCCACCTGCAGCGCCGCCAGTCCGCGCAGCAGCGAGATCAGCGGCGATTGCCAGTCGTGCGCGGTCAGGCTGCCCTGCGCCAGCAGGCGCGGGCGCAGCGGCAGCGGCAGCAGCGTGGCCGCCGTCTGCGCCAGGATGGCCAGGTCGGACAGGAAAGCGCGCTCGCGCACGTAGCGCACGTAATAGTCGAGCTTGACGGGCAGCACCTGCCGCAGGTAGGCCTGTTCCGGGCTCGGCGCCCGGCGCAGGATCTCGCCCTCGTCGCGGAAGCGGAGCGCCGCGCGGTCGGTGATGCCGGGGCGCACCGACAACACGAGGTCGCGCACGGCCGGCGGATAGTGGGCCACGTAGCGGGGCACCTCCGGCCGCGGCCCGACCAGGCTCATGTCGCCGGCCAGGACGTTGAGCAGCTGCGGCAGCTCGTCGAGCTTGTGGCGGCGCAGCACCCGGCCGGCGCCGGTGGCGCGGGCGTCGTCGGCCACCGACAATTGGCCGGCCTGCTCGGCGGCGGCGCCCATGGTGCGGAACTTGTAGATGAGGAAGGGCACGCCGTTGCGCCCGACGCGGCGCTGGCGGAACAGCACCGGCCCCGGCGAGTCGAGCTTGATCCACGCCGCCAGCGCCAGCATCAGCGGCGCCAGCAGCAACAGGGCCGCCAGCGCGGCCACGATATCGAAGCAGCGTTTGATTAACATAGCAGCTCCTTGAGCGCGGCGACCACGCGCGCCTGGTCGGCGTCGGTCATGCGGGTGTAAAGCGGCAGGGTCAGCAGCGATTCATAGGCGGCCTCGGCGTTGGGAAAGCGTTCGGCCCGCAAGCCGTAGCGCTCGCGCCAATACGGGTGCCGGTGCAGCGGGATGTAATGGACACTGGTGCCGATGCCGCGCTCGGCCAGCAGCGCGATCAGGCGCTCGCGCGTGAGCGGAGCGGCGGCCGTCAGCCGCACCGGGTACAGGTGCCAGGCGTGCTGGCCGGCGCCGCCGGCGTCCGCCGGCAGCGCGAGCGGCAGGCCGGCCAGGCCGGCCGCGTAGCCGGCCGCCAGCGCCTGGCGCCGCGCCAGGAAGCGCTCGATCTTGCGCAGCTGCTGGCAGCCGATGGCGGCGGCGATGTCGGTCAGGTTGTATTTGTAGCCGGGCGCGACGACCTGGTAGAACCAGGCCGGGCGGGTCGACGTGTAGCGCTCGAAGGCGTCCTCGCTGATGCCGTGCAGGCGCATGACGCGCACCCGTTGCAGCAGCGCCGGGTCGCGGCAGACCACCATGCCGCCCTCGCCGGTGGTGATGGTCTTGTTGGCGTAGAAGCTGAAGACGGTGGCGTCGCTGTCGAGGGTGCCGACCAGGCGGGCGGCGTGGCGCGTCGGGAAGGCGTGCGCGGCGTCCTCGACCACGCGCAAGCCGTGGCGCCGCGCCAGTGCCAGGATGGCGTCCATGTCGCACGCCAGGCCGGCGTAGTGGACCGGCACGATGGCGCGGGTGCGCGCCGTGACGGCGGCGGCCGCCGCCTCCGGGTCGAGGCACAGGGTGCGGGCGTCGACGTCGACCAGCACCGGCTCGGCACCCAGGTAGCGCACCACCTCGGCGGTGGCGGTAAACGTCATGGTCGGCACGATCACCTCGTCGCCGGGGCCGATGCCGAGCGCCTCGAGCGCCAGGTGCAGGCCGGCGGTGGCCGAGTTGACGGCCACGGCGCACACGCCGCCGCCGAGGAAGTCGGCGAACTCGCGCTCGAAGCGGCGGCTGACGGCGCCGGTGGTGATCCAGCCCGAGCGCAGGCACTCGAGCACGGCCGCCGCCTCCTCCTCGCCCAGGTCGGGCACCGCGAACGGCAGGAAGCCCGGCGTGGCCGGGGTGGCCGGTGTAGCCGGGATGGCCGGGGTAGCCGGAATGGCGGGGGCGGCGGGGATGGCGGAGCGCTCGGGCGCGACAGCGTCGGCCGCCCCGGCGGACGTGGCGACGGCCGCGGTGGCGGCCAGGCTGGCGGTGGCGGCGCCGGCGATGTCGGCGGCCGCCGACAGCTGGCGCGGCGCGCCCGGTTGGAATCGGGATGTGGGCATGGAGGTCTCCTCGTGGTGGGACGGTCAGGGCTGCGGCGCGGCGCAGGCGGCCAGGAAGCGGCGCGCCAGCAACGGATAGGTCAGGTGCTCGCGGGCGTAGCGCGCGCCGCGCGCGCCGAGCGCGTCGCGCCGGGCCGCCGGCATCGCCGCCAGCCGCGCGATGGCCGCCGCCAGCGCGGCCGGATCCTCCGGCGGCAGGCTCAGGCCGCAGCCGGCGTCGGCCACCGGATCGTTGGCCGCCTCGACCGCGTGGACGATCGGCCGCGCCGCCATCATGTAGTCGCCCAGCTTGTTGGGCGAGATGCCGTAGCGGTACAGCGGCTGGCGCCGCCAGCCGAGGTAGGCGATGTCGAAGCGGCGCAGCAGTGCCGGCATGTGGCGCTTGGCCAGCGGGTCGAGGAAGTACACGTTGCGCAGCCCGGCGGTGGCGGCCTTGCGCTGCAGCGCCGGCTTGTCCGGGCCGGCGCCGGCCAGCACGAACGCCAGCGGGCGCGCGCGCAGCAGCGCGGCCGCCTCGATCAGCGTGTCGAGCGCGTTGGCCAGGCCGTGGCTGCCGGCGTAGCCGACCACCGCGCGGCCCTCGCGCGCGAGCGCGTCGAGCACGCCGGCGGCCGGCGCCGGCAGCGGCGCCGGCGCGCGCCAACCGCCGCCGTCGCCGCCACCGGCGTCCCACTCGTCCGGGTCGACGCCGTTGGGCACCACGTGCAGCTTGTGCGGCGCCAGGCCGCGCGCGGCCATGTGGGCGCCGGCGTGGGGCAGGATCGAGATGACGGTGTCGGCGTGGCGGTAGGCGTAGTCCTCGGCCGCCTGCATCAGCGCGATGAACGGGTGCCACGCCGGCATGCCGCCGAGTTCCATCGGCGAGAGCGGCCACAGGTCGTGCACCTCGAAGGCGAGCCGCGCGCCGGCCAGCGCGGCGATGCGGCGCGCCGGCCAGATGTCGGCCGGGTAGGTGCTCGAGGCGATCACCAGCTCGGGCCGGGGCGCGGCGTAGCGGGCGGCGTCGCGGTACAGCGCGGCGACGAAGGCGGCCATGTTGGTGGCGCGGCCGACGCCATTGCCGCGGTAGGCCGGCGTCGCGTGCCAGCGGTAGTCGACGCCGTCGATGGTCTCGTCGAGCGCCGCCCGGCCGCCCAGCTCGGGCCCCCGGGCGCGCAGGTGCGAGGCGGCGGCGGCGGCGATGCGCACCCGGTGGCCGGCGCGCACCCATTCGCGCGCCAGGTAATAGGGCCGGAACTCCATGCCGTGGCGCGGCGAGCCGGCGTAGTGGTTGATCAGCAGGATGTTCATCGGCGTGGCCTTGTCGTCGCGTGGGTGGGGGAGGGCGGGCGCGCGGGCGCCTCACCAGCGCCAGGCCTCGACCAGGCGCTGCAGGTTGTGGCGGCTGCTGGCGGCCCAGTTGGTGCGCCATTGCGCCGGGTGGGTCAGCAGGCAGATGCGGCGGTAGGCGCCCAGCGCGGCCTGCGGCGGCAGCGGGTGGAAGTATTGCGGATGCGGCCGGTCGCTGATGTAGACGTCAAAGCTCGACAGCAATTCGTCGTCGTAGCTCTCGCAGGCGATGCCGCAGCGCGCCCGCAGCGCCGGATCGGCCAGCAGCTCGTGGTTGATCACGCCCAGGCGCCGGTTGGCGAAGTCGCCGTGGCTGGCGACGGTGAGCAACTTGCTGCCCAGCTCGCGCTCGATGCGGCGGAAGTTGTCCTCGAATTGGCGGCGGATCTCGTCCATGTGCGCGCGCACCTGGCACGGATCCTTCAGGTGGGCCCGCTTGGCGTAGGTGGCGATCTCCTCGTAGTGGTAGCTGGCCTCGCTGCCGTAGCGCTCGATCTCGCGCATCAGGCCGAAGTCGAGCGTCGACAGTCGGAAGTAGTAGCTGGCGCGCACCCCGTGCCGTTGTTCGAGCGCGAACATGCGGCGCGCCGTGGCCAGGTCGGTGTCGATGTCGTGCCGGTGCACCAGTACCCGGGCGTCGCCGGCGCGCCCGCCGCGCAGCGCCGCCAGCCAGGCCCGCACCGACGTCTGCCGGTAGCCCTCGTCGCGCGCGCGCCGCAGCAGGGCCTCGTAGTGGCCCAGGCGCGACGGCATCAGGTAGTCGCTGTAGAGGCGGTTCAGGACGGTGCGCATATCGCTGGGCAGGCTCAGCGCAGGCTGTAGCGCACGCGGTAGGGGCTAAAGCCGAGCATGGTCTTGAACTGGCGCAGGCCGGGCTGGGCGCCGAAGAAGGTGTCGTACATCAGGAACTCGGGGCCGTCGCCGCCGCGCAGCTCGGCCAGCAGCAGCGCCACCACGTCCGTCACCAGCAGGTGCATGACGCCGTCGTTGTTGCGGTAGCCGAGCAGCTGCGAGAACGCGGCGAAGTTGCCGTAGCGTCCGACGTTGCAGTAGGCCATCAACTTGCCGTCCTTGGCGAACACGCCGAAGTAGCGGTAGTGGCTCTGCTTTTCGAAGTGGCACTTCTTTTCCAGGTAGCTCGCGTCCATCAGCCGGCCCTGGCGGCTGACCATGCTGGTGTTGATGGCGTGGATGGCGTCGACGTGGTCGTTGCGGTCGATCTGCGCCAGCGTGTAGCCGCGCCGCCGCGCCTTGGCCACGTAGCTGGCCGCGCCCTTGAGCGCGTCGCTGCCGTCGGCCGCCGGCGCCGCCGACGGTTCGGCCAGGCGGCGCAGGTCGATCAGCGCCACCCCCAGCTGCTTGTAGCCGAACACCTTGTATTTCGGATGGGGGCTGGTGAAGCGGCGGTGCGTCTCGCGCACGTCGACCGGATCGAAGCTGGTGTCGAAGCACAGTTTGGCGACCGGCAGCCGGACCACGTCCAGGGCCAGTTTGCAGTGGGTGGCGAATTTGGCGATCATGATGTCCTCAGCGAATGGAATAACGGATGCGGTAGGGGTGGAAGCCGAGCCGGCGCTTGAAATCGCGCAAGCCCGGCAGCGCGCCCAGGTAGGTGTCGTACATCAGGTAGTTCAGCCGCCCGTCGTCGATCAGGCGGCACGCCAGCTCGGCCAGCAGCAGGTACATGACGCCGTCGCCGCTGGGGTAGCCGAGCAGGCGGTCGGTGGCGGCGAAGTCGCCGTAGACGCCGACGTCGCCGTAGGCCACCAGCCGGCCATGCTTGTCGAGCACGCCGTAATGGCGCAGCCCGTCGGCAGGATAGAAGCCGGTGCGCACCGCGTAGGCCGGGTCCATCGGCCGCCCCTGGCGCGTCTCGCGCGAGGTGTTGATGCGGTGGATGTCGTCGACGTAGTCGTTGCGGTCGATCTCGGCGACGGTGTAGCCGCGGCGGCGCGCCCGCCGGCTGTGGTAGCCGGCGTAGTCGCGCCGCATCAGGGACGCCAGATAGGCCTCGCCGCTGGCGTAGGCGCGCAGGTCGATCAGCGCGATGCCCAGCGTCTTGTTGCCCACCACCCGGTAGCGCGGGTGCGGCTGGGTGAACAGGCGGTGCGTGCGCCGCACCAGCTCCGGGTCGAGCGCGGTGTCAAAGCGCAGCCGCGCGCGCGGCAGGCGGGCGATCTGGGCCGCCAGGCGCAGCGCCTCGGCCAGCCGCGCCGGGCGCAGCAATCCGGCGAACGGGGACGGGGGCGGCGGCAGCGTCACGGCCGCCCCCGCGCTTGCACGAGGTCAGCCATGCCACCCTCCCGAGCGGTAGCGGGCGTAGGCGCCCAGGGCGGCGCCGACCAGCATGTCGCTGAAATTGTGGGACATGCACAGCAATAGCATGGTCACGCCGAGCAGGCTCCAGGCCAGCACGAAGCGCCGGTCGCGGCTGGCGCGCCCGCCCACCAGGTAGCCGTGCACGGCCATCTGCACCAGCGGATAGCCCATCAGCAGCAGCAAGGCGCCAAAGCCGAACAGGCCGAGGTCGACCCAGGCCGACAGGATGTTGTGGGCGTAGTTGCCCGGCGGGTAGCTGGCATAGGCGCCGAGGATGGGATGCAGCGCGATGGTGCGCAAGGCCTGCTCGGTCAGGTGGTGGCGCGCGCTGACCGACGACGAGTGTGACAGGTCCAGCAGCTCGAGCGTGCGGTTGTCCGGCACGGCGGCGACGATGGCGTCGAGGTTGAGCTTGAGCAGCAGCGCCAGCAGCGCCAGCGCCGCCACCATGGCCAGGCGGTGGCGCGCCGCGTGCAGCTCGAGCAGCGGCACCAGGAACAGCAGCGTGCCGAACTCGCTGCGGGCGGTGTTGATGTACAAGGTCGGCAGGCCCAGCGCGTACAAGGCCCAGCGCGCCGGCGCGCGCCGCGCGCAGGCCAGCACCACCACCAGCGGCACCAGGTAGGAGCGCGAGAAGCCCTGGTAGGTGGCCACGCTGTCGGGGTCGCGCGCCGCGCCCAGCACGGCCAGGTAGAAGGCGCCGTCGACCGAATAGCTGAACACCACCGCCGACATCGCCACCAGCGCGGCGAGCTGGGTCAGCTGGAAGCGCCGGCTGTCGAAGTCGAGCGACTTGAAGATGATGAACAGGATCAGCATGTAGGCCATCGCCAGGATGTGCGCGGCCATGATGGCGCCGTCGGCGCCGCCGGCGTTGCAGGCGATGATGGCGCCAAAGTAGGCCAGGAAGCCGAGGAAGGCGGCGTCGACCCGGTGCAGGCGGAACGCCTGGGCGTGCAGCCGGCGCAGGTACGACAGCAGCAGCGCCGGCAGCACCGCCAGCGCGACGACGGCGAAGTAGCCGCCCAGGTAGGCCCGGATCAGGCCCAGCCCGAGCAGGGTCTGGTAGGCGAAAAACCCGGGGAACAGCAGGAAAAACGCCAGCTCGGCGTATCCCGGGCCGAGCTGGCCGGCGCGCGCGGCGGCGCCGGCCTTACGGCCCGCGCGCGGCGCCGCCGCCGGCGCCACGCCGGCGCGGTCGATGTGCTCAACCGGCAGCATGGGCGGCCTCCGTGCTGTCGCGGTTGACGGCGTAGCGGTACGACAGGCGCAGGTACAGCAGGTACAGCAGCGAGTAGCCGATGGTGTAGGCCAGCACGTTGTGCTTGAGCGGCAGCGGCGCGGCGAAGGCGCCGACGGTCATGATGAACAGGGCGATTTGCCACAGCAGCTCGACCTTTTGCCGGCCGGCCACGAAAAACACATAGCTGAGCGGACTGGCGATGAAGTTGAGGAAATACAGCGGCGCCAGGATGCGGGCCAGCTCGCCGGCGCCGCGCCAGGCCTCGCCGAAGGCGAAGGCGAACAGCGTCGGCGAGGCCAGCAGCAGTATCAGCGACGGCGCGCAGCCCAGCAGCAACAGCACGCGCAGCGCGTGCAGATAGGCGGGGCGGCAGTTGCCCGTGTCCTGGAACTGGCGCACCGATTCGCGCTTGAACACCTCGTGCACCGACGCGGCCAGCAGCGAGATCGGCGCCGCCAGCACGCGCTGGGTCAGCGCGAACAGGCCGGCGGCCAGCACGCCGTGGCGCGCGCCGATGATCAGCAGCGGCAGCTGGCCGACGCCGGTGTTGAGCAGGTTGCCCGGCAGCGTGAAGCTCCACAGCGCGCGGTGCGTGAGCAGGTAGGCGCGCTGGCCGGCCGACGGCAGCAGGCGCGAGGCGAGGCGGCGCCAGTCGCGCCAGCGCCGCCAGGCGCCCGGCGCCCGGCCGCGGCGGCGCCGTCCCAGCGGCGGCTTGAGCAGCGCGCGCGCGGCCACCAGGCCCAGCGCCAGGCCGGCCAGCTGGCCCCCCATCAGCGCGCCGGCGCCCACCCCCAGGCCGAGCAGGCCCAGCTGCGCGAGCGCGATGCCGCCGGCGGCCACGATCTTGGCCTTGGCGGCCGGCGCGAAGGCGTTGTGCGAGGCGGCGTAGGCCAGCGTGGTTTGCATGGTCGCCGTCAGCCACGCGGCCAGGCCCAGGGTGAGCGCGCCCTGCCACGACATCGCCGTCAGGCAGCACAGCTTGACGAGCACCGCCGCCACCGTCAGCAGCGCCGCCAGCCAGCCCGCCGACCACGCCACCACGCTAAAGCACAGGTGTTGCCGGTGGCGGCGCTGGTCGATGATCATGGCGTTCTCCAGCCGCAGCGTGGCCGGCACGGCGGCGATCGCCACCACCCCGAACCAGACGCTGAAGGCCCCCATCTCGGCCGGCGTGCACAGGCGCGTGATCAGCGGCGCGGCCAGGATCGGCAGCGCCTGCGCCGCCAGCGAACCGCTCATGACGGTCAGCAGGTGCTTCCAGAAGGTGGGCAGGGCGGGCATGGTCGGCTTCCGGCTCGGGCTAGGCGGCGGCCAGCACCACGGTGGCCACCCGTTCGGCGTCGGCGCCGGCCAGGTAGGGGCCCATCGGCACGCTCAGCACGCCGCGCGCCAGCAGCTCGGCCACCGGACAGGTGGCGTCGTCGAGGCGCGCGTAGGCCGGCTGCAGGTGGATCGGCAGCGGATAGTGCACCGCGCTGGGGATGCCGGCCAGCTCGAGCGCGGCGCGCACGGCGTCGCGCCGCGCCAGCACCAGCGTGTACTGGGCGTGGGCGCTGGCGCGCTGCGGCGCCGGCGCCAGTGTTTCGACGCGGCCGTCGAACAGGCGGTCGTAGATGGCCGCCACGCGCCGGCGCGCCGCCAGTTCCTGCTCGAACACGTCCAGCTTGGCCAGCACGATGGCGCATTGCAGCGTGTCCATGCGGCCGCCGACGCCGATGCGGGTGTGGCGGTAGCGCTGCGACTGGCCGTGCACGCGGATCTCGCGCATGGCGCCGGCCAGCGCGTCGTCGCTGGTGAAGATGGCGCCGCCGTCGCCGTAGCAGCCGAGCGGCTTGCTGGGAAAGAAGCTGGTGCAGCCGATCGCCGACAGGTTGCAGCTGCGCCGCCCGCGGTAGCTGGCGCCGAAGCTTTGCGCGGCGTCCTCGATGACGGCCAGGCCGTGGGCCTCGGCGATGGCGCCGATGGCGTCCATGTCGGCCGGCTGGCCGTACAGCGACACCGGCATGATGGCGCGCGTGCGCGGGCCGATGCGCGCGGCGATCAAGGCCGGATCGAGGTTGCCGCTGTGCCGTTCGACGTCGACGAACACCGGCCGCGCGCCCGTCAGCACGATCGCCTCGGCGGTGGCGATGAACGAGAACGGCGTGGTGATGACCTCGTCGCCGGGCCCGATGCCCAGCGCCATGAGCGAGATCAGCAGCGCCTCGGTGCCGGAGGCAACGGTGATGCAATGGCGCGCGCCGCACCACGCGGCCAGTTTTTGTTCCAGTTGCGCCACCTCCGGCCCGAGGATGTACTGGCCGTGTTCGAGCACGCGGGCGATGGCGTCGTCGATGTCGGCGCGCAGCAGTTGGTATTGGCTTTTGAGGTCGATCATGTCCATGGCGGGCTCCGTGGCGGGGTGGGATGGGGGCGGGGTCAGGCCGCCGGCAGCAGGGTGCAGGCGCCGCCGCGCAGCTGATAGACGTCGCCGCTGTGGCGGCAGCGCGCGCGGCCGTCGCCGTGCGGCGGCAGCTCGAGCCGCTCGCCGTGGCGGCTGATCCAGCCGATGCGGCGCGCCGGCACGCCGGCCATCAGCGCGAAGTCCGGCACGTCGCGGTTGACCACGGCGCCGGCGGCGACGAAGGCGTGGGCGCCGACCGTCACGCCGCACACGATGGTGGCGTTGGCGCCGATGGTGGCGCCGCGCCGCACCAGCGTCTTGCGGTATTGGTCCTTGCGCGGCAGCGCCGCGCGCGGGTTGTAGACGTTGGTGAAGACCATGCTCGGGCCGCAGAAGACGTCGTCCTCGATGGTGACGGCGTCGTACACGGAGACGTTGTTCTGGATCTTGACGTTGTCGCCGATGACGACGTCGTTGCCGACGAAGACGTTCTGGCCCAGCGAGCAGCGCGCGCCGACGCGCGCGCCGCCGCACACGTGGCTGAAGTGCCACACGCGCGTGCCGGCGCCGAGGGTGGCGCCGTCGTCGACGATGGCGCTGGGGTGGACGCTCGCTTGCATGGTGTTCTCCTGGTCGTGGGGATCGGGGCTTGGTGGACGAGCGTTAATAATCGAGCGGCAGCGCCACGCGGCGGCCGTCGCGCGCCGAGCGGTAGGCGGCGATCAGCACCTCGAGCGACTTGAGGCCCTCGCGCCCGTCCGTCTCCGGCTCGGCCTCGCCGCGCAGCACGCGGATCACGTTGTCGTAGTACAGCGGGTGGCCGAAGCCGTACACCGACGTGGTGGCGTAGCTGGCCTCGCGCACGCGCGCGTCGTCCTCGTCCGGCTCGGCGAAGTCCCATTGCTGCACCTCGTTGACGGCCACCCCGCCGATGCGCGCCGAGCCTTTTTCGCCGAGGATGGTGATGCTGCCCTCGAGGTTGTGCGGATAGGCCAGCATGGTCACGTTCATCGAGCCGAGCGCGCCGTTGCGCCAGCGCAGGCTGATCACGCCGGTGTCCTCGACCTCGATGTCGCGCGCCAAGGTGGCCGTGTAGGCCTGCAGGCTCTCGACCGGGCCGACGATCCAGTCGATCAGGTCGACGTAGTGGCTGGCCTGGTTCATGAACGCGCCGCCGTCGTACTCCCACGTGCCGCGCCAGTCGGCGCTGTCGTAGTAGGTTTGCGGGCGGGTCCAGAACACGTTCAGGTTGACCATGTAGATGCGGCCGAAGCGCTTTTTGTCGACCGCCCGCTTGAGCAGCTGCAAGGTGGCGTTGCGGCGGTTTTGCTTGACGACGAACATGCGCACGCCGGCCGCGTCGCAGGCGCCGACCATGCGCTTGGCGTCCTCCCAGCGGGTGGCCATCGGTTTTTCGGTGACCACGTGGCGCCCGGCCGCCGCCACCCGCACGGCCTGCTCGGGATGCAGGCCGGACGGGGTGGTGAGGATGACGGCGTCGACGTCGCTGCCGGCCAGCATGCGTTCGAGGCCGGAGAACGGCGTGGCGCCGGTTTGGGCGGCCGCGCGCGCAAGGGCGGCCGGATCGATGTCGCACACGGCGTCGAGCTGGCAGCGGTCGGCGTGCTGGGCCAGCGCGGCGAAATGGTTTTGGGCGATGCGGCCGCAGCCGACTAGCGCGAAGCGCATCTTGCGGTCGACGACGGCGGGGGGGAACTGGCGCATGATGGCGCTCCTGTCTGGTGACGACGGTTGGGGGAAAGGGCGGCGGCGCGCTCAGGACGGCTGCGCCTGGGCCGGCGCCGCCTGGCGCGCCATGCCCAATTGGGCGATGGCGCGCAGCGCCGCCTCGCCGTCGGCGCCGCGGGCGCCACCCTGCGGCGTAAATTCGTGCATGATGGTCTTGAGCATGGCCTCGATCAGCCAGCGGTCGTTGGTGTCGCAGGTGACCAGCAGCAGTTCGAGGTATTGCTCCAGCAGTGCCGGCGGCAGCGCCTGCTCCTTCATGCGCAGGATGCGCGGATGGCGGCTCGGCACGGCGCCCTCGGCCGTGAGCAGCTCCTCCTGCAGTTTTTCGCCGGGGAACAGGCCGACGTAGTTGATCTCGATGTCGCCCTGCGGATCGCGCGCGGTTTTTTCGGTCAGGCCGGCCAGCGCGATCATGCGCCGCGCCAGGTCGACGATGCGGACCGGCTGGCCCATGTCGAGCACGAACACCTCGCCGCCGTCGGCCATGGCGCCGGCCTGGATCACCAGCTGCGCCGCCTCCGGGATCAGCATGAAGTAGCGCTCCATGGCGGCGTCGGTGATGGTCAGCGGGCCGCCCTGTTGCAGCTGGCGGCGAAACAGCGGCACCACCGAGCCGGACGAGCCGAGCACGTTGCCGAAGCGGACCATGCTGAACGTGGTGCCGCCGTCGCCGCCGGCGGCCACCGACTGCGCCGCGGCCTGGAACACCAGCTCGGACAAGCGCTTGCTCGCGCCCATGATGGTGCTCGGCCGCACCGCCTTGTCGCTCGACACCAGCACGCAGGTGCGCACCCGGTGGCGGGCGGCGGCGCTGGCCACCGCGCGCGCGCCGACGACGTTGTTGCGCAGCCCCTCGACCAGGTTGGTCTCGACCATCGTCACGTGCTTGTAGGCGGCGGCGTGGTAGATGGTGTCGATGGCGTCCTCGCGCAGGATGCGTTCGAGCAGCTGCTCGTTGCACACCGAGCCGAGGTGGGCGCGCACCGACAGCTGCGGAAAGGTGTTTTGCAGTTCCTGGCGGATCGTGTAGAGCGCGTATTCGGAATGGTCGAGCAGGTGCAGGCGGCGCGGCCCGAGGCCGGCCACCTGGCGGCACAGCTCGCTGCCGATGGAACCGCCGGCGCCGGTCACCAGCACGCCCTTGCCGCGCACGCAGCGGTTGAACAGCGCGCCGTCCGGCTGCACCGGCGCGCGCCCCAGCAATTGCTCGAGCGGGAAGTCCAGCGCCGCGGCCGGGCCGCCGGCGGGCGCCGCGCCGCGCCCCGGGCGGCGGCGCGCGTAGTCGGCCAGCTCGAGCAGGCCGTGCAGGAATTTGATGCTGACGCCGGCCGTGCGCAGCATGCGCAGCACGGCGCCGAGCCGCTCGCTCGAGGCGGCCGGCAGCGCGACGACGATCAGGCGGATCGCCGAGGCGGCCACGACCTCGGCCAGGCGCTCGGGCGGGAACACGCGCAGGCCGCCGACGGTGCGCTGTTCGCCGCCGCGCTTTTCGTCGATGAAGCACACCGGCAGGTAGCGGTTGTCGCCGCGCATGGCCTGCGCCAGGCGCGCGCCGGTGTCGCCGGCGCCATAGATGGCGACCGCCTCGCGCGGTGGCGCGGCGGCGCGGCTGTGGAGTTGCAGGAAGGCGCGCACGGCCACGCGCGAGGCCACCAGGTAGGCCATCGCCACGCACCAGTAAGCGGCCAGCGCGGCCGGCGCCACCGGCGGCGCCTCGCGCCCCAGGGCCAGCGCGCCGACGGCCAGCACGGCGCCGGCCAGCCCGAGCCCGGCGCAGGCGAGCATGCGCTGGTCGAGGTAGCGCACCACCGCCGAATACAGTTCGCTCATGGCCAGCGCCGCGATCGAGGTCGCCGTCAGCAGCGCGCTCGCCGCCAGCGCCGGCCACGGTTCCCGCGGCGCGCCCGTGGCCAGCAGCGCCAGTTGCAGGCACAGCGGCAATGCCACGCAGTCCGCGCAGAACATCAGCAGGCTTTTGCCGCCGCGCCGCATGGCGATGAGTTTTTCGCTCAGCAGGCGGGCGGACGGGACGGGGCGGAAAGTGGAATGGAGCATGGCGGGCAATACCTTCATCGAAGCAATCGGTGTCGTTTTCCCGCGGTGCCGCGCGGGATGGAGTGATTGTCTTCTGACCAGCGTATTGCGGCTTGACTGCGATCAAACGGCCGAGCGGACCTTATCCGGCCGGCTTGACTTGCAAATTTCCTTGCCCACTTATTTTTCTTTCGAAATGATTTCCGCCTTTACCTACGGGCACGGTTCGATGTGGCGCGCCTCAGATCGGCTTGATCACATACACGCAGCGGCGCGCGCCGTTGAGCATGTGCTCGACGCGGCCGACGCTGCAATCGGCGCCGAGCACGCGCTGGAACAACGCCAGTTCCGAGCGGCAGAACTGCTGGCACTGACGCGCGGCCGCGCAGATCGGGCAGTGGTTCTCGACCAGCAGCAGGCTGCCGTCGTCGGCCGTTTCGACCTCGGCCATGTAACCTTCGCTGCTGCGCGCCTGCACCAGCGCGGCCACGCGCGCCGGCAGCGTGTCGGCGCCGCGCAGATGCTGCCGGTACTGCTGTTCGCTGACGGCCTCGCGCGCGCCGATCAGCTGGTCCAGGCCGGCCTCGCCGAACAGCCCGCGCACCTGGTCGATCAGCTGCACCGTCAAGTCGGCGTGGCGGTCGGGGAAGCGCGCGTGGCCGGCCTCGGTGAGCAGCCAGCGGCGCGACGGCCGGCCGGGCTTGTCGGCCACGTCCTCGTAGGTCAGCATGCCCTTGTCCTGCCACGCCTCGAGCTGGCGGCGGGCGCCCATCGACGTCAGCGCCAGCAGTTCGGCCAGCTGGGCGGCCGTCTGCGGGCCGCGCGTCTTGATCAGGAACAGCGTCTGTTCGGCCGTGTTCATGGCAGCGCCCCCTCGATCTTGTCGCGCGCGCCGGGCGCCGGGCCCATGCTGTCGTGCCAGCCGCGCATGCGCCACGCCGACCAGGTCGTCAGCGCCGCGCCCAGCACCAGGATCAGGCGGGTGTCGATCAAGGTGAGCACGGCGCCGACCAGCGCCATGAGGATGTTGGCCAGGCAAAAGGTGGTCGAGATCAAGCCCATCACCGCGCCCTGGCCGTGGGCGCCGAAGCGCTCCGCGCACCAGGTCGGCACGATGCCGTTGTAGAACGCGTGCGGCACGCCGAACAGCACGATGGCGGCGATGCCGACCGTGGCGTCGCCGGCGGCCAGCAGCGCGATCAGCGCGGCCGTGGCGAAGGCGAAGCGGCGCGCCCGCGGCAGCGCCTCGCCGCGGAACGGCCGGCCGGCGAAGACGGTGGTGGCGGTCATCACCGCGCACAGCGCGGCGGTGGTCCAGGCGATGCCGCGCGGGCCGTAGCCGGGCACTTCCACCAGCCACAGCGGATAGAACTCGTAGAATGCGGTCACGCCGCAGGTGTAGGTCAGCGTGACGATGAACAGGCCGCGCAGCGCCGGCTCGCGCAGCAGGTTGAGCGCGTGGCGGTGGCGCGCCACCTGCCACCACGAGGTGGTGGCGTCCGACGGCGGCTCGGGCGGCAGCGCCAGCGCCACCAGCACGGCCGTCATCAGCAGCAGCGCGACGGCGATCAGGAACGGCACGGCGATGCCGAACACCAGCGTGAAGCCGGCCAGCAGCGGCCCGACCAGCCAGCCCATGTAGAAGGCGCCGTTGAGCCAGGACAGGGCCTTGCGCCGCAGGTCGCCGTCGAGGCGGTCGGCCAGCATGGCGCGCGCGACCGAGCCGTTGCCTTCCAACAGGCCGGTGAACAGGCGCGCGGCGATGAACAGCGGGTACGATTCGATCAGCAGCGCGCCGGCGGTGACGGCGTGGCCGAGCGCGGCGCCGTACAGGGTCACCAGCAGCACCGGGCGGCGGCCGTAGCGGTCCGACATCGGGCCGAGCAGCGCCGAGCCGACCAGCAGGCCGATGGGGTTGATCATCAGCGCCAGGCCGAACAGCAGCTTGGGCGGCAGGCCGAGGAAAGTGTTGAGGTCGTTGGCGACGCCGGCGGCGAACAGCGGCGCGAGGATCGGGTAGGGCAGCGCGGCGCCGATTGTCGAGAGCAGGGCGAGCAGGCAGGCGGCGCTGATCAGCAGCGGTGTTTTCATGGGGCCGGGTTGTGGTGGGGATGGATGCTACTGTAAGCGGTGCGGGCGATTAAGTAAACTAAAATGTTTACTTATTGTCCGGACCGGCCGCCACCCCGCACGGCCGGGCGGGGACGTACCCCGTGGGGTACGTCCCCTAAGTGGTGGCGCTGGCGTCCAGGCAAAGGCTGGCGGGGTGGTCGGGTGCGGCGCCGGCGTCGCGGCGAAGGCTGGCGGGGTGGTTTGTTGGCGGCGCGGCCTACGCGTGCGGGGTGGCGGCCGCCGTTGTATGATGGCGGCCATCGCAACCCCATCGGCCTTTCATGAGAAAGTGGTACCAGGACCGCCGTGGCGGCTATTTCTTCCTGCTGCTCGGCGCCAGCCTGCTGCTGGTTTACGCCTGGCTCGAGTGGCGCCTGCCGGCGCCGGCCCAGCTGGCGTCCGTGTCCGGCCGCGTGACCTGGAGCCATACCGGCCTGGGCGCCGTCTACTACACGGTCGGCGCCGACGAGCGCCGCTTCGCGCTGCTGGAAAAAGGCGACCCCGACGGCAAGATGCGGGCGGCCGTGCGCGACGCCACCGGCCGCTATCCGGTCGTGGTGCGCTTCGATCCGCGCCAGACCACGCGCCCCGGCTTCCTGCCCGGCTATTTCTATATCACCTACGGCGTGGCCGTCGGCGGCAAGGACGTGGTGCCGCCCGCGGCCGTGCGCGCCGCCCACCGCCGCGACAACCTGGTGGCGCTGGTGCTCGGCCTGCTGTTCGCCGCGCTCGGCGCGCGCCTGTCCCGGCTCAGGGCGCCGGCCGCGCCCGTTCCAGCGCCGCCACGTCGCCCCCGGCGATGAGCGCCAGGTGCTCGGTGATGTGCGCCGCCGGCCAGTCCCACCAGGCGATCGCTTGCAAGGCCGCCGCCACCCCGGGCGGGAAGCGTTCCTTGATGACCCTGGCCGGATTGCCGCCGACCACCGTGTACGGCGGCACGTCGGCCACCACCGTCGCCCGCGACGAGACGATGGCGCCGTCGCCGACGGTCACGCCCGGCATGATCAGCGCGTCGTAGCCGATCCAGACGTCGTTGCCGATGACGGTGTCGCCCTTGTACGGCAGCGCGCCCTCGGCCGGCATGACCTTTTCCCAGCCGTTGCCGAAGATCTGGAACGGGTAGGTCGAGATGCCCGACAGCTTGTGGTTGGCGCCGTTCATGATGAACTTGACGCCGCGCGCGAGCGCGCAGAACTTGCCGATGACGAGCTTGTCCCCGATGAAGGGGAAGTGGTACAGCACGTTGCGCTCGAAGTTGCCGGGGTCGTCCGGATCGTCGTAGTAGGTGTAGTCGCCGACGACGATGTTGGGGTTGGTGACGATGTTCTTCAGATAGCACACCTGCGGGAAGCCCGCCATCGGCGCCGGGTTGTCGGGCGAGGGACCGTGCATGGCGGGCTCCTTAGCGCACGTCGCGCTGGCGGCGGAACGCCAGGAAGCCGGCGATGACGGTGAAGCTGGCGACGATCGCCACCACCACCCAGAAGCCGTGCGGCGCCTGCGCCAGCGGGATGCCGCCGACGTTCATGCCCAGCAGGCCGGCGATGATGTTGATCGGCAGCGCCAGCACGGTGACCACCGTCAGCACGAACAGGCTGTGGTTGTTGCCCTCGTTGACCAGGGCGGCGATCTCTTCCTGGATGAGCTTGATGCGCTCCTGCAGCGAGGCCATGTCGGCCAGCACCATCGAGAATTCCTCGGTCGACTGGCGCAGCTCCTGGGCGTCGATCTCGGCCATCCACGCCGGCGGCCGTTGCAGCAGCCGGAACAGCGCGGCCGGCTCCGGCGCCAGCAGGCGCTGCAGCCGCACCAGCACGCGCCGCAACTGGCCCAGGCTGGCGCGTTTGGTGTTGAGCTTGCCCGCCAGCAGATTGTCCTCGATGGCGTCGACCGTGGCGATGGCGTCGCGCACGATCTTGATCAGGGCGTCGGCCTGGTCGCGCAGCAGGTGGATCAGCAGTTCGACCGACGAGCGGATCGGCTCGCCCGTGCGCACGGCGTTGCGCAGCACGTCGACCGCCTTGAGCGGCTTGCGCCGGGCGCTGATGACGACCTGCTTGTCCACGCTCAGCCACAGGGTCGAGATGTCGGACGGCTCGAACGTGAAGTCGTGCAGCACGTCGTTGACGACCGCGATCAGGGTATTGTCGGCCAGTTCGATGCGGGTCGAGCGCGGGCCCTCGTGCAGGCTTTCGTAGAATTCCTCGGGCAGCGCGGTGTGCTCGTGCAGCCACTTCTCGCTGGCGGTGTTGGCCAGGTTGTAGTGCAGCCAGATGAATTCGGTGGGATGGTGGGCGCGGTTCTTGAGCCACACGCGCGCTTCGTCGGTGTCGAGCGGCCGGCCGGTGCCGTCGGCCTCGCGGCCGAACACGTAGCCGCAGACCAGGCCGGATTGGTCCGATCCGTAGGACGGGGGGGCACTCTGCATGCATCATCTCCTGGGGAAGGCCGGCGCGCGGGTGCGGCGCGCCGGCCCGGTCGCGCTCAGACCAGCAGCGCGGCGTTCATGTCGGCGGCGTCGACGGCGGCCTCTTTGAGCATGGCGGCGAGCTTGTCCTCGTCGATGAACAGGTCGATGGCCGAGTCCGAATGGGGCGGCAGCTCGCGTTGCGGCTCCTGCAGCGGCGAGCGCACCGGCGTCAGGTGGTTGGCCAGCAGCAGCGTGTCGAGCAGCGAGTCGGGCGGGATCGACATGAAGCTGTCGCGCAGGCCCTCGATGGCGTCGGCCACCGGCTCGGGGATGCACAGCTTGCGCATCACCTCGCGGGTGATGATCTCCTCGCTGGCCGAGTGCCAGTTCTCCGGGTCCTCCTCGAGCAGGCCGGGGAACTCGTCGGCGCGCGAGAGCAGGTAGAAGCCGCCGACCTCGTGCACGATGCCGGCGAACAGCGCGGTGTCCTCGTTGACGCCGGTGACCTGGCGCGCGATCAGGCGCGACAGCGCGGCCACGGCGATCGTGTGGTCCCACAGCGCCTCGGCCTTGGCGCGCAGCTTCGGATCGGTGATCTTGCTGCCGAACTGGCGCACCACCATGGCCGCGGCCAGCGCGAACAGGTTCTGGTAGCCGATGCGCATGATGGCGCCGCGCACGTTGGTGATGACCGGCGCGCCGGAGCGGTTGAACATGGCCGAGTTGGCGATGGCGACGGTGCGCGCGGCCAGCAGCGGCTCGGCCAGCACCAGGCTGATCGCCTTGTCGACCGGGCATTCCGGATCGTCCAGCGCCAATTGAACGCGGAGCGCCGCGTTTACGCTGGTCGGAAAGACCAGTTCGCCACGAATGGCAAGGGCCGCAATGTGGCCAAATGCTTCAAGTTTGTTCATGATTAAAATTATACGCACGCTACGGCCCATTCTCAACGCCATGTTCACGTTGTTTCAGGTTCCGGGTGCGATAGAGGCGGGGATGCGACAGTGCCGAATCAACAACGGGACCAGGTAGCGCGCAAACCGCCCCGCGCGAAGGGCCGCGTCGGGCCGCTTCGGGTCGCGTAGGGCGGATTAGCGTAGTAATCGGCCGGTGCCGCAAATCGCGCCGAAGAAACATGCGGTGTTGCGCGGCGCTATCAAGCGCGATGGTGATGGTGAGTTGTGGGATAGTTGGAATGTAGCGCCGCAGAAGACCGATTTA
>CAUPRW010000030.1:0-73109 GCA_963513825.1 uncultured Duganella sp.
AACTGGAGGCCGAGGTGGCCAAGCTGCGCAAGGAGCTGGCTGTCGAGCGGATGGAGAAGGACGTGTTAAAAAAGGCCACCGCGTACTTTGCCAGGGAGTCGCTGCCCGGTACGCGTTCATGAAATCGATGCGACTCGAGTAAGCGATAAGATAGGAGCTTACGTAGGAGGATAACGCATGCAATCGCAATTCGAGTTGCTGACAACGGAGGCGTTAAAGCTAACGCTCAATGAGCGAGAGGCATTTATTCAATTGCTGCTCGCAAGCCTCACTACCGATTCCGATGGTGATGAGGAACTGGCTGCCGAAGTCGAGCGGCGTAACGCCGATGTCGATAGTGGAAAGAGCCCAGCGATACCAATTGCGGAAGCCTTGGCTTTGGTGCGCGCAGGATTGAAGTGAAGCCGGTTATTGCCCAAGCCGCGCTTGCGGAGCTTCAAGCCGCCGTCGACTATTACAACGTCAACGTCGATGGTAAGTTGGCACGGGCTTTTTTAGAAGAGTTCGAACGCGCCCTTTGGGACGTGCTGGGCGCGTGCGAGCGCGAGGGGAGTTTGGACTCCGCCATCCGCAAGCCCGCCGCTAACGACTTCGCGCGCCTGCGCGAGCTGTGCCCGCTGCTCGAAACCGTGGGCTTTAACGGCCAGACTTCCGGCAAATTCGCGCCGCAGTTTGCGGCCGAGGGCTATCGCACAGTGGTGCTGCCCTCAACGTCGCCTGCACATGCGTCGATGTCGCTCGATGCCAAGTTGGTGGCATGGGGTTACCTATTTCCTGCTGAGCTACGTCGAGCTAGGGTGTTGGAGCGTCCGTCGAAGAAAAAGGCCGTGACTTGAGCCGTATCTTGACCGCGAATCAATGAGCGACAATACGAAACTCAGTCGCTTTGGCTACGGGACGAACTTGATTCCGTTCCCGGCGCAGCTCCACGATGCCGTAATTGGACATGGTTTTCAATGTGCGCGACAGGTTGCTCGGCTTGCGGCCGGTTGCTTGAGCCAATGCAGAGATGGATTCCGGCTGCGTTTCCATAATCACATGCAACAGCGCTCGGTTTTCGTCACTCAGCACCTCGGCCAGCGATTTCATGGAGGTGAACCAGACTTTGGGTTCGTTCGGCTTCGGTTTGTAATTACCACGAGCGATCGCGAACACGCGTTCGCGAATTTTCTCTTGTGGCAAGATGCCAATAAAAATCGGTTTCATCACTTTCTTACCTCCTGCAGTATGCGGTCCGCGTCCGCAAAGAAATCGTTGATGAGTTGCTGGGCATCCTTGAACTCATATGGCACTCCCTGATCGGATGGATGCCGATGTTTGTGGTCGAAAGCTACGATGCGTCCCGCATACTTGAACTTCTTTGGCGGCTTCACCATGTGGGCATTATCGTAACCGAGAATACGTTTTCCATACGGTTCGTGCAGCGTCAGAGAGTAGCGGATGCCATGCGGAACCTCGACCGAGACGTCGGTCCGGCTGGCTTCTATTTTGATCCAATAGCCGTTACCTTGGTCGAGTATTGAGCCGTCCAAGTCGAGTAACGTGTCGAGGGCAGGATCAATCTTCATGCGTCCAGTATATCATCTGCTGATATGCGTCTTCCAACTGGCGCTTACTGTTAAGGCATTGTTGCCAGCATAAAAATAAGATCGTCAACTTGACTAAGCGTTGGCGCCGACCTCAGCACTTCGCGCGAGCAGTAGTCCGACGGTCTGGATTTGTGCTTTTTTCAAGCGCATAGCAACTGAAACGTTAAAAAATTTTCTTGAAATAAATGTTTTCTTTTTTCATAAAATAAACTACATTTGTTTTTTAATAAAACTTTGCATCGGCCCATGCCTAACATCGCAAGCATTGATCAAGCTTGGAACTACTGGGGCAAGGAAAAACCGGCTGATAACGGTCCGAAATTTCATCGGCTGGCTTACCACAGCCTCGACGTGGCCGCAGTGGGTGTGGAGTTTTTGGCGCAATCGCCGGCGCTCCTCGACCTGTTTTGCCGCCGTCTGCAATGTTCGCGTGAGGCGTTTTTCTTTCTCTGTCTAGTTTTTTCCTCGCCTTGTATGATTTGGGAAAGTTCAGTAATATCTTCCAGTTGCAGCGGGCAGATCTTGTTAGTGTTCCCCGCGCTCGCGGGGCTGAACCGTGGCGCATCGACGCAACCTAATAGTAGCCGCGTGTTACCCGAGCTCGCCTTCACGGCCCAATCAACCGCCTTCCCGCACCACCACCCGCACCACCGACTCCAGATAATCCTCGAACCCCATGTCCAGGTACAGCCGGTGCGCCGGGTTGGCGCGCATCACGTGCAGGAACGGGGTGTCGCCGCGCGCCATGTGGCGCCGGATCAGCTTGCCGATCAGCCGCTTGGCCAGGCCGCGCCCCTGGTAGTCCGGATGCGTGCACACGCCGCTGATCTCGCACAGCCCCGGCGCGCGCAGCCGTTCGCCGGCCATCGCCATGAGCCGCTCGCCGTCGAAGTAGCCGAAGTAGTCGCCCAGTTCGATGGTGCGGATGCCGAACGGCCCCGGCTTGCACAGCGTCGCCAGGTCGAGCGCCTGGGCGGCGTGGCGCGCCCGCAGCGGCAGCGCCTCGGGCGCCGGGTCGTCCGCCGGCATGGCGCCGGTCCACACCATGCGGAACATCGTCGTTTCGGCGTCGATGCGCCAGCCGGGCGGGGCGGCGCCTGTCCAGTTCTCGCAATAGAAATGTTCGCCCGGCGCGCAGTGCGGCGCCAGCGCGGCGAAGTCCGGCGCCGCGCTGTCGGCGAAGGCGATGATGGGCGAGAAGCCGGCCGTGAAGCGGCGCGCGCCGCCGCTGCCGCTGGCGTGGCGCGCGTGGGCGCCGGTCAGGCTGTGCCAGAATATGCGGTCGAGCAGCGCATTGCGCTCCATGGGCGGGCGGCGCGCCGTCACGGCTCGACCGGGGCGATGGTGGTGGCGCCGTCGTCGGTGATGCCGATCATCAGGCGCGCGTCGCCGGAGACGGCCAGCTGGCGCGGCAGCAGCTGGCGGCTGCCGGCCGCCAGTTTTTTCTGGTTCACCAGCTTGCCGGTGCCGTCATAGATCCAGACGTCGCTGCCGCTGCTGCGCGCCGCCACGCCGCAGTAGATGCGCCCGGCGCTGTCGATTTCGACGTTGTTGGGCGCGGCGCCGCCGGTGGCCAGGTAGGCCAGCACGCCGAGGTCGGCCGGGTTGATCACGCTGCACAGCGCCGGCGTGCCGCTGGCGCTGTAGATGCGGGTGCCGTCGGCGCTGACGGCGATGTCCTGGCCCTGCGCGCCGACGCCGTTGTGGCTGGCGACCGGCACCAGCGCCCCGTACAGCGTGCCGCCGCCCAGGTCGGTGTAGTCGACGCTGACCGTGCTTTGCCGCACGCTGGCGTTGCCCTCGTCCTGTTGCAGCACGCGCTTGCCGTCGCCGCTGGCGGCGATCACGCCGCCCGTCAGCGGCAGCCTGGCCAGCTGGCGCCAGTTGTCGGTGGCAAACACCGTGCCGTCGCCCAGCAGCAGCAACTCGACGCCGTTGGGCCGGATCACCTTCAAGCGCGTGTTCCTGGCGGCCGGCGCCGCCAGCGCCGTTTGCGTCTCGATCCGGCGCGTGTCCAGGTTGACGCTGACGATGCGGGCGTTGGCGACGTCGTGCACCAGCAGGTAGTCGCCGTTGGCGCTGGTGGCCATGTCGCCCAGGCTGGCCGAGAAGCCGGTCATGGTGGCGACCTTGGCGCCGTTGTAGAGGTTGTAGACGTCGATGTAGGCGCCGCCGTTGTGGACGTACGCGTAAGGCCGGATCGGGTCGGCGACGACGGTGGTGTAGGGCAGCGGCAAGGTCAGGTTGTCGGTCGGCGAGAACGTGCCCTTCCACAAGGCCACGCGGATCGGCTCGGGCGGCGCCACGTCCGGATCGACCGGCTTGAGCGTGACGGTGGCCACGCTGAGCGTGTCGGCCAGCAACTGGCTCGGGTCGGCCGTCAGTAGCAGGTTGGCGCCGTCGACGCCGGCCACCAGCCACGGCTGGTTGCTGGTGGCGCTCATGCCGCCGAAGGCGCCGTAGTTGTCGCTCACGGTGAGGGTGTGGGTCAGGCGCGTCCACGCGGGGCTGCCGCTGAGGGCGACGCCGGTCTCCGACGGGATCAGCTTGTGCTTGTCCTTGTTGATCGTCAGCAGCACGTCGGTTCTGACGGTGTCGCCGTTGATCTTGCTCGAGAAGGTCAGCAAGCGCGAGCTGGCGCCCACCGCCGCGTTGTTCGGCCTGGCGGTAAACACGGTGGAGGCGGGATTCTGGTTGACCGTGCCGAGCTCGGTGCTCACCGTGCTCCAGGCCGGCAAATTGGCGAGCGTCCACGGCCAGCTGTTGGTGCCGGTGTTCAGGTTCAAGGTCAGCGGCTGCGTGGTGGCGAAGTCGCGCCCGTAGGTGCCGCCCAGGGTCACGCTGTTGGCCGAGGTGAGCAAGGTGGCCGGCACCAGCGTGACGTTGACCGGAAATTTGCGCTCGGCCAGCCCCGGCGAGGTCAGCGTCACGTTGGCGGTGTGGGTGCCGCTGGCGAGCGGGCCGACGCTCGGGTCGAGCGTGAGCACGGTGGTCGTCGGCGTGGTGCCGCTCGCCGGCGAGAGGCGCAGCCAGGCGGCGTCGGAGGCGGCGCTCCAGGGCAGCGGCGCCTGGTTGTCGGTGCTCAGGCTGACCGCCTGCGAGGGGATCGGCGCGCCGTTGACGGCGGTGAAGGCGATGCTGCCGCCGCCGAACACCAGGCCGCTCGGCAGCACCGTCAGCGCCACCGGCAGGCTCGCGCTCGGGCCGTCGCTGGCGGTGACGGTCAGCGTGGTGGTGTACTGGCCCAGCGCCAGGCCGGCCGTGTCGTAGCTGACGGCCACGGTGGCGTTGCCGCTGCCGCTGGTGGCGCCCAGCTTGAGCCAGGCGGCGCCGCTCGCGGCGGTCCAGTTGCGGCCGACGGCGGCGATGTCGACGCTGGCGGCGGCCGGCGCGGCGCCGCCCAGGTGGGCGGTGGCCGTCAGCGGCAGCGCGCTGGTGGCGCCGAACGCGGCCTGGCCGGCCGGCAGCACCTGGAATTCGTACGGCAGCGCCACCGGCGAGCCGGGGAACTGGCTGGCGCAGGCGCTGTCGCGGCACAGCCGCACGCTGAACGCGCCGCGGTAGCTGCCGGCGGCCAGGGTCGGCGCCGTTTGCAGCACAGCGTGGTATTGGGTGTCGCTGTCGCGCACCACTTGCGCGCTCGGCAGGATCACGCCGGTGCTGTCGGTCAGCGTGGCGAAGACGGTGCCGGCGTTGGCGAAGTCGGCCGGGCGCGCGACGCTGGCGCCGACGTTGAGCGTGAGCGAGGTGCCGGCGCTGATGGTGGCGGCAAGCGTGGCCGGCGCGAACGTGAGCGCCGGGCTGGCGGCCGGCGGCGCCGGCGCGGGCGCGCCGCCGCCGCCCCCGCCCCCACCGCAGGCGCTCAACAGCGCGGCCAGCACGCAGGGCAGGAGGGGGACGGCGGCAACGGCGGGCCTGAGTCTCGGCATGGCGGAATCCTTGGGATGTAGGCGTGATCGCATTTTACATTGTTGCGTCAATGCAATCTTTTTGTCAAGGAAAGTCGCTGTTTACCGTGCCGCCCCGTGGCCCGCGTGTCGCCGCCATGCCACCGCGGGCGTGCGCGGCGCGCGCTAGCGCGCCACTTTTGCCTCGTAGGCACGAATGCGGTCGAGTTTGGCCGCGTACAGGTCGTGGTCGCCGCGCGTGGTGCTGTTGTCGAGCGCCTGTTTCATGTGCTTGTCGGCGGCCCGCAGGTTGCCCAGGTGGTAATGGCACAGCGCCAGCCAGTAGTGGAATTCGTGGTAGTCGGGGGTGCGCTCGAGCTCGCGCTCGAACAACAGGCGCGCGCGCCCGTAGTCGCCCAGCTCGACCGCCTGCCGGCCCAGGTTGAAGAAGTGGAAGGGCGGATACGGCTCGAGGCGCGCCAGCCGCGTGCGCACCTCGGCCGCCTCGGCCATGCGCTGCTGGGCCTCGAGCGACTGCGCCAGGTTCGACAGGAAGATGGTGTTGTCGGGCGCGCGCCGCAGCGCGTAGCGCAGCGCCTGCTCGGCCTGCGCCGGCGCGCCGTGGTTCTGGTAGACCACGGCCAGCGTGTTGTAGGCGTTGACGAAGTCCGGGTCCGCCTCGACCGCCTGGCGCGCGGCCCAGTAGGCGTCGTCGACGCTGCCGGCCACCAGCAGCTCGGCGGCGCGGTTGTTGAGGTACATGGCGACGATGGTCGCCTCCTCGAGCAGGCGCGCCGATTCGCGCGCCTTGGGCGGAATCGGGATGAAATCCACCGTCAGCGTGTTGGAGTTGTCGTACAGCGGGCCGTCGAGCTGCGACTTGAGTTTTTTGCCCAGCACCAGGTTGACGTGGGTGCTGGCGAAGTACAGATTGCCCGCGCGGCTCCACAGCTCGTCCATGTGGATTTGCTGGAACTGCACGGTGAAGTTGAGCTCGCGCGCCAGCGCCGCCGTCATGATCACCAGCGACAGGCAGTTGCCGGCGCGCGCCTCGAAGGTCTGGGCGGCGTTGCGCGTCATGGCCGAATCGTATTCGAGCTTGAGCTGGTCGCGCTGGTAGAGCGCCTCGAACAGCGCGCGGCGCGCGTCGCGCTCGCCGGCGCGGCGCACCAGCTTGTGCTTGAGGTAGTCGCGCATCTGGTCGTTGACGGCGAAGATGGCGCGCGTGTCGATCGGCGCGGCGGGCGGTTTGAACAGCTGGTCGTGGAACAGTTGCGCGGCCGGCGCGGGTGCCGGTGGTGGCGTGGCGCAGCCGCCGACGCACAACGCGACGGCGCACCAGAGCATGGCCCATGGTTTCATGACGTGTCTCCCTTTGCTGCGGAGCACAAGCCGGCGCCGCACCAGGCAGCGGACTCTGTGTTCCGCTTGGGGAAAGTATCTGCCGCCTACCGGTGGCTGTCAATGCGAATTGAGTTGTTACGCGGGAGCGGCCACGGGCCGCCGTTCGCGCCTCAAGCGCCGAGCGCGCGCACCTCGAGCGGCTGGCCGCGGCCGTCGAAGCGCAGCGCCACCGACACCGCCGTCACGCCGATGCTGGCGAGCGCGTCGCGCAAATCGTCGACCTCGACCTCGAGGTCGGCGGTGATGTCGAGCGGCTTGTCGCACGTGGCCAGCACGGCGCCGCCGGCCGACAGTTGCACGCGCAGCAGCATTTCATCGTCGACATCGGCCGGCCCGATGATCGCGCTCGCCTGCTCCGGCGCGTGCGGGGCCAGCGCCGCGTTCAGTTCCGACAAGATGCGCAGCATGTCGTGTTCGGCCTGGCCCTGCGCGCGCGCGCCGAAGAACAGGTCCTGGTACAGGAAGTTGAGGGTGAGGGCCGGGTCGGCGCCGCGGCCGCGGCCGAGGCAGCGCGCCACCAGCGCGCCGTATTGCGCCGTCCATTTCTGGTAGCGCTCGGCGCGCCGGGCGAAGTGGGCGTCGGCCGCCTGCTCGCCGGCCGGCACCTGGTAGAACGGGTCGTCGGCGCGCTTCATCGCAAAGCCGAGCAGGAAGCGCAGTTCGACGGCGCTGTCGTCCGGGCCGAAGCCGGCCGGCGTCCAGCCGGCCGCCAAGCTGCGATCGAGCGCCGGCGCGGCGCTGATTTTTTTCTCGGTCAGCGATTGCGCCGCCTCGCGCACCATGGCGTGCAGCTGGCCGTAGCTGACCCGCTCGAACTCGGTGAGGTCGTAGCCGTGGCTCACCAGCACCACCTTGGCCTGCGGGCTTTCCAGGCCGGCGGCGGTGAAGCTGGCCAGCAGCGCCTCGTAGGCGTCGCCGTCCTGGAAGTCGGCGGCCGGGTCGAGCCCGCCCTGGCTGTGCACGAACACCGGGATGGCGAAGGCATCGATCTCCATCTCGGGCGCGCCCTCGCGCCGCAGCAGCAGGCTGGCCGCGCCTTCCTCGACGGCGTTGCGCAGGTAGCGGTAGCCGTCGACCGATTCGTCGCGCGCCAGTTCGATGGCGCCGTACAGCACCTCGTCCTTGGCCTGGTTGAGCAGCTTGCGCAGCAGGCGCTGGAAGTCGAGGGTTTTTTGCGCCAGTTCGGCGCGCGTGCTCTCGGCCACGATGTCGTCGTTGAACTCGCCGTCGGACAGGTCCAGCGCCAGCGCGCACAGTTCGGTGGTTTGCTGCTCGTCCTTCAGTTCGGGCGAGTGGGCGGCTTTGCGCGGCACGGGGCGCTTATTCTTGGGCATCGGGTGGGGTCGTCTTATCGTTCGTGTTGGAAGGCTTCGTGCAGTTCGTCGAGCAGGTCGGCGGTTTCGTCCTCGGTCAGGCCGAGGTGCTGGCAGGCGCGGGCGCCGCCTTTTTCCCATTCATACGACAGGCTGCGCCCGTGCAGGCGCTCGATGCCTTTTTCGGCCAGCAGCGACAGCGCCACCAGCGAGCGCACGGCGTCGTCGGTGGCCGGGTCGTCGAGCACGCGGTAGTCGTGGTGCAGCAAGATCGCCCACGACACGTCCGGCGACAGCCCCCAGTTGCGCGCCAGCAGGCAGCCGATGGCGGCGTGGTTGGTGCTGTAGCGCTGGTCCTCGACGGCGGTGAAGGCCAGCTCGGGCTCGTCGCAGGCGTCGGCGTAGGTGTCGGCGTAGTCGGTGAAGCGGTTCATCAGCAGCGGCACGCCGATGTCGCAGAACAGGCCGAAGGTGTGGGCGATGTCGGGCGGGGCGATGCGCAGCTTGCGCGAGGTAAACACCAGCGCTTGCGCGCGGCGCGCCGAGATTTCCCAGAACGCGCTCAGGTCCGATGCCTTGCCCTCGATGGCCTGGCGCGCCAGCAGCCCGGTCAGCAGGGCGGCGCACTGGTCGACGCCGAGGAAGTTGATGCCCTGCTCGACCGACTTGGCCTTGCGGGCGGCGCCGAAGAACGGCGAGTTGGCCAGCTTGAGCAGCGCGCCGGACATGCCGACGTCGTTGCCGATGATGCGGGCGATGCGGCGCGGCGACGGATCGGACTGGGCCAGCTCGCGCTGCAGGTCGACAAGCAGACTGGGCCGTGGAGGAATCCGGATGGAGCGCATCAGCGCTTCTTCCACCGCGTTTTCTACTGGCATGGCTGGGGCTGCAACTGGCGTCATGTTGGTCTTCAGGGCAAAAGGCGGCGCGCGGCATCGGCGGCCGCGCGGCGCTGGCAAATTAGGTGTTGCACGGTACACGCTGCAGGCAAGCTGGTGCGCATGCGTGAGTGTCATTATCGCCGCAAGCGGGGGCCGATTGCGCGGTTTTCTCCGAATTTAATTGCCACGCGGCTAGATTTTGTCGTTAAAATCCGCCCGCGACACGTTTTTAATGATGGATTGACAATGGTTTTCGCGGGCGGGGCGTGGTCGCGCGGTCCAGTTTGGCATTTACAATAGCGCCATGACCAATGTTATCGCAGGAATCAATTTCGCCGCGCCGTCGCACGAGGTGGCGCGCCGGCTCATCGGCGTGACGGTGCTGGTCGACGGCGTCGGCGGGCGCATCGTCGAGACCGAGGCCTACGACCGCGAGGAGCCGGCCTCGCACTGCTATATCGGCGAGACGCCGCGCAATTTCTCGATGTTCGGCCCGCCCGGGCGCAGCTATGTGTACCGCTCCCACGGGCTGCACTGGTGCCTGAACTTCGTCTGCCGCGAGGAGGGCCACGGCGCCGGCGTGCTGATCCGCGCGCTCGAGCCGGTCGATGGGGTGGGCGTGATGCGCGCCCGCCGCGGGCTCGACGACGAGCGGCTGCTGTGCGCCGGGCCGGGGCGGCTGTGCCAGGCGCTCGGCGTCACGCGCGCGCACAACAACCTGCCGCTTGACGCCGCGCCCTTCCTGTTGCTGCCGGCCGATGGGCCGGTGCGGGTGTCAGCCGGCCCGCGCATCGGCATTTCGAAGGCCGTGGAGTTGCCGTGGCGCTTCGGCGTGGCCGGCTCGCGCTTTCTGAGCAAACCCTTGCGGGCCTGACGGCATCGCCGCCGCCCTGGCCGCGCCCGGCGCCGGCGGCTCGACCTTGAACACCGACACCGCCGTCGACAGCTGCACCGCCTGCTCCTGCAGGCTCTCGGCGGCGGCGGCGGCCTGCTCGACGAGCGCCGCGTTCTGCTGCGTGACGTCGTCCATCTGCCCGACCGCCTGGTTGACCTCGGCGATGCCCTGGGCCTGCTCGTCGCTGGCGGCGCTGATGCGGGCGATGATGTCGCTCACCTCGCGCACCGAGTCGACGATGTCGCCCATCCGTTCGCCGGCCTGGTGCACCGACGCGCTGCCGCTGTCGATGGTGGCCACCGACGCCGCGATCAGCGCCTTGATCTCCTTGGCCGCCGCCGCCGAGCGCTGCGCCAGCGTGCGCACCTCGGAGGCCGCCACCGCGAAGCCGCGGCCCTGCTCGCCGGCGCGCGCCGCCTCGACGGCCGCGTTCAGGGCCAGGATATTGGTCTGGAACGAGATGCCGTCGATGACGGCGATGATGTCGACGATCTGGCGCGAGCTGGCGCGGATCGACGTCATCGTCCGCACCGCCTGCTCGACGGCGGCGCCGCCGCGGCGCGCCATGTCGGTGGCGCTGGCGGCCAGCTGGCAGGCCTGCTGGGCGTTGGCGGCGTTCTGCCGCACCGCCACTGTCAGGCTGTCCATCGCGCTGGCCGTTTGCTCGAGCGAGCTGGCCTGCATCTCGGTGCGGGTCGACAGATCGAGGTTGCCGCTGGCGATTTCGTGGGCGGCCGTGTCGATCGAGCGCACCGCCGTCAGGATCGTGCCCAGCGTCTGGGTCAGGTTGCCCATGGTCTGGTCGAGCAGGCGCGCGGTGTCGGCGATCTCGTCGCGCCCGTCGTTGGGGCGGCCGGCGCCGAGGCGCCCGGCCGCCAGCGCCACGACCACCTCGCCGATGCCGCGGATGTCGCGCAGCATGGCGCCGCGCACGGCCATCGTCACGCCCAGCGACAGCGCGACCGACAGCAGCACGACGACGGCCATGGTGGCGCTGAGCGCGGCGAACTCGCCCTTGGCGCGCGCGTGCGCGGCCACGCTCAATTGTTTTTCCTGCGCCGACAACTGCGCCAGCTCGTCGTTAAGCAGCAGGAACTGCTTCTCGGCCTTGGCCATCGAGTTGGTGGCGATGCTCTGGTCCATCTGCGCCATGTCCATCGTCTCGAGCACGGCCTTGCGGTAGGCCGCCAGCGCCCGCAGCGACTGCTCGAGGATGGCCCGTTCGGCGGCGTTGTCGCCGCTGGCGCCGGCCAGCTGGCGCAGCGCCGCCTCGATGCCGGCGTGGCGCGCCTTGATTTGCTGGCCCAGCGCGTCGAGCCGGGCCTGGGCGAAGCTGCCGTTGACCCAGGCCAGCAACTGGTAGATGTGGGCGTGCGCGTAGCGCGCCTCGCCGGAGACGTCGGCCGCCGCCTTGAGGCGCTCGGCGCGCACCTGCACCAGGTTTTCCATCGACGCGTTTTGGCGCACCATGCCGAGGTAGCCGGCGGTGGCGGTGGCGATCAGCAGCAGCAGCACCAGCCCGGGGGCGAGCAGCAGCTTGGGACCGATTCGTAGTTTCTTCAACATGTCGCTCTCCGGCCCGGTGGCGCTTATTTTTTATAGATGCCCGCTTCCAGCACGGCGTCGCCGACGCGCAGGATATAGGTGGTCTTCGGCTCGATCTTGCCGGTGGTGGGATTCTTGTACTGGTAGTCGACCCAGCCGCTGCCTTTTTTGGCGGCCAGCTCGATGATCTCGCGGCGGTATTTCTTGCCGTTGGCGTCCGGCACGTCGGTCAAGTCCTTGCCGACGATCGACGGGTTGATCGGGTGCGCCAGCACGATGCCGGTGTTGATGTCGCGCAGGTCGACGTACAGCGAACCCTGGACGAAGTCCGGGTCCTTGGCGCTGATCTTTTTGATCATCGCCTCCTTGCCGTTGGCCTTGATGAAGGCGGCGCCTTTTTCCGCCATGGCGATGGCGTCCTTCTCGGTCGGTTCGGCGGCGCGCGCGGGCAGGTGGGTGAGCGAGGCGGCGATGGCGGTCAGGGCGACCAGCGAGGCCAGGGTGGTGTGCGGTTTCATGGCGTTTCCTTGTCGGGTGGGTGGGCTTGCTCGTATGCACTCTACGCCGACGTTCCCGTCTGCAATTGCGCTGTCGCAAGATGTAGCCGAATGGAAATTCCAAGCGTGGTTTTCCCGCCGCTTGCGCCATGTCTCTGGTTATTTCCAGTCGTCACTTGATTTCGGGCAATTTCTCCGTGGGGCGCGCGTCCTAGCATGCAGTCTCCGACACCCCAACAGCGATAGGACAAGCGCCATGACCACCACCGTGATTTCGTCCGGGATCCCCGCCGCCGCGCAGGCCCCCAAGTTCAAGCCGTTCATCCGACAGACCATCGCCAATTCCCGCCAATGGGAATGGATCCCGCCCGAGTTGCAGGAGGCGGTGCAGGTGGTGTCGCACGTGCTGCCGTTCCGCACCAACGAATATGTGCTCGACCACCTGATCGACTGGAACAACATCCCCGACGATCCGATCTACCGGCTGGTGTTTCCGCACAAGGACATGCTGGCGCCGCACGATTACGCGCAACTGCGCGAGCTGGTGCTCGGCCGCGCCAACCAGCCGGCGCTCGTCGAGCTGGTGCGCCGGATCCGCCTGCGCATGAATCCCCATCCGGCCGGCCAGATGACGCACAACGTACCGCGCGTAAACGACGCCCCGCTCAAGCGCCTGCAGCACAAGTACAAGGAGACGGTGCTGTTCTTCCCCAGCGCCGGCCAGACCTGCCACGCCTACTGCACCTTCTGCTTCCGCTGGCCGCAGTTCGTCGGCATGGACGACATGAAGTTCGACGCCCGCGAGTCGCACGAGCTGGCGGCCTACCTCAAGCTGCACCCGGAGGTGACGGACGTGCTCATCACCGGCGGCGATCCGCTGATCATGAACACCCGCTCGCTCGAGGCCTACATCGAGCCGCTGCTGGCGCCGGAGCTCGCGCACATCCAGAACATCCGCATCGGCACCAAGTCGGTGGCGTACTGGCCGCAGCGCTTCGTCACCGACCGCGACGCCGACGATTTGCTGCGCCTGTTCGAGCGCGTGGTCGCCAGCGGCAAGAACATGGCCATCATGGGCCACTACAACCACGCCGTCGAGCTGCGCCCGGAGATCGCCCAGCGCGCCGTCAAGCGCATCGTCGGCACCGGCGCCACCTTGCGCATGCAGGGGCCGTTGATCCGCCACATCAACGAGGACCCGAAAAGCTGGGCCGAGCTGTGGCAGACCGGCGTGCGCCTGGGCGCCATTCCGTACTATATGTTCGTCGAGCGCGACACCGGCCCGCGCGAATATTTCGAGCTGCCGCTGGCGCGCGCGCACGAAATCTTCCAGCAGGCGTACCAGATGGTCTCGGGCCTGGCGCGCACCGTGCGCGGGCCGTCGATGAGCGCCTTCCCCGGCAAGGTGGTGATCGACGGCGTGGCCACCATCGGCGGCGAGAAGGTGTTCGCGCTGCAGTTCCTGCAGGCGCGCAATCCGAACTGGGTGCGCCGGCCGTTCTACGCCAAATTCGATCCGGACGCCACCTGGATGGACCACCTGAAGCCGGCCTTCGGCAAGGACAAGTTCTTCTTCGAGGAGGAGGGCGGCAGCCGCAGCGAGTACGGCGCCGAGGCGCACGGCCAGCGCAAGGTGATCCCCCTGATTTCGGCGCGCCAGGAGGCCGCCGCCGCCGCCCTGGCCAGCGGCTGCGCCCCCAGCGCCGCCTAGGAGCGCGTCATGAGCACCGGCGAGCGTACGCGCGAAAAGAAGCCGCCACCGGCGCGGCCCCGCGGCGCGGCCCCGGGGGACGTACCCCGCGCGGGGTACGTCCCCACGCCCGCGGGGTGCGCGGTGGACGCGCCGGCGCCCCCCTTGTCCGGCCCCGCCGTGTTCCTGCTGGTGTTCCTGCCGTTCGCGCTGGGCCACTTCCTGTCGGCGCTGATGCGCACCGTGAACGCCACGCTGGCGCCGCAGCTGGTGACGGCGCTCGCGCTCACGTCCGGCCAACTGGGGCTGCTCACCAGCGCCTTCTTCTTCGCCTTCGCGCTGGTGCAACTGCCGGTCGGCATCGCGCTCGACCGCTGGGGGCCGGCCAAGGTCCAGCTGCCGATGCTGATCGTGGCGGCCGTCGGCGCGCTGGGCTTTTCCACCGGCCACGACTTCGACCAGCTGCTGCTGGCGCGCGCGCTGATCGGCGTGGGCGTGGGCGGCTGCTTCATGTCGGCGGTCAAGGCCATCTCGACCTGGGTGGCGCCGGCGCGCCTGCCGTCGGTGCAGGGCTACCTGATCGCCGTCGGCGGCCTGGGGGCGGCGTCGGCGACGTTGCCGGTGCGCCTGGCGCTGCACTACACGGACTGGCGCGGCGTGTTCGTCGCCCTGGCGGTGGCCGCCGCCACCACCGGCCTGCTGATCCGCATGCTGGCGCCGGCGCAGCGCCCGCCCGAGCAGACCACCTCGACGCTGGCGGCGATGCGCGACGTCTACCGCCACCCGGCCTTCCGCGAGGCGGCCATGCTGGTGCTGGTGCCGCACACGGTGTTCTTCGGCATGCAGGGCCTGTGGATCAGCCGCTGGCTCACCGACGTCGCGCGCTACTCCGACGAGGCGGTCGGCTACCTGCTGTACCTCAGCATGGCGGCCATCATCTTCGGCGCCATCGCCGTCGGCATGGTCACCGAGTGGGCCGGCCGGCACGGCGTGCCGCCGCTGCGGGTGGCCGCCGCCGGCGTGGCCTTGTTCATCCTGGTGCAGACGGGATTCGTGTTCAGCTGGACGCCGAGCTTCCAGACGCTGGCGGTGCTCTTTACGCTGGTGGGCACGGTCACCGGCATCGAATACGCGATCGTCGCCCAGAACCTGCCGGGCCGGCTGACGGGCAGGGCGGCCACCTGCCTGAACCTGCTGATCTTCCTCGGCGCGTTCGCGGTGCAGGCCGGCTTCGGCATGCTGGTCGGCTGCTGGCGGCCCGACGCCCGGCAGCACTATCCGGCCGAGGCCTACCAGGCCGGCTTCGGCGTGCTGGTGTTGTTGCAGGTGCCGGGACTGGCGTGGTTCGTTTGGCGGCGCTGGAGGCGCCCGCCCGGTTCCGGTAGAATGGACCTCCATTCCGGCAACCCGGCGACCAGCCCATGATGACGCGATGACCAAAGCTCAACAGACCTCCAATGCCAGCGGCGCCCGGGGCGCCTTCGCGGCGCTGCCGCGCGAGTGGCAGGACTGGATCCGGGACAACCTGGCGCGCGCCTGCAGCCCGCTCGACATGGCCAACAGCATGGCGCGCTCGGGCCAGCACAGCATGGCCGTGGCGCGCGCCGCCATCGACGAGGCTATCGGCCTGCAAGCGGGCGCCGGCGCGCCGGACGCGTTCATGGCGCCGCAGCAGATGCCCTTCATCGACATCGAACGCAATCGCGTGGCCGCCCCGGACCGCGAGGTCGAACTGCTGTTCGTGCTGAAACAGCCGCAGGTCATTTTGCTGGGCAACGTGCTCAGCATGGAGGAGTGCGACGCCATCGTCGCCCACTGCGGCACGCGCTACACCCGCTCGACCGTCACCGGCGAGGCCGATGGCGCCAGCGTCGTGCACGAGGGCCGCACCAGCGAGATGGCCTTCATCCAGCGCGGCGAGGCCGACGTCGCCGAGCGCATCGAACGGCGCCTGGCGGCGCTGGCGCACTGGCCGGCCGAATGCGGCGAACCGTTCCAGCTGCAAAAATACGGCAGCACGCAGGAATACCGGCCGCACTTCGACTGGCTCGACCCCGACAGCGCCGGCCACCGCGGCCACCTGCAGCGCGGCGGCCAGCGCCTGGCCACCTTCATCCTCTACCTGAGCGACGTCGAGCAGGGCGGCGGCACCGTCTTCCCCGGGCTCGGGCTCGAGGTGTTCCCGAAGAAGGGCAACGCGCTGTGGTTCCTCAACACCGACGCCAACCACCAGCCGGACCGGCAAACGCTGCACGGCGGCGCGCCGGTGGTCAGCGGTACCAAGATCATCGCCAACAAATGGCTGAGGCAGGGACGCTACGGTTAGAATGTCGCAGACATCTTAACCAAGGAACTGTATGAGACTTGTGCGTTACGGCCGTCCCGGCAAAGAAAAACCTGGCCTGATCGACGACGAAGGCAAGCTGCGCGACCTCTCCGGCGTGATCGACGACATCGGCGCCGAGCAGCTCGCGCCCAAGGCGCTGCGCAAGCTGGAAAAGATCGCGCAGGCGTCGCTGCCGCTGGTGCGCGGCAATCCGCGCTACGGCGTGCCGGTGGCGCGCGTGGGCAAATTCATCGGCATCGGCTTGAACTACTCCGACCACGCCGCCGAAATCGGCATGCAGCCGCCGAAGGAGCCGGTGGTGTTCATGAAGGCCGTCACCTGCATCAACGGCCCGGACGATCCGGTCATGGTGCCGCAGGGGTCGAAAAAGACCGACTGGGAAGTCGAGCTGGGGGTGGTGATCGGCACGCGCGCGCAGTACGTCAGCGAGCAGGACGCGCTCAAGTACGTGGCCGGCTACTGCGTCGTCAACGACCTGTCCGAGCGCGCGTTCCAGATGGAGATGGGCACGCAATGGGACAAGGGCAAGGGCTGCGACACGTTCGGCCCGATCGGCCCGTGGCTGGTCACGCCCGAGGACATCTACGACGTGCAAAAGCTCGACCTCTACCTCGACCTGAACGGCAAGCGCATGCAGACCGGCAACACCGAAACGATGGTGTTCTCGGTGGCGCAGATCATCAGCTACCTGTCGCGCTTCATGACGCTCGAACCGGGCGACGTCATCGCCACGGGCACGCCGCCGGGCGTGGGCCAGGCGCGCAAGCCGCAGCGCTTCCTCAAGAAGGGCGACACGCTGCGCCTCGGCATCGCCGGCCTCGGCGAGCAGCAGCAGGACGTCATCGCCTGGCAACCCCGCAAATAACCGTCGGGGTCAAGTCTGTCATTTGGACACGGCCTGGACCGTAAGGCCCTGCGACGGCCGAGCTCGTGTCCAATTGTCAGACTTGACCCCGATGTTGTTACAGCACGCTGGCCAGCGCGCGCTTGAGCGCTTCGGCCAGGCGGCAGGTGATCTCGGCCAGTTCCGCCTCGGTGCTGGTGAACGGCGGCGCCAGCAAAATATGGTCGCCGAGGCGGCCGTCGATGGTCCCGCCCATCGGATAGACCATCAGCCCGACCGCCATGGCTTGCTCCTTGATCGCCGCGTGCAGCTTGAGCTCAGGATCGAACGGCGCCTTGCTGTCGCGGTCCTTGACCAGCTCCAGGCCGATGAACAGGCCGCGGCCGCGGATGTCGCCGACGTGCGGATGTCGCCGACGTGCGGATGCGCGCCGAAGGCTTCGCGCAGCATGCGCCGCAAGCTGGCGCCGCGCGTGGTGACGGCGCCGAGCAGGTTGTCGCGCGCGATCACCTTCTGCACCGCCAGCGCGGCGGCGGCGGCGACCGGGTGGCCCATGTAGGTGTGGCCATGCTGGAAGGCGCCGCTGCCCTCGCGCAGGCGATCGACGACGTGCGCGCGCGCCAGCACCGCGCCGATCGGCTGGTAGCCGGCCCCCAGGCCCTTGCCCAGCACCACCAGGTCCGGCAGCGCGCCCTCCTGCTCGAACGCGTACAGGGTGCCGGTGCGGCCCATGCCGCACATGACCTCGTCGGCGATCCACAGCATGCCGTACTGGTCGCACAGCCGCCGCACGCCGCGGAAGTAGCCCGGCGTCGGCGGCACCGCGCCGGCCGTGGCGCCGACCACCGTCTCGGCGCAGAAGGCGATCACGCGCGACGGCCCGGCCGCCAGGATGCGCGCCTCGAGCTCGCACAGCAGGCCGGCGGTGTAGTCGTCGACGCCCTGGTCCTTCGGGCGGTGGCGGTACTCGTAGCACGGCGACACGCGCGGCACGTGCATCAGCAGCGGCTCGAACGGGCGGCGGCGCCACTCGTTGCCGCCGATGGCCAGCGCGCCGAGCGTATTGCCGTGGTAGCTCTGGCGGCGCGCGATGAACACGCCGCGCTCGGTCTCGCCGGCCTCGACGAAGTACTGGCGCGCCAGCTTGAGCGCCGTCTCCATCGCCTCCGAGCCGCCGGAGACCAGGTAGACGTGATCGAGGTCGCCGGGGGCGTCGTTGGCCAGCCGCGCGGCCAGTTCCTCGGCCGGCTCGCAGGTGAAGAAGGCGGTGTGGGCGTAGGCGTTGCGGTCGATCTGCGCATGCATGGCGGCCAGCACGTCCGGGTGGCCGTGGCCCAGCGACGACACGGCCGCGCCGCCGCTGGCGTCGAGATAGCTGTTGCCGGCGCTGTCGCGCACGGTCAGCCCGGAGGCGCTGACGGCCAGCGGCGGCGGCCGGTGCAGGTTGCGGTGGATGATGTGGCTCATGGCGTCCTTTCAGGCGGGAAGGCGGGGGGATGGGCGTGTGACCGACAGCAGAAGATAGCGCCGATCCACTTGTGTTCCCTTGATAAATGCCTGAACATAAGTAAATAGTTTCCCAAAGCCACAAGGAACAATGATATGAGCGATCGACTGGGGCCGATCCCCTTCGCCCACATGAGCGCCAGCCAGCAGGTGGCGGCGCAGGCCGTGATCGACGGCCCGCGCGGCGCGTTGTACGGGCCGTTCGTGCCGCTGATCCGCAGTCCCGAGCTGATGGCGGCGGCGCAGCGCATGGGCGAGTACCTGCGCTACCGCAGCGCGATCGGCACGCGGCTCACGGAGCTGGCGATCCTGGTGACGGCGCGCCAATGGAGCCAGCAGGTCGAATGGGCGATCCACGAGCCGATCGCGCGCGACCACGGCATCGGCGACGGCTTGATCGCGGCCATCGCGGCGCGCCGGCGGCCCGAGGGCATGGCGCCGGACGAGGCGCTGGTGCACGACTTCTGCGTCATGCTGCATGAGCGCCAGCGCATCGACGACGCCACGTACGCGGCCGCGCTGGCGATGTTCGGCGAGCACGGCGTGGTCGACCTGATGGGCATCAACGGCTACTACACGTTCCTGGCGATGGTGATGAACGCCGCGCAGACGGAAGTGCCGGCGTCGGCGGCGCTGCCGCTGCCCGATTAAGCGTCGGGGTCAAGTCTGTCATTTGGACACGACCTCAACCATAACGGTCCTGCTACGGCCCAGTTCGTGTCCAAATGTCAGACTTGACCCCGATGTTGGGTTAGAGGATGCGCTTGAGCCAGGCGCTGATGTCGACGATCTCTTGCTGGCACAGCGAGTGCTGCATCGGGTACTCGTGCCATTCGACGTCGTAGCCGAGCTGCTTGAGGGCGTCGCGCGATTGCTCGGCGCGCGCCAGCGGCACCACCGGGTCCATGCGCCCGTGCGCCATGAAGATCGGCGTGGCCAGGCTGTCGGCCGTGTGCTCGGCGCCGGCCTTGGCGGCGATCGGCAGGTAGCCCGACAGGCACATCATGCCGGCCAGCTTGTCCTTTTGGCGCAGCCCCGTTTGCAAGGTCATCGCCGAGCCTTGCGAGAAGCCGGCCAGGATGATGCGCCCGTTCGCGATGCCGCGCGCGTTCTCGCGCGCCATCAACGCTTCGACCTTGAGCTGCGAGGCGCGCAGGCCGCCCTCGTCCTCCTGCCGTCCCAGGTCGCTGGCGACGATGTCGTACCACGAGCGCATCACGTAGCCGCCATTGACCGTCACCGGCATCGTGTCGGCGTTGGGGAAGACGAAGCGGATCGGCGGCAGCCCGCGCAGATCGAGCTCGCGCGGCATCGGCGCGAAGTCGTTGGCATCGGCGCCCAGGCCGTGCATCCAGATGATGGCGACGCTCGGATTGGCGCCGGTTTCGTGTTCGATCGTTTGCAGCAGGGTGCTCATGGGGCTCCTCGGGGATGCGGATAGTCGGTGGGAGAAATATAGCAGGCCGGCGGCGCCGGCGGCGCCCAGCGCGCGCCGGCGCGCGGGGGACCACGCCGGCCTGGACGCCATGCCGTCCGCCGTCAGGCGGCCGGCTGCGGACGCAGCGCGGATTTGGGCCGGAAGGCCTTGCACACGGCCGGATCGGTTTCCATGTACGGACCGCCGATCAGGTCGACGCAGTAGGGCACGGCGGCGAAGATGCCACCGGCGATGACGGCGCCGTCGGCGTCGCGCAGGCCGCCGAGCGTTTCGGCGATGGCCTTCGGCTGGCCCGGCAGGTTCATGATCAAGGCCGCGTGGTCGGGCGTCTCGCGGATCACCGCCGTCTGCCGCGACAAAATCGCCGTCGGCACGAAGCGCAGGCTGATTTGCCGCATTTGCTCGCCGAAGCCGGGCATCTCCTTGGTGCCGACGGCCAGCGTGGCCTCGGGCGTGACGTCGCGCCGCGCCGGCCCGGTGCCGCCGGTGGTGAGCACCAGGTGGCAGCGGTCGATGTCGACCAGATCCGTCAAGGTGGCTTCGATGCGCGCGCGCTCGTCGGCGATCAGCCGCGTTTCAAGGCGATAGGGGGTGGTCAGCGCGCTGGCCAGCCAGGCCTCGAGCGCCGGAATGCCCTGGTCCTCGTAGACGCCGCCACTGGCGCGGTCCGAGACCGACACCAGCCCGATGACCAGCAGCTGGGCAGGATCGACCGGGGTGGTCATGGCGTTACTCGTCATCTTGCTCGCTGTCGACGGCGGCGTCGGCGTCGTCGCTGGCGGTCTGCTTCTTCTTGCCCTCGACCTGCTTGAGGATCTGGAAGATCTCGCGGTAGGCCTTCGGCGGCTTGTTCTCGGCCTGCTCCTTGCGGGCGTTGCGGATCAGGGTGCGCAGCTGCTGCACGTCGAGCTCCGGGTTCTCCTCGAGCAGCGCGGTCAACGCCTTGTCGTCGGCCAGCAGCTTGTCGCGGCGGCGCTCGAGCGCGTGCATGGCGGCCGTCTCCGATTTGGAGGCGCCTTTCCAGCTGTCGATCGCCTTCTGGATCTCGGCCACTTCGGTCTCGTCGAGGGTGCGCATCTTCTTGCCGACGAATTGCATCTGGCGCCGGCGGCCCTCGTGGTTGGTGATCTGCTGGCACTCGAGGATGGCGTCGCGCACGTCCTCCGGCATCGGCACGCGCTTGACGCGGTCACGGGCCGCCTCGACCAGCGTTTCGCCCATTTTCTGCAGGGCGTCCGACTGGCGCTTCATCTCGGATTTGGAGGGGCGTTCGTATTCTTGCTCGAATTCGGTGGAGCTGAAGCCGACCGCGCCGCGATTTGGATTTACCATAATATCAACTTTCGGAGGGGCGTGTGGCTGCCCCTGTAAACTGTAAACGACTGCTATGATAACTGTTTTAGCGCCCAATCGACGAAAACAGCCCATGAGCGATACCCATTTCACCCACACCCAGGATCAGTTGAAGCAGCTCGCGCGCGACGTGCTGGCGTTCGCCAAGGCGCAGGGCGGCACCGATTGCGCCGTCGAGATCAGCGAGGGCAGTGGGTTGTCGGTGTCGGTCCGCAAGGGCAAGATCGAGACGATCGAGCAAAACAAGGACAAGGGCATGGGCGTGACGGTGTTCATCGGCCAGCGCCGCGGCAACGCCAGCACCTCCGACTTCTCGCCGGCCGCGCTCCAGGCGACGGTGGAGGCGGCCTACAACATCGCCCGCTTCACCGCCGACGACGACTGCGCCGGCCTGGCCGACGCCGACCTGCTGGAGATGGCGCCGCGCGACCTCAAGCTGTTCCACCCGTGGGACATCGGCACCGAGGCCGCCGTGGCGCTGGCCCGGCGCGCCGAGGCGGCCGCGTTCGACGTCGATCCGCGCGTGACCAATTCCGAAGGCGCCGGCGTGCACGTGCAGCAGTCGCACTTCGTGGCGGCCAATTCGCGCGGCTTCATCGGCGGCTATCCGTTCTCGCGCCACACGCTGTCGGTGGCGCCGATCGCCGGCAAGGGCGCCAACATGCAGCGCGACGACTGGTATTCGTCGGTGCGCGACGCCAAAAAAATGGCCTCGCCCGAAGCCGTGGGCCGCTACGCCGCCGAGCGCGCGCTGGCGCGCCTGAACGCGCGCACCATCGACACGCGCACCTGCCCGGTGCTGTTCGAGGCGCCGCTGGCGGCCGGCCTGCTCGGCGCCTTCGTGCAGGCCACGTCCGGCGGGGCGCTGTACCGCAAGTCGAGCTTTCTGATCGATTCGCTGGGCAAGCAGGTGCTGCCCGAGCACGTGCAAATCATCGAAGACCCGCACATCGTCGGCGGCGTCGGCTCGGCGCCGTTCGACGACGAGGGCGTGCGCACCGCCCGGCGCGAGGTGGTCAAGGACGGCGTGGTGCAGGGCTATTTCCTGTCGACGTACACGGCCCGCAAGCTGGGCATGCGCACCACCGGCAACGCCGGCGGCGCGCACTTCCTGTCGCTGACGTCTACGCTGACCAAAAAGAGCGACGACTTCGTGGCCATGCTGCGCAAGATGGGCACCGGCCTGCTGGTGACGGAGTTGATGGGCCAGGGCACCAACTTCGTGACGGGCGACTATTCGCGCGGGGCGTCCGGCTTCTGGGTCGAGAACGGCATCATCCAGTATCCGGTCGAGGAGATCACCATCGCCGGCAATATGAAGGACATGCTGGCGCAGATCGTCGCCGTCGGCGCCGATACGCTGGTGCGCGGCGCCAGGGAGACCGGCTCGATCCTGATCGAGAGCATGGTGGTCGCTGGTGGTTGATTTCAACCCCGTGAGCGTTCGCCTCGACGCCGGCGCCACCACTTAGGGGACGTACCCCGGGGGGCTCCGCCCCCCGGGGTACGTCCCCGCCCGGCAGTGCGGGGTGCCGGCGGCCAGCACTCGCAAGATCGCCTCGCGCATGCGGCGCTGTATGGCGTCGCGCGAGACGCCCTGGTAAATCACCGCGTCCGACAGGCAGTCGCCGATCAGCACTTCCTTGAGGCGGCTCAAGCGTGGGCCGAAGCAGACTGGTCGTCAAGCCGCCGTCGTGCAAGTCACTGCTGCGCCAACAGCGATTGCAGCACCGGCTGCAGCACCGCGCGGCCCAGTTCGGCGCTGCGGGCGCCGTTCCAGCCGGTGTCCGGGTCCGGATCGTTGGCGTTGTCCTTGAACGGCATCTCCAGGGTCAGCGACAGGCAGCCGAACGCGTGGGTGATGTGCGGCGAGCCCATCGTCAGCGTCTCCGGCGTGTACGGCGTTTCGCCGTAGCCGAAATCGTCCTGGAAGTCCGGGCTGGCGATCAGGAAGTTGTCGATGAAATACTGCTGTGCCTCGGCCTGCTCTGGCGTGAAATTGGGCAACGATTCGCTGCCGGCCACGAACACGTAGGGCAAGCCCTCGTCGCCGTGGATGTCGAGGCACAGGTCGCAACCGATTTCCAGCATCTTGTTCTTGACCAGGAACACCTCCGGGCTGCGCTCCATGGTCGGATTGAGCCACTCGCGGTTGAGGTTGGCGCCGGCCGCGTTGGTGCGCAGGTTGCCGCGCACCGAGCCGTCCGGATTCATGTTCGGCACCACGTAGAACACCGCTTCCTTCAGGCACTGGCGGCCGAACGGGTTGGCCGGGTCCAGCAGCGCCTCGACCATGCCCTCGACGAACCACTCGGCCATCGTCTCGCCCGGATGCTGGCGCGCGATGACCCACACTTTTTGCTCGGCCTCGGGGTCGCCGATGACCAGCATGTTCAGGTCGCGCCCGTCGATGGTGCTGCCCAGGTCGACCTGCTTGACCAGCGGCGAGAGCTGCGCGTTGTCGAGCAGCGCCAGGTGGCGTTCCCACGAATACGGCTCGAAATAGGCGTAGTAGACGCTGTCGTATTCCGGCGTGTGGCTGATCGTCATGACCTCGCCGTCGTAGGTGGTCGGCACGCGGAACCAGCTGTCGCGGTCATAGCTGGCGACGGCCTGGTAATCCTTCCAGCCGTCCGGGTAGGCGGCCGCGCCGGCGTTCAAAAAGCGCAGGTTCAGCGGCGTGGCCTGGGCGCCCTGGACGCGGAAATAAAACCATTGCGTGATGTCGGCGTGGGAGTCTTTGCGGATATTGAGTTCGATGGCGGCCGGATCGTCGGCGCGCACGACGTCGATGGCGCCAGCGTCGAATTGCTGGCTGATTTTGATAGACATGGCGTTAAGTCCTGGTGGATTCAGTGTAAAGAGTTTGTTTGCACTTTTGGCGCAGTGCCGACATCATACAGGCACGCGCTAGGCCAGGCCGCCGAAACGGTCGAAAAACGCCGCCTCGGCGGAGGGCGCCGTCGCATCCTCGCGTCGCAGCACGGCATCGACGTGGCGCTCGGCGTCCGCGTACACCGCCAGGTAGATGGCGCGCGCCAGCTCGTAGGCGAGGGCGCCGGGCCATGGCGTGGGCAGCAGCTCCACCGGCAGTTGTGGGTCGTGCAGCTGCACCCGCCGGTAGGCGTGGATCAGCAAGGTGCGGATCACGAACGCCTGCTCCGGCGTTGGCGCCGCGCCGGCCGAAGGCGCCCGCAGCGCCGCCAGCAGCGACTCGAAGCGGGCGATGAAATCGGTGTAGCCCGACGCCACGGCGCCGACGTCCCAGCCGGTGTCCACCAGCTCCGTGAGCGGGCGCCCCGCCACCCGCTCCACCGATTTGGCCTGCACCACGAACAGCTTGCCGGCCACGCCCAGGCGCGTGAGCACTTCGTTGAGCGCCACCGCGTCGGCGGCCGGATGGCCCATGATGCCGGGTGCGATCACGCTGTAGCCCTCCCATAGCAGCTCCTTGCGCACGGCGCCGCGCTCGGCCGCGGTGAGCGCGCCGTCGCCGTTGAGCACCAGGGTCCAGTTGCCGTCCCAATGAACGTTGAGCGGCGCGTAGATGCGCCGGTACGCGTGCACGAAGCGCGCCATCGCGTCCGGCGTGATGGCGTAGGAACTGCGCCGGCCGTCGCGCTGCGCGCCCAGCCAGCCCTCCTGCGCCAGCCGGAACACGCAGGTGCGCAGCAGGCGGTCGTTGACCCCGAACGGCGCCAGTAACTCGATCAGGCTCCCCAGCCACACCAGCCCCCCGTGCGGCACGATGGCATCGCCGAAAATGGTCACCACCAGCGACTTCGAGCGCGGTGGATCGTTGGCAAGGGACTGCGCTATCCAATCGGGATAATTCATAGGCAAACGTCGATTCTGTACAAGGAAACAATAGTTTACTTTGCCGCGCCGGCGGCGCAGCATTTATTTCACCCGGCTTCCGTCGGGATGCTTTATTTTGATATGAGTCAAAATAATCGTAGCAAAACCGAATTGTGTATCGTAATATGATGACGCATAAGGAGACAGCTATGTACGCACAAATGGTGGAGACCGGCCTGAGCACCGTCCGCACGGCCGGCGACATGGCCGACGACGAGCGCGCCTTCCAGGCCCGCATCGACGACGGCGTCAAGATCGAGGCCAAGGACTGGATGCCGGACGCCTACCGCAAAACCCTGATCCGGCAAATCTCGCAGCACGCCCACTCGGAGATCGTCGGCCAGCTGCCGGAGGGGAACTGGGTCACGCGCGCGCCGACCTTGAAGCGCAAGTCCATCCTGCTGGCCAAGATCCAGGACGAGGCGGGCCACGGCCTGTACCTGTACAGCGCGGCCGAAACGCTGGGCGTCTCGCGCGACGAGCTGCTGGCAGCGCTCCACAGCGGCAAAGCCAAATACTCAAGCATCTTCAACTACCCGACGCTGTCGTGGGCCGACATGGGCGCCATCGGCTGGCTGGTCGACGGCTCGGCCATCATCAACCAGATCCCGCTATGCCGCTGCTCGTATGGGCCGTATGCGCGCGCCATGATCCGCGTCTGCAAGGAGGAATCGTTCCACGCGCGCCAGGGTTACGACATCATGCTATCGCTGGCGCGCGGCACGCCCGAGCAAAAAGCGATGGCGCAGGATGCGCTCAACCGCTGGTGGTGGCCATCGTTGATGATGTTCGGTCCCTCGGACGCCGAATCGGTCAACAGCGCGCAATCGGCGCAATGGCGCATCAAGCTGTTCTCCAACGACGAACTACGCCAGCGCATGGTCGACCAAACGGTGCCCCAAGCCGAATACCTCGGCCTGACGATACCGGACCCCGACCTCAAGTTCAACGCCGAAACGGGCCACTACGAATTCGGCGCCATCGACTGGAGCGAATTCCACAACGTCTTAAAGGGCAACGGCCCATGCAACCGCGAGCGCCTGCGCACGCGCGTCAAAGCGTGGGAAGACGGCGCCTGGTTCCGTGAAGCGCTGATAGCACACGCCGAAAAAAAACAATCCCGTAGGGCGGATTAGCGAAGCGTAATCCGCCAAGCGCCGCCCAAAACGCCAGCGTAGGCAAATATAAAAAGAGGAGCACACCATGAGCAAAGAATGGCCCCTGTGGGAAGTCTTCATCCGCAGCCAGCACGGCCTGGCGCACAAGCACGTCGGCAGCCTGCACGCCCCGGACGCCGAAATGGCCGTCAACAACGCGCGCGACGTCTACACGCGCCGCAACGAAGGCGTCAGCATCTGGGTGGTGCGCGCGGCCGACATCGTCGCCAGCAGCCCGGGCGACAAAGGCGCGCTATTCGAGCCAGCCAATAGCAAAGTCTATCGCCACCCGACCTTCTTCCCGATGCCGGCCGAAGTCAAGAACCTGTAAGCGGAGCGCAAAGTGGACACCAAAGTAAACTACCTGCTCCGCCTCGGCGACAACGCCCTGATCCTCAGCCAACAGCTCTCGCAACTGTGCGGCAAAGGCCCGGCGCTGGAAGAAGACATGGCCCTCACCAACGTAGCGCTGGACCTGCTGGGCCAAACGCGCCTGTGGTACGAATACGCCGCCGAACTGGAAGGCGCCGGCCGCGACGAGGACAAACTGGCCTACCACCGCGACGCCCACGACTTCAAGAACTGCCTGCTGCTCGAACAGCCGAACGGCAACTACGCCGACACCATGATGCGCCAGTTCTACTTCGACACCTGGCACTACTTCCTGATCGAAGGCTTGACGCGCAGCGTCGACGCGCGCATCGCCGCCATCGCCGAAAAGTCGCTCAAGGAAGTGACCTACCACCTGCGCCGCAGCGGCGACCTGATCGTGCGCCTGGGCGACAGCACCGAACTTGCGCACGCCCGCACGCAGGCCGCCGCCGACGAGCTGTGGATGTACAGCGGCGAAGTGTTCGCCTACGACGGCGTCGACGAGTCCATGGTGGCCGAAGGCATCGCACCGCCGGCCGACGAACTGCGCGCGCACTGGCTGGCGCATGTGGCGGAGATTTTCGCTGAAGCCACGCTAACCATGCCGCCGGCCGACGCCTGGATGCAAAAGGGCGGCAAGCAGGGGCGCCACACCGAGCACCTTGGCTTCATCCTGGCCGAGATGCAGTTCCTGCAGCGCGCCTATCCCGGCGCCCAGTGGTAGGGGTGTCGGGATGACCGCCGCCGCTTCAGCCGCCCCGGTTTTGCGCGCCAGTCAGGTCTGGTCCTGGCTGGCCGAGGTGACCGACCCCGAAATCCCGGTGATTTCGATTGTCGACCTGGGCATCGTGCGCGACGTGCGGGTGGACGGCGGCGTCTGCACCGTCACCATCACGCCGACCTATTCCGGCTGCCCGGCGATGCAGGTCATCGCCGAAGCCATCACCGACGCGCTGCACGCCCACGGCGTGGCCGACGTGCGGCTGCAAAACCAGCTTTCGCCCGCGTGGACCACCGACTGGATGAGCGCCGCGGGCAAGGACAAGCTGTCCGGCTACGGCATCGCGCCGCCGGCCGAACAGGTCATCGACATCAGCGGCTTGCGCGGCGGCCCGCAGGCGGCCATCTCGCGCCGCCCCCAACCCAGGCTGGCGATCGTCTGCCCCAATTGCGGCTCGCGCCACACCGAAATCACCAGCCAGTTCGGCTCGACGCCCTGCAAGGCGCTCTACAAATGCCTGGACTGCCGCGAGCCTTTCGACTACTTCAAGTGCCACTGAGAGTCACCCACGACCATGAGCAAATTCCATCCGCTGACCGTCTCGCAAGTGCGCAACGAAACGCGCGACACCATCGCCGTCACCTTCGACGTGCCGCCCGCGCTGCGCGAGAGCTTCCGCTTCCAGCAGGGCCAGCACCTGACCTTGCGCGCCCTGATCGGCGACGAGGACGTGCGCCGCTCCTACTCGATCTGCTCGGCCGTGCAGGACGGCGCGCTGCGCGTGGCCATCAAGCGCACGCAGGGCGGCCTGTTTTCCAGCTGGGCCAACGACACCATCAAGCCCGGCGTGACTTTGGAGGTGATGCCGCCGATGGGGCACTTCAACGTGCCGCTGGACGCCGCCAACCGCAAGCACTACCTGGCCTTCGCCGCCGGCAGCGGCATCACGCCCATCCTGTCGATCATCAAGACCACGCTGGCGGCCGAGCCGCACAGCCGCTTCACGCTCTTTTACGGCAACCGCGCCTCGTCGTCGGTGATCTTCCGCGATGAACTGTCGGACCTGAAGGACACCTACATGGACCGCCTCAAGCTGGCCTATGTGATGAGCCGTGAGCAGCAGGACATCGAATTGTTCAACGGCCGCATCACCAAGGACAAGTGTGCGCAATTCCTGCGCCACTGGGTGCGCGCCGAGGACATCGACGTCGCCTTCGTCTGCGGACCGGAGGACATGATGCTGGGCGTGTCGAAGGCGCTGCAGGAAGCCGGCATGCCGAAGTCGAACATCAAGATCGAGCTGTTCGCCGCCAGCATACCGAAACACCAGCACAAGGCGCGCGCTGTCGACCCGGCGGTCGCGCGCCACGAAACCGAGGTCACCGTCATCATGGACGGTAGCGCCACCAGCTTCACGATGGACCAGGACAAGGAGTCGCTGCTCGATGCAGGCCTGCGCGCCGGCATCGACATGCGCTATTCCTGCAAGGGCGGGGTGTGCTCGACCTGCCGCTGCAAACTGGTCGAGGGCAAGGTCGACATGGACGTCAACTACGCGCTGGAGGATTACGAGATCGCGCGCGGCTACGTACTCAGTTGCCAGAGCTTCCCGGTCACGGACAAAGTCGTCATCGACTTCGACCAGGCCGAATAAAACAAACCGGAGGAGACGCCATGAATTACGAGAACATCCTGTTCGAGATCAACGACGGTATCGCGCACCTGACGCTGAACCGCCCCGATAAGCTCAACAGCTTCACCCAGGCGATGCACGACGAGGTGCGCCACGCCATCCACAAGGTCGGCGCCGACAAGAGCGTGCGCGTGCTGGTGCTCACCGGCGCCGGGCGCGGATTCTGCGCAGGGCAGGACCTGTCGGACCGCGCGGTCGAACCGGGCGCGCGCGCCGTCGACCTCGGCGACTCGGTCGAGAAGAACTATGCGCCGCTGGTGCTGGCGCTGCGCGGCTTGCCGATGCCGGTCATCTGCGCCGTCAACGGCGTGGCCGCCGGCGCCGGCGCCAACCTGGCGCTGGCGTGCGACATCGTTATCGCGGCCAAGTCGGCGTCGTTCGTCGAGGTGTTCTGCAAACTGGGGCTGATCCCGGATACCGGCGGCACCTACTTCCTGCCACGCCTGATCGGCAGCGCCCGCGCCATGGGCCTGGCGATGCTGGGCGAAAAACTGAGCGCAGAAAAAGCCGAGGCCTGGGGCCTGATCTGGAAAGCCGTGCCGGACGAAGAACTGCAAGCCGAAACCATGGCCATGGCGCGCCACTTCGCCACCGCGCCGACCAAGGGGCTGGCCTTCACCAAGCAGGCGCTGTACGCCAGCGCGCACAACACGCTGCAACAGCAACTGACGCTCGAATGCGGCATGATGAGCGAACTGGGTCGCACCGACGATTATCGCGAGGGCGTGGCCGCCTTCATGGAAAAACGCGCGCCGCAATTCCAGGGGAAATAAGCATGGCAGCATTGAGCAAAGACCGGCTGGTGGCCGTCATCGGCGCCGGCGCCATGGGCGCAGGCATCGCCCAGGTGGCCGCCGTCGCCGGCTACACCGTCAAGTTGTACGATACCCGGCCCGAGGTGGTGGCAAAGTCCATCTCCGATATCGCGCTGGTGTTCAATAAACTCGTGGCCAAGGAACGCATGAGCGCCGTCGCGGCGGCGGCGGCCATCGCCCGCCTGCGCGCCGCCGTCACGCTCGACGACGTGGCCGGCGCCGGACTGGTGGTGGAGGCGATCGTCGAAAACCTCGACGCCAAGCGCGGCCTGTTCGCGGAGCTGGAGGCGCTCGTCGGCGACGACTGCATCCTCGCCACCAATACCTCGTCGATCTCCGTCACCGCCATCGCGGCCAAGCTGCGCAAGCCGGAGCGGCTGGTCGGCATGCACTTCTTTAATCCGGTGCCGTTGATGGCGCTGGTCGAAGTGATCAGCGGCCTGGCCACCGACGCGGCCGTCGCACAAACCGTGTGCGACACCGCCGCCGAATGGGGCAAGAATCCGGTGCACGCGAAATCGACGCCCGGCTTCATCGTCAACCGCGTGGCGCGGCCGTTCTACGCCGAAGGCTGGCGCCTGCTGGCCGAGCGGGCCGCCGACGCCGCCACCATCGACGCCGTCATGCGCGAGTGCGGGGGCTTTCGCATGGGGCCCTTCGAGCTGATGGACCTGATCGGGCATGACGTCAACTTCTCGGTCACGCAATCGGTGTTCAACGCATACTTCCATGATCCGCGCTTTACACCGTCGGTGCTGCAGCAGGAAATGGTCAACGCCGGCTTCCTTGGCCGTAAATCGGGACGTGGATTCTATTCGTACGGCGACGGCGCCGCCCCGGCGCCAAAGCCGCATAGCGAGGCGCCGCACCCGGCGCCCGATTTCGTCAGCTTCACCGTCGAGCAAGGCGCCAAGTCCGGTGCCCCGAGGGTGGCCGGCAGCGTGGTGGCCGATGCGCTGGCCGAGCGCCTGCGCGCGGCCGGCATCGCCGTCGCGCATCGGCAATCGCCGGAGGCGCGCGGCCACGCGGCCGGCGCCGACGGCGCGCCCGCGTTCCACTGCAACGGCGCCGCCGTCTACCTCACGGACGGGCGTAGCGCCACCGAGCGGGCGCGCGACAACCAATATCCTGATACGGTGCTGTTCGACCTGGCGCTCGACTACGCCAGCGCCCCGCGCATCGCGCTCGCTTGCGCCGACCAGTGCTCGCCGGCCGCGTATCAAGCGGTCGTCGGTCTGTTCCAGGCGGCCGGCTTCGCCGTCACGCGGCTCGACGACGTACCCGGCATGGCCGTCATGCGCACCGTCGCCATGCTCGTCAACGAGGCCGCCGATACCGTCAACCAGGGCGTGTGCAGCGCGGAGGCGGTGGACATCGCCATGCAAAAAGGCGTCAATTATCCACGGGGGCCGTTGGCCTGGGCCGACGCTGTCGGCATCGGGCAGATCGTCACCGTGCTGGCCAACCTGGCCGCCAGTTATGGCGAGGACCGCTATCGCGTGTCGCCGCTGCTGCGCCGTAAGCATGCCGGTGGAGGGAGCTTTCATGCATAAGCCGCTGCACGTAGCCACGCTTGTCCCGTCGGCCGAGGCGCAGGCGCTGGCGCAAGCCGTCGCCGCCGCCATGTACGCGCGTGATCCGGCCTCGCAGGGTTTGGGCATGACGATCAATTCCGTTGGGCCGGGCCGGGCCAGCATGTCGATGACGATCCGCGCCGATATGCTCAACGGCCACCAGAGCTGCCACGGTGGTTTTATCTTCACGCTGGCCGACAGCGCCTTCGCGTTCGCCTGCAACAGCTACAACCTGAACACGGTCGGCGCGGCCTGCACCATCGACTATCTCGCGCCGGGCCGCCTGCATGACGTGCTGACCGCCGAAGCGGTCGAGCAGTCCCTGAGCGGCAAGAGCGGCATCTACGACGTGAAAGTGAGTAATCAGGACGGCCGCGTGGTCGCCCTGTTCCGCGGTAAATCGCTGCGCGTCGGCGGCGAAGTCATATAAAAAACCAAGAGGAGACACCGATGGTCCAACGTATCCCAGAGCCGTCCGACCTGGAGCCGATCGAACGCGCCAGCAAGGACGAGCTGCAAGCGCTGCAACTGCAACGCATGCGGTGGTCGCTCAAGCACGCCTATGACAACGTGCCGCACTACCGCGCCGCCTTCGATGCCGCCGGCGTGCGGCCGGACGATCTGCGCGTGCTGGCCGATATCGCCAAATTCCCCTTCACCGGCAAGAAGGAACTGCGCGACAACTACCCGTTCGGCATGTTCGCCGTGCCGAAGGAGCGTGTGGTGCGGGTGCACGCCTCGAGCGGCACCACCGGCAAGCCGACGGTGGTCGGCTACACGCAGAACGACATCGACACCTGGGCCAACGTGGTGGCGCGTTCGATCCGCGCGGCCGGCGGGCGTCGCGGCGACATGGTGCACATCTCCTACGGCTACGGCCTGTTCACCGGCGGCCTCGGTGCGCATTACGGCGCGGAGCGGCTCGGCTGCACGGTCATCCCGATGTCCGGCGGGCAGACCGAAAAGCAGGTGCAACTGATCGAGGACTTCAAGCCGTCGATCATCATGGTCACGCCGTCGTACATGTTGAACATCATCGAGCAATACCAACGCCAGGGCCTGGACCCCGCCGCCAGCCCGCTCAAGGTCGGCATCTTCGGCGCCGAGCCGTGGACCGACGCCATGCGCGCCGAGATCGAACGGCGCGCCGGCATCGACGCGGTCGACATCTACGGCCTGTCCGAGGTCATGGGGCCGGGCGTGGCCAGCGAGTGCATCGAGAGCAAGGACGGCCCGGTCATCTGGGAAGACCACTTCTACCCGGAGATCATCGATCCCGACACCGGCGAAGTGCTGCCCGACGGCGAGGAGGGCGAGCTGGTATTCACCTCGCTGACCAAGGAGGCGCTGCCGATCATCCGCTATCGCACGCGCGACCTCACGCGGCTGTTGCCGGCCACCTCGCGCTCGATGCGCCGCATCGGCAAGATCACCGGCCGCTCGGACGACATGCTGATCATCCGGGGTGTCAACGTGTTCCCGTCGCAGATCGAGGAATTGATACTCAAGATGCCGAAACTGGCGCCGCAGTACCAGCTGATCGTCTCGCGCGACGGCCACCTGGACAAGCTGGAAGTGCTGGCCGAATTGCGCCTGGAGGCCGGCGCCGTGCCGGGCGCGGAGACGGAGGCGCTGGCCCGCGAGCTGGAACAGCGCATCAAGACTAACGTCGGCGTCAGCACCAGGGTGCGGCTGGTGGCGGCCAACGGCATCGAGCGCACGCTGACCGGCAAGGCGCGCCGCGTGGTCGACCAGCGTCCGCGCGAGCGGGGCTGAGGAGCGGACATGGTCAAGGTCTACGAGATCAATGGCGTCACCCCGGTGGTCCACCCGACCGCCTACGTGCATCCGAGCGCGGTGCTGATCGGCGACGTCATCGTCGGCGCGCGCTGCTACGTCGGTCCGCTGGCCGCGCTGCGCGGCGACTTCGGGCGGCTGGTTCTGGAAGAAGGCGCCAACCTGCAGGACACCTGCGTCATGCACGGTTTTCCGGGCGCCGACACGGTGGTCGAGCGCGACGGCCATATCGGCCACGGCGCGGTGCTGCACGGCTGTCGCATCGGCCGCAACGCGCTGGTCGGCATGAACAGCGTCATCATGGACAACGCCGTCATCGGCGCCGACAGCATCGTCGCCGCCATGACGTTCGTACGCGCCGGCATGGAGGTACCGGCCCGCAGCCTGGTGGTCGGCACGCCGGCCAGGGTGGTGCGCGAACTGCGCGACGATGAGATTGAATGGAAGACCAACGGCACCGGCCAATACCAGGAGCTGGCCGTGCGGTCCATGCAAACCATGCGCGAGGTCGACGCGCTGACCGAAGTGGAAACGGACCGCAAGCGCATCGAGTGGGAAAGCTCGCTGCCGCTACACCTGCACAAGAACACCTCGGCATAAACAACGGAGAACACCATGGCAAACGTATCAACCCTGCAAAGCCTGATCGGCGGCCGCTGGATCGGCCGCGAGGCGGCCACGCCGCTGCATAGCGCCTTGAACAATTCGCTGATCTACCATACCCACGCCGAGCGGATCGACTTCGACGAAGCCGTCGTCCACGCCCGCAAGATCGGCGTGCCGGCGTTGATGAAGCTCGACTTCCAGCAGCGCGCCGCGCGCCTCAAGGCCCTGGCGCTGTATCTGGTCGAGCGCAAGGAGGAGCTGTACGCGATATCGCACCTGACCGGCGCCACCCGGGCCGACAGCTGGGTCGACATCGAAGGCGGCACCGGCACGCTGTTCGCCTACGCCAGCATGGGCGGGCGCGAACTGCCGTCGTCGAACGTGCTGCACGAAGGCCCGGCCATGGCATTGGGGAAGAACGGCGGCTTCGCCGGCACCCACATCCTGGTACCGCGCGGCGGCCTGGCGGTGCACATCAACGCCTTCAACTTCCCGATCTGGGGCCTGCTGGAGAAGTTCGCGCCCAGCTTCCTGGCAGCGATGCCGTGCATCGGCAAGCCCGCCACGGCCACCAGCTACCTGACCGAGGCCGTGGTGCGCATGATGCACGAATCGGGCCTGCTGCCGGAGGGCGCGCTGCAGCTGGTCATCGGCAGCACCGGCGACTTGCTCGACCGCCTGGGCGGCGCCGACGTCGTCACCTTCACGGGATCGGCCGACACGGCGGCCAAGCTGCGCGTCAACCGCAACCTGATCGCCAACTCGGTGCCGTTCACCGCCGAGGCGGACTCGCTCAACTGCGCCATCCTGGCGCCGGACGTCACGCCCGACGACGCCGAATTCGACTTGTTCGTCAAGGAGGTCGCGCGCGAGATGACCGGCAAGGCCGGCCAGAAGTGCACCGCCATTCGCCGCGTCATCGTCCCCGAAAACATGGTCGACGCGGTCGGCACGCGGCTGCGCGAGCGCCTCGCCAAGGTCAGCGTCGGCGACCCGTCGGTCGAAGGCGTGCGCATGGGCGCGCTGGCCTCGCGCGAGCAGCAGCGCGATGTCGGCGAGCGCTTGGCCATGCTCGCGCAGGGCAACGAGGTGCTGTTCGGTGAGCGCGACGGCTTCAAGCCGGTCGGCGAGGGCGTCGGCGAAGGCGCCTTCTTCGCGCCGACCTTGCTGCTGTGCCGCGACGGCATGGCCAACGACGCCGTGCACGACGTCGAGGCCTTCGGCCCGGTCAGCACCATCATCAGCTACAACGGCATCGACGAAGCGTTGGCGCTGGCCGCGCGCGGCAAGGGCAGCCTGGTCTCGACCCTGGTGACGAAGGAGCCGGCCATCGCCGCCTACGCGGTGCCGGTGGCCGCCGCCTCGCACGGGCGCGTGCTGGTGCTCGAGCGCGAAGCGTCGGTCGACTCGACCGGCCACGGCTCGCCGCTGCCGCAATTGAAGCACGGCGGCCCGGGGCGCGCCGGCGGCGGCGAGGAGCTCGGCGGCATCCGCGCCGTGCGCCACTTCCTGCAGCGCGCCGCGGTGCAGGGATCGCCGACGATGCTCGCCGCCGTCACTGGCGAATACGTGCGCGGCGCGCGGGTGCAGGAAAGCGAAGTGCATCCGTTCCGCCGGTACTTCGAGGAGCTCAAGATCGGCGACTCGCTGCTCACGCACCGCCGCACCGTCAGCGAAGCGGACATCGTCAATTTTGGCGGCGTCTCGGGCGACTACTTCTACATGCACTTCGACGACATCGCCGCGAAGGACACGCAGTTCGGCCAGCGCATCGCGCACGGCTACTTCGTGCTGTCGGCGGCGGCGGGCCTGTTCGTCTCGCCGGCGCCGGGCCCGGTGCTGGCCAACTATGGACTCGACAACCTGCGCTTCATCGCTCCGGTGGCAATCGGCGACACCATCCGCGCGCGCCTGACGTGCAAGCGCAAGGTGGACCGCAACCGCACCGACGACAAGGGCGTCGGCCAAGGCGTGGTCGCGTGGGACGTCCAGGTCACCAACCAGCGCGACGAACTGGTGGCCAGCTACGACATCCTCACCTTGGTGATGAAGAGCGCGTAGGGGAGTGGGGCGCTTTCCTTTTCCACCGTCGGCGGTCACAATAGCGGTTTCATTGAGTCGGGCGGCAGTCATGGCGGGCACCATCACCAAACACAAAATCATCCTCAATCCGCTGGAGAACCCGCGCACGTGGCTCAGCCTCGCGCTCGCGGTATTGTTCCTGGTGGTGGCGGTGCAGATGCCGCGCGGCTGGGACCTGGTCGGCGTGCTGCGCATCGTGTTGTTGGGCTGCGCCGGCTACATCGGCTCGGCCGCGATCGAGCACCTGCCGGTGCGCGGCATGGTATCGGCCGACGGCAGCGCCGCCTTCCTGGGCCGGATCGCCCAATTCGGCTACATCCCGGCCGAGGAAACGGCGCAAGGGCGCACCTTCGTGCGCAAAAGCGGCTCGCCGCTGCGCGCCATGTTCGGCCGCATCGTCGTCGGCCGCCCGGTCGGCGGCGAATTCCCCGTCACCGTCCCGCTGCGCTTCCACCGCGTCCTCAAGCGCATCCAAGCCTAAACCCTCGGGGTCAAGTCTGTCATTTGGACACGGCCCCAGCAGCGCAGCGCTTCAGCTCGTGTCCAAATGACAGACTTGACCCCGATCTTGGTTAGCTGAGGACGACCTTGCGGAAGATTTCGTAGCCGACCAGGGCGAAGAACAGGTAGCCGCACCACGGCGTGACGAAGCCCGGCACGGCGGCGATGTGCACCCGGTCGAGGATCGTGTACAGCGAGGAAAAGACGAAGGCCGCCGCCAGCACCCAGTTCTTCTGCTTCGTGAACAGGCCGACGCACGTGATCGAGGCGGCCAGGCTGAGTATCGTCGCTATCTGCATGCCGCTCCTTAGCGCGAAAGGCCGAACGGGTCGTCGATGCTGTGCGCCGGTTCGGTGAACCATTTCGGACCGTTTTCCGTCATGTAGAAGTGGTCCTCGTGGCGCACGCCGAATTCGCCGGGGATGCAGATCATCGGCTCGTTCGAGAAGCACATGCCCACGTCGAGCGGCGTCTTGTTGCCGCCCACCAGATACGGCCACTCGTGGATATCGAGGCCGATGCCGTGGCCGGTGCGGTGCGGCAGGCCCGGCAGCTTGTAGCCGGGACCGAATCCGTCGGCCTCCAGCGAGCGCCGCGCCGCCTGGTCCACTTGCTCGCACGGCACGCCGAGCTGCGCGGCGTTGAAGGCGGCCAGCTGCGCCGCCTTTTCGCTGTTCCACACCGAGCGCTGACGCTCGCTGATCTCGCCATACACGTAGGTGCGGGTGATGTCGGAGATGTAGTTGTGCAGCTTGCAGCCGGTGTCGATCAACACCGTGTCGCCCGGTTTGAGCGTCTGCACGTAGCTCACGCCATGCGGGTACGCGGTCGCCTCGCCGAACAGCACGATGACGAAGTAGGAGCCGGAGGCGCCGACCTTGCGGTGCGCGCGGTCGATGAATTGCTCCACCTCGACGGTGGTGATGCCCTTGCGCAGAATGCTGGCGGCGGCCACGTGGACGGCCATCGTCATGTCCTTGGCGCGCTGCATCAGCGCGATCTCGTTGGCCGACTTGCGCGTGCGGCAGTGCGCCGTGACGGTGCTGGCGTTCTCCAGCGCGTAGCCTTCGGCCAGCGGACGGATGCCGTCGAAGATGAAGAAGGACGCGCTTTCGCAGATGCCCACGCGCGGCGCGGCGGCGCCCGCGGCGCTGGCCGGCGCGATGCCCATGCGCGCCAGCGTGTCGATGAACAGCTGGTACGGGCTCTCGTGCTCCTGCCAGCAGTTGACCGGGCCGTCGACCAGCATGAAGTCCTTGAGCGTGCTCTCCTCGAAGGCCGGGGCGATGTACTCGACCGCGCCGTCGGCCGGGATGATGGCGCCGACCATGCGCTCGCTGGCGTGCCACTTGGTGCCGGTGAAGTAGGTCATGTTGGCGCCGGCGTTCACGTAGATCGCCGCGATGCCCTGCGTGCGCATGAAGGCCTGGGCCCGGGCGACGCGCTGCAGATGTTCCTCCTTGCCGATCGGGACGGCGCCGGCCGTCATGTCCGATAAAGTCGACAAAGCCTGCTCCATGGTCTTTCCGCCAATAGTCATTTTTTCAACATCCTTGTGAGAGTTTTTGAACGTGCGCGGAGCCGGTCCACGACAGCCCGCGATGATAGCAGTTTTGCGCGCCGCCCCTCCCACCGGGCCCGCCGTCCCGTCATGAACCTGTCATAAGCAACTGATACTGTGCCGGCTTTCCGTACTAACTTTCAGGACGATAGCATGCCACGCGCCACCATCTTCTCCACCCGCCTTCTGCTCATCCCGACCGCCGTCGCCATCGTCGTCGCCGCCGTCGCCTGCGGCGGCAGCGATCAAGCGATCAACGCCAACGTGCCGCCGCTGCCAACCGGGCGCTGGATCGCCGGCGACCTGCACACCCACACCACGCAGTCGGCCGACGCCGATGTCAGCCAGACCCTCGACAAGGTGCTCGGCAAGGCCTTCACCACCTTTGGCCTGGACTGGATGGCCATCTCGAACCACCTGCGCGTGTCGACCCGCGACGAGAAGGGCGCCACGCTGGCGTCGCCGATCCCGATGTCGGTCGGCGCCGAGCGTTACGAGATCCCGCACGTGCAAGCATTGCAGGCGGCCGGCACCTACGCCGACAAGCTCATTTTCACCGGCTTCGAATGGGACATGCCGACCCACGACCATATCGGCATCGGCCTGTTCCAGGGCACCGACAAGCTCACCACCAGCACCAAGGGCATGAAGGAGTTCGAGTACCTGTTCACCACCCGCGACCCGGCCATGTTCGACGCCGCCGACGTCGCCGCCTGGAAGGCCAAGTACGGCGAGACCCGCTACAACAAGACCTCCGACGACGCCCTCAAGGCGGTCAGCTGGTTGAAGGATAACTACCCCGACACCAGCTACGCGGTGATCAACCACCCGTCGCGCAACAAGGGCAGCTACACGGTCGACGACTTCCGCCGCTTCAACGACCTCGCGCCGAACATCATGTTCGCCATCGAAGGCATGGTCGGCAACCAGATGGAGCCCGACCGCGGCGGCTACACGGCCGCCTACACGCCGGAGAACGCGCCGCTGCGCGCCTACGGCGGCGTCGATTACGTGGTGGCCAAGGTCGGCGGCGTGTGGGACGCGCTGCTCGGCGAGGGACGCCGCGTGTGGAACCTGACCGACTCGGACACCCATTTCAAGATCGTCAACGGCAACAGCAGCGGTTACTTCCCCGGCGAGTATTCGAAGAACTACGTCTTCAACAGCGCCCAGGGCGCGCCGGCCGCAAAGGACCTGCTGCAGGGACTGCGCTCCGGGAAAATGTTCTCGGTCTACGGCGATTTGATCAACGCGCTGGACTTCAACCTGGCCGGCAAGGACGACCGCAAGGAGATGGGCGGTGAACTGAAGGTGGCCGGCGGCGAGAAGGTGACCGTCACGATCCGCTTCAAGAGCCCTGCGAAGAACAACTATGAGAAACCGGTCGACAGCGGATCGCCCGCCAATGTGAAGCCGGTGGTCGATCACGTCGACCTGATCGTCGGCGATGTGGGGGCGAAGGTGGCGCCGGGTAGCGCGGCCTACAGCGTGGCGACCAACGCCAGCGCCAGGGTGGTCAAGCGCTTCACCAGCGCCGATTGGAAGGTCGATGCCGACGGTTACTTCAGCGTCACCTACGAGACGGTCGCCGGCAAGAACCAGTATTTCCGTCTGCGCGGCACCAACCTTGGCACCGACGTCGCGGGGCTGACCCAGGGCGGCGAGCCGCTGGCCGACCAGCGTACCGGCACCACCGACAATACCCAGCGCTTCAACGACATCAACGACCGCAATTACCGCAGCCTTTGGTTCTACTCGAATCCCGTGTTCGTCACGGTCAAGTGAGCGTCATCGCGTAGGGCGGATTAGCGCAGCGTAATCCGCCAAGCGCCGCCGGCGGCTCCCGGCGGAGTACGCGCCGCGCGCTAATCCGCCCCCCGCTATTTCGCCAGCAGGCTGACTTTATCGATGACGAAGGAGGTCTTCAGGGACGTGTTCTCGCGCATGGCGAAATGCAGCGTCACCTTCCTGCCTTTGAACTCGGCCAGGTCGAACGTTCGCACTTGGTAGCCGTCGGCCTGGTCGACATTCGAATAGGTGGCCAAGGTGCGCAGCACCGCGCCGGTGCTGCCGCGCACCGTGACCGTGAGCGTGTCGTGCGCCGTTCCGGTGGCGTCGGCGCTGTCGATGTGCAGCGCGAAGCTGAGCGCCGCGCTGGTCGCCGTCGCCGGTATCGTCACCGCCTGGCTCAAGGTTTGGCTGCTCCGCTTGCCTTTTCCTCCCAACCAGGCGAACCGCGTTCCCTCGTACGCCGCCTGGCCGGGCAGGGCGCCGATGGCGCCGGTGCTGCCGCGCCAGCCGGTGGTGCCGGTCTCGAAGCCGCCGTTGACCACCAGTTCGGTGCCGTCGCCCCCGCCGCCACCGCCGCCCTCGTCGACATCGGCGCCGACGTTGATGGCCGCGTAGGCGCGCTGCACGGCGATCGCCTCCTTCGAGGTGGCGCCATACAGCTCCCGCGCCGCCTCCAGCACCTTGGTGCGCGCGATGGCGTAGTTGGTGCTCGACGTGAACTTGGTGGTGAGCGCCTTGAACCAGATGCGGTAAGCCTTGTCGTTGCCGATGCCGGTCATCGCCGCCGGCTGCTTGACCAGGTACTTGCTGTGATAGTCGCTGGCCGGATCGGCGTTCGAACCCTGCGACAGGAAGTAGAACATGCGGTTATTCGGTCCGCTCGAATAATGCACGTCGAGGTTCTTGAGGGAGGTGCTCCACGCGTCCGGGCTGTTGCCGTCCTTGCTGGGCTTGTACATATAGCGCAGCGGCTCGCCGGTCTTGCTGATCTCCTTGCCGGTCACCCAGTCGTTGCCGGTGGCCGGCACCACGCCGCCGGTGCCGCCGGCGCGCGCGTAGGCTTCCACCATGTCGCCGCCGATGTCGGAATTGGACTCGTTCAAGCCGCCCGATTCGCCCGCGTACACCAGGTCCGCCGTGGCGGCGGTCACGCCGTGCGACATCTCGTGGCCGATCACGTCGATCGATCCGAGGTTGTTGAAGAACGAGCCGTCGCCGATGTACATGCACTTGCAGCTGTCGTCGTAGAAGGCGTTGTCGTACTCGCGGTCGACGTGGACGGCGATGTGGGTGGCGGTGTTGTTACCGTCGAGCGACTGCCATCCGAGCACGTTCTTGTTGGTGTCGTAGGTGTTCATCAAGCCCCACAGCGCGTTGACGGCGGCCGTCTGGCCGTTGGCGTCGGTGGTGCTGCCGCCGTTGTACTGCAGGCCGTCGCCCCAGCTGTTGGTGCCGTTGGTGTAGACGTCGCCGGGGTCGGGATTGTTCGACGAGCTGTGGTTGGCGTTGGTGATGGCCATGCCGCCGAATTTGCCGCCGGTGCCGCGCGTCGGGTCGAGCATCCTGAACGTGCCGCCCGATTCCGAGGTGCTGATCGGGACCACGCCGTTGTACTGGCTCTTGCCCTGGCCGACCACTGTTTGCAGCGCCTGCCAGCGGGCGATGATGGCGCCCGTCTTGGCGTTGACGATGGTGTCGTAGTAAAACGGCTTGCCGTCGACCGCCATGCGGGTGCGCACGTAATAGGCCAGTTCGTGGTGGTCGACCACTTCCTGCAGGTCGAGCGCGTTCAGTTCGGCGTCCGGCTTGCCGGCGGCCGAGGCCACGCGCGCCGTGGTCATGATCGGGTAGAGCAGCAGCTCGGCGCTTGGCGCCCAGCGGTGGGTGCCGCCCGGCGAGGCCGCCCTGACGGCGACGTCGATCGCCTGCTCGGGCGTGAGCGCCGGCGCCAGCTCGATCGGCGTGGCGGCCACGCTGGGCACCAGGCCGGGGCGCCGGTCCGACACCGACGTGCTGACGATGTCGCCGGCGTTGTTGGTCACCACCACCGATTCGGAGCCGAACACGCGCAGGCCCTTGTAGGTGTGCTGCGCGCGCGTGATCTTCTGGCCGACCACGCCGGGATGGACGGCGCTGATGCGGAAGCTGTAGTCGGCGGTGATGCCGCGCGCGCGTTCGAGCGTGGTCAGTTTCGACACCAGGCCGGCGCCTTCCTGCGGCGACGGCGGCGCCACCGGCGCGGCCATCATCCGCACCGGCGGCAGCGGCGCTTGCGCCAGCGCGGGGGAGGCCGCGGCCAGGGCGGCCGCGGCGAGGCATGCTGCGAAAACAGGCGTGTGCAGGTTCATAACGTCCTCCAAATCCGTTCCGGCGGCCCCCGAGCGGGGGCGCCGCGTCCGCCAAGGCGGATGAGCCACGCTAGATCGTGCGCGCGCGCGGCGTCATGTCCTGGATCAAAACATTATGAATTATGCACTAAATTGAGCGCTTGCCGCTCACCGCGCCAACTGTGCGCGCACCCGGGCGATGGCCTTGCGCACCTGGTTCGGCGCCGTGCCGCCGACGTGGTCGCGCGCGGCCACCGAGCCTTCGAGCGTGAGCACGGCGAACACGTCGTCCTCGATCAGCGGCGAGAAGGCGCGCAGCTGCTCGAGCGTCATCTCGGCCAGGTCGATCTTCAGGTCGTCGCAGGCGCGCACCGCGTGGGCCACCGCTTCGTGGGCGTCGCGGAACGGCAGGCCCTTTTTGACCAGGTAGTCGGCCAGGTCGGTGGCGGTGGCGTAGCCCTGCAGCGCGGCGGCGCGCATCGCCTCCGGCTTGACGCTGATGCCGCCGGCCATGTCGGCGAAGATGCGCAGCGTGTCGACGACCGTGTCGACGGTGTCGAACAGCGGCTCCTTGTCCTCCTGGTTGTCCTTGTTGTAGGCCAGCGGCTGGCCCTTCATCAGGGTCAGAAGGCCCATCAGGTGGCCGTAGACGCGGCCCGTCTTGCCGCGCGCCAGCTCCGGCACGTCCGGGTTTTTCTTTTGCGGCATGATCGACGAGCCGGTGCAGAAGCGGTCGGCGATGTCGATGAAGCCCACGCGTGGGCTCATCCAGATCACCAGTTCCTCGGACATGCGCGAGACGTGCGTCATGATCAGCGAGGCGGCGGCCGTGAACTCGATGGCGAAGTCGCGGTCGGAGACGGCGTCGAGCGAGTTGTGGCAGACGTCGTCGAAGCCGAGCGTCTTGGCCACGCGCGCGCGGTCGATCGGGAAGGTGGTGCCGGCCAGCGCGGCCGCGCCCAGCGGCAGGCGGTTGACGCGCTTGCGGCAATCGAGCATGCGCTCGGCGTCGCGGCCGAACATCTCGACGTAGGCCAGCATGTGGTGGCCGAAGGTGATCGGCTGGGCCACCTGCATGTGGGTGAAGCCGGGCATGATGGTGTCGGCGTTCTTCTCGGCCAGGTCGGTCAGGGCGCCGCGCAGGGCCGCCAGCAGCTCGACCACGTCGTCGATGGCGGCGCGCACGTACAGGCGGATGTCGGTGGCCACCTGGTCGTTGCGCGAGCGGCCCGTGTGCAGGCGCTTGCCGGCGTCGCCCACCAATTCGGTCAGGCGCTTCTCGATGTTGAGGTGGACGTCCTCGAGGTCGAGCAGCCACTCGAACTGGCCGGCCGCGATCTCGGCGCCGATCTGCGCCATGCCGCGCTCGATCTCGGCGCGGTCGGCGGCGCTGATGATGCCTTGGGCGGCGAGCATTTCGGCGTGGGCCAGCGAGCCCTCGATGTCGGCCTTGGCCAGGCGCTTGTCGAAGAACACGGAGGCCGTGTAGCGTTTGACGAGGTCGGAGACGGGTTCGTTGAAGCGGGCCGACCAGGCTTCGCTTTTCTTGGAAAGTTGTGCGGTCATAGTGGTGGAAGTGGTTCTCGCGGTGTCGGTGTGAATTGTCAGGACGGATTATAAACCGTCAACTGCTCAAAAATATGCCATTATTGCCATTTTGGCCACGCAAATCATGACGACACTGCAGATCAGCACCGACCCGGCACTGCTGGACGTGCCCCTCATCCACCAATTCCTCAGCGAGCAATCGACGTGGGCGATCGGCATTCCGCGCGCGGTGCTCGAGCGCGCGATCGCCAACTCGCTGTGTTTCGGCGTCTACCTCGACGGCGGGCAGATCGGTTTCGCGCGCGTGGTCACCGACGGCGCCACCTTCGCCAACCTGGTCGACGTGTTCGTGCTGCCGGCCCACCGCGGCCGGGGCCACAGCAAGCGGCTGATGGAAGTGATCGTCGCCCACCCCGAGCTGCAAGGGCTGCGGCGCTTCACGCTGGCGACGGGCGACGCCCACGGCTTGTACGCGCAATTCGGCTTCACGCCCCCGGTGCGCCCGGCCACGCTGATGGAGCGCTACTGCCCCGACGTCTACCGCAACTAACCCCGGGAGGGTCAGTGCCGACATTCGGACAAATCGAAAAAAACAGGAACCTTTTCGACGCGCGAAAGTTCCGGGATTTCCGCAAATGTCCGAATGTCGGCACTGACCCTCCCGGGGTGGGTTATTGCCAGTTCATCAGGACGGGGGGCACCAGCAGGGCCAGCGCCATGACGGCGTAGATCAGTTGTAACGGTATCATCCATTTGGCCCAGGTGATCCACGGCACCCGCGCCAGCGCCAGCACCCCGACCGTGATGCCGGAGGTGGGGATCATCGGCGTGGTCAGCTCGCCGAACTGGAACGCCAGGATCGCCGTCTGCCGCGTCACCCCCACCAGGTCCGCCAGCGGCGCCATGATCGGCATCGTCAGCGCCGCCTGCCCCGTGCCCGAGTGGATGAAGAAGTTGATCACCGTCTGGATGCCGAACATCTTCCAGGCCGTGAAGATCGGGCTCGACGATTGCACCAGCGGCGTCAACCCGTGCAGCATGGTGTCGATGATCTGGGCGTCGCGCGCCAGGATCATCGTGCCGCGCGCCAGCGCGATCACCAGCGCCGTGCCCACCAGGTCGCGCGCGCCCTGGATGAAGCCGTCGACGATCTGCCCCGAGTCGAGCCGCCCCACCAGGCCGATCACCACCCCCATCGTCAGGAACAGCGCGGCGATTTCGTCGATGTACCAGCCGTAGTGCACCACCCCGGCCACCATGATCGCCAGCGATCCGGCGAAGATCGACAGCACCCGCTTGTGGCGCGCCGTCATGCCGTCGAACTCGCCCAGCCCCTCGGGCCGCTCCTTGCGCTTTTCCAGGTCGAGCGCGTAGGTCGGGCTCAGCTGCGGCGTTTTCTTCACCCGCGCCGCGTACCACATCAAAAACAGCGCCGTGACGGCGGTGGCGATGGTCCAGGCGATGAGCCGGTAGCCCCAGCCCGAGAACACCGGCACCCCGGCGATGCCCTGGGCGATGCCGACGTTGAACGGGTTGAGGAAGGCGGCCGAAAACCCCACCTGCGAGCCGAGGAAGGGGATCGACACGCCGGTGATCGTGTCATACCCCAGCGCCAGCGCCAGCGGCACGAAAATCAGGATGAACGGTATGGCTTCCTCGTTCATGCCGAAGGTGGCGCCGCCGATCGAGAACATGGTGACGAACACCGGGATGAGCGCCTTCTGGATGAACGCCGAATCCTTGTGCGCGCGCGCCAGCGCCTTGATCATGGCGTCGACCGCCTCGGTCTTTTGCAGCACGGCGAAGGCGCCGCCGACGATGAGCACGAAGCCGATGATCTGCGCCGCCTCGACGAAGCCCTTGATCGGCGCCTTGAGCAGCGCCACCACGCCCTGCGGCGCGCTCGGCACGTAGTGGAAGCTGTCGGGCACGATCAACTGCTTGCCGTTGACCAGGTGGGTGTCGTATTTGCCGCCCGGGACCAGCCAGGTGGCGGCGGCGATCAGCGCCAGGATGATGAACAGCAGCACGAAGGTGTGCGGCAGCTTGAATTTTTTGGTGGTCATAAAGGCGGGCGGTGGGGTGTGGAAGTGGCGGACGCGCGGACGGGCCGCGCCTATTGGCTCAGCAGGTCGCCGGCGCGGTAGGCGCGCGCGCCGGCCACCTTGCCGACGTTCATGCCGCGCAGCACGTGGCGGTGCGCGCTGCGGGCGAAGAACACGCCGGCCACGCCGGCCCGCAACACCGTCGTCGCGCCGCTGACCGGGTCGATCAGGTCGCCGATGGCGTCGCCCGGCGCGACCGTCTCGCCCAGCGCGCGCGTGTACACCAGCACCCCGGCGTGCGGCGCGTACAGCGGCTCGACCCCTTCGAGCGGCGTGGCCGCGCACAGCGGCGCCGGCAGCGGCGCGGCGGCGATGGCGGCCGCGCCGGCGCCGCTGCCGTCGTCCTGCAGCGCGCCGCCGAGCACGAGGAAGCGCAGCAGGCCGGCCGCGTCGCGCTCGGCCAGCTCGTACGACACCTCCATCTCGCCGCGCAGCTCGATCGTGGTCGACAGGCAGGCCGGCGGAATCGGATACCGGCCCTCGAAGTGGCGCTCGAGGTCCCACCACAGCCGGCTGCAGGCCTCGTCGAACGGTTCGCCGCCGGCCTGGTAGGCCAGCAGCAGCGCGTGCGCGCCCATGATGGCCGACAGCGGCGCGACGGCCTCGGCCAGCGGCGTGCCGGCGTAGATGTGCATCACCGCTTCGTTGTCGCAGTGCAGGTCGAGCACGATGTCGGCGTCGACGGCCAACGTCATCAAGGTTTTTTTCAGCGTGTCGGCGTCGGTGGCCGGGCGCCATTGGGCGATCGCGGCGCGCGCGTGCTCGCGGATCAGGCGCACGTTGGCGGCGGCGTCGGCGCCGAGCAGGCCGTCGAGCGACGCCTTGAGCTCGTCGAACACGTGCTTGTAGTTGCGGTTGAAGTTGATCCCGGTGGTCAGGTCGAAGCGGCCGAAGGCGGCGCCGTGGATGGCCTGCGCCAGCCCGATCGGGTTGGCCGCCGGCACCAGGATGACCTCGCCGGCCACCTGGCCGGCCGCTTCCAGCTCCGCCAGGCGCCGGCGCAGCACCTGCGCCACCAGCATGCCGGGCACCTCGTCGGCGTGCAGCGAGGCCTGGATGTAGACCTTCTTGCCGGCGCCCGGGGTGCCGAAATGCAGGCTCGTCAATTCATACGCGGTGCTGCTGTGGGGGGCGGACAGGGGGTGTTTTTGTACGTGCATGGTGGTCTGGCGGCAAAAGTTGACGGGGCGGCGGCGGGCGCGGCGCGCGCGCCCGCCGGCGTTCAGCACTTGAGTATGTAGCACTATTTTCACAAAGTAAATCGTTCGGGGCGAATCGGACGCCGCTTTCTTGAGTTTTCCGCCTGATGTGCGTACAGTTAGTTGATTGGAATTATTTACATATAACACAGCGATCCGCAGAGAGATAAATTATGGCCCCAATGCATGGCATGCGAATTTCCACGATGGCGCGTTCGGTGCGCCGCGCGCTCGGCCTGGGCGCCGCCCTTGGCCTGCTCGGCCAACCGGCGCTGGCGCTGGCCCAGGACGCGGCCGACGCCGTCGCCGCCAAACCGATGCCCAAGGTCGAGATCACCGGCTCGGCGATCCGCCGCATCGAGGCCGAGACGGCGCTGCCGGTGCAGGTCATCACGCGCGAGGAGATCGAGAAGGTCGGCGTGACGACCGCCTCCGAGATCCTGGCGCGCCTGTCGGCCAACGTCGGCGGCCTCACCGACGGCGCCAGCATCAACGTCGGCGGCGACCAGCGCGGCTTCAACAGCGCCAACCTGCGCGGCATCGGCACCTCGTCGACCCTGGTGCTGCTCAACGGCCGGCGCATGGCCAACTTCGCCTCGCCCGGCGACGACACCGGCGTCGACCTCAACAACATTCCGGCGGCCGCCATCGCCCGCGTCGAGGTGCTGCTCGACGGCGCCTCGGCCCTGTACGGCACCGACGCCATCGGCGGCGTGATCAACTTCATTACCCGCAAGGATTTCCAGGGCGTGGAATTGAACGCCTACGGCCTCAAGACCGACGAGGGCGGCGCCGGCAAGCGCAAGGCCAGCATCACGGCCGGCTTCGGCGACCTGGCCAAGGACGGCTTCAACGTGTTCGCCGTGGCCGACGTGCAGAAATCGAACGCGCTGAGCACCGCCCAGCGCGGCTTCATCGGCGACCTGCGCGTGCCCGAGCGCCTGCCGCACCTGCTGTCCGGTTACACCTCGCCGGCCAACATCCGCCTCTCGAGCGCCCAGCGCGACGAGCTGCAGGCGCAGAACTTCCTCGTCAACGGCAAGCCGATCACCAACCGCACCATCAACCCGTCCGTGCCGACCTGCGCGGCGCCGGCCAATCTGTACCTGCCGGCCGGCATCGGCGGCGTCGACGCCTGCACCTACGACTACATGCGCGACACCGAACTGTTCCCCAAGTCGGACAAGAGCAACCTGCTCACCCGCGGCGTGGTGCAGATCAACCCCAACACCCAGCTCTACGCCGAGGTGGCGGTCAGTCACTCGAAAACCTGGTACATCGGCTCGGGCGCGCGCGCCGACGACGCCGAGATCGACTACAAGAAGATCCCGGCCTTCGCCGGCTTCACGCTCTCGCCCGAGGAGGACGCCGATCCGGACGCGCCCGTCACGGTGGGCCTGCGCATGCGCATGAACGAGGCCGGCCGCCGCGCCACCGAACTGACCAGCGACAGCCAGCGCTACGTGGTCGGCCTGACCGGCACCGCCAACGGCTGGGACTACGACGTCGGCCTGAACCACAGCGTCAACAAGGTCAAGGACCGCGACACCCACGGCTACCTGCTCAAGGACCGCATGCTGCAGGGCATCGCCGACGGCCTGATCAACCCGTTCGGCCCGTCCAGCCAGGCCGGCGTCGACCTGCTCAACAGCATCCAGGTCGACGACGTCCCGCGGCGCGCCCGCGGCACCATGGACTCGGTCGACTTCAAGCTCTCGCACACGGTCGGCACGCTCGCCGGCGGCGACGCCGCGCTCGCCGTCGGCGGCGAGTACCGCCGCGAGCGCACCAGCTACGCGCTGTCGGAGCTGTTCTTGAGCGACAACATCAACAACGACCCGGCGCCCGAGGAGGAGCGCGGCAACAGCAACAGCCGCAAGGTCAAGGCCGTGTTCGGCGAGCTGCTGCTGCCGTTCACCAAGCAGTGGGAGGCGCAACTGTCGGCCCGCTACGACCACTACCAGATCGTCGGCGGCGCGGCCAGCCCCAAGGTCGGCATCAGCTACACGCCGACCAAGACCATGCTGTTCCGCGCCTCGGCCGGCCGCGGCTTCCGCGCGCCGTCGATGAACGACCTGTACCGCGCCACCCTGCACAGCCAGACGGCCACCTTGCCCGATCCGGTCGCCTGCGCCGTCGAGGACGCCACGCTGGCCGATTGCGCCGACAACTGGGATACGCGCCGCTACTCGAACGCCAACCTCAAACCGGAGCGCAGCCGCCAGTTCTCCACCGGCATGGTGATCCAGCCGAGCAAGAACGCCTCGATGACGATCGATTACTGGAACATCAAGCGCACCGACCTGATCAGCGAGATCGGCGACGACATCATCCTCGGCAACCTGGCCAAGTACGGCAACCTGGTGCACCGCGACGAGGACGGCGCGATCGATTACATCGAGCTGCGCAAGGAAAACCGCGGCGCCCAAAAAGCGTCCGGCATCGACGTCATCCTCGACTACAACGGCGTGCGCACCTGGGCCGGCAATTTCGGCGGGCGCCTGTCGGGCACCTACGTGCTCAACTCGAAGATCCAGAACGACAACAACGACCCGTTCGTGAGCAACCTGGGACGCTTCGTCACCGACGGCGTGGTCCAGCGCTGGCGCCACACCATCACCTTCGACTGGGACAAGGGACCGTATTCGGCCAGCCTGTCGAACACCTTCTCGAGCGGCTACCACGACCAGAACTCGGCCATCAACACCGACGACGGCACCGTCGTCGCGCCCAACGACGTCAGTTCCTACTCGCTGTGGGACCTGTCGGGCGCCTGGCAGGTCAACAAGGCGTTCAAGCTGCGCGCCGGCGTGCAAAACCTGTTCGACAAGGCGCCGCCGTTCTCCAACCAGGCCTACTACTTCCTGTCGGGCTACGATCCGACCTACACCGACCCGCGCGGGCGCCGCTTCTTCGCCAGCGCCAGCTACGCCTTCAAATGAGCGCCCTCGACAATGTAATACCTGCTTAAGGAATTGATTGGTATCATCTGCATTACCACGGCGCCGCGCGCAAGCCCCGGCGCCGGTTTCATCATTGGAAGGGCAACATGAAATTTACAGGTTTTACGCTCCAGCGCCTCTTCGTGCTATGGCTGCTGGTGTTGGCCGGCGCGCTGGCCGGCCACGGCGCGCAGGCGGCCCAGGGCGCGGCGGCCAAGGCGCAGCCGGGGGGCAAGGCCAGCAAGCCGGCCAAGGCGGTGCCCCCGCCCAAGCCGGTGCTGGCGCCGCCGGCGGGCAACCTGGTCATCATCGGCGGCGGCCTGCGCGCCGACAACGCCGAAGTGTGGCAGCGCATCGTCCAGCTGGCCGGCGGCCGCGGCGCGCGCATCGGCGTGTTCGGCTCGGCCTCGATCAATCCCGAGAAATCGGCGCAGAACACCGTCAACAAACTCAATCAATACGGCGCCCAGGCGTTCTTCATCCCGCTCGGCGTCACCTTGCCCAACAGCGACTACCGCAAGGCCGCCGAGGACCCGGAGGTCGTCGCCCTGATCCACTCGGCCACCGGCATCTACTTCACCGGCGGCGACCAGGCCCGCATCACCAAGGCGCTGGTGCGCCCGGACGGCTCGCGCACGGCCGCGCTCGAGGCCGTGTGGGACGTCTACCGCGACGGCGGCGTGGTGGCCGGCTCGAGCGCCGGCGCGGCCATCATGAGCACCACCATGTTCTACGACGCCAAGGCCACGCTTGACATGCTCAAGCAGGGCGTCACCGAGGGCAACGAGATCGCCCCCGGCCTGGGCTTCATCGGCGACGACGTCTTCGTCGACCAGCACCTGCTGGTGCGCGGCCGCTTCGCCCGCATGATCCCGGTGATGCTGAAAAAAGGCTACCAGATCGGCCTGGGCATCGACGAGAACAGCGCCATGGTGGTCAACGCCAAGCGCGACGTCGAGATCATCGGCTACAGCGGCGCGCTGCTGCTCGATCTGTCGGCGGCGATCACCGACCGCGGCATCAAGGGTTTTAATATCAGTAACGCCACCATCAGTTATCTGGACCGGGGCGACAAGTTCAACCTGGTCTCGCGCGAATTCACGCCGTCGGCCGACAAGGCCGACAACAAGCTCGATCCGAACCAGCCGGACATGCGCGGCACCGTCTACACCAACGACATCCTCGGCAACAACGCGGTGCTCGACCTGATGGTCAACCTGATCGACAACGCCCAGCAGGAGGCCATCGGCATCGCCTTCGGCAATCCGCGCGACTCGTCGCCGGACCTGGGGTTCGAGTTCCGCTTCAGTAAAACCATCAACAGCGTCGGCTACAGTTCGACCGAGGTGGAGGCCTATTCGGTGCTCAAGCTGCGCATGGATATCCGGCCGATCCAGTTGCAGCAGCCGTTGTACCGTTACCGGTAGGGGCGGTCCGCCACCCCGCACGGCCAGGCGGGGACGTACCCCAACGGGGTACGTCCCCTAAGCGGCGGCGCGTGCGCATCGGCGAACGCACACGGGGTTGACTTATTGACCGCCCCCCCCCGCACCGCCAGGCGGCGCCGCCGGCGCGCAGGCAAAGGCATTCGGGGTTGCCGGATTTTTGATGGAATCGCCACCATGCGCACCACGAACACGCTGATCAAGCACCTGCTCCGCGCCACGCTGACCCTGGCCGTGCCGCCCGACGCCGCGCTGGCGGCATCCCCCCACAACCCCACCCCGACCGCCCCCAAAGGCTCACTGGTCATCATCGGCGGCGGCCTGCGCGGCGACAACGCCGACGTCTGGCAGCGCATCGTCGCGCTGGCCGGCGGGCCGGGCGCGCGCATCGCGGTGCTGCCGTCGGCGGCGGCCGATCCGCAGCGCACGGGCGAACGTATCGCCGACCGTCTCAATGGCTACGGCGCGGCCGCCTTCGTGGTGCCGCTCGCGGTGCGCCTCGAAGGCAGCGACTTCCGCCGGGTGGCCGAGGACGTCGAACTGGCCGCTGCCGTGCGCGGCGCCGGCGGCGTGTTCTTCTCCGGCGGCGACCAGTCACGCATCACCCGGGCGCTGGTGCGCGACGACGGCAGCCGCAGCGCGGTGCTCGAGGCGGTGTGGGAGGTCTACCGCAACGGCGGCGTGGTGGCCGGCGACAGCGCCGGCGCCGCCATCATGAGCAGCACCATGTTCTCCGCGCCCAATTCCGTGTTCGGCACGCTGCGCGCCGGCGTCAACGACGGCCGCGAGATCGCGCCGGGCCTCGGCTTCATCGGCGACGACGTCTTCGTCGACCAGCACCTCTTGGTGCGCGGCCGCTTCGCCCGCATGATCCCGGCGATGCTCAAAAAAGGCTACAAGTTCGGGCTGGGCATCGACGAGAACACGGCGATGGTGGTCGACAGCCGCCGCAACGTGGAAATCGTCGGCCACAAGGGCGCGCTGCTGATCGACTTGACGCGCGCGACCACCGACACGGCCAGCGCCGGCTTCAACGTCTCCAACGTGGTGATCAGCTACCTGGACCGGGGCGACCGCTACGACCTGGCCTCGCACGTGTTCACGCCGTCCGGGGCCAAGGCCGGCGGGCGCTTGCGGGCGGAGCACGCGGTGCTGCAGCATCCGGTGTTCTCGTCCGATATATTGGGCCGCAACGCGGTGGTGGAGCTGATGGAAAACCTGATCGTCAACCGCCGCGTCGAGGCGATCGGCATCGCCACCAGCGGCCCGCAGTCGCTGCTGCCGGAGTTGGGCTTCCAGTTCACCTTCAGCAAAACGCCGCAGAGCGTCGGTTACATGTCGGCATCGGACGCGGCGCAAAGCTACTCGATCCTCAACGTGCGGCTCGACATCCGTCCGCTCGACATCGGCCAGTCGCTGTCACCGAGCGAAAATTAATGGGGATGGCGGGCACTCCGAAAAGCCGGTTTTGCTAAACCCCGCTAACCTTTACTAATCCTTACTACTCGGTGCTATTCCTTACTAAAATTGCCAAGCGTAACGCTAGCACGTGCTAATGCGGGTGAGCGGGTCAGAGCCTATTTGCAAACGAATTCCGCCATTTGTTTGGTTCTCTCACCGATGCCTTTGGTGGTCAAGGTGCACTTGGTGGCGTCGTCAGCGATGCGCTTGAACAGCTGAAGCGGACCGCCCGCACCTCCATAGCCGCAGTAGGCCCATGTCGGGTAGCCATGCGGCACATCGAAGCTCCAACTTTGAGTTTTGATGATTTGCTTGCCGACTTTACGGCTAGTATAGCTATCCGGCACCAGATAGGCGGACTCGTCGGGAGCGCCATGCAGCATCCCGCCTTCCGTCAGGCTGAGTGCATGGGGCATATACAACGACCAGCCGAGCGGTGGCCGATCGGGCTGCATGGATTCGGGTTGGAGAAGTTCGGGACAGGAAATACGCTGCTCCGCGCCATATCCTATGGAGCACACGAAGCCCGCGATAACCGCCATTGTTAGTTTGCGTAGAGGATTCATCGTTCGATCACATAAAATGCCAGGGCGTTGTCGCTGGGATGTCTAAAGGAGCCATCACGGTTGTATTGCAGTTGAGGCGGGGGAATCCGAATAAATCTGGATTGAATAATCCCCTTGTCTTTCCACTGATCTATGACATAAAACCCGGATTTCATCACCTTCAAGACGATGGCGGCATGGTTGCCATGAGCGGCATTTGGATAGCGACCGTCAACGAACGTCGCAATTGCCGTTCCTCGTTTTACTTTGTCGCCCAACGTTAGCACGTTCCCGCCCGCTCTCCACGCAGAAGTCGGTACGCCTTTGAGGCCAGGCACATAGTGCTTGATTAGCGCGACACAACTACCGTCGCCCACGGCAGGCATTGCTGGAATGATATCCAGCGCGTCAACTTCCTGGTAGACGAATGGCATGGGGTTACCTCGCTGTGGTGGATTATGGAACCCGCATTCTTGATCGCGCCGGCCTCGGCTGCGTTGATGGGCAACAAAAGTCTGGCCGCGAATGCTGCATCGGTTTCAACTTGGCGCACGGTATTACAATGGCGCTCACCGTACACGCCCCCAGGAGTTCCATGAACCGCTTCCTCTCTTTTGCGCTGGCCGCCCTCGCTGCCTGCGCCGCCCTGCCTGCGCTGGCCGCGCCAACCCAGCCGGCCACCGTCCGCCTCGACTACATCCACAGCGGCAACGCCCTCAACGAGCAGTACGCGATCGAGCGCGTGGTGATCGAGCCGCTGCCTTGGCCCGGCGACCTGCGCCGCACCATCGACGACACCAACCGCGGCAACAACTTGGTCGAGGTGGTCGACGCCGCCTCCGGCAAGCTGCTGTACTCGCGCGGCTTTTCCACCGTGTTCGCCGAATGGGCCAGCACCGAGGAAGCCGGCAAGACCAATCGTGGCTTCCAGGAGTCGGTGCGTTTCCCGAAACCGGACAAGCCGGTCAAGGTGCGCATCCTCAAGCGCGACGAGCGCGGCGCCTTCTCCGTCGTCTGGACCGCGCGGGTCGACACCGACGCCATGGACGTCGTGCGCAAGCAGGCCAGCGCGCCGCTCAAGCCGATCGGCATCCGCGTCAACGGCCCGTCGAAGGACAAGGTCGACCTGCTGATCCTCGGCGACGGCTACACCGCCGGCGAGATGAAAAAATTCGAAGCCACCGCCCGCAAGCTGGCCGACCACCTGTTCAACACCTCGCCGTTCAAGGAGCGCGCGAAGGACTTCAACGTCTGGGCACTGGCGCTGCCGACGCCGGAATCGGGCGTCTCGCGCCCCTCGACCGGCGTGCACCACGCCTCGCCGCTGGGTACCCGTTACGACATCTTCGGCAGCGAGCGTTACGTGCTCACCACCGACAACCGCGCGCTGCGCGAACTGGCGCAGAACGCGCCGTACGAATTCATCGAAATCCTCGTCAACAACGACACCTACGGCGGGGGCGGCATCTTCGGCCAGTTCAGCACCGCCGCCGCCAACAACGACTGGGCCAACTATATGTTCGTGCACGAATTCGGCCACCACTTCGCCGGCCTGGCCGACGAGTACTACACCTCGCCGGTGGCCTACGCCACCGGCGGCGAACGCCGCGAACCCTGGGAGCCCAATGCCACCGCGCTGCGCGACCCGGCCAACGTCAAGTGGAAGAAGTTCGTCAAGGACGGCACGCCCCTGCCGACGCCGTGGAAGAAGGATGAATACGAGGCGGCCTCGCGCGCCTACCAGAAGGAGCGCGTCGCGCTGCGCCAGGCGAACCGGCCGGAGTCCGAGATGAGCGCCTTGTTCCACAAGGACCTCGAGCACACGAACGAGTTGTTCTCGCGCGATCCGCACCGCCGCACGGTCGGCGCCTTCGAAGGCGCCAACTACGAGGCCAAGGGTTATTACCGTCCCGAGATGCAGTGCATCATGTTCGACCGCAGCGATAAATTCTGCTCCGTGTGCGCCGACGCCATCGGCGCCATCATCGACCTGTATTCGCGGCCGGCGAGCGAATGATCGGTTTAGTACGGTACCGTACAGAGCCTTTCCTCCTGTAGAGCTATTCTGCATACGTGATCTGGCGCTTCTAAACAAGAGCGCAACGCAGGCGGGGCCGGAGGTCCCGCTTTAAGAAGATAAGAACGCATCCAAATTAAACTTGAGAGGAAATATCATGAGCAAAATCATCGCTACCCTGATCGCCGGCCTGTTCGCAACCGCAGCTTTCGCACAAACCCCTGAAGTGACCAAGGCACAGCAAGAAGCCAACAAGGACGTCGCCAAGGCCGAACAAAAGGAAATGAAGGTTGACGCCAAAGCCGACAAGAAGGCCAACAAAGCCGTCGCCAAAGCCAACCACGCCCACGACGAAGCCCAGGCTAAAGTGAACGTGGAAGCGGCTAAAGCGAACGAAAAAGTCGCCAAGGCCGATCCGGAAGACAAAGCCAAAGCCGCCGCAAAAGGCGAAAAGAACATCGCCCAGGCTGAAGAAAAAGCCAACAAGAAGGCCGTGAAGGCCGACGCTAAAGCCATCAAGGCAACCGTCGACGCGACCGAAGACAAAGCGCTGGCCGCCAACAAGACCGAAGCTGTCAAAGCCAAATCGGCTGCTGAAGTCAAAGAAGCCGCTGCCAAGCACTAAGCTTTAGCCGCGCAATAAAAAAGACGAGCATCGCTCGTCTTTTTTTTGTTTGTGCATCGCATGCAAACCCGCCCGGCCAGGCGGGGTCGGACCCTGCGGGTCCGACCCCGAACCTTGAGCGCTAAATGATCGGCGTCAGGGACGTGGGTTTGATCTTGGTTGCCAACGCCTTGCCCTTGCGCGCGCGCTTGCCGAAGTGGACCGCCAGCGCGGACGCCGACAGCCGTTCTTCCTGCGCCTTGCCGCCACGCCCGATACCCGAGACGATCACGCCCTTCTGGCTGATCGGCTTGGCCGCGATCAGGGTCTCCTTGTCGTCGAGCTCCATCAGGATCACGCCGCGCCCGCCGTTGGTCAGCACCTTCATCTCGTCCATGCCGAACACCAGCACCCGCGCGTTGGCCGACAACACCGCCACCGCGCTGGCGCCTTCCGCCACCACCGCCGGCGGCAGCGGCACGTCGCCCTCGTCCAAGGTGACGAAGGCCTTGCCGCCCTTGATGCGGCTGACCATGTCGCCGGCCTTGGCGATGAAGCCGAAGCCCGCGCTGGTGGCCATCATCAACTGCGTGGCGGCCGGTCCGGCGAAGTAGTGCTGGATGCGCGCGCCGGACGCGAGGTCGATCAAGGTGGTGATCGGCACGCCGTCGCCGCGCGCGTTCGGCAGCGCGGCCACCGGCACCGAGTACACCTTGCCGTTGCTGCCGAAGGCGAGCAAATTGTCGACCGTGCGGCATTCGAACGCGCCGTACAGCGTGTCCCCGGCCTTGAACGTGAACTGCGTGGCGTCGTGGCCGATGCCGGTGCGCGCGCGTATCCAACCTTTTTCCGAAATGATGACGGTGACCGGTTCGTCCACCACCTTTTGCTCGACCACGGCCTTCTGCGCTTCCTCGATCAGGGTGCGGCGGGCGTCGCCATACAGCTTGGTGTCCGCCTCGATTTCCTTGATGATGGCGCGCTTCATCGACGCCGGGTTGTCGAGCAGGTCCTGCAGCATCTGCTTTTCCTTGCGCAGTTCGGCCAGCTCTTGCTGGATCTTGATCGCTTCCAGACGCGCCAGTTGGCGCAGGCGGATTTCCAGGATGTCCTCGGCCTGGATGTCCGACAGGCGGAAGCGCTCCATCAGCGCCGCCTTCGGCTCGTCCGAGTTGCGGATGATGTGGATCACTTCATCGATATTGAGCAGGATCGTCTCGCGCCCTTCCAGGATGTGGATGCGCGCGTCGACCTTGCCCAGCTTGAATTTGGTGCGGCGGGTGACGGTGGTGAAGCGGAACTCGATCCACTCCTGCAAAATCTCGCCCAGCCCTTTTTGACGCGGACGGCCATCGCCGCCGATCATCACCAGGTTGATCGAGGCCGACGATTCAAGCGACGTATGTGCCAGCAGCATCAGCATGAATTCGGTCTGGTCCTGGTTCTTCGACTTCGGCTCGAACACGAGGCGCACCGGCGCCGCGCGGCCCGATTCGTCGCGGATGGTGTCGAGCGAATTGAGGATCAGCGACTTGAGCGCCAGCTGTTCCGGCGACAGCGCCTTCTTGCCCATCTTGATCTTCGGATTGGTCAGCTCCTCAATCTCCTCGAGCACCTTCTGCGACGAGGTGCCCGGCGGCAGTTCGGTGACCACCGCCTGCCACTGGCCGCGGGCCAGCTCTTCGATCTTCCAGCGCGCGCGCACCTTCATGCTGCCACGCCCGTTGGCGTACATCTCGCTGATCTGCGCCGCCGGGGTGATGATCTGGCCGCCGCCCGGGAAGTCCGGGCCCGGCACCAGCGCCATCAACTCGCTGTGCGAGATCTTCGGATTGCGGATCATGGCGACGGCCGCCTGCGTGACCTCGCCCAGGTTGTGCGACGGGATCTCCGTCGCCAGGCCGACCGCGATGCCGGAGGCGCCGTTGAGCAGCACCATCGGCAGGCGCGCCGGCAGCAGGCACGGTTCCTCGGTCGAGCCGTCGTAGTTGGCCTGGAATTCGACCGTGCCCAGGTTGATCTCGTCGAGCAGCACCTTGGCGATCGGCGTCAGGCGCGCCTCGGTGTAGCGCATCGCCGCCGCGCCGTCGCCGTCGCGCGAGCCGAAGTTACCCTGGCCGTCGACCAGCGGATAGCGCAGCGAGAAGTCCTGCGCCATGCGCACCATGGCGTCGTACACCGACTGGTCGCCGTGCGGGTGCAATTTACCCAGCACGTCGCCGACCACGGTGGCCGATTTGCGCGGCTTGGCGGTCGGGTTCAGGCCCATTTCGTTCATCGCGTACAGGATGCGGCGCTGCACCGGCTTTTGGCCGTCGCACACGTCCGGCAGCGCGCGGCCCTTGACCACCGAAATGGCGTAATCGAGATAGGCGCGTTCGGCGAAGGTCGACAGCGTCAGCGTTTCGCCGCCGCCACCGTCGCCGCCGTCGGAGGCGCCGTCGCCGCCATCGCCGCCCTGGGGCGGCTTCGGTGGCAGGGGAGGCTGGCCGGCTTCGGTCGGCGCCGGCGCGGCTTCGTCAAAGAGATTTGCTTGAGTCATAGTCGGTTCAAAATTTAAATATCGGCTTCGGCTTCGTTGCCGTGTTCTTCGATCCACGCGCGGCGGGCGGCCGCTTCGCCTTTACCCATCAGCATATTGAAGCGCGCGGCCGATTCGCCGTGCGCGAAGGCGCCCAGCGACACCGGCAGCAGGCGGCGGGTGTCCGGGTTCATGGTCGTTTCCCACAGCTGTTCGGCGTTCATCTCGCCCAGGCCTTTGAAGCGCGAGATCGACCACGCGCCTTCCTTCAGGCCGTCCTTGCGCAGCTTGTCCTCGATGGCCACCAGCTCGCCCGGGTCGAGCGCGTACAGCTTCTGGATCGGCTTCTTGCCGCGCGCCGGCGCGTCCACCCGGTACAGCGGCGGACGGGCGATGCAGATGTTCCCGTTGGCGATCAGGCCGGGGAAGTGCTTGAAGAAGAGCGTCAGCAGCAGCACCTGGATGTGCGAGCCGTCGACGTCCGCATCGGAGAGGATGCAGATTTTGCCGTAGCGCAGACCGGACAGGTCGGGCATGGTGTCGGCGTTGTGCGGATCGACGCCGATCGCCACCGAAATGTCGTGGATCTCGTTGTTGGCGAACAGGCGGTCGCGGTCCGTCTCCCACGAGTTGAGCACCTTGCCGCGCAGCGGCAGGATGGCCTGGAATTCCTTGTCGCGGCCCATCTTGGCCGAGCCGCCCGCCGAGTCGCCCTCGACCAGGAACAATTCGGTGCGCTGCACGTCGGTCGATTCGCAGTCGGTCAGCTTGCCCGGCAAAACGGCAACGCCCGAGGACTTCTTCTTCTCGACCTTTTGCAGCGAGCGCAGACGCGATTGCGCCTGCTTGATGACCAGCTCCGCCAGCTTCTTGCCGTAGTCGACATGGTGGTTGAGCCACAACTCGAGCGCCGGCTTGGAATAGGTCGACACCAGCCGCACGGCGTCGCGCGAATTGAGGCGTTCCTTGATCTGGCCCTGGAACTGCGGGTCCAGCACCTTGGCCGACAACACGAACGACACGCGCGCGAAAACGTCCTCCGGCAGCAGCTTGACGCCCTTCGGCAGCAGCGAGTGCATCTCGACGAAGTTCTTCACCGCGCCGTACAAGCCGTCGCGCAGGCCCGATTCGTGGGTGCCGCCGTTCGGCGTTGGAATCAGGTTGACGTAGGATTCGCGCACCACCGCGCCTTGCTCGGTCCACGCTACCACCCAGGCCGCGCCTTCGCCCTCGGCGAAGCCTTCGGCATCCGGGCCGGCGAACTGCGCGCCCTCGAACAGCGGGATCAGGGTCTCGCCGTCGGTCGATTGCGCCAGCGCCTCGGTCAGGTAGCCGCGCAGGCCGTCGTTGTACTGCCAGGTTTGCGATTCGCCGGTCTTGGCGTTGGCCAGCGTGACGGTCACGCCGGGCAGCAGCACCGCCTTCGAGCGCAGCAGGCGCTGAAGTTCGGTCTGCGAAATGACGGGCGAGTCGAAGTATTTGGCGTCCGGCCAGGCGGTCACGCGGGTGCCGGACTTTTTGCCGTCGCGCGGCGCCACCGCCGAGGACAGCGGCTCGACCACGTCGCCGTGTTCGAAGGCCAGCTTGTGCAGGCCGGTGCCATCGGGCTCCTTGCGCCAGACGGTGATCTCCAGGCGCTTGGACAGCGCGTTGGTGACCGACACGCCGACGCCGTGCAAACCGCCCGAGAATGCGTAGGCGCCGCCCGAACCCTTGTCGAACTTACCGCCGGCGTGCAGGCGGGTGAAGACGATTTCCACCGTCGGCACGCCTTCTTCGGGGTGCAGGCCGACCGGAATACCGCGGCCGTCGTCTTCGACGGTGATGCTGCCGTCGGCGTTTTGCGTCACGACGATGTTCTTGCAATGGCCGCCCAGCGCCTCGTCGGAGGCATTGTCGATCACTTCCTGGATGATGTGCAGCGGGTTTTCGGTGCGGGTGTACATGCCCGGACGTTGCTTGACTGGTTCCAGACCCTTGAGGACCCGGATGGATGATTCGCTGTAGTCGGAAACTGGTTTTTTAGTGGCCATACGTTCAAGCTTGTGATTTTAATACTGGGTTTATGTACAGTTTTAGGCGTTCGTTTGCGTATTCTATCCTCAACCGGGCGCTATCGCGGCCTAAAACGGGACAAAAAATAGCTGCGGGCCAATTTATACACGATGTTTACAACGGGGGCGTGACTTTTTAGACCGTTTTTACGGGTGCGTCGATAAGCTGTTTTGTATCGCAACGATCAACCAGGAGTTCGATATGCACGCTTTTTCGTCCACCAGATCCGCCCCGCGCCGCCCGATGTGGTCCGCCGGCGCGCGCGGCCGCCGGTTCGCGCCGGCCGCCGCGCGCACCTGCGTGATGCAGCTGACGGTCGATACCGCGGCCGTCACGGCGCTGCGCCGGCTGGTCATGCGCCTGTGCGTCGACTCGCTCGAATACATGCGCATCGAGGCCTGCGAGCATGGCGCCCGCATGAAGGTGTGGCTGTGCGTCGGCACGGCCATGGTGGCGCGGGTGATGGAGGCGGTGATGCGCGTGCTGCCCGGCGCCGAATTCGGCCGCTTCGTCGAACGTCCCGCGCCTTGATCGTCGCGAATGCCTTACATGGATATCCCCCACCTGACAGAAAGAACAGCACCATGAACAAATTACTGCTCGCCGCTGCCGTTGGCGCCGCCATCGCCTGCGGCCAGGCCCGCGCCGAAGACCCCGCGCCGGACGCCGTCGCCAAGCCGGATAACGAAACCAGCTTTAACGCTGCCGTCGTCTCGGACTACCGCTATCGCGGCATCTCCCAAACGCGGCTCAAGCCCGCGCTGCAGGGCGGCTTCGATTATGTGAACAATCCGACCGGCCTGTATGCCGGCATCTGGCTGTCGACCATCAAATGGACCAAGGATGCGGGCGGGGACGGCGACATGGAGGTGGACATCTACGCGGGCAAGCGCGGTCAGGTCGGCTCCGATATCTCCTATGATGTCGGCGTGCTGACGTATGCCTATCCTTCGAACGGCCTGAAAAACGTCGCCGGCTTCGCCAACGCCGACACCACCGAGATCTATGGACAGCTTGGCTACGGGCCCGCCTATATTAAGTACTCGCACGCGCTGACCAACCTGTTCGGATTCGTCGACAGCAAAAACAGCGGCTATGTGGACGCCGGCGCCAATATTCCTGCGGCCGAAGGCGTGACCATCAACCTGCACGCCGGGCACCAGAAGGTGAAAAACAATGACGCGTCGAGCTACACCGACTGGAAGGTCGGCGCCACCAGGGACTTCGGCATGGTCACCGGCGCGCTGGCGGTGATCGGCACAAATGCAGGCAAGGCCGCCTACGCATCGCCGGCCAACGGCGAATTCCTCGGCAAGACGGCTCTGCAGCTGACAATCAGCAAAGTCTTCTGACTTGGTTAGCACCCAACCCGCAAATCCGAGCAGGGGACGTACCCCACTGGGTACGTCCCCGCGTCGGTTCGGGGGCCAACGGCGAGCGCGGGCCGGCACCGCATCCATCTAGGCGCTGAACACCTCGCGATACAGGTGCCGCACCTCCGGCGCACACAGCACGTTCGCACTCTTGTACATCGCCGGCTCCATCTCGCTGTGATGCGAGTGATAAGCCCCCTCCTCGTCGAGAATGAGCATGTCCGCCAGGCGCGCACCAGGCAGCTGCGCCACGAACACCAGCACGCACCCGGTCTGGTGCGCCGACAGCGGCACGCTGCCATGCGCCACCGTCACCAGCACGCGCGCGCCCGGATTGGCCCGCTGGGCCGCCCGCAGCCGCTCAAGCAACGCCGCGTGGGCAGGCCGCTCCAGCTCCTCGCGCCGCAGCATCGCGACAATCACCGCGGCGCGGGCCAGCGCCGCGTCGGCCTTGGCGCGCGCGGACGGCGACCAGTCCCCCGGGGCCGCGAGGCGGGACGCATCGACGACCAAATCGTCGTAAAGCTGCGGATCGTAGGCGCCGGGATCCGGGCTAACCAGCAGCACGCGGTTGCCGGCGGCCACCCGCAGCAGCGCCAGTTCCTCCGCCAGGTCCGAAACATCCCGGTTCCCATCCATGCCAGTGAGCGCGACGATCATATGACCTCCGCCATCGCGACCGCGCCTGTGAACGCCGGCTGCGAGATCGCCGGCTCCGCGCGATAAACAGCGACATCGGCCAGCCGCTCCAGCGCGGCCGCCAGCCCAAGCTTGCATTCGGTGCTGGCGGGCGTCATCGGCAGGCGCAGTTCCTCGCCCATGCGCCCCTGGATCGATAGCGCGGCCTTGAGCGGCGCCGGATTCGGCTCGGAGAACAGCAAGCGGATGACCGGTAGCAGCCGGTCGAACAGCTCGCGCGCTTCGTTCAGCCTTTGCGCGCGCACCAGGTCGCACAGGCGCACGAACAGATCGACGCGGATGTGCGCGGCGGCCGAGATGGCGCCGTCGACGCCGCCGCACAGGGCCGCGAACAGCAGCGCGTCGTCGCCGCACAGCACCGACAGCGGCGTGCGGCGCGCCAGCTCCGTCATCTGATTCAGGCTGCCGCCGGCTTCCTTGATGCCGATGAACTGCGGGTTGACGGCCAGCCGGCGCGCCGTTGCCAATTCCAGATTGACGCCGGTGCGGGCCGGCACGTTGTACAGGATGATGGGCTGTGCGGTGGCCTCGGCGATCGTCTCGAAGTGGCGCACCAGGCCCTCCTGGGACGGCCGCACGTAGGCCGGCGTCGAAACCAGGTAGCCGGCCAGTTCGGTGTCGTCGAACGCCAGCGCCTTGCCTGCGGCGGCGAAGGTGTCGCTGCCGCCGATGCCCATCAGGACCGGACAGCGCTTGTGGGCCGTTTCGAGCACCGCCGCCAGCGCGGCGCCTTGCTCGGCGGGGTCGAGCTGCGACGCTTCGCCGGTGGTGCCGCACACCACCAGGCCGTCGGCGCCTTGTGAGATCAGGCTGTCGGCCAGGTTCTGTAGGGCGGGAAGGTCGATTTCTCCATGGTGCAGCGGTGTGGCCAGCGGCACCCAGATGCCGCGCAAGGAAGTAAGCATGATGTTTTCAGGTAGTGGCAGTGCTTGAAGCTTATGCCGCCGACTGTAAAAATTCTCTAAAGAGTCGGCGCGGCGCCGTAAATGCGGTGTAAACGCACGCATTATCGCCCCCGGCCCGCGGAGCCGGGCAGGGGCGCATCGTCCATTTTTACGTTTTGTTTACACCCCCTCCCGAAGTCTTTACAAAATCTTTAGACCCTTCCCGATAACCTCCTCATTATCAAAACAAGATCTGTGAGGGTGTGATGGACATAGTATTTATCGGTGCGATGGTGGCGTTCTTCGCCGCGAGCGTGGCGTTTGCCGCCGGTTGCGACAAACTGGGAGGCCAGCTATGAACGTCTTCTACGTGGTCGGCGCGATCGCCGCCGCCGGCCTGCTGGTGTATCTGGTCGTGGCGCTGCTGAAAGCGGAGGAGCTGTGATGACCCTGCAATCGATCATTCTGCTGGTGGTGTTCCTGGCCGCCGTCTTCGCGCTGGCCTACCCGCTCGGTATCGTGCTGGCGCGTGTCGGCGATGGCGGCGCCGTCCCCGGCATGGGCTGGCTCGCGAAAATCGAGGCGCTGTTGTACCGCGCCGCCGGCATCGCCGGAAAAGACGGCAAAGCCGAAGGCCAGAACTGGAAAGCCTACGCCGTCGCGCTGCTGGCGTTCAACGGCATCGGCGCGCTGGCCGTCTACGCGCTGCAGCGTTTGCAGGCCTTCCTTCCGCTCAATCCGCAGGGCCTGGGCAACGTCAGCCCCGACTCCTCGTTCAACACTGCCGTCAGCTTCGTCGCCAACACCAATTGGCAGGGCTACAGCGGCGAGCAGACCATGAGCTACCTGACCCAGATGCTGGCGCTGACGGGCCAAAACTTCTTCTCGGCCGCCACCGGCATGGCGGTGGCCTATGCGCTGATCCGCGGCATTTCGTCGCGCTCGGCCAAGTCGATCGGTAACTTCTGGGTCGACGCCACCCGCTCGACGCTGTATGTGCTGCTGCCGCTGTCGCTGGTGTTCGCCGTGTTCCTCATGGGCCAGGGCGTGATCCAGAACTTCTCCGCCTATCAGGAAGTCACCCTGCTCGATCCGGTCACCTACACCCAGCCCAAGGTTGGCGCCGACGGCCAGCCGCTCAAGGACGCCAAGGGCGAGGCGGTCACCGAAACGCTGACCGCCACCACGCAAACCATCGCCATGGGACCGGTCGCGTCGCAGGAGGCGATCAAGATGCTGGGCACGAACGGCGGTGGCTTCTTCAACGCCAATTCCGCCCATCCGTATGAAAATCCAACGCCGCTGACGAACTTCATGCAGATGCTGGCCATCTTCCTGATTCCCGCGGGCCTGTGCTTCGCCTTCGGCCGCATGGTCGGCGACCTGCGCCAGGGCTGGGCGGTGTTGGGCGCGATGACGTTGCTGTTCGTGGTCACCACCGTCGTGGTGCTGGGCGCCGAGCAGCAGGCGCATCCCGCGCTGCAGGCGTTGAACGTCGACCAGGCCATGGGCGCGCTGCAATCGGGCGGCAATATGGAAGGCAAGGAAACGCGCTTCGGCATCAGCGCCTCCGCCTTGTTCGCGGCGGTGACGACGGCCGCCTCCTGCGGCGCCGTCAACGCCATGCACGACTCATTCATGCCACTCGGCGGCATGATCCCGATGTTGCTGATCCAGTTCGGCGAGGTGATTTTCGGCGGCGTCGGCTCGGGCCTGTACGGCATGCTGATCTTCGCCATCATGGCCGTCTTCATCGCCGGCCTGATGATCGGCCGCACGCCTGAATACCTGGGCAAGAAGATCCAGGCCTACGAAATGAAGATGACCTCCATCGCCATCCTGGTCACGCCGACGCTGGTGCTGGTCGGCACCGCCATCGCCGTCATGACCGACGCCGGCAAGGCCGGCATGGCCAACCCCGGCGCGCACGGTTTCTCCGAAATCCTGTACGCGTTCAGCTCCGCCGCCAACAATAACGGCAGCGCCTTCGCCGGCCTGTCGGCCAACACGCCGTTCTATAACAGCATGCTGGCCGTGGCCATGTGGTTCGGCCGCTTCGCCATGATCGTGCCGATCCTCGCCATCGCCGGTTCGCTGGCGGGCAAGAGCCGGCTGCAGGCGAACGCCGGCACCATGCCGACCCACGGCTTGATGTTCATCGGCCTGTTGTGCGGCGTGGTCGCGCTGGTCGGCGTGCTCAATTACGTTCCGGCGCTGGCGCTCGGCCCTGTGGTCGACCACCTGCAGCTGTTTGCCAAATAAGGAATCACCATGTCGCAGACTATTCAAAAAGAGATGACCGTCTTTACCAACCCACCGGTCAAAAAGCAGGGCATGTTCGACACCGAACTGCTGATGCCGGCCATCGCCGACTCGTTCCGCAAACTCGGTCCCGCCACGCAGGTGCGCAGCCCGGTGATGTTCGTGGTCTACGTCGGCAGCATCATCACCACGCTGCTGTACGTGCAGGCGCTGTTCGGCAAGGGCGAGACCAGTCCGGGCTTCATCCTGGCGATTACCGTCTGGCTGTGGTTCACCGTTTTGTTCGCGAACTTCGCCGAGGCCATGGCCGAAGGCCGCAGCAAGGCGCAAGCGGCTTCCCTGCGCAGCCTCAAGCAAACCGTGGTCGCCAAGAAGCTGGCCACTCCGAAGTACGGCACCACCTGGCTGCCGCAGCCGGCGCTCGATCTGCGCAAGGGGAACTTCATCCTGGTCGAAGCGGGCGATGTCATCCCGATCGACGGCGAGGTGATCGAAGGCGTGGCCTCGGTCGACGAAAGCGCCATCACCGGCGAATCGGCGCCCGTGATCCGCGAGTCCGGCGGCGACTTCTCGTCCGTCACCGGCGGCACGCGGGTGCTGTCGGACTGGCTGGTCGTCAAGGTCACCGCCAACCCCGGCGAGACCTTCCTCGACCGCATGATCTCGATGGTCGAAGGCGCCAAGCGCCAGAAAACCCCCAACGAGATCGCGCTGACCATCCTGCTGGTGGCGCTGACGATCGTGTTCCTGATCGTGACCGTGACCTTGCTGCCGTTCTCGCTGTTTTCGGTGGAGGCGGCCAACGCCGCCGGCGTGGCCAGCACGCCGATCACCATCACCGTGCTGATCGCGCTGCTGGTGTGCCTGATCCCCACCACCATCGGCGGCCTGCTGTCGGCCATCGGCGTGGCCGGCATGAGCCGCATGATGCAGGCGAACGTGATCGCCACCTCCGGCCGCGCGGTGGAGGCGGCCGGCGACGTCGACGTGCTGCTGCTCGATAAAACCGGCACCATCACGCTCGGCAACCGCCAGGCCTCGTCCTTCGTGCCGGCGCCGGGCGTGACCGACCAGCAGCTGGCCGACGTGGCGCAACTGGCGTCGCTGGCCGACGAAACGCCCGAAGGCCGCAGCATCGTGGTGCTGGCCAAGCAAAAGTTCAACATCCGCGAGCGCGAGATGGCGTCGATGAACGCGGTCTTCGTGCCGTTCACCGCGCAAACCCGCATGAGCGGCATCGACATCGGCGCCCGTGAAATCCGCAAGGGCGCCGCCGACACCGTGCGCAAATACGTCGAGGCGCTCGGGCAACCGTATCCCGCCGAGGTCGCGCGCGCGGTCGATGACGTCTCGCGGCGCGGCAGCACGCCGCTGGTGGTGGTCGATGGCGGCCGCGTGATGGGCGTGGTCGAGTTGAAGGACATCGTCAAGGGCGGCATCAAGGAGCGCTTCGCCGAATTGCGCCGCATGGGCATCAAGACGGTGATGATCACCGGTGACAACAAGCTGACCGCCGCCGCCATCGCCGCCGAGGCCGGCGTGGACGACTTCCTGGCCGAGGCCACGCCGGAGGACAAGCTTAAACTGATCCGCAGCTACCAGTCCGAGGGCCGGCTGGTGGCCATGACCGGCGACGGCACCAACGACGCGCCGGCGTTGGCGCAGGCCGACGTCGCCGTGGCCATGAACTCGGGCACCCAGGCGGCCAAGGAGGCCGGCAACATGGTCGACCTGGATTCGAATCCGACCAAACTGCTAGAGATCGTCGAAATCGGCAAGCAGATGCTGATGACGCGCGGCTCGTTGACGACGTTCTCGATCTCGAACGACATCGCCAAATACTTCGCCATCATCCCGGCCGCCTTTGTCGGCACGTATCCGCAACTGAAGGCGCTCGACATCATGCACCTGGCCAGTCCGTCGTCGGCCATCATGTCGGCGGTGATCTTCAACGCGCTGATCATCGTCGCGCTGATACCGCTCGCGCTCAAGGGCGTGCGCTATCGCGCCATCGGCGCCGTCGCGCTATTGCGCCGCAATCTGCTGCTGTACGGCGTTGGCGGCATCGTACTGCCGTTCGTCGGCATCAAAGTCATCGACCTGCTGCTGTCGGCGCTCAACCTGGTTTAAGGAGAACACCATGTCATTTTCCGCAATTCGTCCCGCCGTCGTCGTCTTCAGCGCCTTGACCCTGATCTGCGGCGTGGTCTATCCGCTGGCCGTCACCGGCATCGGCGCCGTCGCATTCTCGGCCAAGGCCGCCGGCAGCCTGGTGGAGGCGGACGGCAGGCCGGTCGGCTCGTCGCTGATCGGCCAGTCGTTCTCGTCGCCGGGGTACTTCTGGAGCCGTCCCTCGGCCACCGGGCCAATGCCCAACAACGCCGCCGGTTCCGGCGGCGCCAACCAGGGGCCCAACCATCCGGCGCTGCTGGACGCGGTCAAGGGCCGCATCGACGCGCTCAAGGCGGCCGATCCGTCCAACACGCAGCCGATTCCGGTCGATCTGGTGACGGCATCGGCCAGCGGGCTCGATCCCGAGATCAGCGTCGCCGCCGCCCGCTACCAGGCCGGCCGCATCGCCGCCGCGCGCAAGCTGCCCGTCAAGGAGGTGGTGGCGCTGATCGAGCGCCATCAGATCGCCCAGGCGCTCGGCTTCTTCGGCGAGCCCAGGGTCAACGTGCTGGCGCTGAATTTGGCGCTCGATTCCGCCCATGGCCGGGCGGCCGGCCCGGACAAGGGGTAAAATCCCCGCATGTCCATGTTCCCCAACGAGAGCCAACGTCCGGACCCCGATGCGCTGCTGGCGCAGGTGCAGGCGCAGGAGCGGCGGGCCGCGCGCGGCAAGCTGCGCATCTACTTCGGCGCCTCGGCCGGCGTCGGCAAGACCTACGCCATGCTGGCCGCCGCCCGCAAGTTGAGCGCCGACGGGCGGGAGGTGCTCGTCGGCGTGGTCGAAACCCACGGGCGCGGCGAGACGGCGGCCATGCTGGCGGGGCTGGACGTGCTGCCGCTCAAGCGGATCGACCATCGCGGCAAAACCATCACCGAATTCGACCTTGACGCGGCGCTGGAACGACGCCCGCCGTTGATCCTGATGGACGAACTGGCGCACTCGAACGCGCCCGGCTCGCGCCACCCCAAGCGCTGGCAAGACATCGAAGAGCTGCTCGACGCCGGCATCGACGTGCTCACCACCGTCAATGTTCAGCATCTTGAAAGCCTCAACGATGTCGTCGGCGGCATCACCGGCATCCGCGTCGGCGAGACCGTGCCCGACACGGTGTTCGACCAGGCCGACGAGGTGGTGCTGGTCGATATCACCGCCGACGAGCTGCTCGCCCGCCTCAAGAGCGGCAAGGTGTATCAAGCGCAGCAAGCCGAGCGCGCGTCGAAGAACTTCTTCCGCAAGGGGAATCTGATCGCGCTGCGCGAGCTGGCGCTGCGCCGCACCGCCGACCGCGTCGAGGGCGACGTGCGCGCCTACCGCGTCGAGCAATCGATCGCCGACATCTGGAAGACCGGCGCCGCGCTGCTGGCCTGCGTTGGCCCGCGCGCCGGCGGCGAACATACGGTGCGCAGCACGGCGCGGCTGGCCGGGCAGCTCGGCACCGGCTGGCACGCGATCTATGTCGAAACGCCGTCGCTGCGGCGGCTCCCGGCCGCGCAGCGCGAACGCATCCTCAAAACCCTCAAGCTGGCCGAGAGCCTGGGTGCCACCACCGCCGTCATCTCCGGGCGCGACATCGCGCTGGCGGCGGTGGAGTACGCGCGCGGGCACAATCTGTCGAAGATCGTGGTCGGCCGCGCGCACCCGAGCTGGCCCTGGCGCCCGCCGCACATCAAGCGCCTGGCGCAGTACGCGCCGGACCTCGACCTGATCGAAATCGGCCGGGCCAGCAAGGATCAGGGGGCGGCGCCGGCCGCCGGCATCCCGGATGCCGGCGGCGCGGATCGCGCCCCGGAGCTCGACCTGCCGGACGACGCCGGCGACGCCGATGGCATCCGCATCAAACTTCCGTGGCTGCGCAGCCGCGCCGCCGGCTACGTGATCGCGGCGCTGGCGAGCGTCGCCACCGCGCTGGTGGCCATGCCGCTGGCGGCGTGGCTCGATTTGGCCAACATCGCCATGCTGTTCCTGCTGATGGTGGTTCTCGTTGCGGTGCGCTTCGGTCGCGGACCGTCGGTGCTGGGCACCTGCGTCGGCGTGGCATGTTTCGACTTCTTCTTCGTCCCGCCGCGCTTCACCTTTGCCGTCACCGATTTCCAGTACGTGATCACCTTCATCGTCATGTTGGCGGTGGGCCTGATCACCGGCCACCTGACGGCCGGCTTGCGCTTCGAGGCGCGCGTCGCGGCGCAGCGCGAAAAGCGCTCGCGCGCGCTGTACGAATTCGCGCGCGAGCTGTCCGGAGCCCTGCAAACCGAACAAATCTTTGAAACCACACAGGCGGCGATCCAGCGCGCCTTCCGCGCCCGCTCCACGCTGATGGTGCCCGATGGCGACGGCCGGCTGCTCGCCCCTGCGCCGGGCGCAGGTGGCTCTGGCACAATGGGCGCAGTCGGCTCGATGGGCACGACCATCGACGCCGGCTACATCCGCCACCGCTCCGCGCTCGACATCGGCATCGCCCAATGGTCGTTCGACCATGCCGAAGCCGCCGGTCTCGGGACCGGGACGCTGCCGGCCAGCCGCATCTTCTATCTGCCGCTGGAGGCACCGATGCGCACGCGCGGCGTGCTGGCGATCGAGCCGGCCAATCCGCGCTGGATACTGATCCCCGAACAGCGGCAGCAGCTCGACACCTTCGCCGCGCTGGCCGCCATCGCGTTGGAGAGGGTGCATTACATCGAAGTGGCGCAGAACGCGCTGGTCGACATGGAATCGGAGCGGCTGCGTAATTCGCTGCTGGCGGCGCTCTCGCACGACCTGCGCACGCCGCTCACGTCCCTGGTCGGCCTGTCCGAATCGCTGGCCGGCTCCAAGCCGCCGCTGTCGGCCTCGCAACTGGACATGGCGACGTCGTTGCACGACGAAGCGCTGCGCATGGTTACCCTGGTCGCCAATCTGCTCGACATGGCGCGCATCCAGAGTGGCGAAATCAAATTCAACCTGCAATGGCAGCCGCTCGAGGAGGTGGTCGGCAGCGCCTTGCGCGCCAGCGGCTCGCAGCTCAAGGGCCACGTGGTGCGCACGCGGCTGCCTGCCGACCTGCCGCTGCTGCGCTACGACGCGGTGCTGATCGAACGGGTGCTGTGCAACCTGGTGGAAAACGCCGCCAAGTACACCCCGGCCGGATCCGAGATCGTCATCGCCGCCGCGCCGCGCGGCGGCTGGATCGACATCACGGTCTATGATGACGGTCCGGGGCTGCCGGCCGGGCGCGAGGAAGCCATCTTCGAAAAATTCACGCGCGGCGAGCGGGAATCGGCCAAGCCGGGCGTCGGCCTGGGGCTGGCGATCTGCCGGGCGATCATCGAAGCGCACGGCGGGCGCATCGCCGCCGCGCCGTCGCCGCTGGGTGGCGCGGGCTTTGTCATCACACTGCCGCTTGGGTCTCCGCCCGCCATGCCGGAACTGCCGGAACTGCCGGAGCCCGAACCGGACCACGAACAGAAACAAGAACAGGACCGCGAACATGAGTGAAGTCGCCGTAGCCCCCATAGCCCTGCTGGTCGAGGACGAGCCGCAGATCCGCCGCTTCGTGCGCGCCGCGCTGGAAGAGGAGGGCTGGCAGGTGCACGAGGCGGACACGCTGCGGCGCGGCTTGATCGACGCCGGCACGCGCAAGCCGGACCTGATCGTGCTCGATCTGGGACTGCCGGACGGTGACGGCATCGACTTCGTCGCCGACCTGCGCAAATGGTCGACGGTGCCGGTGATCGTGCTGTCGGCGCGGGTCAACGAAGCGGACAAGATCCGCGCGCTCGACGCCGGCGCCGACGACTACCTGACCAAACCGTTCGGCGTCGGCGAACTGCTGGCGCGGGTGCGCGCCACGTTGCGACGCCAGCGCCAGCCGGCGGCCGACAACGACGGCGTGATCGTCTTTGGCGACGTCGCAGTCGACTTGAAGAACCGCCGCGTCACGCGCGCCGGCGAAAGCGTGCACCTCACGCCGACCGAATACCGTCTGCTCGCGGTCCTGGTCGGCAACGCCGGACGCGTGATGACCAACCCGCAGTTGCTGCGTGCCGTCTGGGGCCCGTCGCAAGGCGAGAACGGCCACTACCTGCGCATCTACATGGGCCACCTGCGGCACAAACTCGAAGCCGACCCGGCCCAGCCGCGCCACCTGCTAACGGAAACGGCGGTCGGCTACCGCCTCCAACTCTAACCCCCCGGGGAGCCCGGGAGGGTCAGTGCCGACATTCGGACAAATCCCGAAAATCGGGAACTTTTCGTCGCGATTAAAGTTCCCCAATGTCCGAATGTCGGCACTGACCCTCCCGCTGGGTGGCGGGAATTGACGGTTTTTTGGCTTTCGCTTGCCGGTCGCGGCTGCTAGACTCGCGGACTTGTTCACCGCCCGAGGTCGGAAATGAAGAATTGGATTGCCGCGTTGTTGCTGGGCGTCGCGCTGAACGCGTCGGCGGAAGACATGCACATGCACATGGACGCCGGCGCCCGGACGCTGAAGGTGGCCGTCGTCCTGTTCGACGGCGTCGAGGAAATCGATTATGCCGGGCCGATCGAGGTCTTCGGCGCCAGCGGCTCGACCATCCTGACGGTGGGCCTGTCGAAGGCGCCGGTCACCTCGGTCTACGGTCTGCGCGTCATCCCGCAGTACGACACGTCCGATCTGCCCGACGTCGACGTGCTGCTGGTGCCCGGCGGCGGCATCGGCGAGGCCTGGAAGGATCCCAAGCTGCTGGCGTGGATCAAGGAGCGCAGCGCCAAGGTTGGCGTGACGATGTCGGTGTGCTCTGGCGCCTTCATTCTCGGCAAGGCCGGTTTGCTCGACGGCCGGGCCGCCACGACGACGAGCAGCATGCGCGACGAGCTGGCCCGGCATTTTCCCACGGCGCAAGTGCTCAAGCAGCGCTATGTCGACGCCGGTAAGTTGATCACCACCGCCGGCCTTTCCGCCGGCATCGACGGTTCGCTGTACCTGGTGCAGCGCGAGCTCGGCGCCGAACGCGCCAAGGCGGCCGCCAGCTACATGGAATACGACTGGCGCCCCTAAGCCCCAAAACCTGTGAGGGTCAGTGCCGACATTCGGACAAATTCACAAAATCGGGAACTTTTCGCCGAGCTCAAAGTTCCAAAATGTCCGAATGTCGGCACTGACCCTGACCCTTCCCCTCATAGTTCATACCGTGCAACCATAGAAACGAGCTGATCCAGAGCATCATCGAATTGGCGTTTTGTGATCTGGAACGTGTCAGGTTGCTTGAGCCAGTAGAG
>CAUPRW010000031.1:0-72750 GCA_963513825.1 uncultured Duganella sp.
CGGCGCGCCGTCGCTCGCCGCGCGAGCCGATGCCGCCGGCACGCAGCAGGGGACGGGGCCGGCCGCTGCGGCCGGCGCGCCCCAAGGTGAGGCACAGCCCGGCCCGCCCGGCGACGGCGGGGCGCGGCACGGCGCCGGCCTATCCGACCCGGGCGTGGAGCGCGAGCGCGGTGGCGGCTCGGGACCAAGCGTGGACGAGCAGGCCGTGGCGCAAAAGATGGCCAGTTTCATCAACCGCGACGTGGTGCTGCCCAGGACGGTGGCCGCGCGCTACAACCAGTCCGGCGAGCAAATCTTCGATGGCGGCCAGGGCAGGGTGCCGGCGCTCGATCCGCGCGCCATGCGCAAGGGCGCCGGCCGGATGCTGGGCCGGGGCGGCGAATATGCCGACCGCGTCTACGTCAACAGCTGGTACCTGATCGGCCCCTTCGAGGGCAAGCACGGCCGCGAACTGTTCAACAACCATCACTACCCGCCGGAGCGCGGCGTGGTGCTCGACGCCGCCTATGTCGGCAAGGACAAGCGGCTGCTCAAGTGGCGCTACGTGAGCGCCGACAGCTATCCGTTGGTGCCGGCCGGGCTAGAGGAGGACGCCGTCTACTACGGCTACACCGAGCTGATGGTCGAGCGCGAGCAGGACGTGACGCTGTGGATCGGCGCCGACGACGATGCCCAGGTGTGGCTCAACGACGTGCAGGTCTGGGACGGCGGCAACGTCAACAAGGCCTGGTTCTGGCGCGCGCTCTACGACACGCCCAACAGCTATGTGCGCGATTTCAACGCCAGCGAGGGGCAGCGCAAGGTACGCTTGCGCAAGGGCCGCAACAAGCTGTTTTTCAAGATGGCCAATGGGCCGGTGCAGGGATTCTTTTCGCTGGTGATCACCAAGTAGGCCGGCTTTAAACAGGTTGGTCGACGGCGGCGGCCGGGCCGCGGCGCGGCGGCAACTGAATCATCGCCAACGCCGTGTACAGGGGCGGGCTGAGCACGCGCGAGACGGTGCTGGCGATGACCGCGCAGGCCATCAGGCTGAGCACCATGCCATGGCCGTCGACCATTTCCATGACGATGATGAACGCCGTCAGCGGCGCCTGCGTGGCCGCCGCCAGGAAGCCCACCATGCCCAGGGCGATGACGGCGGGGGCGTGCGCATAGCCGGTCAGCGCGGCGACGTTCTGTCCAAGCGCGGCGCCGATCGACAACGACGGCGCGAAGATGCCGGCAGGAACGCCCGACCACGACGTCAGCCACGTGGCGGCGAACTTGAACAGCGCGAAGCCCACCGGAACGTGGCCGCTGCCCTCGAGCATGGCGCGGGTCGCCTCGTTGCCGCTGCCGTGGGTGGCCCCGCCGGTGGCCACGCCGATCAGCGCCACGGCCAGGCCGCAGCCGATGGCGAAGCGGACCGGAAAGCGCTGGCGCCAGCGGCTCGGGCGGTCGGGCGAGGTGCCGCGCAGCGAGGCGAGCAGCAGACGGGCGAACAGGCCGCCGGCCAGCCCCGTCACCAGCGTCACCAGCAGGCCGGGGCCGAGCAGCGGCAAGCCGATCGGGCCGGGATGGATGACGCCGAAATGGGTGCCGTTGCCGTAAATCGACACGGCGATCAGGCCGGCCAGCACGATGCCCGAGACGATCAGCCCGCTGTTGCGTTGTTCGGGAGTGCGCGACAGTTCCTCGATGGCGAACATGACCCCCGCCAGCGGCGTGTTGAACGCGGCGGCGATGCCGGCCGCGCCGCCGGCCACCAGCAGCGAATGGGCGCTCACGCCGCTGCCGCGCGGCAGCCAGCGGCGCGCCGTGAGCATCAGGCCGGCCGCGATCTGCACCGACGGTCCCTCGCGCCCGAGCGACAGGCCGCCGAGCAGGCCGGCCGACGTCAGGCCGATCTTGGCCAGGCTCAGCCGCAAGGAAACCAGCCGCGGGCGCCTGCCGCCGGACAATTCCGGGTCGAGCGCGGCCATGACCTGCGGAATGCCGGAGCCGCCGGCGCCGCGCGCGTAACGCCGCGTGACCCAGACGATGGCGCCGCAGCACGCCGGCGTCCACAGCAGCGGCAGCCACCACGCGGTCCCGGCCAGGCGCAGGAACAGCCCCAGCGCGCCGTCGGCCAGCCAGGTGAAGCCGACCACCACCAGTCCGGCCACGGCGGCGGCGCCGACCACCACGGTGCGGACGATCCACACCTGCGGCGAGGCGAATTCGCGCCTGAAGGCGCTGCGCATGTCGTGCTGGGACTTGTCGGGTGGATACATGGGCGGCACCTGGAAAAGACCGATTATAGCTTTTCGGGCGGCGCTGGCGTGCCCGGCAATTAGCGACGCTAAAAGTCTATCGCCGCCGACAACTGCGCGCTGCGCGGCGCGGACTGCGAGATCGTCCCGTACGAGGCCACGCCGGCCCAGTAGTGGCGGTCGAAGGCGTTCATCAGGCCGGCGCGCAGGGTGGTGGCGTGGCCGGCGATGACGGCGTGGTAGCGCAGTCCGAGGTCCACCTTGGTCCAGGCCGGCACCGATTGCCCATTGGCCTGGTCGACATACTGCTTGCCCGTGTGGCTGACGGCGCCGGTCGCCGTCAAGCCCGGCAGGAAGGCCAGCGCCCATTCGCCGCCCAGGTTGGCCATCACGCGCGGCACCCCGACCGGACGCATGCCAACGGTGGCGGCGCTGTTGGTCTTGACCAGGCGCGCGTCGAGCACGCTCACGCCGGCCAGCAGGCGCAGCGACGCCCCGAGCGCGCCCGACAGATTCAACTCCACGCCCCGGTTGCGCTGTTCGCTGTCCATGCGGTAGGTGGTGCCGTACAACTGGCCGCTCGGTTTGGTGATCTGGAACAGGGCCGCGGTGGCCAGCGCCACGCCCAGGTCGGCCTTGGCGCCGACCTCGTATTGCTTGCTCTTGTAGGGCGCGAACACCTGGCCGGCGTTGTCGGCGATGTTGGGCGCGATGTCGCCCTTGCTCAAGCCCTCGATGTAATTGCCATAGAGCGAGACGCGCGGCACCGGCTGGAACACGAGGCCGGCCAGCGGCGTGAGCGCGCCTTGCCGGTAGCGCGTGGTGCGCGCGCCGGTGGCGGCGCTGTAGTTGTTCGACTCGACCAGTTGGCGGCGCACGCCCACGGTCAGTTGCAGGCGCTGGTCGGGCAGGTCGATGGTGTCGGCCAGGGCCGCGCTCGACAACGTCGAGGCCGACAGCTTGGGCGCGTCGGCCGGCGCCGCGATGCCGGGGTCGGCCACCGCCGACGGGGTATAAATATTCGACGCGATCGGGCGGCCGGCGTTGCTGATGCTGCCGAAGCGGTCGCGGTAGACGGTGCCCATGGCAACGAGCGCGTGTTGCAGCGCGCCGGTGCGAAAGCGCAGGCGCGCGCCGGTGTCGGCGCTGCCGCGGCGCACGCGGAACTTCCAGTTCATCGGTGTGGACGTGGTGTCGCCGGCGCCGTTGACGATGGTCGGCGTCTGGTCGGAATAGCGCTCGACGTCCGAGCGCGTGCCGCCGACGTCGGCGAACAAGGTCAGTTTGTCGTCCAGATCGTATTCGAGCTTGCCCAGGGTGGCCAGGTCGTTGGACTTCCACCAGCCCCACGCCTGCGTGATGTTGCGGCGCCCGTCGGCGGCCTCCGGCACCGGCAGGCGCGCCGCCACCAGCAGCGGCCGGGTCGGCGCGTCGATCGATTGGTACTGCTCGATCACATCGAGCGAGGCGCGCACGCGGCTGCCCTGGTAGTCCAGCGCCAGGGCGGCGACGGCGGCGCGCGCGCGCTGCTTGTCGAGCGGCGTGGCGCCGCGCCGGTGCAGGCCGTTGACCCGCACGCCGAAGCGTCGTTCCTCGCCAAAGCGCCGGCTGACGTCGATCGCCGCCCCCAGCTGCGCGGACGAACCGTAGTCGAACGTGACCCGGTTCAGGTCGCGCGGCAGCGACCGCTTGGGCACGGCGTTGACCACCCCGCCGACGCCGCCGTTGGGCGACATGCCGTACAACAGGGCCGCCGGGCCCTTGAGCACTTCGACGCTTTCCAGGTATTCGGTGAACAAATGATAGTTGGGCGAGACGCCGTAGACGCCGTCGAAGGCCACCTCGCTCAGGTTGCCCTCGTTGAGGGGGAAGCCGCGGATGAAGAACGAGTCGGTGACGCCGCCGATCTGGCCGGTGAAGCGGGTCGAGGCGTCGCCGCCGAGCACCTCGGCCAGCGTCAGGGCCTGCTGGTCGAGCATGCGCTGGCTGGTGTAGCTGCTGATGCTAAACGGCGTGTCGAGCAGGCTTTTTTCGCCGAGCATGCCGGCGCGCGCGCTCTTGGCGACCTGGCCGCCGGAGTCGGGCAGCGCCTGGCCGCTGACCAGGACGGTTGGCAAAGGTGCGGGCGGCGCTTCGGTGGACGGCGCGGCCTGGGCATGCGCGGCCGGCGAGAGCTGGGCCGCAAGCAGGCCGGCCAGGGCCAGCGCGAACGTGCGTGGCGCGCGCGCGGGAGGGCGCGGCGGGAAAACGGTATCAGTCATGCGCGATGGGGGCGGTTGGTTGTTAAACGGGAAAGCTTCTCAAGATAGCATAAATTTATGTAAATGAGAATCATTCCTATATATTTGTGCGCCGCTTTATCCGGGGCGATCGGGCATGGACGCGGGGAAGCGGCCAAGCTGGCCGCGCCGAGCAAATCGGCGTTGACGTCCAAGCCGCGCGTTGTCGCACATGGTGTACTTCGTTCCCGGCGCGGCCAAGGGCGAGGCTTTCTACGTCGGGCGCGAGAAGTGGGCGCCGGGCGGTCCGCCGGTCGTCAAGGGCGTGTGAGGCCATAGCCTTATCGCCCAAGCGGGAGTGACTGGCGTGCGTTAAGCGAGGGAACTTTTGAGAACGCTTCGGCGATACAGTCCATGAACACGACGGCGCGCATCGGATGCAGCCTGTTTGCGACGTAGATGATGGTCGATGCCGCCTTCGCCCCCGCTTTTCGCTACTTCGACATACTGGCCTTCGAATCGACACACCCGGTGTTTGACGGCTGGAATGGTCGGCGAACTGGCGCCGCGCGCTGGCGCAACGCCCGGGCATCCGGGCGGCCGTTGCGGAAGACTATGCGATCCGATTTCGCCAGCATTTACAGGATCAAAAGGCCCTGTTGGCAAGCTCGTGAATCAAAAAGGGGTGGCAAGCAAGCAACGATCGATCAGCTGAGAATGCCTATTATCAATTCTTCACTCAAATAGGGGATGTTTGGGAAATTTATTTTATAGACAATAAATAAAGGTCGCCGCGACACGCCGCAACTCACTCTTCCACCGCCCTACAAGGAAATAGCCATGTCCAAGCCTCGTCGCCGCCTCCCCGCCCTCCGCCGCATCGCCATCGCCGCCGCGCTGGCCGTCACCGGCTCCGCCCACACCGCCCCCATCATTTGGCTGGGCGGGGCGGATGACCGCTGGGACAATGGCGCCAACTGGAATAGCGGGGCCGTGCCGGGCCTGACGGACGACCTTCTGCTTGGCACGGCCGACACCAATCTCGGTTACAGCGGCCTGGGCATCCGTGGCTTCACCGGCAGCGGCCGCCTCAGCATCACCGGCGGCGCGCTGGACTTCGCGTCGGCGTCGAGCATCGGCGCGCTGGCGTTTTCGAACGGCACGGTGACGAGCGCCGCCACGCTGGACGTGACCGGCGGCGCTACCTGGAGCGGTGGCACTTTCGCCGGCACCGGCACCACCGTCTTCCACGATGCGCTCGCCCTGGGTGCGGGCGGCACCGTGGTGGCGATCGAGCGCCGCATCGACTTCGGCGGCAACACCAGCTGGACCGGCGGTACCTTTTACACTGGCTCGGGCGCGAACCTGGTCAACAACGCCGCCTTCAACGACATGGCGACTGCCGGCACCTACAGCTCGATCAACAACGGCTACGGTGGCGCCATGTCCACCTTCGTCAACAACGGCAGCTACACCAAGACGGGCGAGGGGGAGGGTACGATCGCCGTCGCCTTCCAGAACAACGGCACCCTGGCGGTGAACGCGGGCACGCTGCATCTTGGCGCCGGCAGTGGCGGCCCGGGCAGCATCAATGTCGGCGCTGCCGGCATTCTCGACTTCAATGGCGGCGACCATGTCCTGTCCGGTGCGCTCGGCGGCAGCGGACGGCTGTCTTTCAGCGGCGGCAACGCCACCCTGGGCGCGGACAACGACTTCGGCGGCCAGGTTTCCGTCAGTGGCGGCGCCGTCAATCTGAACGGCAATCTGACCGCGGCGGCGCTCGATCTGACGGGCGGCTCCATTGCCGGCACCGGCACGTTGACCGTCACCGGCGCCGCAAGCTGGCTGAGCGGAACCATGGAAGGGGGCGGCAGCACCATTTTCAACGGCCCGGTCACACTGGCCAATGGCAGCGGCATCGTCGCCATCGGCCGCACCATCGACTTCCGCGGCGCGACCAGCTGGAGCGGCGGCGCCTTCTATACCGGATCGGGTGCCAGCTTGATCAACAACGGCAGCTTCAGCGACAACGCCGCCTTGGGGATGAGCAGTTATATCGGCAACGGTTATGGCGGGGCGCCATCGTCGTTGTTCAACCATGGCGCTTACGTGAAAACCGGTGGCGGCGATACCACGATCGCGCTCGACTTCCAAAACACCGGCACGCTGACAGTGGACGCCGGAATCCTGCACCTGAGCGGGGGCGGGGGCGGCGCCGGCAGCATCAACGTTGGCGCGGCTGGCATCCTTGATTTCAATGGCGGCGACTTTGTCCTCGGCGGATCCCTGGCCGGCAACGGCAAACTCTTGATGAGCACCGGCAGCGCCACGCTGGACGGCGCCAATCATTTCGATGGCCAACTGGCCGTCGTTGGCGGCACGCTGACGGTCAACGGCAAGCTTAACGACATCAACCAAATCAACGGGCAGTTTGCCGTCAGCGGCGGCACCGTCAACCTGAATGGCGACTTGACCGCCACCAACCTCGATCTGACCGGCGGCAGCATCGGCGGCGCCGGTGCCCTCACCATCACCGGCGCTTCGAACTGGCTCAGCGGCACCATGGAAGGCGGCGGTAGCACCACTTTCAAGGGCCCGGTCACACTGGCCAATGGCAGCGGCATCGTCGCCGTCGGCCGCACCATCGATTTTCGCGGCGCCACCGATTGGAACGGCGGCGTTTTTTACACCGGCTCGGGCGCCACGCTGATCAACAGCGGCACCTTCACCGACAGTGTCACGCTTGGCGGCTACAGCTATATCGGCAATGGCTACGGCGGCGCCGCGTCGACCTTTGTCAACAGCGGCACTTACAGCAAGACCGGCGCCGGCGATACCACGATCGGCCTCGCCTTCGGGAACACCGGCACGCTGGTGGTCAACGCCGGGATCCTGCATCTGGGCGGCGGTGGCGCGGGCGCGGGCGCCGTCCAGATCGGCACCGATGGCGTACTCGACTTCAATGGCGGCGACCATGTGCTAGGCGGCGCGCTGTCCGGCAGCGGCCGTGTGCTGACCAGCGGCGGCAGCGCGGCGTTTGATGGCAACAGCCAATTCGGCGGCCAGTTGGCCGTCTCCGGCGGCGCCTTGAATGTCAACGGCACGCTGACGGCGGCCAGCGTCGATCAGGTCGGCGGCAGCATCGGCGGCAGCGGCGCGCTGACCATTTCCGGCGCCGCCAGCTGGACCGGCGGCATGATGGACGGCAGCGGCGGCACCCGGTTCGCCGGCGCGCTGGAGCTGGGCAACGGCGGCACCCTCGTCGCCCTGGGCCGCACCGTCGACTTCGGCGGCGTCACCAGTTGGAAGGGCGGCGTGTTCTACACGGGCTCGGGCGCCACCCTGCTCAACAGCGGCGTCTTCAACGACGTCGGCGCCGCCGGCGGGTACAGCTACATGGCCAACGGCTACGGCGGGGCGGCCTCGTCGTTTATCAACAGCGGCAGCTACATCAAAGCCGGCAGCGGCGAGACCACCCTTGGCAACGCCTTCGACAACCAGGGCACGCTGGCGGTGAACGCCGGCATCCTGCACCTCGGCGGCGGTGGCGCCAGCACCGGCAATATCACCGTCGGCGCCGGCGGCACCCTCGACTTCAACGGCGGCGACCACGCCCTCAGCGGCGGCCTGGCCGGCAGCGGACGCCTGCTGACCAGCAACGGCACGGTCTCCATCGCCGGCAACCACGGCTTCGGCGGACAGTTGGCCGTCACGTCCGGTAGCGTGAACGTCAACGGCAACCTGACGGCGGCTGGACTGGAGATGACCGGCGGCAGCGTCGGCGGCAGCGGCGCGCTGACCATCAGCGGCGCCGGCAGCTGGACCGCCGGCATCATGGACGGCAGCGGCAGCACCACATTCAGCGGCCCGCTCGCGCTCGGCGCGGGCGGCACGGCGATCGCGCTGGGCCGCACGGTCGACTTCGGCGGCGTCACCACCTTTGGCGATACGACGTTCTACACCGGCAGCGGCGCCACCCTGATCAACAGCGGCAGCTTCAACGACACCAGCACCAGTTACAGCTATGTGGCCAACGGCTATGGCGGCGCGCCGTCTTCGTTCCATAACAGCGGCACCTACACCAAGTCGGGCGCCGGCGCCGCCTACCTCGGCATCGACTTCAGCAACAGCGGCACGGTCGCCGTGGACGGCGGCACGCTAACGCTCGGCAGCGGCTTCAGCAACTTTGCCGACCATACGCTGACCGGCGGCGCCTACCGCGTCAGCGGCGACGGCGTGTTGCAATGGACCAATTCCGACATCGTCAACAACGCCGCGATGATCGAACTGGGCGGCGCCACGGCGCGCCTGGTCGACATCAACACCGCGCAAAGCGCGCTGACCAATTTCGCCAACAACACCGGCGCCGGCACCTTCAGCCTGCGCAACGGCGCCAGCTTCGCGGCGGCCTCGGACTTCGGTAACGGCGGCGTGATCGAGGTCGGCAGCGGCAGCGCGTTCAGCGCCAGCGGCGCTTTTGGCAACCTGGCCGGCGCGCAAGTGCAACTGAGCGGCGGCAGCGTCAACGCCGCCAGCGTGAGCAATGCCGGCGCCATCGCCGGCCACGGCAAGGTCGGCACCGCCGTCGCCAACAGTGGCACGGTGCGCGCCAGCGGCGGCACGCTGGAACTGGTTCAAGGCGCCAGCGGCGGCGCCCTGGTGGTGGACGGCGGCGCCACCCTCAAGCTGGGCGCCGCGGCCAGCGCCGCCACCCTGGCGCAAAACGGCACCCTGGCATTGGGCGCCAACAATGTCACCATTTCGACAAGCTATGACAACGCCAACTTCGGCGTCGGCAACAGTTTCAACCGCCGCGCCGGCGTCACCGGCGGCGGCGGGATCCTTGCCAGCGGCACCACCGCGCAACAGCTCTCCGGCGCGTCGGTCAGCAACGGCAATAGCGCGGTCGCGACCCTGGCGCTGGCCAACGTGCGCGTTGGCAGCGGCGTGAGCGCCAGCTATACGTTGAGCAACGTCGGCAGCGGCGGCCCCAGCCTGCAGGGCGCGCTGCAAACGGGCGGCATCAGCGGCGGTACCTTGTCCGGCAGCGGCGTGACGGCGCAGAATTGGGGAGCGCTGACCCAGAACGGCGCCGGCGTCACCTATGGCGTCACCTGGACTCCGCTGGCCGGCGGCGCGCTCACCGGCCAGTCGGTGGCCCTGGTCAACAACTTCGACAATGTCGCCGGCCAGACGTTGCTCATCACCGGCAAGGCCTACAACCTGGCCAGCGCCAGCGGGGCGCCGCAGACGGTGACCCTGGCCGCCCAACGCGTCGGCGGCAACGCCAGCGCGTCGCTCGGCGTTAGCAACCTGGCCGCCGACAACGGCTATTCGGAGCGGCTCAACGCCACCATTGCCGCCAGCGGCGCCATCACGGCCGGCGGCAGCATCAGCTTGCTGGCGGCGGGCGCGACCAGCAACGCCCTGCACGTGGGTGTCGACACCGCTACGGCGGGCCTGAAGTCCGGCACCGCGACCGTGACCCTGGCGTCCGACGGCAGCGGCACCAGCGGTTTCGGCGCGCTGGCGCTGGGCACGCAGGCGGTGCAGGTAGCGGGCAAGGTGTACGCGACGGCGGTGGCGCAGGTCGGCACGCCGGCCGTCAACTTCGGCATCGTAAGGGTTGGCGACGTTGCCGGCCGCACCGTCACCGTTAGCAACAACGCCAGCGGCGCCCTGACCGACAGCCTAAAAGCGAGCCTGACCGGCACCGCCGGCACGGCCTTCGCCAGCGCCGGCAGCGCCACGGTGGCGGCCGGCGCCAGCGACAGCACCGGCTTGACGGTCAAGTTGGACACCAGCAAGGCCGGCGTCTACAGCGGTAGCGGCCATGTCGCCTTCGGTAGCCACAACGCCGACATGGCCGACCTGGCCCTGGCCGGCGCCAGCGTCAGCTACGCCGCCACCGTCAACCAGTACGCGGCGGCGGCCTTCGTCAAGGACAGCGGCTACGCCAGCCTGACCGGCGCCGATGGTTATTACACGCTGGACTTCGGCACCATCAAGCTGGGCGGCACCGGCGCCACCGCGTCGCTGTCGCTGCTTAACAGCGTCACCGGCCAGGCCGATGATCTGGCCGGCAGCTTCGACCTCTCGGCGCTGCTGAACGGCGGCGCCATCAGCGTCGATGGCTTGGGCGCCTTCAGTGGCCTGGCCGCGGGCGACGCCCTGCACGGCCTGTCGTTCACCCTGGCCGGCGGCACCGCCGGCAGCTTCGACAGCGTGATCCTGCTGAAATCGTTCAGCACCAACGCCAGCGATGCGAACGGCTTCGCCCTCGGCGACATCACCCTGCACGTGCAGGGCAATGTGCAGGGCAATGTGCTGGCGGTGCCCGAGCCTGGCACCTACCTGATGTACATCGGCGGCTTGCTGCTGTTGGGTAGCGTGGCGCGCCGCCGCCGAGCGGTCTGACGGCAGGCCTGCACCTTGCGATCACGCCGAGCGCGCCGGCATTCGTCCGGCGCGCGTATCATGCTGGCAGTGAAGCTCGCCAAAACATAAACAAGCCTTGGCGGCTTAACGTCTATGTTTAGCGCGAGCCTGTTCGATACGACGTTGAGGCCGGATACCTTGTCCTCAAGTTGAAATTGACCGGGATGCACTGTTTCTCGGTGCGGGGAATGCCAGACGTCCGCGCCAGTTTGCACCGTGTCGACCCCGAAGCCTGGTTGCGTCACGTGCTGACACATATGGCGATCATCCCATTAACCGGGTTGATGAATTCTTGCCTTGGAACTGGAACCTGCCAACAGCTCTTTGAGATCACGCCGCTTCCCAACGGTGCGACGCGTCACCGGGCACATTTGCCGCATCGTGTACACCAGTGCAAATATCAGGCTAACCAGTTTGACGCTGGGAACAATGGCGACCTCATGTATCGGCGTAGCCGCTAAACGGTCCAGTCTTCCACGCGCAGCCCCGGCACACGATCAAATTCCCGCCGATTGTTGGTGACAATGATCAAGCCGCGTGAGCGGGCATGCCCGGCGATCATCTGGTCATAAGGACCGATGGGCATGCCGGTTCGAGATAACTCGGCCCTGATCTGTCCTGTATGGGCTGCGGCATGATCGTCGAAGTCCAATACCTCCAGTCTGGCCGCGAAGCCTTCCACTTCCACCAGGTTGTGTACCGGGTTGGCCGATTTCTCCACGCCGTAAAATAGCTCAGCCAAGGTCACTGTACTAATGCACATCAAACCATGCTGCCGGATGAAGTGCTCGCGAACATGGACCGGCTTGTTCTTGATGGTGAAAATGCAGACATTGGTATCGAGCATGAACTTGAGCATTTAAAACGATTCCCGTTCCTGTTCCGCAGGCTGCTCGCGCTCCAGCATAAAGTCCGCGGTGACGCCTGGCCCGTCAAACCAGCTCTCCCATGATGAACCTGCCGGTGTAATGATGCGGGTTTTGCCCAACACCACGACATCAACCCGCTTCACATTGTCGGGAAAAGCCACAGCCTTGGGCAAGCGTATCGCCTGGCTACGATTGCTTTGAAAAATGGCACCTTGATCCATTATTGACTCCGCAGTCTATACAAAACCCATATCCCATTTTAGTGGACTATGGGGATATGTCAATGGTATATCCGGGCAGGCGCGCGCGGAATAACTGACCCGCAGAGCGGCGAGAACGTTTCAAGGCCGGACGTCAGCGATCGGCATCTTCCCGATCGCTGGAAAGATATCGTTGCGCAGCCAGTTGAAGATTTCGCGTCGCCTGCTGTCGGCCCGTTCAGCTTTGGTCTTGTCGAGCCAAAGCAGGGCAACGACTTCAAACGTTTGCGCGGCAGCGACTGGTCTTGCGGCCTTTTCGCTGCGACGCGCTTGGGCCGGATCGGTGCCGGCGCGACGTAGCGCGCGTTTCGTCGCGCTGCAGACGCGCCTTGCTCGGGAAATCTCGGGGTAGGGATCCGGGATGTTCCCGGACGTCTGCGGATGAGTTCGTGGTGCTCCGAGCCGGAATCGAACCGGCACGCCTTGCGGCGGGAGATTTTAAGTCTCCAGTGTCTACCAATTTCACCATCGGAGCGGCACAGCCCGATATTATGCCATGAACATGACATAACTGCCATACCGCCACCGGCGCGTCGACGGCGCGCTGGCTCAGTCGCCCGGCCCGGCCCCGCGCTGCCGGCGCTGCCATTCGGGCAGGTTGACGCCCTTGACCAGCAGGTACAGGCAAAACGCGCTCTCGCCGATGAACGACGGCAGCAAAATGGCGGGGAACAGCATGTCTTGCAGCGGCGGGGACAGCACCATGGCGAAGCTGTTGACCAGGTAGCACAGGCCGGCCAGTTGCATCAGCCAGCCGATCGCCTTCGGAATGTAGCCGGACGCGCGGATCAGGTGGCCGACGATCAGGCATTCGACGCCGAAAAAGACCAGCGCCAGCCCGAACGCGTGCGCGTGGGCCACCACCGATTGGTAGGCGATCAGGTGCAGTTGGCGCGGATCGAAGGCCTTCAGGTAGGCGGCGTCGGACAACGGGGTGAGCACCGCGTGCAGGTGCAGCGCGCCGACGCTTTCGACCGCCAGCGAGACCAGGCCGAAGAAGGCCACCGCCAGCGCCAGGTGGCCGTTGACGGGGCGCAGCAGGATGTACCACAGCAGTGTGAGGCCGACGGCGCACAGCAGCAGCAGGTCCTGGCCGCCGACGCCCAGGCGCCACAGGCCTTCGGCGGCGGCAATGTTGCGGGCGGTTGCGTCGGGGTCGCCCGAGACGATCAGCTTGCCACGGATGGCCGATTCGCCCAGCAGGCCGATGACGATGATGATCAGGTAGAGCAGGCCGGCCAGGCGCGCTTGAAATTGGATGGTGGCGGGGGGCGAGGGGTGGCGGGGGGGGCTGCATCTTTTCTCCTGTGGGCGGGCGGCCGCCGGCGGCGGCGCGGCCGGGGTGCTGCGACAGGAGATTATCATATTGGCACCTCCGGGGCGGTGGGCATTGCCGCCTGGTTTGGCGCCGCCGACGGAGCTTGGCGGATTACGCTGCGCTAATCCGCCCTACGGGTCCATGCCGGGTTTTTGAGCCCGGCTTGGGCTTTTATTGCTCCAGCTTGAGGGCTTTGGCGACGTCGTCCCAGGCGACATACTTGAAATTTTGCGGGCCGTCCGGCAGCCGCTTGTAGCCGTCCTGGATCACCAGCAGGCCGTTGGCGTAGGGGCCGCCGAAGTCGGCGGAGCTCACTTCGAGGCCGTCCGTTTCCGATGTGCCGTCGATGCCGGCGTCGAGGTTGTAGCCGACCCGGAAGCTGCCCCGCACCCGGTATGGCGCCTTGGCGTCGAGCACCAGGTAGCTGTTGTCGCCCTGGCTGGAGACGACCAGGTAGTCACCCTTGGCGCCGTGGTAGAGGCCCATGCCTTCGACGTCGGCCACCAGCTGCGGCCCGACCGGCATCACCATCGCCAGCGCGGCCGGGGCGTCGCCGCGCGCCGAGGTGGTCCACACGCCGCGCTTTTCCTCGCCGAGGAACAGCCGCTCGTTGCGGTCGTCGACGACGCAGCCCTCGGGCTGGCTGGCGACCTTGAAGCGGCGCAGCAACTTGCCCGCCATCGCCTTGCCGTCGGCGCCCGCTTCGATGCGGTAGTGCAGGAAGCTGCCGTCCTTGTCGTTGATGAACGCTTCGAGCCCGCCGTCGGCCGGACGGTACAGGCACATGCCGTAAATGTCGCCGAGCCCGGTGGCGAAGGCGCCGGCCGGCGCCACCGTGCCGCCGTCGTCGATGGTAAACAGCACGACGCTGTTGTCGTCGCGCCGCGTGGCGACGGCGATGTCGAGCACGCGCCCGCCAACGGTGACGCGCTGGCGCACGTCGACGTTGTTGAGCCGGCCCACCTCGAGCAGTTGCAGTTGCTTGCCGTGGAGGTCGTACACCAGCAGGCCCTGCTTCTTGTTGGTGCCGAGGATGCGCGCGCCGGCCGGGTCCGACGGGTGGCGCCAGATGGCGGGGTCGTCGGCGGCGTCGCCCTGGCGCGCCACCGGCTCGGTCTGCCCGCGTGGCAGCACGATGGCCTTGGCGGCGGCCGCCGGGGCGGCGGCGGCCGGCCACGCCAGCATGCGCGGCCGGCCTTTTTTGACGGCGTCGACGCGCCGCAGCAGCTTGCGGCCAGGGACGCCCTCGGCGTCGGCGTTGTAGGCCAACACGCCCAGGTTCTCCTCGTCGACCAGCAGTTGATGGGCGGCGTCGTCGGCGCGGCAGTGTTTGACGTGCGGCGGCAGCGCCAGGCGCCGCACCAGCCGGCGGCGCTCGCCGTCCATCACCCATTGCTCGGCCTGGCCATCCTTGCCGATGACGAACAGGTGGTCGAGGCGCTGGGCGTCGCGGTACAGGCACGCCGCTTCGACGCCGAACGGCGGCGCCGGGAACGGCGCCAGCGCCGTCAGGGTGCCGGCCATGAAGTCGACGTGCACCGGCACCACCTGTTCGGCGTTGGCGTCGAGCACGACGGCCAGCGCGGCGCCGGCCGCCCCGCGCGGATCGGGGCGCAGGTCGAGTTGCTTGGCGCGCAAGGCCAGGCGGGCGCGCTCGTTGCCTTGGGCGTCGAGCAGGCGCAGGGCTTGCTTGTCGACGCCGAGCCAGCCGCCGCCGGGTAGCGCGGCCAGCTCGGTGGCCTTGGCGGCCAGGCCGGGCAGGGCGCGCGCGACGGGCGCGCCGGCGCCGGCCGTGCCCGCCTGGGCCGCCGGCGCCAGCGCGCCGCCCGCCAGCAGCGCGCCGATGACGATGCTGTTGAAGATCGGTGTTTTCATCATTAGAACATGCTCACTTTGAGGCTGATTTTATAGGTGCGGCCGTACTGCTCATATTGCGCGTTGTAGGCCTTGCCGCCCAGGTAGACGTAGTATTTTTCGTTGTTCAGGTTGGCCGCCTCGAAGTTCAGCTGCACCTGCTTGCCGAGTTGGTACGACAGCGAGAAGTCGACCTGCTTTTGGGCGTCGACGATGCGGTCCTGGCCGGCGTCGAGGATGTCGTCGCCCATTTCCAGCAGGTAGGGCGACTTGTAGTTGAGCGCCAGGCGCGTGCTCAGCGGGCCTTGTTCGTAGCCCAGCATCAGGTTCAGCACGCGGTCCGACTGCCCCGGCAGGTCGATGCGGCGCGCGCGCTGGCGCCCGCTGGCGGCATCGACGCGGGCGACGTCGGCGTCCGAGCGGGTCAGGCTGCCGTTGGCGCCGACGATCAGGTGGTTCAACGGCGCCGGCAACATGCGCAGCGGCTGGGTGTACGCCAGTTCGATGCCCTTGACGCTGGCCTGGTCGCCGTTGGCATACGACACCGCCGACGTGTAGTTGGCCCATTGCCCGCTGCCGGCCAGGTTGGTGGTGTAGGTGAAGTTCTTGATGTCCTTGTGGAACACGTAGGCAGACACGGTGCCGTCGTCGCCCAGCACGCGTTCGATGCCCAGGTCGAGGTTGGTCGACTTGAGCGGGGCCAGGTCCGGGTTGCCGATGGTCGCCTCGGTGTCGCTGGCCAGGCTCACGCCCGGCGCCAGCTGGCTGAAGTTGGCGCGCACCACCGAGTGCGTCCAGGCGGCGCGCACGCTGGTCTTGGCGTCGAGGTCGTAGCGGGCCTGCAACGCCGGCAGCCAGTTGGTGTAGGAGCGCTTGCCGCCCACCGCGGAGAAGCTGGCGTCCGCCTCGTTTACGCGCGAACCGGCCGCGTCGAATTTGGTGTGTTCGGCGCGCACGCCGGCGAGCACGTGCCAGGCGTCGAGGTCGATGCTGTTTTGCACGTAGCCGGCGTCGATGTCCTCGTGCATGCGATAGTCGTCGATGGTCGAGTCGACCACCAGGCGGGCGCCGGTGCGCGGCAGGGTGGCGACCAGGCGGCGGATCGCGGCCGGGTCGATGGCGCTGCCGATGCGGCCCAGTTTGTAGTCGAGCTCGTTGCCGGTGACGTAGTCCTTCAGCGCCGTGCTGGCGCCGCCGATCTGCTTGCTGCTGTAGGACCAGGCTTCGGTGTCGTTGCTTTTTTCGCGGCGGGCCGCCTTGGCGCCGAACTTGAGCGTCGCGCTGGCCTCGCCGAGTTCGAACTTGTGGCGCAGGTCGAAGCGCGCGTGGTGTTCCTTGTCGGTGGCGTCGCCGTGCTTGAGGCCGATCGAATTGAGCTTGTAGTTGGCCGCGTCGTACAGGCCGGCCGGGCCGCTCAGGCGCGGGATCCCGGTGCCGGTGTAGCCGACGCCGGCGAAGTCCTTGGCGCCGCGGAAGCGGGCGTCGTTGATCGATTCGGGCGCCTCGTCGGTGGCGCGGCTGATGCCGCCGGCCAGGTCGAGCGTCCAGCCGCTCCACTTTTGTTCGGTGCCCAGCACGACCGAGCTGATGGTTTGCGTGTACTGGCGCTGGCGCAGGCGGCGCTCGCCGCGCGCGCTGGCCGTCTCGCCCTGGTCGAGGCCGTCGCCTGCGATGTTGCTGATGGTCAGGCGGTCGCGCACTTCGCTGTCGCTGAAGTCGCTGATGAAGCTGCGCAGGAAGAATTTGCTCAGCGGGTCGGCATGGTAGTCGAGGTTGAGCGCGGCGGCGCGGCGCTTGCGCGTCGGCAGGTAGTCGCGCAGCTCGACGCCGGTCAGCCTGCCGTCGTCCCAGGCGCCGCCGGTCTCGATGTTGTCGGAGCCGAACTCGCGTTTTTCGTAGCTGACGCCGCCGGCTACGCCGAGCTTGCCGTCGAGGAAGCGGTCGGCGAACAGCACGCTGCCGTTGGGGCTGGTCTTGCCGATGTTCTGGTCGCGGCTGGCGCCGACGGTGGCCGACAGCAGCTTGCCGGGCAGGTCGAAGGCCGACAGCGTCTTGACCTCGATGGTGCCGCCGAGCGAGTTGGCGTCCTGGTCCGGGGTCAGCGTCTTGCTGACGGCCAGCGTGCGGATCAGGCCGGCCGGCAGCACGTCGAGCGCCACCGCGCGCCGGCCCGATTCGGGCGACGGCACCAGCGCGCCGTTGATGGTGACCGCGTTCAGGTCGGGACCGAGCCCGCGCACGCTCACGTAGCGGCCTTCGCCCTGGTCGCGCTGCACCGACAGGCCCGGCAGGCGCGCCAGCGCCTCGGCGGCGTTCTTGTCGGGCAGGCCGCCGATGTCGTCGCTGCTGATGACGCTGACGATGTTGTCGGCCTGTTCCTGCGCGGCGATGGCGTTGCGCAGGCTGGAGCGCTGGCCGGCGATCACCACGCTGTTGGCGCTGGCGGCGACGCCGGCGGCGGCGCTGTCGGTGGCCGCGTTGTTTTGCGCGCCGGCCGGCGATGGCGCGGCCAGCATGGACAGCATCGACAGAACGCCCAGGCTGAGCACGGACAGGCGGCAGCCATGGCCTTGCGGCGCGGATATGGTCGAGGAGTTGCGGTGTGTGGTTTTCATTTGTTGCCGTCGAATAGGTGGAGGACGGGCGGATTCTATGTAGTCAATGTGTCAATTGCATGACAAGGGGCGCCGGCGCCGGCTCGAATGAGCCGTTACGCGGCCGTTTTGGGCCGCGCGCGCGCCCAAATGAGCTGGATTGACCCGGCGCGGTCCCGTGCTCGCCACCGGGAAAGGCAGGTGGTGCGGGTGCCCCCTCATCGTCCCGTGCGGGAAACCGTCTCTTTCGGCTGTCTCTTCTTGTCGGTTTTTGTCTCTTCCTGTCTCCTCGTTCCCTCTCAGTAAGCTGGAGTACAAAAGAGACAGAAGGAGACCGAAAGAGACAGCCGAAAGAGACGCGTTCCCGCACGGTCTCGAAAGTCCCCGCCCACTGCCGGTGAGCCGTTTGCACCTGTTGCTGCATCGCCGCGCGGCGGCGCCGATGTCACGGCGCGGTCATAAATGTCCGTTATGCTGCGGGCGCACTACCGACGCCGTCACGATGAGCCCGCCCATGCTGCAACTGCACCGTTCCACCCTGATCGCCTCCGGCCTGGCCTTGCTGGCCTGCCTGTTCCTGTACGCGACCCTCGGCGTGGCCAAGTCTTTCAACGAATGGAAATGGACCGACATCGTCAGCGAGGGCGGCACCGCCGTCATGGCCGGCAGCTGGGTCCTGTTTACGCTAAGCAGCCGTCCGGGCGGCCTCGTCACGCGCTTGCTGGCCGGCGGACTGGCGCTGATAATGACCGGCTCGTTCGCCGACTGCCTGGACGAATTTTTCACCATCAACAAGGCGGCCCGCTGGGACAACTGGCTCGAGGCGATGGTGCCGATCGGCATGCTGGTGGTGACGATCGGCATGTATTACTGGCGCCACGAGCAATTCCGCCTCAACGACCATCTTCAAAAGCGCGAGCGGCTGTTCCGCGACCACCGCGCCTTCGACCGCGTCACGCAACTGGCCAATGCCGACTACCTGCGGCGCCAGATCCGCCACGAGCAGGCGCGGCGCCCGGGCCTGCCGTGCGCGCTGGTGTTGCTCGACATCGACGGCTTCCACCTGATCAACCGCGAGTTCGGCCAGCCCGAGGGCGACCGCGTGCTGCAGGCGGTCGGCCACATGCTGCTGCTTAATTTGCGCAACGACGATTTGCTGTGCCGCTATGCGGGCGACCGGTTCGCGCTGCTGTTGCCGGACACCAGCGAGACCGAGGCGGCGGCGCTGGCGCGGCACCTGGCGGCCATGGTCGGGCAGATGCGCCACCATGCGAAGGCCGGGCCCGTCCCCGTCACGCTGCGCCATGCCTGTGCCAGCGCCGACGCCGCGCCGGACGTGCTGTTGGCCGAGCTCAGCCGCGCGGTGTCGCAGCCGGCGCCGGCCGTCCATGCCGCCACCGCGATGGCCGCTGCGTGATCGCCTACCGCCAACGCGGCGATAGTTTCATCGCGGCGCGGCACCAGCCGGCGCTGCTGCTCGACTACGCCCGCAGCCGCGACCTCGACGCGCTGGGCGAGAAGGTCTTGCGCGGCACCGGGCTGCGCGGCTGGGACCTGCCGGCCGCCGACTGCACCGTCAGCCCGGTCCAGTATCTGCAATTGCTGTCGAACGTCATGCGCGAGCTCGACAGCCCGGACACCAGCTTCATGCTGGGCCAGCAAATGCTGCCGGGCCATTTCGGCGCGCTCAGCCACGCCTTGCTGCAGGCGCGGCATTTGCGCCAGGCGCTCGAGATCCTGTGCGCCGGCGCGGCGCGGCTGTGTCCCTTGCTCACGCCGCGCCTGCGCGAGGAGGGCGGCCTGGCCGTGCTGTACTGGACCGACAGCTTCGGCGCGCCGGGCCAGCTGCCGGCGCTGGTCGAGATGCACATGGCGGCGGTGACGGCCATGTGCCGCTGGCTGGCGGGCGAGCGCCTGCCGTGGCGCTATTGCCTCAACCGCGGCGCGCCGGCCCATGTCGAGCAGCACGAGGCGCACCTGGGCGCCGACCTGCGCTTTAACTGCCATCTGGACGCGATGCTGATCGATCCTCTGTGGCTCGACCGGACTTGGCCGCGCGGCAACGCGATGGCCGCGTCCCTGGCCTTGAGCGGCGCGGCGACGGAGGCGGGCGCGGACATGGCGCCCGCGCCGGGGTTGTTGACGGCGCTGTACGACCACCTGCTGGCCAATATCCGGCTCGGCCCCACGCTCGAATTGAGCGCGGTCGCCTTCGGCATCAGCGCGGCGACGCTGAAGCGCCACCTGGCCCGCCACGGCAGCCACTTCCAGGCCGAGCTCGACCAGGTGCGCGCCCATGTCGCCATCCACCTGTTCCAGGCGCGCGGCTACGACAACGAAGCGGTGGCCCAGTACCTCGGCTTCCACGACGCCACCAATTTCCGCCGCTCGTTCAAGCGCTGGACCGGTTTGACGCCGAGCCTGCTGCGCGGCGGCCTGCTGGGCGCCTAAGGCCCGTCCGAACGCGCCCGCGTGGCGCGGCCGCCGGGCCGGGAGCCACCGGCCGTGGCGGTCGATGGCGGCCATCGTCGACGATGCGCCCCGTTGTTCCCTTGCTGCACTATAATCAGGTGTTTCCATTTCGCCAAAAATGACGGCCAGGCCACCCGATGACGCTTCCCAGCCCGACCCTTCCCTTCCGCGCCAGCACCGCGCAGGCGTGCGACTGGCTTGACGCGCACAGCCCCGACGGCGTGCCGTGGACGCTGGCACGCCTGATCGGGCAGGGCGTCACGCCGTATGTGTGGCTCGACTACGACCCCGCCCAGGCCGAGCTGTTCGGCGACGCCAACGGCGGCTACGCCGCGCCGATCTTCTACGAGGGCGACACGGCGCGCCTGGCGGCCGGCGCTGAAGACGTGCTCATCACCATCACCAAGGACGCCTACCAGATCGTCGCCCGGCCGCCGGCGCCGGGGTTGCGGCGCCGCCTGGACGAGTTGCGCTTCCTGAAGAAGGATCTGGAGCGGCTCGCCGCGCGGCTGGGGCGCGAGGCCGCGCCGCCGCCTCCGCCGCCGCCGGCGGCCGAGTCGCGCGACGGCGTCGACCGCGGCGCCATCCTGGCCGCCTTCGACGGCCTGGCGCGGCTCGAGCTGGCGCGCGCGCTCGACGACGGCATCGGCATCTTCGGCGACGACGGCGCGCGCGTGAAGGGCAAGGGCGGCAAGGGGGGCAAAGGCGCCGGCCAGCGGCGCGACGCCTTGTGGAACCCGGTCACGCTCGCGCTCGGGCTGCACGAGGTGTACCGCGTGCCCCTGCCGCGCCTGAGGAAAGCCTTCGCCACCGAGGACGCGCTGCGGCCGTGGGGCGCGCAGTGGGAGCTGTCGCTCACGCTGCTCAACAAATAGTTTTACCCCGGCACCACGCTGTTATCCATCGACTCTTTAAAACGGACCCCATGAGATATCTCCGCTACCTGTTGCTCCTTGCCGCCGTCGCGCTCGGCCCGACCGGCCCCGCCCGCGCCGACGCGCCCGCCGCGCGCGAGCGCGTTTCCTTCAACGCCGACTGGCGCTTCATCAAGGGCGAGGTGGCCGGCGCCGCCGGCGCCGCCGGCGCCGCGTTCGACGACAGCCGCTGGCGCCGCCTCGAGCTGCCGCACGACTTCGGCATCGAAGGGCCGTTCAAGCAGGAATACGCGGGCGAGACCGGCAAGCTGCCGTGGTGGGGCGTGGCCTGGTACCGCAAGCGCTTCGCCGCCCCCGCCGGCGACGCCGGGCGCCGGGTGTTCCTCGACATCGACGGCGCCATGTCGCACGCCACCGTGTTCCTGAACGGCCACAAGGTGGGCGGCTGGCCGTACGGCTATGCGTCGTTCCGGCTCGACCTCACGCCGCACCTGAAGCCGGGCGCGGACAACGTGCTGGCCGTGCGCATCGACAACCCGCCCGAGTCGTCGCGCTGGTATCCGGGCGGCGGCATCTACCGCAACGTCTGGCTGGTCAAGACGGCGCCGCTGCACGTGGCCCACAACGGCATCTTCGTGCTCACGCCGACGGTCGGCGCCGACGCCGCCACCGTCGAAATCCGCGCCACGCTCGACAACGACGGCGCCGCCGCCGAGGCGCGCGTGGCCACGGCCGTCTACGCGCTCGACGCGGCCGGGCGCCGCGGCGGCGCGGCGCTGGCCAGCGCGCCGGCCTCGGCCCCCGCCAAGGTGGCCGCCGGCAAGCAGGCGCTGCTGTCGCAGTCGCTCGAACTGGCGCGGCCGCGGCGCTGGAGCCTGCGCGATCCGCAGCGCTACGTCGCCGTCACCACCGTCACCGTGGGCGGCGCCGTCGTCGACGTGGTCGAAACCCCGTTCGGCGTGCGCACCATCGCCTTCGACGCCGCGCGCGGCTTCCTGCTCAACGGCGAGCGCGTCATGCTGCAAGGGGTCAGCCAGCACCACGACCTCGGCGCGCTGGGCGCGGCGCTCAACGTGCGCGCGCTCGAACGCCAGTTCGAGATTTTGCGCGAGATGGGCGTCAACGCCATCCGCACCACGCACAACCCGCCGGCGCCCGAGCTGCTCGAGCTGGCCGACCGCATGGGCATGCTGCTCATCGTCGAGGCGTTCGACGCCTGGCGCATTCCCAAGGTCAAAAACGATTACGCCACGCTGTTCGACGCCTGGCACGAAAAGGACTTGCGGTCCATGGTGCGGCGCGACCGCAACCACCCGAGCGTGATCGCCTGGAGCATCGGCAACGAGATCATGGAGCAGGGCCAGCCGGAGGGCTGGAAGGTGGCCGCGCACCTGGCCGACATCGTGCGCGGCGAGGACCGCACGCGGCCCACCACGGCCGGCTTCAACAAGATCAACTCCGGCTACGACGGCTTCCAGACCGCCATCGACGTGTTCGGCTACAACTACAAGCCGGCCGAGTACGGCCGGCTGCACACAAGCGCGCCGCAGCTGCCGCTGTACGGCAGCGAAACGTCGTCGACGGTGAGCTCGCGCGGCGAGTATTTCTTCCCCGTGAGCGACGACAAGGCCAAGGGCGCGTTCAACTTCCAGGTCAGCAGCTACGACTTGACGGCGCCGCCGTGGGCCTGGTCGCCGGACGTGGAGTTTGCCGGCATCGACGACAACCCGTCCGTCGCCGGCGAGTTCGTCTGGACCGGCTTCGACTACCTGGGCGAGCCGACGCCGTACAACGACGACGCCACCAACGTGTTCAACTTCACCGACCCGGCCGCGCAGCAGGCTGCGGCGCGCGAGCTGGCCGCGCTGCGCCGGATCAAGATGCCGTCGCGCAGCTCGTACTTCGGCATCGTCGACCTGGCCGGCTTCAAGAAGGACCGCTTCTACCTGTACCAGGCGCGCTGGCGGCCCGAGTTGCCGATGGCGCACCTGCTGCCGCACTGGAACTGGCCGGAGCGGGTCGGGCAGGTCACGCCGGTGCACCTGTACACGTCCGGCGACGAGGCCGAGCTGTTCCAGGACGGCCGCTCGTTGGGGCGCAAGAAACGCGGGCCGCGCGACTACCGGCTGCGCTGGGACGACGTGCTCTACCAGCCGGGCACGTTGCGCGCGGTGGTCTACAAGGGGGGCAAGCCGTGGGCCGAGGACACGGTGCGCACCACCGGCGCGGCGGCGGCGCTGACGCTGGCGGCCGACCGCGGCGCGCTCGGCGCCGACGGCCGCGACCTCGCCTTCGTCATGCTGACGATCACCGACAAAGACGGGCTGGCGGTGCCGCGCTCGCACAACACGGTGCGTTTCAGCGTCAGCGGCCCGGCCGACCTGGTGGCCACCGACAATGGCGACGCCACCAGCCACGTCGCCTTCCAATCGCCCGAGCGGCCGGCCTACAACGGGCTGGCGCTGGCGATCGTGCGCGCGCGTGCCGGCGCCGGCGGCAAGATCGTCGTCACCGCCACCAGCGACGGCCTGGCCCCCGCGAAAGTCGAGCTCGAAAGCAAGCCCTAAGCCCCCCCGGGCGGGGTCAGTGCCGACATTCGGACATTTGGGAACTTTCTATTAGCTTGAAAGTTCCCGGATCGTCACTTTTGTCCGAATGTCGGCACTGACCCTCCCGCGTTTCCTCCTCCGTTTTCCTCCCCGCTGATTTTTCTCGCTTCGCCGTGCGCACCCCGCCCTTGGGCGGCGGCCGCCGCACGCCTGTTGTGCTGCCTTTTTTTTGCAATCATTATTAAATAGCAAGACGTAAATTAGATTTGTGCGCATACAACAATTGGGGGAAATAGGTTGATGTTTCCAAGTAGCATCTATATTATGAATCCATCAAAAACAGCAGTTAATTTACTGAATTCAATAATTATAGTGAATAAACAGTGCATTAATGACAATGACATTGTCGGCTTTTGAAATATTGCTGAAACAGATAACGCCGTGTCCGACGCGAGTCGGGCACTGGGTTTCCGGCCCGTTCGCACTGCCCAGCGTCTTGGAAGGTGATGGGGGAACGTGCCAAAAATAGCCAACGGAGAAAAAATGAATTCGTCAAACATCGGAAAACCAGTATTCGGCGCCGCGCGCCTCAAGACCTTGCCCCTGGCCCTGCTGCTGGCCGCCGGCGCCGCCCACGCGCAGGACGCCGGCGGCATGTTCGCGTTCAGCGGCTTCGGCACCGTCGGCGCCACCCACGCGTCGACCAACGACGGCGACTTCGTCAGCACCCTGTACCAGCCCTCGGGCGCCGGCGCCTCGCGCAGCTGGGACCTGGGCGCGACCACCAAGGCCGGCGCCCAGGTCAACGCCAAGTTCACCGACCAGTTGTCGGCCGTGGTGCAAGTGGTGGCCATGCCGCGCACCAACAACACCTACAATCCGCGCTTCGAATGGGCCAACCTGCAGTACGCGTTCACGCCGGACTTCAAGGTGCGCGTCGGCCGCACGGCGCTGTCGAGCTTCATGGTGTCGGACACGCGCCTGGTCGGCTACGCCAACACCTGGGTGCGCCCGCCGGTGGAAATGTACAGCGCCATCCCGATGACGAACATGGACGGGGTCGACGCGACCTACAAGGCCCGCTTCGGCGGCGTCAACAGCACGCTGAACGTGTCCACCGGCAGGACCGACATCGAGACCATCGCCGGCGACGGGCGCAAGGTGGGCGGCACCGAGATCCGGCGCGCGCGCGGCATCAACAACACCTTCGAGTTCGGCGCCTGGTCGGTGCGGCTCGGCTACCTGCGTTCCCGGGTGGCCATCCAGCTCGCGCCGGGCCTGCATCTGCAGGTGCCGCAGAAGGCGTACACGATCGGCGCCGTCTACGATCCGGGCGCGTGGTTTGTCCAGGGTGAAGTCGCCAACACCAAGCTGCCCGGTTTCGCGCCGACGACCAAGGTGGGGTACGTGACGGGCGGCTATCGCGTCGGCAACTTCACGCCGTACGCGATGTACGCCAAATCGTCGCCGGACAACACGCCGGCCATCATCGCCTACGACCAGAGCACCACCTCGCTCGGCCTGCGCTGGGACGCGATGAAAAACACCGCCGTCAAGGTGCAAGTGGACCGCGTCAACCTGCCCACCGGCTCGACCGGCTTCTTCACCAACGTGCGGCCGGCACTGGCCGGCAGCAACGTGAACCTGGTGACTGTCGCAGTCGATTTCGTATTCTGAGCGGGAGATAATCGTGTCCATCACTAAAAAACTGTATATCGGCCTGGTCGCGGCCGGCCTGCTGGCCGCCGCGCAACCGGCGCTTGCCGAAATCGTCGTCATCGTCTCGGCCAAAAGCGGCGCCACGGCGCTGACCGAGGAACAGGCCTCGGACGTCTTCCTGGGCAAGAACAGCAGCTTGCCGGGCGGCGGCCAGGCGGTGCCGGTCGACCAGACCGAGGGCTCGCCGGTGCGCGAGCAGTTCTACACCAAGGTCGCGAGCAAGTCGAGCGCGCAGCTCAAGGCCTACTGGTCCAAGCAAATCTTCACCGGCAAGGGCCAGGCGCCGAAGGAGGCGGGCGACAGCGCGGCGGTCAAGGCGCTGGTGGCGGGCAACCCCAACATCATCGGCTATGTCGACAAGAGCGTGGTCGACGGCTCGGTCAAGGTGCTGCTGACGATCAAGTAGCGCGCCGTCGGCGCGGCGCCGCCGGGCCCACCCGGTGTGCCGCCTGTTCCAGAATCACGTCCTTCCCCTGAGAGGCTGCGGATGAGCATCAAAAAGAAAATTTGGGCCTTGCCCCTGGTGTCGACCGTGGTCTTCGCGCTGGGGCTCGGGCTGAGCACCCATCTCGTGTTCGAGACGCAAAAGTCGATCCACGCCACCGAAAGCATCGACTATCCGGTGCTCGACTCGGCCAAGAGCATCGCGCTCGACGTCGGCGGCATCTCCGACGCGCTGCGCGACGCGGTGGCCGAGGGCGACAAGAACCGCATCGCGCAGATCCCCGAGCAGGCGGCCAAGCTGCGCGTCAAGCTCAAGCAATTCGGCGAGATCGAGGGGCAGGGCGGCAACGGCGCCCGCCTGGCGCAGGAATTCGACGCCTACTTCACGCCGGCGCTGCGCTCGGCGCGCATCATGCTCGAGCTCGAGGAGGGCGATCCGCAAAGCGCGGTGGCGGCCATGCAAAGCGCGCTCAAGACCTTGAACGCCGACCTGGCCAAGACCAACGACGACGCGCGCAAGCGCTTTAGCGAAGGCATCGTGCAAAGCCAGACCAGTGTCGGGCGGGTGCTCTTTAGCAGCATTGCGGTGGCGCTGATCGTCATCGGCACCCTGGTGGTGGCGTCGTTCTTCGTCGTGCGCGCCATCTGGCAACAGTTGGGCGGCGAGCCGGAATACACGCGCGACATCGCGCGCGCGGTGGCCGACGGCGACCTGTCGATGGCGATCCACACCGACGCCAGCGACGGCGGCAGCCTGCTGCTGGCGTTGAAGGACATGCGCGACAAGCTCGGCGCCATGGTCGGCGAGATCAAGAGCTCGGCCGAGACGATCAACGTGGCCAGCCACGAGATCGCCGCCGGCAACGCCGACCTGGCCGCGCGCACCGAATCGCAGGCCGGCAGCGTCGACGAGACGTCGCGCTCGATGCACACGCTCACCGGCACGGTGCGCGAGAACGCCGACAACGCCCACCAGGCCAACACGCTGGCGCTGTCGGCCTCGAGCATCGCGGCCAAGGGCGGCAGCATCGTCCACGAGGTCGTCGCGACGATGGGCGAGATCAACGGCTCGGCCAAGAAGATCGTCGAGATCATCGCCGTCATCGACGGCATCGCCTTCCAGACCAACATCCTGGCGCTGAACGCGGCGGTCGAGGCGGCGCGGGCGGGCGAGCAGGGGCGCGGCTTCGCCGTCGTCGCCAGCGAGGTGCGCAACCTGGCCCAGCGCAGCGCCAGCGCGGCCAAGGAGATCAAGGAATTGATCGGCGACTCGGTGGCCAAGATCGGCGTCGGCTCCAAGCTCGTCGACGAGGCCGGCCTGACGATGGGCGAGGTGGTCGAATCGGTGCGCAAGGTGGCCGACATCCTGGTCGACATCACCGCCGCCAGCAGCGAGCAGACCGGCGGCATCGAAAGCATCGCCCACGCGATCGAGAGCATCGACGGCATGACGCAGCAAAATTCGGCGCTGGTCGAGCAGGCCTCGGCCGCGTCGGAATCGCTGCGCGAGCAGGCCGCGCACTTGAGCGAAGTATTGTCCGTCTTCAAGCTGGGCAACAGCCAGCCGGCGCCGGTGCGGGCCGTCGCCAAGCCGGTGCCGGCGGTGGCGGTGGCCAGGCCGGCGCCGGCCAAGGCGGCCGTCCCGACCAAGCCGGCCCGCCTGCCGGCGGCCGCCAGCGAACCGTCGAGCTGGGAAGAGTTCTAGCCCCCCCCCCCCGGGGGGAGGGTCAGTGCCGACATTCGGACATTGGGGAACTTTTTTTACCGCTAAAGTTCTGCGGGACGGTTGGTTTGTCCGAATGTCGGCACTGACCCTCCCCGCTGACCCTCCCCGTAAGCTGCCCCTCCCCGACTGACCCTCCCCGAAGGGGGCTAGCGGATGCTGACGAGGCCGGGCGCGAACGGGGGCGGTTCGCCGTCCGTTGTGGCGGCGGCTGGCGCCGCTTCGGGCTTGAGCAGCAACAGTTGCGCCTCGACCACGCGAAATTCCAGCGGATTGGTCATGTACGTCACTTCGCCATCGGTGGCGACCTTGATCTGCCGGCGCCGCGCCAGCGCGCGCGTCTTCACTTTCACCTGCATCTGCTTGAAGCTGAAGGTTGCCAACTGATCAGCCTGGTCCATATCGCCCAGGCGGCCCAGCGCGCCTTGCAGCATCAGCCACAATATGCCCAGCTTGCCTTTGGTGCGGGGCGCCACGGCGGCCAGGCGGCCATCCTCCAGCGCCGCGCTCATCGGCGCGATGCCGACCTGTTCCATTTGCAGCCGATTGTTGCCGACGAAAAAAGTGGCGGTGCGCAGGCGGCGCGCCTGGCCGTCGATGCGCAACACCAGGCGCAGGCGCCGATGGGGGCTGAGCACGGTTTTCAACGCCGACAGCGCCGCCACCAGCCGGCTGCGGCCAAACTGCTTCTTGTCGACCTCGCGCTCTTCGAGCAGGGTCGGATACAGGCCGATGCTGGCGTTGACCAGGAACAGATGGTCGTTGACCATGCCCACCTGCACCGGATGGACGCGCGCGGCCAGCAGCGCGTGCACCGCCGCGTCGAGCGCCTCGGGAATGCCGTGGGCGCGGCCGAAATAGTTGAAGGTACCCTGCGGCAGCACGCCGAACGCGCAACCGTGCCCGAGCGCTTGACGCGCCACCGCGTTGATGGTGCCGTCGCCGCCGGCCGCCACCAGCACGCCGCCGGCGCCGGCGGCCGCGCGCGCCAGCCCCGTGGCGACCTCGTCGATGCGTGCCGGGTCGTCGACGATCGTCATCTCGAAGCGCCGGCCGGCCGCGCGCAGCACGGACTCGATCGTCGCGCGCCGCTGCGCCGTCTCCGCATGGCCCGACCCGGCGTTAAGGACGATGAACAACGGCGGGGTCAAGTCTGTCATTTGGACACGTCCTCATCATTAGGTGGTGGTGGGCGGCAACGCCACGGTGGTACGGCTGTGGCCGTGTCCAAATGACAGACTTGACCCCCACGGGTTCATTGTAGCGGTGGCATTTGTTTTTTCGGGGCGCATTGGCGTGCGGAAAGCTGTGACGATTTTTGTTGACGGGGATCGCGCAAATCCATATCATTTGCAAAACAAATGACAACGTTGGACATTTCTGCCGCGAGGCGGTGTCGGACGGGGCGATAATTATTCGAGGAGACTGTGTGGCAACGATTCACGATGTGGCGGAGCGGGCGGGGGTGTCGATCAAGACCGTGTCGCGCGTACTCAATGGCGGGACCGAGGTGTCGGAAAAAACCCGCACCCGGATCGAGCAGGCCATGCGCAGCCTCGAATTCACGCCGTCGGCCGCCGCGCGCATGCTGCGCGGCCGGCCGACCGGGCTGGTGGCCGTCATCGCCGAGAAGCTGACGACGACCCCCGATTCGTCCGAAATCATCAAGGGCATCCAGCTGGTGTGCGAGCAGTTGGGCAAGGTGATGCTGATCGGCGAGACCGGCGGCAATGCCGACGCCGCCAACCGCCTGGTGGCCGACATGCGCGAGCGCCGGGTCGAGGCGATCCTGTTCGCGACGCCGTTCCACCGGCAGGTGAGCGTCGAGCCGCTGCTGGGCAGCACGCCGACGGCGCTGGCCAACTGCTTCGAGGCGCCGGGCCGCTACACCCAGGTGGTGCCGGACGACGAGGGCGGCGGCTACGCGGCGGCGCAGATCGTGCTGCAGGCCGGGCACCGCGACATCGCCTTCCTGCAGCTGATCCCGGGCATGGTGGCGACCGGATTGCGGCTGCGCGGTTTCGAGCGCGCCATGCGCGAGCATGGCGCCACGCCCAACCCCGATTGGCTGATCCACGGCGCCGAGGCGGGCGACGCCGACGAGTTCTCGCACCTGGCCGACGCCGTCGACCGCCTGTTCGCCAGCGACAACCGGCCCACCGCCATCCTGTGCGGTAACGATAAGATGGCCATGCGCGTCATCTTCATCCTGCAGCGGCGCGGCTTGCGCGTGCCGGCCGACGTGTCGATCGTCGGCTTCGACGATTTCCGCCTGATCTCCGAGGCGCTCGATCCGGGCCTGACCACCGTGGCGCTGCCGTACCGCGAAATCGGCGAGCTGTCCGGCCGCCATGTGCTGGAGCAGGCGGCGGCGCCGGCCAGCACGATCCGCGTGCCGTGCGTGCCGGTGGTGCGCGGCACCGTCGGCGCGCCGTCGGCCAGCGCGGTGAAGGCCATGCGCGCGATGCGGGCGGCGCAGCGATGAGGCGCGCTTTGATGGCCGCCCCGCCGGCCGCTTCGCCAGCCACGTCGCCAGCCATGGGGCGGGGCAGCAGTGCGGTCATGGTCTTGATCGCCACGTTGTCCACGGTGCTCGCCGCTGTGCCGGCGGCCTCGTTTGCCGCCGGCGCGCCGGTGCAAATCAAACTTTGGCGCCACGACACGGGCGACGCGGAAATGGCGTCGGGCCGCGCCGCCGTCGAGCGCTTCAATCGCTCGCAAAGTAAATGGAAGGTGGTGGTCGAGGCGATCCCGCAGGGCTCCTACACCGAGTCGATCACGGCCGCATCGCTGGTCGGTCAACTGCCGTGCATCATCGCGATGGACCAGCCGACGGTGCCGAACTTCGCCTGGGCCGGCCACGTGCGCCCGCTCGACGCGCTGCTGCCGCGCGATGCCGTCGGCCAGTTGATCGAGGGCGGCCGCGGAAGCTACAAGGGCCAGTTGTACAGCGTCGGCCAGTTCGACGTGGCGCTGGCGTTATTCTCGCGCCGCTCGCAGCTCGACGCGCTCGGCGTGCGCGTCGCGACGATGGAGCGGCCTTACACGGCGGCCGAATTCCACGACGCCCTGGTGAAGGTGAGAAACAGCGGCCGCTATCGCTTTCCGCTCGATCTGAACGGACGCTTCAAGGGCGAGTGGTATAGCTACGCGTTCTCGCCGTGGCTGCAAAGCGCCGGCACCGACTTGATCGACCGTGACGGCTTCGTGCGCGTCGACGGCGTCTTGAACAGCGACGCGGCCGTCGCGGTGGGCCGCTACTACGGCCGCCTGTTCAAGGAAAAGCTGGTCGAGCGCATACCCGCCGACGACAAGGCGTTCGAACAAGGCCGCACCCTGTTCCACTACACCGGTTCGTGGAAGGCGCGCGAGTACAGCGCGCAGTTCGGCGACGACCTGGTGGTGATGCCGCCGCCCGACTTCGGCCACGGTCCGAAGATCGGCGCGGCGTCCTGGCAGTGGGGCATCACGCGCAGCTGCCAGCAGCCGGAGGGCGCGGCGGCCTTCCTCGCGCATTTGATCTCGCCGGCGGAAATCGCCGCCGCCTCGCGCGACACCGGCCTGGTGCCGGTGAGCGCCGAGGGCGCGGCCCTGACCGAACACTACCGGCCCGGCGGCGACTGGCGCATCTACTTCGAGTTCGCGCGCCGCTACGCGGTGCCGCGGCCGGCCAGTCCGGCGTATCCGGCGATGTCGTCGGCGTTCGAAAAGGCGCTGGCCGATATCCGCAGCGGCAAGGATGCCATCGAGGCGCTCGACGAGGCGGTCGAGGCGACCGAACACAATATCGCGCGCAACAACGGCTACGGCTACAGCCTGGCCGCGCGCAAAACGGGAGGCGGCTTATGAAAACCAAACTTGGCCGGGAAAACCCGCTCGTGGTGGCGGCCTTCGCGATGCCGGCGGTGCTGCTGTTCATGGTGTTCGTCGTGCTGCCGATGCTGCTGGCGGCCGGCGCCACGCTGACCAACCACAGGCTGATGTCGCCCGAGCCGACCCGTTACATCGGCCTCGATAACTACCAGCGCCTGCTGGCGCTGAAGGTGGCGGTGGTCGATCCGCTGCGCGACGGACAAGGCGTCGTGGTGCGCGACGAGGACGGCGTGCGCCATCCGACCTGGCGCCAGGTCCGCAAAGACCAGCCGGAGCTCGAGGGATACCGGCCGGCGTTCCAGCTTGACCTGGGCGAGTCGCGCATCGTGCTGGCGGCCACCGATCCCCTGTTCTACCGGTCGCTGATCAACACCTTCCTGTTCGCGGCGCTGGTGCTGCCGCTGCAGTGCGGCGTGGCGCTCGGCCTGGCGATCCTGGTCAACCAGAAGATCCGTGGGCGGGTGTTCTTCCGCACCGTGTACTTCGCGCCGGTGGTGACGTCGATGGTGGTGGCGTCTATCGTCTGGGCGTTCATGCTCAACACCGATCGCGGCATGCTCAACGAACTGCTGCGCGGACTGCTCAACGATCCCAACGCGGGGCCGGACTGGCTCGGCGACAGCCACTACGCGCTGCCGGCCATCGCGCTGATGTCGGCCTGGCAGGGCGCCGGCTTCCAGATGCTGGTGTTCCTGGCCGGCCTGCAGTCGATCTCCCCGGAGCTCTACGAGGCGGCCACGCTGATGGGCGCCAACGCGTGGCAGCGCTTCGTGCACGTGACCTTGCCGGGCCTGCGCAACACCATCATCTTCGTGCTGGTGTCGACCACCCTGCTGGCGTTCGGCCTGTTCACGCAGGTCGATGTGATGACCTCCGGCGGGCCGCTCGATTCCACCACGACGGTGGTCTACCACGCCGTGCGCAGCGGCTTCAAGGAGCAGGATGTCGGCTACGGCTCGACCATCACGCTGGTGTTCTTCGTGATCGTGCTGGCGCTGTCGCTGGTGCAGCGGATGCTGGTGTCTAAAGGGGAGGCGAAATGAATCTGAAATGGAGAAACATGCTGCGCGACGTCGCGCTGTTCGTCGCCATGGCCGCCATCGGCATCGTGTTCGTCGCGCCGCTGCTGTTCATGTTCGTGTCGTCCTTTAAAAACGATAACGCGATCTTCGCCGATTTGAACAACTGGTCGGCTTACCTGCCGTCGGCCAGCTGGTCGATGCAAAACTACACGGCGGTGTTCGAGAAAAGCGACCTGCCGTCGTTCCTGCTCAATTCCACGCTGATCGCCGCGCTGGTCGTCGTCGGTGGTGTGATCATCAACAGCATGCTGGCGTTTTCGATCGCGCGCATGCGTTGGCGCGGCCGACAGGTGGTGCTGGCGCTGGTGGTGGCGATGGTGATCGTGCCGTTCGAGGTGATCGCCATTCCGCTGCTGTCGCTGGTGGCCAAGCTGCCCTGGCCGGCCATCGAGCATGGCCGCCTGGTGCTGCACTCCGGCTGGTTCAACAGCCTGCACGTGCAGGTGATCCCCTTCATCGCCAACGCCTTTTGCGTGTTCCTGTTTTACCAATTCTTCCGCGATATCCCGCCGGAGCTCGACGAGGCGGCCAAGATGGACGGCGCCGGTCCGTGGACCGTGTACGCGCGCATCATCATGCCCAACAGCGGGCCGGTGATCGCCACCGCCGCCATCGTGCTGTTCATCTCCGCGTGGAACCAGTATCTGTGGCCGATCATGGTGATACAGGGCGAGGCATTCCGGCCGGTGCAGCCGGGCATACAGCAGTTTTTCGGACGTACCAATTCGTGGGGCCAGATCATGGCTTACGCATCGGTGATCACTTTACCCGTGCTCGCGGTGTTCCTGGCGTTCCAGCGGCAGTTCGTCGCCTCGGTCGCCGGGACCGGCATCAAGGGCTAACTTTGGACTACACATGACACTTAAACTGAACGACAAATTCATCTGGGACTTCTGGCACTTCGAAGAAGCGGGCCGGCAGCACCTGTTCTTCCTGCAGGCCGACCGCTCGATCGGCAACCCGGACCTGCGCCACTGGAACGTCTCGATCGGCCACGCGGTGTCGCAAGACCTGCGCGAGTGGACCCCGCTCGGCACCGTCTTCGGGCCGTCGGCGTCGCCGGCGTGGGACGACTACACCACCTGGACCGGTTCAGTGATCAAGGTCGAAGGGGGCTACCACCTGTTCTACACCGGCACCTGCCGCGCCGAGAACGGCATGCGCCAGCGGATCGGCCACGCGACGTCGGCCAGCATCGACGGCCCGTGGGAGCGCGTCGGCAGCGGCCTGGCGCTCGATCTGGACGAGCGCTTCTACGAGGAATACGAGGAGGGCCGCTGGCACGACCGCGCCCTGCGCGATCCGTGGGTGCTCCCAGAGAAAATCGACGGCCAGTACCACATGTTCTACACGGCGCGCCGCATGGACGGCCCGAAGTATGCGCGCGGCGTGATCGGCCACGCGGTCTCGCCCGACCTGGTGAACTGGACGGCGACGGCGCCCGTCTACGCCGGCGGCCATTACGGCCAGCTGGAAGTGCCGCAGGTGTTCGAGCGCGATGGCCGCTGGTACTGCGTGTTCTGCAACGTGGCCCCGCACTGGACCGAGGAGATGCGCGCGGCGCACAACGGCGGCGTCTCCGGCACCCACTATCTGGTGGCGGACCATCCGCTCGGCCCGTGGCAGCCGGCACCCGGCTTCCTCGACGGCGAGATCCCGTGCCGCCGCTACGCCGGCAAGATCCTGCGCGACCCGGTCACCGGCGGCGATAGCCTGATGGCCTTCGAGGACACCGGCGCCGACGGCGGCTTCGTCGGCCAGATCGGCGATCCGATTCCGCTGCGGCTGGAGAATGGACTGTACGTGATCGCCGATCCGGCAGGCCTGAAATGACAACGATAGACAGCGGCATATAAAAAAGAGAAATCCGGAGGAGACAAAATGAATTATCACCACGTCGTCGCGCACCTGCTGCTGGCCGCCACGCAGGCCGTCGCCGCCGACCCGGCGCGGCCGCTGGCGCGCTGGGGCCTCGACGAGCAGGGCGGCAAGCAGACCGTCGAACAGGTGGCCGGACGGCCCGACCAGGTGAACTACGTGTTCAACCGCGCCCGCTTCAAGCCCGATTCGGCGCCGTTGTGGCAGCCCGCTTCCGCCTGCATTTATCAGGGCTGCCTGCTGTTCGACGGTTATTCGACCGACGTGGCGGCGCCGCCGCTGACCGACGCGCAGCTGGCGGGCGGCTTCACGCTGAGCGCCTGGGTGGCGCCGCATGCGTTCGAGTGGGGCGACGGCGGCCACTCTTCCGCGTTCCTCAGCCAGTTCGACGCGCAGCGCAAGCAGGGCTTTTCGTTCGGCGTGTACCGCTTCGGGACCTGGGGCATCAAGATCGGTCTGGGCGACAGCATCGCCGATGTGCGCTCCAACGAGCGCAGGCTGGCGCGCGACGCCTGGTCGCACGTGGCGGCCAGCTACGATCCGGCCACGCGCAGGATCGCGCTGTTCCTCAACGGTGAGCTGGTCGCCGAGCAGGCGGCGCCGGCCGGCGCGCGCTTGGCCATGCCGCAGCTGCCGCTGACGATAGGCCGCTACTCGCGGCCGGAGGAAATCGGTGGCGTCTTCAAGCTCAATACCTTCCTCGGCCTGATGGACGAGGTGCGGATCGACGCCGGCCCGTCCGACGCCGGTGCGGTGGCGCGCATCGTCGCCGCCGACCTGGGGGCGCGCGGCGGGGCGGCGCCGAAGCTGTCGCAAGCCGATGTGACCATCCCCGCCGGCACCTTCGAGGGCGACCGCCATCGTCCCCGCTACCACGTGATGCCGGACGCCGGCTGGATGAACGAGCCGCACGCGCCGTTCTACCATCAGGGCCGCTACCACCTGTTCTTCCAGAAGAATCCATTCGGCCCGTTCTGGCACCAGATCCATTGGGGGCACTGGGTCAGCACCGACATGGTCCACTGGCGCGAGCTGCCGATCGCGCTCGCGCCCGAGGACGACGACCTGGCCACCGACGGCATCTGGTCCGGCAGCGCCACCCACGCCGCCGACGGCACGCCGGTGCTGTTTTTCACCGCCGGTAACGACAAGGCCAAGCCGAACCAGCGCACCGGCCTTGCCACGCCGTGCAACGTGGCCGACCCGGACCTGGCGTGCTGGAAGAAGTATCCGGCGCCCGTGACCGTGCAGAAGAAGGGCATGGGCCGCTTCGGCGAGTTCCGCGACCCGTTCGTGTTCCGCGACGGCGAGCGGCAGCGCTGGTTCCAGTTGGTCGGCTCGGCGCTGCCGGCCGGCAGCGGTACGGCGCTGGTGTACGAATCGAACGACCTGCGCAACTGGACGCCGCGCGGCCCGCTGTTCTCGATCGATCCCAAGCCGTTCCCCGACTTTGAAAAGACCTGGGAACTGCCGGTGCTGCTGCCGATCGGTCAAGGCGGCGACGGCCGCGAGCGCCACGTGTTCCTGAACGACGTGCGCGGCCAGGCCTACTACTGGATTGGCGTGTTCGACGCCGCCACCGCGCGCTTCAAGCCCGATAGCGAGGCGCCGCGCACCTTCGACGTCGGCCAGGGTCACTTCTCCGGCCCGAGCGGGTTTGTCGATCCCAAGACGGGACGATCGATCGTGTTTTCGATCGCGCAGGGCGAACGCACACTGCGCGAAGAGTGGGACGCGGGCTGGGCGCACAACGGCGGCCTGCCGATCACGCTGTCGCTGGGCGCCGATGGCGATCTGCGGCTCGCGCCGATCGGCGAGCTGGCCGCGCTGCGCGGCAAGCCCTTGATCGACCTGCGCGACGTGGGCGTCGACGATGCCGCCAAGGCGCTGGCGGCGGTCCGTGGCGAAGCGCTGGAGATCGAACTTGAACTGGCGCCGTCGCCACAGGCGTCCCGGCGCGGCCTGAGCGTGCGGGTGGCGCCGGCGCGCGCCGAGGCGACCGATCTTTATGTCGACAACGCGGCGGGCCGGCTGGAGATCGACCGCAGGCTGAGCACCGAAGGCAGGTCCTACGGCGTGCAGGGCGGCGCCTTCGCGCTCGGCGCGGAAAACCTGCGCCTGCGCGTGTTCCTGGACGGCTCGATGATCGAGGCCTATGTCAATGAACGCAAGAGCCTCACCAGCCGCGCCTATCCCACCCGCGCCGACGCGGACGGCCTGGCGCTGCTGGCGGCGCCCGGCGACCGCATCGTCTCGCTCAAGGTCTGGACGATGGCCGCCACTGTCAAAGGAAATTGAAATGGCCACAATCGCATTGCAGGGAGTGGGCAAGACCTACCCCGGAAAAGAATCGCAGTACATTTTGCGCGGCGTCGACTTCACGATCGAGGATGGCGAATTCGTCGTGCTGGTCGGTCCGTCGGGCTGCGGCAAATCGACGCTGCTGCGCATGATCGCGGGGCTCGAGGAAATCAGCGCCGGCGAGATCCGCATCGACGGCGTCACCGTCAACGACACGCCGCCGGCCAAGCGCGGGCTGTCGATGGTGTTCCAGAGCTACGCGCTGTATGCGCACATGACCGTGTTCGAGAACATCGCCTTCGGCCTGCGCCTGGCGCGCGTGCCCAAGGCCGAGATCAAGGTGGCCGTGCAGGCGGTGGCCAAGATGCTGCAGATGGAGCACCTGCTCGAGCGCCGTCCGCCGCAGCTCTCCGGCGGGCAGCGGCAGCGCGTGGCCATCGGCCGCGCCATCGTGCGCAAGCCGCGCGCCTTCCTGTTCGACGAGCCGCTGTCGAACCTGGACGCCGCGCTGCGCGCCGACATGCGCGTTGAGATCGCGCGCCTGCACAAGCAGCTGGGCGCGACCATGGTCTACGTCACCCACGACCAGGTCGAGGCGATGACGCTGGCCGACCGCATCGTCGTGCTGGGACCGGCCGGGGTGCAGCAGATCGGCGCGCCGATGCACCTGTATAACCACCCGGCCAATGTGTTCGTCGCCGGCTTTATCGGCAGTCCGAAGATGAACCTGGTGCCCGGCGTGCTCGACGCGGGCGGGCGCCTGCGCATCGGCGCCGCGTGGCTGGACTGGCCGGCGCCGGCCGGCGCGCAGCTGGCCGAGGTGACGGTCGGCATACGGCCGGAACACCTGGTGGCCGATCCGCACGGCCCGATACAGGGCGAGGTGCTGCTGGTCGAAAGGCTGGGCGCCGAGTCCTACGTGCACCTGGCCGTTGCCGGCCTGGCCAAGCCGCTGATGGTGGTGGTCAGGGGCGAGCCGCCGGCGGCCAACTCGACGTGGCGTGTCGGCCCGATGGCGGGCAGGGTGCATGTTTTCGACGGCGCCGGCCTGCGCATCGCGCCGGCGCCGTCGCTAGTCGATTCAATCAATTCAGCGGCCGGCGTGACCGGCGCATCGGAGGCGGCATGATCATCGTATGTGGCGAGGCTTTGTTTGACGTTTTCCCGGATGGCGCGACCGCCACCGGTTTCGCGCTGTCGGCGCGGGTGGGCGGTTCGCCCTTCAACCTGGCGATCGGACTGGCGCGACTGGGCCAGCGGCCGATGTTCTTCGGCGGCCTGTCGGCCGACCTGTTCGGCCGCAAGCTGGCCGACACGCTGGCGCGCGAAGGCGTCGACACCTCGCGCGCGCCCAGGCCGGACGCGGCCACCGCGCTGGTGACCGTCGACGTCGACGAGGCCGGCGTACCAGCCTACACGCTGTATGGCAGCGATACGGCCGAGCGCCGCGTGACGATGGCCGACCTGGAACGCGTGCCGGACGACGCTGCGGTGATCCACGTCGGCTCGTACTGCATGGCGGTCGAACCGGTCGCCTCGACCCTGCGGGCGCTGATCTTGCGCCAGCACGGCCGCAGCCTGATCGCCTTCGATCCCAACGTGCGGCTGACGATCGAGCCGGACGCCGAGGTATGGACCGACGCCATCGCCTGGATGCTGCCCCGGACCGACCTGCTGAAAATCAGCGACGAGGATATCGCCCATCTCTACCCGGGCCGCACGCCACGGGCGTTCATCGAGACGGCGCTGGCCGCCGGCGTGGCACTGGTGGTGGTCACGCGCGGCGGCGAGGGCGTGCTGGCGGCGACAGAAAGCGTCACGCTGGAGCTGCCGGCGTTGCAGGTCGAGGTCATCGACACGGTCGGCGCCGGCGACACCTTCCAGGCGGCGCTGCTGGCGCACCTGCACGGGCGGGGCTTGCTGACACCCGCGGCCTTGAAAAGCATCGATGCGCCGGCGATGCGCGCCGCGCTGGCCTTCGCCGGCCGCGCCGCCGCCATCACCTGTTCCCGGCGCGGCGCCGACATGCCGCGGCTGGAGGAGGTGCGCGCCGACCAGTAACCCGACTCCGACAGCCATGACAACGATAGACAACACGAATTTTGCACCGACCGCCGCAGCGCGGATGATAATCATAAAAGGAGATGCGACATGACTTACCCGATCACCCGTTATACCCGCTACATCGCCCGCTCGGCGGCGCTGGCGATCTGCCTGGCGCCCGCGCTGGTGTTCGCGCAGCAGCAGAGCGCCACCGCCAGCGTCAGCGCACAGCCCAACGCCGGCGCCAACGACGCCGATCCGTCGGCGGTCGTCATCGTCACCGGCGTGACCAAGTCGACCACCAAGAAAAACGCCACCTTCTCGATCAACACGCTCACCGCAGAGGAAATCCAGCGGCTGGCGCCGATGAGCACCGCCGACATGCTGGCCAACTTCCCCGGCATCTACACCGAGGGCGGCAGCGCCGGCGAGGCCAGTAACAACATCACCGTGCGCGGCTTGCCGGTCACCGGCGGCTACCGCTTCGCGCCGCAGCTGATCGATGGCTTGCCGGCCTACGAGGAGCCGGAGGCGCCGTTCATGAACAACGACATCTTCATCCGCGACGACCTGATGACCGAGAGCGTGGAGCTGGTCAAGGGCGGCCCGGGCGGCATCCTCTATTCGAACGGCCTGGGCGCGACCGTCAACCACGTCACCCGCACCGGCGGCGAAAACCTCGCCGGCGGCTACAAGGTCGAATACGCCGACTATGGCTTCATCCGCCAGGACGGCTTTATCTCCGGGCCGTTGAGCCCCAACCTGACCGGCGCCGTGGGCGGCTTCTACCGCCGCAGCGACGGCGTGCGCGACACCGGCTACACGGCCGACCGCGGCGGCCAGGTGCGCGGCAATCTGGTCTACACCAGCGACGATCGCAAGACCACCGCGCGCGTCGACGCGCTGGTGATCAACGACCGCACGGCGTTCTACCAGAACCTGCCCATTTCCGTGCCGCGTTTCGCCAACAGCGGCACGCCGGCCAATCCGACCAAGATCAACCAGGGCACCATCGAGCCGCTGGGGATCGATTTCGCGCACGGCACCACGGCCTCGCCGTACAACCGCCGCTTCAACATGATCGGCGAATACGGCACCCGCACCATCGACCAGGCCGACGGCATCCATCCGGACTTCAAGCTGTTTACCTTGAGCGGTTCGCACGAGTTGAAGGATGGCTGGAAGCTGTCGGCCGGCCTGCGCCACACCACCGGCACCAACGGCTTTAACGCCGTCTTCACCGGCAACGATACGGCGACGTCGACCAACTTCCTCAACGCCCGCTACCAGAACGACGTGATCTCGCCGGCCCACGGCGCGGCGCTGTCGTGCAACCTGTCCAACCCCAAGCTGGTGGGATTCTTCAACGTGCCGGCCAACCAGTCGTGCGGCAGCCTGGCCAATATCAGCCGCGAGGACTTCATCCGGCGCTACGCCAAGGCCACCGGCGTGGCGGGACGCTATCTGAACGATGGTACGCCGGTGCCGGCTTCGGCCAACCTGAACTTCATGATCCCGTTCGTGGCCGACGTCGACGCCTCCAGCACCTCGCTCGACCTGAAAACGCAGAAGAGCTTCGAGCTCAAAGGCTCGCACGACCTGACCTTCGGCGTCTACAAGAGCCGCTACAGCTACAAGCCGAACTTCCAGCAGGCGCTGTTGGTCAGCGACGTTTCGAACCAATCGCGCCCGGTCGACCTGATCGCGGTCGACGCGCAGGGCAACCAGGTCGGCCCGAGCCTGACCCAGGGCGGCGCGATCCTGCCGGGGTGGGGCGGTTTCGTCAGCGACATCCATGGCGACGGCAACGCGGCCTATCTGCTCGACCACTGGGAAACCATGGACAAGAAGCTCAAGATCGACGCCGGCGTGCGCTGGCAGAATCTGAAGGCCGACGGCGTGCGGCGCGACCGCAACGTCATCACCGATCTGACGCCTTCGAACGTGGTGGTGGGCTCGGTGCAGGATACGACGGCCGACAATGAAGTGAGCCTGCCGGGCGCCCCGCAGACGCTCAACCGCACCTTCCACGGCTTCGGCTGGTCCCTCGGCGGCAATTACAGCTTCAGCAAGGCGCTGGCGGTGTACGGCCTGGCGTCGGATTCGTTCCGCCTGCCCAGCCTGGAGGACATCAACAACCTGACCACGGCGACGGCCACCGTTGTCAATGGCCGGACGGTGGAGATCAATGCGGTCGAGCATATCCGCCAGTACGAGATGGGCCTGCGTTACCTCACGCGCGGCTTCGGCGCCTCGGTGGCGGCGTTCTACAACAAGTTCTCGCCGCGCAGCGCCGTCAACATCTACAAGGATATCGAGTCGTCGGAGTGCACCAGCGCCGGTGGCGTGACGCAGATTAATTCCTGCCCGGACGTGGCGCAGCTGTACCAGCGCGGCATCCAGAACGTCGGCGCGGAGGTCGAGCTGTCGTGGCGTCCGGCCGCCATCGAGGGCCTGGAATTGAAGGGCAATTTTGTGATGCAAAATCCTAAGGTCAAGGGCGCGAACTACACCACCACGCAGGAGGACAAGGATGCGCAGGGCGTCATCACCGGCTACCACTACGTGCAGGTGAGCGAGGACGGACGTCGTCCGCGCCGCCTGCCGAAGGTGATGTTCAACTTCATGCCGTCGTTCGACCTTAAGCCGCTGACCGATATTCCGGTGAGCGTGTATGCGCAGTACCAGCATTACGGTTCGCGCTTTTCCGAGGCGTCCGATAGCAACGTGACCTTGTTCCCGTCGTATCACATCATTAACGCGGGCGCGCAGTATCAGATCACCGAGCGGCTGAGCGCCCACTTGCATGTGGCTAACCTGACCAACCAGCTGTCGTTTACCGAGGGCGATCCGCTGTTTAACGATTTGCTGTCGCCGGACGGTACGCGCAATCGCGGCGTGGCCCGGCCGCTGTTCGGGCGTACTTTGCGGTTTAGCTTGACCTATATGTTTTAGTTTGGCCTAGGCGTTGCGTAATCCGATAGGGGCCGTTGGCGGCGCTTGGCGGATTACGCGCCAGCGCTAATCCGCCCTACGATTTCGCTTTGGCTTGGCCGGGTCCGTGCGCTGACATACACACGGCCGTTGGCTCCGCACCTAGAATGGTCCGATCTTATTCCAAAGGACGGTCCATGAAATCCATCACTCCCGAGCCCTATCCCCATCCCGCCGGCGGCTGGGGTTCGGTGAAGAAGGTCGCTACGGCGCTGCTGCACGAGCATGTTCCGCTCGAGGGCTCGAAGCTGCTGCTCCATCTGAACAAGACCGACGGCGTGGCCTGCGTCGGCTGCGCGTGGGCCAAGCCGGCCAATCCCCATCCTTTCGAATTCTGCGAGAGCGGCGCCAAGGCGACCGCCTGGGAGGTCACCGGCAAGCGCTGCGACACGGACTTCTTCGAACAGCATACCGTCGGCGACCTGCTGGGCTGGAGCGACCACCAGCTCGAGGCCGTGGGCCGCCTGACCACGCCGCTGCGCTGGGACGCGGCCACCGACCGCTACGTGCCGGTCGACTGGGACAGCGCCTTCTTCGAGATCGGGCGCGAGCTGCGCGCGCTGTCGCCCGACAGCGCGGTGTTTTACTGCTCCGGGCGGGCCTCGCTGGAGGCGTCGTATATGTACCAGCTGCTGGCGCGCCTCTACGGTTGCAACAACCTGCCGGACAGCTCCAACATGTGCCACGAGAGCACCTCGGTGGCGCTGCCCAAGACCATCGGTGTGCCGATCGGTACCGTCTCGCTGGAGGATTTCGGGCAGGCCGACTGCATCCTGTTCTTCGGCCAGAACGTCGGCACCAACAGCCCGCGCATGCTGCACCAGCTGCAGGAGGCGCGCAAACGCGGTGTGCCCATCATGACCTTCAATCCGCTGCGCGAGACCGGCCTGCTGCACTTTGCCAATCCGCAGTCGCCGGCTGAAATGCTCAGCGGGGCGGAGACCGGGATCAGCACGCGCTACCTGCAGGTGCGCGCCGGCGGCGACAGCGCGGCCATGCTCGGATTGTGCAAGGCCCTGGTCGCCGCCGACGACGCGGCGCTGGCCGTCGGCTCGCCGCGCGTGCTCGACGCCGAATTCATCGCCGAGCACACGGCCGGACTGGAGGCGCTGGTCGACCGCGCCCGTGGCGAGAGCTGGGCCGAGATCGAGCGCCACTCGGGCCTGGCCCGCCGCGATCTGGAGGAGGTGGCGGCGGTGTACGCCAGCGCCGACAAGGTGATCGGCGTGTTCGGCATGGGCCTGACGCAGCACCGCCTCGGCGTGCAGAACGTCGAGATGCTGTCCAACCTGCTGCTTTTACGCGGTAACATCGGCAAGCCCGGCGCCGGTATTTGTCCGGTGCGCGGCCACTCCAACGTGCAGGGCCAGCGCACGGTGGGCATCACCGAAAAGCCGGAGCTGGCGCCGCTCGACCAGTTGGCCAAACAGTACGGCTTCGAGCCGCCGCGCAAGAAGGGTTTGAACACGGTCGAGACCTGCCGGGGCGTGCTCGATGGTTCGGTGCGGGCCTTCATCGGCTTGGGTGGCAATTTCGTGCGCGCGGTGCCGGAGACGGCGCGCGTCGAGGCGGCGTGGTCGCGACTGCGCCTGACCGTGCAGGTGGCGACCAAACTCAATCGCAGCCATCTGGTCCACGGCGCCGTGTCGTACATCCTGCCTTGCCTCGGGCGGCTGGAGATCGACCTGCAGGCCGGTGGCGAGCAGGCCGTCTCGGTCGAGGACAGCACCGGCCATATGCACGGCTCTAAGGGCCGGGCGCAACCGGCCGGGGAGTTGCTGCGCTCGGAGCCGGCCATCATCGCCGGCCTGGCCAAGGCGACGCTGCCGGCCGGCGCGGTCGACTGGGACGGCTGGGTGGCCGACTACGGCACCATCCGCGACGCCATCGCCGAGACGTACCCGGAGATTTTCCATGACTTCAACGCGCGCCTGTGGACATCCGGCGGCTTTGCGCGTCCCGTGCCGGCGGCCCGGCGGCAGTGGAAGACGCCCAACGGGCGCGCCAACTTCATCGCGCCGACGGTGCTCGACGCCGATCCCGATCAGGCGGCGCCGGGCGACGGCGTGCTGCGGCTGTTCACCGTGCGCAGCGACAGCCAGTTCAACACGACGATCTACAGCGAGAACGATAGCTTCAGGGGCATCCACGGCGGGCGCAGGGTTTTGCTGGTCAATGAGGCCGATATCGCGGGGCGGGGCATGAAGGAGGGCGATCTGGTCGATGCGAGCGCGGTCAGCGGCGATGGCATCGCGCGTGTGGTGGCGGGGCTGCGGCTGGTGGCGTATAACGTGCCGGCCGGTTGTGTCGCTGGTTACTTCCCTGAGTGTAATCCTTTGATGGCGCTGGAGCATCACGCGCTGGAGAGCATGGTGCCGGCCGCCAAATCGATCGCGATCCGCATCGCTCTTGCAGCGGAGTGAGGTGTCGTACATACCGATGATGGTGCCGGGCGTACAGTTCACTATGTTAAATTTTTTCAGTGGGATTGCAAAATGCCTTTATCCGACCGACGCAAACCAACCGCCACGGCGGCCATCATCGAGGAAGCTTTGGAACTGCTGCCGGAGGAGGGTTTGCAGCCCGCGGCGGAATATGCGATGAGCCACGGTGTGCCGCGGCATATTGTTTATAAGGTTTTGGCGGCCCCGCCGGAGCATCAGCGTAGTTTTGCCCGCAGGAGGAGCGAGGCTTTGGCTGATCCCTTGGGGCGGATCGGCGTGGCGTGATCCGTCCGGTTTGTGCCGCTGGCGGCTCGGCGTCGGCGGATTACGGCGTTCCGCCTAATCCGCCCTACGGGTCGCGGTGTTTCTTTGGCTTGGCGCGTTAGCGGGTTATAGGCGTATTGGCTTCCGGCATGGGGATTGGCGCCGGTGCCGGTGCGTCCGGTGCCGGGATGCGGTTGCCCGGCACCGGCGGTGTGATGTTGCCGGCGTCCGGCACGGCGTCCACCTTGGGATCGGGCGTCATCGGATCGGCATCCTGCTTTTTGCAGCCGGAGACGGCGGCGGCGGCCACTAGCACGGCGACGGCGATTTTTGCGGTGTTGGTCAGCGTTTTCATGTTGTTGTCCTTTCAAGTGGGTGTGCCCCATGTTAGCTACTGCTGAGCTGGCATGCTGTCGGCGTGCCGGCGGTAGGGCTGTAGGACTAGCGCCCCCATGTCTGGTTGGCGCCCCGTTTTTTGTGCGTTGCGGTTAGAATAATGGCTTCGTTCCCAAACCGGCCCAATCCGACCGATGTATCGCCGCCCGATTATTCATGTGTTGCTCGCGTTTCTGCTGCTGTTCACGCAGCAGATCGGGGTCACCCACGTCTATTCGCACTGGACCGACGCCGGTCGCTTGGCCGCTTCGCTCACCAGCGAGGAGCAGTCCGAGCACCGCAAACGCATCGCGGTGCACAAGGCTTGCGCCGAATGCGTTTCGGTCGCGCAGATGGCGGCGGCGATCACTTCGCCGCAGGTCACCATCGCCGTCGTCGCCCTCGGCGGCGGTGCGGTCGGCGTGCCGGCCACCTTGTCCGCCTGCGAGCGCACCGTCTGCGTGTTCCAGTCGCGCGCACCCCCTCTGGCCTGACACCCAAAATCCGTTCTTAATTTTGCGTCTCCGTGGTCCGGCTTCGTCGGGCCGCGGTGCGACCCCGTCATGTTTTTTGCCAGAGGTTTTACCCATGAATATCCCACGCACGCTGCTCGCCAGCGCGATCCTGTCCGCCCTGTCGACGATGGCACAGGCCCAAACCACCTCCAATATATCGAACGATGGCGCCGGCGTCGGCGTCGTGCCGCGCGTGATCGTCACCGCCACGCCGTTCGGCCAGGCGGCCAACGACCAGATTCTGACGCCGGCCAAGGTGCTCTCCGGCGACGAGCTGCGCGACAAGGTCGGTAGCTCGCTGGGCGAGACGCTGTCGCAGGAACTGGGCGTGTCGGCGTCGGCCTTCGGCGCCGGCGCTTCGCGCCCGATCATTCGCGGCCTGGAAGGGGCGCGCGTCAAGATGCTGGAAAACGGCATGGCCGTCTCCGACGTGTCCGGGCTGTCGAACGACCACGCGGTGGCCGGCGAGGGCGCGGTGGCGCAGCAGATCGAGATCCTGCGCGGCCCGGCGGCGCTGCTGTACGGTTCCGGCGCCATCGGCGGCTTGGTCAACATCGTCAACGAACGCATCCCGACCGTGCTGGAACCGAAGTTGACCGGCCAGATCGAGGCGCGCGCCAGCAGCGCCGACGACGGCCGCAATATGTCGGGCACCCTGGACGGCTCGGTCGGCAAAATGGCCTGGCACGTGGACGGCAACGCGCGCAACACCGACGACTACAAAATCCCCGGCAACCGCGTGTTGAACGATCCGGATTCGGCGTCTGGCCGCTTGCCGCATTCGGGCACGCGCCAGCGCAACGGCGGCGTGGGCACGTCGTTCGTCGATGACTGGGGCTTCGTCGGCGCGTCGGTGTCGCGCCTGACCAACCTGTATGGCATCCCGAGCGACGAGGGTTCGAAGATCGACCAGAAGCAGACGCGTTACGACTTCGACAGCCTGGTCAAGGCGCCGCTGCCGGGCTTCGAGTCGTTCAAGTTCAAGGCCGGCTACACCGATTACCAGCACGCGGAACTGAACGACGAGAACGACCCGGAGGTCATCTTCAAGAACCGCTCGCTGGAAACGCGCGCCGAGTTGACGCACAAGCCGGTCGCCGGCTGGCATGGCACCTTCGGCGTGCAGACCGAGAACACGCACTTCTCGGCGCTGAGCGCCGAAGGCGGCCCCGATACCGTGCCGGTCACGCATTCGACCTCGAACGCCGCCTTCCTGGTTGAGGAGACCGACGTCGGCGTGGTGCGCGTGAACGCCGGCGCGCGCGTCGAGCAGGTCAAGCGCAAGCCGGTCACCGGCGTCGATCGCTCGTTCAACCTGAAGTCGGCCTCGGTCGGCGGCATGTGGCCTTTCGTGCCGGGCTACGGCCTGGGCGCGACGCTGTCGTACGCGCAGCGCGCGCCGGCCACCGAGGAGCTGTATTCGTCCGGCCCGCACGACGCCACCGTCACCTTCGATATCGGCAACGCCGACTTCAAGAAGGAGACCTCGCGCAACGTGGAACTGTCGGTGCAAAAAACCGAGGGCCTGGTGCGCTGGAAGGCCAACCTGTTCCGCAACAAGGTCAGTGATTTCATTTATGGCCAGATCACCGGCCAGCTGGTGGACGAGGAGGGCAATCCGGGCGACGAACTGCGTCAGCGTATTTTCCTGCAGGCCGATGCGACCATCCAGGGCGCCGAGGCGGAGCTGGAGTACAACCCGCACGGCGCCGGCTGGTCCGGCCGGGCGTTCGCCGACACCACGCGCGGCAAGCTGGAACAGGGCGGCAGCCTGCCGCTGCAACCGGCCACCCGCGTCGGCGTGAGCACCGGCTACAAGATGGGGCAGTGGCGCGCCGGGCTGTCGCTGGTGCACGCGCAGTCGCAGGACCGCCTGGCCACCTTCGAGGACACCGAGACGCCGAGCTACAACCAGGTCAACGCCAATGTGTCGTACACGCAGAAGGTGGGCGGCTACGACCTGACGTGGTTCCTGCTGGCGAAGAACCTGACCAACGACGAGATCCGCGTGTCGACGTCGGTGTTGAAGGATATCTCGCCGCTGCCGGGCCGTAACGTGGTGTTCGGCGTGCGGGCCAAGTTCTGATCAGTCGCTGATGCCGATGCCATGATTGATCGATTCGACGATCATGTTTTCCGCCGCGTGCGTGATGTTCGCGTGGCGGAAAAAATTGTAGACGAAAACGCCGCTCGGCGTGCCCTTCAAATCGCCGTCGCAGTACACGCGGGCGTTCCAGTCGGCGCCGTGGCCAACGCTGTAGGTGCCCAGATATGAAAACGCGCGGCCATCGGTCGCGCGGATGAAGCTGCCCTTGATCGGCCACTGGTCGAGCCAGTACGTGGCCAGTTGCGCCGCGTAGCGGTTGGCGTCGGCGGCGGAACCGAATTCCTCCGACGGGCAGGTTTGCTCGTAGACCATCTCGCAGGCCGACGTCGCGCCCCGGTAGATGCGGAAGCGGGGCCGGAATTTGCCATCCTCCGAGCGCATCGACGTGCAGACGATGTAGTGGCCATCGCGTGCGAATGAACTTGACTCAGCCATATGCCCCCTCGCTTAAAAGGAAAGAAACGCTGTTTTTCGACGCCGGGCGCCGCGCTGCACAAAAATGGCGGGTTGGCGCCACCGCGTCTGCCGCCCAACGATAGGCCCCGCAGCGGCGGCTTACATGCTTAAAGAGTAGCACGAGGAAGCGTTGCTTTTCAATCGGGACATGCCATAAACATAAATATATTATTGCGACGCAGCATTTGGCGCTGCGCGCTTGCTTTCATGCGCAATTGGTGCTAACTCCTCCGCTGGCCGTTGGTGGCCAGCGGATTTTTTTGGGGGGCACGGGCGGCTGGCGCCGTCAGGGCCAGTAGGTCGGTTTCAGCGACTGCGGATCGCCGGTGTAACCATGCTTGCGCGCGAACGCCTCCAGCGCCGCCGGCGCCTCCCTGCCGCCGAAGATCGACCACAGGAACATGCGTCCATACAGTTCGGCGCGTTCGCGCGGATCGTTCTGCATCGACGGATCCTGCGCCAGCATGGTTTTCAGCGTGGCCACGCTGCCGTCGATGGGCACCATCCGCGTGCCGCCATCGGCGCTGGTGTCGAACACCATCAGGCGCTCCTGCGCGGCGTCGCCGCTCCAGCGCCGCCACTCGGGGCGCCCCCGGCCGCCCGGCTGCCCGTGCCGCGCGAAGTGGGTCCAGTAGCCAGCCATGGCGTTCGAAACCTCTTTGCGTCCCGGCAGGTTGGCGGCGGTGAAGGAGCGGAACGGATCGAACTCGCCGTCAAGATCGCGGAACACGAACGCCACCTCCAGCACGTGCGCGGCCCCCAGCAGCACCGGCGGCTGGATCAGCGGTATGGCCGGTTGCTCGTCCCAGTCGAAGCGGTACACCCATACGTCCGGATGGCCGGAGGCGATCATCGCGCCGGCCGGTTGCAGCGCGCCGCTGCTCTGCCACAGCGCCGACATGTAGGCCGCGTGCCGCTGGTAGCGGGCGCGGTTGCGCATCAGCGGGATTTTCCCGAACAGCATGCGCACGTAGTCCGGATTGTTGGACATGAAGGTCTTGTACTCGTCGCGGTTGGTGCCGACGATGAACGGCACGTTGTGATAGCGGCCGCGGTCCGTGAACACGTCGGCCAGCGGGTCGGACGGCAGCACGTAGCCGTCCTGCTGGACCGTGGGCGAGTCGTAGAAGTTGAGCGCGCCCTGCTTGACCGGCGCCAGCAGCGCCTGCGGCGGCAGGCCCCGGACGAATTGCTCGATCTCCGCCGCCGTCATCGAGGCCACCAGCCGCTTGGCGCCGGAGCGGTCAACGGCGGGGCCGTCGCGCCGCAGCCATTCGCACAGCAGTTCGCGCGAACTGAAGGCGTGGCCCGGCTGGGCGTCGTCGGTGTAGTTGCGTGCGTGCGCGCGTGAATGGCTGGCGATGATCGGCGATTGCGCGATCGCCTTGTGGAACAGGCCCGCCGCCAGCGGACTGGCGAGCAGGGTGTAGACATTGAGGCCGCCGGCGGACTCGCCGAAGATGGTGACGTTGCCCGGATCGCCGCCAAAGGCGCCGATATTGCGCTGTACCCATTCCAGCGCGGCGATCAGGTCGAGCGTGCCGAAATTGCCGGAGCGGTCGGCCGGCGTGTCGTCGTCGCGGGCCAGCTCCTCGAGGCTGAACCAGCCAAGAACGCCGAGGCGGTAGTTGGCCGATACGACGATCACCTGGTCGTGGCCGGCCAGGTTGCGCAGCGTGGTGTAGGTGGCGGCGGTGCCGGAGGAGTTGGCGCCACCGTGTATCCAGAACATCACCGGCAGGGCCGGAGCCCGCCCGGCGAGCGCCTCGGCGGCCTGTCGCGGCGCGAAGATGTTGAGCGACAGGCAGTCTTCCGACCCCGTCGGCAGGCCCCATTGGTCGGGCGGCAGTTCGAGCGTGACGCCGCCCGGCTGCGCCGCCGCCGGGCCGAAGGCGATGGCCTCGCGCACGCCCTGCCATGGCGGCGCGGCACGTGGGGCTTTCCAGCGCAACTGCCCGACCGGCGGCAGCGCGAATGGCAGGCCAAGCCAGGCGTGGGTGTCGTGCAGGTCGTCGCGGCCGATCACGCTGCCGGCCGGCGGATGGCGCAGCGATTCGCTGGCCGGCGTGGGTGCGGTGGTGGCAGCCACCTTGGCCGACGTGGTGCTGGCCAGTACGGCCTGCGCCGGATCGGCCTTGACGCCGGGCGGCTTGGGTTCGCGCGCCGGTTTGCCGGGCATCAGGAAGTGCGCCAGCGCCGGCACCAGCACCAGTGCGCCGACCATATTCCACAGGAACATGAAGGCGAGCAGGATGCCCATGTCGGCCTGGAATTTGATCGACGAGAACAGCCAGGTGGCCACCGCCACCGCCAGCGTCACGCCGGTCAGGATCACGACCCGGCCGGTGAACTGCAGGGCATGCAGGTAGGCCGCCGACAGGCTGTCGCCGGCGCGCATGCGGCTTAACATCACGCTGAGCACATACAGCGCGTAGTCGACGCCGATGCCCACGCCAAGCGCGATCACCGGCAGCGTGGCGACTTTTACGCCCATGCCCAGCACCACCATCAGCACCTCGCACAGGATGGAGGTGAGCACCAGCGGCAGCACGGCGACGAGCACCGCGCGCCACGAGCGGAACGTCGCGTAACACAGCAGGATGACCGCGCCATAGACCCAGAACAGCATGTCGCGCATGGCCTTCTTGACGACGATGTTGGTGGCCGCCTCGATGCCGGCGCTGCCGGCGGCCAGCTGGAACTGCACGTCGGCGGTGTTGTTGGCGGCGGCGAAGGCTTCGACGGCGTCGACCACGCGGCTGAGCGTTTCGGCCTTGTGGTCCTTCAGGTAGACATACAGCGACAGCAGCGAGCAGCTTTGGTTGAACAGTTCACGCGGGGCGCGCGTTTGCACGGCGCCAAGCGCGCCGGCGTTCGGAATCAGGTCGAACCATTTGAAGTTGCCTTCGTTGTAGCCGGTGGTGGCCAGCTTGCTCAACGCCGCCATCGAGTTGGTCGAGTCGACGCCGGGCAGCTGTTCCAGCTTCCACGCCAGTTCGTCCACCTTGTGCAGGGTGGCGTACTGCGTGCACTGGTCGGCCGGAGTCTTGACCATGACGACGAAGATGTCCGAACTGGCGGCGTAGTGGGAGACCAGGTAGGCGTTGTCGCGGTTGTAGCGCGAATCGGCGCGCAGTTCCGGCGCGCCGGGATCGAGATCGCCGACCTTGAGATTGAGGCTGTAGGCGAAACCGAGACCGCCCAGCACCACGCTGGCGGCCACCGTGACCGTGGCCCAGCGGCGCTGGGTGAAGCGGTCGAGGAAGGCCCACAGCCATGGCTGCGTGGCGTTGTCGCCGGCGGCGCTGTCGGCCTGCAGGGTGCGCCGGGCTGCCTTGGCGCTGACGCCGGTGTACGACAGCAGCACCGGCAGCAGCACCAGGTTGGTGAAGATCAGCACCGCCACGCCGATGCTGGCGATCACCGCCAGGTCCTGGATCACCTTGATCTGTATGCTGACCAGCACCAGGAAGCCGACCGCGTCGCACAACAACGCCGTCAGGCCGGCGGCGAACAGGCGGCGGAAGGTGTAGCGGGCGGCGACCACGCGGTGCGTGCCGCGCCCGACGTCCTGCATGATGCCGTTCATCTTCTGCGCGCCGTGGCTCATGCCGATGGCGAACACCAGGAACGGCACCAGGATGGAGTAGGGATCGAGCTCGTAGTGCAGCGTGGCGAGCAGGCCGCACTGCCACAGAACCGCCACCAGCGAGCACACCACCACCAGCGTGGTGCTGCGCCAGCAGCGCGTGTACCAGTACAGCACCGCGCCGCAGATGGCGATCGCCAGCACGAAGAACAGCAGCACCTGTTGCAGGCCTTCGATCAGGTCGCCGACGATCTTGGCGAAGCCGGTGATGTGGATCTTGACGCCTTCCTGTTCATACTTGGCGCGGATCCGCTCCAGCTTTTCGGACAGGGTGCGGTAGTCGAGCGCTTGTTCGGGCGTTTGCGCCGTCCGCGGCAGCTTGTCCATCAGCGGCACGAAGATGATGCTGGACTTGAAGTCGGCCGCCACCAGTTGGCCCACTTCGCCGGAACGGGCGATGTTGGCGCGCAGCTGCTCAAGGCTGGCCGCCGAGCCGTCGTAGCCGTCCGGGATGACGGTGCCGCCGTCGAGGCCATCCTCGGTCACCGCCGCCCAGCGGGTGCTGGGAGTCCACAACGATTTCATGAACGGGCGGTCGACCCCGGACAGCAGGAACAGCTCGTCGTTGAGGCGCTGCAGCGTGTCGAGATAGGCGCGGTCGTAGATGGTGCCGTTCTTCGCCTCGACGGCGATGCGCACCGAGTTGCCCAGTCCATTGAGATCGCTCTTGTTGGCCAGGTAGTTCGCCACATAGGGATGGGCACTTGGGATCATTTTCTCGAAGCTGGCATTGAGCTTGATGCGCGTGGCCTGGAAGCCCAGCACGATCGTCGCCAGCAGACAAAGGAAGATGACCAATGGCCTGTAGTTGAACAGCGCGCGTTCGCCAAGGTTGCCGGACTTCGTGTCGAAGTCCTCCAGCCGCCGGATGACCGGTTGTTGTTCTAAGTCGTTATCAGTGTTCATGATGCTCCAACCATGTTCGTATGAAAAAGGGCGTGATCCGGATACGTTGTCCGATCGTTGTTACGCCCGCGGCGGCGCGCTAGGGGATCCTGCGCAAACCGCGTAGTCCGGCCACCACCAGGGCGCCATCGCCGGCTTGGGCCACCGCCGCCAGCGGCAGCGCGGTGGCCGTTTGCGCGGCGAAGGTGCGGCCATCGTCGCGGCTCACCAGCACGTCGCCGCCCTGGCTGACCAGCACCATGGCGCCGTCGGCCATGACGGTGCCGGCGGCCAGCGAGGCCTGCACGCCGGTGTTCACCTGGCTCCAGCTGGCGCCCTGGTCGCCGGAGCGGAACACATTGCCGCGCAAGCCATAGGCCAGCAGCGTGCCGCCGTGCGCGGCCAGCAGGCCGAAGTAGCTGCCCTTGTAGGGCGTCGGCAGCGGGCTGAAACTGGCGCCCTTGTCGGTCGAGCGCAGCAGCAGGCCCTGTTCGCCGGCCAGGTAGATGGCGCCCGCCGCGCCGCGCATGCCGTACAGGTGCAGGCCCTTCGGGTTGGCCACGCGGCTTTGCCACGGCTGCCAGGTGGCGCCGCCGTCGGTGGTGCGGAACATCATGTTGTAGGCGCCCAGCACGTAGCCGGTGTTCGGGCTATCGAAGTACAGGTCGAGGAAAGGCTTGTCCGGGCCATCTTCGACCAGGCGTTTGGCGTCGGCCACCGCCTTGTCGCGTTCCGGCCCGAAGGACGCTTCGGCGTCGCGCAGCACCAGCGTGGCGGCCTGCACGCCGTCGAAGCGCTTGCTCCACGTGGCGCCGCCGTCGGCGGTGCGCAGCACCACGCCCTGATGGCCGACCGCCCACCCGACCTTGTTGTCGACGAACTGCAGCGCTGTCAGGCTGACGCTGACCGGCACCGCCGCCTGCCGCCACGACTTGCCGGCGTCGTCCGAGTACAGGATCGTGCCCCGTTCGCCGGCCGCCACCAGCCGCTTGCCGGCGCTGGCGACGGCCAGCATCGCCGCGTGCAGCGCCTTGGGCGTGATCAGCGCCGGCTGGCTGAGCGCCGCCGGCAGCGGCGGCTTGCCGCCGCTGCCGGCGTTGGCGCCGGCACTGCCTGTAGCCGCGCCGAGCGCCAGCAACAGCGCTAGCGCCAGCGGCGTGGCGCGAACGCGCGGAGAGAGTGGATTCGATCTGACCATCATTGACCTTTCTGTGACATGAAACTTGACTCGGAATCAGCGCGAACCTTGATTCGCCAATTCCTCCGGACCGAAATAGCTGGCCGGCAGACGCGGGATGGTCTTGATCTGGGTCGGCATCTCGTTGGACGCTTCGTTGAGCAGATAAGCGCCCGTCTGCACGTTGTAAGTGCCCCACATGACGTTGCCCAGCACGGCCGGAATGTCCGGCGCCAGCAGGGTGAGCGTGTAGTTGCCGCGCCAGATCTGGCCTTGCGCGTCGTAGCCGTCGACCATGATGATCTGCCAGGTGTCCTCGTCGAGGTAGTAGCGGCGCTTGGCGACGACGTGGCGTTTGCCGGGGATCAGCGTGGCCTCGACTTCCCACACGCGGTGCAGCTCCCAGCGCACCAGGTCCGGGTTGAGGAACTGTGGACCGACCAGGTCGGCGATCTTGGCGCTGCCGGCGCGGTTGTTGTTGTACGGGATGTACATCTCTTTTTTACCCACCAGTTTGAGCTCGTGGTGGTCGACGGGGCCGAACAGCATGAAGGCCTCGTCGAACAGGCCGATGCCGGAGGTGACCGAATCGGGCGTGTCGTACGATACCGACGGCGCGCGGCGCACGCGGCGCTGGCCCACCAGGTACTGCCAGATGGCGCGCGGCTTGGCTTCGTTGATGCCGTCGTGGACCAGGATGCCTTCGCCGGCCTTGGAGGCCGGCGCGCGCGTGATCAGGCGGCCGAACTGGTAGATGCCGTCGAATTTTTCCAGGCTGCCGTCCTTGAAGTAGTACGGGCGCATGAAGGTCTGTTCGGCCTCGGTAGCCATGGCCCGCTTGCCGTCGGGCGTGACGATGATGGTGCGCAGCGGCAGGATGGCCGCCTCGCCGGTCCATGCCAGGCGGTGGTTCATGATCGCCTCGTAACCGGTCTTCGGAATCGGGAACGGGATGCCGCCATAGGCGCCTTCGACGCCGTAGCCGCCGTCGACCGACTTGGCGCGCGTGGCGTTCTTGAAGGTGTTTTCATACACCCAGGCCGGCGCGCCGCCGGTGCGGTGGGTCGGGTAGATGTCGAGCCGGTAGTTGGGATACTTCTTGAGCATCGCCACCGTGGCGGCCGACAGCTTGGCCGCGTACTGGTCGACGTTTTTGCCGGTGATGGCCAGCACCGGTTTCTCGGCGGCGAACGGATCGGCGCGGAAGTCGCCCGGCTTGTAGCCCGCTTGCACCTTTGTGTAGGCGCCTTCCCAGGCCGGTATCGTGCCTTCCTTGTTGGCGGCTTTTTCGGCGCCCAGCGGCGTCAAGGTGGTCTGCAGCTTGGCCGCCTCCTCGCCGGTGACGGCGGCGTGGAGCGGAAGGGCGGTCAGGGCCAGCGACAGCGACAATGTGGTCAGTTTCAGGGATGTCTTCATTTTAGTTATGTCCTTAGAAAGAGCGTTTGATGTTGAAGGAGATGTAGTCGCGGTCCTTCAATGACTGTGCGTAGCTGAGGATGGGCGCGTTGGTGGCCGGATTGTTCTTCAGGAAGGTGCCGGTCCCGCCGAGGAACTTGACGTAGCTGATGCCGAACTTCCAGTCCTGCTGGTAGGTGCCGCTGATGCCGATGTTGAAGTCGCCGCCATGCTCGGCGCCACCGTTGAAGTTGAAGATGGCGCGCGAGCGGCCATCGAGGTTGTAGCCGACGCCGATCGGGATGGTCAGGTCCAGGCCGTGGATGACCTGGTAGTAGGCCGGCTCGAAGGCCACGCGCACGGCGGTGGCGTCGCGCGTGGTGTTGGGATCGAGCGACCCCTGGAAGGTGACGCTGGTGGCGCGGTTCCACGCGATCTCGCCGAGCAGCGAGGCGCCCTCGAAGAAGGGATTGGTCGGCATGACGTAGATTGCCGACAGGTTGACGTGGGCCGTGTTGCCGACCGCGTAGGCGGGATTGCCGCCGTTGTCGGCGATGACGCCGGTGCCGCTGCGCGAGAGGAAGTTCGGCGTCGGATCGCTGGTGAGCGGCGTGTTGCGGCGGATCGAGGCTTCGGCCGCGACGTTCGCGCCCATCACCACCGTGCTGGCGCTCACGCCGAAGGTGCGGATGCCCTCCGCGTACACCGCCTGCACGGTCGATGGCGCGCCGGGCGGGAAGGCCGGCGTGAAGCCGAGGTAGAAGTTGGGCGACTTGTCGTGGTAGCGCGCCGCGTAGAAGCCGTACTCGATGTCCGAGTCGGCCGGCGCCCACTTGAGCTGCAGGCCGCCCTGGCCGGAGTTCTTGGCCTTCATGTCCGGCTGGGTGATGAAGGCCGGCGCGCCGCTGTTGGTCGGCGCGACCAGGAAGGCGGCGGCGCCGGCGCCGGCGGCGTCGTAGGAGCTCAGGTAGCTGCCGGCGCCGGGGATCTGCGTGGGCCGCCATTCGAACTGGTAGTAGCCGCCGAGGGAGACGGTCGGCGCCACCTGCAACTGGCCCGAGACCTGGTTGACCGGCCGCAGGATCTCCTTGAACTGCGCGCCCGGCACGCTGAGCAGCTTGACCAGGTCGACCGGTCCCTGGGCGTTGGCGATGCCGTTGGCGCCGAAGAACAGGCTCTCGCCGTATTGCAGCGTGTGGCGGCCGACGCGCACGGTGCCGGGCAGCTCGCCCAGTTTGCCCTTGGCGAAGACGAAGGCGTCGAGCAGTTCGGCGTTGCGGCCGTGGAGCACCCTGGTGCCCTTGGAGAAGCGGTTGGCGCTTTGCCCACCCAGGGTGGCGGCGTTGCTGGCGGCCGAGCCGTTGTCGTTGCTGCCCATGTAGGCGTCGTCGTACCAGCCGGCGGCGCTGATGCGCATGCCCAGCGTGCGGGTGCCGGCGTCGAACTCGGAGAGCCAGTCGACGCGGCTCGAGACGATGCCCTTTTTGCGGAAGTTCTGGTTGCCGTCGTCCAGATTGAGGCCGGTGAAGTCGCCCGGACCGGAGGGCTGGTAGCCGCCTGCCAGCAGGCGCGAGTCGGCGTCCTTGAGGCGGTAGGCGCCGCTGTACTTGAAGGTGTTGTTCCAGCTGATCTTCAGTTCCGGATCGGCCGTTTCGAACTCGTAGGCGTGGGCGGCCGGCAGGGCCGCCGTCACCGCGATGGCCAGTATGCTCCGGCTCAGGCGTTTTTTGGTTTGCATTGCTGTCTCCTGGTTTTAGTTTTATCGGTGCTTCGGGTGCCGCAAACTTAAATAAAGGTCGATGCGAGCCCTCCGTCGACGGGCAGGTTGATGCCGCTGATCCAGCGCGCCTCGTCGCTGCACAGGAAGGCGATCACGGAGGCCACCTCGTCGGCGTAGGCCGGGCGCTTCATGCGGTGGGCGTCGCGCTGGACGCGCTCCTCGCCGAGCATCGAGACGAAGTCGCCGAGGATGGGGGTGAACACCGGGCCGGGCGCGACGCTGTTCATGCGCACCGAATGCTCGAGGAACCACTTTTGCGACTGCACATAGGTCCAGACGATGAGCGCCTCCTTGAAATACTGGTAGCAGGTCTCGTCCGGCACCTGGTGCTGGTCCAGCCAGGCCAGGCCGGCGGCGAAGCCCTCGGCGGCGGCCAGCTGCTTGTGCAGCTCCAGGCGCGCCGGCCATTCGGCGCCGAGGATGGAGGCGACGTTGACGATCGAGCCGCCGGCCGGCATGCGCGGCAGCACGCCGGCGGTCAGGTAGCGCAGGCCGAGGTAGTTGACCTTGGCCAGCAGCGCCGGATTGGCGGTGCCGGGCACGCCGGCGATGTTGCACAGCGCGTCCACGCGCTGCGGCAGCCTGGCGATGGCCTCGTCGATGCTGGTGGTGCCGCCCAGGTCCACCTGGACGAAACCGTCGAGCGTCATGCCGGGATCGTTGCGGTCCATGCCGATGACGGTGGCGCCCTCGAAGCGCGCCAGCCGCGCCACTTCGGCGCCGATGCCGGAAGCGACACCGGTGACGACGATGGTCTTGTTACGTAACTTCATGCTGTCTCCTTTGTTGTACAAATTATTAGAATGGGTAGCGCGGTGCTTCGGTCTTGATGGTGAGCCACTGGGTTTGCGTGAATTCCTCCCAGTCGACGGTGCCGCCGTGGCGCCCGCCGTTGCCGGAGGTGCCGCCGCCGCCGAACGGCGCGTGGGCCTCGGCCAGCACGGTCTGGTCGTTGATGTGCACGTGGCCCGACGGCACGCTGTCGGCGATGTGCATGGCGCGGGCGATGCTCGGCGTGATCACGCCCAGCGCCAGGCAGCCGGTGGTGGCCGAGGCCAGCGCGATGGCTTCCTCGTCGGTGTCGAACACGGTGATCGAGGCCACGGGGCCGAACAGCTCCTCCTCGAAGCAGCGCATGCCGGCGCGCGCGCCGGTCAGCACGGTCGGTTTGTAGAACTGGCGCTCGTAGGTGCCGCCGGCCAGCAGCCTGGCGCCGTCGGCGACGCTGTCCTCGACGATGGAATGGAGGCGCTTGACCTGGCGCTCGCTGATCAAAGGTCCGAGGGCGACGTCGCCGCCCATCGGATCGCCGACCGGCAGGTGGCGCGCCTTGTGGACCAGGCGCTCGATGACGGCGTCGGCGATGCCGCGCTGGAGCAGGACGCGGCCGGCGCACATGCAGACCTGGCCCTGGTGCAGGAAGGTGGCCCAGGCGGCGTTGGAGGCGGCGATGTCGGGATCGGCGTCGTCGAGGATGATCAGCGAGTTTTTGCCGCCCAGTTCCAGCGACATTTTCTTCAGGTGGCGGCCGGCCAGCTCGCCGACGCTGTGGCCCGCCGCCGTCGAACCGGTGAAGGCGATCATGCCGATGTCGGGATGGCTGCACAGGGCCTGGCCGGCGTCGGCGCCGCCCGGCAGCACGTGCAGCACGCCCTTGGGCAGGCCGGCCGCCTCGAAGATGCGGGCGATCAGCACGCCGCCGCTGATCGGCGTTTGCAGGTCCGGCTTGTGGACCACGGCGTTGCCGGTGGCGAGCGCCGGCGCGATCGAGCGGATCGACAGGATCAGCGGGAAGTTGAACGGCGAGATCACGCCCACCACGCCGTGCGGCACGCGCCGGGCGAGGCTCATGGTGCCGGCGGCCGACGCCAGCAGCTGGCCCTTGGGCTGGGTCAGCATGGCGGCCGCCTCCTGCAGGTGGGCGCTCGCTTCGCGCAATTCCAGATCGGCCTTGGGACGGATGGCGCCCGTCTCGCGCACGATCCACGTCGACAGCTCGTCGTGGTGTTTGGCGATGAGCGCGGCGGCGCCGCGGAAGATCGCGGCGCGTTCCTTGTAGTCCGACTTGGCCCACGCTTTTTGCGCGGCGCGCGCCTGCGCGCCGGCGGCCAATACGTCGGCCGGGTTGGCCAGGCCGATGCGGCCGAGCTGCTCGCCGGTGGCCGGCTCGATGAATGTGTGGGTGCCGCCCTGGGCGGCGATCCATTCGCCGTTGAAGATGCGGTCGCGCCAGATGGCGGGGCTGAGGAAGGCGCCGCCGGCGCCGGGGATGTCGGTCATGTCTGTCTCCTTGGTTGATGGGGGTGGGGCATGGCGTCGTTAGCACGCTAGTTGCATAAGGACCGCTTGCCGCTCTTTCCTTAGCTATTACAAGTTGCGTGCCAGCGATGTGTGGTTTCGGCGTATTGCGATGCAATACGTGGCATCAGCGTGCTTTGAGGGGCTGGAGGCTGGAAGTGGCGGTGGATGTGGCGATGGCGTGGCGCGCCGCAGCAAAATTGAAGCGGCACTGCCGCTTGATCAAATGATCAATCAGGAGAACTACCGATGTATGATTTGGTAAAAGACGACAAGGGTGGAGACATGAGCAAGCGTGAGCGCGTTTCGCTGGCGGAGGTATCGCAGGCGACCGGCAAGATGCTGAACCGGGGCGACAGCGACCATTTGAACGAGGGCGCGGCACCGACCCTGGACGACATCACCCAAAGCCTGCACTTTTCGCCCGGCGATGGGCGCATCTGGCTCAACGGCCAGCGCATGCAGCTGGTGCATATGGCTTCGCTGGGCGCGTTGCGGCGCGAACTGCTCGAGAGCATAGGCGCCGAGCGCACCCGCGGGCTGCTCACGCGGGTCGGCTATTCGGCCGGCGCGCGAGACGCCCAGCTGCTGCGCGAGCGCTGGCCCGACGCCGATCCGGCCGCGCTGTTTTCCGCAGGCCCGCGCATGCATTCGCTCGAGGGCGCGGTCAAGGTCGAGGCGCTGCACTTCGAATTCGACGTCGAACTGGGCACCTACCGTGGCGAATTCCTGTGGCACCACTCGGGCGAGGACGAGGTGCACACCGCCGATTTCGGCATCGGCACCGAGCCGGCGTGCTGGATGCAGACCGGCTACGCGATCGGCTACACCAGTTCCATGATCGGCCGCCTGACCATCTACCGCGAGATCGAATGCAGCTCGATGGGCCACAAGCACTGCCGCCTGATCGGCAAACCCGCCGACGAGTGGGACAACGTCGAGGAGGATCTGCGCTTCCTCAACGCCGAGGCCTTCGTCAGCACCACCGCCTACAGCGAGCCGCAGGCGCACCGCAAGGCGGCGATCCTGGAGGGCGACGACGAGCGCCCGTACGCGGACAAGGAGATGGTGGGGGTGTCGTCGGCCTTCAACGCGGCCTGCCACATGCTCAAGCGGGTGGCGCCGACGGCGGCGACGGTGCTGTTTACGGGCGAATCGGGCGTGGGCAAGGAGCTGTTCGCGTACATGCTGCACCAGATCGGCAAACGCAAGGGGCAGCCTTTTGTCGCCGTCAACTGCGCGGCCATTCCCGAGACCTTGATCGAATCGGAATTGTTCGGCGTCGAGCGCGGGGCCTTCACCGGCGCCACGCAATCGCGGCCGGGGCGCTTCGAGCGCGCCAGCGGCGGCACGCTGTTCCTCGACGAGATCGCCACGTTGAGCCTGGTCGCGCAGGGCAAGCTGCTGCGCGCCTTGCAGGAGGGGGAGGTCGAGCGGGTCGGCGGGGTGCGCAGCGTGAAGGTCGACGTGCGGGTGGTGGCGGCGACCAATGTCGACCTGCGCGAAGAGATCCGGCAGGGGCGCTTTCGGGAGGATTTGTTCTTCCGCCTGAACGTGTTCCCGATCCACCTGCCGCCGCTGCGCGACCGGCGCGACGACATTCCCCTGCTGATGGGGTATTTCATGCGCCACTATGGGCAGAAGCACCAGCGGCGCCTGACCGGTTTTACGGCGCGGGCGGTCGACGCGCTGCTCAATTACCACTTCCCGGGCAATATCCGGGAACTGCAGAATCTGGTGGAGCGCGGCGTGATCTACGCCAACGAGGACGGCCCGATCGATTTGCCGCATCTGTTTACCAGTGGCGAGGAATCGCAGGCGTCGTATTTTTCGCTGGCGCAGACGGGCAGGTTGACCAGCCAGGCGACGGCGACCGTGGCGCCGGCGGCCGCCGCGGCCAGCGCCGAGTTGCTCGACATGTTGCCGGGGATGTTGGGCGAAACGGCCGAGGGCAGGGCGCAAGAATGGTCGCTGGACGCGCTCGAGAGCACGTTGATACTGGCGGCGGTCAAGCGCGCGGAGGGCAACTTGTCGGCGGCGGCCAGGATGCTGGGATTGACGCGGCCGCAATTGTCGTACCGGATGAAAAAGCTGCAGGAAGCGTAAAACCCGGCGGGGGTCAAGTCTGACATTTGGACACGGCCTCGGCCTAGGTCGCGCGGCAGGCCCCGGTGCGGTAGAAATAGAAATTGCCGAGCGCGATGAACGGGGTGGTGGCGGCAACCTTGTAGGTCAGCTCGCGCCGCTGTTCGTTGTACGCCGTCAGCGCGCCGATGTTGCTGCGCAGCTGCACCTTGGCGATGTCCGACGGGAACGGCACGGTGCCGCCCAAGGTCAACGTCAGCGTGCCGGCTTGACCGTCCCGCCGCCACGCGCCCGGTTGGTAGAACTGAAAGCCGCCCTTGAACGCCAGCGTGCCATCGGCTTGCATCAGCATGCAGATGGCCGGATAGTCGGCGGCCGGACTTTCCCACGCTTGCAGCGTCTTCGGTGCGGGCGCGGCGCAGCCGGCCAGCGCGGCGGCGACGGCCACCATGGCGGTGATGTTAGTTTTCATAGTCCTCATTTGATCAAAAGCGTCCAGGCCAGGCCGGCCAGTGCGCAGCCTACCACCACCTGAATCACGCCGCGCTGGTAACGGAACAGCGCCACCCCCGCCGCCAGTCCGATCAGCGCGGCCGGCCATTCGAGCGCCCCGCCCCAGCCTTTCGGCCACAAGGTGTGCCAGGCGAAGAACAGCGCCAGGTTGACGATGACGCCGACCACGGCCGCCGTGATGCCGGTCAGCGGCGCGGTGAACTTGAGCTTGCCATGGGTCGATTCGATGAACGGGCCGCCGAGCAAAATGAACATGAACGATGGCAGGAAGGTGAAGTAGGTCACCACGCATGCCGCCACCGCGCCGGCCAGCGGCAGCGCGCCGGCGCCGAACAGCGCGCCGTTCCAGCCGCCGGCGAAGCCGACATACGACACCACCATGATCAGCGGCCCCGGCGTGGTTTCGCCCAGCGCCAGGCCGTCGATCATCTGCGCCGCGCTGAGCCACTGGTAATGCTCGACCGCGCCCTGGAACACATACGGCAGCACGGCGTAGGCGCCGCCGAAGGTCAGCAACGCGGCCTTGGTGAAGAACCAGGCCATGCGCGTGAGCACGGCGTCGGCGCCGAACAGGGCGGCCAGCGCGCCCATGGCGCCGGCCCACAGGCCCAGGTGCGCCAGCAGCACGAGGCCGAAGCGGCGCCAGCGCCACAGCGCGTGCGCCGGCGTTGGCGTGTGGTCGTCGATCAGCGCCGGGCCGGCGGACTCGCCGGCCTTGCCGTGGCCGGCGGCGGCGTGGAAGCGTTGCGGCGCGTAGCGCCCGCCCAAGTGGCCGGCCAAGCCGGCGGCCAGCACGATCAGCGGAAACGGCAGTTCCAGCACGAAGATGGCCACGAAGGCGGCCGTGGCGATGCCCCACAGCCAAGCGTTTTTCAAGGTGCGCGCGCCGATCCGCCAGGCCGCGTGCAGCACCAGCGCGGTGACGGCCGGCTTGATGCCGTAGAACAGGCCGGAGACGGCCGGCGTGTGGCCGTACGCCATGTACATCCACGACAGGCCGATCAGGATCAGCAGCGACGGCAGCACGAACAGCACGCCGGCGGCGATGGCGCCGCGCGTGCGGTGCATCAGCCAGCCGATGTAGATGGCCAGCTGCTGCGCCTCGGGACCGGGCAGCACCATGCAGTAGTTGAGCGCGTGCAGGAAGCGCCGCTCGGAGATCCAGCGCCGCCGCTCGACCAGTTCCTGGTGCATGATGGCGATCTGGCCGGCCGGTCCGCCGAAGCTGATGAAGCCGAGCTTGAGCCAATATAAAAAAGCGGCGCCGAAGCCCACCGCCGCGGGCGCCGCCGTCGCGGCCGGGTGTTCGATCTCGTTTGCGCTCATGGGCGCGAGTCTATCACGCCGGTTCGGCGGGGACGTCGTCCGGCGGCAACGGCTGCGACAGCATGACCGCCATCTCGGCCATGGCCTTGAAGACCGCCGGCGTGAGCGCGGCCGTGTGGGCGCGCGTGGGGTAGGGGTGCTCGCTGCTGGTCGGCGGCAGTTCGCGCCGCAGGCGGCAGCGCAGGATGGTCAGGCCGCAGCGCCCCACCAGCGCGGCCAGCCGCGGCAGGATTTCGCGCATGTGCTGCATGGCCGAGGTGTGCGCCGCGCCGACCTCCATCATGACGCCGTTGCCGCCGGCCGGTTCCATCTGGATGACGACCCGGCCCAGCCCCGGCAGCATCAGCTCGAGGCGCAAGGCCACGCGCGCGCGCTTGCGGCGCTGGCGCTCCGGCTCGTCGTCGTCGTTGACCACCACCCGCAGCACCAGCCGTTCGGCGCCCCAGGCGAAGACGGCGAAGCGCCACGGCTCCATCTCGGTCACCAGCGGCAGGCCGGGGCGGCCTTCGCGCAGCGCCGACGGCGTGTGGTCGGCCATGAACAGGCTCGACGGCACGTGCAGGCCGCTGGCCTGTTCCAGCCAGGCCGCGCGCTGTTCGCCGTAGGTGCGCACCATGGTTTGCCACGAGGCCGCCATCATGGCGGTGTCGGGCGGCTGCCAGACCATCTGGCGCGACAGGAACACCTGGTTGGGCCGCATCGCCGACGGTTCCAGCCCTTCGGCCAGTTCGCCCGCCAGCGCCGCGGCGAGCGCGTCGAGGCTCGCCTGCGACGGCGTGGCGCCGTCGGGGCCGTCGAGCCGCAGCGCGACCGGCGCCGGCCCGGCCGGCGCATAGGCCGTGGCCGGGCGGTCCGCCACGCCCAGGCCTTGCCGCGCCGCGCCGGCCGGTTCCCCGGCGGCGCGCTCGGTAATGCCCAGCGCGCGCGCGCTGGCGCCGACGCGGTCTATTGCCATGAGGCTTCCTCTCTTTCGTTAGTAAATGAAACACGCCGGCCGGCGCCGGCATTTTCGCCTATTCGCCCAGTTCCTCGGCCAGGTCCGCCGCCACGGCGGCGATCACCGGTTCCCACGCGCCGATCTGCTGCTGGCGGTACAGCGTCGCGCTCGGATACCAGGGGCTGTCCGCGCCATGCTCGAGCCATCGCCATTCGAATGGCGTTGGCAGCAATACCCACAAGCGCTTGCCGAGCGCGCCGGCCAGGTGGGCGACACTGGTGTCGACCGAGATCACCAGGTCCATCAGGTCGCACAACGCGGCCGTGTCGCTAAAGTCGTTGAGCAGCGCGCCGACCTGGCGCACCGGCAGCGTGGCGAGCAGCGGCTGGTCCTCGGGGCGGATTTCCTTTTGCAGGCAGACGAACTCGTAGCGGCCGCTGATCGCCGCCGCCAGCGACGCCAGCGGCAGGGTGCGGTTGTGATCGTTGCTGTGGGCGGCTCTGCCGCTCCACACCAGCCCGATGCGCGGCCGTGTTTTGGGGCCGAGCACGTCGCTCCAGTGCGCGCGCTTGCCGGAATCGCTGCGCAGATGGCCGGCCGGCGGCACGGTGTCGAGGCGGGTGTTGAAGGCCAAGGGAAGGCTCATCAACGGGATGTGGAAATCGAACGCCGGCAGCGGGTCGCCGGCCGCGACGATCTGATCGACACCTTCAAGCGTTGCCATGAGCTGCACCAGCGTCCGCGGCACCTCGAGGATCACGCGCGCGCCGCGCCGCTTGACCAGGGAAGCGTAGCGACAAAATTGCAACGAATCGCCCAGCCCCTGCTCGGCGTGCAGCAAGATGGTTTTGCCCTGGAGCGCCTCGCGCCCGCTCCATTGGCGCTTGAGAAAATGGCGCCTCTTCTTGTAAAGCGGCAGCTCGGGTGTTTTCCAGCGCCATTCATAGGCGGGCCAACCACGCTCGTAATCGCCGCGCGCCAGCAGCAGCAATCCACGGTTCCAGTTGGTCAAAGGCATGTTGGGCTCGATGGCAAGGGCGCGCTCGTAATTTTCCATTGCCATGTCGCGCAGGCCCAGCCGATCGAGAATGTTGCCCAGATTGGTAAAGGCGCGCGGATTGGTCGGCGCCAGTTTGGTCAGTTTTTCGAACGCAATGCGTGCCGCTTCGTAACGCCGCTCCTGCTCGGTCGGCTCGGCCGCTGCAGCCGCGCCGCGTTGCGCCAGGCGCGATGTCTTCAGATCCAGAGCTTGGCGTAGACCGGTCATGATTTTGTCGTGCTTGCGCGCGGCCTCGAGCGCGTCGCGCCGCGATTGCTGCAAGGCGGCGTCGTCGGGCGCCAGTTCAAGCGCGGCGCCGTACAGCGCGGCGGCCGATTCGTGGTGGCCCAGCTTTTCCAGTTCGTCCGCGCGCCGGCGATAGGACGCGACCAATTGGGTTTCCAGCGCCAGGGCGGTGGCGTCGCTGTGCGCGGCGTCGTCGAAGCGGTCCAGCTGGCGTAGGGCGAGCGCGTGCTGGCGTAGGGCCGGCGGGAACTGCGGGTGCAGGCTCAGCGCGCGTTCCAGGCAGGCCAGCGCTTCGGCCTCGCGCCCGGCCGACAGCAGCAGGCGTCCCAGGTTGTAGTGGGCTTGGGCATCGTCCGGCGCCAGGGTCAACGCTTGCCGAAAGCTGTCCTCGGCGCCCTCCGGCTGCCCCAGGTCCCGCAAAATGTTGCCGAGGTTGTTGTGCGCGTCGACGTTGTGGGAGTTGATCGCCAGCGCCTGTTCGACATTGATTTGCGCCAATTCAGATTGCCCGGTTTGCCACAGCAGCTGCGCGCGGTTGTTCCATGCCTGGTCGTCGCCAGGGTCGAGCTCGAGCGCCTGGTCGTAGCCGTCGAGCGCTTCCTCGACGCGCAGCAAGGACTGCAAGGTGACGGCGCGATTGAAGTGCGTAAGGGCGTCGCCGCCGTTGAGCGCGATCGCGCGCTCGTAGCTGCGCAGCGCTTCCTCCATCAGTTGCAGTTCGCGCAGCGCGTTGCCCAGGTTGTTGTGCGCGCCGACCTGCTCGCCGTCGATGGCCAGCGCGGAACGGATAAAGCTCGCCGCCGCTTCGAAATTACCGCTTTGAAATGCCGCAATGCCGGTGTTGTGCAGCGCGTCGAAGTGCCGCGGGTCGAGCCGCAACACTTGCTCGTAGTGTTGCAGCGCTTGCGGTAAATTGCCTTCGGAATGCAACTCGATGCCCTTCTCGAACAATTGATTGATGTCTGGTGAGGTCGGCATAGAAGAGAAAGAGAAAAAATGAAAGGGATGACGCTTGCGATGATCATACCTGAGTGACATTCCGTCTGGCTAGTCGGCGAACCTCTCGACCGTGCCGCTGCGCTGGCCGTGCGGCGGGCTTGGCCGGGACGGTGGCGCGGCATCGTGCGCGGTCTGCCGGCGCCGCCTTGCGCGCCGTCGCCGGTGGCGCCGGCGGGGGAATTCGGGTGAAAAAAAAGCCAACCGAAAACCCCCGGTTGGCTCCTTGCGGCCCTGTTCCGCAGGCGGAACAGGTGGCGCGATTACTGCAGCAGGGACATGACCAGCGACGAGGTGCTGTTCGACTGCTTCAGCATCGCGGTACCCGCTTGCAGCAGCATCTGGTTCGACGTCATGTTCGAGGATTCGGCCGCGAAGTCGGTGTCCATGATACGGCCGGTCGCCGCCTTGGTGTTGGTCGACACGTTGGACAAGTTGTTGTAGACGTGCTCCAGGCGGTTGGCGGCGGCGCCCAGTGCCGAGCGCACTTTGCCCACCGATTCGATTGCCGTTTGCAATTTGTCGATCAGTGCGCTGGCGGCGGTGGTGCTGGTGATGTCGCTGCCGGCGGACGCGACCGCCGTGCCGTCGTCTTTATAGCCAGCTGCCGCGGCCGTCAGGTCCGTGTGCATGGTGGCTACTTCGCTGCCGGTTGCCAGGTCGAGCGTCATTTTCTCTGCGGAAGACGCGCCGATCTGGAAGTCGATTGTTTTGGTAAGCGTGCCGGTGGTACCTTTCAGCAGCGATTCGCCGCCGAACGCGGTGTTGTTGACGATGTTGCTCAGCTCGCTGGTCAGCGCGTCGAATTCAGCTTGCAGCGCCAGGCCGTCCTTGGTGGTGGTGGTGGCGTCGGCGCCCTGGGTGGCCAGGTCTTTCATGCGGATCAGGATGTTGGTCGTCTCGTCGAGCGCGCCTTCGGCCGTTTGCAGCATCGAGATACCGTTTTGGGTGTTGCGCATTGCCATCGCCATGCCGCTGGTTTGGGCTTTCAGGCGGGTGGCGATTTGCAGGCCGGCGGCGTCGTCCATTGCCGAGTTGACGCGAAAGCCGGTGCTCAGGCGCGTCTGCGACGTCGACAGGCTCGACTGGGTGCGGCCGATCGAATTTTGGGCGGACAGGGCAGCGGAATTGGTGTGAAGGCTCAACATGGAAATACTCCTGGTAGGTGGATTCAGTTCGGAGCGTCGGTATTTTGCGCTCTCCCAAGTACAAGACGACCATTGCGGGGAGGACGTTAAATGCTTTGTGGAAATTTATTAGAAAAAATATGTAACAGCCCCCGGCGCGCGGCCGGCGGGGCCCCGGGAGGCTGATATTGCCGACACTTGCGGCCCGTTTGCGGACCGGCGATCCCCGCCAACGCCGTGCCGCGTAAAAAAATCCGGCACAGCCTTGGGCTGGTGCCGGATTTCGGTTGTTGCCTTTTTTGCAGCAGCGCCTATTACGCCTCTGTCTCTATTACATATTAGGGTAGTTCGGCCCGCCGCCGCCCTCCGGCGTGACCCAGACGATGTTCTGGGTCGGGTCCTTGATGTCGCACGTCTTGCAATGGACGCAGTTTTGGGCGTTGATCTGCAGGCGGTCGGCGCCGGCGTCGGTCTTGACGAACTCGTAGACCCCGGCCGGACAGTAGCGCGCCTCCGGCCCGGCGTACTGGGCCAGGTTGACGTCGACCGGCACGCTCGGGTTCTTCAAGGTCAGGTGGATCGGCTGGTCCTCGGCGTGGTTGGTGTTGGAGATGAACACCGACGACAGGCGGTCGAACGTCAGCTTGCCGTCCGGCTTGGGATAGACAATGGGCGCGAACTGCGAGGCCGGCTTGAGGCACTGGTGGTCGGCGTGGGTGTGGTGCAAGGTCCACGGCGCCTTGCCGCGGAAGACGATCTGGTCGATGCCGGTCATCAAGGAGCCCAGGTACAGGCCCTTGTTGAGCCACGGCTTGACGTTGCGCGCCACGTGCAGCTCCTCGTGCAGCCAGGATTGCTCGAACGCGGCCGGGAAGGCGGCCAGCTCGTCGTGCTGGCGGCCGGCGCCGAGCGCCTCGAACGCCGCCTCGGCCGCCAGCATGCCGGTCTTGATGGCCGCGTGGCTGCCCTTGATGCGGCTCATGTTGAGGAAGCCGGCGTCGCAGCCGATCAGCGCGCCGCCCGGGAAGACCAGCTTGGGTAACGATTGCAAGCCCCCTGCGGTAATTGCCCGCGCGCCGTACGAGATGCGCTTGGCGCCCTCGAAGAACGGCTTGATCGCCGGGTGGGTTTTATAGCGCTGGAACTCCTCGTACGGCGACAGGTACGGGTTTTCGTAATTGAGGCCGACGACGTAGCCGACCACCACCTGGTTGTTTTCCATGTGGTACAGGAACGAGCCGCCGTAGGTCTTGGTGTCGAGCGGCCAGCCGGTGGTGTGCACCACCAGGCCGGGCTGGTGCCTGGACGGGTCGATCTCCCACAGTTCCTTGATGCCGATGCCGTACGATTGCGGGTCCTTGCCCTTGTTGAGGTCGTACTTGGCCATCAGCTGCTTGCCCAGGTGGCCGCGCGAGCCCTCGGCGAACAAGGTGTATTTGCCGTGCAGCTCCATGCCCAGCTGGAAGTCCGAACCGGCCGCGCCGTCGCGTTTGACGCCCATGTTGCCGGTCGCCACACCCTTGACGTGGCCGTCGTCGCCGTACAGGATCTCGGCGGCCGGGAAGCCGGGGAAGATCTCCACGCCCAGGCTTTCGGCCTGCTGGCCGAGCCAGCGCACCACGTTGCCCAGCGAGATGACGTAGTTGCCATGGTTTTCAAAGCAGGCCGGCAGCGCGAAGTTGGGCGTCTTGAACGCTTTCGTCTCGGTCAGGAACAGCACGCGGTCCTCGGTGACGGCGGTGTTGAGCGGCGCGCCTTTTTCCTTCCAGTCCGGGATCAGTTCGGTCAAGGCCTTCGGGTCCATCACGGCGCCCGACAGGATGTGGGCGCCGAGCTCGCCGCCTTTTTCCAGCACGACGACCGACACTTCCCGGTTCTGTTCGGCGGCCAGTTGCTTGATGCGGATCGCCGCCGACAGGCCGGCCGGGCCGCCGCCGACGATGACGACGTCGTACTCCATCGCGTCGCGCGGGCCGTATTGTTCTACGAGATTCTGAGGCTGTGTCATAGGATTGTTTTTATAGTGGGTTTGAGTGGGGGAGCGCTTGTCGGGGAAAATTTTAGCACGACTGTGCTACTTTTTCCGCGCGAATCGACTTTGGCGCCATTTTGAGCGACATTATTCGACACCGCAATCGAATACTGGCGATTTGTGTAATGATTACGCTGCGCCAGCCGGGCCCGGACCGGACTGGTCGGCAACACGTCATTTAATAATATCGAGGAGTAAGCTGTGGGCATAGAAGTCAACTTTGAGGGAAAAATCGCGCTGATCACCGGCGCCTCCAGCGGTCTGGGCGCCCGCTTCGCCAAAGTGCTGGCCCAAGCCGGTGCGCAGGTGGTGCTGGCCTCGCGCGGCACCGAGCGCCTGAAGGAGTTGCGCGCCGAGATCGAGGCCGACGGCGGCGCGGCCCACGTCGTCACGCTGGACGTGACCGACTTCGCCAGCATCAAGTCGGCCATCGCCCACGCCGAGACGGAGGCCGGCCCGATCGACATCCTGGTCAACAATTCCGGCGTGTCGACCACGCAGCGGCTGGTCGACGTCACGCCCGACGACTACGCCTTCGTGATGGACACCAACCTGCGTGGCGCCTTCTTTGTGGCGCAGCAGACCGCCAAGCGCATGATCGCCCGCGCCAAGGGCGACCCGAGCAAGAAGCACCGCATCATCAACATCGCCTCGGTGGCGGGCTTGCGGGTGTTGCCGCAGATCGGCGTCTATTGCATGAGCAAGGCCGGCGTGGTGCAGATGACCAAGGCGATGGCGGTCGAGTGGGGCAAGTACGGCATCAACACCAACGCCATCTGCCCCGGCTACATCTCGACCGAGATCAACGAGGAGTACTTCGCCAGCGAGCAGGGGCAAAAGCTGATCAGCATGCTGCCGCGCAAGCGTCCCGGCACGCCGGAGGACCTCGACGGCCTGCTGTTGCTGCTGGCGGGCGAGGATTCGAACTTCATCAACGGCGCCATCATCTCGGCCGACGATGGCATGACCGCCATGTAGCGAGCGCTGGAACCGGTGCAGGGCGTCGTCGCGGCCCCTTGCCGTGCTGGCGCGCGGTCCGCTGCGCCGCGCCTGGCCCTGAACCGGTTCAAGCACCCGCTGGCGTTTGAACAATCAGAGCTGGATGCCGACCAGCTTGTGCACCAGCTCGGACGAGGTCGAGGCCGAGAATTTGCGCATCAGTTTGGCGCGGTGCATTTCCACCGTGCGCGGGCTGAGGTCGATCTGGCGGGCGATGCTTTTGCTGGTCTTGCCTTCGACCAGCAGCGCGGCGATCTCGCGCTCGCGCGGCGTCAGTTCGGCCGTGACGGGGCGTTTTTCGCTGACGTCCTCGAACGTCCAGATGCCCGGCCCCAGCGGTTGCTGGGCCTTCATCGAGTGGCCGGTGACGTGGCACCAGAACAGTTCGCCATTGGCGCGGCGCATGATGCGCTCGTCCGAATAGCGGCCCTTGGCGTTCATGATCGGAATGATGCGGTCGCCGGTGCGCAGGAACTCGTCCATCGTCGGATACAGCACCAGGAAGGACAGGCCTTCGAGCTGGGCGCGGGTGTAGCCGAACATCGCTGCCAGCGCGTCGTTGCAGCGCTGGATGACGCGGTTTTCCGAAATGCACATGCCGACCGGCGCGTGCAGGAAAATGGATTCGTAGTCGATGGCGGGAGCGGCGTTCATTGTGCTAGGCGCAAGTAGTTCTACGGTATTGTGCTTTCGAAGAGCGTATTCTATGCTGGGACGCCGCGTCCGTAGCGCAGTTAACAACGTTGACAACCGATTTAGCCACGGCGTGCGACAATAAAACACCAGTCACACTTAAATACGAGACAGGACACCATGAACAAAATCTATCCGGATGCCGCCGCCGCCCTGGCCGGCGTCGTTCAAAACGGTCAAACCATCGCCGTCGGCGGCTTCGGCCTGTGCGGCATCCCCGAGGCGCTGATCGGCGCGCTGCGCGATTCCGGCGTGACCGGCTTGACGGCCATCTCCAACAACGCCGGCGTCGACGGCTTCGGCCTCGGTCAGCTGCTCGAGACGCGCCAGATCAAGAAGATGATCGCATCCTACGTCGGTGAAAACAAGGAGTTCGCGCGCCAGTACCTGGCCGGCGAGCTCGAGCTCGAGTTCACGCCGCAGGGCACGCTGGCCGAAAAACTGCGCGCCGGCGGCGCCGGCATTCCGGCCTTCTTCACCAAGACCGGCGTCGGCACCATCGTCGCCGACGGCAAGGAGATCCGCGAATTCGACGGCGAGCAATACGTGATGGAGCGCAGCCTGGTGGCCGACGTGGCGCTGGTCAAGGCGTGGAAGGCCGACAAGGCCGGCAACCTGGTGTTCCGCAAGACGGCGCGCAACTTCAACCCGAACGCGGCGATGGCCGGCAAGATCACCATCGTCGAGGTCGAGCACCTGGTCGAGATCGGCGAGATCGATCCGGACGCGGTGCACCTGCCGAGCATTTTCGTGCACCGCATCGTGGTCAACGCGAGCCCGGAAAAACGCATCGAGCAGCGCACCGTGCGCGCCAACTAAGAACATCGGAGATCATTATCATGGCATGGACACGTGACGAAATGGCCGCGCGCGCGGCGAAGGAATTGCAGGACGGTTTTTACGTCAACCTGGGCATCGGCCTGCCGACCCTGGTGGCGAACTATGTGCCGCCCGGTATCGAGGTGTATTTGCAGTCGGAGAACGGCCTGCTGGGCATCGGCCCGTTCCCGACCGAGGACGAGATCGACGCCGACCTGATCAACGCCGGCAAGCAGACCGTGACGGCGCTGCCCGGCGCCGCCTACTTCAGCTCGGCCGACTCGTTCGGCATGATCCGCGGCGGCAAGATCAACCTGGCCATCCTGGGCGCGATGCAGGTGTCGGAGCAGGGCGACCTGGCCAACTGGATGATTCCCGGCAAAATGGTCAAAGGCATGGGCGGCGCGATGGATTTGGTGGCCGGCGTCAAGCGGGTGGTGGTGCTGATGGAGCACGTGGCCACCGCCAAGGACGGCACGACGTCGCACAAGCTGCTCAAGAAATGCGATTTGCCGCTGACCGGCGTGGGCGTGGTCGACCTGATCGTCACCGACCTCGGCGTGCTGGAAGTGACCGACGGCGGCCTGAAGGTGACGGAGCTGGCGCCGGGCGTGAGCCGCGAGCAGATCCAGGCGGCCACCGGCGTCGCGCTGGACTTTTCGGCGCTCTGATGGTTTTTGCTGCTGAGTAAAAAATGGCACGCGTCGAGCGTGCCATTTTTTTATGGGTGCGCCCAGCATGGGCGCACTCCTGTGGGTGAAAGTCCCGCCGCGAGCTGACCACAGCGAGCGAAGTGAAGCGCAACTGCGGAAGAGTAATCGACCGTGGGAAGGAAGCGTGGAGCATAAATCACGAGC
>CAUPRW010000032.1:0-72056 GCA_963513825.1 uncultured Duganella sp.
CGGGAAGCCCGAAACCTTCTACGGGCCGGACGGCGTCGGCTACCCCGACTACCCCGCGCTGGCCTCAGCGGCGAGGGTCGTAGCCGCCACCACAGGGGGGTCCAGTCGGTCCGTTGGGCCCGCGCCCCGCCAACCAGGGGGGGCGATGGTCCTAACTTGTTTCTGTAGAGTTACTATACAGGGTGGGGTTTCTGGACCCATTTTCGGCACTCACCCCCGTGGTACGCTTGGTATTGCTGGGCTCGTGTCCAAATGACAGACTTGACCCCCCTGTGTTGGCGGCTACGACAATCGCCGCTTAGGCCAGCGCGGGGTAGTCGGTGTAGCCGACGCCGTCCGGCCCGTAGAAGGTTTCGGGCTTCCAGTCGTTCAGTGGGGCGTCTTTTTGCAGACGGCGTGGCAGGTCCGGATTCGAGATGAACGCTTTGCCGAAGGCGATGGCGTCGGCCGTGCCGGCGTCGAGCAGGCGCTGCGCGCTGTGCTTGTCCAGGCTTTCGTTGGCGATGTAGATGCCGCCGAATTCCTTCTTCAGCAACGGGCCCAGGCTGTCCTCGCCCACCGCTTCGCGCGCGCAGATGAAGGCGATCTTGCGCTTGCCCAGCTCGCGCGCGACGTAGCCGAACGTGGCCGCCGGGTCGCTGTCGCCCATGTCGTGCGAGTCGCGCCGCGGCGCCAGGTGCATGCCGACCCGGCCCGCGCCCCATACTTCGATACAGGCGTCCGTTACTTCGAGCATCAGGCGCGCGCGGTTTTCGATCGGGCCGCCGTAGTTGTCGGTGCGCTGGTTGGTTTTGTCTTGCAGGAACTGGTCGAGCAGGTAGCCGTTGGCGCCGTGGATTTCGACGCCGTCAAAGCCGGCTTTCCTGGCGTTTTCCGCGCCTTTTTTATAGGCGGCGACAATGCCGGCCAACTCTTCCGTCGCCAGCGCGCGCGGCACCGGATACGCACGCAACGGACGCAGCAGGCTGACATGGCCTTCGGCCGCGATCGCGCTCGGCGCCACCGGCGCGGCGCCGCCCAGCAACTCGGGGTCGGAGATGCGGCCCACATGCCACAGTTGCGCGAAGATCAGGCCGCCGGCCTTGTGCACCGCCGCCGTCACTTCCTTCCAGCCTTCGACCTGCTCGTCGGACCACAGGCCCGGCGTGTCGGCGTAGCCCACGCCCTGCGGCGTGACCGAGGTCGCCTCGCTCAAGATCAGGCCGGCGCTGGCGCGCTGCTCGTAGTACTTGGCCATCAGCGCGTTCGGCACGCGGGCGCCGCCGATGGCGCGGGCGCGCGTGAGCGGCGCCATGACGATGCGGTTCTTGAGCGTGAGCTCGCCAATGGTGATCGGGTCGAAAAGGTTAGCCATGTTTGATTCCTTAGATTGTCATGTGGTCGATGAAGGCCTGGATGGCCGCTTCATCGCGTTTGAAGTAGTTCCATTGCCCGACCCGGTGCGACGTGATCAACCCGGCCTTGAGCAGTGTGGCCAGGTGCGCCGACACCGTCGATTGCGACAGCGCGGCGCGCTGGTCGATCTGCCCGGCGCACACGCCGAAACTGTGCGGATGCGCCTGCTCCGGAAAGTACTTTTCCGGCTCCCTGAGCCACGCCAGGATCTGGCGCCGCACCGGGTTGGCAAGGGCTTTGTGGATTGCGTCGATGTCCATCTGTTTACCTGGTCGAAAAATGAATCGGCTTATAACGATATATGTATCGTATTTATCCGATTTCAATATCGGTATCTTACGATATAAACGAAATTCGTGCTTGTGGCTGGCTAGCGGCCCAGAAATCCATTATGTTACTGGAACATTTGACCAAACTTTAACGGGGGCCGTATGTCGAGTCATTACCTGGATGTGGCCATCGGTTTGTCGTACACCTTCCTGGCCGTGAGCCTGCTGTGCAGCGCCACGCGCGAGGCGATCGCTTCGCTGTTCCAGACGCGCGCCAAGGTGCTGCTCGACGGCGTGCTGACGATGCTGCACGAGTCCGGCGGCAAGCGGCGCGTGCGCGGCATCGTGCCGTCGCTCAAGCGCCTGCTGCGGCTCGACGCCGGCTTCGGCCTCGACAAGCTTGGCGACGCCTCGCTGGCCGCCGCCGTCATGGAGCACCCGCTGATCCAGGGCATGGCCCAGCGCGGACGCATGCCGTCGTACATTCCGTCGACCATTTTCGCGCGCGCCTTCGTGTCGACCTTGACGCACAAATACGGCAAGGCGCAGACGGCCGGCATGCTGCTGGCGCACGTTGGCAACGAGGGTTTGACGCGCACCTTGCTGGCGATCATGGGCGAGGGCCCGGACGACGCCGCGGCGCTCGAGAACGCCGTGCGCATCTGGTACGAGACCGTGATGGAGCGCATCACCGGCTGGTACAAGCGGCGCTCGCAGCTGGTGCTGTTTGGCGTCGGCCTGTTCTACGCGGCGACGATGAACATCGACGCCATCGAGTTGAGCAAGCGACTCTGGGGCGACGACCAGGTGGCCGCGCAACTGGCCCGCGAGGGCGCCGACGGCGTCGCCAGCGGCCGCCTGAAGCCGCCCGTGGCCGCGCCCGCCGGCGCGCCGGCCGCCACCCCGCTGGAGCAGGCGGCGCTGGCGAAAAAAGAATGGCAGCAGGTCGAAAAGCTGCCGATCGGCTGGCCATCGTCGCGGTTCGAACACGCCGCCGGCAAGGGCGCGTCCGCCTTCCTCGGCGCGCTGGCGTTCGCGCTGATGGGCTGGATCGTCACCGCGTTCGCCTCGTCGCTGGGCGCGCCGTTCTGGTTCGACGGCATCGGCTGGCTGCTGGCGCTGCGCGGCACCGGCTCCCGGCCGCAGACCGAGACCACGCCGGTGGTGGTGCAGACCATCGCGCTGCCGAGCATTGCCGTCGTCAAACCGCCGCTGGGCTGAGCGGCGCCGGCATATATACCAATTTATAAGGTTTAACTCGCGCCGCCCGGGGCGCCGCGCCTACCATGGTCCCATCCCCACGATGAAGGAGCCCACCATGTACGGCCTGACCACCCTCGGCGTCATCCACACGGCCATCAGCCTGGTCGCGCTCGGCGCCGGCACCGTCGGCTTCGCGCGCGACAAGCGCATCGACCTGTCCAACGGCGCCGGCAAGACCTATCTGGTCACCACGATCCTGACCTGCCTGACCGGTTTCGGCATCTTCCAGCATGGCGGCTTCGGCAAGCCGCACGCGCTCGGCGTGATCACCTTGCTGGTGCTGGCGGTGGCCTGGAAGGTCGCCGCCAAGCCGGCGCTGCAAACGGTGTTGCTGTCGCTGACCTTCTTCTTCCACATGATCCCGGCCGCGACCGAGACGCTCACGCGCGTGCCGATGGGCGCGCCGATCCTGCCGAACGCCGAGGCGCCGGAACTCCAGGTCATCACCGGCGTGATGTTCCTGGTGTTCGTGATCGGCGCGGTGTTGCAGGTGCGGCGGCTCAATCAGCACGCGCGCAAGCCACTCGCCGGCGGCGCCACCGCGTGAGGGGTGCGCGGCACGCCGGCGTTGCCGCGCAGGGCCGGCTCGGGTAGCGCCCCTTGCGCGGCGCCGCAAGCCATCGCGGCGTCCAGCTTGACGCGGGCGTAGGCGCGGGTGGTGTCCAGCAGACGATAGCGCATGGCGCCGCCGTCGGCGTGCGCGAGCAGCAGCGATTTGGCGTGCAAGCCGGCCAGCGCGTCGAACGCCGTCGCGCGGGCGATGCCGCAGCACGCGGCGATGTCGCCCGCCGCCTCGAGCGTAAAGCTGTCGTGGAACACGGCGAGGTGTTGCAGCAGCGTTTGCTCGTGCGCCGTCAGCAAGCCGAAGCTCCAGTCCAGCGAAGCGCGCATGCTGCGGTGCCGCGGCGGGCCGGCGCGCAAACCGCACGCCAGCACACCCAGGCTGTCTGCCAAGCCTTCGCCCAAGCGCGTGGCCAGTCCGGCGAGGCCGAGGAAATCGACGCGCGCGGCGGCCAGTTCGATGGCCAGCGGCAGGCCGTCGAGGCGGCGGCAGATCGCGCCGACATGGCGCAGGTCGGGCTCGGAGCCTGCCGGGCCGTCGACGGCGGCCGGCGCGCGTTCGGCGAACAAGCGCGCCGCCGGATAGGACAGCAAGGCCTCGCCGGTGGCGTCGTCGGGCGGCGTGGCCAGCGGCGCCAGCCGATGCAGGCGCTCCCCGCGCGCGCGCAGCGGTTCGCGGCTGGTGGCGAGAATGTGCAGCGACGGATGGCTTGCCAGTAGCGCCTCGGCCAACGCGGCGGCGTAGTCGATGACGTGCTCGCAATTGTCCAGAATGAGCAAGGAAGGTTGTCCGCGCGGAAAGGCCGGCAGCGTCGGCAACGGCGCGCTGTGAGCTGTGGCGGCGGCCGGCCAGGCGACGACCATGGCGCTCAACACGGCAGCGGCCACCGCCGTATCGGCCAACGCGGGATCGGCCAAGTCGGAGCTGGCCAAGTCGGAGCTGGCCACTTCGGAGTCGGCCACCTGGGGGGCGGCCACGTCGTAGCCGGCCACGTCGTAGCTGGCTTGCGGGGCGCGGCCGGTCGGTGTTCCGGCCATATGAGTGCCGCCTGCCGCAACGGCCAGGTCCACGAAATACCGCCGTTCGCCGAAATTGCACGCCAACGCCAGGCCCACCGCCAACGCCACCGTCGTCTTGCCGACCCCGCCGGGACCGACGATGGTCACGCAGCGGTGCGGGCCGATGAGCGCCGCCACCTGCCCGATCTCCTGGTCGCGGCCGATGACGCAGTGCTGTTGCTGACGGGGCTGCGGGCCCGCGGAATGGCGCGGCGCGGCGGCGATGGCGGTCGGCGGGATCCGGATGACAGGGGCGACAAAGCTATAGCCGCGTCCGACAACGTTTTCAACACAGCGCGCACAGCCGTCGACACCGCCCAGCGTCTTGCGCAAGGTGCCGATATGCACACGCAGATTGTTTTCCTCGACGACGGTGCTGGGCCAGACCCGCGCGATCAGCTCGTCCTTGCCGACCACCTCGCCGGCCCGTTCGACCAGGGCCAGCAGCAGGTCGAAAGCGCGCCCGTGCAGCGGCACCGGCCGGCCCGCACGGGTCAGCGTGCGCAGCGCCGGCGTCAGCAGGAAGGGGCCGAACGCGAGTTGCGCCTCGCTTGGTGCACGGCTGGACTGTGGCATGGTCGGCTCCCGCTGCAGGTATCGGCCGATTGTTTCACGGATGTGAATGAAATGGCAATCTGCATTTGGAGGGAGCCGTGGCCGGCCTGGCGACTCAGGCGGCGAAATGCAGCGCCAGGGCGATCACCGCCGGCAGCGTCTGGATCAACAGGATGCTGCGCTTGACGGTCAGGCCACCCCAGACGCCGGCCACCGCCACGCAGCACAGGCCGAACACGGTGAACGCCGACGCGATCGCCGGGTTCGGATGGACGAAGCCGAGCACCAGCGCGGCCACCAGGAAACCGTTGTAGCAGCCCTGGTTGGACATGGCCGGGCGCACGATGTCCGCCTTTTCCTTGCTCAGGCCGAAGACCTTGCGCCCGCGCGACTCGAACAGCGCCGTCTCCAGCAGCACGATGTAGATGTGTATCAAAGCCACGAGGCCGGTGACGATCTGGGCCAATAAAAGCATGGTCGCTCCTTTTTTATAGTTGAGCGCCGATTATCCCCGACGCGCGGTCGGCGTGGACATATTTTTGTTGCAACTGGTATAGTTCCGGCTCACAGCCCCGGCGGGGACGACCCCGCGACCGACGGGGTGCGGCGTCCGTGGCGGCGCTTTCGGGCGGGGACGACCTTGCCGCACTCTGGAGTAGCAATGACCTGGATCATCCTCATCATCGCCGGCCTGCTGGAAGTCACCTGGGCGGTCGGACTCAAATACACCCACGGCTTCACCAAACTGATGCCGACCCTGTGGACCTTGACGGCCATGCTCGGCAGCATCGGCATGCTGGGCCTGGCGCTGCGCACGCTGCCGCTGGGCACGGCGTACGCGATCTGGACCGGCATCGGCACGGTCGGCACCGTCATCTACGGCATCGTCGCGCTCAACGAGCCGGCCAGCGCGGTGCGGCTGGCGTGCATCGCCATGATCGTCGGCGGCATCATCGGCCTCAAGCTCACCACCGCCTAGGCGGGCGCGTCAGAAGGCGGGGTTGGCGCGGGTGAGGTAGTACCACTCGCTGTTGGCGCCGGCCGCGCTGTCGGGGAACAGGATGCGGCCGTCGAACTCGGCCAGCACCGGCGTGCCGTCGGCGCGCGTGCCGATCTGTTCGTCCTTCCGCACCGGATCAAAGCTCGACCAGGCGCGCGTGAACGTGTCGTCCGCGCTCACCTTGTCGTAGACGGCGACCATGCTCAGCGCCTCCATCTGCTCGTCGGCGATCGGCTGCGGCGCCGGCGCGTCAATCAGGCCGAGGAAGGCCAGCGTGTTGATGATGGCGCGGTAGGCCACCTCGGGTGCTTGCGGATCGGTGTGCTCGCCGCATTCGAGCGTGAGCGCGTAGCCGCCGGTGCTGCGCATGTATTCGGTGGTGCCCATGCCGTAGCGCAGCACGGTTTCGAGCTGGCTGTCGCCGCGCAGGCGGCGTTGCACGCCGGCGCCGTAGGTGCGCAGCCAGCCGTCGACGAAGCGGCGCACGCCGAGGCGGCGCGCCATCGCGCGCTCCTGTCGTTCATGTTGGAACGGTTCGAGCGGGCCGTCGTTGTTGCGCGGGCCGACCATGACGAACGGTTCGCCGGCGGCCTTGAACGAGTGCAGGTCGAGCAGCACGTCGTGGCGCGCGAGCAGGGGACAGAGCCAGTTGGCGACGCGGTCCTCGAAGTCCTGCGGGGTGTCGTTGGGGAATAGGTTGCGGTTCAGGTTGCGCTCGCCGAAGCGTTCGCCCTTGGCGTAGGCCAGCGGGTTGGCGATGGGGACGAAGGTGACGGCGCCTTGGCGGATCACCAGTTGGCCGCTGTCGAGCTCGCGCATCACGCGCTCGATCGCCCGGGTGCCGCAGGTTTCGTTGCCGTGCACGGCGCCGGTGACGATCAGGCGGCTGCCGCCGTTTTGGCCGGCGTATTCAATCGATTTGAATTGCAGTCGGTGGGGAAGTATCATGTGGTATTTGTGGCAATACGACATTGCCGGCGCTATGGTTCGCCGGCAATGTCACTGGGTTTTATAGATCGGGTTCGTTCCGCACTTGTGGGTCGTGTACAAATGAACGACCGAGCGATTTATCCGTGAATTCCAAGTATAAACTCAACCATCCATCGTATGTGTTGGCATCGCTAACTGTTAACAGCTTTCCGCTCGAGCTGATCGACGGAGTGCTGATTTGATTCAAATCTGGTGGTGTAACATCCAGTCCACTAAAAATTATGTCTTGCCCGTAAGTATGTACAATTTGATAATTAATAACAGTGTCTTTCTGCCTTACTTTTAGAGTGCTCGGCTCGCAACGCACATCATAGCTTACTCCGTCCTCAAGCAATTTTACCCAGACTAGTACGTTGATGAAAGGAGTGACGCTTACCGCGCCAATTGAATTCTCTTTTTCGCTTGTGGTCATTGTGTTTCTTTCTTCAGTGGGTGGGTGGAAAGATAGTGCAGGTAGATCGGATCACGGTACGAAATCACTTCTAATTGTGTTTTTCCCGCATTTGCTTCATTGATTCTATTTAGGCAGATGTTCGCTTTGACCCATGGCGCCAGCAAGGTGAAATCTGCGCTGTTTTTCAACAGTGGTTGTAATGTATTTATAATGGTTTGGCAGTCTGAGTTACGGCTGCCGGGGCTTTCAGCCATGTCCGCGCTCAGAAGTAAAGCGTTAAGCCAACTATTTCTGGCAATTTGGTCATTGGGGTTGGCATGATAGATTTGGTTCAGCCTGACCAACGCCGGCTTTAATTCCTGCTGAGCAAGTGCGGTTTGTTTGCTGTCCTGAAGAATCTTGGCTTTTCGATACCGGATTCCTTGCAACGTTAATTGAAGGTTTATTTTTTTTGGCTCCAGCCGACTGAGATCTTCAAGTGCTGTCTGCAACTTATTTAGACGTGGAATAAGTTGTTCCGGCGATTGCTCTTTTTTCTCTGTATCGAAGACTTGAAGCTCAGCGGAGTACTTCAGCCGTTGCCAGTTACGATTGCTCGGATCTTTATCGGCACTTTCGCTATGCAACCTATAGGCCTGATTTGCGGCGTGGTTGCTTGCGACAAGGTCTCCGCGAGCTTGTTTGAGTTCTGATTGGCGAGACCACGCGACAGCCAGCTCCTTTACCCATAGTGTCTCGTCTGGGTAGGAGTTATGAAGCGCCCGCAATAACTCCAATTGGGCGGCATATAATTCTTCCGCCAACGCCAATTTTCCAAGTTGCATATGTGCCGTGGCCTGCCAAGAAATGCTGTCGGCCAAGTCGGCGGATAATTGCTTGTCGTTTGGTTTTCGAGCCAGAGCTTTTTTCTTGAGATTAACTGATATCGAAAATTCGTCTGCGGCTCGAGACACTTCTCCGATTTTTAACGCAACAGTGCCTAGACTATTGTGGGCGAAAGATTGCTCTATCCAACCATCTATTTCGTCCGGTTCGACGGTCGCTCTACGGTCGCTGTAGTCTCGATATTCTTCAAAATAGCGACGAGCCTGTTCCCAGTTTTTTTGATCGAGTTGGATTTGCGCCAACCAGAATGCATTTTCGCCCGCACTTTTTAGCGTTGTCGCGCTGCCGGGATGTGTCGCTAACAGCTTTCTGACGATTTCTCGCGCCGCTAGCAGCGCATCCGTTGCCCCTACCGGATCTCCCCGGGCGATCCTCACTTCAGAGATAAGCTGCAGGGACTTCGCCCGTTGTTCTAAGCCGACACTGCTATCGGTGGCCCGTCCGACGTCGGATAGATAGGAGAGCGCGCGCTTGCTGACGCTATCGAGCAAGTCAAGTTTGCCAAGTGGGCGCAGCTTTTCAACGAATTCGCCCAGCATGAATCCCATCAGCCCCTCCGCTTCGGTACGATGGGCTTCCGCCTGCACCTGCGCAGAGCGCGCCATCAAGCCCAGGCCGGCGGCCAATAGCGCCAAGCATGTCATCGTCGTCATGATCGCTATCCGCAGCCGTTCACCACGTTGCACACTTCGCAACGAGGCTTCGATAAATTGTTGTTCCTGAGCCGTCAAGCTGAATCCGGGAGTCTTTAATAGCTGTCGTGCATGATTGCTCTGCGTTCCCGAAGGTAGCAGCATGTCGTGTTTGCGATCGCTGTCCTGCCAGCGTTTCGCTTGTGCGCTGATGCGACTGCGAACTTGTAAGGCCTGACGGTGGTCATCCACCCACGCGACCACGCGCGGCCAACGCCTCAGCAGGGCCTCGTGAGCGATGCCAAATGCCGGGGCGCCCCCGTGCAGATCGCTGACGAACAAATGCGCATCCACCAGTGCCTGCACCAACTTGATTTCGTCGTCGCTGGTTAGCGCCGACCACGGCACGCGGCGCGACGTGACGGTCGACTCGTCCTCCGCCACAAGCACCAGCCGCGACAGCAGTTGCGGCAGGGCGGCGATTTTCGCGGCGTCCAACGCCGAAATGACTTGCTCGGCACGCGCGCCGATGGAGCCTTCCAGGCCACCCATGTCGTGGTAGGCCTTGTGGCTCAATTCGCCATCCGGGCTGCGCTGCCGGTACAACTCTTGCAGGCAATATTGCAACAACGGCAGCGTATCGGGTCCCGCCTTGGCGGCGTTGATCAACAGCTCGTCCAGGCTTTCGCCGCCGTCGTCGACCGTGTAGCGCAGCTCGGCCACCTGCGCCGGGTGGCGGATGATCTGCGCGATGTCGGCGCTGCCGGGCGGCGTGAGGTCGAAGTGGCCGCCGCGCAGTTTCATGCTCATCAGGGCCGGATGCGCCGTCAAATGCGGGTAAAAATCGTTGCGGCAGGCGAGCACGAGCAACACACTGCCGGAGCGCGCCAACTGGTCGAGCACGTTGATGAAGACGGCGCGCTCCTGCTCGCCGATATGCGGCAGGCGGAAGATGGCCTCGAAGCGGTCGATGAACACCGCCAGCCGGATCGTCGGCAAGCGCTTGTGCAACTGTTCGATCAGCCCGGACAGATCCTGCGCCATATATTGCGCCAGGGTGGCCGCGCTGGTGTTCTCAAACAGCAGGCGGTCGTCGATTTCGGCGTCCAGCAGCACACTGGCGAGCGTTTCGAGCAGGCCCGACTGGCCCATGTCGGCGCAGTCGAGCTGCACGTGGGCGTCGATCGCCAGCCCGGCGTCGGCCGGCGCCGCGCCCGCCTTGAGCGCGGGAATGAGCCCGGCCTGCACCAGCGAGGTCTTGCCCGCGCCCGACGGGCCGAGCACGAGCACCATCGCGCAGGCGGCCTGAACCTGGGACACCGCCACCTGCACCAGCTGGTCGACGCTGAGCTTGCGGCCGAAGAAGATGGCCGCGTGTTGTTCCTCGAATGCCTCCAGGCCGCGGAACGGCGAGGCGTGCAGCCAGCTGCCGTTGCTGACGTCGTCATCGTAGCTGAGCTCGGCCAACAGCCGATAACCACGCTTACGAATAGTTTCAATATAGCGCGGCTCGCTGGCCGAGTCGTCGAGCGCCCGGCGCAGTTGGGTGATGATTTTGTGGACCGCGTTGTCGCTTGCCGGCGTGTCGCCCCAGCAGGCGTCGAGCAGCGCGTCGGCCGAGACGACGTCGTGCGGATGCTTGCAGAAATGTAACAAAACATCCATCGCGCGCGGCTCCAACTGCCGGCTCAACACGCCAAAACTGAGCATGTTGGTGGCCGGATCGACGCGCCATTGACCAAAACGGAAGCTTTTACGGCTCACACAAACCTTCTTGGGGCGAAAATAATATATTAAAAATCAATGGCTTGACGTTCCGAAGGTTTCCGGAAGGCCATTTCTATGCCTATTGGGTAAAGTTGTTTCATCGCTGCACCTTTGATGAATATTAACATTAGGTTGAGGAAACTATTAAACATTCTGCGCTCACTGTTGTGTCTTCGCGCAATCGGCAAGCCGATGCCCACTGGACACCCCACCCGAACGATGTGCGCGCCGAGTTGCGCCGCATTGCCGTCAGCCGCACCTTCGCCGAGTCGCTTCGCTGCTGCGCCTTGCTCGATCATCTGGTGAGGGATGTTTGTAACCATAAGTATCAAATTGCCGGCGCCACGGTTAGTCGGCCCGGCCGTCCCCGGACCGGTTCGACGCTGGGCATGCACCTGGCCGCCGCCGTGCAAATGGCGCGTTTGCGCAACCGGCTGAGCGATTATTACGAGAGCGAGGGACGCGCCAATCCCTTGCGCATCCGGGTACCGGACGATGGCTATCAAGTGAGCATCGACTTTTTTGAACCGGCCCGCGCCGCCTGCCAGCCCGACCATGCGTCGTGCGGCGCGTGAGGCGCACGCCATCCCCCAGCCATCGAGCCACCAAGGAGATACCATGATTGATCTGACCGGCGTGAAAGCCCCCTTCGAGCTGACCCAGCACGCAATACCAATTAAACAACAAGGCATCGATTTCGCCATCCGCTACTACAGCCATCAGGCCGGCAAGAACCTGTCGCTGGCCGAGGCCCGGGCGCTGACCGACGCCGGCATCCAGATCGGCGCGGTGTGGGAGACCATCGGCGCCCATCTGCACTCGTTCAGCCGGGCGCAGGGGCTGGCCGACGGCGCGGCGGCCTATTTGATGGCGCAGTCGGCCATCACCCAGCCATCGGGCTCGGCGATCTATTTCGAGGTCGATTGCGCGCCCACCGCCGACGACATCGCCGGCCCGATCACCCGCTATTTCGAGGGCATCAACCAGGCGTTCAACGCGGCGCGGCCGGGCGAGCCGCATTATCAGATCGGCATCTACGGCTCGGCCGCTACTTGCCGGGCCATCGTCGCCAGCGGCTTGGCGTCGCTGAGCTGGCTGGCGCCGACGGAGGACGGGGCCGCCGCGGCTGCCGACTTTGGCGGCTACAACCTGCGCCACCTCGCACCCGGCGTGCTGTCGGTCGATGACGGTAAAAAGATCCATGTCGACCTGGCCCGCAGCACCGACGGCATGCCGACCGGCTTGTTCCGGGTGCTGTAGTGCTGACCATTCATTTCTCCAACACGCCCTCGCTCAAGACGGTCAAGCCATCGAAGACGGTTTTTTTGAATAACACGGGACAGGACGTGGTGTTGAAGTTCCTCACCGCGCCGCCGTTGTTGTTGCCCGCCTATACGATCAGCACCCGCATCAGCGCGGCGATCGAGAGCATTTGCCTGGGCGCGACCGATTACTATTCGACCCATGGCCAGAACCACGCGATCGCCGAGGGCAGCACCGTTGTGCTGACGCTGGACGATCAGAAGCTGACGATGGTGATTTCGCCCTCGCCTTAGGCGATTTTCGTGGGGCGGATCGGCGAGCGGCGCGTCATCCGCCCGTGCTTCAAGCTGGCGCATTCAGGGCGCGGCACGGTAAGATGCGGGGCATGACTTCTCCGCTTATCGGCCGCGACCGCAACGCCGGCCTCGACACCTTGCGCGCGCTGGCGATCGTGCTGGTGTTCATGAACCACTACATGATCTTTGTCAGCTTCAGCCCGACCTTCGGCTGGCTGAGCGAGATCGGCTGGGCCGGCGTCGACCTGTTCTTCGCGCTCAGCGGTTATTTGATCGGCAACCAGATCCTGTCGGCGCTGCGCCGGCAACGCCAAGGCCCCGAGCGTTTTTTGCTGGCGCGCTTCTACGCGCGCCGTTTCCTGCGCACCTTGCCCAATTTTTACTTCGTGCTGGCGCTGTACGCCTTATGGCCGTACTGGCGCGGCGAGGCGGTGCTGCCGCCGCTGTGGCGCTTCCTGACCTTCACGCAGAATATCCAGCTCACGCCGGGCACGGCCTTCTCGCACGCCTGGTCGCTGTGCGTCGAGGAGCAGTTCTACGTGCTGTTGCCGGCGGTGGCGTTGTTGATCGCGGCCTGCCGCAGGTCGTTGCCGTGGGCGTGGGTGGCCATCGCCGGCACGCTGCTGGCGGGCATGGCGCTGCGCGACTATCTGTGGAATCCGCAGGCCGGCGTCGGCGGCCTCTATTACTACACCAATATTTATTACGCGTCATGGTGCCGTTTCGACGAACTGGTGTTCGGCGTGGCGCTGGCGCTGGTGCGCAACTATCACGCGCGCGCGTGGACGCTGATCACTTCGCGCGGCAACTGGACGCTGGCGGCCGGCGCCGGCATGCTGGCGTTGACCTGGTCGATGTTGTTGGACGATCACTATGGCCGCGCGATGACGGTGTTCGGCTATCCGTTGCTGGGCGTGAGCTTCACCCTGCTGCTGATCGCCGCGCTGAGCCCGGGGTCGCTGCTGCAGCGCTGGCGCGTGCCGGGCGCGGCCAGCATCGCGCTGTGGTCGTATGCGATCTACCTGACGCACAAGCAGCTGTGCGTGCTGATGCGCGTGCCCCTGCGCGCTTACGGCTGGGGGCCGGACACGTGGCAGGCGATCGCCATCATGGGCTTGGCCAGTATTTTTGTCGGCTGGCTGCTGTTCTTGCTGGTGGAAACGCCGTTCATGAAACTGCGCGACCGCTTTGTGCCGGACAACTTCGCCAGGCCACGCGCACCGGCGGCCGTGGCCGCCTAATTCATTTCGATCACGTCGAACGGCGATTGCGTCGAGCCAAGGAAGGCCATGACGCTGCGCGCGCGCTCGCCCGGCTCTTCACCCCGGGTGGATGCGATGGCCGCGCGCAGGCCGGGGATCACCTCGGTGATGTGGGGGCTGTCGTAGGCGTTCACCAACAACAGCGCCAGTTCGCTGGCGCGGCCGCGGTTGTTGCGCATGCGCTCCTCGAGCATGGCCAGCAGCGCGCGCTGCATGCGCGGCGTCGGGTTGGTGATGTAGCCGAACACCAGCGGCGTGTTGGCGATGGCGTCGCACAGCCGGCTTTCGATCTGGTCGGGCTTGACGTCGGAGGCGATGTCGAAATAGGCGCCGTTCCAGCGTGTGCGTTCGTACGGGTGGCCGGGCGGGAAGGAATCGGCCGTCTCGAAGCCAAGCACGTGGCTGAGATAGCGTAACCATTTGAGGATAGTGGGCATCATGGCGGCATTTTAACCCAGCCGACGATGCGGGGAGCGCAGCCCCGGGCGGCTGCCGCCCGGTGGCTGGGGTGAGCGTTAAGCGTGGGCTTCCTCGCCGAGTTTGCCGGCGCGGAAGTCTTCAACTGCGGCGAAGATCTCCGCCTGCGTGTTCATCACGAACGGGCCGTACTGCGCGATCGGCTCGTTGAGCGGCTTGCCGGCGACCAGGATGAAGCGGCTGGCGTCGGTGGCGTGCACGTTGACGCCGTCCGCGCCGGCCGTGTTGGCCAGGATCGCCATCTTGCCGGACCCGACCTCCTTGTCGCCGATCCGTACCGCGCCCCGATAAGCGAAGATGAAGGCGTTGTGCCCCTCCGGCAGCGCCTGGCTGAACGAGGCGCCGGCCGGCAAATCCACGTCTATATAGATCGGCTCGGTCACCTCGCGCTGCACGGCGCCGTCGACACCATGGCTGGCGCCGGCGATCACCTTCACCGTGGCGCCGTTTTCGGTGGTGAAGACGGGCACGGCGTCGCCGTTGAAGTCGCGGTACCACGGCGCGCGCATCTTGTCCTTCGCCGGCAGGTTCAGCCACAGCTGGAAGCCCGACATCATGCCTTCCTCCTGCTCCGGCATTTCGGAGTGGATCACGCCGCGGCCGGCCGTCATCCATTGCACGCCGCCGTTGGTCAGCAGGCCTTCGTTGCCGCTGCTGTCGCGGTGGCGCATGCGGCCCTCGAGCATGTAGGTGACGGTTTCGAAGCCGCGGTGCGGGTGGCTCGGGAAGCCGGCCAGGTAGTCGCTGGCCTGGTCGCTGCCGAAGTTGTCGAGCATCAGGAACGGATCGAGGCGGCGCTGCAGCGGCTGGGTCAGGACGCGGTTGATCTTGACCCCGGCGCCGTCGGACACGGCCTGGCCGGCGACGAGGCGTTCCACAGTGCGTTCCGTTTGAACGCGATCGCTTGTTACCTTGCTCATGATCTGCTCCTTTACATCAGTTGATGATTACACCAGTACCGCGTTGATGTCGGCGTCGGCCTGGGCTTGCGCCTTGGCGACCGCTTCCGGGCCCATGCCCATGCCTTCGGCGAAGATGAACTGGACGTCCGTCAAGCCGACAAAGGCCAGGAAGGTCTTCAGGTGCGCCAGTTGCACGTCGCGCGGGCCGTCTTTGTGCAGGCCGCCGCGCGCCACGGCGACGTAGACTTTTTTGCCCGTCAGCAGGCCGACCGGGCCGGTCGGGCCGTATTTGAAGGTCACACCGGCACGGGCGATGGCGTCGAACCACGATTTCAGTTGCACCGTCACGCCGAAGTTGTACATCGGCGAGCCGATGACGATGGCGTCGGCCGCTTGCACCTGGGCGATCAGCGCGTCGTCGAGTGCCACGCGGGCCGCTTGTTCGGCGTTGCGCTGGTCGGCCGGCGTGAACAGGGCTTGCAGTGCGGATTCGTCCAGTACCGGATGCGGGTTGGTGGCCAGATCGCGGCGTACCAGGGTCGCGCCAGGGTTGGCCGCTTGCAGTTTGGCGACGATGCCGTCGGCCATGCGGGTCGATTCGGAACCGGTGCTGCGGGCGCTGGAGTTGATTTGCAAGATGTTCATGGTAGTGCTCCTGTCTTCGGGTTGTTGGTTTAGTGCTGCGATGGAGTTACTTTAATCGTTTCAAAACCAATGCGGAAGCCGTTAAAATGGATAACATTAATCCACCAATGGAACAATAGAGGAATTACATGGACATCGACCCCGGCGACCTGCTGTTATTCGCCCGCATCGTCGAGTGCGGCAGCTTCAGCCTCGCCGCCGAGCGGGTGCAATTGCCCAAATCGACCGTTTCGCGCCGGATCTCGTTGCTCGAGGCGCATTTGGGGGAGCGCCTGCTCCAGCGCACCACGCGCAAGCTGGTGCTCACCGAGTTCGGCGCCGGTTTGCTCGAACATGCGCGCAGAGTGGCCGACGAGACCGAGGCGGCCGGCGCGCTGGCGCAGCACCGGCAGGGCGCGCCGAGCGGATTGCTGCGGGTGTCGATGCCGGCCGATTTCGCCAGCTTAGGGGTGGTGGCGATGCTGGCGCAATTCATGGATCGCTATCCGGCCATTTCGCTGGAACTCGATTTGTCGCCGCGCCGGGTCGATCTGGTGGCGGAAAATTTCGACCTGGCCATCCGCATGGGCAATCTGCCAGATGACGCCACGCTGGCGGCCCGGCGTGTCACCTTCAGCTCGCTGGCGCTGTACGCCTCGCCGCAGTACACCGGCTTGCGCGGCTTGCCGGAGCATCCTGATGATCTCTTCAAGCACGATTTGCTCAGCCTGCCGCCGAGGGTGAACGGCTTGATCCGCTGGACGCTGTTGCGCGGCAAGACGCGCTGGGAGCGCGACTTACCGGTGCGGCTGTTGGGCAATTCGCCCGAGTTGATCGTGCGGATGGCGGGCAACGGGGCGGGCATCGGGGTTTCGACGGAAGCGATCGCCGCGCCGTTGTTACAGGCGGGCGCGCTGGTGCGGGTGCTGCCGGAATGGGCGTTCCCCGAGGTGACGGGCTGGGCGGTGTTCCCGGGGCGGCGGCTGATGCCGGCCAAGACGCGGGTGTTTCTGGATATGCTGGAGGCGGCGTTCGTGCTGGCCGCTACCCCGCGCAGCAACGCGGGGACGTACCCCTAGGGGTACGTCCCCCTATCGCAGCGCCGGCGCCCCGGCTCAGCTTGGCGGGTTTATTTTAGAACCGCCATCATCTCGCCCAGCTTGACGGGCCCGGCCGGATGCCAGGCGGGGTTGAAGCTGAGCCTATCCTTCGGGAACAACATCACCACCGTCGAGCCAAGCAGGAAACGCCCCAGCTCCTGGCCCTTTTTCAGCACGATATTCTGATCGGCATACGTCCATTCCGTTACCTTGGGCAAGCGCGGCGGGTTGACCACGCCGTGCCACACGGTCGCCATGCTGCCGACGATGGTCGCGCCCACCAGCGTCATCACGAACGGCCCGCTGGCGGTGTCGAACACGCACACCACGCGCTCGTTGCGTGCGAACAGCCCGGGAATGCCGCGCGCCGTGGTCGGATTGACCGAAAATAACTCGCCCGGGACGTAGATCATGCGGGTGAGCTTGCCGTCGCACGGCATGTGGATGCGATGATAGTCGCGCGGACTCAGGTACAGGTTGGCGAAGCTGCCGTGCTGGAATTGCGCGGCCAGCGCGGCATCGCCGCCGACCAGCGCCGTGGTGCTGAACTGGTGGCCCTTGGCCTGGAAGATCTGGTCGTCGTCGATGGCGCCGAACTGGCTGATGCGCCCGTCGACAGGGCAGATGAAGTCGGCGTTTGCCAGCGGACGGGCGTCCGGGCGCAGCGCGCGCGTGAAGAACTCGTTGAAGCTGGGATAACTGGCGATGTCGGGATTGAGGGCCTCGTCCATGTTGACGTTGTATTTGCCGACAAACCAGCGGATCAGGCGCGTGGTCATGGCGCCGCCCTTGGCACCGGCAACGCGGCCGGCGAAGTTGGTCAGCGCCCCCTTGGGGAGCAGGTACTGCGGCAATACGGCAAGGCGATCGGACACGTGGGAATCCATACAAGAATAACGATCGAGCATTATAACGCCCGAACCGGCGCGATCCGCCTATTCATTTTTTCACTATTTGCGTTTATGAAATTTCGCTAAACGGGCACAGCTTGTCTTGGGATAAGGCAACTATTGCCCGAATCAAGGCATAATGGCGGTTCCCCCAAGCCCCCCCGGTCCGACACGCCATGATGCCTGCACGCCAACCCCGTTTGACGCAGATCGCCGCTGCCGTCCTGTCGCTCAGTTTTGCCGCCGCCGGCGCCCGGGCCGAGGCGCTGGCCGGGGCGGCCGATGGCGCCGACGCCAGCGCGGCCGGCGTGCCCCAGAAAGCGGCGCCGATGCAAAAAGTGCAAATCAAGGGCAGCGCCGCCAGCTATGACGCGCGCCGCGACGACACCGCCAGCAAGATCGTCGTCAACAGCGAGGAAATCGTCAAATACGGCGACACCTCGGTCAACGACGTGCTCAAGCGCCTGCCGGGCATCACCGTCGGCGGCGCCGCCGGGCGGCCGGGCGGCGAGATCCGCATGCGCGGCCTGGGCGCCGGCTACACCCAGATCCTGATCAACGGCGAACGGGCGCCGGCCGGATTTTCGATCGATAACCTGTCGCCCGAGGTGATCGAGCGCATCGAGGTGCTGCGCGCGGCCAGCGCCGAGTTCAGCACCCAGTCGATCGCCGGCACCATCAACATCATCCTGAAAAAAGCCGTCAAGGTGGCGCAGCACGAGATCAAGATCAGCGGCGCCAAGGGCAGCAAGTTCAGCTCGCCAAGCGCGAGCGTGAACCTGTCCGACAAGCGCGACGGCATGTCCTATTCGTTCGGCGGCAACGCCTGGCGCTATATGTACAACCGCATGACGCCGTCGACGGAAACCGGGTTCGACGCGGCCGGCGTGCCCAACGTGGGTCGTGCGGCCACCTGGCAAGACCAGGGCCGCTCCGACGGCTTCAACCTGTCGCCGCGTATCAATTGGACGCTGGCCAACGGCGACACGCTGACGTCGCAGAGCTTCGTCAACCTGAACAAGTTCGAGAGCAACAGCCACAGCCGCACGACGGTGTTGCTGGCCGGCGACCAGGGCCCGGACTACGACCGCATCGACAACACCTTCGATAGCCACAACGGCTACGGCCGCACCGACCTGAACTGGGTGCACAAGCTGGCCGAGGGCGCCAAGTTCGATCTGAAGGCGGGCGTGAGCAAGAACCGCAACACCGCCAACTCGCTGCAGCTGGGCGCCAACCGGGGCGCGTCGACCAGCCTGGCGCGCACGGTGCAATCGCACAGCGGCGAGCAAGGCTTCAGCACCCAGGGCAAGTATTCCACGCCGCTGACCTTTGGCGCGCCGGCCGAAGGCGCCGCCGATGCCGGCACCGAGCACGCGCTGGCGCTGGGCTGGGACGCCGGCGTCACCGACCGTGACGATAGCCGCGTCCAGCGCGAACAGGCGCTGCCGGGCAGCCTGCCGCCCGACAACAACGACGAGGACTTTTCCGCCCGCGCCACGCGGTTGGCCTTCTACGGCCAGGACGAGTGGAACATCACGCCGCGCTGGTCGGTCTACACCGGCTTGCGCTGGGAGGGGCTGGAAACGTCGATCGAAGGCGCCAACCTGGAGCGCGTGCGCCAGCGCTCCAGCGTGCTCAGCCCGCTGTTGCAAACCTTGATCAAGCTGCCCAACAAAAAAGACCAGGTGCGCCTGGCGTTGACCCGCACCTACAAGGCGCCGGCCACCGCCAGCCTGGTGCCGCGCCGCTTCACGTCGACCAACAACAGCCGGCTCGACCCGGACCGCCGCGGCAATCCGCGCTTGAAGCCCGAAGTGGCGCTGGGCCTGGACGCGTCGTTCGAGCATTATTGGGGCGACGGCGGCATGCTCAGCGCCAGCGCCTCGATGCGCCGCATCGAGGACTATATGCACCAGGGGCTGGTGCAGGAGGGCGGCCGCTGGGTGTCGACCCTGATCAACGACGGCCGTGCCGAAACGCGCGGCGTCGAGCTGGAGGTCAAGTTCCCGCTGCGCGCGGTGATGGACCACGCGCCGGCGCTCGATTTGCGCGCCAGCATCAGCCGCAACTGGTCGGAGGTCGACAGCGTGCCGGGGCCGGACAACCGGCTCGACCAGCAGGTGCCGCTCAGCGCCACCGTCGGCATCGATTACAAGAGCCCGGACGGCATGCTGAGCACCGGCAGCAGTTTCAGTTTCCGCAACGGCGGCCAGGCGCGGCTGAGCGAGACCCAGGGCGCCTACACCTCGGTGCGGCGCGACCTCGACGTCTACGCCTTGTTCAAACTGGACGCGCAAAACAGCCTGCGGCTGGCCGTGTCGAACCTGCTGGCGCAGGACTATGAAACGGAGAGCCTGTACGAGGACGCGCGCGGCAGCCTGCGCCGGGCCTCCGTCGCCGACGGCGAGACCCAGTTCCGGGTGACGGTGGAACGACGCTTCTGACGGCATCGGCGCCGGTGGTATGATTCCGCGCTGAACTTCACGCGCGGGCCACCGATGAAAATCCCCAAGAGCACGTTGGAACAATGGCAGGTGTTGCAGGCCATCGTCGAATGCGGCGGCTACGCCCAGGCGGCCGAGGCGCTGCACCGCAGCCAGTCCTCGGTCAGCTACATGGTGGCCAAGCTGCAGGAGCAGCTCGGCGTCGAGCTGCTCGAGATCGACGGGCGCCGCGCGCGGCTCACGCCCAACGGCAAGGCGCTGCTCAACAAGGCGCGCGAGCTGCTCGGCGGCGCTTTCCAGCTCGAACAATTGGCCGGCAGCCTGGCCGAGGGCTGGGAGCCGCAGGTCGGCATCGCCGTCGACAGCATGTTCCCGGTCCAACTGCTGGTGCAGGTGCTGCGCGACTTCGAGCCCTGGGCCCAACACACGCGCGTCAACCTGGAGGAAACCGTGCTGTCGGGCTCCGAGGACGCGCTGCTGGAAAAACGCGTCGACATCGCCATCGCCAGCCGCATCCCGCCCGGCTTTCTTGGCGACGCGCTGATGGATATCGAATTCATCGCCGTCGCCCATCCCTGCCATCCGCTGCACGCGCTCGGGCGCGAGCTGGAGATGGAGGACTTGACCCGCAACCTGCAAATCGTCGTGCGCGATTCCGGCACGCTCAATCCGCGCGACCATGGCTGGCTCAACACCGACCAGCGCTGGAGCGTGACCAATCCGCAAACGCGCATGGAAATGATCTGCAACGGCATCGGCTTCGGCTGGCTGGCGCAGTACAAGATGCAAACCCAGCTCGACCAGGGATTGCTCAAGCCCTTGCCGCTGCGGGTGGGGCAGCGCCGCAAGCTGTCGCTGTCGCTGATCGTCGCCAATCCCGAGGCGGCGGGGCCGGCCACCTGCCGGCTCGCCAATCTGATCCGCAAGGCCGTGGCCGGGGGCATCGAGCATCGTGCCTTATGTCCGTGAACGCGCTGCCATTAATGGCCGGCATACCCGCGCTTTAATCGCGCGAGATTCACGCCGGATTGCCGCGCCGCCGTGTCGCTATTGTTTAATACCCGACGTCCCGCCAGAATATCGGCGCGGCCGTGTGCGTGTAATTTCGATTGCGCTGTTGTGGCAAATATTCCTTTTTATCGCTATATTGGTAATTCTCATGGGTAGCTCTGGAGAATCAAGGCAAAGTTATGGTAAATTGCGCTTTATAAAATTCTCACACATTGTCACTTGTGGTTTTTTAGAAACTAACCTGCCGATAAGAAGGAAATAAAATGACGACTTACCAAGAATACAAAGCAAAGATCGCCGAACTCGAAAACCTGGCGGAAACGGCACGTAAAGCCGAAATCACCAAAGCCAAAGAGCAAGTGACCGCCATCATGCGCGAGTACGGCCTGACCGTTGCCGACCTGGGCGCGACCGCCAAGGCCAAGCCGGTCAAAACCCGCGCGCCGGTGCCGACCAAATACCGTGACGACGCCACCGGCCAAACCTGGACCGGCCGTGGCCGCGCGCCAAAATGGCTTGAAGGCAAAGACAAAAACCAGTATCTGATTAAGTAAGTCGTCCGGGCCGGTGCGCTCGGGTTTGTTTTCGATAAACCCCGCCGCCGGCCTTTGTTTTTCGCCGTCATCGGCGCTCGTGGCGCGCCTTCGCGTTTGCGCCGATCGGCGCTTATATTCCCGCTTAATCCCCCTCGATTCTCCACTGTCGTCCTGGCCGCGCCACCACACGCGCGCGCAAACGGCCGCCCGCGCGCGCCGGCGATGGCCGCGCATTGAATATGGCGCTGGAATGCCGCAAGTGCCGCGCCGATTGCGCGCACGCGCCCGCAAACGTTTGCGATACCGGTCCGGCGTTGCTTTTGTGATGAAAGGTTGGCCGATTTTCACCCTCACCGCGTTTGGCGGCGGCAGCCGCCTGCCGGGTCCGCCTATTTCGTGAGATGATTATGGGATGTCGTCCATCCCCTTATTTCCGCTGAATACAATTCTGTTCCCGGACGGGCATTTGCCTTTGCAAGTGTTCGAAGTGCGCTATCTCGATATGATCAAGCGCTGCATCGCCCGTGGCGAAGAGTTCGGCGTCGTTTCGCTGGTCGAGGGCACGGAGATCCGCGTGCCCGACAAGCAGGAAACGTTGTCCGACGCCGGCACCATGGCCCGCATCGTCGACTGGACGGCGCCGCTGCCGGGGCTGCTGCAAATCTCGTGCATCGGCACCACGCGCTTCCAGGTCAAATCGGCCGAGCAGCTCAAGCATGGCCTGTGGATGGCGGAGGTCGATTCCGTCGCCGAGGACATGGTCGTGCCGGTGCCCACCGAGCAGCAGGATGTGGCCAACGCGCTGGGCGCGCTGATCCGGTCGTTGCAGAAGAAACAGATCTCGACCGCCAAGATGCCGCTGGCGCCGCCGTACCGCCTCGACGAGGCCGGCTGGGTGGCCAACCGCTGGTGCGAGTTGCTGCGGCTGGACCCGGAGGAGAAGCAGCGTTTATTGCTGCAGGAAAATCCGGTGCTGCGGCTCGAGTTGATCCAGGACGTGCTCAGCGAGAACGGCCTGCTGGACTGACGGCGTGGTCGCTTAGCCCGCGTGCCCGCCTAGCCCGCGTGCGCGTCGCCGGCGTCGTCGAGCGCGTGGATGCGCACCGACCACATCACGCCGACGGCCAGCAACACCATCGCCGCCACCTCCAGCGCGCGCGGCAGCTGCTGCCGGTAGACGAACCCGTACAACAGCGCGAACAAGGTCTCGAACAGGATCAATTGCCCGGACAGTGTCAGCGGCACCTTGCGGCTGGCGACATTCCACAGCTGGTTGCCGATCACGGACGCGCCCAGCGCCAGGAGCGCGTTGACGATCCAGAACAGCGTCCAGTCGCGGCCGCTGGCCGCGGCGCCGGCGCCGGTGACGTCGGCATGGAACACGGCCAGCGCCGGCAGCGCGATGGCCAGCGCGATCAAGCCGCTCGAGACGCCGTACAACGCCGACCATTCGCCGCTGCTGAAATGCGGATTGCGTTTGAGGTAGCGCGCGTTGTCGACCGAGTACCAGGTCCAGCACAGCAGGGCGCCGACGGCGCACAGCACGCCGAGCAGCTTGTCGGCCAGCGGCGCGCCGTGGCCGGGGGCGTGCGTGAAGACGTCGACGTTGATACAGGCGATGCCGGCGGCCACCAGCAGCAACGGCAGCATCAACTGCTTGAGCGGCACCGAACCGTGGTCCTTGTGGCCCATCAGCGTGATCGAGATCGGCAGCACGCCGATGATCAGCGAGGTGGCCGACACACCGGCCAGCCGCACGCCCAGCGCGAGCAGCATGTAATAGACAATGTTACCGGCCAGCGCGTGCTTGATCATGGCGACGATGTCGCCGCGGTCGAGGCGGCGCAGCAGCGCCGGCAGGCGTGGCAACATCAGGCCGGCGGCGATGGCGCCGTAGGCGATGTAGCGCCCGCAGGCCATCTCCAGCGCCGTAAACGACGTCAGGAACGCCGGCACGATGAACACCATGCCCCACATCGCCCCGGCCAGCAGACCGCATAAGACGCCTTGCCACATCGTTCGAATCCTCAGTAGAGAGTGCACAGCCACCAGACCGCGGCGACGTTGGCGGCCGCGCCGCACCAGAAAGCGATCTGGAACGAGGCCTTGGCGGTCTTGTGGCGCAGCCGGCGCTGCGCCAGCAGGCCGCCGGGCCAGCCGCAGGCCAGGCCTGCCAGCAGCAAGGTGCGTTCGGGGATGCGCCGGCGGCGCCCGACGGCGGCCGATTTGTCGACCGCGTAGAGGATGAAGCACACCACGCTGGCGACGCCGTACACCGACGCCAGCCAAAGCAGCGGCAGGACGGACGATGGCGCGCCGTCGGCCGCCAACGCGATCAGAAGTAGCGCAGGCCGAGGGCGGCCTTGACTTCGTCGGCCGTTTGCGCGGCCACTTCGCGCGCGCGCATGGTGCCGTCCTTGAGCATCTGCATGATGTAGCCGTGGTCCTTGGCCAGTTCCTCGCGGCGCGCGCGGATCGGCGCGAGCATCTCCTGCAGCACCACTTCGAGGCGCTTCTTGACGATCGAGTCGCCCAGGCCGCCGCGCACGTAGTGGGCCTTCATCTCTTCGAGCTTGTCCTTTTCGGGGTCGAAGGCGTCCAGGTAGATGAAGGCGACGTTGCCCTCCAGGTGGCCGGGGTCCTCGACGCGCAGGTGCAGCGGATCGGTGTAGACCTTCTTGACGGCGGCGGTGATCTCGGCGGCGGTGGCGCCCAGGTTGATCGTGTTGCCCAGCGATTTGCTCATCTTGGCCTTGCCGTCGGTGCCCGGCAGGCGGCCGATCTCCGGCACCAGCGCCTTGCACTCGACCAGGATTTCCTTGTTGGCGATGCGGTTGAAGCGGCGCACGATCTCGTTGGTCTGCTCGATCATCGGGATCTGGTCTTCGCCGACCGGCACGATCGAGGCCTTGAACGCCGAGATGTCGGCCGCCTGCGAGGCGGGGTAGGTCAGGAAGCCGGCCGGGATGTCGCGCTCGAAGCCGCGCAGCGCGATCTCGGTCTTGACGGTCGGGTTGCGCTCGAGGCGCGCCACGGTGACCATGTTCAGGTAGTAGAACGTCAGCTCGGCCAGTTCGGGGATCTGCGACTGGATCAGGATGGTCGACTTGGCCGGGTCGATGCCGACGGCCAGGTAGTCGAGCGCCACCTCGACCACGTTGCGGTGCACCTTGTTGGTGTCGTCCATGTTGTCGGTCAGCGCCTGGGCGTCGGCCAGCATGATGAACTGCTTGTAGTCGTGCTGGTAGGCCACGCGGTTGCGCAGGCTGCCGACGAAGTGGCCCAGGTGCAGCGGGCCGGTCGGGCGGTCGCCGGTCAGGATCACGGTCGGGCCCTTGGCGGCGGGGGCGGTGGCGATAACTTGGGACTGGTCAGGCAGACTCATCAGGGGTTCCTTTACGTTGCCCCGATCCGGCGCGACGAATAAAAAACGCCACCAGATGAGGGCGGCGTTGATAAAAATATCACATCACTATGGGTAGACAGTGGCCGCGCTGCTAGCAGCGGCGCCAATTCAGGGGGGCGTGAGGTGTGGTGAAAAAAATCATGCGCGTATGGTTGCAGTTCGGCGCCGGTCTGTCAAGGTCTGGCCCGGGAACCAACCGCAGCGATAGCGGTCTATAGGAAAAAGGAGAATAAGATGTCCGACAATTTCAATTCGGTCGAGTTCATGGATACGCTGATAGACGGGGGATTCCCGGAGAAACAGGCTAAAGCGCTGTCGTCGGCAATGTTTCAGTTGATCGACAGCCATCTGGTCACCAAAGCTTATCTGGATACGCGGTTGGCGCAGCTCAAGTTGGAGCTGATCCAGTGGATGGTCACGATCATGATCGTTCAAACCGGCGCCACCGCCGTGCTGTTCAAGCTCATGGACTGACGCCGGCGCATTCGGCTCGTTTCATTGCGGAACTCGCCATCCAAAGGTAGTATTGCCCATCTTGCAGGGCAATCCCTTTTGGAGTCTTCATGCGTCTTCCCGTTGTCGTGGTCCTGTCGTCCCTGTTGTCCACCCTGATCGCATCGCCCGCCGTGGCCCAAACGGCACCGATGGCGCCCGACATCCCCGCCAGGTTCGACGCCGACATCCCCGACGCCGACTACGTCAAGCGCGACGTCATGATCCCGATGCGCGACGGCGTCAAGCTGCACACCGTCATCGTCATCCCCAAGGGCGCGCGCCACGCGCCGATCGTGCTCACCCGCACCCCCTACAACGCCAGCGGCCGCGCCCAGCGCAACGCCAGCCCGAGCATCGCGGCCACCGTGGGGCAGGGCGACGAGGTGCTGGTCGACGCCGGCTACATCCGCGCCTTCCAGGACGTGCGCGGCAAGTACGGCTCCGAAGGCGACTACGTGATGACGCGGCCCTTGAAAGGCCCGCTCAACGACAGCCGCACCGACCACGCCACCGACGCCTGGGACACCATCGACTGGCTGGTCAAGAACATCCCCGAGACCAACGGCAAGGTCGGCATGATCGGCTCGTCCTACGAAGGCTTCACGGTGCTCATGGCGCTCACCGATCCGCACCCGGCGCTCAAGGCGGCCGTGCCGATGAGCCCCATGGTCGACGGCTGGCGCGGCGACGACTGGTTCCACAACGGCGCCTTCCGCATGCCCAACCTGGCCTACATCGCCAGCCAGACCGGCGCCAAGAGCGGCGGCAAGGCCCTCGCCACCGGCGTCTACGACGACTACGACGGCATGCTGCGCGCCGGGTCGGCCGGCGACTACGCGAAAAAATTCGGCCTCGATAAACTGAACTTCACGCGCAAGCTGTTCGAGCATCCAAGCTACGACAGCTATTGGCAGCACCAGGCGCTCGACAAGATCCTCGCCAAGCGCGCGCTCAAGGTGCCGACGATGACCGTGGTCGGCTACTGGGACCAGGAGGACATCTACGGCGCCTACGCCACCTACGCCGCCGTCGAGCCGCAGGACAAGGCCAACGACAAGAACTTCCTGGTGGTCGGGCCGTGGCGCCACAGCGGCGTCAATTACGAGGGCTCGACCCTGGGCGCGCTCAAGTTTACCGGCGACACCGCGCTTGAATTCCGCCGCGACGTCATGCTGCCGTTCCTCGACCAATACCTCAAGGACGGCGCGCCGGTGGCCGACACGCCGCCGGTGCTGTTCTACCAGACCGGCGTCAATCGCTGGCAGCGCTTGCCGAACTGGCCGCTGGCGTGCGCCGAGGGCTGCGCCGCGCCGCTCAAGCCGATCTACCTCAAGCCCGGTTTCAAGCTCGGCTTCGACACGCCGGCCGGCGCCGGGGACGGCGCGAAGGATGGCGCCGACTACGACGAATACGTCGCCGACCCGGCCAAGCCGGTGCCGTTCGTCGCCCGTCCGGTGCGCATGGGCGACGGCAACGTCTGGCGTCCGTGGCTGGTGAGCGACCAGCGCGGCGCGTCCGACCGCACCGACGTGCTGAGCTACGTCACCGAGCCGCTCAAGGCGCCGCTGCGCATCGCCGGCGCGCCGATGGTCAACCTGTTCGCCGCCACCAGCGGCACCGACGCCGACTGGGTCGTCAAACTGATCGACGTCTATCCGGACGAGGTGCCGTCGCAGCCGGAGCTGGGCGGCTATCAACTGGGCATCGCGATGGACATCTTCCGTGGCCGCTACCGCAACAGCCTGGAACAGCCGTCGCCGGTGGTGGCCAACGCGGTCGAGCGCTACCGCTTCGCGCTGCCGAACGCCAACCACGTGTTCCTGCCCGGCCACCGGGTGATGGTGCAGATCCAATCGAGCTGGTTCCCGCTGTACGACCGCAATCCGCAAACCTACGTGGCCAATATTTTCCACGCCGCCGCCGGCGACTACAAAAAGGCGACCGTCAAGGTGTTCCACGCCGGCGCGCAGGCCAGCGCGATCGAGCTGCCGGTGGTGGAGCCGAAATAGGCGCTAGCGCGGCCGCACGTTGTCTTTCATGATATCTGCCGGGAAGTAGCGCAGATAGGTGTCCATGACGGCCGGCGATTTGGCGACCTTGTCGAGCGCCTCGCGCAAGGTGCGCTGGTCTTCCTTGCCCAGCGTGTGGGAGATGTAGGCGCCGGTGTAACTCCACGGCAGCTCCGGGATCGCCTCGACGCGCAGCTTGTCCTTGATGTCCCGCACGCGCGGATCGCTGCGGGTGGCGCCGGCCATCAGCGTCGGCCCCATGATGGTCAGGTCCACCGAGCCGGCGTGCAGCAGGCGCGCCACCGCCGTGGCGTTGACCTCCGAGAACAGGCGGCCCTGCTTGCCCAGGGCGTCGAGCAGCGCGCCGTATTGGCCGCCGTAGTCGTAGCCGCGCACCACCGCCACGCGCAGCTCGCGCCGTGCCAGCAGCGCGCGTGCGCTGGTGATCGGCGCGCGCTCGCCGGCCACCGATATGAGCATCGGCCGGTTGTAAATCATCGGCACGAAGGTGCCGTGTTTGTCGCGCTCGGGCGTGGAGGACGCCGGCAAAAACATGTCCGCCTGGCCGACCGTGTACATGGCCACCTGGCGCGCGCGCGGCACCACGTTGAAGACGAATTTGCAGCCGCTCTTGGCGGACACGGTGCGCAGCACGTCGATGAAGATGCCTGTGATCTCGCCGTTGTCGACGATCACGCTCGAGCCGCTGGCCGAGACGGGAATGACGATGTCGCGCGTGCAGCCGGCGGCGGCGCCGCGCCCGTACAACGCCGACAGCGCGGCCAGCGCCATGGCCGCCAGCCGTGCCCTCATGGCTTGGCCGCCGACAGGTGATGGCCGATGAAGTAGCGCCGCGCCACCACGATGGCCGCCGCCTGCATCGCCGCGCAGGCGAAGAAGGTGGTGCCGATGCGCCAGTCGCCGGCCGGCAGGTGGCTGACCTTGCCGAGGATGGCGGCGCCGATCAGCGGCATGAAGATCACGCCGATGCTGCTGATCGATTGCAGCGATCCCATGAGCTCGCCCTGTTCGTCGGGCGGGGTTTGCTTGGAGATGATGGCCTGCAGCGCCGGGCCGACGGCGAACGCCAGCACGTTGCACAGGATGAGCACATACATCATCCAGCCCTGCGTGGCCAGGCCGTAGAACAGATAGGTCAGGCAGCCCGACGCCAGCCCGAGCAGCGCCAGGCGGACCTCGCCCAGGCGCTTGATCAACACCCCGAGCAGGCCGGCCTGCACCACGGCGGCGGTGACGCCGACGCAAAACAGCGCCAAGCCGTTCTGCCCCGGCGTCCAGTCGAAGCGGAAGGCGGTGTACAGCACCCAGGTCGATTGCAGCATCATCTGCGCGCAGGTGACGAGGGCGAAGGTGACGATCAGGCCGCGGATGTCCCGGCGCCGCGCCAGCCTGGCCAGCGCCGTGAAGGGGTTGATGTTGGCGGCGCTGAACGGCGCGCGCCGCCCGGCCGGCAGCGATTCGGGCACGGCCAGGTAGCCGTAGACGAAATTGGCGGCCGACAGCGCGGCGGCCACGTAGAACGGCAGGCGCAGGTCGACGCCGCCGAGCAGGCCGCCGAGCATCGGGCCGCAGATGAAGCCCAGGCCGAACGCGGCGCCGACCTTGCCGAAGCTCTTGGCGCGGTTTTCCGGCGTCGAGATGTCCGACGCGTAGGCCGATGCCACCGACATGCTGGCCGACGACATGCCGCCGATGACGCGGCCGATGAACAGGCAGGCCAGGTTCGGCGCCCACGCGGTGGCCAGGAAGTTGATGCACATGCCGGCCATCGAATAGAGCAGCACCGGGCGCCGGCCGACCCGGTCGCTGAAGGCGCCGAGCATCGGCATGAAGATGAACTGCATCAGCCCGAAGGTGGCGCTCATGATGCCGTACCAGTAGGCCTGCTCGTCGCGCGAGCCGGCGAATTGGCCCACCAGCATCGGCAGCACCGGCACGATCAGGCCGATGCCGAGCATGTCGATGAACACGCACACCAGCACGAAATTGAGCCGGCCCGGCGCTTGCGCGGGGGCCGTCGGCGCGGTCGGTTGCGGCGCTGTCATGGGCGGCGGGCGCACCGGTGGCCGCAGCGCTGGTCGGCGGCGCTCATGGCGCGGCCGGGCCGGCGGCCCACTCGGCGATGAAGCTGTCGCGGAAGCTGGTCAGTTCGTTGAGCCGCATCTGCGCCAGCCGGCGCCCGGCGGCCGTCTGCATCTTGGCCGGCAGCGTGGCCAGCTTGGTGTCGATGTGGTCGAGCGCGTAGGCTTTTTCGTCGAGCTCGCGGTGCAGCGCCATCGGATCGTCGGCGTGCGCCAGCGCCGTGCCCATGCGCCCGGCCGTGTAGAACAGCCGCGCCAGGCCGACCGCGCCGAGGGCGTCCAGCCGGTCGGCGTCCTGCACCAGCTTGGCCTCGATGGTCTCGGCGCGGATGCCGGCCGAAAAGCTGTGGCTCTCGATGGCGTGGGCGACGGCGGCGAGCTTGTTGGGCGGAAAATCGAGCTCGGCGAGCTGGCGGCTCGCCAGCAGCGCCGCCTTGCGCGAAGCCAGGTGGCGCTCCGGATCGTTCTTGGGCACGTTGACCAAGTCGTGCAGGTAGCACGCGGCCAGCACCACCAGCGCGTCGGCCTCGGGGTAGTCGTCCAACAGCAGGCTGGCGTTGCGCCAGACGCGGTGCAGGTGGTTGGTGTCGTGCGCGCCATCGGCGCCCTGGGCGGCGGCCGCCAGCGCGACCAGGCGGGGGTGCCAGCTGCTGAGCAAGCTATTCATTGTTGTTCCATGACGGGTTGGACGGTTGGTATTTAGATCATACAGCCTGCCGCAGCCGTTGTGCAGCAGAACGGGTGTGGCGGCAAAAATTGTTTGCTTGCTAAGTTGTGGCGGCACCGGCCGCCGCCCCGCCTGCCCAGCCGCCGCTGTGGTTTTGTTGCTGAGTTGCATTTTTCTTGGTGCTATATGTCTTGACTTGGGGTAACATTAAGTCCATACATTCAGTAATAAAGGAAGCCCCATGTCCACCAACGTCACCGAACTGCGTACCACGCCCCTGGCCAGCGAATACCTGGCCTTCACGCTCGGTCAGGAAGAATACGGCATCGACATCCAAAAGGTGAGCGAGATCCGTAGCTACGAAACGCCGACCCGCATCGCCAACGCGCCCGAATTCGTCAAGGGCGTGGTCAACCTGCGCGGCATCATCGTGCCGATCGTCGACATGCGCATCAAGTTCAACCTCGGCACGCCGAGCTACGACCAGTTCACCGTGGTCATCATCCTCAACATCGGCCACCGCGTGGTGGGCATGGTGGTCGACCGCGTCTCCGACGTGACCACGCTGCTGCCCGAGCAGATCAAGCCGGCGCCGGAAATCGGCTCGGCGCTCAACACCGACCACATCGTCGGCCTGGGCACGCTCGACGAACGCATGCTGATCCTGGTCGACATCGACAAGCTCATGTCGAGCGCCGACATGGGCCTGATCGAAAACACGGCGCTGGCCGCGTAAGCGGGCCCGTACCACCATGACGGCGGCGCTCCGCGCGCCGCCGTTCGCCTATTGCAGCCCGGGTTTCGAACGAGAGGGATTACGATGACCATGTTGGAAAATATCAGTATCGGCAAACGCCTGGCGTTCGGCTTCACCGTGATTTTGGCGTTCGCGATGCTCATCACCGGCATCAGCGTGTGGCGCCTGCAGGGCGTGGCCTCGGCCACCGCCGACATGATGCAAGTGCCGCTGGCCAAGGAGCGCCTGATCGGCGACTGGTCAAGCAATATTGATAGCGCTATCCGCCGCACCACCGCCATCGCCCGCAGCACCGACACCGCGCTCGGCCCGTATTTCGCCGACGAGGCCAAGGCGTCGTCGGCCAAGTCGGGCGAATACCAGAAGAAGATCGAGGCCTTGATCGTCGACGACGACGAGAAGGCGCTGTTCGCCCGCATCGGCGAGCAGCGCAAGATCTACCTGTCGTCGCGCGACCAGCTCACCAAGCTCAAGGCCGCCGGCCAGCTCGAGGAATCGAACAAAGTGTTCGAGACCGTGTTCCGGCCGTGCACCGCCGCCTACCAGGCGCTGGTGGCCGACCTGCTTAAGATGCAGCGCGCCAAGATCGACGCCACCGCCGCCCACATCGACGCCATCGCCGCCAGCAGCCGCAACCTGCTGTTGTTGCTGGCCGCGCTGGTGCTCGGCTTTGGCGTGGTGTGCGCCTGGCTGCTCACCTCCGGCATCATCGGGCCGCTGCGCGCGGCCGTCGAGGCGGCGCGGCGCGTCGCCAGCGGCGACCTGACCGGCCATATCAACGACAGCGCCAAGGATGAAACCGGCCAGCTGCTGACGGCGCTCAAGGAGATGAACGCCAGCCTGCTGGGCATCGTCACCGAGGTGCGCAGCGGCACCGACCACATCACCACCTCGTCGACCGAGATCGCGGTCGGCAACCAGGACCTGTCGCGCCGCACCGAGCAGCAGGCCGGCGCGCTGGAGGAAACGGCCTCGTCGATGGAGGAGCTGACCTCGACCGTCAAGCACAACGCCGACAACGCCCGCCAGGCCAACCAGCTGGCGGCGACGGCGGCGCAGGTGGCCGTCAAGGGCGGCGCCGTGGTGGCCGAGGTGGTCGGCACGATGGACTCGATCAACGAATCGTCCAAGCGCATCGTCGACATCATTTCGGTCATCGACGGCATCGCCTTCCAGACCAACATCCTGGCGCTGAACGCGGCCGTCGAGGCGGCGCGCGCGGGCGAGCAGGGGCGCGGGTTCGCGGTGGTGGCGTCGGAAGTGCGCAACCTGGCGCAGCGCTCGGCCTCGGCCGCCAAGGAGATCAAGGCGCTGATCGGCGATTCGGTCGACAAGGTCAACCAGGGCAGCCGGCTGGTGGCCGACGCCGGCGTGACGATGGACGAACTCGTGAGCAGCGTGCACCGGGTGAGCGATATTATTTCCGAGATCACGGCCGCCAGCTCCGAGCAGAGCGCGGGGATCAACGAGGTCAATCAGGCGATCGGCTCGATGGACGCGGTCACGCAGCAGAACGCGGCGCTGGTCGAGCAGGCGGCGGCGGCGGCCGAATCGATGCAGCAGCAGGCGGCGGCGCTGGCGCGCGTGGTGAGCGTGTTTAAGGTGGAGCAGTCGGTGGTGGCTTTCCAGCCGCGCGCGGCGCGTCGTCCCGCCGATAACGTCCGGCGCATCGGCGTGGCCTAGTGGCTGCCGCTGGCGCTTAAGCCTTTGCTTGGGTGGCTCTGTCGGCGGCGCTTGGCGGCGCCTGGGGGATTACGCGCTGCGCGCTAATCCGCCCCACGGGCTTGTTGTGACAGTCGGTCCGCCTCGGCGTTGCGGTGGCGGGGTATCCAGCGCAGGCTAACTTCCCCCAGCGGTTCCAGCAACGCCATCACCCGGGCGCGGTGCGCGGACAGGCCCTTGGCCCCGCGTCCGGCGGCTATCGCCTGCGCGCTCAGGTTGACGTCGTCGACCACCACCCGGCTGTCGCCGTACACCACCAGACTTGTTGCGCCCGCTTTCGCGGCCGCCTCCAGCAGCGCGCCGAGCGCCAGGTATTCCGCCTCGCCGCTGTTGCCATGGCCGGCTTGGCGGCTGATCTCCACCCGTTCGCCGGCCGGGCCGCATAGCAGCGCGCCGATGCCGATCCGCCCCGGATTGGGATGGGCCGAGCCGTCGAACCAGCCACGCCAGCCTTCGGCGGCCGGCCGCGTGCGCGCCTGGCGCGCCGCCTCCAACCGCGATCTTTCGTGCGCCTTGTCGGCGCGCCGCAATGCGTCGCGTGCCCGTGCCTGCGCGCGGTCGGCGAGCAGCCCGGCCAGGCCGGCCTGGCCGGCGGCGGCCGTCAACACCTGCAGCAGCGCCTCGGCCTCGCCCATACGCGAGCGCGCGGCCAAACGCCGCGCGGCCACGCGCTCGCCCTTGTAGGCGGCCGTGGCCAGCGCTTCATACCCGGTTGCCGTCATCGACGCGCCGCTCAATTGCGACGTGGATTGTCGGGGCGGTGGTCGTAGCGGTTGGGCACGCCGTCGCCGTCGCGGTCGCGGTCGTAACGGTTCGGCACGCCGTCGCGGTCCTGGTCGTGCCGGCCGCCGTGGTCGCCGCGATGGTCGTTGCGGTGGTTCGGGCCATCGTGGCGGTCGTAGCGGTTGGGGATGCCGTCGTGGTCGCGGTCGCCGTTGGGGCCGCGCTCCCAGCGTCCATCCTGCCGCTCCCAGCGTCCGCCGTGGTCGATCCAGCGCGGCTGGGTGTAGATGTAGCCGGGACGGGCGCCGACCCAGTTGCCGCCGATCCAAACGTGGTTGTGTCCGCGCCAGTCCCAATAGCCGGGCGCCCAGATGTAGCCGGGACGCGGCGGCGGCACGCGCTCATAGCGCGGCGGCGGCGGGGCCACGGTGATGTAGTCGACCTGCATCGGGCGCGGGTCGACGGTGACCCAGCCGCCCCGGTCGAGGCGCCAGCCGCCGTTGTCGCGTATCCATTCGGCGCGCCGGTACTGCGCGTCGCGGCGCTCCGCTTCCCAACGGCCGGCGGCCCACACGTGGCGGTGGCCGTCCCAGTTCCAGTAGCCTGGCGCCCAGATATAGCCGCGCCGGGGCACGGGCACGCTCTCGAAGCGCGGCGGCGGCGGGGCGTCGCCGATGACGATGCTCACGCCGACCTGCGCGGACGCGGTGGCGGGGGCGAAGGCGGCGGCGCTCAGCGCGAGCATGGCGGCGGCGAAAACGGTGTGCGAGCGTTTGATCATGATCTCCTCCTGGAACTGCGTCGATGCAGCGTATGGGCGAACTATATCAAGCGCGGCGCGTGGTTTCGCCCAATGATGCAACTTTTTACATATGACACAAACCCGACGGCGTGGTGTTTTGGCCGCGCTAACTGGTCGTGACGGGATCGATGGGTTTTGTCCGCTGGGGGACGAACGAGGCGGGAGGAGGGCGGGGCGCAGCGGCGTGGTGGGACGCTTGGGGCTGGCTTCGCCCGTCACACCAATCGGTGATGGGACGGACGGGCGAAGGGGCGGCGCGGTTTCAAATCTTGCTCGAGGTGGCGGCGCCGGCGGCCAGCGTGGTCTGCTGTTCTTCGATCAGCATTTGCTGTTTCTGCTTGTCGGTCAAGCGCTTGGCGCTGACCACGACCACTTGCATCCCCTGCGCGGCTGGTTGTGTTGGCACGGATGGCTGGAGCGCGTAATCGGCGCCGAGTAGCAAGGCGATGGTGACGATGAATGCGGCTTCGAAGTTTTTCAGGACGTTCATTTTGCTTCCTTTCGGTGGTTAAAAGTGTGTTTCGATGTGCTCACTTTAGGCAAAGTACCGTCAAGCCGCCATGGGATTGCGACGGGCCGCGCGATTCGCGGGGCGAACTGCGAATAGGCGCGACAGAGCCGTCGACGCCGGCTGTTTTCGCCGCCCCCCGCTATGGATGGGCAGACATCGTCCACCGCGCGAGAGGCATATGCCACCCTTCATCAGTAGTTTTTTGCAAGCCTGGGCCGGGCGCCGCCGCGCGCGCCGCCGCCAGCGCAATCTGCGCGCCGGCGATCGCCGCGCTTCCGCCCAGGGCCGCCCCGTTCTAAAACTGATCCGCGCCACGCACGACGGCGCGCCGGCGGCGCCCGCGACCGCGCCATCGTCCGGCCCCGGGCGGGCATGGTGGATCGCGCTGGCCGGCCTGTGTGTCGCGCTGGGCGGCGGCGCGCTGATCGCCGGCCATGCCCGCCATCTGGCCGCGGCAAGTGTCAATGGCGCCGCCGACGGGGTCTTGGATGGCGTGCGCGTGGCCGGCGCCTATCAGGCGGCGCTGCCGGGCGTCGCCTTTTCCGTGCCGGCGCTGCCTGGCATCGCCGCCAGCGTCCATCCCGGCGGCGCGCTGCTGGTCGCCGCCGGCATGCAAGCGGCGCCGCCGGTGCGGGTGGACCTGTGCAGCCAACTGCGCGGCCTGGCCGACGCGCGCTTGTCGCCGCTGCGGATCGGCTACCGCTTCGACGACGTCAAGCGCTGGGTCGCGCGCGGCCAGGAGGCCAACGTGCAGATCGCGCTGCGCAACGTGCTGCTGGTGTCCGACAGCGGGGCGGGGGCGGACGCGATGCCCGAGGTGCAAATCGAGGGCACGGCGCGCGCCGACTTCGCCGATCCGCTCGGCGAGCCGCTGCAACTGAAGTGGACCAGCCGCCGGCCGGACGTGCGCTGGCTCAGCGACGCCAGCCTGGGACAGGTCGAGCGGGGCGCCAGCGGCCAGGTCGCGCTGCGCCAGCAAGGCTGGCTGCTGTGGGGCGCGGCCTCGGCGCTGCGCATCGAGCGGCGCGCCAACGTGATGTGTCCACGCGCCGGTGAGTTGGTGGTGCAGATGTACCGGCCGGCGGCGCCGGCCGCCGATGGCGCGTCCCTCGCGCGCATGGCGCTGGTAACGGCCTTCCCGGCGCGCGGCAAAGCTGTCGCCACCTATCTGGCGCCGGGCCGTTATCAGGTTCCGCTGGCGGCGCCGGACCCGCTGGAAGATCAATCGCTGTTCCTCGCCCTGCAAGAGCATGGGCTGGTGCGTCTGGGCCCGGCGGGCACCATCGAACTGGCGCCGCGCGACCTGCCGCAATGGCTGGCGGCCGACGCCCCCGAACGCGCGGCGCAGTTGGCGGCCTGGCGGGACGTCAAGACCGACGCCGCCACCGTCAAGTTGTTCAAGCGCCTGTACCAGCAGGCCGACGGCGCCTATGTGCGCCAGCAGATCGACATCTACAACAGCGAGCGCCGGCTGCTGGCGTGGCGCGTTGACGCGCCGGCCGGTCGTGCGGCCGCGTCCGCGTTCGACTGGAGCGCCAGCGTGGCCGCGCCGCCGGGCGGCGCCGGCGCGCCGGTCATGGTGGCGACCACCAGCCAGATGCCGGTGGCCGCCTCGCGCCTGTTCGCGTCGCTGCCGCAAGGCTGGCAGCCGTGGACGCGGGTGGCGCGCTGGCCGCGCTCGGCCGAGGTGCCGGGTACCCGCGCATCCGTGCGCTTGACTTTGTCGTTGCCGCGTCCCGCGTCCGGCGGCGAGGTGTTGCGGCTGATGGTGGCGGGGCGGGTGGCCGGCGCTGGCGTCTTCGGCGCCGGCGTTCAATTCTCGGACGCCTGCACCGGCCGCGCCTGCGCCAGCAAGAGCGACGTTCAACAGTTGGCGTTGACCCTGCATGCCGGTGTGCGCACCGTGCTGATCGATATCGAACCGCTCGACTTCAACGCGCCGGAGGACCAGAAGTACCGCCACCTGCGCGTGGCGGCCGGGCGCGTGACGTGGCAGCCGCTCGCCTCGAGCGACGTCGGCGCCAATCCGGCACGCGCGCCGGTGCCATCGCCGGTGCGGCTGGAAGACCGCACCGGCACGCCGCTGTGGGGCGACGGCGCGCCGACCCAGGCGGCCATCGACGCCGGCCTGGCACCGCTGCTCGGCGTCGGTCCCGAGCACGCCAACAGCGTCGCCGGCATGCTGGCGCGGCTGCCGTCGGCCGGCGCCCCGGTCGAGGCCAGGCTCACGCTCGACCTGCCGCTGCAGGCGCTCGGCCAGCGCATCCTCGACTGCGTGGGCATGCGCCAGGGGCGCTGGGACGGGCGCGCCTGCGTCGGCGGCCGGGCCGCGCGCGACGGCCGGCACGCCGGGCTGGTCATCCTCGACACCGAAACCGGCGACGTGCTGGCCGCCGCCGGCGCCGGCGCGGGGGAGGTCAACAGCGCCAACTGGGCCGAGGTGCGCGACTTCGACCGCACCAGTCCCGCGCGCAGCCCCTTGCGCCTGCCGGCCTTGCAGCACGACGGCGGCGCCCACCAAAGTCCCGGCTCGACGTTCAAGGTGGTCAGCGCGCTGGGGCTCGAGTTGGCCGCCAGGACCGATCCGCGAATCGACGCGCTACTGGGCGGCATGCCGCTGCCGGAGATTAACCACCTGGCGCGGCAGCGCGGCTTCGGCTTCCAGACCGACGCCGCGATCTATCCGATCGGCCCCGGCCTGGCGCACGTGACCAACTACCGCGAGCAAAGCGTGGAGCGGCGCGCGCAGGATGGGCGCCTCGGGTTGGCGCAGGCGCTCACCTACAGCATCAATACCTGGTTCGCCTGGTCCGGTGAGCTAAGCGACCATAGCCTGTTCGGCCGGGCGGACGGCGGCGCGCCCGACCTGCAGGCGCTCGATGCCGACGCCCTCGACGACGTGCGGCCTATCGTCGCCGCCGCGCACCGCCTCGGCTTCGAGCAGGCCGTGCGCCTCGATGGCGGCCTGCTGCCGGCGGACTTCAACTGGCGCGCCTGGGACGCGCTGCAGGCGACGCCGGCCCACATCGACACCATCCATACCCGCCACGAGCTGCGGCAGATGGCCATCGGCCTGCGCATGCAGGTCACGCCGCTGCAAATGGCGCTGGCGGCGGCGGCGGTCGGGCAGGGCAAGCTGGTGGCGCCGCGCATGTTGCTGTCGCTGGACGGCGCCGATGGCGCCGTGCCGGCCATGAAGCCGGTCGGCATACGGCTGGACCGGATCAAGGCCGGCATGAAGGGCGTGGTCGATGTCGGCACCGGCGCCGGCGCCTTCGGCGGCGCCGCGCTGGCCGGCGTGCGCCCCGGCCTGTATGGAAAAACCGGCACCGCCCCCACCGGCGAGGACACGGCCACGGTCTGGTTCACCGGCTGGCTCGAACCGGGCAGGCTGCCCGGCCAGGCCCACCGGCTGGCGATGGCGGCCTTCGTCAGCCACTCGGAGTTCACCGGCGGCGCGCACGCCGCCCCGGTCATCGCGGCGATGCTCACCACGCTGGCGCGGCCAGTTAAAAGCGATGCCCGAGCGGACCGGCGCTAAACAAGCGGGATATCAAAGTAGGGCGGATTAGCGCGCAGCGCGTAATCCGCCGCGAGCCGCCCGCGTCGCCAACAGAACCCGGAACAGAAGGGAAAACAGGCTTGTAAACGGGATAATGAAAGCGCAACGCCTGTGGCATCATTCATGAGCGTGAGCCATGGCGCCCACATTCGATTCCACCCTCATTGACAGGACCATATGCGGTTGCCAGGAACCCGGTACCAGGAGCACGGCTGGGAGCAAGTGCGCAAGCTGTTGGGGCACTGCTCGCTGCAGGCCTTCCGGCAGATCGAAATGCGCCCGATACTGGAGCCGACCCTGCAAGCGGCGCTACTCGACAGCTACACCGACGCGGTGGCCGCCGCGCTGCACGCGATCGCCCGCTCGGCGCGCGCGCAGGCCGAGGGCAACAGCTATGGCGAAAGCGTCTACGAACTTGCGCTAGGCCTGTTATACGAATTACACGCGCATCCCGGCCACTGGCAGGCCTTCGCCGCCACCGTGGTGGCCGAACACGCGCGCGGCGGCGACTTCTGGCTCGACGCGGCCGCCGACGGCGTGATGCGCAAAAAAGTCAACGACATGTACGCGGGCCTGCGCGACAAGGTCGACGCCGACAACTACATCGTCGCCACTGGCCGCGAGTGCTCGCCCAACAAGATCTACACCTATCGCATGCTCGACACGGCCTACCGCGAGATCGCGGCCTTGTTCGCCGCCTGGCGCGGGCATGCCGCGCAGGTCGGGGCCATCCTCGGGCGCCCGCTGGAGGGCAGTCCTATCGAGGTGCGGCAGCTCAAGTCCATCGCGGGATGCAAGGCCGAGTGGATCATCCGCTGGAGCGAGTCGCTCGAGCGCTTCAACGGCGCGCCCGGGCCGTTGCATACCAAATCGAAGCGCTTCGCCAGCCTGAAAAACAGTCCGGAGAAGATTGCGCTGATGTTGACCGAAATCGGCGATTATGAGGAGTTGTCGTCGAATATGGACCGTGCCGACGAGTGGCGGGGCGACGCCGGCGAGGCGGCGCACTGGCTGGAAGACTACTGGCGCGTCAGCGGCGAATCCGAGCGGCGTGAGGCGCAAGGCGCCGCCTTCGGCGACGATCTGATATTGGCCGCCCCGGCCGCCGATGGCTTCGAGGCCGGACGGGACGACGAGGGAAATGACGAGGGAGGCGGCGACGGCGCGGCCGCCGGCGATGGCATCGACGACGCGCCGGTTCCGGCCCCGGCCCTGCTGGCCGCCGAGCGCGAGGGGGCGGCGGCGCTTTCCCTGCCCCCCCGCTATCTGGAAATGGCGCGGGCCGCGCAGCAAGCCGGGAGCTGGATGCTGCGCGTTTTGCGCGACGAGTCGCTGCCGATCCGGCTGGCGGTGTATCAAAAGCTGCTGGGCCCCGCCGACGACAGCTACCCGGAGGACTGGCTGGACCCGGCCACCGGCGAGTTGCCGACGGCGCGGCAGTTGGCGGCGCTGGACGGCATTTCGATGCCGACCCTGCGCAAGCGCCGCAACGAGGCGATCGACAAGCTGCACGCGGCCAGCACGGCGCAATGAAGGAGGACGAATTGAATTCAGCACAAGATGAGCAGGACGCCAAGGCGCTCGAGGCGCGGCTGCGCGCGCGCGCCTTGCTGGCGCGCGCGGTGCCGGACGACCGGCTGATGCTGGCCGACGCCACGCTGCGCGCGGCGCTCGATGGCAGCCGCGTGCTGACGCCGAACGAGCGCAACGCTCTGGCCGCGTCGCCATTGACGCTGCGCCGGTTTCGTCAACTGTCGCTGGAGCGTCGCGCGGGCGCAAGGCCGGCGGCGGCCAACGATGTTGGCTGGAGCGGCAGTTGTGGCATGCTGCGCGCCGCCGCCGACACGGCGCCGCTCGAATCGCTGACTACCGACGACAAGCACTGGACGCTGCACTTTTTGCCGCGCGAGGGCGGCTGGCAGGTGATCCTGTCGCTGTCGGCGCTGGCGCCGTTCGCCGCGCGCCTGTTGAGCGAACAGCCGCAGTTGCGCGTGACCGACGGCGGCGGCGCGATCGTACTGCAAGGACGGCTCGACGCCGACGGCGAGTGCGAACGCGCCTGGCCGTTCGAGACCGCGCCGGCGCCCCATTTCCAGATGTACGGCGCCAGCTTTGCCGTCGCACCGGTGGCGCCGTAGATCATGGGTTTGTTCACAAGGCGCCGCAAGCGGACCACCGACACCGCCGGCCTGGGAGCGGACATGGTCGCGCTGCGCCTTGAGGCGGGCGACGTGGCGCCCGCCGGCAGCACCGTGGTGATCTTCGACGCCGCCGGCCACGCCCGGCGCGCGGTGCCCGGCAAGGTCGCACACGGGCAGGACGAGACCGTGTTCTGTTTCCATCCCGGCCCGTACACGATGGATCTGATTCCGTTCGCCGCGGCGCCCGAGTGGGCGCTGCGGCTGCGCTTCGTGGTCGACGCGGCCAATCCGCGCGTGCCGCAGCAACGCTTCGACCTGTATTTGTTCAGCGAGACATCGGGCAGCTTGCCGCTGGCCGGTTTCGCGGCCTCGGTCGAGGCGGCCTTGCAGGCGGAACTGGCGCTCGGCGCGCTCGATCTGCCGCCCTGCACCTCGATCGAGGAGTGGCACGCCTTCCGCGCCGGCCTCAATCAGCTGATGTACACCCGTTACGGCGTGACGGTGGACGACTGCGTGCCGGTCGATCTGGGCGACCAAATCGATTTCGCCGACGTGCTCAAGGCGCGCGCCGCGGTGGCGGCGCAGGCCGATGTGCGGGAGGAGGCGCAGGAGGAGGCGCAGCGGCTCGCCGCTGGCGCGCCAGCGGCGGCGCCTGTCGAGCCGTCAACGTCGGCCGCCGCATCGCCTGTGCAAGGCGCGCTTCAAGGGGCCGATGCGCCTCTGCTGGTCTCGTCGCCAGCTGCCACGCCGGCCTCGCCGCCGCCCGCCCGGCCCGCCGACCGCGCTGCGGCGCCGCCGGCGAAATCGGAGTCCCCGGCGCAGCGCGATTCCCGCGCCCTGCGCCGCTTGTTCCTCGAATTGCCCGCCGTGAGCCGCGAGCTGCGCCTGCTGCCGCTGCCGCACGGCCTGCCGATCTTCGAGCGGCACCAGGCGCTGCTGCTACGGCTGAACATGGCCAGCCTGAACGTCAACACCATGCCGGCCCTGGCCTGGGCCGCGCCCGACCAGCCGCTCACCGATGAACACCAGCGCCGCCGCAGCCGCCAGACCCTGATCGCCCGCGACGCGCTCGACGAGGCCTGGTCGCTGCTGGCGCGCCTCCAATTGGCCGGCGACGATCAATGGCCGCTGTTGCTGGAGGAGGCCGACCGCGTGTGCGCCAACCTCGAGACCGGCCTGTCGCTGCGCCGCACGCCGCACGTCGAGCGGATGGAGCCGTCGCTATGAACATGCTGTCCATCACCGCCACGCCGGCAAACGCCGAATGCCGCACCATCCTGGCCGACGGCCGCGTGCTGACGATTACCGCCAGCCGCCGTCCGCGCGCCAACCGGGCCGAGGTCAAATGCAGCGTGCCGGGCGCGCCGGCGGTCGCCGACCGCATGCAGGAAGTGGTGCGGCTGGCGCGCCACACGGAAGTGCGCTTCGACAGCCGCGACCAGGTCATCCTCAGCATGGACGGCGCCCCTGCCAGCGGCGAGCGTGACTGGGAGCTGGCCGCCGTGCTGGCCGACCGCATGGTGCGCGGCCTGTTCCAGCCCGTCCCCGGCGTACAAACGCTGGCCCAGGGCTGGTCCGATGGCTGGCACCTGGGCCGGGTCGCCGGCCGCGCCGAGGGCGCCGCCACCGTCGGCGCCACGCGCATCACCCACCTCGGCGCATTGACCGGGCACGCCGACCCGTCGGCCGCCGTCTCCACTGTGCGCGCCTGGTTCCCGATCCACAGCGGCGGCGTGAACGACGAACTGGCATGGGTCGAGGTCAGCGTCTTTCCGATCAACGCCGCAGCACCACAGCCAGCGAGCGGCGCGGCCGACGCCACCCACGTCGCCTCTGCCCACGGCGAAGAGGACACCATCGCCGCCCCCGGCCTCGATCTGGCCGCGCAGCAGGAAATCCGCCAGACGCTGGCCGGAGCGCGCCATTTCGATGGCAAGGGCCTTGGGCGCTGGCGCACCGTGGTGCGCTTCGGCCAGCCGCGCTTCCAGGGTGGCTCCCATCAACTGGCGCTGGTGATGGCCGACCGCCTGGCGCGCGGGCGTGAATTCGTGCCGCGCGGGCGCGTCATCGCCACCGCCTGCTCGAGCGCCTGGCACGCCGGCCGCGTCGACACCGTGGCGGGGCTTGAGCCGAAATTGGCGTTGATACTTAGTCAAGTCCAGGCCGGCGACCGGGTGCTGCTGCCCAGGGATTGGGAGCACCTCCTGCCGGCCGGTTTCAAGGCCGAATTGCGGCAAAAAGGCGCCAGCGTGGCCTGTATAGACCGCATCGGTATGATTTAGGCGGGCGCCGAATCGTGCGCGGGAATGAAACCGGCCGGCCCTGCTAAAATCGCCGGATGGCGGCGCGGAAGATGAATCGAAGAAGGAGTCCCACATGTTCCAAATGTTTGGTTTTGGCGGCGTTAAATGCCCGCGTTGCGAGCACAAAAACGACGACCAGTCGGGCTACTGCAAGCATTGCGGGCTGACCCTGGGCGCCCCGCGCAGCGAGCCTGTGTTGCGCGACAACCGTTGGATCCCGGGCGACGACGAGCTGGCGGTCTATTTCGGCGTGAGCGCCTTGTCCGGCATCTTCACCAAAACGCTGCGCGTGCCGGCCACCTCGCGCGCTTACATCCTGCAGGGCGACAAGGCCACCGAGGTGCCGCAGGGCGAGTACGAGATCGAAGGCTTCTTCACCCGCCTGAACCACCTGCTGCGCAACCAGAACGCCGAGATACTGATCACCCGCAGCGCGCCGCTGCCGGTGGAGTTCACCTTCAGCGACCTGCAAACGTCCGAGCATTTGAAGATATCGGCCCGTTTCAGCGTCGCCATCCGCATTGAAAACGTGCCGGCCTTCGCGCAGCACTTCATGACGGTGCCCGGTGTCGTCAGCACGCTGCATCTGCACGAGTTGCTGTCGCCGTCGGTGCGCCAGCTGGCGGCCGAATTCGTCGGCGGCCGCTCGATGCGCGACATGGCCCACAACGCCGATCTGCGCCTGCAACTCGACGAACGCCTGCAGGCGGCGCTCAAGCTGCGGCTGGCGGCCTACGGGCTGGCGGTCGAGCGGGTCGAGACGGCGGCGCTGCGGCACGATAAATTCGACCACAACCGCGAGCGCATCGGCACCCTGTGGCTGGTGGCCGACGAGCGCCACGTGCAGCTCGAACACGTCAAGCAGCTCGACCAGATCTACGACGAGGAGGAGTGGCAGGCCATCTGGCGCGAGGAGCAGAAGATGCGTTCGGACTTGCGTCGCGCCGAGTTGCGCCAGGACGCCAGCGTCGACAAGGCCGAGCTGACCTTGAAGGAGGCCGAGCGCCTGCAGTCGCTGCGCGCGCGCGAGGTGGAGCTTTACAGCCGGGTGATGGACTCGAAAACCCGCAAGGTGGCGCTCGACAAGGGCGCCGGCACCGTGCTGGCCGACCTGGAACACGAACTGGCCAAGGGCCGGTCGCACCGCGCCGGCGAGCAGGCCGACTGGGAGCATGTGCGCCAGCTGGCGCAGATCAAGATGCGCACCGAGCTCGAAGTGCTGCAGCAGGGCGCCGCCGAGCAGCGCCAGTTGGCGCAGCAGCGCCTGTCGCACCAGTTGCGCCAGCAGGCCATCGAAAACCAGATCGCGCAGGCGCTGCTGATCGAGGACGAGTCGCACCGCCGCAACGAGCTGGCCGCCTTGCGCCAGCGCGAAAAAGACGAGAAGGCGCGCGAACTCCAGATCGAATCGGAGGCGCACGACGCCCGCATACTCGGGCTCACGCTGGCCGCGGCGGCGCGCCGCCGCGAGGCCGAGCGGGTGCAGGAATGGGAAGACCAGCTCGCGCTGGCGCGCCAGCGCGAGCTGCTGCGCGGCGACGCCGTCAAGGACGCGGCCAACGCCGTGCAGGTGGCCGAGATCAACCAGAAGATCGAGGACTTGAAGCGCACCGGCGCCCAGGCCGACGCCGTGGCGCAGTACGAAAAGCTGCTGCGCACGATCGAGGCGGAAGGCATCCACGCGCGGCAGAACCAGGCCAACAGCAAGCAGGCCATGCTCGACCAGCTGGCCGTCGACGAGCAGCGCCAGATCCTCAAGCAAAAGGAGCAGGAGGCGGCATGGCAGCGCGAGCTCAAAAAGCTCGAGCACGAGCGCGACGAGAAGTTCGCGCGCTGGAAGGGCGAGTACGACGTGCAGCAATCGCGGCAGGCGCACGAGATCAAACGCATCGAAACCATCGGCGCGTTGAGCGATACGGCCAAGGTGGCCACCGCCGCCGAACCGAACGCGCAGGCGCTGACCCAGATCATGAAGATGCAGATCCAGGGCGGCATGTCGGCCGAACAGATACAGGCGCTGGCGCAGGTGGTTGCGGCCGAACACGGCGTGACGCCGGCCGAGGCATCGCAACAGGCGCACCAGCGGGTGCTCGAGGAGCGCGCCCACCGCGACGCGGAGCTCGACAAGGACCGCCGCCACCAGCTCGACCTGCTCAATGTGCAGAACGCCGCCAGCGCCAGCGCGCTGCACACGCAAAGCCAGTTGGGGATAGGCGTGGCGCGCGCCGGCATGCCGCTGCCGACGGCCGACAAGGGCGTCGGCTACTGCGTCAACGGCCATCTGACGCGGCCCGATCATCCGGAGGATAAATTCTGCGCCCAGTGCGGCGTGCCACTGACGTAAATAGCCGCGTGCCGCGGGCGGCCACGCGGCCCGCCGGCAACGCGACAAAGCAAGAACGGTTACACTTCAGCCAATGATGCAAACGGCAAGAGACAAGATCCGCGAGCTGCGGGCCTTACATGATGACGGGTTGTTGAGCCTCCAAGAGTTCGACCGTCGAAAAAACGCCATCCTGGACGCGGAGTACGCGCCACCGGGAGGCGCTGTCACGGCCGCGCCGGTACCGGTGCGCCAGGGGACCGAATTGGGCCTGATGTCCGGCCAGGAGATCGGTCCGCAGAACCGCCGCTACCGCCTGGAGCGCTTGATCGGCATGGGCGGCATGGGGCAGGTGTGGCAGGCCACCGACCTGGCCACCCACGCGGAGCTGGGCCACAGCGAAATGGTCGCGCTCAAGATCCTGCCGCCGCAGCTGACACAAAGCGCGACCCACGCCAAGCTGCTCATCGAGGAGGCCACGCAGGCGCGCAAGCTGGCGCACGAAAATATCGTGCGCGTCTACGAATGGGCGCAGGACCCGGCCACGTCCAGCTATTTCATCATCATGGAGTATCTGGAAGGGCAGGACCTGGACGCCTACCTGGCCGCGCAAGGGCCGCTGGCGCTCGAGGCGGTCCTCAAGCTGTTGTCGCCGGTCGGCGAGGCGCTGCAATACGCGTGGGACAAGCACAAGCTGGTGCACCGCGACATCAAGCCCGGTAACGTCTTCCTGACCCGGCGCGGCGAAATCAAGCTGCTCGATTTCGGCATCGCCTCGCGCGCGCGCAGCGCCGGCAGCAGCCTCGGTTTGCAGACGCCCAACGCCGGCACCGCCGGCTACCGCGCACCGGAGGCCGGCACCCATCAACGCCAGCCGTCGCCCAAGCTTGACGTCTACGCGGTGGCGGTGATGATCTACCAGCTGCTCGAAGGGCGCATGCCGTTCGACGACATGCGCGCCGCCGACGTCCATCCGTCCGCGCCCGGGGGATTGAACGAGCGCCAGTGGCAAGTGCTGCAAAGCGGCTTCGCCTACCAGCAGGAGCGCCGTCCGGCGTCGGTCAACGAACTGCTGGCGCAACTGGGCCGCGCCACCGGACCGACCGACGAGGAGCTGGCCGCCCAGGCGCGCGAGCGCGAAGCCGAGCAGGCGGCGCGCCAGGAGGAGGAAAAGCGCGAGCGGCTCGAACGCGAGCGCCAGCGCGAGCAGGAACTGGCCGCTAAGGCCGAGCAGGCCCGCCTGGCGGCGCAGGCGCGCCAGGCGCAGGCGGTGGAGCAGGCCGTGCGCCGCGAGGCCGAGGCCAAGGCGGCCGCGCTGGAAAAGGTGCGGCTCGACCAGGCCCGGCGCGCGCTCGAGGCGCGTCAACGGGCCGAGGCCGAGGCGGCCGCGCAGGCCCGCAAGCAAACCTTGCGCGAGCAGTTGCAGGCGCGCCGCGACGCCGACGCCAAGAAGGCCCGCGACGAGCGCGAGGAGCAGCAGCGCAAGGCCGCGCAACTGAAGGCGGAGGCGGCCTACCGCGCCGAGCAGGAACGCCACCGCAAGCAGCAGGCCGAGCGCAACGCGGCCGAACTGGCCGCGCTCATTCCCACGCCGGCCAGCCCGGTGGCCGACCCCAGCGGCGTGCTGCGCGACCGCTTCGTCGACGGCACCGGCGTCGGTCCCGACCTGGTGCTCATTCCCACCGGCCGCTTCCAGATGGGCTCACACGAACACGAACACGCCGCCGCCATCAAGGCCGGCGCGCAGAAGAACTGGCTGGACCGCGAAACGCCGCTGCACTGGGTCGGCATCGAACAGCCGATCGCCATGGGGCGCTTCCCGGTGACGGTCGGGCAGTGGCGCCAGTTCGTGCGCGCCACCGGCTGGGAGTCGCAGTCGGATACCGACTGGCGCGCGCCCGGCTTCGCCCAGGACGACGACCATCCGGTCATCGGCGTGAGCTGGATGGACGTGCAGCTTTATCTGCGCTGGTTGTCGGAAAAGACCGGCCAGACCTACCGCTTGCCGAGCGAGGCGGAGTGGGAGTACGCCTGCCGCGCCGGTACCAAGACCGCGTTCAGCTTCGGCGACAGCATCACCCCGGACCAGGCCAACTACGACGGCAACTACACCTACAACGGCGGCGCGCGCGGCGCCTTCCGCCAGGGCACCAGCAAGGCCGGCACCTTCCCGCCCAATCCCTGGGGGCTGTTCGACATGCACGGCAACGTGTGGGAGTGGACCCAGGACGTGGTCCACGACAGCTACGCCGGCGCGCCGCTCGACGGCAGCGCGTGGGAGGAGGGCGGCGATCCGGTGCGCCGCATCCTGCGCGGCGGCTCGTGGCTGTACAACCCGCGCTACCTGCGCTCGGCGGTGCGCAACGGCTACTCGGCGGTGCTGGCCAACGATATCGTCGGCTTCCGCGTGGCCCGCAAGCTGGTGTGATGGCAAGGCGGGGGTGTATACTGCCGCCTTCTTTGCCCAACCACCACCAGGACCCACGATGAGCGCTTTGCCCCCATGCCCGAAATGCCATTCCGAATACACCTATGAAGATGGCGCCCAGCTGGTGTGCCCGGAATGCGCGCACGAATGGAGCGCCACCGCCGCCGACGCCGCCGAAGAGGGCGCGCGCGTCTACCGCGATTCGGTCGGCAACGTCCTCCAGGACGGCGACACCGTCACCGTCATCAAGGACTTGAAGCTCAAGGGCGGCGGCGGCACCGTCAAAGTCGGCACCAAGGTCAAGAACATCCGCCTGGTCGACAGCGACCACGATATCGACTGCAAGATCGACGGCTTCGGCGCCATGAGCCTGAAGACCGAATTCGTCAAGAAAGTGGTGTAGAACGATACTCCTTTAGGGGAGGCGCAACTCTGTCAAACGGTGTAAATTGTCGGTTCTGCCACCGCACCACAAGGAACACGGAATGACTATCAAAGTATTGCGCGACCAATCGCTGCCGATGCGCCACATCGTCCATGTGCGCAACCACATCATCTCGACCGACGGCTCGGTGGAGGAGGGCGGCAGCGACGCCGGCCCCTCGCCGCACGACCTGTACGACGCGGCGCTGAGCGCCTGCAAGGCGCTCACGGTGGTCTGGTACGCCAAGCGCAAGAACATCCCGCTCGAGCATGTGGAAGTGAGCATGGAGCGCGACGCCAGCGAGGAGCGCCAGGGCACCTACCGCCTGGCCGCCACCTTGCACCTGACCGGCGAGCTGTCCGACACCCAACGCGCCGAGCTGTTGGCGGCCGCGCAGAAATGCCCCATCCACAAGCTGATGACTTCCGTGACCACCGAAGTGACCACCGTTCTGGGATAAGCCGATGACGATCTCCAATCTCCTCAAGGGTCATGAAAAAGACCTCGGCGGCGGCTTCGTCGTGCGCCGCTACCTGCCGTCGGCGATCAAGCAGGCGGTCGGCCCGTTTATCTTCTTCGATCATTTCGGCCCGGTCGACGTGCCGGTCGACGCCGATCATGACGTGCGTCCGCATCCGCATATCGGGCTGGCCACGGTGACGTATCTGTTCGAGGGCGCGATGGATCATCGCGACAGCATCGGCACCTTCCAGCGCATCGAACCGGGCGCCATCAACTGGATGACGGCCGGGCGCGGCATCGTGCACTCGGAGCGCACGCCGAAGGACTTGGTCGGCAAGCCGCACCGCACGCACGGCCTGCAGCTGTGGGCCGCGCTGCCGGTGGCGCACGAGGAGGATGAGCCGGGGTTCTGCCATACGCCGTCGAGCGAGATTCCGGAGTTGACGGTCGATGGCGCCAGGGTGCGGGTGCTGATCGGGACCGCTTTCGGCAAGACGTCGCCGGTCAAGACGTTCAGCCGCACGCTGTATCTGGATGTGGTGTTGAAGGCGGGGCAGCAGCTGTCGTTGAGCGGGCTGCCGGAGGAAGCGGCGATCTATCCGGTCGGCGGCGAGGTGGCCATCGATGGCGCGGCGCTGGCGGAAAACAGCATGGCGCTGCTCGACACCGACGGCACGCAGCTGGTCACGGCGGTGTCGGACGCGCATTTCGTCGTGATCGGCGGCGAGCCGCTCGATGGCCGCCGGTTCATGTCCTGGAATTTCGTCTCGTCGAGCAGGGAGCGCATCGTCAAGGCCGGCGAGGATTGGGAGGCGCAGCGCTTCGACAAGGTGCCCGGCGAGACGGAGTGGATACCGCTGCCCGTTAAAAAGCCGGCGGGCGGGCAGTATCTTTGACGCTTGCGTTGGCGGCGGCGCTTGGCGGATTACGGCGTTCCGCCTCTTAAGGCCTACCGGCAGGTAGGCCGCCTCATTCGGTGGGCCCCCGGGGCGGATTGGCGGGCCTCACCCGCTAATCCGCCCTACGTGCTTATCCGCCGGATCATCATGGAATGATGCGTTCGGCTTTCAGGCGCTCGAACAAATCGAAGAACGCGTCCGGCGTGCTTTGATACGTTAAAAAGCCCGCCTTGCGGCTCTTGGTCATGTCGGCCAGCACCTCCATCGGCCGTCCGAGATCGGCGTCGGTATGCCACCACGATGCCAGCTTGCCGATGTCCGCGTCGGCCAACCGGTGCGTGCGCGCGATCTCGCGCCACGCGTCCGCCGCGCCGGCTGTGCGCTGCTCGAGCGGTTGGGCCGCGTCCCCGAACGGTGCGGCCTCGATGCCGAAGTATTCGGCCAGTTTCGGCCACAACCACTTCCAGCGGAACACGTCGCCATTGACGACGTTGAAATCCTCGTTGGCGCCGGCGGCGCTGGTCGACGCCCATTCCAGATGCGCCGCCAGCAGCCTGGCGTCGGTCATGTCCGTCAAGCCGTTCCACTGCGCCGCCGATCCCGGAAACACGAACGGCGCCCCGGACGCCTTGCACAACGTCGCGTACACCGCCAGGGTCAAGCCCATGTTCATCGCGTTGCCCACCGCGTAACCGATCACCGTGTGTGGCCGATGCACGCTCCAGCCGAAGCCGTCGCGCGCGGCGGCCGCGAACAGGCGGTCCTCCTGCTCGTAGTAGAAGTTGTCGACATCCTTGCGTCCCTGCTCCTCGCGGAACGGCGTCTCCGGCACGGCGCCGGTGGCGTAGGCCTCGAACGGGCCGAGGTAGTGCTTGAGCCCCGTCACCAGCGCCGCGTGCCTGAGCGTGCCCGCGCCGCGCAAGGCGTCGAGCACATTGCCCACCATGGTGCCGTTGACGCGGATGTTTTCCTTCTCCGTGGCCTGGCGCGCCCACGCGGTGAAGAACACGTGGGTGACGGTGCGGCCTTGCAGCGCGGCGCCCACCTCGGCGGCCGAAGTCAGGTCGGCCCGTACCGGCGCGCAGCCGGCCACCAGCGGCGTGCGCCCGCGCGAGAGGCCGAGCACTTCCCAGCCGTTGGCCAATAGCCGTTCGGCCAACGCGCTGCCGGTCACGCCGCTGGCGCCGACGATCAATGCGGTATTTTTCATGCTTTGCACTCCTTCTAGACGGTATCGGCATATGATACTTGCGAAGGGAATTCGTATTTGCGATAAGATTTCAAGTAATTGATGAAAATTTTTCCGCACTTATGCAAAGTTCCGACCATCTTAAAGACATCGCCTATTTCGTGCAGGCGGCCGACGCCGGCAGTTTCACCGTGGCCGCCGGCCAGTTGGGGCTGAGCAGCTCCGCCGTCAGCAAAAGCGTGTCGCGGCTCGAGGCGCGGCTGGGCGTGAGGCTGTTCGAGCGCAGCACGCGCAGCCTGGCCCTGACCGACGCGGGACGCAAATACCATGAAACCTGCCGCCGTGTGCTGATGGAGCTGGGCGAGACCGAGGCCGCGCTGGCGCAGGACGCCGAGCCGGCCGGGCGCCTGCTTATCGGCCTGCCGGCCACCTTCGGGCGCCTGCGCGTGATGCCGGAGCTGCTGCGCTTTTGCGCGCAGTATCCGAACCTGCGTCCGCAGGTGACCTTCACCGACCGCTTTGTCGACCTGCACGAGGAGGGCCTGGACCTGGCGGTGCGCATCGGCGGCCCGGCCCACTGGCCGGCTTCGCTGGGCCACGCGCACCTGGGCGACGAGCGCCTGATTTTCTGCGCCACGCCGGCCTATCTGGCGCGGCGCGGCACGCCGCTCACCGTCGCCGACCTGGCACGCCACGATTGCGTCGTCTACGGCCGGGCGGACGGCACCGCCAGCGCGTGGCTGTTCGCCTCCGCCGGCGGCCAGACCGAGCGCCGCACGATGGAGCACCGCATCATGGCCGGCGACGGCGAGGCGCAGATGACGGCGGTGCTGGCCGACATGGGCGTGGCGCAGCTGGCCACGTGGATGGTGCGCGACCATCTGGCGTCCGGCGCGGTGGTGGAGGTGATGGCGGAGCGCGCGATCGACGGCCTGCCGTTGCATGTGGTGTGGCCGCTGGGGCGGCCGATGGCGCCCAAGGTGGCCGCGCTGCTCGAGCAGCTCAGGGCCAGGCTGACGATACGCTAGGCGGTATGCATGTCGCGCGCGGCGACGCTGTCGTAGACGCCGGCGCCGGCGGTGCGGATGATCCAGTGCTCGGGATACGGATCGCTGGCGAAGCGGCTGTGGCGCGGGATGCGGCTCAGTTTTTCCAGCGACACGCCCGGCGCCAGCGCGGTTTCCTTGCCGGTCAGCTGGTCGAGGTGCCAGAAGCCGCCGTCGCGGTGCAGCAGCACCGGCAGCGCTGCCGCCTGTGGCGCGGCGGCGAACGACTTGACCGGATAGCCCGGGTGCGTCTCGGGCATCAGCACGTAGAAGCATTCGGCGTTGGCGCCCTGGTCGACGCGGTGCAGGATCACGCCGTGCGGCATGATGGCCGACACCGACAGCACCACGATGCCCTTGATGCTGGCGCTCAGTTCGATGCGCATGCCCAGCCGCAGCGCGGTCGGCTTGTGCTTGCCCGGCCAGACGCCGTCGAGCAGGATGCCGTAGCGCGACACGTCCTCGATCTCGAATCCCTGGCCGGCGCGGCGGATCACCGCGTGGCGGCCGGACAGGCGGCGCGTCAGGCCGTTGGTGTCTTGGCCGTCGGCCGTGTAGTGGGTCAGCATGATGTCGGACTCGGGATCGACCAGTTCAAAGCGTCCCAGCACGCATTCGTCCATCGCGAACACGCGGATCTGGCGCTGCGCGCCGCCTTCCGGCGCGGCGTTGACCATGCTGGCGGCGCGGCTGGCGTGGGGATGCACGGCGCGCGCGAGCGGCATGTCGATCTCGATCAGGTCCTCGTCCCAGGCGATGGTCGAGAAGCCCAGGTCCACCTTGCCGGCCGGTGCGTTCAGGTCCAGGTGGGCGATGCCGGCGTTGCGGGCCGTGACGTCGATATCGAGGCTGTCGCCGCCCTGCGCGCTCACGCGCGCGATCGAGGCGTCGTCCGCCATCACGCGCACGTTCTTGTGGGTGCTCAGGAAGATGCGGTGGATCTCGGTGAGCGTGGCGTCCAGGCGCGGCACCAGGATGACGAAGGTGCACACCCATTTGCGCGCGGCCAGGCCGGCGTGCTCGCTGAGCAGTTCGATGCTGATCTGGTATTGGCCGTGCTCCTTGCCGCGCGACGAAAACTCGACGAACACGGGCCGCCATTGGCCGTCGGTGGCGCGCACGAACTGCTGGCGCGCGGCGCCGTTGAGGATCAGGTCCGACTGCATGTGCAGCGTCAGTTGCGGCGCGCAGGCGTCGGGCATGCCGCGCAGTTCCATCTTGAGCGTTTGGCGGCCGCCGGCGGCGCGCGGGTCGAAACCGCTGATGTGCAGTTGCGGGCGCTCCGACTGCGCGCGCCGCAGCGGACGGGCGTAGTTGGCGGGCGCGCTGACCGGCGCGGCATCGGTGGCATCGGTGGCATCGGTGGTGCCCGGGGCGGCAGCGAGCGCCGTCGCCGGAGCACCGGGACGGACGCTGCGCACGGCACTCAACAGGTCATAGCTGGACTGCTCGGCTTGGGCGTGGCCGCCTTCGCAAGCTTGCTCTCCAGGCAAGACCCAGTAGGTGCAATGCGGGTGCTGGGCATTACTGCATTTTTTCATGGCATACCGACCGATGGAATACCTGTCAGTTTATGCGGTTTACGCGTAGCTTGGCAATCAAACGCGGGGTCTGATTCGCATATTTTTGCTCTACGGCACGTATGGCGACCATGACGCAACACTCGGCCGCCGCCGACGACGGTGCGAGGCGAATTACGTGGTTTAAACCGCCCTGCGGGTCACAAATGCGCGGGAATTGATGCGACCGGCAGTGCTGTTTCGTCAATGTTGCGGTGCTGCCAAGCGCTCGCTGGTGGGGTGAAGCGCAGCACGATGGCGGTGACGTTGTCGATGTGGAGCTCGGGCGGCGGATGGTTGGCGTAATCGTCGAACAAGGCGTCGAGCGCGGCGCCGGCCGTCGCGCCGGGCGTCGCCATCAGCGCCGGCCAGCGCGCGGTCCATGGCAGCGGGCGGGCGCACGACCAAAAGCCGTCGGTGGCCAGCATGTAGGTGGCGTCGGCGCGCACCGTCAGCGCGCGGCGGTCGGCCAGATGACGCAGGAACGGCGGCAGGTTGTTGTCGTCCAGCGGCAGCAGGCCGTCGTCGAGCACCTGCGGGTTGGCGAAGGCGTTGCCGAGGATGTAGGCCTGCGAGATTTGCGGCCGGTGCTCGCCGTGCACCTGGCGCCACCATTCATCCTCGCCCAGCAGTCCGTGCATGGCGAAGCTGGTGCCCGGCACGTGGTCCACCGTCAGCGGCCGCACGGCGTCGGCGGCGATTTCGTAGAGGCGCGAATCGCCGGCGTGGTACAGCATCGGCGCGCCGCCCGGCGGGATCTCGAGCAGCGTGAGCGTGGTGCCGGGGCGGCGGAGGGTGTCGCCGTCGCCGGGCTGGCGGAATTGCCGCTGCAATTGGCTGTGTAGCCGGTCCAGGCGCGCGCCCAGTTCGGCCACCGTGGCGCAGGCGGGCACGCCGAGCAGGCCGGCGGCGACCGCCTCGGCGGCCTCGCGCCCGTGACCGTGGCCGCCCATGCCGTCCATGACCGCCACCCGCACGTGGCCGGCCGGCCAGCCGTCGACGGTGGCCGAGCGGGCGGCCTGGTCGCGCAGGAACACTGCGCGGCCGGTGGCGTCCACGAGCAGCAGGTTGTCCTGGTTTTCCGGCGCTTGCCGGGCGCTGATGCTGGCGTTGCTGCGCGCGGCGATGTCGAGGCCGGGGCCGAAGTCGAGCATGTCGGTGATGCGGGTCATTGTGGCGGGCGGCGCGGCGCGGGATCGGAAAGGCCACAGCTTAGCTGAAAAAGCCGTCGTGGAGGAGGGGAAGCCGAAGCGTGTCCGGCCGCCCGCTTCGGTGGCGGCGACGGCGTCGGCATCCGGGCGGTCATTCGCCGTCGCGGCGCAGCCACAGGCTGCTGACCCAGCCCGTGCTGTCACGCCCGCCGGCGCCGGTGGTGACCTGCCACCAGTCGCCGTCGCGCATGCCGGTTGGCGTGACGTCGGTGCCGGCCGGCACCGTCACCAGGCGCGCCGCGTGCACGCCGGCGGCGGCGCGCAGGTTCAGGGCGCGGTGGACGCGGAACGGCCGGCCGGCGATCGGCTCCCAGGGTTGCGCGGCGATGGTGGGCGCGGGCGTCGCCGTCGGTGTCGCCTCGGCGGCGGGGGCGGCGGCCAGCGCCGGCGTGCCATGGAAGGCGTACAGAATCAGGCTGCCGAAGCCCCATGCGCCGAGCACCATGATCAACAGCGCGCGGGCGTTGGCGCGGCGCCACCACCGCCGGGGCGTCAGATAGGCCGCCAGGAACAGCGTGAGCGCCAGTCCCGCCGCGAAGGCGCACGCCGTGTGGAGGTTTGCCGTGTCCATCGTCTTTGCCTCAGGCGTCGAAGCGCAGCACGTAGTGGCCCGCGACCAGGTGATGGCCGCTCGGCAGCAGGTACGGCGCGTCGGTGTCGGCGTCGCCGATGCTGGCGACGAAGGCCAGCTTGTCGTCCAGGTGGTACAAGGCCTGGGTGGCGCTCAGCCGGCCGATCTTGTAGCCCAGTGGCGTCGCTTCGAAGCTGAAAGCGTTGCGCGACAGGCCGATGCGGTCGGCGCTGGCGGCGTTGAGGCCGTCGGCGCGCGTGATGAAACGCGGCGAATCGAGCAGGCGCAGCGCCGACAGCATCGGCGTGTTGCGCCCGAACGTGAAGCGCGCGCCGCCGGCGACGCCGGCGCCGACCGGCTGCGCGAGGCAGAGCAGGGCGCGATAGCGGTCGTTCATTTCCGGCGCCGCCGGCAGCAGCCGGATGGTGCGCGCGTCGACCGGCGCGAAGGTGGACGGCGCGTCGATGCGCTGACGGCCCTCGGCGGTGCATGCATACAGTTCGTCGGCGGCGTCGACCTCGAAGCTGATCACCGGCGCGGCCTCGGCCGACAGGGACAGCGTGCCGTCGAACGGCAGTTCCAGCGTGCGGGCGCCGGTGTCGCGGTAGCGGCTCAGGCGCGGTAGCGCCAGGGCCACCAGATTCACTCGCTGCTGCGACACCGGCGCGTAGGTGGCGTCGCTTTCACCGGGCTTGTTGACCGGCTTGTGGGCGACCGGGATGGCCGTCGATTCCAGCGGCGCGCCATCGGCCCGGCTTTGCCAGACGGCCGGCCGGGCCGGCGCGGACGCGGTGGCCAGGCCGGCAGGGGCGCACGAAGCTGGTAGCGCAGTCCGCGCCAGTGCTGGCGTTGCCGCTTGCGCGGGCGCCCGGGTTTGCCCCGGCGTTTGCATGTGCGTGCGCGCCGGCGCGGTATTGCCGCCGGTGGCGGCGTCCATGCTTGTTTCGGCGTCGCCGGTGGCGCGCGCCGGGGCGCCCGGCGCGCGTTCGATCTTGAGCAGCAGGCGCGCGCTGCCGCCGGGTATTTCGCGCAGCGACTTGATGGTGTGGTAGCCGCCGCGCGGATCGAAGCGGCATTCGAAGGCGTCCTTGGGGCGCATCTGCACCACCGGGTCGGCGTCCGGGCCGTCGTTGACGATCAGGATCGCGCCTTCGGGGCCGAACGGCCAGCCGCTGGCGAGCACGCCGGCGGCGCCGCCTTCGCCGCCGATCAGCGCCAGGCGCTGGTCCGGGTAGATCGGGCAAACCGGATGCCAGATCGCGCTGTCGCGCGAAACGCTGACGTTGAACAGCACTTTTTCATCGGCGGCCGGCAGGTAGACCGCGTGGCCGAACTTGACCTCGATCTCGCCGGGGGCGAGCGCCTCGGTGCCGACGACGTCGTAGCGCACCTGGTCGCCGCCGAGCAGGTCGCCGAAATCCTTGCGGTGCAGCGCGGCCAGCGTTTGCGCCAGGTCGCGGGCGCGGGCGCCGCGCGTGAGGTGGTAGTCGTCGTCGACGTCCTCCTGCGGCAGCATCAGCGTGACGTGGGAAAAGCAGCGTGTGGCGGCGCGGCCCTTGTGCTCGCGCGGGCTGCGTTCGAGCAGGTCGCGCAGCAGCGGGCGGCGTGAAAACAACGCCAGACCGGGCGCCTGCCAGATCGCCTCGCCGTTGAAAACGTCGGGGATGCGGCCCAGGACCTGGTGTTCGACATAGATCGGCATGATGTCACTCTCCTTCTAAAGATTGCGCGCTGATGGCACTGAACGTTAGCAGGGGGCAGAGGAAAAACAGCAGATGGCTGCCGCCGGCCGACAGAAAACTCATCGGCTGGCCCATGATGGGGAAGATCGCCAGGTTGGTGCCCCACGAGAGCAGGAAGTGTCCGAGCACGAAGGCGGCGCCGCCGCACAGGGCGAAATAGCGGAACCGTTCCAGCCAGGCCTGGCGGAAGTTGCGCGCCGTGGCGCCGGCGTGGTGGGCGCGCAGCGCCGTCAGCACCAGGCCCGTCAGGAAGGCCGCCTGCGCGCCCCACAGCAGCAGCGCGCCGACCAGGCCGTGGCGGTTGATCAGGAACGTGGCGGCGAAGTCGTCCTGCACCGCCGGGATTTGCAGCACGCCGCCGGCCGCCTGCCCGAGCGCGCGCAGGCCGAGCCAGCGGTCGGCGCCCAGCCAGCCGCCTTCGCCGACGGCGCGGGCACCGAGCAGCAGTTGCTGGCCGGTGTGCGGATGCTCGGCCGGGTTGAGCCAGACCAGGAAGCGGTCGGCGTAAAAGCCCCAGCGTATCAGGTCGTCGGTGCCGGCCAGGCGCAGGTAGGCCACGGCGCCGGCAGCGGCGAGCGCCAGCGCCACCAGCGCGACCATCAAGACCCGGTGGCCGCTGGCGGCCGCGTAGGCGAAGGCCATCGCGGTGCTCCACACCAGCAGCAGGATCAGCGGCGAAAAATCGTCGATCTGCACCAGCGACAGGCCAAGCAGGGCGGCAAACAGCAGCGCCGGCGCGATCAGCCGCAGCCAGCGGGCGCGGTGATCGGCGGGATGGCGCGATTCGCTGTGCCAGCCGAAGCGCAGCGCCAGGCAATGCGCGGTCAGCGCCGTCAGCGCCAGCTTGGCCAGTTCCACCGGCTGCAGGTCGAAGACGCCGGTTTCGTCGCCCCATAGCACCTGCGCGCCCAGCGCGGCCAGGGCGACGGTGGCGAACAGCGCCAGTATCCATTCGATGGTGCGCTGTTGCAGGCGCGCGGCCCTGGTGGCCTGATGGCGCGCCCACAGCCGCAGCAGGCCGCCCAGGCCAGCGCCGATGGCCAGCATGGCGGCGCTTTTCTGGTAGTAGCGCAGCCAGGACGTTTGCGGCGCGCCCAGGCCTTGCTCCAACTGGGCCAGCAGGCCAGCCGCCAGCAACACGGCGCCGGCGGCGGTCGTTAGCGTCAGGCGGCCGGGCAGTTGCAGCCAGACGAGCAGCGCGCAGGCGGCCAGCAGGGTCGAGAAGGCGGCGGCCGGCGGCAGTCCGGCGCGCTGCGAGACCAGCGCGGCGACCCCGGCGACCGACAGTGTGGCGGCGCCCACCAGCATGGCGCCGGCGGACACCGGCGCCAGCAACCGGTCGTTGGCACCGTCGTGCGCGCCCAGGCCGCGCGCCGGACACGCGGCGCGCACGGCAACGCAGGCCGCGCACACCGCGATGGCGATCCACCAGGCGTTGGCGTGGCCGCTGTTCCACAGCGAGCGCTGTTGCCATTGCCACGAAACGGCCTCCGGCAGCTTGAGCTCCGGTGTGGCGAACAGGCTCACATGGCGGCCCGGGGCGAGTGTCAGGCGCTCGCCATCGCGCGCCAGCTGGAAGCGGGTGTGGCCGACGATCATCGCGCTCACGCCGTCGAGGGAAACCTCTTGCCGGCGCAAGTCGGTGGCCACGCCTTGATCGCGCACCAGCACCGAGGCGCGGTCGCCGTCCGGATTGCCGGCCGCCAGTTCCAGCGGCCCGTTCACGCGCGCCAGCTGGGCGGCGCCCGCCGCGATCTGCGCCAGTCCGAGGCGGTTGCCGCAATACAGATTGCCGCCGAATGACAACGGCCGGGCGATCGTCAGCGCCATCGGCATGGCGCGGTTCCACAGCGATAGCATTCGTCCGGTCCATCGCGTGTCGGGGCAGGCGGCTTGGGAGTGGCCGTCGCGGTAGAGCACCGCGCCGTCGTAGCGCCATGCGTGGCCGTCGCGCGCGAAGGCGATGCCATCGTCGTCGGCGGCGGTGACGGTGAACACGGCGCCATCGATCTGGAAGCTTTGTCCTGCGCGCAGCGGCCGGCTGCCCAGGCGTTGTTCGCCATCGCGGCGCAGCAGGATCAGCTGCTTCGACGGGCTGACGTTGCGCACCATCCAGCCTTGCGCCGCATCGCGCCGCAGCGCCACGTGCAGGCGGTCGGTCTGCGGCGCGGCCAGCTCGCGCTGGCCCAAGGTGATGGTCTCTCCCGGCTTTAAGGTGAGCTCGATGCTGGCCGGCAGCCAGCTCGCGGGCGCGCGCACCAGGGCCAGCGCCTGCAGGCCGAACAGCAGCGCGAGCAAGGCCAGCGTGGCGGCAAGGGCGGTGTTGCGGGCCGCCACGCGGGCCAGCCGGGTGGCGCCATCGCGCAGCGCCGCCGCGGCCATCGCGGTCGCGGTGGACATGAACGCAGTGGACATGAACATCGGCCGCGGCGCGCCCAGTGGCGCGCGGGCTTGGTGCAAACGCAGTGGCTTGGCCATCACGCCCCCTGGATATGGCGCCAGCCGTTGCTGGCCGTCGGCCGGCGCATGGCGTGGATCGGATCGGCGGCATTGAAGGCGCCGCGCGCCGGCCTGGCGCCGCCGATGTCGGCGAGCATGCGGCTGATGTGGATCGCGTGGCGCGGGCGCTTGGCTGGATCGATGTGCAGCAGCGCGCGCAACAGCGCCAGGGCGGGATCGCGCGCCTCGGCCGGCACGGCCAGCGCGAAGCGCGCCTCCTCGTCGGCATCGAGCGCGGCGGGGATCGCGCCGCCGTGCATGCGCCGCAGCAGGTCGGCGCCGGCCGTGTGGTGCTCGCGGTAGGCCTGGCCGCAATCGGCGCAAAAGCGCAGCGGCAGGCCGCCGGTCAGCATGAAGTAGAACAGCGCGCCGAGCGAAAAATAGTCGCTGCGCGGGCCGGTGGCGTAGCCGCCGCCGTCGGCCGGGAAGAACTGCTCGGGCGCCTGCCAGTTGGCCGTGCCGGCATACGAGTGGGGGGCGGCGAGGGCGAGCTGGCGGTTGGTGCCGAAGTCGGCCAGCTTGACGGTGTCCAAGTGGCGGTCGAGCAGCACGTTGGCCGGCTTCAGGTCGAGGTAGCGCCAGCCGTATTGGTGCACCTTGGCCAACGCCTGGTTGATTTGCGCGATCCAGCCGAGCGCGCGGGGCAGCTCGACGGTTTCCTCGGTGGCGCGCAGCGACGCCATGTGTCGGCCCAGGTCGGTGGCCATCAGTTCCAGCGCCAGCACCGGCAGGCCGTCGTGCCAGCCGCTGTCGAGCAGGCGCACGATGTGGCGCTCGTCCCACGGTTCGAGCGATTGCAGGAAGGCGATTTCGTTGTTGGCGCATTCGACCCAGCGCGCGCGCTGGGCCGGCAGCGCGCGCGCCATCTGCTCCTGATTGATCAGCTTGAGGGCGACGTCGCCGGTGGCGCTGGGTCCGGCGGCGCGCCAGACGACGCCGTAGGCGGAGCCGCCGATCTGCTCGCGCAGGCGATAGTGTCCCAGTTCCAAAGCGATGATTGCGTCCGTTGTCGTCATGATTCCCCCGTCACGACCAGCTTGCGGGGGGAGGCGAAAAGTCGCTTTGCCGTCCGGGATAAAAAAAAGCCTGTCGGCGACAGGCTTTTGCGTGGACTACGTTTTAACGGTCGTAACGGTCATGGCCGTGGTGACGCTCCCAACGGTCGCCGTAGTAGTCGCGGCGCGATTCGCGGTAGTAGGGACGGGCCGGTTCCACATACACGACGCGGGGCGGCGCGTAGTAGCGTGGCGGCGGCGCGTAGTACACCGGGGCCGGTTCATAGTAGACCGGGGCCGGCTGCGTGTAGACGCGGGTTTCGACGTAGCGGCCGCCACGGTCGTAGCGGTCGCCACGATAGCGGTCGCCCGAATTGATGCTGTTGCCCACGGCCGCGCCGACCAGGCCGCCGACGATGGCGCCGTCACGCCCGCCGGCGCTGTTGCCGATCGCCGCGCCGACCACAGCGCCGGCCACCGTGTTAAACCCACGGTCGCTCGCGTAGACCGACGACGACGTCGCCGCTGCCGCCACCAACGCTACAGCCATAAATTTTTTGCTCAACATGGTATTCCCCTTGCTGCGGCCTCGGACCGGAATGATCCGTGAGCCAGTGATATCACTATAATCGGCTGCCGGAAAATCGCCATGTGTAATACACACGCTTACAAAGGGCCCGTTTTGGTAATGGCTTGTAACATTTAACCCCGCAGCGCTTCCCACTCCGGGCGCAGCAGGCTAAAGATCTGCACGTCCTGGTATTTGCCGTTGATGAAAAAGCTCTGGCGCAGCATGCCTTCGGCCGTGAAGCCGCATTTTTGCGCGACCCGGATCGAGGCCACGTTCTCCGGCGCCGACAGCAGCTCGAGCCGGTGGTACTGGTGCACGTTGAACAGGTAGTCGACCAGCAGGCGGCACGCCTCGGTGACGTAGCCGCGCCCGGAGAGCTTGGCGTCGAACAGGCGGTAGCCGATTTCGCGCGTGACCGGGGTGCGGCTTTTGAAGTGCGTGATGACGCCGACGATGTGGTGCAGGCTGTCCTCGATGACAAACAGTTCGCTGTCGTCGGTGACGAAGCTGTTTTGCATGAACTCCTTGCGCATCGTTTCGGGCGACTTGAAATGGAGCGAGAAATGGTCGCCGCGCGATGGCAAGTCGTTCGCCAGCGCGATGAACGTGGAGAGGTCGGTGCCGACCAGATGGCGCACCGTGCAGAGTCGACCCTTGAGCATATGCCCTTTCTTCAGGCGGTGGAGCGTCCATGGTAGTGCAACGCCCAGTACATATCAATAACAAACCGACTGGTGACAAGCGCGCCGCGATCGGTTATTGTTGATTCGTTATTGCAACCAACCAACTCTTCTACAGGAGCCGCATGAAATCCGTCACCCCGTCCAAGCTGTCCCTGACCATCCTCGCCAGTTGCCTGCTGGGCGCCGGCGCGATCGCCGCCCCGGCCAACGATCCCGCCACGCTGGGCCAGATCCGCGACGGCGCGATGAAGGGCGATTGGGCCTACGAGCGCCTGGCCGACCTGACGGACCTGGTCGGACCGCGCCTGTCCGGGTCGGCCGGCGCGGCCGCCGCCGTCGAGCAGGTGGCCGCCGCCATGCGCAAGATCGGCGCCAGGGTCACGCTGCAGCCGGTCAAGGTGCCGCACTGGGTGCGCGGCGTCGAGACGGCCGAACTGGTCGACTACAACGGCCGCCCGGCCGGCGTCACGCAAAAGGTGGTGTTGACGGCGCTGGGCGGTTCCGGCGCCACGCCGGCCGGCGGCCTGACCGCGCCGGTGGTGGTGGTGCGCGACTTCGACGAGCTCAAGGCGCGCGCGGCCGAGGTCAAGGGCGCCATCGTGCTGTTCGACGTCGCCTTCGACCAGGGCATGGCCGACCGCGGCCACGCCGGCCCGGCCTATGGACGCGGCGCCAACTTCCGCGTCAACGGTCCCAAGGTGGCGGCCGAGATGGGCGCGGCGGCGGCGCTGGTGCGCTCGGTGGGCGGGGCGGACTTCCGCATTGCGCACACCGGCGTGACCGCTTTGGTCGACGGCGCGCGCATTCCGGCGGCGGCCGTGACGGCCGAGGATGCGATGCTGATGACGCGCCTGTCGGCGCGCGGCCCGGTCAAGATGCGCCTGACGCTCACGCCGCAAAACCTGCCCGACGCCGACAGCTTCAACGTCATCGCCGACCTGCCGGGCACCGACAAGGCCGACGAGGTGGTGATCGTCTCGGGCCACCTCGATTCGTGGGACCTGGCCACCGGCGCCCATGACGACGGCACCGGCGTGGCCGCCGCGATGGCGGTGATCGACACGCTCAATAAACTCAATTTGAAGCCGCGCCGCACCATCCGCGTGATCGCCTGGATGAACGAGGAAAACGGCACCCGTGGCGGCAAGGGCTACTTCGACGCCAACAAGGACCAGCTGGAGAAGCATTTCGCGGCGATCGAGTCCGACAACGGCGGCGGGCGTCCGTTCGGCGTGATCGGCAGCGTTCGGCCGTCGGTGGTGAAGTATTTCGCGCCGCTGCAAAAATCGCTGGAGCCGATCGGCGCCTCGATGTTCGACCGGCGCGACGTGGCCGGCGCCGCCGACACCGGGCCGATGGAGCGCGCCGGCGTGCCGGTGTTCATGCCGCTGGTCGATGCGAGCAGCTATTTCGACTACCACCACACACCGGCCGACACGCTCGACAAGGTCGATCCGTTCGAGTTGAAGCGCCATGTGGCGGTGATGACGGGGTTGACGTGGTACCTGGCCAACATGGACGAGAGCATCGGCCGCACGCCCAAGCGCGACGATTGATGTAGGCGGGTTTTAGAACGCGTTGAGCGGTATCTTCAGGTACCGCACGCCGTTTTCCTCGGGCTCCGGCAACTGTCCGGCGCTGATGTTGACCTGGATCGCCGGCAGGATCAGGGTCGGCATCTCCAGCGTCGCGTCGCGCCGGGTGCGCATCTCCACGAACTGCTGCTGCGTGACCTCGTCGCGGATGTGGATGTTCTTTTCCCTTTGCTCGGCCACCGTCACCTCCCAGCGCGCCTCGCGGCCCGCCGGTGGATAGTCGTGGCACATGAACAGGCGCGTTTGCGGCGGCAGTGCGAGCAGCCGCCGCACCGACTTGTACAACGTCGCCGCGCAGCCGCCGGGGAAGTCGCAGCGCGCCGTGCCCACGTCCGGCATGAACAGCGTGTCGCCGACGAAGACGGCGTCGTCGATCTGGTAGGCCATGTCGGCCGGCGTGTGGCCCGGCACGTGCAGGGCGCGCGCGCGCAAGGCGCCGATGGCAAACTCCTCGTCGTGCGCGAACAAGTGGTCGAAGCTGCGCTCGATGCCCGGCTGTTGGGGGAAGACGCGGGCGAAGGCTTGCTGCACGGCCGCGATGTCGGCGCCGATGCCGGTGCGTCCACCGAGCTGGCGCGCCAGATACGGCGCCGCCGATAAATGGTCCGCGTGGGCGTGGGTTTCGAGCAGCCAGGCGGTGTCGAGCCGGTGCGCGCGCACGAAATCGATCACCCGGTCGGCCGAGGCGGTGGCGGTGCGGCCCGACTTGGGATCGTAATCGAGCACCGAATCGATGACCGCGCAATGGCCGCCGTCGTGGTCGTAGACGACGTAGGTGACGGTGCCGGTGGTCTGGTCGTGGAACGCTTGTATAAGTGGCTTCATGGATTCATTATAATAAAAATTCATAACGATTGGCCGGCCCGCACATTTTTTCACCCGGTGATTCCCATCCGTGCGCGGCGCCGCCGTGCCTTCATGATAGTCTGTCCGTAAACAAGGAGTCAGTCATGGACAAAATTCACTATAAAGGCTGGGAAATCATTCCAACAGCCTTGCCGACCAGCGACAACAAGTGGACGGCCAGTTGCGACATCGAACGCGCCAACGCCAATGGCGTCGAAGTGTTCGAGGGCGCCACCATGCAGTTCGTGCGCGAATCCGAGGACGAGGCGATCGCCGCCGCCTGCGACGAGGCCATCCGCCAGATCGACAATATCATCGCCAACCCCTTGGTGCGGCTGGCCTGAGGCGAGTCCGAGGCAGCTTATCACGCCGTGCCCACGGCAAGCGGCTTGTGATACCATAGTTGCATGACCTTGCTCCGAACCTTCATCGTGTGGCTGTTGCTGCTCGCGCTCCCCTACCAAGGGTATGCGTCGGCGGCGATGATGCTCTGCGTGCCGGCCACGGCGGCGATGGCCATGCCTTCGGGTCCGCACGACCACGCGGCGATGATGGCCGCCATGGAGCATGGCGGCGGCGATAGCACACACGCCGCCGCGGGCGACCAGGCCTCCTTCTCCCCGGACAACGTTGATGGCACCGGCCACGCCGGCCATGTCCACGGCGGCGTCAAATGCGGCGGGTCTGCCTGCTGCGTCGCCGGCGCGCCCTGGCTGGCCGGCGCGATCACCGTGCCCGCGCTGCCGGGCGTGTCGTCCGCGATTCCATTCCACTCCGAATTCCTCCGCGCGGTCGATCTGGCCCACCCCGAACGTCCCCCTCAAGGCAATTTCGTCTGACCCCGCGACAGCTCCGTCCGCGAGCTGCGCAAAGCATCCCACTTTAAAATTTATATGAGGTGTTAGACATGAATTGTCTGCATAAACTCGCCGCCGGCACCGGCGTGGCGCTGCTGCTGGGCGGCTGCGCGTCGCTGTCCGGCGACGGCGGCTTCGGCGCCGCCGCCGGCGTCAGCGAACAGCGCACCGGCTTGAGCGCCAGCGTCGCCGGCCGCCTGCCGCGCAACGATGACGACGCCCGCGCGCTGGCCGCCGTCATCGACAAAAAACTGCAGCAGCCGCTCGCGGTCAACGAGGCGGTGCACATCGCGCTGCTCAACAACCGGGGACTGCAAGCGAGTTATTGGTCGCTCGGCATCGCCGAGGCGGATCTGGTGCAGGCCGGCCGCCTGCAAAATCCCGTGTTCGATTTCAAGCGCAGCCACGGTGGCGGCGAGGTCGGGATCGAGCGCACGCTGACCTTCAACCTGATCGGCCTGATCACCGCGCCGATGGCCGGCCGCATCGAGGGCCGGCGCTACGAGCAGACCAAATTGCTGGTCTCGAACGAGGCGCTCAAGGTGGCCGCCGACACCCGCCGCGCGTGGGTCGAGGCGGTGGCCGCCAACCAGGGCGCCGAATACGCCGCGCAGGTGGAGCAATCGGCGCAGGCCAGCGCCGAACTGGCCGAGCGCATGCGCAAGGCCGGCAACTGGAGCGCGATGGACGTCGCGCGCGAGCAGGCCTACCACGCGCAAACGGTGGCCGATGTCGCCGCCGCGCGCAAGGCGGCAGTCGCCGCGCGCGAAAAGCTCACCCGCCTGATGGGGCTGGGCGGCGCGCAGAGCGCCTACAAGTTGCCGGAGCATCTGCCGGAGTTGCCGGCCGCGCCGCAGGAACTGGGCGACATCGAGCAGATCGCCGTCAACGAGCGGCTCGACATCCAGGCCGCCAAGCTCGATACCGAGCATACCGCGTCGACCCTGGGCCTGAGCCGCGCCACGCGTTTCATCAACGTGCTCGATCTGGGCGCCGTGGCCAACAGCGAAGGCCAGACCAACACGCGCGGCTATGAGCTGACGCTGGAGATCCCGCTGTTCGACTGGGGTTCGACGCGCGTGGCGCGGGCCGAGGCGACCTATATGCAGTCGGTCAACCTGCTGGCGCAGGCGGCCGTCAACGCCCGCAGCGAGGCGCGCGAGAGCTACGCCGACTACCGCGCCTCGTACGAGCTGGCGCGCCACTACCGCGACCAGGTGCTGCCGCTGCGTAAAAAACTGGCCGACGAGACGCTGCTGCGCTACAACGGCATGTTGATGAGCGTTTTCGAACTGCTGGCCGACGCCCGCGAACAATCGGCCGCCGTCAACGGCTACATCGGCGCGCTGCGGGACTACTGGACCGCGCAAGCGAACCTGGAGGCCGCATTGGGCGGCCGCATAAACGGCCAAGCGCCAAATGGCAACGAGCCAACCAACAAAGGAGTAACGCCATGACCACCCGCAGATCATTCCTCAGCGGCGCCGCCCTGATCGGTGCCGGCATGGTCACCAAGGCCGGCGCGGCCTCGCTGCCGGAGGCGCCCGTGCAATCGTCGGCCGCCACCGCGCCGCCGCTGGTGCCGCCCAACGGCCGCCCGTACAACCCCGTCGTCACGCTCAATGGCTGGACCCTGCCGTGGCGGATGAAGGATGGCGTCAAGGAGTTCCACCTGGTGGCCGAACCGGTGGTGCGCGAGCTGGCGCCCGGCATGACGGCCAACCTGTGGGGCTACAACGGCCAGAGTCCGGGACCGACGATCGAGGTGGTCGAGGGCGACCGGGTGCGCATCTTCGTCACCAACAAACTGCCCGAGCACACCAGCGTGCACTGGCACGGCCAGCTTCTGCCCAACGGCATGGACGGCGTGACGGGGCTCACGCAGCCGGGCATCCAGCCCGGCAAAACCTTCGTCTACGAGTTCGTCGCGCGCCACGCGGGCACCTTTATGTACCATCCGCACGCCGACGAGATGGCGCAGATGGCGATGGGGATGATGGGCTTCTGGATCACGCATCCGAAGGACCCGAAGCAGCATGCGGTCGACCGGGATTTCGTCTTCCTGCTGAGCGCCTACGACATCGAACCCGGCAGCTATACGCCGAAGATTAATACGATGCTCGACTTTAATCTGTGGACCTTCAACAGCCGCGCCTTCCCGGGCATCGATCCGATGGTGGTGCGCAAGAACGACCGGGTACGCATCCGCGCCGGTAATCTGACGATGACCAACCATCCGATCCATTTGCACGGCCACACGTTCGAGGTGACCGGCACCGATGGCGGTTGGGTGCGGCCGTCGGCGCGCTGGCCGGAGGTGACCACCGACGTCGCCGTCGGCCAGATGCGCGCCATCGAGTTCGTCGCCGACGCGCCGGGCGATTGGGCGTTTCACTGCCATAAATCGCACCATACGATGAACGCGATGGGGCATGACGTGCCGACCATGATCGGGGTCGATCATAGCGGCGTGGCGGAGAAGATCAACAAGCTGGTGCCGGGGTATATGACGATGGGGGACAAGGGCGGTTCGATGGACGGCATGCAGATGCCGCTGCCGGAAAATACGCTGCCGATGATGAGCGGGGACGGGCCGTTCGGCGGGGTCGAGATGGGGGGGATGTTTACCACCGTGAAGGTGCGCGAGGGCTTGGCGCGCAACGACTACAAGGACCCCGGCTGGTATCAGCATCCGAAGGGGACCGTCGCTTACGAGTGGAGCGGCGAGGTGCCGCCGGCGCCGCGCGCGCCCGGGGCGCCGCCGGCCAAGCCGTCGGAGGCGATGAACGTCAAGCGCGACGCCAAGCATCACCATTAGGCGGGTTGCGCCGGCGCCGCGCCGGCGCGGGGTCGGACCCCTCCGGGTCCGACCCCTGTCTTGATGTGCGGGGTCAAAGCCTGCCGGGACGGTCGTGTAAAATCACCGCGTCCGCTACACGCGGCGTTGGCTGCTCTCGGCGGATTACGGCGTGCCGCCTAATCCGCCCTACGAGTCGGCATTCGCCTCGGGTTTGCCTTGGCGGCATTTACACTTGACTTTGGAGCCGGCGCCGCCGCATGAAATTATCCCTTTATCCTGAACAAACGGCGCTGCTGGCCTATGTCGGCAAGTGGGGCTGCATCGCCGCCGCCGTCGCGGCGTTGGCCGGTTCGGCTTCCGCTTTCTTCCTGTTTGCGCTCGAAATGGCCACCCATTGGCGCGAGGCCCATCCGGCCATCATCTGGCTGTTGCCGCTGGCTGGCTTCGGCGTCGGTTGGCTGTATCTGAAAACCGGCGCCAGCGTCGAAACGGGCAACAACCTGCTGATCGACGAGATCCACGACCCGCAAAAGGTGGTGCCGCTGCGGATGGCGCCACTGGTGCTATTCGGTACCGTCGTCTCGCACCTGTTCGGCGCTTCCGTCGGCCGCGAGGGCACCGCCGTGCAAATGGGCGGGGCGCTGGCCGACCAGTTGACCTATGCGCTGCGGCTGCGCCACGCCGACCGCCGCATCGTGCTCATGGCCGGCGTCAGCGCCGGTTTCGCTTCGGTGTTCGGCACGCCGCTGGCCGGCGCCATCTTCGGCATGGAGGTGCTGGCCGTCGGCCGCCTGCGTTACGACGCCATCTTTCCGTGCGTGCTGGCCGCCGTCGCCGCCGACCAGGTGGGCATGGCCCTGGGCGTGCGCCACACCCATTATCCGCTCGAGGCGGTGGCGGCGATCGGCTTGGCCAGCGTGGCCGCCGTGCTGGCGGCCGGCATCGTGTTCGGCCTGGCCGGCATGCTGTTCGCCCGCTCGACCCATGCCGCGTCGGCCTTCATGAAGCGGCGCGTCGCCTACGCGCCGCTGCGGCCCATGCTCGGCGGCGCGCTCGTCGCCGTTGCCGCCTGGTGGCTGGGCACGCGCTATGTCGGCCTTGGCATTCCGGTCATCGTCGAGGCGTTCCGCCAGCCGTTGGCGCCGTGGGATTTCGTCGGCAAGTTCGCCTTCACCGTCGCCTCGCTGGGCAGCGGCTTCAAGGGCGGCGAGGTCACGCCGCTGTTTTTCATCGGCGCCACGCTCGGCAACGCGCTCGCGCCGCTGCTGCACCTGCCGTTTCCGATGCTGGCGGCGCTCGGCTTCGTGGCGGTGTTCGCCGGCGCGGCCAATACGCCGATCGCGTCGACCGTCATGGCGATCGAGTTGTTCGGCCCGCAGATCGGCCCCTTCGCGGCGCTGGCGTGCGTGGTCGCCTACCTGTTCTCCGGCCGCTGCGGCATCTACCGGTCGCAGAAGGCCGGCATGGCCAAGTACCGCGTGCCGCCGGTGCCGCGCGACCGCCTGCCGCCGCCTTCAGCCAAATGACGCCAGGCCGTCGGCCAGCCCCAGTTTGTCGATCAGCCGGCGCGCGTCGAACGGCGCGCGCACTTTGATGTCGTTGTCGAAGTAGCAGTAGACGTCGCGCGCGGCGCGCTTGGGCGGCTGCTTGTCCGAAATCAGCCGGGCGTCCGGCGGCTGGCCGCCCGTGCTCCAGGCGCGGATGCGCGCGGCCCAGCGCTCGAGCGCCGCGTCGTCGTAGCCGCCGGCATACAGTTCCTCGGCGCCGTGCAGGCGCAGGTACATGAAGTCCGACGTCACGTCCTCGTAGTAGGGGAAATGGCCGGCCGTGTCGGCCACCACCAGCGCCACTTTGTATTTGCGCAGCAGCGCGACGAAGGCCGGGTCGGCGAAGCTGTCGTGGCGGATCTCCAGCGCGTGGCGCAGCTTGTGGTTGGCGTCGATGTCGAGCATCGCCTTGCCGTCCATGCGCGCTTCGTGGCCGCGCGCCAGGCGCCGCGCCTGCTCCAGGTCGCGCGGCAGCAGGCTGAAAAAGTGCTCCAGCCGTTCCGCGTCGAAGCGGAAATTGGGCGGCAGCTGCCACAGGAACGGGCCGAGTTTTTCGCGCAGCGCGAACACGCCCGAGGCCATGACGTTGGCCAGCGCGCGGTCGATGCCGTCGCCCAGGCGCAGGATGTGGGTCAGGTAGCGGTTGCCCTTGTGGCTGAAGACGAAGCGGGGCGGCGTGGCGTCGTACCAGGCGGCGTAGCTCGACGGGCGCTGCAGCGAGTAGAACGAGCCGTTCAGTTCTATCGTCGGCAGCGCGCGCGAGGCGAAGGCCAGCTCGCGCGCTTGCGCCAGCCCGGGCGGGTAGAAAACGCCGCGCCAGCCCGCGTAGCGCCAGCCGGAAATGCCGATGTGGATCTTAGCCATGAGACAATATAGCGAAATCGACAGCGGAGCGGGGCACGGTTGCCTTGGGCGGGGCGCTGTTCGTTTCCGGACGGCCGTTGTTCGAAAACGAACGATGGCGCGGGCGCGCCAGCCCTCCAGGCCGCATGGGCCGGTGGCCCGTCCCCTGGCGCGGACTTTGCTCTACAGGTCTGGCACCTGCGGCCCGCGCCGGCGCCGGCCACGGAATTTTTTAATTTACCTTGAATCGACATGCCTAAACACCTCAACGCAGTCCTGCTCGCCTTGCTTGCCGTCCACGGGGTCGCGCACGCGGCCGATCTCAATCTGGTCGAGCAGGCGGCCGAGGGCGGGGCGGCCATCCTCGTCACGCTCGGCCTGTCGATCCTGTTCCTGGCCGTGACAATCGAGCGGCTGATGCATTTCCGCGCGCGCGCGATCGTGCCGGAAGGCTTGGTCGAGCGCGTCAAGCCGCTGTGGGCGGCGCAGGATTTCGCCAAGCTGCAATTGCTGCTCGACGGCGAGGACAGCACGCTGGCGCGCATGATCGGTTACATGGCCGCGCACCGGCACCAGGGCTATGCGATCGTCAACGGCGGCGTTGGCGACATCGCGTCGATGGAGTTGCGGCACCACCAGCAAAAAGCCTATCCGCTGGCCATCGTCGCCACGGTCGCGCCCATCGTCGGCCTGCTCGGTACGGTGGTGGGCATGATCGACGCCTTCCATGTGATCGCCTTCTCCGAGGGCATGGGCAATCCGGCGCTGCTGGCCGGGGGCATTTCGAAAGCGCTGATCAACACCGCCGGCGGCCTGTGCGTGGCCTTGCCGGCGCTGGCGATGCACCACTTCCTCAAGAACCGCCAGGGCTTTTTCGGGCTGGAACTGGAGCGCAAAACGAACGGCTTGATCAACGAGTGGTTCCTCGGCGCCGACGCCGCGCCGCAAAACCTGCACGTGGTGTCCCATGCGCATTAATCTGGGGGAGGATGAACAGCCGGAAATCGGCCTGATCGCGCTGATCGACTGCATCTTCTTCCTGCTGATGTTTTTCATGGTGGCGACGTCGTTCAAGCAGCCGCCGACGGAAAAACGGCAGAAGGAATTGCCGGTGACGTTGCCGACCTCCCAGCTCAGCCTTGAGATCGACGAGGCCGCGCCGGCGCCGCTGGTGATCGGCGTCGACAAGAACGGCAAGCTGTTCCTCGATGGCGAGCCGGTGTCGACCCAGGCCTTGCACGGCCGCTTGAAGCTGGAGGCCGCGCGCGATCCGGCCCGCCGCGTGCGCATCGACGGCGACCAGCTGGCGAAATACCAGGACATCGTGCACGTGCTCGACCTGTGCCAGTTCGAGCGCTTGACCAATATTTCGATGCACACCCGTAGCGCGCGATGAGCTCGATTCGTCGTGGTCCAACCCGGCCGCAGGCCGGCGGCGTCGGCGCGTCGGTGCGTCGGCACGGGTATTTGCTGGTGTCGCTCGCGGCGCACGCGCTGCTGCTGGCGCTGTTCTACTATTTCGGCGCCTATCGGGTCGAGCTGGCGCGGCAAAACGAGCAGGTCGGCGCCGGCGCCGAGCTGGCCAGGCAGTCGGCCATGGAAAAGCGCGTGCTCGACATGGCGAAGATCAAGGAACTGCTGGTGCAAAGCCGTCCGGGCGCGGCGCCGCCGGGCGGCGCCAACGCGGCCGACGAGCCCGAATTTGGCGCGACGACGCTGCCCACGGCGCCGGAACAGCTGCTGGCGCAGGCGCGCGAGCTGTCGGCGTCGATCGACGGCATCGAGCGCGAGCTCAAGGTCGCCGAGCTGGCGCGGATCGAGGGCATTTCGCAGGACCAGGCGCGCGCGCGGCTGGGACCGGCGCCCACGGTCGAGGCGGCGCCCGCGCAGTCGGGCACGACGCCGCAACAATTGGCGGCGCAGATCGAGCAACTCGAAGCGAAGGCGCGGGCGGCGCTGTCGCAGCGGCAGCGGGAGCTGGAGGCGCGGCGCGACGGCGTGGCCGTCAACAGCGGGCCAAACGCTTTACCGAACAGCGGCCAGGAAGCGGCGGCCCCGGCCGGGGCCGGCGAGCCGCCACCGGGGAGCGCGCAAGCCGGCGCCGACGGCAAGGGCGCGGGGGCGGGCAAAGCCGGGGCGCCCGGCAAGCCGCCGGGCGGGGCACCAGCCGATGCGGGCGGCGCGCCGC
>CAUPRW010000033.1:0-71650 GCA_963513825.1 uncultured Duganella sp.
CGGCGGCAGGGCGCGCGCGCGCGCCGGCGCCGGCCCGGCCGCCGCCTGCCACGCCAGTTGCAGCGCCAGCGCCAGCGCCAGCAGCGCCAGCACGGGACGCGGCACGGCGCGCAGCGGTTTGACGGCGGCGCGCCTCATAGCGGCTTGCGGTACAGGTCGAACAGGCCGGCGGCGGCCAGCAGCGCCACGTAGATCGCCGTTTGCGCGCCGATGTTGACCAGCTCGGCGGCGCCGCCGTCGTGGTAGACCAGCCAGTCGGCGCGGGTGAAGCGGTCCAGGTGGGGCAGCAGCAGCGCCAGCGCGTCGACGCCGGCGCCGAGCGCGCGCTGGCCGGCGTCGTGGGCGGCGGCGCCGTGGCCGAGCAACTGCAGCGTGCCGATGGCGCGCGCCAGCACGTAAAAGCCGCAGGCGGCCGCCAGCGCCGGCAGCACCTGGCTGAGCGTGAGCATGCACACCAGGCTGAAGGCGGCGACGATCCAGCATTCGCACAACAGCGACGCCGCCCACAGCGCCGCCTGCGCCGGCGGCGCCAGCAGCAGCGCCAGCGCGCCGAACAGCAGCGCCGGCAGCAAGGCCAGCGCGCCGAAGCCGGCCAGCTTGCCGAACAGGTAGACGGCGCGCGGCAGCGGCAGCGCCATCAACAGTTCGAGGCCCTTGTCGGCGGCTTCGCGCACCATGCTGGTGACGACGAAGGTGGCGATCAAGAACACCGCCGCCAGGCGCAGCACCGCGCCCAGCAGCGCCGCCTGCAGCTGGCGGCTCTCGGTGAGCGCCAGCGCGTCGAGGAAGCCGGCCAGGCCGACGGCGGCCAGCGCCACCGCCAGCAGCAGCCACAGCAGGCGGTTGCGCAGCCCTTCGAGCAGCGTGTAGCGGGCGATGGTGGCGGTGGCGGCAAGCATGGGCGGGAAGGCGGGCATCACGGCAGCTTTTGCGCCGCGACCATGCGGTTGTACAGGATGTTGGGCGAGATCCAGACGACGATGTCGTCGAACTCGCCGCCGGCGGCGCGCGGGTCGGTGCTGGCGGCGCGGCTCACGAGCGCCACGCCGCCGCTGTGCAGATTGGTTTTTTCATCGGTGTTGCCGTTGCCGGCGTCGACGATCCTGGTGTTCTGGTCGCTGGTGCCGCCGTAGCCGTTGCGGCCGAACGAGACGATGGCGGCGGGGATGTCGTCGTTGTTGGTCGACGGCGTCAGCTCGCCGTCGGCGCCGCGGGTGGCGATGGTGATGTCGCGCTTGGTGGTGAGCGTGAAGAAGGCGGTGCTGTCGGCGAAGGCCGGGGTGACGCTGTAGGCCAGCACCCGGCCCCAGCCGTCGAGCCGGCCGATGCCGAGCGCGGCCCAAGGCAGGTAGCCGTAGCGCTTGTTGCAGACGCTGCCGGCGCGGTCCTCGCGGCCGTCGGCGGCCGAAACGGCCGGGCACGGCAGGTAGCCGTTGCGCAGCGCAAAGCCCATCAGCGCCTCGCGCGCCTCGTCCATCGCGCGCACCGTCTCGCCGACGCGGCGCTGTTCGAGCTGCGACGACAGCGGCGCCACCAGGCCGCCGATCATCAGGCCGACGACCAGCAGCACGATGGCGATTTCAACGATGGTGAAGCCGGCTTGGCGGTGGCGTGGGGACATGGGTGGGCGGGGTGGCATGGGGTGGGGCGCCTAGCGCTTGGGGGCGGTGGCGCGCACGCGGTTGCGCAGCAGCGGCAGCGGCACCCAGCTGACGACGTTGCTAAAGCTGCCGCCGGCGACGCGCGGGTCGGCGCTGGCGGCGCGCGCCATGAACGCGCGCACGGCCACCTCGTTGGCTTGCTCGTCGCTGTTGTCGCGCACCGCACCGGGCTGGCGGATGCCGTCCAGGCTCACGCCCAGATGCTTGCCGCTAGAAAAGATCACCGCTGGCGCGCAGCGGTCGTCGGTGCGGCAGTCGGCCGAACCGACCCGGTAGAACAGGTTGCCGTCGGCGTCGCGGTCGAACACGGTCTTGTCGGCCTCGGGCTGGTCATCGACTTTACCGTTGGCGAACTCGCGCGACACGCTGTAGCGCAGCAACTTGTTCCAGCCGTCGCCGGGCACCAGGCCGAGCGTGGTCCACGGCAGCAGGCCGGTGCACTCGGCGTCGTTGGCGCAGGGGCGCGGGTTTTCGCGGCCGTCGGTGGCCGACAGGGCCGGGCGCGGCAGGCGGCGGTGGGCGATGGCGTAGCCGAGCAGCGCCTCGCGCGCCTCGCCCAGCGCGGCGCGGGTGAGCGCCTGCGGACGCAGGTCGTTCGATGGCGGACTGAACACGTTCATCAACAGCGCCGACGCGCCCAGGCCCAGCACCACCAGCAGCAACAGCAGGGCGGCGCCGCGCTGGCGGCGCGGGGAGGCGCCGAGGGCCGGGCGCGGCCGCCGGGACGGGGAAAGGCCGCTACGGTTCATTGACGTCCTTGACGCGGCCGTCCGCCAGGTCGTAGCGCTGGCCCGGTTGCAGCAGGATCTTCTTGCCGGAGGGCAGGGTGACGCTCAGCGCTTTGTTGTTGCGGTTGCTAAATTTGTTGTGCGCGCCCGATTGCGGCACGTTGTTGAGCCACACCGTGCTGCGGCCGCTGCTGCTGCGCACCAGGCCATTCATTTCCAGCCTGGCGGCCGGCTCGGGCGCCGCCGACGCCGTGCCGACGCCGCCGGGCATGCCGGGCGTGGCGGCGGGCATCGCGGGTGGCATCACAGGCGGCATGCCGGGCGGCGCCGCCGGGTCCATGCCGACCGGCATGGAGGCCGATTGCAACAGCGCCTGTCGCAGTTCGGGGGGCAGATTGTTCGGCAGGTCGGGCACCGGCGCGGCGGCCGCTGCGCCGGAGGGGCCGGAGGGACCGGAATAGGGGCCGGGAAGGGCAGCGGGCAGGCCGGTGTCCGCCGCAGCCGCCTGCGCGCCGTTGACGGACGCCTTGCCGCGATTGATGTCCAGGGCGGCGCGTTCGGCCGGCGTATTGAACAGGCGTCCGATGCCCGGCTGGGCCCGGGCCGCACCGCATATCGCGAGCGCCACCGCCATGACCAGGGCGGCCGCCGGCCCGGTACGGCGCGCGGCCGCGCGCGCGCCGCTTGCCGCGTCCCCGGCGCGCCCAAGCCGTCGCGCGCTCATGACTTGCCCTTTTTCGGTTCTGCCACCGGCGTCGGCTTGGGCGCCGGCGCCATCGTGATCCAGTTGAGCGTGCAGTCGGCGCCCAGCGTCGGCCCGCCGGGCGCGCCGGCGGCCGCCGCCAGCCGCTTGATCGAGCAATCCTGCACCGCGAAAAAGCCGCGATCGTGCAAATCGGCCAGGAAATCAAACAAGTCCATCTCGTGCAACAAATCCATGTGCAAGCGCATGCGGCTGCCCTGCAACTGGTAGTCGCCCAGGTCGAGCGCCGACTCGAGCCGCACCGGTTGCTGCGGATCGACCTCGTAGCTCAGCGGCAGCAGCTTGCGCCGCTCCTGCGTTTCGCGGATGGCGTCGACCCATTCGAGCCGCCTTTCCTCGCCGATCAAGCCGCGCTGGCGCAGTTCGATGTAACGCTGCTGGAAATCGCGGATATCGCGCTTTTCATTGTCGACGTGCGCGTAGCGCGAGTAGGCGGCGTCGCGCACGCGCTGCGCCCGTTGCAGCCCGGTGTCGGCCTGCTGCTCGCGCCAGCCGGTCGCCAGCACGAACGACACGCCGATCGCGACCGTGGTCACGGCGGTCAGCACGGCCGTGCGGATCAGCGCGAACTCGCCGATCCAGTACGGCAGCGGCACGCCGGCGGCGGCTTTTTTCTTGCCGGTGGCGGGTACGGCGCTCATGGCTTCCACACCAGGTTGAGGGTGAATTTGGCGCGCGCGTCGACCGCCTGCGCGCCGGCCGTGCCGTTGAGCTTGACGGACGAGCGGGTGTCGAGCGGCGGCTTGTCGACCTCGACGATCAGGCCGGGATGGCTGGCCAGCTGCTGGGCGAACACGTTCATCGTGTTGACCGCACTGCGGTAGTCGTCCTGGCCGGTCAGGATCTCGGCCTCGAGCAGCAGGGCCTGCGGCGGACGGCCCGGTATGCCGGCCAGCAGCGACGACATCGGCGCCACCTCGCCGTTGCCGCCCATGTCGGCCCCGCCCAAGCCGGCCTGGGGGGCGCCCACCGGCGCGGGCGGCAGATTGACCTTCCAGTCCAGTTGCAGCAGCCGGATCTGCGGCGACAGCTCGAGCGCGCCGCTGACCAGGGCCACCAGATCGTGCGGGCGGGGACCTTGCGTGACGAGCATGCGCTCGACGTTGACGGCCGCGCGCATGTTGGCCGTGCTCGTCACGCGCGGCGGCATGGCGGCCATGACGGCGCCATAGCGCTGGTCGTACTGCGCGGCCTCGCGCGCCAGGCGGGCGGCGGCGGCGTCGGCGCCGCCGGTCTGCCACAGGTTGAGCCCCACCAGCAGCGCGCAGGCGCTAGCGAGCGCGCCGCTGAACGCATACAGGCCGACGCGCGCGCGCCACAGCTTGTGGTAGCGTTGCAGCGGCCCCAGCGAGTAATGGCTGGGCGGGCGCGTGCGGCCGAGGAACGACAGCATCAGCGGGTCGGACAGCCGCGCCGCCAGGTCGGCGGCGGCGGCGTCGCCCGCCTGCAGCGCCAGCCGCTCGGCCACGCGCTCTAGCGCGATGAAGCGGAAGGCCGTCTCCGCGCCGTCCTCGCACTGGTCGTCGAGCGCGGCGATGGCGGCGGCCGGGGCGACGACGGCCGTCTCGAGCACGTTGCCGCGCGCCATGAGCCGCACGCTGGTGAGAAATTGCTGGGTCCTGGCGGTCTCGGCGCCGATGTCGACGGCCTCGCCGTCGCGGTCGATGGCCGGCGTGAGGCGCGAAAACTTCAGTTGGCCGTTCTGGAAATAGCTCTGGCGCCAGCCGGCCGATTGCTGCGTCACCAGCAGCAGGTGCTCGTCGCGCATGGCCAGCTTGCGCACCAGCGCTTCGCTCAGCAAGGTGGTCGAGTACAGGCCGGCGAGCGGGATCTGCAATTGTTCGAGCGCCTCGGCCCACGGCTGCACCGACGACGGATTGGTCAGCGCCGACAGCAGCACGATGTCGTCGCGCCGGCCCAGCGGCTCGCGGCCCTGCACCTCGTGGTGGCGGAACGGCGTTTCGCGGTATTGCTGCAGCAGGCGCCGGCGCATCAGCTTGGCGCCGGCGCGCCCGCCCACGTGCGGCACGTGCACGCGCTGGAAATCCTCCTCGATCAGGTCGGCCAGCAGGTAGACCGGCACGTGGCCGTGGCTGTCGACGTAGTCCATGAAGGCGTCGACGCCGGCGCGGTCGGCGTTGAAGCGCGCGCCGCCGGTCAGCCGGCCGCGGCGCCACTTGTAGGCCCACAGCTGGTCGCCGCTGAGATAGAGCAGGTGTTTGCTTAGCACGGCAGCCTCAGGTTCTGATCTTGCTGATCGTGTCGTAAATCGGGCCCATCACCGACAGCATGATCCAGCCCACCATCAGGCCGAGGATTACCGTCATGGCCGGCTCTATCAGCGATTGCACCTTCTCGATCATCTCCTTGACTTCGCGGTTGTAGAAGTAGCTGACGTTGCGCAGCGCGCCGTCGAGCGCGCCGGTGGTCTCGCCGACCTTGAGCATGCGGATCACCAGCGGCGGGAAGATGCCGGTGTGCTGGAACGCGGCCGTGATGCCCTGGCCCTCGGAGATCAACTGGCCGGCGCGGCGCAGGCCGGCGGCCACCACGCGGTTGCCGACGATGCCCTCGGACAGGCGGATGCATTCGAGGATGGTGATGCCCGAGCCGTACATCATGGCGAAGAAGGTGGCGAAGCGCGCCAGCATGATCTTGTGCAGCACCGGGCCGATCATCCACACGCGCAGCTTGAAGCCGTCGGCGGCGTAGCGCGCGCGCTCGCTGCGCGCCAGCCAGGCGCGGCCGACGAAGAAGGCGGCCAGCGGCACGGCCACCAGCACGTACCAGTAATCGATGAAGATGTTGGAGACGAAAATGAGCGCGCGCGTGTGCAGCGGCAGCGTGTTGCCCATGTTCTTGACGAACGAGGTCAGCTGCGGCACCAGGTAGATCATCAGGAAGAAGGTCACGCCGGTGACGAACAGGCCCACGGCGGCCGGGTACATGACGATTTTCTTGGTCTGCGAGGCCAGCTCGTCCTGCCACTTGAGGCTCTCCGACAGGTTCTTGAACACCTCGGCCAGCTTGCCGCTTTGCTCGCCGGCGGTGATCAGGCTGGTGAAGGTGAGGTCGAACACCTCCGGGTAGGCGGCCAGCGCGGCCGACAATTGCTGGCCGCCCTCGATGTTTTCGATCAGGCCGGTGATCATCTCGCGGAAGCGCGGGTGGTCGATGCTCTCGCGCAGGTCGTTCAAGCCCTCCAGGATGGGCACGCCGGCGCCGGTCAATTGCTCCATGTGGAAGCAGAAGTTGATCAGGTCGCGCCGCGTGATGACGCGCTTGAGCGCCACCACCTTGGCGCGCGAGACGCGGCAGTCGATCAGGTCGAGCCCCATGCGGTGCAGGCGCAGCTCCAGGTCCGGCTCGTTGGCGGCGTCCATGTTGCCCGGCGCGATACTGCCGCCGGCGTCCATCGCGCGGTAGAAGTATTGGGGCATCAGCTGGCCAGCCTTTCGTTGCGCCGGGCCGTGAGCCGCTCCGTGAGGTCGACCACGCGGCCGACCTCCTCGAGCGTGGTGACGCCCTCGCGCACGCGGCGCAGGCCGTCGTCGATCAGGCTGTGGAAGCCGCTGTGGGCGGCGGCCGTCTTGAGCTCGCGCGAGGAGGCGCGGCGCGCCACCATCTCGTCGAGTGCCGGCGTCATCTTGAGCAGTTCGATCAGGGCGATGCGGCCCTTGTAGCCCTGGTGCGCGCAGTGCTCGCAGCCGCGCGCGCGGTACAGCGTTTGCGGCGCGCCCGTCTCAGGCAGGCCAAGCAGGGCGCGTTCGACGTCGTCGGCCACGTGCGCCTCGCGGCAGGACGGGCACAGCTTGCGCACCAGGCGCTGGGCGATGATGCCGATGATGTTGCCGGCCATGATGTCGGGCACGACGCCGATGTCGAGCAGGCGCGGGATGGCGCCGATGGCCGAGTTGGTGTGCAGGGTCGAATACACCTGGTGGCCGGTCATGGCCGCCGAGAAGGCCATCTCGGCCGTTTCGCGGTCGCGGATCTCGCCGACCAGGATGATGTCCGGATCCTGCCGCATCATCGAGCGGATGCCGTCGGCAAAGCCCATCTTGGCCGATTCGTTGACCGAGGTCTGGCGGATCATGTTCATCGGGTATTCGACCGGGTCTTCCAGCGTCATGATGTTGACGCTTTCGGTGTTGATGTGGTTGAGGATCGAGTACAGGGTGGTGGTCTTGCCCGAGCCGGTCGGGCCGGTCACCAGGATCACGCCGTCGGGGCGGGCGATCATCAGCTTGAGCAGGTCCAGCTCGGCCTCGCCCAGGCCCAGGCCGTCGAGCGGCACCAGGCCCTTCTGGCGGTCGAGCACGCGCAGCACGAAGTTCTCGCCGTGCGTGGTGGGCTGGGCCGAGGCGCGGAAATCGATTTGCCGGCCGGAGAACTTGATCGCGATGCGCCCGTCCTGCGGCGCGCGCGTCTCGGCGATGTTCATGTTGGACATGACTTTGAGGCGCACCGCCATCGCCGGCCAGTACGATTTGTGCAGGCTGCGGATTTGCCGCAGGATGCCGTCGATGCGGTAGCGGATGCGCAGGAACGATTGCTCGGGCTCGAAGTGGATGTCGGAGGCGCTGTTTTGCACGGCGTCGGCCAGGATGGCGTCCATCAGGCGCACCATCGGCTGGCTGTACTCGTCGGAGGTGGTGCCCAGGCTGGCGTAGTTGACCTCGCCCGTCTCGATCTCGTGCAGGATGCCGTCGATCGACAGCTCGAAGCCGTAGTACTGGTCGATGGCGCGCGAGATGTCGGACTCGTTGACCAACAGCGGGCTGATGGTGATGCCCTTGACCAGCATGGCGCTGATCTGGTCGAGCGCGACGATGTTGCTGGTGTCGGACATGGCCAGGATCAGGTTGTCGCTGTGGCGCTCGTAGACGATGGGGAACACGCGGTAGCGCTTGGCCACCTCCTTGGGAATGAGCTTGAGGGCGATGGCGTCGACCACCAGGCTGGTGAGGTCGGCGCTTTGCTGGTTGAGGTTTTCCGACAGCGCCATGCGCACCGTCGCCTCGGTGACGAAGCCGAGCGTGATGAGCAGTTTCCCGAGCGGCTCGTTGCTGCGCTTTTGCTCGATCAGCGCGATGCGCAGCTGGTCCTCGCTGATGACGCCTTTTTGGATCAGCAATTTGCCGAGCGGGAGTTTTGCGTGTTCTGCCATCGATGGTGGTGGTGTGGTTGGTTGCGTGCGTTACTGCGGCGCCGACAGCTCGTGCATGCGGATGCGCAAGGCGTTGCGGTCGAACGCGGCCGCCTTGTCCTGCGACAGCACCAGCGCGCGCTGGTAGTAGGTCAGCGCCAGGCGGCCCTGGTTGAGCCGGTCCAGGCCGATGGCCAGGTTGTAGGCGTAGTCCGGGTTGTCGGGCGCGGCGGTGTAGGCGCGGAAGAAGGCCTGCTGGGCCTCGGACCAGCGGTTCTGCTGCGCGTACAGGTTGCCAAGCGCGAACAGCGCCGGGCCGGCCTCCGGATTGGCGGCCAGGATCGCCTTGAGGCGGCTTTCGCTTTGCGCCGTGTCGCCGCTGCGCATGCCGACCAGGCCGGCGACGGCGGTCGAGTCGTTCGGGTCCAGTTCGAGCATGCGCAGATAGTACGCGGCGGCCTGCGCGCCCTGGTTCTGGCGGGTGTGCACCATGGCCAGGCCGAGCAGCGCGTCGCGGCTGGTCGGTTCCTGGCGCAGCGCGTTCTCGTATTGTTTCTGGGCGTCGGGCAGGTTGCCGCCGGTGAAGGAGCGGTAGGCGCTCTCGACGGCCGGCACGATCCTGGCCGGCTGCACGGCGCGGGCGACGCGGATCTCGGCGTTGTCGGGCGCGGCCACCGGCGGCAGCCTTTCCACGCGCGGCGCGGCCAGCTGGTGCTGGATCGCTTGCTGGGCGGCGGCCAGTTCCTGCTCGGTGCGGGCCAGGCGGCGCTCGAGGTCGTCGCGGCCGGGGCGGTAACTGGACGGCGCCAGCATCGGGTTGGCGCCCTGGTCGGCGGCCATCGGATCGGCGAAGCCGGCGCCCTGGGCGGACGGGGCGGCGGCGCCGATCACCTGCACCGGGGTGGCGCCGGTGGCGCCCGGCGGCGGCATCGGCACCGGCGGCAGGCGGGAGCCGGCGCCGGGCGCGAGCACCGCCTGCCAGTAGTAATAAGCGAAGCCGGCGACGACCAGCGCCAGGATGGCGAGCAGGCCGATCAGGCGCAGGCGTTCCGGGTCCATGCCGACCGGTTCGTTGGCCGAGGCCGCCGCCGCGCGGGCGCGCGCCGCCCCGCGCGGCTTGCCGGCCGCGTTCTCGGCCTGGGCCTTGCCGGCGGCCTGGGCGCGGGCGCCGGCGGCGGGCTTGGCGCTTGCCGCGCTGGCGCCCGTGCCTTGCGCGGCGCTCGCCGTTGCCGGCGTTGCCGCCGCCGCTCCCGCTGTGGTTGCTTGCGTTGCGCCCCGGGTTGCGCCTTGTGTTGTACCGTGCGCGGCGCCGCCTCCCGCCGCCGCGCCCGCCAAGGCGCCGGCGGCCGGCGCCGCTGAAGACATGGCCGGCGCCGCCGGGTCGGGCGCGAGGTCGAAGGTCAAGCCGGCGCCGAGGTGGTCGCTGGCCGGCGCGAACGGACTGGGCGACCGCCGCGGCGCCGTGCCGGCGGCCGGCACGTCGGGCGCCAGCGGCTCCAGGCTGAATTCGGCCATCGGTTCGAGGTCGAGGCTGAGCGCGCGCGCGGCCGGCGGCTCGGCCGGCGCCGGCTCGGGCGTGAGCGCCAGCACGGCGTCGAATTCCTCGGACGGTTTGTCGGCCTCGTCGTCGGCCGCCAGGCTTTGTTTGGCGCGCTCGGCCTTCTTGAGCGCCTGCATCAGTAGGCTCATGATCCGTTCCCGTCGGGGGTGGCGGCCGATGGGGCGGCCGGCGCCGGGTAGGGCGCGGTGTCCGGCTTTTCGCCCGGCAGCAGGTAGCGGTAATCCTTGAAGTCGCCGTTGACGCTGGCGTCCTTGATGACGATCGGACGCATGAAGATCACCAGCTCGGTCTTGCTGCTTTTTTCGTTGCGGTAGGAGAACAGGTCGCCGATCACCGGCACGCTGCCGAGCAAGGGGATGGCGTCGCGCGCGTTGTCGACCGAATCCTGCATCAGCCCGCCCATGACGGCGATCTGGCCGCTCGGGATTTTCATCAGCGATTCGAGTTCGCGCGCCTGGATCACCGGCACCGTGCTGGTGACCTTGGCCTCGGCCAGCGCCGGATTGGGGTCGGTGACGGTGCCGACGATGCGGGTGATGGTCGGGCGCACGTTGATGGTGACGTCGTCGTTGTCGGAAATTTGCGGCGTCACGCTCATGACGAAGCCGACCGGCACCGTTTCGAGCTTCGATTCGTAGGTGGCCGGCGCCACCGGCGTGCCATTGATGCCCAGCACGGCCGGCGTGACCTTGATCGAGAAGAAGACGTTGTTGTCGACCACCTTGAGCATCGCCGTCTGGTTGTTCATGACGCTGATTTTCGGGCTCGACAGCACTTTGACCTTGCCGAACGATTCGAGCAGCTCGAGCGTGGCGGTGATGTTGCCGAGTCGGCTGGTCGGATTGGCGTAGTTGAGCAGGAAAATGCCGGGGCTGGCGCCGGGATTGACCGCGCTCGGCAGGGCGATCGAGTTGACCTGGCCCTGCGCCATGCGCAGCATGCCGCTGCCCGTCAAACTGGTCCAGTTGATGCCTTGCTGATAATTGTTGTTGAGGCGCACCTCGATCACGGTGGCCTCGATCAGCACCTGGCGCTTGGCCGCGCCGAGCACGATGTCGACGAATTCGCGGATTTTCTCGTGCTGGCGGCTGGTGGCGCGCACGGCGATCAGTCCGCCCTCGGGGTTGACGATGACCGAGTTGCCGCGGTTGTTGGCGCGCGACTGGCCGAAGGCGCCCGTGTCGAACGCGGCCGGCGCCTGCTGGCCCTGGGCGTTCTGGTTGCCCTGGGTGCCTTGCACGCCGCCCGGCTGGTTTTGCTGCGTGTTCTGCGCCCCGGCCAGCGGATCGACCGGGTTGTCGGCCAGGTTGGAGTTGCGCAGCATGTCGCGGATGTTCTTTTCCAGCGTGAACCAGAAATTGTTGTCCGACCGGTTGTTGACCACGGTGGTGGAGTTGTTGTTGCCGCTGCCACCGCCGCCGCCGCCGCTATTGCCGCCGCCGCCCTGGCCGCCGCCGCTGCCGTTGTTGCCCGCGCCGCCGCCGGCCGCGGCGGTCGCGCCGACCGGGTTGGCGGCGCTGCCGCCGCCGCCGGTGGTCGAGATCTGCGTGGCGATGTTGACGCTGCTGCTGGTGCTGCGGGCGATGTTGACGTAGTCGATCTTGTAGTTGCGCCATTCCGGCGCGTCCGGCAGCACGGTCAGGGTCCCGTTGTTGATTTCGTAACGCATGTCGACCTGGCGCTGGATGCGGCTCAGCAGCTGCGGCAGCGTCTGGTCCAGCGCGTTGAGCGTGACCAGGCCGTCGATGCCGGGGTGGACGTCGACGTTCAGGCCGGCGTCGCGCGCCAGCGCGAACAGCAGCGACTGCACCGGCACCTTGTGCACGGTCACGCTGTAGGTCTCGACCCTGGCGGCCGGCTTCGGCGGCGGCAGCACCGCGCTTTGACGCACCGGCTCCGGGATCGTCCCCTTCGGACGCGGCGCTTCGCTGATGTGCGTCGGCGCGATCGGCAGCGCGCGGGTGGCGCAGCCGCCCAGCAACACACTGCACGCCACGGGGACGATGGTCAAGGCTAGTCTATTCATTGTTTCTTCCGGCCCGGGGGGAACGCAGGATGTTGTGCATATGCAATATAGCTAGCATGATCTTACAAATTCGGTGCCACCGCAAGGACGCTTAACCATATTGCGCCAATTAGCAGCCCCAGCAAACACGCGATTGCAACAGTGCGTGGAAAGCGGCCGCGCGCGCGCCGATTTAACAATGCGGCGCCGAACGGCGCCTCGCGCAGCGCCAGGCGCACGTGGCGCCGGTCGACCACGCCGGCGTCGTCGGCGAAGGCGGCCAGCAGCGCCTTATCGGCCAGGATGTTGATGCGGCGCACGATGCCCTCGGATTTTTTGCCGATCAGTTTGGCGGCGGCGGGGCTGAACACGGCGGGGCCGTCGTGGCCGGCCGCGCGCAGGCGGAACGCCAGGAACTCCGCCACCAGCGCCGGTTCCATGGCCGGCACCTCGAAGCTGTGGGTGATGCGCTCGCGCAGCTGGCGCATGCCCGGCAGCGCCAGGTGGGCGTCGAGCTCGGGCTGGCCGAACAGCACGATCTGCAGCAGCTTGCTGTGCGCCGTCTCCAGGTTGGTCAACAGGCGGATCGCCTCGAGCGTCTCGAGCGGCATGGCCTGCGCCTCCTCGACCAGCAACACCACTTGCTGGCCCTGGCCGTGGCGCGCGATCAGGTGCGTGTGCAGCGCGCGCTGCACCTCGTCGACGCGGTAGCCGCGGGTGGGCAGGCCCAGCTCGGCGGCGATGGCGAACTGCACCGCGACCGGGTCGAGGTTGGGATTGACCAGGTAGATGACGTCGATATGCCGCGGCAGCCGGCGCTCGAGCATGCGGCACAGCATGGTCTTGCCGGCGCCGACCTCGCCGGTGACCTTGATGATGCCCTCGCCGTGGCACACCGCGTACAGCAGCGCTTCGAGGATTTCGCCGCGCGTGTTGCCGGAATAGAAAAAGGCCGGGTTGGGCGTGATGCCGAAGGGCGACTCGCGCAGCTGGAAGTGCGATTCGTACATGGCGCTCACGCGATGCAGGCCAGGAAGGCCTGTTCCAGGCTGTCGGCGCCGTAGCGCGCGCGGCACTCGGCCGGGGTGCCGGCGAAGCGGATCGCGCCGTCGTGCAGGATGGCCATGCGGTCGCACAGTTCGTCGACGTCGGCCAGCGCGTGCGAGGTCAGCAGCAAGGTGCCGCCGGCATGGTGCAGCGCCCGCAGTTGTTCTTTTAGTAGCGCGCGCGCCTTCGGATCGAGGCCGCTCATCGGCTCGTCGAGGATGTAGAGGCGCTTGCGCGCCAGCAGGCAGGCGGCCAGGCCGAGCTTTTGGGTCATGCCCTTCGAATAGTCGCGCACGGTGCGCGCGAGCGCGGACGGGTCGAGGTCGAGCGCGGCGAGCATGGCGTCGACGGCGGCGGCGTCGTAGCGCAGGCCTTGCAGCGTCAACACATAGCGGATGAAGTCGGCGCCGGTCAGGTAGTAGGGCGGCGTGAAGCGCTCGGGCAGGAAGCCGAGCGGGGCGCGGCTGGCGGGGCGGTGGTGCGGCACGCCGAAGATGTCGATGGTGCCACTGTCGAGCGCGCAGAAATCGAGCACGCTTTTGATCAAGCTGGTTTTGCCGGCGCCGTTGACGCCCACCAGGCCGAAGCATTCGCCCGGGCGCAGCTCGAGGTCGACGCCTTGCAACACGCGCGTGCGGCCGTAGCCTTGGACAACATGCTGCATGCGCAGGGCGGGTACGGTCATGGAAGGGAATAGTGGCCACAGGAAACGAACCACACTGTAGCGCATTCGTGAAAAGAAAGCGACACCGGTGCAGATAGGTCAGCGGCGCGGCGCGCAAGTCGCTAGAATGGCCGGCATGTTGATGTGCGGCATGATTTAACGTCACCCCCGAGCCAACCCGGGGACGTACCCCAAGGGGTACGTCCCCACGCCGGCGGGGTGCGGGGTGGAACGGCGCACAGCCGCGTTTATTGAAATCAGGGAGCAAAGCATGGCAAGGCCGGAGAAAGTCAGACTGGGGGAAATTCTGGTTCAGCAGAAACTGCTGTCGGAAGAACAACTGGGGCTGGCCCTGGCCGAGCAAAAGCGCAGCGGGCGCAAGCTTGGCCGCGTGTTCATCGAAAACGGCTACGTCACCGAGGAGCAAATCTCCAGCGCGCTGGCGCGCCAGTTGAGCATCCCGTACCTGAACCTGAAGTTCTTCAACGTCAACCCGGAAATCGTCCGCATGCTGCCCGAGACCCAGGCCCGCCGCTTCCGCGCGCTGGTGCTCGAGGACCGCCGCGGCGTGCTGCTGGTCGGCATGTCCGATCCGACCGACCTGTTCGCCTACGACGAGATCGCCCGCATCGTCAAACAGAACATCGAGCTGGCCGTCGTCAACGAGACCGAGGTGCTCGGCGTCATCGACCGCATCTACCGCCGCACCGAGGACATCTCCGACCTGGCGCGCGAGCTGGAGCAGGATATCGGCGACGTCTCGGTCGACTTCGGCGCGCTGGCGGCCGCCAATTCCAACCTGGAAGAGGCGCCCATCGTCAAGCTGCTGCAATCGGTGTTCGACGACGCCGCCCAGGTGCGCGCCTCCGACATCCACATCGAACCGCAGGAGGGGCGGCTGCAGATCCGCTTCCGCATCGACGGCGTGCTGCACCTGCAGACGGAAACCGATATCAAGATCGCACCATCGCTGGCGCTGCGCCTCAAACTGATGTCCGACCTCGACATCTCGGAAAAGCGCCTGCCGCAGGACGGCCGCTTCGCCGTGCGGGTGCGCAACCAGCGCATCGACGTGCGGATTTCGACCATGCCGACCCAGTACGGCGAATCGGTGGTGATGCGCCTGCTCAGCCAGGGCGCGGCGCAGCTGCGGCTCGACGCCATCGGCATGCCGCGCGCCCTGGTGGAGAAATTCCGCGCCATCATCCAGCGGCCCAACGGCCTGGTGCTGGTGACCGGACCCACCGGCAGCGGCAAGACCACCACGCTGTATTGCGCGCTGTCGGAGCTCAATTCGGTCGAGAAAAAGCTCATCACCGTCGAGGACCCGGTCGAGTACCGGCTGGCCGGCATCAACCAGGTGCAGGTCAACGACAAGATCGACCTGAACTTCGCGCGCGTGCTGCGCTCGGCGCTGCGGCAGGATCCGGACATCGTGCTCGTTGGCGAGATGCGCGACCAGGAGACGGCGCAAATCGGCCTGCGCGCGGCCATGACGGGCCACCTGGTGTTGTCGACCCTGCACACCAACGACGCCATGAGCACGCCGCTGCGCTTGATGGACATGGGCGTGCCGCGCTACATGGTGGGCAGCTCGCTGCAGGCGGTGCTGGCGCAGCGGCTGGTGCGCATGATCTGCGAGAGCTGCACGGCGCCCTACGATCCGACCCCGACCGAGCGCGAATGGCTGAGCATGGAGTTGCGCGACAAGGTCGACAAGGCGCGCTATTTCCATGGCAAGGGTTGTTCGCATTGCAACGGCATGGGCTATCGCGGCCGCACCGGCGTCTACGAGTTGCTGGAGATGACGCGCGCCGTCGTCGACGCCGCCAACGATCCCGACCCGGCCCATTTCCTCAAGGTGGCGGCGGCCCAGATGGCCGGCGAAACCCTGCGCCGGCACGCCGTGCAGCTGGTGGTGCAGGGCCGCACGACGGTGTCCGAAGCGATGCGCATCAGTAACCAGAGCGAGGATTGACGTGCCCTTGTTCGCCTACAAGGCCCGCAACGCGCGCGGCGAGCTGATGCAGGGAGTGCTGGAGGGCGCCGACAGCGGCGCCGTCGCCGACCAGCTGTTCAACACCGGCGTGACGCCGATCGAGATCACCGTCACCCACAAGGCGGTGGCCGCCGACGGCGACGGCTGGCTGGCGCGCCTGCTGGAGAAGAAGGTGACGTCGATGGACGTGCAACTGTTCAGCCGCCAGCTGTACACCTTGCTCAAGTCGGGCGTGCCGATCATGCGCGGGCTGGCCGGTTTGCAGGAGTCGGCGGTGAGCAAGTCGTTCGGCAAGGTCATCAAGGATTTGCGCGAGTCGCTCGACTCCGGCCGCGAGCTGTCGGCCGCCATGCGCCGCCATCCGGATGTGTTTTCGCCGTTCTACCTGTCGATGGTGCGGGTCGGCGAGATGACCGGGCGGCTCGAGGAGGTGTTCCTGCGCCTGTTCGACCACCTCGAGTTCGACCGCGACATGCGCGAGCGCGTCAAGACGGCCACCCGCTATCCGAGCTTCGTCGTGTTCGCCATGGTGGCGGCGATGGTGGTGGTCAATATCTTCGTGATTCCGGCCTTTGTCGGCGTGTTCAAGTCGCTCCATTCGGAGTTGCCGCTGATGACGCGCATTTTGATCGGCACGTCCAACTTCACCGTGCGCTACTGGCCGATGATGGCGGTGGCGGCCGTGGCCGGCGTGTGGGGTTTCCGCGCCTGGGTCGGCACCCAGGGCGGTCTGTATCAATGGGACAAGTTCAAGTTGAAGATCCCGGTCGCCGGCAAGATCATCCTCAAGGCGACGATGGCGCGCTTCGCCCGCAGCTTCGCGCTGGCCAGCCGCAGCGGCGTGCCGATCGTGCAGGGCTTGACGGTGGTGTCGCAGACGGTCGACAACGCCTACCTGTGCGCGCGCGTCGAGCAGATGCGCGACGGCGTCGAGCGCGGCGACAGCATCCTGCGCACTGCGGCGGCCGCTGGCGTGTTCACGCCGGTGGTGCTGCAAATGATCGCGGTGGGCGAGGAGAGCGGCTCGATCGACGACCTCATGGATGAGATCGCGCAGATGTACGAGCGCGAGGTCGATTACGAGCTCAAGACGTTGTCGGCGCAGATCGAACCGATCCTGATCGTCTTCCTCGGCGTCATGGTGCTGGTGCTGGCGCTGGGGATCTTCCTGCCGATCTGGGACCTGGGCAAGGCGGCCTTGCATAAGTGATGGCCAAAAACAGGCGCAAAGTGGCGTTCTTGATAAGCTTTGTGACGCGCAAACAACATGGCGCCAGCCTGCTGGAATTTGCGTTGGCGACAACCATCGTGGCCGTCCTGGCCACCATCTTATTGCAAAGAATTTACTACTACCAGGGCGAGGCCGAGGCGGCGGCGGTGCGGATGACCGTCGCCAATCTGCAAGCGGCCTTAGAAATTAAGGTCGCGCAAGGTAAATTGCCCGGTAGAACTTTAGATTTAACGATTTTGGCCGAACAAAATCCGTTTGATTGGTTGAAAAACAAACCTGTCAATTATGCAGGGGAATACTTTTCCCCTAGTGACAGCGACATCGGCGCCGGAAACTGGTGTTTCGATCGCGCGGACAAATCCATGGTTTATTTGTTAAATATCAGAGAAAGTTTTTTAGATTCCAGGAAGAAACGTTTGAGATTCCGGGTAAAATTGCTTCGCTTGCCCCAGAGCCCCGCCAAGCCGTCAGGCGCACCAGAACAGCTTGGTGTGGCCGTTGAGCAAGTGAAAGACTGACGCCGACTCAAGCCATGACGCGCTGTTTTTCTTCTACTTAATTGGACGACTTGGAGAAGTGATATGAATAAGGCAGCGACATTCCGTAAATCCGCCCAGTCGGGCTTCACGTTGATCGAACTGATCGTGGTGATCGTGATCCTCGGGATTCTGGCGGCGACGGCGTTGCCACGGTTCGCGGATCTGGGCGGCTCGGCGCGCGAGGCGGCCATGAGCGCGGTCACCGGTTCGCTGAACTCCACCGTCGCCATGACGCGCGGCCAGTTTTTGCTCAACACGACGGCTAACACCGCCACCATCACAATGGAAGGCCAGATTGTCAATCTGGTCAACGGCTATCCGGCAGCCGATGCGTCCACCGCCGCCGCGGCCGGATTGACCGCTGCGGACTACACTATCACGACCACCCCTGGCGGAGCGACCACCAGCCGTCCTGCAGTGGTGGCAAATACCTTCCTGGTGCAGCCGAACAGCGTGGCCAACAAGCCGAGCGGACTTACCTGCTGGGTGCGATTTACACAATCGACGGCGGCCAACACGCCGCCTGCCATCCTGAACAACGCGACTGCCGGCAACTGCAATTAAACCAGCTGTTTTTGCAAGGCGTGACTTGGCCAGCCATTGCACTCATCGGCGCCCTGCAGGCGAGGCTGGCGGCGCCTCCGATGCCGGCTTTACCATTGTGGAGCTGGTGACGGTCATTGTCGTGATCGGCATACTTGGCGCGGTGGCCGCTTCCCGGTTCGTTGATAACGGTGTGTTCGCAGGCCGCGCCGCCGCCGACCAGGCCAAGAGCATGATCCGCCACGCCCAAAAACTCGCCATCGCGCAGAACGGTTGGGTGTTCGTCCGCGTCACGCCCGGCAGCTTCGCGGTCTGCTCCAATCCCGCCCGATGCGGCAACGCCGCGTCGCTGACGCCGGCGCCGGGCGGCAGCAACAGCGGCAGCGCGGCGACCCGCGCCGCCTGCGTCTTGGCTGGCAACTATGTCGCCAACTGGCTGTGCGAGGGCGTGCCGGCCAACGTGGCCGTGGCGGGCACCACGCCGGCCGGCGGCTTCATCTTCGACCGCATGGGCCGGCCGGTCAATATCGACGGGGCGGCGTTCCAGCCGCTGCACCTGACCTTCACCAGCAATAACAATGTCTTTGCGCTCACCGTCGAAACCGAGACCGGCTATGTCCACTGACCGCCAGCGCGGGCTCACCATCATCGAATTGGTGATGTTCATGGTCATCATGGGCGTGGCCGCCGCCGGCATCATCGGCGTGCTCAACCTTGGCACCACGTCGAGCGCCGATCCCCTGCGCCGCAAACAGGCGCTGATGATCGCCGAGGCGTATATGGAAGAGGTTCAACAGGCGCCGTTCACCTTTTGCACCGCCGACGATCCCAATGTCGGCACCGCGACCGGCACGGCCGATTGCCTTCCCGGCAACGCTGTCGTCGCCATCGGCCGCCCGGCCAACGCCGCGCGGCCCTACGGACATGTGGCCGCGTACGCGGCCGCGGCCGACACGCCGGATCGCGCGTTCGCCAACAACGGCGTCGACGTCGATGTCAACGGCCGCCCGATGGGGCAGGACCAGGCCGGCAACCGCGTGGGCAACAACTCGTTGGCCGGCATCACCACCACCGTTACCCTGAGTTTGCTCGGCAATGGCCAGGTACTCGGTCCGGCGGCCGGCCCCGCCAACCTGCGGATACAGCCGGCCGCCAACGCCCTGGAGGTGCTGCGCATCACGATCGATACCACCTACGGCCCCGGCCAGGTGATCCGGCTGGAAGGCTTCCGCACGCGCTACGCGCCGCGGAACTGAACGATGACGACGTCCCGCGTCCGCCCGCGCCGGTGCCCGTCCTCCCGCCAGCGCGGCTTCACGCTGGTGGAGGCGGTGGTGGTCATGGTCGTCACCGCCATCCTGGCGACGACGATGGTGCTGTTCATCCGCCGCCCGGTGCAAAACTATGCCGACGCCGCCGCCCGCGCCGACCTGAGCGACGCGGCCGACCTGGCGCTGCGGCGGATGGCGCGCGAGTTGCGCGGCGCGCTGCCCAACAGCGTGCGGCTCACCGTCGCCGGCGGCGTGTCGTGGCTGGAATTCATCCCGACCGTCGCCGGCGGCAAGTACCTGGCGGCGGAGGACAATCCCGATCCGCTGAGGGGCACGCCGCTCAGTTTCACGTCGGGTACCGCGCAGCCGTTCAACGTCATCGGTTCGATGCAGACCTTTGCGCTGGCGCCGGGCGCCAACTTCATCGTCATCTACAACCTCGGCCCCGGTTTCGACGGCGCCGATGCCTATGCGCGGGACAACCTGGCGCTCATCACCGGATTCAACGCGGCCAATCGCTCGCTAAGCTACGAGAGCTACGCGGAGGGCCTCGCCCCGGGCAACGGCAAAAATCCGTTTGTCCCGAGCGTGGCCGGCCGCCTGCCGAACGTCTCGCCCGGCCAACGCTTCCAGGTGGTGACGAACCCGGTGACGTTCCGCTGCGCCCCGTCGGCCAACGGCAGGGGAACCTTGAGCCGGTCGGTCAACGCCTTCGCCGTCGCGCAGCCCCGGCCAGCCCTCGCGGCCGGCAGTCTGCTCGCGGATAACGTGGTCGGTTGCAACTTTACCATTGCCACGGTGGCCAACCGGCAAACCGCCTTGATCGGTTTGAACCTGGCGCTGGGCAGGGCCGACGCGAACGGCGGCAACGCGGTCGAAACCGTCACGCTGAGCCATCAAATCCACGTGGACAACACGCCATGAAGCACAGAACGATAAGCGCAGGCAAGGCGCGGGCGCGCGGCGTGGCGCTGGTGACGGCGATTTTCCTGCTGGTGGTGCTGTCGGGCCTGGCGGTGGCGGTGGTGTCGTTGACGAGTTCGCAGCAGGCCGGCGCGGCGCAGGACGAGCAGGGCGCGCGCGCCTACCAGGCCGCCAGGGCCGGTGTCGAATGGGCGCTGTTTGTCTCGCTGCAGCGTGGCGGGGTGGCGGCCAATCCGCTGGCCTGTCCTGCCACCCACAGCTTCACGCCACCGGCTCCGACCTTGTCGGGCTTTACTGTGACCGTCGCCTGCGATGGCCGCGCCGCCGGATACCGGGACGGCGGCCCGGCCGATACGACCGCCGGCGGCTACACGATCACCTCGACGGCGTGCAATCAACCGGTCAACGGCGCCTGTCCGAACGGCGCGCCGGGACCGGATTACGTGCAGCGCCAGATCACGGCGCAGCTTTAAAGAAACAAGCTGCGTGACAATGTGTGTATTTTTACGGCATTACTTTGATTTCCAGCAAAAAGACGGTGTAACTTGAATATAATCAACATATTAGCGCGCAAACCTCGTGTGCCGGTAACCATTTAGATCGCTGGTATGGGTATCCTCAAAAGAAGCAAGAAGAAGGATGGCTGGCTGACCGTCGCGTTTCAGCGCGACGGCATCTGCGCCGGTCGCGTCCGCCGTGTGCGCGACGCCAAGGCCGTGGTCGAACTGTCGACGTTCTATCCGGCCGCCGCCGGCCAGCCGGCCGAGGCGCTCGAACGCCTGAACAAGGATTTGAAGGCCGCCAGTTTCCAGCTGGGCACCATGCTCAGCGGCGGCGAATACCAGATGCTGACCGTCGACGCGCCCAACGTGCCGCGCGAGGAACTCAAAACGGCGGTGCGCTGGCGCTTGAAGGATATGCTCGATTTCCACGTGGACGACGCCACCATCGACGTGCTCGATATTCCGGTCGACCCGAACGCGCCGTCGCGCGCGCACTCGATGTTCGCCATCGCTGCCCGCAACGCGCTGATCGCCGCGCGCCAGGGGTTGTTCGCCGAGGCCAAGATCGACCTGACCGTCATCGACATTCCGGAGATGGCGCAGCGAAACATCTCGGCGCTGCTCGAGACCGAGGGGCGCGGCCTGGCCATGCTGTCGTTCGACGCCGACGGCGGCTTGCTGACCATCACCTACAAAGGCGAGCTCTATCTGGCGCGGCGCATCGACGTGACCCTGCAACAGTTGCTCGAGCCGGACACCGACAAGCAGCAAGCCTGCTTCGACAAAATCACGCTGGAGCTGCAACGCTCGCTCGACCACTTCGATCGGCAGTTCAATTATGTCAACGTGATCAAGCTGTTGCTGGCGCCGACCGGCGCGCCAGGCTTGCACGAGTATCTGGCGGCCAACCTGTACATGCCGGTCGAGGCGATGGGCCTGGAGGACGTGTTCGATCTGAGCCAGGCGCCCGCGCTGCGCGACGTCGAGCAGCAGCGGCGCTTCTTCCTGACCCTGGGCGCGGCCCTGCGGCACGAGGAGGTGGTGCTGTGAGCCAGCAGATCAACCTGTTCAACCCCATCTTCCTCAAGCAGAAGAAGGTGTTTACGGCCTTGCCGATGGTCGAGGCGCTGGGCGTGATCGTCGCCGGCGCGCTGCTGCTGACCTGGTACGCCGGCCAGCGCGTGGCCGAGCTCGAGCGTTCCGCCGCCACCGGCAAAACCATGTTGGCCGAGCGCGAGCGACGGCTGGCCGAGGCCAACAAGCAGTTCGCGCCGCGCCAGAAGAGCGCGACCTTGGCGACCGAGCTGGCGCAGGCCGAGGCCGAGCTGGCGGCGTTGCGCCAGGTCGAGACGGTGCTGCGCGACGGCGCGCTGGGCAACGCGGCCGGCTACGCGGAGTATTTCCGCGCGCTGTCGCGGCAAAACGTCGAGGGCCTGTGGCTGACCGGCGTGTCCATCGTCGGCGCCGGCAACGATATCGGCGTCAACGGCCGCGCCCTGCAGCCGACCCTGATACCGGCCTACATCGCGCGCCTGAAGTCGGAGCGGGTGATGCACGGTAAGAGTTTTGCCAGCCTCGATATTTCCCGGCCGGAAGCGCAGGCGGCCGCGCCGTCCGGCGCACCGGCGGGCGTTGCGTCGGCATCCGCGGCGACGGCGGCGCCGTTCGTGCAATTTAGCCTGCAGTCGAGCGCGGTGGCGAGGACGGAACCATGAAGCAGCAACTGCAACAACAATGGACCAGGCTGAGCACCAGGCTGGATGCGCTCACCCTGCGCGAGCGGGCGCTGGTGTTTGTCGCCGTGACGGCGGCGATGTTGTTCGTGATCTATACGCTGGCGGTCGAGCCCATGCTGCTCAGGCAAACCGGCTTGCTCGCCCAGATCAGGCAACAGCAAAACCAGATCGCCGGCATCGACATGGAAATCACGGCGAAGGCGCAGGGTTTCAGTGTCGACCCGGACGCCGGCGCGCGCGCGCAACTGCAAACGACGCGCGCCGAGATCGACCGTGTCAGCGCCGGCTTGCTGGCGGTGCAAAAAGGGTTGGTGGCGCCGGAGCGGATCGCGCCACTGCTTGAGAACCTGTTGCGCGGCCAAGGCAAGTTGCGCCTGATGGGCATGAAGACGTTGCCGGTCACGGGCATGAACGAGAGCGCGGCGCCCGCGCCTCCGGCGGCGCTGTCGACGACGCCCCCCGGCCAGCCGGCGGCGCCCGTCGTCAAGCCGCGCGAGTTGCTGTATCGGCATGGCGTCGAACTGGTATTGCAAGGCAGTTATCTGGACATGGTCGATTACATGGCCGCGCTGGAGGCCCTGCCGGTGCAACTGTTCTGGGGCAAAGCCAGCCTGGACGCGCAGCAATATCCGAACTCGCGCCTGACCCTGACTTTATACACGCTGAGCCTGGATCAGAAATGGATGAAACTATGAGCCGCCGTCCGCATCGCCCGGTGGCGGACGCGAGGTTGCTGGCGTTGCTGGCGCTGCTGGCCTGGCCGGCGGCGCGCGCGCAAGCCTTGCTCGACCCGACCCGGCCCCCGCCCGAGGCGCGCCTGGCGGCGCCGGGCGCCGACGCCGGCCCTGTCGCCAGCGCCGGTCCGCAACTGCAGTCGATCCTGATCGGCGCGCGCGGGCGCGAGGTGGCGGTGATCGACGGCCAGACGCTGCGCAGGGGCGACAAGCTCAACGGCGCCGTGCTGGTCCATATCGGCCGCAACCAGGTGGTGCTGCAACACGGACGGGAGAGGCGGGTGCTGACCTTGTTCCCCGATGCCGCGGCGGAGGCGAAAGCGGCCGCCCATCAACGTTAGACGACTGACTATGCAAAAAATAACCACCATCGCCCTCCTGACGACGCTGCTGCTGAACGGCTGCTCGACGCCGCCGAAACGCGATACCTACGACAAGATCAACGCCGAGGTCGATGCCGCGCTCAAAGCCAGGCCGCCGGCCGCCGCGCAGGCCGACGCCGTCGCGAGCGCCTTGCTGCCGCCGGCGTCGCAGCTGGCCGAGCAGTTGCCGAAGGCGCGCGCGGTGCTGGAGGAGCGCTTCAACGTGTCGTTCAACAATGTGCCGGTGCAGCAGTTCTTCAATTCCATCGTCGCCGGCACGCGCTACAACATGCTGATCAATCCCGAGGTGAGCGGCACCATCACGGCCAACCTGAAGGACGTGACCCTGGTCGAGGCGCTCGACGCGGTGCGTGAGCTGTACGGCTACGACTACAAGATCGAGGGCAACCGCATCTCCATCCGCCCGCTGACGATGCAAACCAAGATGTTCAAGGTCAACTACCTGACGGCGATCCGCAAGGGCGTGTCGAGCCTGCGGGTGTCGTCGACGTCGGTGGCCAACGCCGGCACCAGCAACAGCGGCTCGCAAAACAACTCGGGCAACAACAATAATTCGAACGGCAACGATAATTCAGGCAACAACGGCAACAACGGCAACACGCCGGGCGGCAACCAGACGCAACGCGACGCGGCCAACGTGCAAACGACGTCCGGCAGCGACTTCTGGCTGGAGTTGAAAACGGCGCTCGAGGCCATCATCGAGACCGGCAAGGACGGACGCAGCGTGACCATCAGCCCGCAGTCGGGCGTGATCGTGATCCGCGCCATGCCCGACGAGCTGCGCAACGTCGACCAGTACCTGCGCGCGACGCAGTTGTCGGTCGACCGCCAGGTGATCCTGGAGGCCAAGATCCTCGAGGTCGAGTTGAACAGCAACTTCCAGAGCGGCATCAACTGGGCCGCCTTCGGCAAGCTCAGCACCAACAGCCGCATCTCCGGCGGCCTCGTGCAGCCGGGCACGTCGCTCACGCCGCTGGGCGTGAGCGCCACCGGCTCGCTTAGCAGCAGCGGCGCGGCCGGCACCGTCGCCGTGCCGGGCTCATCGATCGGTGCCGTGTCGGACGCGGTCGGCTCGCTGTTCGGGCTGGCCTTCCAGACCAGCAACTTCGCCGCGCTCATTTCCTTCCTGGAAGGGCAGGGCACCGTGCACGTGTTGTCGAGCCCGCGCATCGCCACCTTGAACAACCAGAAGGCGCTGCTCAAGATCGGCACCGACGAGTTCTTCGTCACCGGCGTGAGCACCACGACCACCACCAACGGCAACGGTTCGGGCATCACCACGCCGACCGTCACGCTGCAACCGTTCTTCTCGGGCGTGGTGCTGGACGTGACGCCGCAGATCGACGACCACGGCAACATCATCCTGCACGTGCACCCGTCGGTGAGCCAGGTGTCGACCGTCAACAAGGGCTTGAACCTGGGCGCGCTGGGCAACTTCAGCCTGCCGCTGGCGGCGTCGTCGACGTCGGAAATGGACAGCATGGTGCGCGGCCAGGACGGGCAAGTGGTCGCCATCGGCGGATTGATGCGCCAGGCGACGACCTCGGACCGCTCCGGCGTGCCGGGCGCGAGCGACATTCCGGTGGTCGGCGCGCTGTTCCGCACCACGGGCGAGGTGATCCAGAAGCGCGAGCTGGTGGTGCTGATCAAGCCGACCATCGTCGAATCGAGCTCGGACTGGAACCAGGATTTGATGGACAGCGGGCGCCGCATCAAGCAGCTCGATCCGCAGCGCGCCAGGGAGCGCAACTGACCATGTACAGCAAACACTTCGGCCTGCGCGAGGCGCCCTTCAGCATCACGCCGGACACCAGCTATTTCTTCACCAGCCCGCATTCGCAGGAGGCGTTGAACACCTTGCTGGTGGCGGCCCGGAGCGGCGAGGGCTTCATCAAGATCACCGGCGAGGTGGGCACCGGCAAGACCTTGTTGTGCCGGAAGTTCATCGCCACCATCGGGCCGGGGTTCGTGACGGCCTACATTCCCAACCCGTTCCTCGAGCCGCGCACGCTGATGCTGGCGCTGGCCGACGAGCTGGAGGTGCCGCTGGCGCGCGACGTCGACCAGCACCAGATGCTCAAGTCGATCACCGGCCGGTTGATCGAGCTGGCGGCCGCCGGCAAGCGGGTCATGCTGCTGCTCGACGAGGCGCAGGCGATTCCGCTCGAGAGCCTGGAAGCGTTGCGGCTGCTGAGCAACCTGGAGACGGAAAAGCGCAAGCTGCTGCAAATCGTGCTGTTCGGGCAGCCGGAGCTCAACCAGCATTTGCAGAGCAACTCGATCCGGCAACTGGCGCAGCGCATCACCTTCCACTACCACCTCGGCCCGCTGAGCCGGGACGACATCGACTATTATCTGGCGCACCGGTTGCGCGTGGCCGGTTACGCCGGCGGGCGGCTGTTTAGCCGCGGCGCCGTCTCGCGCCTGTACCGCGCCAGCGGCGGCATTCCGCGGCTGGTCAACATCATGGCCAACAAGGCGCTGATGCTGTGCTTTGGCGAGGGCAAGCAGCAGGTCACGCGCGGCCATGTCGGCCTGGCCGCGCGCGACACGATGGAGGTGGTCGGCGCGTCGCGTCGCGGCGGGCGCTGGCCGTGGCTGGCCGCCGGCGTGAGCGTGCTGGTGGCCGCCTGCGGCCTGACCTGGGCGTTGACCAAATGAGCTTGATCAATAAAGTCTTGCAGGACCTCGACAAGCGCGGCGGCGCCGGCGACGGCGCACCCCTGCCGCTGGAACTGAAGGCGGTGCCGGTGCCGGAGCGCGAGCGGCGGCCGGTGTTGCTGGCCGGCGCCGGCGTCGCGGCCGTGCTGGTGCTGGCGGTGGGCGGCTGGTATGGCTGGCGGGTGTGGCAGGGCCAGCGCGCGGTGGCTGGACCGGTGCCGAAGGTCGTGTCCAATCAGCCGCCGCCGGGCGCGCGGAGCATCGCACCGGCGCCGGTGTTGGCGCTGACGCCGGCGCCGGTGTCGGCGGTCGAGGCCGCGCCTGCTTTGGCGCAGGCTGGCGCCGGGCCGGTGGCTCAATCGGCGGACGGCGTGGCCGCCGCATCGACGCCCGAGGTGGCGCAGGGGCCGGTTGCCGGTCCGCCCATCAAAACCCCGAGGCCGCCGTCCGAGCCGCGTCCGGCGCGCGCGGCGCTGGCAACGAACGACTCCGCGCTGCCACCGGTCCGCGCCACGCCGGCGCGGGCGGCGCCGGCCGCGTCCGGTGGTCGCCAGGGCGTTCCGGAGGCCGATGCGCGCGGTGGCGAACGCAAGGTTGCGGCGGCGGAGGGCATCAGCCGGCGTGAACCGACGCCCAAGCTGGAATCGGACGGCGCCTACCGCCGCGCGCTGTTGGCGCTGCAGGAAGGGCGCGTGAGCGTGGCGATGGCCGATCTCGAGCGCGCGGTCGAGATCGATCCGCGCAACGAGGCGGCGCGCCAGACCTATGTCAGCCTGCTGCTGGAAAACAAGCGCACCGACGACGCCATCCGCCAGTTGCGGCTATCGCTGGGCGTCGACCCGCGCCAGCCGGGGTTGGCGATGGTGCTGGCGCGGCTGCAGCTCGAACGCGGCGGCCCGGCGTTGGAAACGTTGATGAAGACCCTGCCATACGCCGGCGAGAGCGCCGACTATCAAGCCTTCGTGGCCGGCGTGCTGCAGCGCGAACAGCGCCACGCCGAGGCGGTGCGTTACTACCAGGCCGCGTTGAAACTGGCGCCGCTCAACGGCGTATGGTGGATGGGGCTGGGCATTTCGCTGCAGGCCGGCGGGCAATTGCCGGAGGCGCGCGAAGCGTTTTCGCGGGCCCGTGGCGCCAACGGCCTCACGCCCGAGCTGCAAGCGTTCATCGACCGCAAGCTCGAACAGCTCGCGCGGTAACCAATATCGCCAATATCGGGGTCAAGTCTGTCATTTGGACACGGCCTGAACAGTAGTTCGCTCTACTCAGATCGTGTCCAAATGACAGACTTGACCCCGTTGGTTTTGCGGGGGAGGGCGGCCCGGTCAGCCTTGGCGCCAGGCGCTGGGCGTCATGCCGAAGCGCAGGCGGTAGGCGCGCGAGAAATGCGCCGCGTGGCTGTAGCCGAATTTATAGGCGATCTCGCCGATCGATAGATTGGCCAGGCTCGGATTGCGCAACGCCAGGTGGCATAACATCAGCCGCGTTTCCCACAGCCAGGCGCTGAAGCTTTGCGATTCGCCGGCGAACAGCCGGTGGATGTGGGCCGACGAGATGTCCAGTCCTTCGACGACGTGGGCGACCGATAGTTTGCTGTCGCCGAGGCGGTCCAGCGCGAATTTGCGGATGCGGCCGAGATGGTACAGGCTCAGGCTACGGCGCGGGTCGGCCGCGGCCGACGGCGCGGCCAGCGCGCAACCGGCCAGCGCCAGACGCAGCGCGTCGGCCGCAAGGCGCGCCGCCTGCGCCGGCTGGGCGTCGTAGTCGCTGGCCGGGTAGCAGTCGGCCATCGCCGCGAGCAGCGCCACTTGCGGCTGGCGGCTGTCGAGCACCTCGCCGGCGAGGTCGTCGACCTGCGGGCACAGCGCGCGCATCGGCGCGGCCGCGATCCGCGCGACGATCTGCTGGAACGGCCCGGCGAAAGCGCATCGGCAGGGGCGCTCGGGCGAACACAACACCATGTCGCCCTCGGCCAGCGCCAGCGTGCGCCCCCGCTGTTCGAGCAGGCCGGCGCCACGCCGCTGCAGCGCGAGCAGGAAGGCGTCGGCCTCGCCCTCGGCCCGCGCGGGCGCCGCCGCGCGCACTGCGCCAGCACAAGGCGCCGTCAGTCGCCACAGCGTCAGTTCGCCGACGACGCGTGTTTCCACCTGTCCGGGGAAGGCGGCCGCATGGTCCAGCTCGAACCTGAACTCAAGACCGGGGCTTGTGGGGCGGGTGGTGCGCATGGGCGGATGTCATCGGTTGCTTATTGCATGATAGTCAATGATCACAATTGCAATGTGATTTGTAAATTATGCATGATATTTTGGTTTTTCACCACTGCCCCGCGGCGCGGACATGGGGATGGCTCGGGTCGTCATGGGAGCTGCGATCAAGCAATGGGAGAGTTTGATGATATTGGCAACGTATAAAGTGCGATAAGCTCTTCGTTGTCAAAAATTCACTCCTCCGGACTCCCCATGAAAATTCTGCCACCGCATCTGAAACGCAACCTGGCGCCGCTGCTGCTGTCGCTGGCCGTCAGCCAGGCCTACGCCGTTGACGTGATCTCCACCGGCAGCGCCGGCCTCGATGGCACGGCCGCTGCGTCGCCCGGGCAGCATGGTACGGACGGTGGCGCCGGTGGCGCGCTGGCGCAGGCGTCGAGCCAGTCGTTCGAGGTGCTCAAATGGGCGCTGTACGGCGGCGCCGGGGGCGCCGGCGGCGACGGCGGCGCGCGCGCCGACCAGATTTTCGCCGGCAACGGCGGCAACGGCGGACATGGTGGTGCGGCCGGTGCGACCATCGCTTCCAGCACGGCGGCTGCGCTCGACACGGCGGTCGAGGCGCTGGTGTTCGGCGGCCACGGCGGGCGCTCGGGCGCCGCCGGCGGCTTGATGGACTTGTTCGGGGAAAACGGGCCGGCCGATCTGTACGACCCGTCCTATGGCGTTGGCGGCAACGGCGGCAACGGTGGCGCCGCCACCAGCGCGGTGTCGGTGGTCGTCGGCGGCGCGGCCGCCGTGCAGGTCAAGGCGGTGGCCGTCGGCGGCAACGGCGGCGACGCGGCCGGCCACCGCGGCACGGCCGGCGCCGGCGGCAACGCCAGCGCGACGGCACACGGCGCCTCCGGCAGCGGCAAGGTCACCGTCACGGCGGAAATTCGCGGCGGCAACGGCGGCAACGGCAGCGGTTATATCAATGCCACCGGCGGCTCGGCCGTCAGCCTGACGCAGGTCAACGCCGTATCGGGACGCACCAGCGGCGAACTGGTGTTGACACAGACGGCCGTCGCCGGCAACGCCGGCGCCAGCGGCTCGCAATATTTCGACCCGGCGCCGGGTGGCGACGTGTCCAGCGCCCATGCCAGCTCGGTGCTCACGCTGACCGACGACACGGCGTCCGCGCTGACGGCCAGTGTCACGGCGGTCGGCGGCAGCGGCGCTGAATTCTATGGCTACGGCTACGCCGGCGGCAACGGCACGGCGTCGCTGACGCTGGCCTCGACCCGCGGCGGCACGGTGGTCACCGGCAATGTCGGCGCGCGGGGCGGCTCGGGCAGCGTCTTTGCCGGCAGCGGCGACGGTGGGCTGGCCTCGGCGGTGGCGGAACTGACCGGGCTGTCCGATGTGCACGGCAATGCCGTGGCGTTCGCCGGCAACGCCGCTTCGTCGACCTTCGGCGGCATCGGCGGCAGCGCCCAGGCCCGCCTGGTGGTCTCGGCCGGGGGCATGGCCAGCGGCAACGCCCACGCCGGCGGCGGCGACAACGGCAACCAGAGCGGTTATTACCCTTCTGCGATCGGCCGCGCCGACGCCAGTGTCGAGCTGGCCGGGGCCGGCGCGCAGGGCGTAGCGACCATCAACGGCAGCAATGGCGAGAGCCGGATCAGCGCGCGCACCACCGGCGCCCGCAACGTCGATGTGGCCGCCAGCAGCGCCGGCAACGGCGGCAGCGCCATCGTGGTGGTCGAATCGGGTGTCGGTGCGTTGGCCGCCGGCAGCGCCGGCGTCAAGGCGCGCGCGTCGGCCGTCAGCGACGGCATGTTCTTCTACTCCGGATCGGCCGACGCCTCGATCGACGTGACGGCCTCGGGCGACATCGACGGCGTCAGCCGCGCGCAATCGGGCAACGCCCTGTACGAGGCGTACGGCTCGCCGCCGTCGGTCGGCGCGGTGTCCAGCAGCGCGCGCGGCATCACCAGCGGCGCCCATACCGTGACGCTCGAGGCGATCGCGCGCGCCGGCGAGCAAGGGTCGGGGATGATCAGTTATCGCCCCACCGCGCCGGCCAGCGCGACCGCCTACGGCCAGTCCGGCAGCGGCGCGGTCGATGCCACGGCGGAGGCGCGCGTCGCCGGCGGCCAGCTGGGGTTCGCGCTGGCCGCCTACGGGCAGGCGAGCGCGTCGGCCACGGCCATCAACACGACCGCCGGCGGCCGTGGCACGGCGCGCGCGACGGCCTGGGGCGGCGACGCCAGCGCGCTGGCGTCGGCGGCCGGCCTCGGCGCCGGCGGCGCGCCGGGGCGCGTGAGCGGCGGCGCAGGGACGGTGGCTAACGATTGGGTGGCCGATTCGCAGCGCAGCCTGACGAGCAAGGCCACCGCGACCAACTACTACGACGCGGCCGGCTTCTCCTTGGCCGCCCACGGCGGCGCCGGCCAGACGGTGGTGTCGAACGTGAGCGCCGGCCCGGCGGGCGTCGACCAGATCGCCGGGCTCGGTCCGACGGTGGCGGCGATGTACTCGGTGGCCGGCGTCGGCATGCAGGCGTTGAGCTCCGGCACGGCCGTCGCGGCCAACGAAGTCAGCTGGCAGCCGGGGCCGTTGCGCTTGACGGCCAACGGCAGCTTCGAGTTCGACGGCGTCAGCGGCCAGCATTTGCTGCTCGGCTTCGTGTCGGCCTCGTTCGTCGACGCCTTCGACACGCTCGAGCTGTCGATCAGCAATAACGGCGTCGGCCTGTTCTCGCGGGTGTTTACGTCGGCCGACGACGCCATGTCGTTCTTCACCGACCACGTGCTCGACCTCGGCCTGTTCGGCCTGGGCCGCCAGGATGTGCGGGTGTCGTCGATCTACTCGTTCTATGAGCCGGGCGCGTTCGCGTTCAACTATGTGGTCGGCGCCGGCGTGAGCGCGGTGCCGGAGGCGTCGACGTGGTTGATGATGGTGCTCGGGCTGGGCGCGGTGGTGGTGGTGGCGCGCCGCCGTCGGCGCCAAGACGATGGCGCCGCTCGCTTTGGCGCGGCGTAATCCGTCTGGCGCCGTCGACGGCTCATGGCGGATTACGCGCTGCGCGCTAATCCGCCCTACGCAGCGGCCGCGTGGCGACCCATGCCATCGAGCGTGCCGGTCGCGCGTCCGTTGGCGCTACAGGCTCGCCTGCGCGCCCCAGATCTGCTTCATGCTGAAGCGGATCCCGGCCTGGTCTTCACTGAGCGCCCCGGCGATCGGATGCGGCTCGCCTTGCGGCAGCGCCGGCGGCATGCCGTTGGCGTCGCGCAGGCAATGGACGCGCGGCGCGGCGCCGCCGGCCAGGCGCGCGCTGACCACGCCGATGCCGCCGTCGCCCAGGCGCACCAGGCAGCCGGGCGGGAAGTCGCCCAGCTCGCGCTGGAAGTGGCGCGCCAGCGTCGGGTCCACCGGCGCGCCCTGGTCCTCGATCAGGTTGCGCAGCGCCTTGTCGGGCAGCACGGAGCAGCGGTAGTTGCGCGCCGACACCTGCGCGCAGTAGCGGTCCGCCAGGCTGAGCAGCTTGGCGTTCAGGGTCACCGCAGGGCTGGCGACGCCGGCCGGGTAGCCGGTGCCGTCGTCGTTTTCGTGGTGCAGCAGCACGCACGAGATCCATTCCTCGTCGGCCACGCCGGCGCAGCGCAGCAGGTCGACGCTGTCCTCCGGATGGCGGCGCACGATGGCCTGTTCCTCGCTGCTGAGGCGGTGCTTGTTCTGGAAGCTTTCGTGGTGGCGTAGCATGCCCACGTTCATCGTCAGCGCGGCGGCCGTGACGGTGAGGGTGTCGGCGTCGCTCTTGCCCAGGCTGCGCGACATGACCACCACCACCACCGCCGTCTCGATGCAATGGCGCACCGCGTAGCTGCCGGCGATCTGGCACAGGAAGATGCAGGCGAGGGCGATGTCGGGATTGACGTCGACCGCGTGGACGAGCTCGCGCGCGATGTCGCGCAGCTCGCTTTCGGCGTCGTGCTCGTTGCGCAGGTTTTGCAGCAGGCGCTCGAGGCGCCGGTTCGACACGTTGAGCTGGTGCAGCACCGACATCGGCGCCTCGCGCTCGGCGAACACCGCCTCGGCGACGTCCATCTGTTTGCTATCGGTCATGCGAAGTCCCCGATCGGTTCCGTTACAGTTTGCCCAGCCGCTCCAACGCGAGCGCGAGCGTCTCATCTTTCTTGGCAAAGCAAAAGCGCACGATGCCCGACTCCTTGCCCTGCTGGTAGAAGGCCGACACCGGAATGGCGGCGACCTTGATCTCCGTGGTCAGCCATTCGGCGAAGGCGGCCTCCGTCCGGGTTGAAATCTTATCGTAGCGCACGCACTGGAAATACGTGCCGTCGGCCGGCAGCAGCTCGAAGCGGGTGCCGGCCAGGCCGTCGCGGAACAGGTCGCGCTTGCGCTGGTAAAACGCCGGCAGTTGCAGGTAGGGCGCCGGATCGGCCATGTAGCTGGCGATGCCGTGCTGCATGGGCGTGTTGACGCTGAACACATTGTATTGGTGCACCTTGCGGAACTCGGCCGTCAGGCCGGGCGGGGCGGCGACGTAGCCGATCTTCCAGCCGGTCACGTGGTAGGTCTTGCCGAAGCTCGAGACGACGAAGGCGCGCGCGGCCAGTTCCGGGTGGCGGCACACGGATTCGTGGCGCTGGCCGTCGTAGACCATGTGCTCGTAGACCTCGTCCGACAGGATCAGGATGTCGGTGCCGCGCACGATGTCGGCCAGCGCCCGCAGGTCGGCCGCGCGCAGCACGCTGCCGGTGGGGTTGTGCGGGGTGTTGATGACGATCATGCGGGTGTTGCCGTTGACGGCGGCGGCCACCCGGTCCCACGGCACCGTGTAGCCGGCCGCGCCCATGGCCATCGGCACCGCGACGGCGACGCCGCCGGCCAGGTGGATCGCCGGCACGTAGCTGTCGTAGACGGGCTCGATGACGATCACCTCGTCGCCCGGGTGCACGCTGCACAGGATGGCGGTGGTGAGCGCCTCGGTGGCGCCGGCGGTGACGGTGATGTCGCTGTCGGCGTCGTAGTGGTGGCCGTACAGGGCGGCGATCTTGGCGACGATGGCTTGGCGCAACACGGGCGCGCCGCTCATCATCGGATACTGGTTGAAGTCGGCCAGCATGGCGTCGGTGACGGCCTGCAGCATGCCGCGCTCGGCCGGGAAGTCGGGGAAGCCCTGGCCCAGGTTGACGGCGCCGGACTGCGCCGCCAGCGTCGACATGCGCGTGAAGACGGTGGTGCCGACGGCCGGCAGGCGGCTGGTGAGCACCGGGGTGGACGGAGGATCGTTGCGGCTGTTCATGGTGGCTGCAGAGTGGACGGATGGCCTATTCTAGCGCAGCGCCCGCGCCCGCGTGTTGCATCGGTGTTTGCGGGCGCGGCCTAGGGTTCGAGCCGCCACGCCTCGGGCACGACGACCCGGAACATGCCGGCCTTGGCCAGCCGGCGCGCCAGCCTGAGCAGCGCCTTGTCCTTGGTGATGAGCACCTCGGCGCCGGCGTCGCGCGCCACCTCGAGGAACTTTTGATCGTCCTTGTCGGTGCACACCGGCAAGCGGATGCCGGACTCGGCCGGCGCGACCACCGTGATCAGCGCGTCGAAGCGGGCCGCCGCCAGCGGCCGGCTGGTCTCGTCGAGCGGCAGGTGCTTGTAGTGCAGCACGATGTTGTATTCGTCGCGGCAATCGGCGCGCGTGACGGCCTCGACGGCGCCGCTTTCCAGCGCCGCCAGCAGCGCGGCCCAGCGCGGATCGTGGAACACGAACAGGTCGAGGCAGACGTTGGTGTCGATGACGATGCGGGCCGGTGCGGGTTTCGGTGGAACAGGTATCATGTCGGCAGTCGTATAAAAATATTTATCTGGAATTATTTGGAACCATATGCTGATAGTGCTTTCGCCCGCCAAAAGTCTCGACCTGGAGACGCCCCCGACCACCAAGCTGCACTCCCAACCCGCTTTCCTCGACCACTCGGCGCAACTGATCGCCCGCCTGCGCCAATTCTCGCCGCTGCAGATCGGCCAGTTGATGGATCTGTCGGACAAGCTGTCGGCGCTCAACGTGGCCCGCTACGCCTCGTGGACGGCCGACACCGCCGAGGGCCGCCAGGCCGTGATGGCGTTCAACGGCGACGTCTACGGCGGCCTGGACGCGCGCAGCCTCACGCCCAAGCAATTGGACTACGCGCAGGCGCGCGTGCGCATCCTGTCGGGGCTGTACGGCATGCTGCGTCCGCTCGACCTGATCCATCCGCACCGGCTCGAGATGGGCACGCGCCTGGACACGGCGCGCGGCAAGAATCTGTATGACTTCTGGGGTGAGACCATCACCCGGGCGTTGAACACATCGGCGGCCGAGCAGGGCGCCGGGACGCTGGTCAATCTGGCGTCCGAGGAATATTTTAAATCGGTCAAGCCCAAGCTGCTCGAGGTGCCGGTGATCACGCCGCAGTTCGAGGATTGGAAGAACGGCAAGTACAAGATTATTTCCTTCTATGCCAAGCGGGCGCGCGGCCTGATGGCGCGCTATGCCGCCGTCAAGGGCATCACCGACCCGCAAAAGCTCAAGAAGTTCGATGTCGACGGCTACGCGTTCGACAAGAAGGATTCGACCGACAGCGTCTGGATGTTCCGCCGCAAGCTGGCCGCGTAAGCGTTTTCACCCCGCGGCGCCCCCCGGGCATGCGCGCGGGGGACTTGGCGTGCCGCGCGTGCCCGTGCCGCGGCGGTCAGCCGTTTAGTTCCACAACTTCCACCAATGCCGCTCGGCCTTCTTGCCCTCGTCGAGGAACTTGCTGGTCGGGTAGTTGAGCTTGAACACGCGCATGGTGTCGTCGCGCAACTCGGTCATGCCCAGCTTGTCGTAGCTGCGGATCATGATGAACAGCGCCTCTTCGATCGCCGGCGAGTCGCGGTAGTCGCTCATGATGCCCATGGCGCGGTTGGCGGCGGCCAGATAGGCGCCGCGGCGGTAGTAGTAGCGCGCCACGTGCACCTCGTACGAGGCCATGGCGTTGAGCAGATAGCGCATGCGGTCGAGCGCGTCCGGGGTATACTTGCTGTTCGGGAACTTGTCGACCAGTTGCTTGAAGGCGGCGTAGGCTTCGCGCGTGGCCTTCGGGTCGCGTTCGGTCGTGTCCTGCTCGTAGATGAAGTTCAGGAAGCCGATCTGGTCGTTGAAGTTGATCAGCCCGCGCAGGTAGTACATGTAGTCGACGTTGTTGTGGTTCGGGTGCAGCTTGATGAAGCGCTCGACCGCCGCCAGCGCCTGGGCCTGGTCCTGCGACTTGTAATAGGCGTAGGCGATCTGCATCTGCGCCTGTTGCGCATAGGTGCCGAACGGATAGCTCGATTCGAGCTTTTCGTACAGCTGGATGGCGCGCTCGTAGTGCGCCCCTTCGAGTTCTTCGGTCGCCTCCGAGTATAATTTCGTCGCGGTCCAACCTTTTGTCTCGTCGGCCTTATCCGAGAAAATGCCGCAAGCGGACAAACTAAGCAGAACCAACGTTGCTGCGACTACCGATAATTTTTTTTGCATATGTTTTGCAAGAAGCTGTTTAACCAAAGTTTTACAATAGGCTGATTATAGCCGATGGGAATGCCGTGATATTAACTCCAAAGCCGAATTTGGCCGAATCCTCCACCGAACACGCACCCGACCTGGACCTCGACCTGCCCGCAGCGCTCGAGGTCCAGGACGGCGACTACGGCGACGACGATGACGGCCTGGCTCCGATCGAACTGGAACTGACCCCCGAGGCTTGCGGCCAGCGCCTCGACAAGGTCATCTCCAAATTGGTGCCGCAGTTCTCGCGCGGGCGCCTGCAAATGTGGATCGACGACGGCTTCGTCACGGTCGACGGCAAAGTGGCCAAAAGCACCAAGGATACGGTCTACGGCGACGAGAAGATCGTCATTCTGCCCCAACCGGCGCCGGAAGACGAGGCTTTTAAACCGGAAGCGATGGAACTTAACATCGTTTATGAAGACGAGCACCTGATCGTCATCAACAAGCCGGCCGGGCTGGTGGTCCATCCGGGCGCTGGCAACTGGTCCGGCACCCTGCTCAACGGCCTGCTGCACCACTGCCCGCAGCTGTCCGGCGTGCCGCGCGCCGGCATCGTCCACCGGCTCGACAAGGACACCAGCGGCCTGATGGTGGTCGGCAAGACCCTGCCGGCGCAGACCGACCTGGTGCGCCAGTTGGCCGCGCGCACCGTCAAGCGCGAGTACTTCGCTTTGGTGTGGGGCACGCCGCGCGTTAGCGGTACTATTGATGCGTCGATGGGGCGCCATCCGAAGGACCGCATCAAGATGGCGGTGTCGAACAACTTCTCCGCCAAGCCGGCCATCACGCATTACACCTTGCTGGCCAGCGGCGACCTGGACCGCCGCCCCGTCAGCCTGATGCAGTGCCGCCTGGAAACGGGCCGCACGCACCAGATCCGCGTCCACATGATGTCGATCGGCTTTTCGCTGGTCGGCGATGTGATGTATGGCAAGCAGCACCTGGCCAGTGTCTTCCCGCGGCAAGCCTTGCAGGCGCGCCGGCTGGGCCTGGTCCACCCGGCCACGGGCGAGCAGTGCGAGTGGCTGGTGCCGCTGGCCGAGGATTTCGCCGAGCTGATCGCCAAGGCCGGCATTGAGGAACCGGAACAAGTTTGAACTCTACTTCGCAGCAATGGCTAACGCCCCACTGGCCCGATTTGCCGCCCGGGGTGGGCGTGCTGGCGACCACCCGGCGCGGCGGCGTCAGTCCGGCGCCGTACGACGACGGCATGGGGCAGGGCGGCCTGAACCTGGGCACCCACGTCGGCGACCAGCCGCACAACGTCGCCCACAACCGCGGGATCGTGAGCGCGATGCTGCCGTCGGACCCGGCCTGGCTCGAGCAGGTGCACGGCACGGCGGTGGTCGACCTGGGCCGGATCGGGCCGCAGCAAGTGCCGCAGGCCGATGCCAGCATCACCAGCGTGCGCGGCAAGGTGTGCGCCATCATGACGGCCGATTGCCTGCCGGTGCTGCTGTGCGACGTCGAGGGCCGCAACGTCGGCGCGATCCACGCCGGCTGGCGCGGGCTGGCGGCCGGGGTGCTGGAAAATACCGTGGAATCGTTGCGCGCGGCCGGCGCCGGCCGCTTGATGGCCTGGCTGGGGCCGGCGATCGGGCCGTACCAGTTCGAGGTCGGGCCGGACGTGATGCAGGCATTCCTGAGCGGCGCGGTCGACGACTCGGGCGTGCGCCATGTGACGGCGGCGTTTTCGCCGGTGCAGGGCAAGCCCGGCAAGCATCTGGCCGATATCTACGCGCTGGCGCGCTATCTGCTGCACCGGGCCGGCGTGGCGGTGGTGCATGGCGGCGAGTATTGCACCGTCTCCAACTCGGGACGGTTCTACTCGTATCGGCGCGACGGCGTCACGGGCCGCCAGGCCACGTTGATCTGGCTCAAATGACGCGGCGGCGCCCCGGACTAGTCTTCGGTCTTGACCGTTTTGGCGTCGCCTTTCGGCGTGCCGGCGGCGTCGGTCGTGCCGGCCGCGCGCGCCGCCATCGCCGCGCGCTCGGCGGCGCGGCGGCGCGCCTTGCGCCCGCCGCTGCCGGCGATGTACATCAGTGTGCCCAGCGGCAGCACGCAATAGAACAAAAACGTTACAATTCCCGCAACGACGCTGGGCTCGGTGAGCGCCATCAACCCCACCACGTAAATCCAAGCAATCGCAACGATCAGCATAAAGAACTCCGCATTGTGCAGTCCAGGTAAAGATATTTAACTATTTTTAGGGAATCAACCATGAATGTGCCCGATCCTCAAGCCTTTGCCAACGCCTGGATGTCGCAGATGAGCGACCCCGCGCAGTGGCAATCCTGGTTCAGCAAGGTCCCGAGCGCCGACGCCAATCCGCTGGCGGCGATGATGCAGGAGGCCGGCGTGACCGTGCAACCGCAGGCGATGGAACAGTTGAAAAACCAGTATCTGGAAGACTTCGGCGCGCTATGGCAAGACTTTCTGGCTGGTAAAACGCCGGCGCTGGAGGACCGCCGCTTCAGCTCCCCGGCCTGGCAGGGCAACCCGATGTCGTCGTTCAACGCCGCATCATACCTGCTCAACGCCAAATTCCTCACGGCGATGGTCGACACCGTCGAGACCACGCGCCATCAAAAGCAAAAGATCCGCTTTGCCGTGCAGCAGATCGTCGACGCCATGTCGCCGGCCAATTTCCTCGCCACCAATCCGGAGGCGCAGGAAAAACTGATCGAAACCAAGGGCGAGAGCCTGACCAAGGGCTTGGCCAATATGCTGGCCGACATGAACAAGGGCCACATCTCGCTGTCGGACGAGTCGGCGTTCGAGGTCGGCCGCAACCTGGCGACGACGCCGGGCACGGTGATCTACGAGACCGCGCTGTTCCAGTTGATCCAGTACACGCCGGCCACCGAGACCGTGCACCAGCGCCCGCTGCTGATGGTGCCGCCGTGCATCAACAAATTCTACATCCTCGACTTGCAGCCGGAAAATTCGCTGGTGCGTTACGCGGTCGAGCAGGGCAACACCGTGTTCATGATCTCGTGGCGCAATCCGGACCAGTCGCTCGAGGGCGTCACGTGGGACGACTACGTGGAACAAGGCGTGATCGACGCGGTCCGCGTGACGCGCGAGGTCAGCGGCCAGGACAAGCTCAACCTGTTCGGTTTTTGCATCGGCGGCACGCTGGTGTCGACCGCGCTGGCGGTGATGACCGCGCGCGGCGACAACCCGGCCGCCAGCCTGACCTTGCTGACGTCCTTCCTCGACTTCAGCGACACCGGCGTGCTCGACGTGTTCATCGACGAAACCCAGGTGTCGATGCGCGAGCAGCAACTCAAGGACGGCGGCCTGATGATGGGGCGCGACCTGGCCAGCACGTTCTCGAGCCTGCGTCCCAACGACCTGGTGTGGAACTACGTGCAATCGAACTACCTCAAGGGCAACGAGCCGCCGCCGTTCGACCTGCTGTACTGGAATTCGGACGGCACCAATTTGCCGGGACCGATGTTCTGCTATTACCTGCGCCAGATGTATCTGGAAAACAATTTGAAGACGCCGGGCAAGCTGACGGTGGCCGGCGTGCCGATCGACTTGTCGGTGATCGACGCGCCCGCGTTCGTCTACGGCTCGCGCGAGGACCACATCGTGCCGTGGCAGTCGGCGTTCGGCTCGCTCAACATCCTCAATCCCGGCAAGCCCAAGGCCAACCGCTTCGTGCTGGGCGCGTCCGGCCACATCGCCGGCGTGATCAACTCGCCGGCCAAGAACAAGCGCAGCTACTGGATCAACGACAAGCCGGCCGGAAGGGCCGCCGCCAAACCGCGCGACCCGGAGGACTGGATCGCCGGCGCCACCGAAACGCGCGGCAGCTGGTGGCCGGAATGGTCGAAGTTCCTGGCCGAACACGGCGGCAAGGATGTAAAGGCCAAAGCCAAGCCGGGCAACGCGAGCTACAAGGCGATCGAGCCGGCCCCCGGCCGCTACGTCAAAGCCAAGGCATAAAAAGGCAGGCGGCCGTACCAACGGCCTTGCTTTCCAACCCACAAACTTAGTTGCGTTGCAATAAACCGCTAAAGTTATGGGAGTTCGTGCAAGATATGCTTTTTCCCCTCTATAATAGGGATGCTAGGTTGGTGGGAAAGCGGACCGAAGTTCGCTTTTTTTTCGAATTGTTAGAGTACGCGCTGCGGCGCAATAAACGGACTTGTGATGAGTAGTGCGAAAAAAAATGCTGAACGCTTGATCAAGAAATACCCGAATCGCCGGCTGTATGACACGCAGACCAGTTCCTACATCACGCTGACGGACGTCAAGCAGCTGGTGCTCGACAACGAGGAGTTCACCGTCGTCGACGCCAAGAGCAACGAGGACCTGAGCCGCAGCATCCTGCTGCAGATCATCCTGGAGGAAGAGGCCAGCGGCGCGCCGATGTTCTCGAGCGACGTGCTGGCGCAGATCATCCGTTTCTACGGCCACGCCATGCAAGGCATGATGGGCTCGTATCTGGAAAAGAACGTCCAGGCGTTCACCGACATCCAGCGCAAGTTCACCGGCACCACCGTCGGCGGACTGGAGGGCAAGCCGTTCAGCCCAGAAATGTGGACCCAGTTCATGAACGTCCAGGGCCCGATGATGCAGGGCATGATGAACAACTACATCGACCAGAGCAAGAGCTTGTTCGTGCAGATGCAAGAGCAGATGCAAAACCAGAGCAAGAACATCTTTGGCACCTTCCCCTTCGTCCCTGGCGTTCCGCCGACGGACAAAAAGTAAATTCATCGCGGTTGCCGCGCGTGGCCCGGTCGGGCCGCGCGCGGCGGATCGGCTTGTTTAGCCGATCCCTCAGCGCCGGCTCACATTTCATCTCACCAGCGGTAAGCCGCCGTCAACGCCAGCGTGCGCGGCGCGCCATAGGCGCAGCCACGGCCGTAGCACGGCGACGGCACGTAGCGCTTGTCCGCCAGGTTGTTGACGTTGAGCGCATAGCGCCAATTCCCCTGATCGAAGCTGAGCACCGCGTCGAGCAAGGTGTAGGCAGGCTCGGCCGGCACGCCGAAGATATTGCCCGGACGCTCTCCCACATAGCGCACGCCAACGCCGGCCTTCACCGGCGCCGCGCCCCATGCCGCCAGCCCGTAGTGCGCCCAGGCCGACGCCGTGTTGCGCGGCACGCTGATCTGGCGCGCGCCCAATTCGTCGGGATTGTTGGTGCGGGTGGTCTTGGCGTCGATATGGGAATAGGCGGCCACCAGTTCCAGATGGCGCGCCGGCGAACCCTTGGCCTCGAGCTCCAATCCGCGCGAGCGCACCGCGCCGGTCTGCACCGAATAGTTGTCGGGGTCGACCGGGTCCGGCGTTTGCACATTGGTCTGCGTCAGCTGGTACAGCGCGCCGGTCAGCAGCAGCGCGCTGCCGGCCGGCTGGTAGCGCACGCCGGCCTCGTATTGCTCGCCGCGCGTCGGCTTAACCAGCGCGCCGCTGCGGCTGTTGCCCTGCTCGGGTGCGAACGATTGGCTGAAGCTGACGTAGGGTGACACGCCGTTGGCGCCCAGGTAGACCAGGCCGGCGCGGCCGGTGTTGGCGTTGTCGCGCTGGCTGACCTTCTCCGGCCCGACCAGCAGGTCGGCCTGCACCTGGCGCGTGCGGTCGTGGCGCGCGCCCATCAGCACCACCCATTTATCGGCGAACTTGATCTGGTCCTGGACGTAGAGGCCGGTGGCGTACTGGCGCAGGCGCCACATGTCGGTCGGCGTGGTGGTGCCGCGCGGCCCGCCGTAGACCGGCGCGTAGGCGTCGAACGGCGCGAACGGCGTGTTGGCGCGGTCGCTGTCGTGGTGCTGGCTCAGATAGTCGATGCCGGCCAGGATGGTGTGCGAGACGCCGCCGGCGTTGAGCTTCCACGTCAGATTGGTGTCGACCGTGACGGCGTTGGTGTTGTCGCTGAACTGGCGCCCACGGCGGCGGATGGTGCGCTGGTCGTCGACGCCGAGGATCTGGTAGTACTTGTAGTCGAGCTCCGAGCGGAAGTAGCGCATGCCCTGGTTGAGCGTGAGCGTGTCGCTCAGCGCGTGGGTGAACACGTAGCCGATGGTCTTTTGCGTGTTGTCGAAGTAGTTGAAACCGGGCTCCCCCAGGTAGCGCTCGACCGGCAGGCGGCCGTTCGGGTTCGGCAGCAGCGAGCCGGCGATCGGCAGGTTGCCGTTGTCGGTGACCTTGCTGTGCTGGTAGCTCGACAGCAGCGTCAGCGCGGTGGCCGCCGACGGCCGCCAGGTCAGCGCCGGGGCGACATAGCTGCGGTCGTTGTCGCCGAAATCGACCACGCTGTCGCCCTGGCGCGCCAGGCCGGTGAGCCGGTAGGTCCAGACGCCGGCGTCGTCGAGCGCGCCGCCGTAGTCGCCCGCCAGTTGCCGCCGGCGGTCGCTGCCGACGGTGACGGCGAGCTCCTTGAGCATGTCGGCCGATGGCCGCTTGGAGACGGTGTTGATGACGCCCCCGGGCGCGCCGGTGCCGTACATCAGCGAGGAGGCGCCCTTGAGCACTTCGACCCGTTCCAGGCCATAGGTTTCCTGGGCGCCGTTATAGACGTTGGGCTGGTATTTCATGCCGTCGCGCAGGATGCCGCCGGAGAACGGCTGCACCTCGAAGCCGCGGATCATGAATGATTCGGTGCTCAGCGCGCCATACGAGCCTTGCTCGGCCGAGACGCCGGCCGTGTAGCCGAGCGCGTCCTGCAGGCTGCGCGCGCCGGTGTCCGCGATCTGGTCGGCCGTGACGACGGAGATCGCCTGGGCGATTTCGTTGAGCGGGGTGTCGGTCTTGGTGCCGGCCACGCTACGGCCGGCCTGGTAGCCGATCACCGGGCCGGTGGCCGTTTCGCCGGCGCGCGCGCCCTGGACCTTGATTTCCCCAAGCACGCTGTCGGTGGTGGCCGTGGCGGTTTGGGCCAGCGCCGGTGCGGACAGCGCCAGCAGCGCGCAGCGCAGCGCCAGGTTCAGGTGCCGGCGGGGGAAGGGAGGGCGGTTGTTGTTCGTGCTGTTTTTCATTGTTGTGGTTCTAAGTTGAGCGTTGGCATCATTTCGTGGGGCGGATTACGCGCCTCCACTGTGACGAACGGCCGAACGGTAAATTTAGTTTTAGTCGAACGCCTGAAAAACGTTGCATAAAAATATAGTTTGATCCATCATTATGGAATGATAATCGTTCTCATTCAACAAATGTGGTTTGCGCGGGGATTGCCGGCATGAGCGGCCGTTGCGACACCGTCCAGGATATCCGCCAGCAGTTCATCCGCTCGCGCTCCCAGCTGCACGACGCGGCGGCGCGGATATTGGGTTGCCGCCAGCGCGCCGAGGATGTGGTGCAGGATGCCTACGTCAAGCTGGCCGACGGCATGGAGGAGTTGCACATCAAGAACCAGTTGGCCTACTTGTACCAGCTGGTGCGCAATCTGGCGATCGATCGCCATCGGCGCGGCGTGTTCGAGTCGCAGGTGTTCTCGCCGGAGGAGGACGGTTTGCACGTCGGCGCGCCGTTGTCGTCGCCGGAGGCGCACGCGATCCACGCCCAGCATCTGATGCTGGTTTCGCGCGCGCTGGCGACGCTGCCCGAGCGCACCCGCAAGGCGTTCGAGTTGCACCGGCTGGCGGGACAGACCCAGCGCGAGGTGGCCGCGCAGCTGGGCATTTCGACGACCTTGGTGAACTTTATGATAGGCGACGCGGTGATTTGCTGCCGCGCCGCGCTCGGTACCAGCCATTGACGCGTAAGCCGCCGGCGGCGGCTCATGGAGGATCGCGCGCCGCGCGCCCATGCACCCTGCGAAGCCGGTTAGCGCGGCTGCGTGGCTGTGCGGCTGGGCTGCTTACCGCGGCGCGGCGACCGAGCCGCGGTAAGAGACCGTGACCGGGAAATCGCGCGTGATGGCGTGCTCGGTGCCGTAGCATTGGTTGAGCAGCCAGCGCACCGCGTTTTGCGTCAGCTCGCGCATCGGTATATGCACCGACGTCAGGCCGGGCACGGCGAATTGGGCCGACGAGTAATCGTCGTAGCCGACGATGGACACTTGCTCCGGCACCGCGATGCCGGCGCGGTGGAGACCCGACAGCGCGCCAACCGCCATTTCATCGTTGGCGCAAAACAGGGCGGTGAAGGGCAGGCCGTTCTGGCGCGCCGCGGTCAGTTCCAGCGCGGCGCGGCAGCCGCCTTCGCGCGAGAAGTCCGATTCGATCAGCGGCACGGCCTCGCGGCCGATGCCGGCGCGCGCCAGCTCGTCGAAAAAGCCGTCCATGCGGGCGCGGTTGTCCGAGGTGGCGGCCGGGCCGGAGATGACGGCCAGTTGGCGGTGACCGGCGTCAAGCAGCGTGCGCGCCGCCAGCGCGCCGCCGTGGCGGTGGTCGGGGCAGAACGAGGCGTCCCCGAACTGCGCGCTGTGGCGGTTGAGGAAGGCGAGCTTGGGATGCATCTTGTGCAGCGCCAGCATGTCCTCGTCGTGCAGGTCGTGGCCCAGCACGACGATGCCGTCGCAATCGCGGCCGATCAGGAATTTGACCGCTTCGATCGCCTCCTCGCGCGGCGCGCCACCGCCGCAGCCGGTGGCCACCACCACGTGGCGGCGCACGGCCCGCAGCTCGATGTCGGTCTGCTGCAGGATGGTGCCGTAGTAGGCGCCGAAGAACGAGGGCACATAAATACCGATGATGCCGAGCGACTGGGCCGACAGCGAGCGGCCGATGGACGATGGGCGGAAGTTGAGCTGCTCGATCGCCGCCTGGACCTTGCGCCGCGACGCGGCCGACACCGGGCCGGCGCCGGAGATGGCGCGCGATGCCGTCGACATGCCCACGCCGGCCAGCATTGCGACGTCTTTCAGCGTTGCCACACAATCTCCCAAGCTCGATCAAGCCAAATTATTGAAGCGCTATCCTAGCATGATCCCCCTATGGGAATAGGGTATAATCGTCGATTGCTCATCATTTTCATGGCGCATTCCGCGACCCCAGGCAACCTATCATGCAATCGCAACCACTCTCCCGTATCACGCCCGCCGCCGCCAGCACCGCCGTCAAGGGTGCCGCACCGAAGGTCGGCTTCGTCTCGCTCGGCTGCCCCAAGGCGCTGGTCGACTCCGAACAGATCCTCACCCAGCTGCGCGCCGAAGGCTACGAGACGGCCAAGTCGTATGACGGCGCCGACCTGGTGATCGTCAACACCTGCGGCTTCATCGACGCCGCCGTGCAGGAGTCGCTCGACGCCATCGGCGAGGCGCTGGCCGAAAACGGCAAGGTGATCGTGACCGGCTGCCTGGGCGCGAAAAAAGACGCCGCCGGCGACGACATCATCATGAAGGTGCACCCGAAGGTGCTGGCCGTGACCGGCCCGCACGCGCTGGCCGAGGTGATGGATTCGGTCCACTTCCACCTGCCGAAACCCCACGAGCCGTTCATCGACCTGGTGCCGGCGCAGGGCATCAAGCTCACGCCGAAGCACTACGCCTACCTGAAGATCTCCGAGGGCTGCAACCACCGCTGCAGCTTCTGCATTATCCCGTCGATGCGCGGCGACCTGGTGTCGCGTCCCATCGGCGAGTTGATGGTGGAGGCGGAAAACCTGTTCAAGTCGGGCGTCAAGGAACTGCTGGTCATTTCGCAGGACACCTCGGCCTACGGCGTCGACGTCAAGTTCCGCACCGGCTTCTGGAACGGCCGTCCGGTCAAGACCCACATGACGCAGCTGACCGAGGCGCTGGGCGAACTGGCCAAGTCCTACGGCGCCTGGGTGCGACTGCACTACGTCTATCCGTACCCGCACGTCGACCAGATCATCCCGATGATGGGCGACGGCCATATCCTGCCGTACCTGGACATCCCGATGCAGCATGCGCACCCCGATGTGCTCAAGCGCATGAAGCGTCCGGCCAGCGGCGAGAAAAACCTCGACCGCATCCAGGCCTGGCGCAAGATGAATCCGGACCTGACGATACGTTCGACCTTCATCGCCGGCTTCCCGGGCGAGACCGAAGCCGAATTCGAATACCTGCTGGACTTCCTCAAGGAGGCACAGATCGACCGCCTCGGTTGCTTCGCCTACTCGCCGGTGGAGGGCGCGACCGCCAACGCGCTGGACAACCCGGTGCCCGAACAATTGCGCGAAGAGCGCCGCGGCCGCGTGATGCTGCTGCAGGAAGAGATTTCGAAGGCGCGCCTGAAAGCCAAGGTCGGCAAGACCGTGCGCGTGTTGATCGATGAAGTCAACCGCAGCGGCGGCGTTGGCCGCTCCAGCGCGGACGCGCCGGAAATCGACGGCGTGGTCTACGTCAAGCCGCCTTACGAGCCGCACAAAAAGCTCGTCGTCGGCCAGTTCATCGACGTCAAGATCACCACCTCGGACGCCCACGACCTGTGGGGCGAGGCGCAGTAATGATGATGAAGGCGGGCCGCGAAGGTCCGCCTTTTTTTTAATCCAGCGGTGACCCGCAACCCGGCCGCCGGGGACGGACCCAACGGGGTCCGTCCCCACGTGGCCGCGGTGCGGGTTAGCGGCCAGCACAGGGTTAGCTCACAACGATGACCACCAAAAAATCCCCCCAAACGGCGCTGATCCACTCCGACTACCAGCCGCCGGCAGACTTTGCCGCCTTCCCCAGCGCGATCCACCACGCCTCGACGGTGCTGTTCAAGAACGTCGCCGCCATGCGCTCGGGCGACTGGAAAGAGAAGAACGCCTATACCTACGGCCTGCACGGCACGCCGACCACCTTCACGCTGGAGGCGCGCCTGGCCGAGATCGAAGGCGGCACCCACTGCCTGCTGGCGCCGAGCGGCCTGGCGGCGATCGCGATGGTCGATTTCGCCGTCCTCAAGGCCGGCGACGACGTGCTGCTGCCCGATAACGTCTACAACCCCAACCGCGAGTTGGGACGCTGGCTGTCGGCCGATTTCGGCATCACCGCGCGCTACTACGATCCGCTGATCGGCGCCGGCATCGCGGCGCTGATCCAACCGAACACAAAGCTGATCTGGACCGAGGCGCCGGGATCGGTGTCGATGGAGGTGCCGGACCTGCCGGCCATTTGCGCCGCCGCCCATGCGCGCGGCGTGCTCGTCGCGCTCGATAACACCTGGGCCGCAGGCCTGGCGCTGCGCGGTTTCGACCTCGGCGTCGACATCGTCATGCAGGCGCTGACCAAATACCAGTCCGGCGGCTCCGACGTGCTGATGGGCGCCGTCATCACGCGCGACGCCGCGCTCAACGAGCGCCTGAGCCTTGCGCATATGCGGCTCGGCATGGGCGTGGGCGCCGACGACGCCTATCTGGTGCTGCGCGGCCTGCCGACCATGCGCCTGCGTTTCGACGCCCACGACGCCGCCGCGCGCAAGCTGGCCGCGTGGCTGCAGGCGCGGCCCGAAATCACCCGGGTGCTGCATCCGGCCTTTGCCGATTGTCCGGGGCACGATATCTGGAAGCGCGACTTCAGCGGCGCCGGCGGCTTGTTCTCGGTGCTGTTCGACCCGCGCTTTACCGAGGCGCAGACCGACCGTTTCGTCGATGCGCTCAAGCTGTTCAAGATCGGCTATAGCTGGGGTGGCGCCAACAGCCTGGTGATGCCGTATCGGATCGCCCACATGCGCAAGGACTGGAACGACGAGGGTATACTGGTGCGCTTTAACGTCGGCCTGGAAGACGTCAACGATTTGATCGCCGATATCGAACGGGCGATGGGAGAAATGCAGTGAGCCGTTTTTGGAGTCCGATCGTCCACCAACTGACGCCGTACACGCCGGGCGAGCAGGTGCGCATGCCGAAGCTGGTCAAGCTCAATACCAACGAAAATCCGTACGGCCCTTCGCCCAAGGCGATCGAGGCGATGCGCGAGGCCGTGGGTGATTCGCTGCGGCTGTACTCCGACCCCGCCAACGCCGCGCTCAAGGGCGCCATCGCCCGCCGTTTCGGCCTGGCGGAGGCGCAGGTCTTCGTCGGCAACAGCTCGGACGAAGTGCTCGCGCATACCTTCCAGGCCTTGCTCAAGCACGAGCTGCCGCTGCTTTGCCCCGACATCAGTTACAGTTTTTACCCCACCTATTGCAGCCTGTATGGCATCGAGGCGCGCCAGGTGCCGCTTAACGAGCGCTTCGAAATCGACGTGGCCGATTACGCGCAGCCGTGCGGCGCGATCATCATCGCCAATCCCAACGCGCCGACCGGCATCGCGCTGCCGCTCGATAAAATCGAGGCCCTGCTGGACGCGCATCCGGACCAGGTGGTGGTGGTCGACGAGGCGTATGTCGACTTCGGCGCCGACAGCGCGATCACGCTGCTCGATCGCTACGATAATCTGTTGGTGGTGCAGACGCTGTCCAAATCGCGCTCGCTGGCGGGCTTGCGGGTCGGGTTCGCGGTTGGCCATCCGGATTTGATCGCCGGGCTTGAGCGGGTTAAGAACAGTTTCAACTGCTATCCGCTGGGGCAGGTGGCGCAGGCCGGTGCGATCGCGGCGATCGACGATGTCGCGCACATGGAAGTGACGTCGCAGGCGATCATCGACACGCGCACTTGGCTGACGGCGCGCATGGAGGCGTTGGGATTCGAGGTGTTGCCTTCGCATGCGAATTTCATTTTTACGCGGCATCCGGCGCATGACGGGGCGCGCATCGCGGCCGCGCTGCGCGAGCGGGCGATCCTGGTGCGGCATTTCCAGAAGCCGCGTATCGACCAGTTCCTGCGTATTTCGATCGGCACCAACGATGAATGTGAACAGCTGGTTAAGGCGCTGGAGGTGATTGTGGCTTGATCGGATTGCGTCGGCGGCTCGACGATGGCGGATTACGGCGTTCCGCCTAATCCGCCCTACGGGCTGGGTTTGCAAATACCGGGTCAAAACCGCGACACGATTCGATTCAGTCCCCGATTGTTGTTATACTGTGTTTTTATACAGTATCAATGATCGGGGCGGCGATGGAATTGACGGACAAGCTGGAGATTCTCGCCGACGCGGCCAAGTACGACGCCTCCTGCGCCAGCAGCGGCGCGCCCAAGCGCGATTCGATCGGCAAGGACGGTTTCGGCGCCACCACCGGCATGGGCATCTGCCACAGCTATACGCCCGACGGCCGTTGCGTGTCGCTGCTCAAAATCCTGCTGACCAATTACTGCCTTTACGATTGCCAGTACTGCGTGAACCGCCGCACCTCCAACGTTCCGCGCGCGCGCTTTACGGTGGCCGAAGTGGTCAAACTGACCACCGACTTCTACCTGCGTAACTACATCGACGGCCTGTTCCTCAGTTCCGGCATCATCCAGTCGTCCGACTATACGATGGAGCAGCTGGTGCAGGTGGCGCGCGAGCTGCGCGAAGTGCACCAGTTCCGCGGCTATATCCACCTCAAGACCATTCCCGACGCCGACCCCGCGCTGATCGCCGCCGCCGGCCGCTATGCCGACCGCCTCAGCGTCAACATCGAGCTGCCCACGCAGGATAGCGTGCAGAAGCTGGCGCCGGAAAAAAGCGTCCACACGATCAAGCTGGCAATGGGCTCGATCCGCCGCAAGCTCGATGAAAAAGCCGAGGAGCCCAAGTCGCCGCGCTTCGCGCCGGCCGGGCAGAGCACCCAGATGATCGTCGGCGCCGACGCCAGCGACGACCAGCAAATCCTCACCACCGCCGAAACGCTGTATGGCAGCTATAAGCTCAAGCGCGTGTACTACTCGGCGTTCAGCCCGATTCCGCAGAGCCCGAAGAGCGTGCCGCTGGCGCCGCCGCCGATGATGCGCGAGCACCGGCTGTATCAGGCCGATTTCCTGCTGCGCAGCTATGGCTTCCAGGTCAAGGAGCTGCTGCCGGCGACCGGCAACCTGGCGCTCGACATCGATCCCAAGCTGGCCTGGGCGCTGGAGCACCGCGAGCATTTTCCGATGGACCTGAACCGCGCCGAGCCGCACATGATCGCGCGCATCCCCGGCATCGGCCTGCGCAACGCGCAACGGCTGGTCGATTTGCGGCGGCTGAGGCAAATCCGCTACGCCGACTTGTCGCGGCTGCGCTGCAGTATGAAGAAGATTTCTCCCTTCATCATTACGGCCGATTATTTTCCGTCCAACGACGCCGGCCCGTCCGAACATTTGCGCCGCGCGATGGCCGATGCGCCGCGGCAGATGAATCTTTGGCCGGAGCTGCAGGCGGCATGATACGGCGGGTGGCCGCTTCGTTCGAAGAGTGGCGCGACGCGGCGCGCGGGCTAATCGCGCGCCGCGTCGCGCCCGAATTCGTAGAATGGCTATCGAAGCCGGAGGACGGCGATTTGTTCTCCGCCACGCCGGATGAGCAAGCCGGGGCGGATGAGCCGGCGTCTCCGCCCCCGGCCGCGTCGTCGCTGCGCTTGCCGCGCCAGTTGATGGAGCTACTCGACAGCGCCGCCTGTTTTAGCGCCCCGGACCGCTGGGCTTTTTTATACAAGGTGGTCTGGCGCTGGCAGTTGGGCGAGCGCGATGTGATCTCGCCGGCCGATCCGGATGGCGCGCGGCTTCACGGGATGGTGAAGGCTGTGCATCGGGAGGAGCATGACATGCATGCGTATGTGCGTTTCCGCGAGCGCAAGGAGGAGGACGGCGCGCCGCGCTTCGTCGCCTGGTTCGAACCCACCCACGAGGTGCTGCCCCGGGTGGCGCGGCATTTCGCCCGCCGCATGGGCAACGTCACGTGGATGATCGCCACACCGGACAAAGCCGTACTGTGGGACGGCGAGCGGCTGCACGAGGCGCCGTCGCTGATGCGCAGCGCGGCCGATATCGACGACGCCGGCGAGGCCTTGTGGCTGACCTACTACCGCAGCATCTTCAACCCCGCGCGCCTCAATGCCGATCTTCTACGCAGCCATATCCCGTCGCGCTTCTGGAAAAATCTGCCGGAAGGGGCGATCGTGCCGGCCATGGTCAGCGCTGCGGCCAACGGCGAGCGGCGCACCGGCCAGACCGGCACCGTCGGCCGGCGCGGTGGCGCGACCACGATCCCGATCGCCGCCGAACGCGCGCAACCGAAGCGCGAGCATCCGACCACGCTCGATCAATGCCGCCGCTGCGATCTGTGGGAGAACGCCACGCAGGCGGTGCCCGGCGTCGGGCCGAAGCGCGCGCGCATCATGCTGGTCGGCGAACAGCCGGGCGACCAGGAGGATTTGCAGGGCTTGCCGTTCGTCGGCCCGGCCGGCGCGGTGCTGGAAAAAGCGATGGCGCAGGCGGGCATGGAGCGGGGCAGCATCTACCTGACCAACGCCGTCAAGCACTTCAAGTGGGAGTTGCGCGGCAAACGCCGGCTGCACAAGACGCCCGGGCAAAAGGAAATCACCGCCTGCCATCTGTGGCTGCAGGAGGAGCTGGAGCGGGTGCGTCCCGATGTGGTGGTGGCGCTGGGCAGCACGGCCTTGAAATCGGTGCTGCAGGACGGCGCCGTCACGATGAAGTCGGTGATGGGCGCGCCGGTCCAGCACGACGGCCGCTGGGTGGTGACGGTGTACCATCCGTCGTATGTGCTGCGCGCGCCCGACGAGGCCACGCGCCAGCAGGCCTACGAGGTGATCGTCGAAGGCCTGCGGCAGGCGCGGGGGCTGTTGGGCACTAGCCCGCTCGATTAGACGGCGGCCGCCTCGTTGTTGTTGAGGCGGATGAAACCGACCACCAGCCGGTAGGCTTTCCAGACCCACGCGCCGACCCAGATCAGCCAGGCGATCGGGATGCCGATGATGGTGACGGCAAGTACCCAGCCGAGCGCCATCCAGGCGGCGTACCACCAGAACGACCGTATCATCCACGTGTGGTGGCTGTGGACGAAAGTGCCGGCCGCGTCCGGACGCTGCACGTAGTTGATGATGAGCGGGACCACCGAGAACAGTCCGAGCGAAAAGACGAAGGTGATGGTGTGCACCACGTAAAGCCACCATGCGGTGGTTTTCGCTGATCCAACCCGGCTATCCAGAACCAGTTCCTGCGACATGGCATTTCCTTTGAAGTAGTCAAGCTTGCGAAAAATGTAATAATGGTGTGGCCATCATCCATTGTGGTTGCGAACATGCCCTTAGTATTGCGCAGTTTAAGATGGACGGCGGTGTGTCGTCGCACATTTTGGGCGGAGATGGCGGCACCGCGAGTGATGACAACCATTAAATAAGTCCGATGTCTATTTTTGCAAGGAGCTCGATCCGATGGGGATGTCCACCTACTTTATCGCCGTGACTGAAAAAGAGATCGCCTCGTTGTTGGAGGACCCCGATTCGCTGATGGCCCTGCTTTACCCGGACGGCGAGGCGGCGCCGGGAAAAACCATGGACGTCGACAAAGCCTGGCATGCTTTGCACTTCATGCTCAACGGGGCGCCGATGCCGAAGGAAGGTCAACCGGTGCCCGCCATCTTCGGCGGCGAGCCCATTGGCGAGGACATACATTATGGCCCGGCGCGGCTTTTGCGCCCGCATGAAGTGAAGGCCATCTCCACGGCGCTCAATGCCATCGGCGACGACGACATGCGGGCCCGCTACGCACCGGAACAGATGACCGACGCCCAGGTCTATCCGGAGATCTGGGACGAAGATGATGCGCTCGACTACGTCATGCTGCATTATCGCTCGCTGGTCGAGTTTTACGGGGCAGCCGCCGCGCGCGGCGACGGCTTGATTGTTTACATCGGCTGAGCCGTTGTTGTCGTGGCCGGTGGCAGCTACAGCGGCCTGACCGGGATGCAGATATCGCACACCATGGTGCCCCCTCGGGGCCCGGTCACGGTGTCCGGCCTGAACAGTTCGAAGCAGGGCCGGTCGTCGCATTGCAGGCCGCTGTCCGGCAGCCAGTTGCGCGTCAGCCAGGTCCAGGCGTGGGCGATGGCGCGCGGTTCGCCCTCGAACCTGGCCACCGCGTAGCGGCCGCCGGGCAGCGTTGCGATGTCGGTCGAGCCGGTGGCATCGAAGCCGTCCGGCAGCGTGACGCAGGCGTCGTAACGGCACTTGTCGGGCGGCGTGATGCTCGGGTCGTCCAAGCCCACGCCGTAGCAGACCTGCTGGCCGAGGCCGTGCGACTGTACCCAGGGCGCCACCGTCGCGCGCCAGAAGGCGCCGATGTCCGGGCCATACGGACCGATCAGGCGGTGGTAGGCCACGCGGGCGGCGGGCAGGTCGATGACGTCGACGTTCATGTGGAAGTCTCCAGGTTGGTTGCGGGAGATGTCATCGTCGCCGATGTCGCTCTGTGGCGTCTGATCGAGCTTGCCGAGCACCTGATCGAGATTGCTGTCGGCGCGCGCGTCGTCGTCGGATCTTGTTGGCAATGCCAACGCCGCCAGCCGCGCTCGCGTATCGCGCCGCCATTCGGTCGGCGTGCAGCCGAACTTGAGCTTGAAGGCGCGGGCGAGGGCTTCGCCGGAGCCGAAGCCCGTCGCCAACGCCGTCTCCAGCACCGACTCCGTGGGCGCCGATGCGAGCCGGAAGGCGGCCTTCTCCAGGCGTCGCCGCCGCGCGTAGTCGCCCAGCGTTTCGCCCATCCAGGCGGCGAACACGCGGTGGAAGTGGAAGGGCGAGAAGTTCGCCACCCCGGCCAGGGTGGCCAGGTCCAACGGCTGGTCCAGGTGCCGGTCGATATAGTTGAGCACCCGGTTCATGCGGCGCGTGTATTCGGCGCGCGGGGATGGCGTCTGGTTGTTGGTCATTTGCCAATTATAGCAATCGCGCCAGCGGTGGCGTACAGTAGCCGCTTCTTTGGCATTTACGGGCGCGTCATGGGCAAAGCTGTTTCGGTGTTGTTTGTCTGTATGGGCAATATCTGCCGTTCGCCGACGGCCGAAGGGGTGTTTCGTCATCGGGTGGAGGCGGCGGGGTTGCGGGAACGCTTCGTCATCGATTCGGCCGGCACCCACGGTTACCACGTGGGCGAGCCGCCCGATACGCGCTCGATGGAGTTCGCGGCCAGGCGTGGTTATGATCTGTCGGCCCAGCGCTCGCGCAAGGTGGCGGCGAGCGACTTCGAGGTCTTCGATCATGTGCTGGCCATGGATCGAGATAATCTGCGCTTGCTGGAGGCGGCCTGTCCGCCGCAGTATCGGCATAAGCTCGGCCTGTTGATGGCGCATGCGCGTCGCAGCGGGTCGGATGTGGTGCCGGATCCCTATTATGGCGGCGGCAAGGGCTTCGATCTGGTGCTTGATTATATCGAGGATGCGTCAGACGGCTTGATTGCGGCCCTCGGGGGCGTTGGGCGCAAGCCGGGCTGACGCGGGCCGCTCACGCGTGGCCCATCACGGGGCCGATTTGACGGCGCTTGTCAGCCCCAGGATGCCGGATCGATGACGCCGACCGCCTGCAGCGCCGGGCGGCAGAACAGGTAGCCTTGCATCAGGTCGATGCCGGCGGCGCGCAGGCAGTCGCGCTCGGCCGGCGTTTCGATGCCCTCGGCCAGCACCTGTATGCCAAGGTCGCGGCAGATCGCCACGATGCCGCGCACGATGGCTTGCTTGGCGGCGCTGGCGTCGACGCCGCGCACCAGGTCCATGTCGATCTTGACGATGTGCGGCTGGTACTCCGCCAGCAGATTGAGGCCGGCGTAACCGGCGCCGAAGTCGTCGATCGCGGTGCGGAAGCCGAAGCGCCGGTACTCGCGGAAGATGTTGACGAGATGCGGCCGGTCCTGGATTTGCTCGCCTTCGGTGACCTCGAAAATAATTCGCTCGGTCGGAAAATTGTGTTGTTTTGCGGCATCAAAAGTGCTGCGGATGCAGGCTTCCGGACGGTAGACGGCGTTCGGCAGGAAGTTGATCGAGAGGTAGCCTTGCATGTTGAGCTCGGCCGCGCCCTTGATGGCGGCCACGCGGCAGGCCTGGTCGAACGCGTAGCGGTTGTCGTCGTTGACCTGCGAGAGCACCGACCATGCCGACTCGCCGTTGGGCCCGCGCACCAGCGCCTCGTGGGCGTAGATGGAGCGCGTGCCCAGTTCCACGATGGGCTGGTAGGCGAAGGTGAATGCGAACGGCAGCGGTTCGGCTTTCCTGCACTGCGCGCAGCCCGCCGGCAGGGAGGACTTGCCTGGGTCTTTCTGGTGTTGTTCGGACATGCGCTTTGGTCAACTCGCGCTGACAGTCAGTTTAGTAATGCCAGAATACCGTCCAATCCGACAAAGTTCAATGCCACGTTGGCCTGCTCGCGCACCACCGGCTTGGCGCGGAACGCCACCGACATGCCGGAGATGGCCATCATTTTCAGGTCGTTGGCGCCGTCGCCCATGACGATCGCCTGCGCCGGTTCGATGCCCAGTTGCGCGCATACGCGTTCGACGGTGCGTTTTTTTTCCTCGGCGTCGACGATGGTGCCGAGCACCTTGCCGGTGAGGCGGCCGTCGACGATCTCAAGCTCGTTGGCGTGCGTGTAATCGAGGCCCAGGCGCGTTTTGAGGCGCTCGGTGAAGAAGGTGAAGCCGCCCGACACCAGCAGCGTTTTCAGGCCGGCCTGCTGGACGGCCTTGAGCATGGTCTCGGCGCCCGGCGACAGTTGCAGCCGCTCTTCGTACACGCGTTCGAGCGCGGCGGCGTCGAGCCCTTCGAGCAGCGCCACGCGGCGCTTGAGGCTTTCGGAGAAATCGAGCTCGCCGCGCATGGCCGCCTCGGTGATTTCGGACACCTGCGGCTTCAAGCCCTGCATGTCGGCGATTTCGTCGATGCACTCGATGGTGATCAAGGTCGAATCCATGTCCATGGCGACGAGCTTAAATTCGCTCATCTTGTGGATGCCGATCGAGTAGGTGGCGTCCAGCTGCGCCGCCTGGGCCGCCACTTCGATGGTCTGGCGCAGCGCCGGCGAGAAGCTGATGCCCTCGCAGCGCAGCGCGCGCTCGCCGATCCAGGTGGTGGTTTCGGGGGCGGTGAGGGCGGCGATGCGCTCAAGGCGCGCCTTGCAATCGTCGAGGCCCTGTAATACCAGGTTCATGGTGTTCTTTGGGTTTTTCATAGGATTAGCGTTGTTTGGGCTAAGCGGTCAAGGTACGACGCCCGGCTCAAGCGGTCAACTGTTTGATGGCGCCTTTGATCTGCGCCACGCGGGCGGCGAGATCGGGCATGTTCGCGGTGATCTTCAATTTGTCCTGGCCATTGAGCTTGATCTGGCGGTTTTTTTGTATCAGCTCGATGATGCGCATCGGGTCGATCGGCGGCTTGGCCATGAACTGCAAGGTGGCCGCCTCGCCATGGGCGTCGATCTTGACGATGCCCACCGTCTTGGCGGCGATGCGCAGGCGGTGTGTTTCGATCAGCGCCTTGACGGCGTCCGGCAGCTTGCCGAAGCGGTCGATCATCTCCTCCTGCATGTCGTCGATTTTGTCCTGGACGGTGCAATTGGCCATGCGCTTGTAAATCGACAGCCGTTCGTGCACGTCGCCGCAGAAATCGGCCGGCAGCAGCGCCGGCACGTGCAGGTTGATCTCGGTGGTGGTGGCCAGCGGCGCGGCCAGGTCCGGCTCCTTGCCGGCCTTGAGCGAGCGCACCGCCTCGTTGAGCATGTCCGAATACAGCTGGAAGCCGATCTCGGTCATGTCGCCGGACTGGCTGTCGCCAAGTACTTCGCCGGCGCCGCGGATTTCCAGGTCGTGCATGGCGAGATAGAAGCCGCTGCCCAGTTCCTCCATCTGCTGGATGGCGTCGAGGCGGCGCTGCGCCTGTTTGGTCAGCGACTGCACGTCCGTCACCAGCAGGTAGGCGTAGGCCTGGTGGTGCGAGCGGCCCACGCGCCCGCGCAACTGGTGCAGCTGCGCCAGGCCGAACTTGTCGGCGCGGTGCATGATGATGGTGTTTGCGGTCGGTACGTCGATGCCGGTTTCGATGATGGTGGTGCACAGCAGGATGTTGAAGCGCTGGGCGACGAAGTCGCGCATGACCTTTTCCAGGTCGCGCTCGTGCATCTGGCCGTGGGCCACCGCGATGCGCGCCTCAGGCAGCAATTCGGTCAGCATGGCCATGCGGTTCTGGATCGTCTCGACCTCGTTGTGCAGGAAGTAGACCTGGCCGCCGCGCTTCAACTCGCGCAGGCAGGCTTCGCGGATGATCGATTCGCCCTCGCTGCGCACGAAGGTCTTGATCGCCAGCCGCTTTTGCGGCGCCGTGGCGATGACGGAAAAGTCGCGCAGCCCTTCGAGCGCCATGCCCAGCGTGCGCGGGATCGGCGTGGCCGTCAGCGTGAGCACGTCGACCTCGGCGCGCAAGGACTTGAGCGCCTCCTTCTGGCGCACGCCGAAGCGGTGCTCCTCGTCGATGATCACCAGGCCCAGGCGGGTGAACTTGACGTCGTCCGACAGCAGCTTGTGGGTGCCGATGACGATGTCGAGCGTGCCGTCGGCCATGCCCTTGATCGCCTGCGTGATCTCCTTGCCGGTGCGGAAGCGCGACATTTCGGCGATGCGCACCGGCCAGTCGGCAAAGCGGTCGGCGAAGGTTTGCGCGTGCTGTTCGGCCAGCAGCGTGGTCGGCGCCAGGATGGCGACCTGCTTGCCGCCCATGACGGCGATGAAGGCCGCGCGCAGCGCCACCTCGGTCTTGCCGAAGCCGACGTCGCCGCACACCAGGCGGTCCATCGGTTTGCCCGAGGTCATATCCTTGATGACGTTGTTGATCGCCTCCTGCTGGTCGGGCGTTTCGTCGAAGCCGAAGCTGTCGGCGAAGCGCTCGTAGTCGTGCGCCGAGTATTCGAACGAATGGCCCTGGCGCAGCGCGCGGCGGGCGTACAGGTTCAATAGCTCGGCGGCCGTGTCGCGCACCTGTTCGGCGGCGCGGCGCTTGGCTTTTTCCCACTGGCCCGAACCGAGCGAGTGCAGCGGCGCGTCCTCCGGCGAGGCGCCCGAGTAGCGCGAGATCACGTGCAACTGCGACACCGGCACGTACAGCTTGGTGTCCTTGGCGTATTCGAGGTGTAGGAACTCGGTTTCGCCTTCGCCCAGGTCCATGCTGGTCAGGCCCATGTAGCGCCCGATGCCGTGGTTGATGTGCACCACCGGGTCGCCGATCTTGAGCTCCGACAGGTCGCGCACCATCGACTCGACCTGGGTGACGGCTTCCTGCTTCTTCTTGCCCACGCGCCGGCCCGAGCCCGCGTACAACTCGGTCTCGGTGATGAAGATCAGGTTTTCGTTTGGCGTCGACAGCTCGAAGCCGGCGTGCAGCGGCGCCACGCCCAGCGCCAGCTTGGCGTTGGAGGTGGCGAAGCCCTCGAAGCCTTCGACGGGCGTGAGCGCCAGGTCGTATTCGGTGAAATACTGCTGCAGCGTCTCGCGCCGGCCGTTCGATTCGGCGCAGATCATCACGCGGCGCCCGGCCTGCAGCAGGTAGGCGCGCAAGTTGGTCAGCGGGTCGTCGTTGTGGCGGTTGACGGCGATATTGGGCACCGGCGCCGACAGCTCGGAGGCGCCGGCGTCGGCGTCCTTGGAGATGACCAGCCGGCCGTAGGGCTTGGCCAGCGTGAAGAACTGCTCGTCCGACAGGAACAGCGCGTCCGGCGACAGGATCGGGCGGTCGCGGTCGGCCTTGAGGAAGCGGTAGCGCGAGCCGGTGTCGGTCCAGAAGCGTTTGATGGCGGCGTCGATGTCGCCCACCAGGGCCAGCGCCGCGCCCTGCGGCAGGTAGTCGAACAGCGTGGCCGTCTCTTCGAAAAACAGCGGCAGGTAGTATTCGATGCCGGCCGAGGCGATGCCGCTGGAGATGTCCTTGTAGACCACCGAGCGCGATGGGTCGCCTTCGAATTGTTCGCGCCAGCGGCTGCGGAAGGTGGTGCGCGCCGCCTCGTCCATCGGGAATTCGCGCCCCGGCAGCAGGCGCACCTCGTTGACCGGATAGAGCGAACGCTGGGTGTCGGCGTCGAAGGTGCGGATGGTTTCGATGGTGTCGCCGAACAGGTCGAGCCGGTACGGCAGCGCGGAGCCCATCGGGAACAGGTCGATCAAGCCGCCGCGCACCGAGTATTCGCCCGGCGACATCACTTGCGTGACGTGGGTGTAGCCGGCCAGCGTCAGCTGCCCCTTCAGGCGCGCCTCATCGAGCGACTCGCCTTTTTTGAAGAAGAAGGTGTAGGCGGCCAGGAACGACGGCGGCGCCATGCGCACCAGCGCCGTGGTGGCCGGCACCAGCATGACGTCGCACTGGCCGCTGGATATCTCGTGCAAGGTCGCCAGGCGTTCGGACACCAGGTCCTGGTGCGGCGAGAAGGCGTCGTAGGGCAGCGTTTCCCAGTCCGGCAGCAGGTGGCAGCGCAGCTTGTCGCCGCCGAACCAGGGGATTTCGTCGAGCAGGCGCTGGGCGTCGCTGGCGTTGGCGACGATCACGGCCAGCATCTGGCCCTTGGCTTTGAGTGCGAGCGCCGTCAGCGCCAGCGCGTAGGCGTCCGACGATCCGTGCAGGGTGGGCAGGGCGAAGCGCGTGCCGGGTTTGGGAATGGAGGTTAAGGCCAGGGACACAACACACAATCAACGGTTAAGTCGCACCGCCAGAGTGGCAATGCCGCTGGCGATATTATAGACGAACCGCCGGCGGCCGGTTGGCGATGCCGAATGGCACGTGCACCATCGGGATGGTGCCGCCGACCGACTTCAAGTGGCTCAACTGGTCGTCGAAGAAGATGTGCGGCTTGAAGATGCCCAGCACGCGCGCCTTCTCCATGCCGCCGAGGAAAAACGTCTCGTTGGCCGACACGCCCCAGCTTTTGAGCGTGGTGACGACGCGCTCGTGCGACGGCGCGCTGCGCGCCGTGATGATGGCGATGCGCAGGATCTTCTTGTAACCGGGATCGCGCCGCTGCGCGCGCTCCTCGAGCCGCTGCATCAGCGACAGCTTCTGGAACAGGTCGGCCAATGGCCCTGGCTGGTGCGGAATGGCGACCCGCTCGCGCTCGTGGGCGTGGAATTCGTCGACGTCGTTGTTGCGCTTGAAGACGGTTTCGGACTCGTCGTCGGCGATCACGCCGTCGAAGTCGAAGGCGACGCGCAGTTCGGCGTCGTCATCGTCGTCCTCGGTGCGCGAGGGCAGCACCAGGCCGGCCGGGTAGTTGGCCGCCAGAGCGTTGCGCACGTCCTCCTCGTTGGCGCTCAGGAACAGCGAGGTGTTGAACGCGGGCAGGTAGCTGTACGGCGACTTGCCGGTGACGAAGCAGGCGCGCGAGATGTCCAGTTTGTAGTGGGCGATCGAGTTCATCACCCGCAGCCCGGTTTCCGGCGAATTGCGCGACAGCAGCACCACTTCGACCGGCGACGACTGCGCATAGTGCTTGTTGATGCCAAGGAAGCGGCGGATGAACGGAAACGCCACGCCCTTGCCGAGGATCACGTCGATGTGCTGCTCCTGGTACTTGCGGTACTCCTCGGCGCCGCCTTCCAGATAGATCTTGTGCGATTCGGTCAGGTCGAACAGCGCGCTGGAGGCGATGCCGATGACCAGTTTGTGTTCAATTGGGTAAGCCATGGAGGGGGAAGCGGCGCTGTGCCAGGTTGCAATAAGCGCCACTGTACCCGATTCATGCGGTCCGTGGCGGACCTGTCGGAAATTTCATCACGGCAACTGTCGATTGGTTCTATACTGCGCTGTTTATGACAACCCGCGTTCGTCGCGGACATCCGGCGTGCTGCATCTCGATACCCTGTTACTGGTCCATTTATGCGTGACGCTGCTGACCACGGCGCTGGTGGCGGCGTCCGCGAACTATGCCGACAGCCCGCCGGAGATGCGCTGGTGGGCGGCCGGCAACGTCTGCCTGTCGGTCGGCGTGGTCATCAGCCTGGTCGAGACCTTGCCGGCGCTGCTCACCAGCGTCGCCGGCTATGGCGTCATCGCCTTCGGCATGGCGCTGGTGGTGCGCGGCCTGCGCGTCCATTGCGCGGCCGGCCTGTCCTGGGCGCTGATCGCCGGCATCGCGGTGGTGGCGCTGCTGGTGCCGGCGTATTACACGTTTTGGGTGCCGAACCGCGGCGCGCGGCTGATCTTCAGCGGCTTTTACTTCGGCCTGCTCAACCTGTGGTGCGCCGCCATCGTCGGGCGCCACGGCGGCTGGCGCGGCAACTGCATCGCGGTGACGGGGTTTGGCGTGATGGGGCTGGCGCTGTTGCTGCGCGGCGTGCAACTGGCGTTCGACCCCGATCTTTCCCTGCCGTCGAACGCGTTGATGATGGGTGTGACCGCGCTGGTGATCCCGCTGGCGCAGGTAAACATTTCGTTCGGCCTGATCGTGATGGTGATGTGGCGCTACGCCGAGCGGCTGCGCCGGCTGTCGACGCTCGATGCGCTGACGGGCGCGCTCAACCGCGGCGGCCTGGAGTTGCAGGGCAAGCGGGTCGGTCTGCGCGCGCAGCGCGGCGGGCGCAGCCTGGCGGTGGTGATGATCGACCTCGACCATTTCAAAGCCGTCAACGACACCCACGGCCATTTGGTCGGCGACGAGGTGCTGCGCCACCTGGCGGCCTTGCTCAAGCTCGAGCTGCGGCCGCACGACCTGCTGGCGCGCTTCGGCGGCGAGGAATTCGTGCTGGTGCTCGACGATCTGGCGATGGCCGATGCGCTCAGGCTGGCCGAGCGGCTGCGCTTGCGCATCGAACAGGGCGTGGTGGCGGTCGCGGAATTGTCGGTGCGCGTGACCGCCAGCCTGGGTGTGGCGTGTTCGGACCGGCACGGCTACGACCTGATCCGGTTGATCTCGGCCGGCGACGCCGCCTTGTACGCGTCCAAGCGGGCGGGGCGCAATTGCGTGACCGCTGGTTAAATTGCGTTGGTAACGGGCCGGCGACGACTGTCCCCGGCGCGCCACACTCCGCGCGATAACTGTTGACGTGCTAGCCGCCGGGTCGCATATTGTGTGTGATTCGAACAATAAGCAAGCCACCCGGTGGCGTAGCAGCACAGTGAAGCAGCCCGCGTGGCTGCTTTTTTTTTGTGAGGTGCCTCAATCGTGGCGCCGTTCGCGCATGCTAGTTTGGTCATTCCGCCCTGGCCATCGAGGAACGATCATGCCTGCCAACAACGAAGAAAATCCGATTGAAGGTGCCCCGCGCAGCGCCTATGATGGACGTGCCGAGGTGCGTCTCGCCGTTGTCGAGAGGCGCTTGTCGACGGTGGAGGTGGACGTGGCCGTGATCAAAACCAGCTTTGCGACCAAGGACGATGTGCAATCGCTACGCAATGAGATACATGCGTCCACCGAACGGGTTATCGGGCTCCTCAATGAGCATAAACTCGAATTCAATTCGGCGATGGCCAAGCAGCGCGAGGAGTTCAAGGGCGCGTTGGCTACTCAGCATGAGGAATTCAAAGATGCGCTGGGCCAGCTACGCGGAGAGCTAAGGGGAGCATTGGCCGCTCAGCGTGAGGAATTCAAAGATGCGCTGGGCCAGCTACGCGTGGAGTTCATGGGAGCATTGGCTACTCAGCGTGAGGAATTCAAAGACGCGCTGGGCCAGCTACGCGGGGAGCTCAGGGGCGCATTGGCTGGTCAGCGTGAGGAATTCAAAGATGCGCTGGGCCAGCTACGCGTGGAGTTCATGGGAGCATTGGCCGCTCAGCGTGAGGAATTCAAAGATGCGCTGGGCCAGCTACGCGCGGAGTTCATGGGAGAATTGGCTGGTCAGCGTGAGGAATTCAAAGATGCGCTGGCCAAGCTAAGCGAGGAGTTCAGGGGCGCGTTGGCCGGCCAGCGTGAAGAATTCAAGGACGCCTTAGCCGGCCAGCGTGAGGACTTCTCCGCCGCGCTGGCCAAGCACCGCGAAGAGTTCAAGGGCGAGATGGCCCAACAGCAGATTACCTTGTACCGGATGCACGCGTCCCACTTGTGGCGGTTGTACGGCTTCGCCTCGCTGTTGATGACCGGCGTCTACTTCATCGCCCGCTACGTTCATTGAGCTACAGGGCGCTGACGATGATGGTCACGCGGCGGTTCTGGGCGCGGCCCGTCTCGGTGGCGTTGTCGTCGATCGGCCGGGCGTCGCCGTAACCTTTGCGGCGGATGTTGGCGTCCTTGAAGCCTGCCGCCACGAACACCTGCGCCGCGGCCGCCGCGCGGCGTTCCGAGAGCGTCTGGTTGTAGGCGGCCGCGCCCCGGTTGTCGGTGTGGCCTTCGATACCGAGTTCGCTGACGCCGACCGACAGCAGCACGGCGGCCGTGGCGGTGATCTCGCGCACGCCCTCGTCGGTCAGCTTGTCGCTGTCGAACGCGAACGTGACCCGGCCGCCGACGTCGCCGCCGCCGTCGGTGCTCAGGCTTTTTTCCCAGCCGCGCGGGGTCGGCTTGAACCCCAGCGATTGCAGCGCGGCCTGGCGCGGCGCGACGCTCGGCGCGGTTGGTTGGACCGGCTCCGGCGCGGCGCAGCCGGCCAGCAGGACGGCGCCGAGCGCGCCGGCCAGCAGCGTGGGCACAAGGTTGGACAGGCGGTTGGACAGGGCTGCGGCGGCCCGGCGAGGCAATGCGATCATGGTGTCGACTAAACTATAACGAGGGTTGGAAAAGCGCGTCGCTGCCACGCGCGCGGCTTTTGGCCACGTACATGGCGGCGTCGGCCGAGCCGACCAGGGCGTCGATGTCGTCGCCGTGGTCGGGATAGATGGCGCCGCCGATGGTCACGCCCAGCGGCAGCAGCTGCCCATCGGCCAACCGCAGCGGTTGGCGCAGCGATAGACGGATGCGCGAGATCGACGACAACACGTCGCCCGAGCCGCCGATGGGGTGCAGCAGCACGACGAACTCGTCGCCGCCCTGGCGCGCGACGAAGTCGGTCTCGCGCACCGCCGCGCGCAGGCGCTGCGCCAGCGTTTCGAGCAGCACGTCGCCGACGGCGTGCCCCATCGAGTCGTTGACCTGCTTGAAGCGGTCCATGTCGATGAACAGCACGGCGGCGCGCTCGTCGAGGCGGCGGCAGCGCGCCAGCAGCTCGCGCAGGTGCTCGGACAGGTAGCGGCGGTTGGGCAGGCCGGTCAGGCCGTCGTGCAGGCTGGTGTGGCGCAGGCTCAGGTTGTCGCTGCTGAGCGCCTCGTGGCGGGCGGCGATTTCCCTCTGGTGTGATTGCAGCTCCGTCAGCAGGTCGTTGAAGTCCCCGGCCAGCGCATCGATCTCCAGCACGCCGCTGACGTCGGCGCGCGAATCGAAGCGGCGGCTGCCGCGCAATTCCTTGGTCAGCCGCACCAGCGCCGAGACCGGCTCGACGATCAGCCGCGCCAGCCGGTGCGACCACCACCACGCCGCCACCACGCTTAGCGCCAGCGACGACAGCACCGCCGCCAGCAGGCCGGCCAGCGAATCGAGCAGCACGCGGCCATCGGAACTGAGCCGCACCTCGCCAAGCGGCCGCTGGCCGGCCGCCACCGGCGCCGACACCGACGCCGGCAGCAGCCAGGCGGCGACCCGGCGCGCCAAGGCGTCGTGGCCGCCGACGGACGGACGCTGGTAGTGCAGCAGCACCGCGCCGCGCCGGTCCAGCACCTCGACCGTGGCCAGGCGTTCGGTGTCGGCCAGCGGCTTGACCAGTTCCATCAACGCTTCCGTGTCCTTGAAGCGCAGCGCCGGTTCGCCGGCGTAGGCGAGCGAGCGCGCCGCCAGCGACAGCGCGTGGGTGGCCTGTTGTTGCAGGCTGTAGAGCGTGACGCCGCCCATCAGCGCGGTGGCGCAGGCGAGCGCGACGAGCACGCTGCGCCATTGGCCGCCGCGTACCAGCGTGGCGATGCTTTGTGGCGCGGGCTTTTTCATCGGCCCGCTCCTTCGCGCACGCCGAGCTGCAGCATGCGCGGATTGAGGCGCAGGCCGCTGAAGGCGATGGCGTCGAGATTGGCGCGAAAGCGCAGGCCCTTGGCCGTGTCGAGCAGGCAGATCTGGCCGGCGTAGGAGCAAAAATTGTCGCCACGGCCCAGCGTGAGGATCGGCCGCTTGTTCAATTTCAGCAGCAGCGCCTGCTGGACGGGGATCGGCAGGTCGGGAAACAGCACCGCCTGGCAGTTGTACAGGTCGGCCGCCAGCGCCGGCTCCATGCGGCGCGTGGCGACCTTGACCGGCGCCGGCGTCATCGCGCCGATCGAGGCGGCCAGCGCCGCCGCGCCGGCGTCGCGCTCGTCCAGGCACAGCGTGACCGGCGCGGGCGCGCCCGGCCAGCGGGTGTACTGGACGATGCCGACCACCAGGTCGGCCAGCTCGTCGGCGCTGCCGGCCGCCTGCGCCAGCGCGGCCGGCGGCCACGCTGGCAGCGCCACCGACAGCGCCACGATCAGCAGAATGCGCACGCAACGGGGGCGGAGGAGGGGTGTGGGCACGGGGTCGCGGAATGGGGACAAGGGAGAATTTTCCCGCTTCTGTGTCCCAAAGACAAGGAAAATATGTGCGGCGAGGCAATTGACTCGAAAGTCACCACGCACGCCTGTGATAAGATGGGTAAACAATTATTATTAAAACCATATCAGAGACTACCGTGCGGGCCCACTTCACCCTAGAACAGTTCCAGCGCATGACGCCGCTCGACGGCGTCAACATCTGGTCCTATGTGCTCGACCGCAACGCCGAGCGCATCACCGTCAAGCGCCGCAAGCCGGCGCTCGAGAACCTCGAACGCATCTTCAACGCCACCTTCCGCTTGGCTAACGACGTCGGCTTCCGGGCCATGAACCTGCGCGACCTGTGCCACGAAACCGGGCTGTCGATGGGCGGCCTGTATGGCTACATCAGCAACAAGGACCAGCTGGCCGAGATGATCGAGGATGTGGTGCGCCACGCCACGCACGAGCTGCCGCCGCTGTTCGACGACTTGACCGAGCCGCTCGACAAGCTCGAGGCCTTGATCCGCGCCTCGATCTTTGTCTCCGAGATCCTGCAGCCGTGGTTTTATTTCGTGTTCATGGATTCGCGCGTGCTGCCGGCGCAGCACCGCAATACGGCCAAGGCGTCCGAGCTGTACGTGCAGTCGCTGTTCGCCGAGGTGATCGCGCAAATTCCCGATCGCCCGGCCGGCAGCGCCGACCTGCTGGCGGCGCACATCATGGCCACCTTCCAGGACTGGTACGTCAAGCGCTGGAAGTACCGCGCCGCCAGCGTCACGCCCGACCTGTTCGCCGACAGCGCGGTGCGCATGATGCGCGGCTATCTGTCGGCCTGAGTCGCCGCGGCGCCGCGGCGCGCAGCCGGCGCGCCCGGCCGGTGTCGCCTTGGTCTGTGCCGCCTTGGTCTGTGCCGTCTCAGCTGGCTAGCGCGCCGGCGGTGCCGGCTGCGGGGCCGGCACGACCGGCGCCGCGGGCACCGCGGGCGCCGTCGCCGCGCCAGGCGGCACCGGCACGATGTTCTCCGCGCCGGGCGCCGTCTCCTCGATGTCGAGCGTGCGGCGCGCCGCGTCGCCGGTGAATTCGTCGTATAGCCACTCGCCGTCAACCTGCGTCATGCCCGCCGGGACCGGACGATCCTGCGCCGGACGGTCCTTCATCGCCACCTTCATGTAGTCGATCCAGATCGGCAGCGCCACGGTGGCGCCGAACTCCTTGCCGCCGAGTGATTTCGAATCGTCGTAACCCATCCAGGACACCGCCACGATGCCGCCGCCGTAGCCGGCGAACCAGCCGTCGACGGCCTCGCTGGAGGTGCCGGTTTTGCCGGCCATGTCGTGGCGGCCCAGGCGCGCCACGGCGCCGCCGGTGCCGGTGCGGGTGACCTCGCGCAGCATGCCGTCGGTGACGAAGGCGTTGCGCGGATCGATCACGCGGGCATCGTCGGGCAAGGTGGCGCGCGGCTTGGTCTCGCTGATGATCTTGCCGTCGCCGTCGACGATTTTGGCGATCAGGTAGGGCTCGACCGAGTAGCCGCCGTTGGCGAACACCGAATAGGCGCCGGCCATCTGCGCCGGCGTGACCGAGCCGGTGCCCAGCGCCATGGTCAGGTTCTTCGGATGCTTGGCCAGGTCGAAGCCGAACTTGCCGAGGTAGTTGTGGGCGTACGGCACCGTGATCGAGCGCAGGATGCGCACCGACACCACGTTCTTGGACTCGGCCAGCGCGTAGCGCATGGTGATCGGACCGTCGAACTTACCGTCGTCGTTGCGTGGGCTCCACGGTTCGTTGCCCGTCTCGGCGCCGGTCAGGTCGAGCGGCACGTCGTTGATCAGCGTGGCCGGCGAAAAGCCCTTTTCCAGCGAGGCCGAATAGACGAACGGTTTGATGGCCGATCCGGGCTGGCGCCACGCCTGCGTGACGTGGTTGAACTTTTGCAGGTTGTAGTCGAAGCCGCCGACCATGGCGTGGTAGCCGCCGCTGACCGCGTCGATCGACACGAACGCCGCCGCCACCAGCGGCACCTGCGAGATCGACCAGGCGCCCTTGGCGCCCTGGCTGATGCGGATCACCGCGCCGGGGCGCAGGCGCACGGCGTCCTTGGCCTTGTCGGTCAACGCGTTGGCGGCCAGGCGCAGGCCGTCACCGGTGATGGTGATCTCCTCGCCGGCGGGGTTCTGCACCTTGACCGCCTTCGGACCGGCGTCGAGCACCACGGCCGGAATCAGGCGGTCGCTGCTCGGACGCTTCTGCAGCGCCTCCTCGATGGCGTCGTCGCGTTCCTCCTCGCCGGCCGGCAGCGTGATGAAGGCCTCGGGGCCGCGGTAACCGTGGCGCTGGTCGTAATTGAGCACATTGCGGCGCACCGATTCGTAGGCCGCGTCCTGGTCGGCCTTGAGAATGGTGGTGTAGACGCTGATGCCCTTGGTGTACGAGTCCTCCTTGAATTGCGCGTACACCGTCTGGCGCGCCAGTTCGGCCACGTATTCGGCGTGGGTGTCGAACTGCTGGCCGCGATTGCGCACGTGAAGCGTTTGGTGCAGCGCCGCCTGATACTGGTCCTCGGTGATGTAATCGAGGTCGCGCATCGACTTGAGCACCACGCGCTGGCGTTGTTTCGCGCGCTTGGGGTTGACCGCCGGGTTGTGGCGCGCCGGGTTTTGCGGCAGGCCGGCCAGCATCGCCATTTCGGCGATGTCGAGCTCTTTTAGCGATTTGCCGAAATAGGTCTGCGCCGCGCTGCCGAAGCCGAACGAGCGCTGGCCCAGGTAGATCTGGTTCATGTACAGCTCGAGGATCTCCTCCTTGCTCAGCGCCGCCTCGATCTTCAGGGCCAGCATCACCTCGTTGAGTTTGCGGCCGTAGAATTTGTCGCGGGTCAGGAAGAAGTTGCGCGCCACCTGCATGGTGATCGTCGAGCCGCCCTGGCGCCGCGCGCCGCCGCCCAGGTTGGCCCGCGCGGCGCCCAGCGCGCGCCGCCAGTCGATGCCATTATGCTCATAAAAGCGCTTGTCCTCGATGGCCAGCACCGATTTTTTCATCATCTCGGGCATGTCCTTGATGGGCACGAAATCGCGGTGCTCCTCGCCGAATTCGCCGATCAGGGCGTTATCGGCCGTGAAGACGCGCAGCGGGATCTTGGGCCGGTAGTCGGTGATGGCGTCGAGCGCCGGCAGGTTGGGCGCGACCACCAGCAACAGGTAGCCCAGCAGCAGGGCGCCGGCGATCAGGGCGGCCGCGCCGGCGACGATGAAGCCGCGGATGGCGTTGCGGCGATTGATCCATTTGGGCAGTGCGGTAGGGGAATCGGTCAAAACGCTATCTCATGGTTGCAATGGTTGGCCGATTATAGACCATCGAAATTAGCGGGGACCAATTGCGCCGCCTTAAACGGAACGTGGCTTTTTGGGGGCGAAAGGGGGCCGGCCCCTATGACGAAAGACAATTTTCACGTAACGTAGAAGGTATATCGTTTAATTTAGCTAGTCACCCGGGGAAGACATGGCGGAACCGCAGCACATACTCGATTGCGATGTCCTGATAGTGGGCGGCGGCATCAATGGCGCCGGCATCGCGCGCGACGCGGCGGGGCGGGGCCTGTCGGTGATCTTGTGCGAAAAGGACGACCTGGCCGCGCATACGTCTTCGGCGTCGACCAAATTGATCCACGGCGGGCTGCGTTATCTCGAGTACTACGAATTCAATTTGGTGCGCAAGGCCTTGATCGAGCGCGAAACGCTGCTGCGCGCCGCGCCGCACATCATGTGGCCGATGCGCTTCATCATGCCGCACGCGAAGGGGCAGCGTCCGGCGCTGCTGATCCGGGCCGGGCTGATGCTCTACGATATGCTGGCCAAGCGCGAGCTGCTGCCCGCGTCGGCCGGCATCAACCTGCGCTGCCACGCGGCCGGCAAGCCGCTCAAGCCGCAATTCCAGCGCGGCTTCATCTACTCGGACGGCTGGGTGGACGATGCGCGGCTGGTGGTCCTGAACGCCATTGACGCCTGCGAGAAGGGCGCCACTATCCTCACGCAGGCGGTGTGCAACTCGCTCACGCGCAAGGGCGCCGGTTGGGAAGCGATGCTCTACAAGCCCAGTTGCGGCGACATCCGCGTCAACGCCCGCTACGTGGTCAACGCGGCCGGTCCGTGGACCGCCGACTTGCTGCACCAGACGCTGCCCAAGGAAGGCGGTGGCCATCTGCGGCTGATCAAGGGCAGCCACATCGTCGTCAAGCGCATCTTCGAGCATGACAACGCGTACATCTTCCAGCATCGCGACGGCCGCATCGTCTTCGCCATTCCGTACGAGCGCGATTTCACCCTGATCGGCACGACCGACCTCGATTATCGCGGCGACGCCAACCAGGTGGCCATCGGCGAAGACGAAATCGCCTACCTGTGCCAGTTGGCCAGCGAGTATTTCGTCAAGCCGATCGTGCCGGCCGACGTGGTATGGACCTATTCCGGCGTGCGTCCGCTGGTCGAAGATGGCGCCGATGCCAAGGCGGTCACGCGCGACTACCGGCTGGAGGTCGACGACGACGACGGCGCGCCGCTCCTCAGTGTTTTCGGCGGCAAAATCACCACCTACCGCAAACTGGCGGAGGAGGCGGTCGAGCTGATCGCCAAGTCGCTGGGGAACCGGCATGGCGGCTGGACGCACAAGGCCTGCCTGCCCGGCGGCGATTTATATGGCGCGGAGCCGAGCAACCAGTCGGTGCTGCAATTCGACGCGTGGGTGCGCAAGATGCAGGCACACTACGCATGGCTACCGCCGTTGCTGGTGCTGCGCTACGCGCGCGCGTACGGCACGCGCATGCACACGCTGCTAGCCGGCCTTACCGACATGACGGGCATGGGCGAGCGCATCGCCGAAGGGCTGTACGCGACCGAGGTGGAATACCTGCGCCGCTACGAATGGGCGCGCACCGCGCAGGACATCCTGTGGCGGCGTTCCAAACTGGGCCTGCACCTGCCGCCGGAGACGGCCGACACACTGCAGGCGTGGCTAAACGCCAACCCGATGCAGCGAACGTAAGCCGGCAAAGAACTCGCCAAACCCGAAACGGAGAAACGCAGAAACGCAGAAACGTAGGGCGGATTAGGCGGAACGCCGTAATCCGCCATGCCTGCGCCACCACCGACGTCCATCAATTCGCATCCTCGCGCAAAACCGCATCCAGCGCATCGAAACGTTGTTCCCACATTTGGCGATTCACCGCCACCCACTGCGCAAGAACATCAAGTCCACGGCCGTCGAGCTCACACATCCGAACCCGCCCCACCTTATGCGTCTGCAGTATTCCGCAGGTTTGCAGCACGCGCAGATGTTGAGAGATCGCGGTAAGCGTCACATTCAGCGCCGCGGCGAGGGCGCTGACCGATTGCGGCCCCTGGGCGACCAGCTTGACGATCGCGCGGCGGGTAGCGTCTCCCAGCGCGGCGAAAATCTGATCCGCCGCGTCCGTCCGCATTGCCATAGGCTGGCTCATACGGCCAGGCCGGCATGTAATTGGTCCAGCAGTTTCTGCCAACCGAACCGTCGCAGCTCCGGGCCATCCGCACCGTCGCCATACATCGCTTGATGGGTGAAGACCAAGCGTGTGGAGTTATGTGCGTCGCTGAAGAACTCAAACGTGTGCAACGAAGCGGAAAAACGCCGTTCGCCCATCGCCATCGTGGCGGCGACGACGATGCGTTGCTGTGGCACGATATCAAGGAAGTATCCAGACGATTCCAGCGCAACGCCCGCGAAGGGCGTGCCAGGCTTGAAGCGGTAGCGCGCCAGTTCGCGCCCGCCAACTTCGAACTGCATATCGTATTGTTCGATCTCATGCTGGGCGCCCTCGGCAAACCAGCGCCTCTTCTCGCTCGGATCGCTAAACGCCCGAAACACGCGCGCCAGCGGGGCAGTGAAGCTACGTTCCATGGTGAAGGTGTCAAACTGTGCTGCGTGAGTCATAGTCTGCTCCAATAGTGAAGTTGAGGCTTCAGTTTAAGTGTGGCGGATGGTGAAGTCAAGACTTCACAATATTTTGTCGGCGCGCTTGCTGTTACTTTCTGAACCGACATCGAGTTCCGACCGCAGCTATCCTCGCGTGAGCAACCTAGGACGCGTTTTGCTCAGTGGATCACGGCGTGACAATCTGCGTGTTTCCACAGCATTGTGTTGCTGTATGCTCCACAGTGGTTGTCCGATAACGGTTTTGAAAAGAAATGAAACTGGCATTTGCGGTGTGGTGGGTAACATCGGGGAGGCGATTGGTCTGGTCAGGCCCCAGCTTGTTTCGGCCAGAAGCAGACGTTTCTTGATCATCGCAGTCGGATTCTTGCTGAATTAATAGGCGACGTCTTCCAGCCTATAGCGGAATTTTCTGCGCTCAGGTAAGTCCCACCCGGGCTCGCGGTCGGTGTTGCGCGGTGACTGGCTAGCTGGGGACGGGGCCTGCGGCGCGGGCAAGGTTGCCGTTGATCCAACCGCTGGCGGCGCGACTGCGGTAGAGCCAGTCGGGATCGTACCGGCTGGCGTGGCGGCAACC
>CAUPRW010000034.1:0-70685 GCA_963513825.1 uncultured Duganella sp.
GCCGCCGGCGCGCGCCCGGCCGTGCTGCGCCGCGAGCAGGCGGCGCTCGGCGACGCCCGCGTGACGGCGCTACTGGCCGACGGCGCGGCGCTGTGGGTGGGCACGCGCAGCGGGCTGGCGCGGGTCGGCGCCGACGGCGCCGTCGAGCTCGTGCCGACCGCGCTCGACGTCGCCGACCGGCTCACCCCCGGCTATGTCGCCAGCCTGCTGCGCGACGCCGGCGGGCGCCTGTGGGTGGGCCAGTACGGCGCCGGCGTGGCCGTGCTGGCGGCCACCGACGCCGACGGCCGGCGCCGCTTCCGCCGGCTCGGCGCCGGCGACGGCCTCGAGCCGACCGTCAACGCCCTGCTGGCCGACGCCGCCGGCGCCGTCTGGGCCAGCACCGACGCCGGCCTGGCCCGGATCGACCCGGCCACCCTGGCCGTGCGCGCGTTCGGCGCGCCCGAGGGCGTGCACATCCCGACCTACTGGACGGCGTCGGCGGCGGCCACCGGCGCCGGCGAGCTGGTGTTCGGCGGCCTGACCGGGCTCACCGTGCTGCGCCCGGACCGGGTGGCGCCGTGGCGCTACCGCGCGCCGCTGGTGGTGAGCCGGGTGCTGGTCAACGACCGCGCGCTGCCGGTGGCGCCGTACAACGCCGGCGCCGGCCGCCGGGCCGCGCCGGTGACCGTCACGCCCGACGGGCGCGCGCGCGGCTTCGCCCTCGAGTTCGCCGCGCTCGACTATTCGGCGCCCGAGCGCAACCGCTACGAGTACCGCCTGGCCGGCTTCGACGCCGACTGGATCAAGAGCGAGGCGGGGTCGCGCCGGGCCGCCTACACCAATCTGCCGCCGGGCAACTACGTGCTGCAGCTGCGCGGCAGCAACCGCAACGGCGACTGGGGCGCGCCGCTCGAGGTGCCGGTGCGGGCGCTGCCGGCGTGGCACCAGCTGCCGGCCGCGCGCGGCGCCGCCGCGCTGCTGGCGCTGGCGCTGCTGGCGGCGCTGGTGCAGGGGCGCACGGCGCTGCTGCGGCGGCGCCAGCGCGAGCTGCAGGCGATGGTGGCGGCCCGCACCGCCGAGCTGACCGCGGCCCAGGCCCGGCTCGAGGCGATCGCCTACGCCGACCCGCTCACGGGCCTGCCGAACCGGCGCCGCTTCAACGACGAGCTGCGCCACCTGGCCGCGCTGGCCGGGCGCGGCGGCGCCGGCTTCACGCTGCTGTTGATCGACCTGGACCACTTCAAGCAGGTCAACGACACGCTCGGCCACGACGCCGGCGACGCCCTGCTGGCGGCGGCGGCGGCGCGCCTGCGCGCGGCCGTGCGCGAGAGCGACCGCCCGTTCCGGCTCGGCGGCGACGAGTTCGCCGTGCTGCTGGCCGGCACCACCGACGCCGACACGCTCGCGCCCGTGTGCGGGCGGATCCTGGCCGACCTGGCCGCGCCGCTGCCGCACAACGGCGCCGTCGTGCGCGTGAGCGCGAGCGTGGGCGGGGCCGTCGCCGCCGACGGCGACCACGAGGCGCTCTACAAGCGCGCCGACGTCGCCCTGTACGGCGCCAAGGCGGCCGGGCGCGCCACCTGGCGCCTGGCCGCCGGCCGCTAGCGGGCGCGCCGGCGATTGCCAGCCGGGCGCGCGCCCGCTACACTGGCGGCGCGCCTTCGCATTGTCTACGGGAACCATCCATGCACACCTCCACCTCCTTGGCCGCCGCGCTGCTGGCGCTGACCCTGGCGGCCCCGGCCGCCGCCGCCGCGCCGCCCGCGCCCGCGCCCGACCCCGCGCTCGAGGCCGCGCTGCCGTCGCTGCTGGCCCTCTACCGCGGCATCCACCAGTATCCGGAACTGTCGCGCCACGAGGTCAAGACGGCCGCGCTGGTGGCGCGCGAGCTGCGCGGCGCCGGCTTCACCGTCACCGAGGGGCTCGGCAAATACCCGGACGGCGCCGCCGGCCACGGCGTCGTCGGCATCCTCGAGAACGGCCCCGGCCCGCGCCTGCTCATCCGCGGCGACATGGACGCGCTGCCGATCGTCGAGCAGACCGGCGCGCCGTACGCCAGCGCCGTGCGGGTGACCAACGCGGCCGGCCAGGAAACGGGCGTCATGCACGCGTGCGGCCACGACCTGCACACCACCACGCTGATCGGCGCGGCGCGCCTGCTGGCGGCGCGCCGCGGCCAGTGGCGCGGCACCCTGATGATCGTCGGCCAGCCGTCCGAGGAGACCGCCGACGGCGCCAAGGCGCTGTTCGCCGACGGCCTGTACCGGCGCTTCGGCACCCCCGACTTCGCCATCGCGCTGCACGACACGCCGCAGCGCGCCGCCGGCACGGTGGCCGTCACCAGCGGCCCGACGACGGCCGGCGTGACCTCGATCGACGTGCTGCTGCGCGGCGTCGGCGCCCACGGCGCCGAGCCGCAGAACGCCAAGGACCCGATCGCGCTGGCCGGCCAGTTCATCGTCGCGCTGCAAACCATCGTCAGCCGCGAGCAGGACCCGCGCGACCCGGCGGTGGTGACGATCGGCTCGATCCACGGCGGCACCAAGCGCAACATCATCCCGTACGAGGTCAAGCTGGAGCTGACGACGCGCTCGTTTAGCGACAAGGCCAACCAGATCATCGTCGACGGCGTGGCGCGCATCGCCCGCGGCGTGGCCATCGCCGCCGGCATCCCGGACGACCGCATGCCGGTCGTCACCGTGGTGGAAAAGGAAACCTTGCCGTCGATGCACAACAACCCGGCCCTCAACGCGCGCGTGCGCGCCGCGCTGGCCGGCGCGCTCGGCGCGGCCAACGTGTTCGACGACGCGGCCGTCATGAACAGCGAGGACTTCGGCCTGTTCGGCCTGGCCGGGCGCCAGGTGCCGACGGTCATGTTCGGCCTCGGCGTGGCCGACCCGGCCGCGCTGGCGGCGGCCAACGCCGGCGGCCCGGCCATCCCCGGCGCCCACACCAGCCGCTTCCTGCCGGTGCCCGAGCCGAGCCTGCGCACCGGCGTGACGGCGATGACGGCGGTGGCCACGGCGCTGCTGCAGTAGGGCCCGCGCAGGCGGCGCGCGGGCGCCCGGGCCGGCCGATGGGCGGCGGCGCCCGCGTCATCTATAATGGTGGTTTTCGCGCACGCGTTCATCCCTTACCTCTGCCAAATCATGGAATTAGCCAAGTCTTTCGAGCCCGCCGACATTGAACTCTTCTGGCGCACCGAGTGGGAGCGCCGCGGCTACTACGCCGCCAGCGTCGATCCCGGCAAGGCGTCGTTCAGCATCCAGCTGCCGCCGCCGAACGTGACCGGCACGCTGCACATGGGCCACGCGTTCAACCAGACCATCATGGACGGGCTGACCCGCTACCACCGCATGCTCGGCCACAACACGGCGTGGATCCCCGGCACCGACCACGCCGGCATCGCCACCCAGATCGTCGTCGAGCGCCAGCTCGACGCCCAGCACATCTCGCGCCACGACCTCGGCCGCGAGGCCTTCGTCAAGAAGGTGTGGGAGTGGAAGGAAAAATCGGGCTCGACCATCACCGGCCAGATGCGCCGCCTGGGCGCCTCGCCCGACTGGCGGCGCGAATACTTCACGATGGACGAGACGCGCTCGCAGGTCGTCACCGACGTCTTCGTGCGCCTGCACGAGCAGGGCTTGATCTACCGCGGCAAGCGCCTCGTCAACTGGGACCCGGTGCTGGGCACGGCCGTCTCCGACCTCGAGGTGGTCTCGGAGGAGGAGGACGGCTCGATGTGGTACATCAAGTACCCGCTGGCCGACGGCAGCGGGACGCTCACGGTGGCCACCACCCGCCCGGAGACCATGCTCGGCGACGTCGCCGTGGCGGTCGACCCGACCGACGAGCGCTACCAGGCGCTGGTGGGCAAGATGCTGCTGCTGCCGCTGGTGGGCCGCGCCATCCCCATCATCGCCGACGAATATGTCGACAAGGCCTTCGGCACCGGTTGCGTCAAGATCACGCCGGCGCACGACGTCAACGACTACGCGGTCGGCCAGCGCCACCAGCTGCCGCTGCTGTCGATCATGACGCTCGAGGCGAAGATCAACGACGAGGCGCCGGAGGCGTACCGCGGCATGGACCGCTTCGTCGCCCGCAAGCGGATCGTCGCCGACCTCGACGCGCAGGGCTTGCTCGAGCAGGTCAAGCCGCACAAGCTGATGGTGCCGCGCGGCGACCGCACCGGCGTCATCATCGAACCGATGCTCACCGACCAGTGGTTCGTCGCCATGTCCAAGCCGGCGCCGGAAGGCACCTTCTTCCCCGGCAAGTCGATCGCCGAGGTCGCGCTGGAGAAGGTCGCCAGCGGCGCCATCAAGTTCGTGCCGGAAAACTGGAGCACCACCTACAACCAGTGGCTCAACAACATCCAGGATTGGTGCATCTCGCGCCAGCTGTGGTGGGGCCACCAGATCCCGGCCTGGTACGACGAGGCCGGCAACATCTTCGTCGCCAAGACCGAGGCCGAGGCGCTGGCCAAGCAGCAGGCGGCCGGCGGCAGCGGTCCGCTGCGCCGCGACAACGACGTGCTCGACACGTGGTTCTCGTCGGCGCTGGTGCCGTTTTCCACGCTGGGCTGGCCCGAGGAAACGCCCGACATCAAGGCCTTCCTGCCGTCGTCGGTGCTGGTGACGGGCTTTGACATCATCTTCTTCTGGGTCGCGCGCATGGTGATGTTCACCCTGCACTTCACCGGCAAGGTGCCGTTCGAGACGGTGTACGTGCACGGCCTGGTGCGCGACTCGCAGGGCCAGAAGATGTCCAAATCGAAGGGCAACACGCTCGACCCGATCGACCTGATCGACGGCATCGGCATCGACGCGCTGGTGGAAAAACGCACCACCGGCCTGATGAACCCGAAGGCGGCCGAGAAGATCGCCAAGGCCACCCGCAAGGAATTCCCGGAGGGCATCGCCGCCTACGGCACCGACGCCGTGCGCTTCACGATGGCCTCGTACGCCTCGCTGGGGCGCAACATCAACTTCGACCTCGGCCGCGCCGAGGGCTACCGCAACTTCTGCAACAAGCTGTGGAACGCCACCCGCTTCGTGCTGATGAACACGGAGGAGAAGGATTGCTCGGCCAGCCCGGCCGACCTGGCATCGAACCTCTCGAACGCCGACAAGTGGATCATCTCGCTGCTGCAAAAGGCCGAGCAGGACGTCGCCAAGGGCTTTGCCGACTACCGCTTCGACAACATCGCCTCGACCATCTACAAGTTCGTCTGGGACGAGTACTGCGACTGGTACCTGGAAGTGGCCAAGGTGCAGGTGCAAAACGGCACCGAGGGCCAGCAGCGCGCCACCCGCCACACGCTGCTGCGCGTGCTCGAGGTGGTGCTGCGCCTGGCGCACCCGGTCATCCCCTTCGTCACCGAGGCGCTGTGGCAGGCCGTCGCGCCGCTGGCCGGCAAGGCCGCCGCCGGCGACGGCCAGTCGATCATGATGCAGCCCTACCCGATCGCCAACCCCGCCAACATCGACGAGGCGGCCGAGGCCTGGATGGCCCAGCTCAAGACGCTGACCGACGCCACCCGCAACCTGCGCGGCGAAATGCAGCTGGCGCCGTCGCTGCGCGTACCGCTGATCGTCGAGGCCGGCAACGGGGCCGACAAGGCGGCCATGGAAGGCTTCGCGCCCTACATCCAGTCGCTCGGCAAGCTGGCCGAGGTGCAGATCGTCGACGCCCTGCCGGAGTCGCCGGCGGCCGTGTCCATCGTCGGCACGACCAAGCTGATGCTCAAGGTCGAGATCGACGTCAAGGCCGAGCGCGAGCGGCTGGCCAAAGAGATCGCCCGCGTCGAGGGCGAGATCAACAAGGCCAATGGCAAGCTGTCGAACGAAAGCTTCGTCGCCCGCGCGCCGGCCGACGTGGTGGCGCAGGAGAAGGAACGCGTGGCCAGCTTCTCGGCCACGTTGGACAAGATGCGCGAGCAATTCGCCAAACTGCCCGCCGCCTGAGCAAGTCCGCCGCCAGCAAAAAAAGCCGCCCGGCACCCGCCGCGCGGCTTTTTTTTTCGTGCATGCGCCACGCGCCCCGCTTCGGCGAACATCCGCTCCGCCATCCACGCCCCGATGGCCACCCCTATTTTTTTTCGCCTTTTACTAAAACCCGCTAACCACTACTACCTCGCGATAATTCGTACTGTTTCGCGCTAATTCGCACTAAGCCGGGCACTAAAAGGCACTAAACGGCTCTAATGGATATAGGCGCCCAATAGCACCGTTTAGCGTACCTGTTGGAATTTTTAGTAATGGTTAGCGCGCTTTAGAACGTATCAGCAGCAATTAGCGAGGTTTAGAAAAACCGGTTTTTTCGGAGGCCCCCCATGCACCTTCATTTTCCCATCCGCGTCCCCGGCGAGTTGCTCGAAGAACTAGGCGCGTTCACCGGTCAGTTCTGGTCGGACACCTTAATGCTGGAACCCCACATTTGCGAGGCGATCCGCAACTACATCGATCCCCCGCCGGTCCAGCCGCAGTCGCAGACGGCGGCGCCACCGGGCCAGCAATCCGAGCTCGGCTACCAATGGAAGGAAGTCTTCCTGCCCGAGGGCACCCGGCTGCGCGCCACGTTCGGCAAAAAGCCCTGGTACGCCACCGTGCAGGGCGCGGAAATCAAATATGGCGAGCACGCCGTGTCGCCATCGTGCTTCGCCAATCTTTACGGCAGCGGCAACCGCAACGCATGGAAAGCGATCTGGCTGCGCCTGCCGGGCAGCGACGCATGGCTGCTGGCCGATGTCTGCCGGGCCGCGCGCAAAGCATCGATCGCGCGCCTGATGGCGAGCGATGCGCGCGAGGAGCAGCGGCCTGCCGCAGTGCCCAACGGGCGCGCCGGAGAACAAGCGCCACAACCCAGGCCGCCGTCGCCTGCCTTGGCTGCCTTGCCTGCCTCGCGATCGCGATCGCGGTCGCCTTCGCCGCCGGCATCCCCGTCCGCGCCACCCCTGCCGCCGCCGCATGGCCCGTCCAAGTCGCCATCCTGGCTGCGCCCCCGCGTTCCGGCGCAAGCCCCGGCCATCCCGGACGAAATCGATCCGCCGGCCGGGCAACCGGTGCCCAATCCGTTACCCGACGACGACGACACGGGCTACTAAGAGCGCGCGCCTACCCCGCCAGCAGGGCCGCGTAACGCTCGATATCGACGTTGCCGCCGCTGATGATCACGCCCACCCGCTTGCCGCGCAGCGTGTCCTTCATCGCCCGCGCGGCCGCCAGGCCCAGGCAGCCGGTCGGCTCCACCACCATCTTCATGCGCGCCGCGAAAAAGCGCATCTCGGCGCGCAGCTGCTCGTCGCTGACCGTCAAGATATCGTCGACATCGCGCCGGATGATCGGGAACGTCAAGTTGCCCAGATGCTGAGTCTGCGCGCCATCCGCGATGGTCTTGGGCGTATCGATGTGCACGATGGCGCCACTGCGGAACGACTGCTGGCCGTCGTTGCCGGCCTCCGGCTCGACGCCGTAAAGCGTCGTCTTAGGCGACAACGCCCGCGTCGCCAGCGCCGAGCCGCTGAGCAAACCGCCGCCGCCGAGGCAAACGAACAAGTAATCGAGCTCGCCGACCTCCTCGAACAACTCCTTGGCCGCCGTGCCCTGCCCGGCGATCACGTCGGCGTGGTCGTAGGGCGGAATCAAGGTCAGGCCGTGCCTGGCCGCCAGGTCGCGGCCGATCTGCTCGCGGTCCTCGCTGTAGCGGTCGTACAGCACCACCTGCGCGCCATAGCCGCGCGTGGCGGCGATCTTCGACGGCGGCGCGTCATGCGGCATGACGATGGTTGCCGGTATGCCCAACAACTGCGCCGACAGCGCGATGCCCTGCGCGTGGTTGCCCGACGAAAAAGCCACCACCCCGGCGCGCCGCTGCCCCGCGTCGAACTTGGCCAGCGCGTTGTAGCTGCCGCGGAATTTGAACGCGCCCATGCGCTGCAAATTCTCCGCCTTGAAAAAGACCCGGGCGCCCAGTTCGGCGTCGGCCGTGCGCGAGGTCAGCACCGGCGTGCGGTGCGCGTGGCCGGCGATGCGCCCGGACGCGGCGACGACATCGGCGTAGGTTGGAAGAAGTACTTCGTTCATGGTTTGTTCGCTCATCTTGTTCCTTGGTGATTACCAGGGCCAGGCGATGCTGGTCCCGGCGCCGTCGGCCAAAGCGCGCCGGTACAACATGCGCGCCACGGTAAGGTCTTGCAGGGCGATGCCCGTCATGTCGAAAATGGTGATGGCGTCGGCGGCGACGCCGTCGCGCGCCGGCGCCCCGGCGGCCAGCAGCGCGCCGAGCTCGCCGGCCGCGCTCCCGGCCACCCGCCCGGCCGCCCATTGCAGTTCGCCGACGGCGCGCGCCTGGATCACATCGTCGGCCCACACGGCGGCCCGCGCCAGCAAGCCCTCCGGCAGCTCGCGCTTGCCGCGCGTGTCGCTGCCGACGCAGTTCAGGTGCGTGCCCGGCCTGACCGCCTGCGCGGAAAACAGCGCACCGGCGCCGCGCGTGGCGGTGACGACGATGTCGCTGTCGGCGACGGCGGCGTCCGCGCTGGCGCCGGCGGCGACGTCGCAGCGCGCGGCGAACAGCGCCTCGAAGCGCCGATCGCGGCGCCCGTCCGATGTCAGGTAACGCACGCGCCGGATGCCGGGCATGGCGCGCAGCGCGTAGTCGGTGTGCGCCACGCCCTGCACGCCGGTGCCGAACACGCACAAGCTCGCGCTGTCGGCGCGGGCCAGCGCCAGCAAGCCGACGGCGCCCGCCGCCGCCGTGCGCGTGGTGGTGACGGCGTTGCCGTCGATGACGCATTGCGGCCGCCCCGTGGCCGGGTCGAACAGCATGATCGTCGCCTGGTGGCCGTCGGCGCCATGCGCGCGGTTGCCGGGCCAGAAGCCGGCCGCCTTCATGCCCAGCAGCGCCTGCTGGTCCACGCCGCCGGACTTGATGCCGAACACGCCGGCCGGCAGCGCCTCGCGCACCAGCGGGAAGATCCGGCCGGCGCCGCTGGCGTGCAGCAGGAAGGCGTCGCGCACGGCCGCCATCACCTCGTCCGGCCGCAGCAGCGCGCCGGCCTGGTCGCGGTCCAACAACAGCAGCCTGGCGTCATCTGGCATCGTTGTACACCGTCGCGCGTGAAACGTTCAGGTAGGCGGCGACGATGTCCATCGCCCGCCGCACGTCGCCCAAGCCCGCCTCCTTCAGTTCGCGCATCAGCGCGCGGCGCTCGTCGGCCTTGAGCGCGCGCGGCGTGCTCGCCAGCCGCGCGGCGAACTGGTCGATGCGCGCGCGGATGGCGTCGGCGCCGGCCGGCGCCAGCGTTTCGCTCACGCCGGCGGCCGCGTTGACGCTGCCGAACTGCGTCAACAGGCTGTTAAGGCTGCGGAACACGGTCAGGTCGACATTCAGGCACAGCGCCGCGATGTAGCGCCCCCCGCCATCCTTGATGCCGATCGAGGTGCTCTTGGCCGGGCGGCCGTCGGCGAAGGTGTTGGGATAGTTGGCGATCACCGGCGCGAAATCGGGGTCGGCCGCGCGCGCCAGTCCCAGCTCGGTGGCCGGCGCGCCGGCGGCGCGGCCCGACAGGTTGTTGTGGATGGCGAGGATGGCGTGCTCGGGCTCGAGCAGGTCGTGCAGCACGACCTCGCAAAACGGCGCCAGGGTCTGGCCCAGGCCGTCGGCCACCTGCCGCATCTGCGCCAGCAGGTTGTGTTGTTCCGGTGTTTTTTCCATCTGCGCATATTATCTTGTTTTAGATAATTTGTGTAATTCGCGACAAAATAGTACGACCGGTCATTTATTTGCTACACTCGTCCGACAAAAACCACCGTAGGAGACCATCATGAAAATTGCCGCATTCGCCCTCGCCGCGCTGCTCTCGCTCGCCCCCGCCTTCTCGTTCGCCGCCGACACGCCGGTCGGCCTGTGGAAGAACATCGACGACGAGAGCGGCAAGCCCAAGGCGCTCATCCGCATCACCGAAACCGACGGCGCCTTCCAGGGCCAGATCGAAAAGCTGTACCGCGAACCGAACGAGGACCAGAACCCGAAATGCGACAAGTGCGAGGGCGCCCGCAAGGACCAGCCCATCGTCGGCATGGTGATCCTGTCGGGCCTGAAGAAGGATGGCGACGAGTTCAACGGCGGCGAAATCGTCGACCCGAAAAACGGCAAGGTCTACAAGGCCAAGATGCACCTGACCGACGCCGGCAAAAAACTCAACGTGCGCGGCTACGTCGGCATGCCGATGCTGGGCCGCTCGCAGGTGTGGGTGCGCCAGGAGTAAGCGAGTAAGCGGCGCTTATTGCTGCACGCCCCGGCCGGTGGCGCTCCAGTAGATCCCGCCCATCAGGTGCGCCAGGTATTGCGGGTCCTTGTACATCTCGCCGTTGTGCCCGAGCGCCGTGACGAACACGCGGCCCTTTTCCACCTGGTGGTACCAGGCCACCGGGTGGTCGCGGCCCATGCCCTGGGCCACCTGCCCCGGCCAGATCTTGGTCGGGTCGTAGCTGCCCTCGTCGACGTTGAGCACCGGGTGGATCGTGATGTTGTGGGGATTGTCGAACACATACCACTCGTCGCTCCAGATCCAGCGCGCCGGCAGGCCGAACGTGGCCGGAAACTTGTGGTCGACCACCTCGGCCACGCCGGTCTGCAGCATCGGATGGTTGCCCACGCGCCGTCCGATCAACTTCTCGAACCATGGCCACGTGTCGGGCGCGATGATCAGCGCCCGGTGCACCAGCATGGCGTTGCCGCCGTCGCGCATGTATTGCTCGAACTTCCGGCGGCGCGGCTCGCTGAGCTCCTCGCCCGGCGTGTTGAGGAACATCACCAGCGCGTACTGGCGCAAGTCCCCATCGAACACTTCCGGCCGGTGCGTGTAGACCAGCTCGAACGCGTGCAGCTTGGCCTGCCTCTCCAAGCTTGCGCGCGCGATCGGAATGTATTCGTAATGGTATTTGCCGGGCATGGCCAGCACCAGGATCTTATATTGGTCGTCGGCGCGCGCGGCGCCCGCGCCCGACAGCAAGAGCGCCACGGCCAGCCAGGCCGCCAGGAATTTTTTCATGTCGCCTCCGCGAAGTTAGCGCTATCAGCAGCGCCCGTCCACTATACCGTTTTTTGCCGCCAAGGTGATAAGATCGGCGCTTGGCCGGCACCCCGGCAAGCGACGGACCCCCGATGAAAATAGTGTTGAATCTGATAGGCTGCGTGGCGGTCGCGCTCGGCGTGCTGGGCATCTTCCTGCCGCTGCTGCCGACCACGCCGTTCCTGCTGCTGGCGTCGGCCTGCTTCGCGCGCGGCTCGACCCGCCTGCACCACTGGCTGCAAACGAACCGCGTGTTCGGCAAGTACCTGCGCGACTACGAAAACGGCAAGGGCATCCCGCTGCGCGGCAAGCTGTGGATCCTGCTGTTCATGTGGGGCTCGATGGGCTACTCGATGTGGCGCCTGCGCGGGACGCCGCCGCTGCTGGCGCTGCTCGTGCTCATCGGCGCCGGCGTCACGCTCTACCTGACCCGCTTCGTGCCGACCATGCCGCCGCCCGGCGGCGCCGGGCCGACGGCCGGCGACGGCCACTGATCCGCCGCCCCCCTCCCCCGGCGCTCACGGCCCCGGCGCGGCGTGCTTGCGCAGGTGCCGGTCGAGGCTGTTGGCGAAATTCTGCCGGTCGCCCTGGCCGAACGCGGCCGGGCCGCCGGTGTCGACGCCGCCGCCGCGCAGCTCGTCGAGGAAGGCGCGCATCGTCAGCATCTGCGCGATGTTGTCGGCGGTGTAGAACTGGCCGCGCGGATTGAGCGCGTAGCCGCCCTTGCCGAGCACGTCCGACGCCAGCGGGATGTCGCCGGTGACGACCAGGTCGCCCGGCGCCAGCAGCCGCACGATCTCCCGGTCGGCCACGTCGGCGCCGGCGGGCACCTGCACGGCGCGCACGAAGCGCGACGGCGGCACCCGCAGCAACTGGTTGGCCACCAGCGTCACCTGCAGCCGCGTGCGCTCGGCAACGCGGTACAGGATCTCCTTGACGACGGCAGGACAGGCGTCGGCGTCGACCCAGATGCGCATCACAGGTCCGCCCACAGCTCGCCGTTGGGACTGACGCGCGGCGCGGCCACGCCGAAATGCCGGTAGGCGGCCGGCGTGGCCACCCGGCCGCGCGGCGTGCGCTGCAAAAAGCCCTGCTGGATCAGGTACGGCTCGAGCACGTCCTCGATGGTGTCGGCCGCCTCGCCGATGGCCGCGGCCAGGTTGCCGATGCCGACCGGCCCGCCGCCGAACTTGAACAGCACCGCCTCGAGCAGCTTGCGGTCCATGACGTCGAAGCCGACCGTGTCGACGTCGAGCATGACGAGCGCGGCGTCGGCCACGGTCTTGGTGATGTCGCCGTCGGCCTTGACCTCGGCGTAGTCGCGCACGCGGCGCAGCAGGCGGTTGGCGATGCGCGGCGTGCCGCGCGCGCGGCGGGCGATCTCGACGGCGCCGTCCGGCGCGATGGTGGCCTTGAGCAGCGCCGCGCTGCGGGTGACGATCCGGGTCAACTCCTCGGTGTTGTAGAACTCGAGGCGGGCGACGATGCCGAAGCGGTCGCGCAGCGGATTGGTCAGCATGCCGGCGCGGGTGGTCGCGCCGACCAGCGTGAACGGTTGCAGGTCGAGCTTGACCGAGCGCGCGGCCGGCCCCTCGCCGATCATGATATCGATCTGGTAATCCTCCAGCGCCGGATACAGGATCTCCTCGACCACCGGCGAGAGGCGGTGGATCTCGTCGATGAACAGCACGTCGTTCGCCTCGAGGTTGGTGAGGATGGCGGCCAGGTCGCCGGGGCGCTCGAGCACCGGGCCGGAGGTCTGGCGCAGGTTCACGCCCATCTCGCGCGCGATGATGTTGGCCAGGGTGGTCTTGCCGAGGCCGGGCGGGCCGAACAGCAAGGTATGGTCGAGCGCCTCGCCGCGGTTGCGCGCGGCGGCGATGAAGATCTCGAGCTGGTCGCGGATCTTGGCCTGCCCGACATACTCATCGAGATGCTTGGGGCGCAGCGCGCGCTCGATCGCCTCCTCGTTGGGCGAGGACGGCGCCGCGTCGATGATGCGCTGTTCGGTGAAGCTGTCGGTCTGGATGCTCATTGGTTCTTCAGTGGAAGTGTCGTGGGGAGGCGTGGTCGACCTGCGCCCAGCCGACAGTGTAGGCCAGTTCCGGCCGGGCCGCCGGAATGGGCCCGGCGCCGGGGGCGATCCGTCGCCATCAGCCCTTGGACAAGGCCTTCAAGGCCTGCTTGATGCCGTCGGAGACGCCGCTGCCGGCCGGCACGGTCTTGAGCGCGAGCAGCGCCTCCTTGTCCGAGTAGCCCAGCGCCAGCAGCGCGTTGAGGATGTCCGACTGCGAATCGGGTACCGCGTGGGCGCCGCCGGCGCCGATGTCCGCGCCCAGCTTGCCCTTCAATTCGAGCAGCAGGCGCTCGGCGGTCTTCTTGCCGATGCCGGGCACCTTGACCAGGCGGCCCGACTCCTGCAACGTCACGGCCTGCGCCAGGTCCGGGATCGACATGCCCGACAGGATAGAGAGCGCGGTGCGCGCGCCCACGCCGCTGATCTTGATCAGCTGGCGGAACACGGCGCGCTCCTCGGCGTTGCCGAAGCCGAACAGCAGGTGCGCATCCTCGCGGATCGCCTGGTGGGTAAACAGCACGACTTTTTCGCCGACGTGCGGCAGGTTGTAGAACGTGCTCATCGGCACATCGACCTCGTAGCCGACGCCGGCGCACTCGACCAGCAGTTGCGGCGGATTTTTTTCAAGCAAAATACCGGAGAGACGACCGATCATCGTGGTGTAGCCTTCTTAATGAGGGGAGTTAGCCGACCAGGCGGCCGTTCTTCATGCGCAGGCCCGCCAGCGGGCCGCTGCGGGCGGTGCTGGTGCCCTGGCCGGCGCCGGCGATCAGGGTCAAGGTCTCGCGGCTGTGGGCGTGGCAAATGGCGATGCCGAGCGCGTCGGCGGCATCGGTGCCGGGCAGGCCGGGCAAGCACAGCAGGCGCGCCACCATGTCCTGCACCTGGGCCTTGACCGCGCGGCCGGTGCCGACCACGGCCTGCTTGACCTGCGTCGGCGAATACTCCGCCACGCTGAGCTCGGCCGACACCAGCGCGCAGATGGCCGCCCCGCGCGCCTGGCCCAGCAGCAACGTCGACTGCGGATTAACGTTGACGAACACCTGCTCGATGGCCGCGCACTCGGGCTGGTAGACGCGGGCGACCTCGGCCACGCCATCGAGGATCACCTTCAGGCGCGCCGGCAAGCCGCCCTCGCCGCTCTTGATGGTACCCGAGGCAACATAATACAGCTTCGCGCCCTGCTTGCGGATAACGCCAAAGCCGGTCGTGCGCAAGCCGGGGTCGATGCCGAGAATAATCATTGCTAGATTCTACACCGCAGGGAGGGGGTCAAGTCTGTCATTTGGACACGACCCCATCCGTGGTAACGGGAATTCGGCGGCTTAATGGCGGAAGTGACGAATACCCGTGTACACCATGACGACGCCGCGCTCGTTGGCCGCGTCGATCACCTCCTGGTCGCGCATCGAGCCGCCCGGATGGATCACGCAGGTCGCGCCGGCGTCGACCACCACGTCCAGGCCGTCGCGGAACGGGAAGAACGCGTCCGAGGCCACCACCGAACCGGTCAGCGACAGGCCGGCGTTGTGCGCCTTGATCGAGGCGATGCGGGCCGAATCGATACGGCTCATCTGGCCGGCGCCCACGCCCAGCGTCATGTTGTTGCCGCAGAAGACGATGGCGTTCGACTTGACGTACTTGGCCACGCGCCAGGCGAACATCATGTCCTGCAACTGCTGCGGCGTCGGCTGCAGCTTGCTGACCACCTTCAGGTCCGTCAGCAGCACGTTCTTGGCGTCGGCCGACTGCACCAGCAAGCCGCCGCCGACGCGCTTGAAGTCGATCGCGTTGCCGCCCGCCTTGGCCGCCTCGAGCGGGATTTCCAGCAAGCGCACGTTCTGCTTGGCCGCCAGGATCTGCTTGGCCTCGGCCGAGTACGACGGCGCGATCAGCACCTCGACGAACAGCTTGGCCAGCTCGGTGGCGGCGGCCGCGTCGATCTCGACGTTGAAGGCGATGATGCCGCCGAACGCCGACGTCGGGTCCGTCTGCAGCGCGCGCTGGTAGGCGTCGGCCGCGTCCGTGCCCAGCGCCACGCCGCACGGATTGGCGTGCTTGACGATGACGCAGGCGGCGCTTTGCTGGAAGCTGCCCATGCTCTTGACGCATTCCCACGCGGCGTCGGCGTCGGCGATGTTGTTGAACGACAGTTCCTTGCCCTGCAACTGGCGGTAGTTGGCCAGCGCGCCGGCGGTGGGGGCGACGTCGCGGTAGAACGCGGCCGACTGGTGCGGGTTCTCGCCGTAGCGCATGTCCTGCACTTTCTCGAACGCCACGTTCAACGTGGTCGGATAGGCGTTGCGGCTGGCGTGCTGGCGCTCCGCGCCCAGGCTGGTGAGGTAGTTGGCGATGGCGCCGTCGTACTGCGCGGTGTGCGCGTAGACCTTGGTGGCCAGCTTGAAGCGGGTGTCGTAGCCGACCGCGCCGGGCGCCGCGCCGCCGGCCTTCAGTTGGGCCAGCACGCCGTCGTAGTCGGACGGGTCGCAAATGACGATGACGTCCTTGTGGTTCTTGGCCGCCGAGCGCAGCATGGCCGGACCGCCGATGTCGATGTTCTCGATCGCGTCCTCGAGCGAGCAATCATCCTTGGCGACGGTGGCCTGGAACGGATACAGGTTGACCACCACCATGTCGATGGTCGGGATGGCGTGCTCGTCGAGCTTGGCCACGTGCTCGGGGAAATCGCGGCGCGCCAGGATGCCGCCGTGGACCTTCGGATGCAAGGTCTTGACACGGCCATCGAGCATCTCCGGGAAGCCGGTGTAGTCGGCGACCTCGGTCACGGCCACGCCGTTGTCGGCCAGCAGTTTGGCGGTGCCGCCGGTCGACAGGATCTTGACGCCCAGGGTCGACAGCGCGCGGGCGAAGTCGAGCACACCGGTTTTGTCGGAGACGGAGATGAGGGCTTGTTTAATCATGGCTGTGAAAGGCTAGGTGGGTTGGGATGGCGGAGCGGCGCGGCGGCCGTTCCCAGCCGCCCATGCCGGAAAAAAACGCCGCTGTTTACAGCAGGCCGTGTTCTTGCAGTTTCTTGCGCAGCGTGTTGCGGTTGATGCCCAGCATCTGCGCCGCGTGCGACTGGTTGCCGTCGGCGCGCGTCATGACCACTTCCAGTATCGGCTTTTCCACGGTCAGCACGACCATATCGTAGATGTTCGACGCCTGCTGCTCGCCCAGGTCGTTGAAGTATTCTTCAAGGCTCTTCTGGACTACTTCCTGGATACTTTCTTTGCTCATTTTGATGTCATTCGCTCAATAATCTGTTGACGCTGGTAAATCACTCCGGGACTCATGATCCTGGCGCTTACCCTTCTGATCTAACTTTTTTAGTGCTCGCTGGCTTGGTGTTATCTTGGTGTCATGCGGCTTGCAACACTTCAGGGAGGCGGTATTGTAACCGCTCGCCGTAAGTCCACTGGGATTCGAAAAACCGGTCGACGGCGAGCAACTGCTCGTCGGTGGACTCGAGCAGGTTCATCTTCCGGCGGAACTCCTCGCCGCCCTCGAGGTCGCGCACATACCAGCCGATGTGTTTGCGCGCGGTGCGCACGCCCAGGTACTGGCCGTAAAACGCATAGTGGGCGCGCAGGTGTTCGTCCATCAGCGCGCGCACCTCGTCGACGTACGGCGCCGGCAGATGGGTGCCGGTGCGCAGGAAATGCTCGATCTCGCGGAAGATCCACGGCCGGCCCTGGGCCGCGCGGCCGATCATGACGGCGTCGGCGCCGGTGTAGTCGAGCACGAACTTGGCTTTTTCCGGCGTCGTGATGTCGCCGTTGGCCACCACGGGAATGGCCACGGACTGCTTGACGGCGGCGATCATGTCGTACTCGGCCTCGCCCGTGTAGCCGTCGGCGCGCGTGCGCCCGTGCAAGGTCAGCATGGCGATGCCGGCGTCCTCGGCGATGCGCGCGATCCGCAACGCGTTCTTGTTTTCGCGGTTCCAGCCGGTGCGGAATTTCAAGGTGACGGGCACGTCGACCGCGCCGACGACGGCCTCGACGATCTCCCTGACCAGCGCCTCGTTCTGCAACAGGGCCGAGCCGCACCAGCTGTTGCAGACCTTCTTGACCGGGCACCCCATGTTGATATCGATGATCTGGGCGCCGCGCTCGACGTTGAAGCGGGCGCAGTCGGCCAAATCCTTGGGATCGGCGCCGGCGATCTGCACCGCCTTGGGCTCCATTTCGCCGGTGTGGTCGGTGCGGCGCGAGCTCTTTTCCGTGGCCCACAGGCGCGGATTGGACGCCGCCATCTCGGACACCGCGTAGCCCGCCCCCAGCTGCTTGCACAGCTGACGGAAAGGCCGATCCGTCACGCCCGCCATGGGAGCGACGAAAACGTTGTTGCGCAGTAAATGAGGGCCGATTTGCACTGGCGATACCTGATGGGGAAGAAGGAACCTTCTATTTTAACCGAAGGGCTGCTCAAATAATAAGCACTATTTTTTATGAAATCGGCAAATGTGCAGCCTGGACGTTATGAACGGTCAGATCACATCGTCCATCGCGGCCAGACCCAGGTGCTCCACCCCGCCCCAGCTAGTTAGCGCTAACTTCCCCGCCGAGAACGTGAAGCGGTTGATGCTGGCGTTTTTCACCTGGAAGTCGCGCGGGCTGTCGAGCTGCATGCCGACCGCCGCGCGATAGGCGCACTCGAGCACGCCGCCGTGGGCGACGATGGCGACGGTCTTGCCCGGATGGCGCTCGGCCCACTGGCCGATGGCCGCGATGGCGCGCGCGTAAAACTGGCGGAAACTCTCGGCCACCCGCTCGCCGGGCGGCATCACCGCGTCGATATCGCGCGCCTGCCACAGCGCGAAGTCGGCCGGGTATTGCCGCTCGACGTCGGTATACAACATGCCTTCGAAGACGCCGTAGCAGCGCTCGCGCAAGTTGGCGTCGGTGTGCACGGGGGCGCCGTCGTACTGGTCGGCCACGGCCTGGGCCGTCTGGCGGGCGCGTTGCAGGTCGCTCGAGACGATCACGTCGACCGACTCGGCCGCCAGCGCCCGCGCCAGCGCGCCGGCCTGGCGTTCGCCCTCGGCGTTGAGCGGGATGTCGATGTGGCCCTGCAGGCGGCGCACGGCGTTCCAGGCCGTCTCGCCGTGGCGGATCAGCAAAATAGTGGTGGGGTTCATGCGGTCTTTTTTCTTGGCTTGCGGGCCGGTTCGGCGGCCAGGGCCGGATTCAAAGTGTAGGTGCCGATCAGTTGCGCCTCGTCGACGATATGGCCGAAGATGGCGTTGAGCACGTCGACGCAGGTGAAGCGCCCTTCCAAAGCCAGCCGCGGCACATCGAGCGCATAGATGCGAAAAATATAATGGTGGACGCGCTCGTCGTTCCATGGCGGACAGGGCCCATCATACCCGTAATAGTCGCCGGCCATCGCCGGGTCGGCGGCGAACCAGCGGGTGTAATCGTTGACGCCCTGCCGCGCGGCGGCGCCGTCCAGGCGCGCTTCGGGGCCGGGTTTGCCGCGCGCGAGCACGCCGTCCGACAGGGCGCCCTCGGCGATCTGGTGCAGGCCGACCGGGATGTCGATCAGGCTCCAGTGGAAGAAATCGTCGCGCGGCATGCTGGCCGGCAAGGTCACGCCGGCGCGGTTGACGTCGGCGGCGTCTGTCGGCACATCGCCGTCGATGCACAGCAGCACCAGCGATTCGGTGCCGGCCGGCACGTCGCTCCAGCCCAGCTGGGGATTGCGGTTGCCCGCCAACGCGACCTGGCCATCGGCCCCCATGGTCGCGAAGGCGCAGGCCGCTGGCATGGCCATGCCGTCGCGAAAACTTTCACTCGACAATTTCATCTCTGGTCTCCCCGCTGTTTTTATTTAGAGCCCGTTTGCAGCCAAAACGTTACCGGTCCGTCGTTGGTCAACGTGACTTTCATGTCCGCACCAAACCGGCCCGTTTGCACCACCGTGTGGCGCGCGCGCGCCTGTTCGACGAAATAATTGAACAGGCGCAAACCGTCGGCCGGCGCGGCGGCCGGCGTAAACGACGGACGGGTGCCGGACTTGGTGTCGGCCGCCAAGGTGAACTGCGGCACCAGCAGCAAGCCGCCGGCGACGTCCGCCACGCTGCGGTTCATCTTGCCGGCCTCGTCCGAAAAGACGCGGTAGCCCAGCATTTTGGCCAGCAAGGTGTCGGCGTCCTTCCCGGTGTCGTGGCGTTCGGCGCACACCAGCACCATCAAGCCGGGCCCGATGGCGCCGACGGTGGCGCCGTCGACCACCACCTTGGCGTCGGTCACCCGTTGCAGCAGCGCGATCATGCGGACAAGGTCACGCGGGCGAACTTGCGCTTGCCCACTTGCAGCACGAAGGTGCCGGCCGCGATCTTGACGGCCTTGTCGCCGATGACGGCGCCGTCCAGGCGCACGCCGCCCTGGTCGATCATGCGCATCGCTTCCGAGGTGGACGGGCACAGGCCGGCCATCTTCAGCAATTGCGGGATGCCGAGCGGCGCGCCGGCCAGCGCCACTTCCGGCACGTCGTCCGGGATGCCGCCCTTGGAGCGGTTGACGAAGTCGGCCAGCGCCTCGTCGGCCGCCGCCCGCGAATGGAAACGGGCGACGATTTCCTGCGCCAGCGCCACTTTGGCGTCGCGCGGGTTGGCGCCGCCGTCGATGGCGGCCTTGAGCGCGGCGACGTCGGCGATCGAGCGGAACGACAGCAGTTCATAGTATTTCCACATCATCACGTCGGAAATGCTCATGATCTTGGCGAACATGGTGTTGCCCGGCTCGGTGATGCCGATGTAGTTGTTCTTCGACTTGGACATCTTGTCGACGCCGTCCAGCCCTTCGAGCAGCGGCATGGTCAAGATGCACTGCGGTTCCTGGTCGTAGTCCTTCTGCAGCTCGCGGCCGACCAGCAGGTTGAACTTCTGGTCCGTTCCACCGAGCTCGAGATCGGACTTCAACGCGACCGAATCGTAGCCCTGCATCAAAGGATAGAGGAACTCATGGACCGCGATCGGTGTCCCACCCTTGAAACGCTTGCTGAAATCATCGCGCTCCATCATGCGCGCCACCGTGTAATGCGAGGCCAGCTTGATCAGGCCGCGCGCGCCGAGCGGATCGCACCACTCGGAGTTGTAGCGGATCTCGGTTTTGGACGGGTCCAGCACCAACGACGCCTGCTTGAAATAGGTCATGGCGTTTTGCTCGACCTGCTCCCTGGTCAGCGGCGGACGGGTCATGTTGCGGCCCGACGGGTCGCCGATCATCGAGGTGAAGTCGCCGATGAGGAAAATGACTTGATGGCCCAGATCTTGCAACTGACGCATCTTGTTGAGCACGACCGTGTGGCCGAGGTGCAAATCGGGCGCGGTCGGGTCCAGGCCCAGTTTGATACGCAGCGGCACGCCGCTTTGCTCGGAGCGGGCCAGCTTCTGGGCGAACTCGCTTTCAATCAGCAACTCGTCGACACCCCGTTTGGTGATCGCGAGCGCTTCCTGAACGTTGTCGCTCAGGGGCAGTGCTTTGGAGGCGGCCGGCGGGGCGGCCGGCGGGGCGAGCGGCGAGGTGGAAGCGGAGGTAGTCATATATTTAGGGAGATTTTTTCAAAAAAAGGTAGTCAGCGCCAGGAGTTTGTTATAATCCTCGATCCATCAATCTTGCCGTACGAAAACGAACTTAGATAATAATTAGAAGAAATAAAAGGTTCCTGAATAGTTCAAGCGGCAAATTTTAACTGATTGCATGAACCAAATACATAAATTCACGAGCTCACGCTTGTACAGTCTGATGGCATCAACGCGCAAGGCGCGCATTGTCAGCGCCTCGGCACTGTTCCTCACGGTGTGCGCGTTCGGCGCCGCCGGCGTCGCGCCGCTGGCCCCGGACCCCGCCGACCTGCCGGTCAAGTCCGTGCAAGAAGCGGTCACGATGCCGGATCTTACGCCGCAGATCAACGCACTTGAACAACAATCGTCGAGCGAGCACTTCGTCCACGAAGAACGCATCCGGGCCGGCGACACGCTCGCCACGCTGCTCGCGCGGCTGGGCGTGGAGGACGACGGCGCCGAAACCTTCATCAAGAAGGACAAGGTCGCCAAGGGCGTGATGCAGCTCAAGACCGGCAAGCGGGTCCAGGCGCAGACCGACGACGAGGGCAACCTGCAATGGCTGCGCGCGGTCGTGGTCGACGGCAAGGACATCCCCGTCAAGAACATCAAGATTTCCCGCAAGAACGACCGCTTCATCGCGGAGGAAGAGCCGGCCAAGCTCGAACGCCGCGTCGAGATGCATGCCCGCACCATCAACTCGACCCTGTTCGCCGCCACCGACTCCAACGAGGACGGCACCAAGCTGCCGGACGCGATCGTCAAGCAAATCGTCGAGATGTTCTCGACCAGCATCGACTTCCGCGGCGACCTCAAACGCGGCGACCATTTCAACGTGGTGTATGAAACGTTTTGGCAGGACGGGGAATTTGTGCGCGCGGGCCGCATCCTGGCGGGCGAATTCACCAACCGCGGCACGACGTATCAATCGGTGTGGTTCGAGGACCCGCAGTCCAAGCAGGGCGGCGGCTACTACAGCTTCGACGGCAAGGCGCTGAAAAAGGCCTTCCTGAAGTCGCCGGTGGAGTTTACCCGCATTTCGTCGGGCTTCTCGATGCGCGTGCACCCGGTGTCGGGGGAGTGGAAGGCCCACAAGGGCATCGACTTCCCGGCCCCGACCGGCACGCCGATCCGCGCCTCGGGCGACGGCGTGGTCGATTTCGCCGGCACGCAAAACGGCTACGGCAATTTTGTCACGATCAAACACTGGAACAATTACTCGACCGCGTACGCGCACATGAGCCGTTTCGCGCCGGGCGTCAAAAAAGGCACCAAAGTGAGCCAGGGCGACGTCATCGGCTATGTCGGCAGCACCGGCTGGTCGACCGGGGCCCACCTGCACTACGAGTTCCGCGTCGGCGGCGAAGCCAAGGACCCGAGCAAGCTCAACGTGACCGCCCAGGCGCCATTGACGGCCGCCGAACTGGCGCGCTTCAAGGTCTACGCCTCGGACATGTCGCACCGCTTCGCGCTGCTGCAGCCCGGTGGCTCGACCGGCACCCGCGTGGCGGCAAAATAAGCCACAACGCTTCATACCGCTTCATGCAAAACAGGCCGCCGCACCGGCCTGTTTTTTTTCGTCTGTTGCTTTTGCCTTAGAGACATAATGCGCGGTGCGGCCCGCATCTTCCGTGCGACACCGCACGCAAACTCAGGCAAAATTGCTTTTTCAGCTTGAGGAAACAACAATGACCCACTATATCGGTTTGATGTCCGGCACCAGCCTGGACGGCGTGGACGGCGCCCTGGCCGACTTTTCCGGCACTGCCATCGACACGCTGGCGGCGGCCTACATCGCGTTTCCTCCCTCGCTGCGCGCCGAACTGATGGCGCTGCAGGCGGCCGGCGACGACGAGATCGAGCGCGAGGCGCTGGCCGCCAACGAGCTGGCGCGGTGCTATGCCCAGTGCGTCACCCAGCTGCTCGACGAGGCCGGCCGCACGGCCGACGCGGTGCGCGCCGTCGCCGTCCACGGCCAAACCATCCGCCATCGCCCGGAGCTGGGCTTCACGCGCCAGACCAACAACCCCGCCCTGCTGGCCGAGCTGTGCGGCATCGACGTCATCGCCGACTTCCGCGGCCGCGACATCGCCGCCGGCGGCCAGGGCGCGCCGCTGGTGCCGGCGTTCCATCAAGCCTTGTTCGGCAAGCCCGGCCAGGCCCGCGTGGTGGCCAACATCGGCGGCATTTCCAACATCAGCGTGCTGGACGGCGAAGGCGGCGTGATCGGCTTTGATACCGGTCCCGGCAATGTGCTGATGGACGCGTGGATCGGCCGCCACCTGGGCAAGGACTACGACGCCGACGGCGCCTGGGCGGCCAGCGGCAGGGAAATTCCCGAGCTGCTGCAAGAGTTGCTGCACGAGCCCTATTTCGCGCTGCCCGCGCCGAAGAGCACCGGCCGCGACCTGTTCCATCTCGAGTGGCTCGACAGCCGGCTGGCGGTGTACGGCGACGCCGCGCCCGAGGACGTGCAGTTCACGCTGACCAAGCTGACGGCGGTCTCGCTGGCGCGGGCCATAGCGGCCCATGGCGGCGGCGCCGACGCGGTGTATGTCTGTGGTGGCGGCGCCTACAACAGCGTGCTGATGAGCGAACTGGGCACCGCGCTGGGCAACAACGTCCTGTTGGCATCGACGCAAGCCCTGGGCGTGGCGCCGAACCGGGTCGAAGCGCTGGCGTTCGCGTGGCTGGGCCACCGTTTCAGCGAACGGCTGGCCGGCAATCTGCCGAGCGTGACCGGCGCCAAAGGCGAGCGCGTGCTGGGCGCCCTCTACCCGCGCTAACCCCTCGGGGGAGGGTCAGTGCCGACATTCGGACACGAACCCATGCGTAAAGACGACGATACGCTTGAGCCCGTGTCCAAATGACAGACTTGACCCCGATGTTGGAGGATTGAATGGTGTAAACGACAGCGGCGGACAACCGAAGTTGCCCGCCGCGTTATGCAACTAAAACTCGTTATACCGAGAACGAGGAGCCGCAGCCGCAGGTCGAGGTGGCGGTCGGGTTCTTGATGACGAATTGCGCGCCTTCGAGGTCGTCCTTGTAGTCGATCTCGGCGCCCACCAGATACTGGTAGCTCATCGAGTCGATCAACAGCTGGACGCCGTTCTTGACCATGGTGGTGTCGTCTTCGTTGACGATTTCGTCAAACGTGAAACCGTACTGGAAGCCGGAACAGCCGCCGCCCTGTACGAACACACGCAGTTTCAGGTCCGGATTACCTTCTTCCTCGATCAGTTGGGCAACCTTCTCGGCGGCGCTATCGGTGAAGATGATTGGCGACGGGATTACATCTACTAGTGATTCGGCGACAGCATTCATTTCAGACTCCTACGTGAAAACATTTAGGCCATTATAGACCGTTGGCGTTGTTTATGCTCCAGACCCCTCGAAAATGCGGGGCGGTGTGGCAAATATCAACGCCCGACCGCCGCCGATGTTACGGCAGCAGCGCGATCTGCGTCAGGCCGGTCGATTCTTCCAGGCCGAACATGAGGTTCATACACTGCACGGCCTGCCCCGACGCGCCCTTGACGAGGTTGTCCTGCACCACCAGCACGATGACGGTGTTGCCATCGTCCGGACGGTGCAACGCCAGGCGCAGCACGTTGGCGCCGCGCGTCGAGCGCGTTTCCGGATGCGAGCCGAACGGCATGACGTCGACGAACGGCGCGTCCTTGTATTGCTCTTCAAACAAGGCTTGCAGCTGCTCGTTGCTCACTTGCGTGGTCAGGCGGCCGTACAAGGTCGCGTGCATGCCACGGATCATCGGCACCAGGTGCGGCGTGAACACCAGGCCGACCTTGTCGCCGGCGAACTTTTGCAGCTGCGCGACCGTTTCCGGCGTGTGGCGGTGGCCCGAGACGCCGTACGCTTTGAAGTTGTCGCTCGATTCCGAGAACAACGTGCCGATCTCGGCCTTGCGGCCGGCGCCGGACACGCCCGACTTGCAGTCGGCGATCAGCGACCCGGCGTCGATCACGCCGGCTTTGAGCAGCGGGTAGTAGCCCAGTTGCATCGTGGTCGGGTAGCAGCCGGGGTTGGCGACCAGGCGCGCGCCCTGGATGGCTTCGCGATTGAGCTCGGCCAGGCCGTAGGCGGCCTCCTCCAGCAGATCCGGGCAGGTGTGCTCGATCTTGTACCACTTTTCAAAGACCGCCTTGTCCTTGATGCGGAAGTCGGCCGCCAGGTCGATGACCTTGACGCCGGCCGCCAGCAGCTCGGGCGCCTGGGCCATGGCCACGCCGTGCGGGGTGGCGAAGAACACCACGTCGCACTGCTTGAGGTCGGCCTTGTCCGGCGACGAGAACGCGATGTCGACCCGGCCGCGCAGCGACGGGAACATGTCGGCCACCGGCAAGCCATCTTCCTTGCGCGACGTGATGGCCGTCAGTTGCACATCGGGGTGGACTGCCAACAGTCGCAGCAATTCCACGCCGGTGTAACCGGTGCCGCCGACGATGCCAACTTTGATCATGTTCGTTCCTTGAATGAGGTGTTACAGAATAAGAAATGCGCAACCGGGGAGAAAACCACGGAAACACGCAGGGGACCCTTCGAATAGGCGGCCTGCCCGGCCGTTGGGCCTGGGACGCCGCAATTGGCCATCGTTGGGCCGTCGGCGGCGGATGCATGGCGGATTACGCTGCGCTAATCCGCCCTACGTCCTCGCCGTACAGTGCAGGAGCCATTTTATCAGCCATGCGCGACAGGCGCATGACAGTACCAAATAGCAAAAAAGCCGCCCGGCACAAGGCCGGCGGCTTTTTCCGACAGCGCGCCGCGAACGGCGCGCCATGGCGTACGAATTAACGCTTCGAGAATTGCTTTGCGCGACGTGCTTTGCGCAGACCAACTTTTTTACGTTCAACTTCGCGTGCATCGCGGGTGACGAAGCCGGCGCGTGCCAGATCGCCCTTGAGCGCTGCATCGTAGTCGATCAGGGCGCGGGTGATGCCGTGACGCACAGCACCTGCCTGGCCGGACTCGCCGCCGCCGTGCACGTTGACTTTGATGTCAAAACGTTCGACGTTGCCGGTCAGTTCCAGTGGTTGACGAATAACCATCAGGCCGGTTTCGCGCGAGAAGTACTCGGCCGCTGGCTTGCCGTTAACGATGATTTGGCCAGTGCCAACTTTGATAAACACACGAGCTACTGCACTCTTGCGACGGCCGGTGCCGTAATTGTAGTTACCGATCATGTCAGTTCCTTAGATTTCGAGTGCTTTAGGTTGCTGGGCAGCGTGCGGGTGCGAACCTTCAGCGTACACTTTCAGCTTCTTGATCATTGCGTAGCCCAGTGGGCCCTTCGGCAACATACCCTTGACGGCTTTTTCCAGAGCGCGACCCGGGAAACGCTGTTGCATTTTCAGGAAGTTGGTCTCGTAGATGCCGCCTGGATAGCCCGAGTGACGGTAGTAGGTCTTCTCGGTGGCTTTGGTGCCGGTCACGCGCAGTTTGCCTGCATTGATGATGACGATGAAATCGCCGGTATCGACGTGAGGAGTAAATTCTGGCTTGTGTTTGCCGCGCAGTCGGAGTGCCACTTCGCTGGCAACACGTCCGAGGACTTTGTCCGTCGCGTCAATCACGAACCAATCGCGCTGGACTTCATGGCCCTTAGCGGAAAAAGTTTTCATGTTGACTTCCTAAATAATAAAACACGCTCAAATGGTGGTTCCGCCATTGCTTCAGCGGACTCGGCCTTCTTATTTACTTTCCTGAGCGAACGGAAAGCCGACAAGTATAAGCGCGAACCACCGGTCGAGTCAAGCGGCCAGTTGGTCTGCCGCCAGCTGCGGCTCGCCGTAGCGGAAAACATTGACGACATTGAATGTCGTGTCCGGCACGTATAGCCGGCCCTTGGCGGCGTGGATGAAGTACGGCATCCACACGCCGCCGGCGTCCGGGTACTTCTTGAACACGGAAATGCCGGTCTCGTAGGTCAGGCCGCCCTCGCCGATGCGGAACACCTTGAGCGCGCGATTGACCAGGTCGTTGACCATCAGCCGGTCGCCGTCGATGCAGACGCTGGCCGGCAGCATGAACTTTTCGTAGTCGCGGTCGACGTCGTCGCAATAGCCGAGGTGGCCGTAGCTCCACAAGCTGGCGCCCCCGCGGTCGAACACGCGCAGGCAGTTGTTGAACTGGTCGCAGACGAACAGGCGCTCGTCGGCGTCGATGGCGATGTCGCACGGCGTGAAGTCCGCGTCCGACTGCCAGCGGAAGTTCTTGCGGAACACCACCTGGCCGGTCGGCTGGATCTGCCACATCGAGATGCGGTTGTTGAGCGAGTCGGCGATGTAGATCTCGCCGCGGCCGTTGACGGCGATGCCCTGGGGCGCCTTCAGGGTGCCGTCGCCGCCGACGCCGGCGCGCCCGAACGGCAGGCCGTAGTTGATCAGGAAGCCCGACGGGCTGAACTGGTACATCGACACCGTGCACAGATTGAAATTGGTGACGAAGATGAGCGGCGTGCCGGGACAGATCTGCCCCAGCGGCGGCGTGTGCGGGTAATACACATCCATCGCCAGGTCGCCCGGCACGAAGAAGCCGCGCATCATGTCCTGCATCTGGTGGTAGGGGTCGCTGTCGGTGTTGAAGGTTTTCATGCACCAGTTGCCGGAATCGATGTTGAGCGAGCCGCGGCCGATGCGCGCCAGCGGGTCGATGCCCGCCTGCGCGCGGAACTGCTCGTACCAGTATTGGTAGACGCGCGTGGCGGCCGTGGCCCACTGGTCGAGCCAGCTGCCGCCGTCCAGCTGCCGCGGCGGCGCGCGCCGCTCCGGGTCAATGCCGAGCACGGCCGTCATGCAATTGAACTGCGACGTCTTGCGCAGCCGGTCCTGGTCGTCGCGCCGGTGGCCGACCGAGGCCATCAGCAGCGCCTCCTCCTCGCCCTTGATGCGCGCAATGCGCACCTTGATGATGCTCGAGGCGAACGGCTCGCTGATGAAATAAACGTCCGGCTCGGGCGCCGCGCACACCTGGTAGGGGCCGACGAACACCACGTCCTCGAGCGCGCCGTAGATCAAATCGGACAGCGAATGGACCGGCTCCATGCGGTGGTTCCACAACGGTTGCAGGCCGTTGACGACGGTGACGAGCCGGCCCTCGAGGTCGTAGACGGCGATGGCGTTTTCGATGTGACCCGGCACGAACACGCGGTCGCCGACCACGCACACCGAGCGCATCACGTTGAACTTGCCGATGCCGGTCGGCTTGCCGTGCTGGTGCAGCATCACGGTCTCGCGCGGCGCCTGCACGCACTCGTCGACGATGGGCCAGTCGGTGCTGATCTTGAGCACCTCGTAGTGGCCGGTGTTGGCGAGGTACAGGTTGCCGTTGGCATCGCTGGCGAGCCCTTGCGGCCACAGCAGTTCGTGGCCGGCGCCGGCGCAGGCGACGCGGCGGAACTGGCCGACGAACTCGCCCGCCAGCGTGAACTTGACGCAGCGGCTGGCCAGGTCGTCTTCCGTGTGGAAGAACTCGTCGCAGATGTAGAGGTAGTCGACGCCGTCGCGCTCGCGCACGGCGGTGATGCCGTTCGGATCGGACAGCGGCAGATAGGTGTCGTCGCCCTCGCCGAACGCAAAGCTGAACCAGACGTCGTGCTCGTCGTAGGCGAAGGCGACCACGCGGCCGTGGCCCATGTCGGTGCAATACATCAGCTGGTCGGTCGGGTGCGGGCACACGTGGAACGGCATGAGCAGGCGCGGCGCTTGCGGCGTGGCCTGGCCCGGGCCTTCGATCACGTGCAACAGTGTGGACAGGTCGGCGGCAAACACCAGCACGCGGCTGTTGCCGGTGTCGCACACCCAGAGCCGCCCGTGGCGGTCGGCATGCACGCCGACCGGCGAGTTGAGGGTGAAATCGTCGGCCAGCGGGCCGGCCTTGGTGCTGCCGGGCTCGGTCAGATCGCCATAGGAACACAGGTATTCGATAGCTAGGCTCATTGAATGCTCCTTGATTTTAATCAAACAAAGCGCACTAAATTATCAAGCGGGTTTGGCCGAAGTCCAAGCGAAAAAACTTCGTGCAAGCCACCCGGCGCCGGAGTCCTTTACAATACGGACAACGATGTTTAACGGAGACAATGATGGAATGCAAAGTCAGCTGGAACGGCCCGTCGGGCATGAGTTTTTTGGCCCAGACCGGCTCCGGCCACCTGGTCAACATGGACGGCGCGCCCGAGGGCGGCGGCCACAACCTGGCGCCGCGGCCGATGGAGATGGTGTTGCTGGGCACCGGCGGCTGCACGGCGTATGACGTGGTGTTGATCTTGAAGAAGGGCCGCGCCGATGTGCGCGGCTGCGAATGCACGTTGAAGGCCGATCGCGCCGAGGCCGATCCGAAGGTGTTTACGAAGATTCATTTCCACTTCGTGGTCACCGGCAAGGGACTCAAGCCGGAAGCCGTCGAGCGGGCCATTTCGCTGTCGCATGACAAGTACTGCTCGGCGTCCATCATGCTGGGCAAGATGGCCGAGATCACGCATTCGTTTGAGATTGTCGAGCTCGGCTGATGCCGGACGCGCCCGGCGCGTTACGCCGCGCGCGGCATCTTAGATGTAGTAGGCGGTGCCGGTCATGACTTTGCCCATCACCGCCATCGCCGCCCGCACCGGGGCCGGCGTTGCGGCCGCGCCCAGCGCTTGCGCGGCGGCGCCGTGCGCGATCTCGTCGAGGCGCATCTGCTCGACGATGGCGCGCGACCTGGCGTCCTGCGCCGGCAATTGGTCCAGGTGGCTGGCCAGGTGCGCCTCCACCTGGCGCTCGGTCTCGACCACGAAGCCGAGGCTGCGGGCGTCGCCCAGCACCGCCGCCACCGTGCCGAGCGCGTAGGCGCCGGCATAGAACAGCGGATTTAACACGCTGGTGTGCGAGCCCAGCTCGGCGAGCCGTTGCGCGGTCCACGCCAGGTGGTCCTCCTCTTCCCTGCCCGCCTGCTCGAACTGGGCCCGCATGTCGGCCGTCCTGGCGAAGCGTCCCTGCGCGTTGTACAGCGCCTGCGCGCACACCTCGCCCACGTGGTTGACGCGCATCAGCCCGGCGCTGTGGCGCTGCTCGGCCTCGCTGAGCGGGCCGTCCTCGAGCCGCTGCCCCGGCGTCGGTCGCGACGCCGACGCGACGCCGGCGATCACGCGCAGCGCCTTGTCGGCGCCGGAAATAAAACGATCCAGTGGGGTGTGGTGGAATGCGGACATGGTCGGTTCGGTGTCGTCAAAAGCACCATTATAGAGGGCCGCCTAATTCGCGTCCGTCTGCTCGCGCAACTGCCGCTGGCGCTCGATGTAGTCGGCCACCGGGCCGCGCACGTCGATCTTCGAGAGGTCCTTGGCCACGCCCAGGTTCAATCCCAGCAGGAAGGGAATGTTCTCGACGGGAACGTCGGTGCAATGCTCGGAGAAGGCCTTGAGGAAACGCTTCGATTCGACCACCGGCACCACCTTCTCGCCGCTCATGTATTGCAGGATGCTGGTGATGCTGTGGCCCTTGCCGATGGTGTGATAGATGAAACGGTTGAACTGGCGGTCGAGCAGCTTGAAGTCCAGCGTCTCCTTGGTCATCAGCCCGGCCAGGTAATACAGGCCCAGCGCCACGCGGAAAAAGCCGGTGGCTTCGGCGCGGTCGACGCCGCTATGGGTCACCGCCAGTATCTTTTGCTGCAGCTGGGCATTCATGTTGTCTCCATGCCGTCACTATAGCAAGACATTAGTTCCCGCACTTGCTTGCAAGCCAGAATTTTTACATGCTATTCTTGAAATCTTTAAAATTGGATAGCGCAATGATCGAGGTAAAAAGCTTGGCCAAACGCTTCCGCCTCCCCTCCCGCGGCGGCAAAACCGCCAGGGCGCGCGATCCGCGCGAGCACGACGGCTGGTTCCACGCCGTGCGCGATGTCAGCTTCAGCTGCGCGCCGGGAGAAGTGCTGGGCCTGCTCGGCCCGAACGGCGCCGGCAAGACCACCACCTTGCGCCTGTTGTCGACCGCGCTCAAGCCCGATGCCGGCAGCATCGTCGTCAACGGCATCGACCTGCTGGACAATCCCCTGGTCGGCCGCCAGCACATCGGATTCCTGTCCGGCAGCACCGGCCTGTACGGCCGCCTGACCGCGCGCGAGAACGTCCAATACTTCGGCCGGCTGCACGGCATGCGGCCGGACCACCTCCGGCGCCGCTGCGACGAGTTGTTCGACCTGCTGCAAATGCACGAGTACGGCGACAAGCGCGCCGACCAGTTGTCGACCGGCATGAAGCAGAAGTGCGCGATCGCCCGCACCGTCGTGCACGAGCCGAAGATCGTCATCCTCGACGAGCCCACCACCGGCCTGGACGTGATGGCCGCCAAGATCCTGCTCGACTTCATCGCCAGCTACAAGGCGCTGGGCGTGCCGCTGATCTTTTCCACGCACCACCTGCACGAGGTGGAAAAACTGTGCGACCGGGTCTGCATCATCAACCACGGCAAGACCGCCTTCCACGGCACGGTCGCCGCGCTGCGCCAGCGCGGCGGCAGCGCCGACCTGTACGACGCCTTTGTCGATGTCATCACCGGGGGCCAATGAGCATGTGGACCATCTACCTGAAGGAACTGCTGGAACTGGCGCGCGACCGCAAGACGTTCTTCTTCACCATCTTCATCCCGGTGATCGCCATGCCGCTCATTTTCATCGGCTTTGGCATGCTGTCGACGGCCATGTTCAAGGAGGCCAGCCAGGCGAGCATGCGCTACGCCATCTTCGGCAAGGAACACGCGCCGCAGGTGGCGGCCCGGTTCGCCGCCGAACCAGGCTTGCACGAGGTCGTGCTGTCGGGCACGGGCGAGATCAAGCACGCCATCGGCGACGACCGCATCAAGTTCGCGCTGGTGATCCCGGCCGGGCTGGCGGGCCAACTGGCGCGCCACGAACAGGGCGTCATCGAGCTCCATTACAACAGCGCCGCGGCGATCGACATGACGCGCAAGCGCGTGGCCGCCGTGCTGGGCAAGCACAACAGCGCGCTGCGCGAACTGGCGCTGCCGGACCTGAAGCTCGACAAGGCGCGGCTGCGCTTCGCGCTCGACCCGATCAAGCTCGAGGACCACTCGACGGCCAACAAGCGCGAGCAGACCGGCGCCATGGTCGGCGGCATGGTGCCCTACATCCTCTTGATGGTGTGCCTGGTCTCGGCGATGTATCCGGCCATCGACACCGGCGCCGGCGAAAAGGAGCGCGGCACGCTCGAGACGCTGCTGCTGGCGCCGGTCTCGCGCACCCGCATCGTGCTGGCCAAGTTCCTGATGCTGTTTACCGTCGGCCTGACGTCGGCGCTGCTGATGATCGCCAGCCTGGGCGCGCTGCTGGTGTTCGGCGAGTCCTTGATGAGCGGGGACGTGGCCCACATGGCGCGCGCCATCGGCCTGCTCGACCTGGCCATGGTGGCGCTGATGCTGGTGCCGACGGCGGCCATGTTCGCCGCCATCCTGCTGTCGATCTCGGTGTACGCGAAAAGCTACAAGGAAGCGTCGGGCATGATCTCGCCGCTGATGATCGTCACCATCCTGCCGACGCTGGTGGCCTTGCTGCCCGGCGTGGAAATGAACTGGAAGTGGTCGCTGGTGCCGCTGACCAACGTGTCGCTGGCGATGAAGGAGTTGGTCAAGGGCACCATGGACTACCGCATGCTGTCGGTGATCCTGCTGTCGACCACGGTGACGGCCGGCGCCCTGCTGGCCCTGTGCCGCTGGTGGTTCAACCGCGAGGAAGTGCTGTTCAGAAATTGATGCAAACAAAGGTATTGAAACGGGCAAGTTGTCTATTCAAGCAAGCCATGGGGGACGACATTCTGGTCGGCCGTTTGCGCACTCTGGCGTGCCGTTTGCGCGGCCCGTCGCAAGCCGCCCCCATGTCTAGAACAAATTCAATACAATGCCATCATGTGAAAAGTGTATGGCCGTGCAGAAATGCGGGTCGTGCGGCGGCAGAATCGATCAGGAGTTGGCATGGAATTACGCATCAGCAACTTGTCTAAAACCTACGGCAACGGCGTCGTGGCCTTGGACAACATCTCGCTCACCATCCCCACCGGGATGTTCGGCTTGCTCGGGCCCAACGGCGCCGGCAAGTCGACGTTGATGCGCACGCTGGCGACGTTGCAGGAATGCGATTCGGGCGCGGTGTTCTTCGACGACATCGACGTGCTCGACGAAAAGGACGCGATCCGCCGCCTGCTCGGCTACCTGCCGCAGGACTTCGGCGTCTACCCGAAGGTGACGGCCTACGAGCTGCTCGACCATTTCGCCACGCTCAAGGGCTTGTCGAACCGCCACCGCCGGCGCGAGGTGGTCGACGGCCTGCTGCAGCAAACCAACCTGTTCGAGGTGCGCCACCAGCGCCTCGGCGGCTTTTCCGGCGGCATGCGCCAGCGCTTCGGCATCGCCCAGGCGCTGCTGGGCGACCCCAAGCTGATCATCGTCGACGAGCCCACCGCCGGCCTCGACCCGCAGGAGCGGGTGCGCTTCCACAACCTGCTGTCGGACATCGGCGAGGACAAGACCGTGATCCTGTCGACCCACATCGTCAGCGACGTCGCCGACCTGTGCGCCAACATGGCCATCATCAACAAGGGCCACCTGCTGCTGTGCGGGCCGACCCAGGAGCTGATCCACGACGTCAGCGACAAGATCTGGGCCCGCTTCATCGACAAGCGCGACCTGCAATCGTTCCAGCTGCGCCACCCGGTGATCTCGTCGCGCCTGCTGTCGGGCCGCACCCTGATCCACGTCTACAGCGACAACGACCCCGGCGACGGCTTCGAGGAAGCCATCGGCGACCTCGAGGATGTCTACTTCGCCACCATCGCCGGGCGCCACCACGCCAGCGCCACCTGCGACTAGGGCGGCCCGCATGTTCGCCATCGCCCTTTTTGAAGCGCGCCAGCGCCTCAAGCTGCTCTCGACCTGGGTCTACTTCGCCGGCTTCCTGGCGCTGTCGCTGCTGTGGATGGCCGCCGCCGGCGGTTACTTCAAGGAGGCCCAGGTCACCTTCGGCAGCCTGGTGATCAACTCGCCGCGCTCGCTGATGTTTACCGTCAGCGCGCTCGGCTCGCTCGGGGTGGTGGTGATCGCGGCCATGATGGGGCGCTCGGTGCAGCAGGACTTCGAGTACGACATGCAGCACTTCTTCTTCAGCGCGCCGATCAAGAAGCACCAGTACATGTTCGGCCGCTTCCTCGGCGCCTACTTCACGCTGGCGGTGATCTTCACCAGCATCATCCTCGGCGCCTGGCTCGGCAGCCTGCTGCCGGGCATCGACCCCGAACGGCTCGGCCTGCCCGGCGCGCTCGGCTACCTGATCCCCTACTGCGTCGTCATCCTGCCCAACATCTTCATCTTCGGCGCCGTGTTCTTCATGCTGGCGGCGCTGACGCGGCGCATGCTGCCGGTCTACATCAGCAGCGTGGTGATGCTGGTCGGCTACATCGTCGCGCCCAGCCTCGCCAGCGACCTCGACTTCAAGACCCTGGCCGCGCTGATCGACCCGTTCGGCACCACCGCCGTGCTGCGCCTGACCGAATACTGGCCCATCATCGAGCGCAACACGCGCATGGTGTGGCCGGAAGGGGTCTACCTGCTCAACCGCGCGCTGTGGACCTCGTTCGCGCTGGTCGGCCTGCTGCTGGGCTACTGGCGCTTCCACTTCATCGCCACCGTCGACAGCGGCGCCGGCGGCGCCGGCAAGGGCCGCGGCGAGGCCGACGCGCCGCGCCACCTGTCGGCGGCCTCGAGCAACACGCGCGAGACGCCGGACTTCGCGTCGCGCAGCCTGGCGCTGCTGCTGTTGAAGATGAGCTGGCTGAACCTGCGCGAGACCACCAAGAACATCTACTTCCTCGTCATCGTGCTGGCCGGCGTGCTGATGATGCTGGCGCTGGCGCTGGACATGGGCTCGATGTTCGGCACCAACACCTACCCGGTCACCTACCTGGTGCTCGAATCGGTGTCGGACACGTTCGAGTTGTTCATGCTGGTGATCACCACCTTTTACGCGGGCGAGCTGGTCTGGCGCGAGCGCGAGGCGCGCATGGCGCAGATGCTCGACGCGCTGCCGATCCCCAGCTGGCTGCCGCTGCTGGCCAAGCTGTTCGCGCTGATCGGCCTGCAGGCCATGCTGATGGTGGTCGTGATGCTGTGCGGCATGGCGATCCAGGTGTTCCAGGGCTATTTCCTGCTCGAGCCGGGGCTGTACCTGTACCAGCTGTTCCTGCTCCAGCTGCCCGGCTACGCGCTGGCGGCGGTGCTGGCGATCGCGCTGCAGGTGCTCATCAACCAGCGCTACCTGGCCTACTTCGCGATGATCCTGTACTACGTCGCCACGCTGACGATGGTATCGATGGGCCTGGACCAGCCGCTGCTGGCCTATGGCGAGGCGCCGCGCTTCGTCTATTCGGCCATGAACGGCTTCGGCCACTACCTGCCGCGCGAGCGCTGGTTCGAGGCGTACTGGGGCGGCGCCGCGCTGCTGCTGGTGGTGGCCGCGCTGCTGTTCTGGGCGCGCGGCACCAACGACGGCTGGCGCCAGCGCCTGCGGCTGGCGCGCCACGCGCTGACGGTGCCGGTGCTGACGGCCGCCGCGGCCGGCGCGCTGGTGTTCGCCGGCGCCGGCGCCGTGCTGTTCTACAACCTGCACGTGCTCGACCAGCACAAGTCGACCTACCGGAAGGACGCCGGGCGCGCCGACTACGAGCGCCGCTACAAGCGCTACGCGGCGCTGCCGCAGCCACGCGTCACCGACGTCGCGCTCGACGTCGCCATCACGCCGGAGCGGCGCAGCCTCAAGGTCAAGGGCCGCTACGTGGTGCAAAACAAGACGGCGCGGCCGGTCACCGACATCATCCTCCACCAGGATCCGGACGCGACCGGCTTCCAGGCGCGCTTGAGCCAGCCGGCGCGGGCCGGCCTGCGCGACGCCGCGCTCGGCTTTTACAGCTACAAGCTGGCCACGCCGCTGGCGCCGGGCGCGCGCATGGCGGTCGAGTTCGAGGTCGAGTTCGCGCCCAAGGGCATCCTCGGCCTGGGCCGGGACACGCCGGTGGTCTACAACGGCACCTTCTTCAACAACAGCGTGTTGCCGCACATCGGCTACCAGCAGGACATCGAACTGAGCGACGCGCGCGACCGCAAGCGCCACGACCTGCCGGCGCGCGAGCGCATGCTGCCGCGCGACGACGCCGGCGGCCTGGCCAACAACTTCATCAACAACGACGCCGACTGGATCAACTTCGAGGCCACCGTCGGCACCAGCGCCGACCAGATCGCCATCGCGCCGGGCACGCTGGTCAAGGACTGGACCAGCAAGGGGCGCCACTACTACCAGTACAAGATGGACCAGCCCATCCTCAACCTGTACGCCATCCAGTCGGCGCGCTACCTGGTCAAGCGCGACTGGTGGCAGGATGTCGGCATCGAGATCTACTACCATCCGGGCCACGAATACAACCTCGAGCGCATGGACAAGGGCGTCAAGGAATCGCTCGACTACTACACGCGCAACTACGGGCCGTACCAGCACAAGCTGGTGCGCATCGTCGAATTCCCGCGCTACGCCACGTTCGCGCAATCGTATCCGAACACCATCCCGTACGCCGAATCGTTCGGCTTCATCGCCAAGGTCAACGACAACAATCCGAAGGACATCGACTACCCGTTCTACGTGACGGCGCACGAGGTCGCGCACCAATGGTGGGGCCATCAGCTGGTGCCCGGCAACACCCGCGGCAGCAGCGTGCTGAGCGAAACGCTGGCCGAATACTCGGCGCTGATGGTGATGAAAAAGAATTTCGGCGCCAACAAGATGCGGCGTTTCCTGCACTACGACCTGTACCAGTACCTGATCGGGCGCGCGCTCGAGCGCAAGAAGGAGTTGCCGCTGGCCGACAATGAAAACCAGAACTACATCCAGTACCGCAAGGGCAGCCTGGCGATGTACCAGCTGCAGGATATCGTGGGCGAGGCGAAGATCAACGGCGCGCTCAAGGGCTTGCTGGCGGCGCACGGGCGCAGCGGCGGGCCGTACCCGAGCGTGTCGGTGCTGGTCGACGCGCTGCGCCGGATCACGCCGCCGGAGCAGGCGTATTTGATCGACGACCTGTTCAACCACATCGTGCTGTATGAAAACCACGCGGTGTCGGCGACGGCGCGCAAGCTGGCCGACGGCAAGTACGAGGTCAATTTCGTGGTCAGCGCGGCCAAGGTGCGCGCCAACGACCAGGGCGAGGAGCGCGACGTGGCGTTGAACGATTACATCGACATCGGCGTCGACGACAAGGACGGCAACAGCCTGTTCCGCGAGCGCAAGCTGATCGACCGCAAGGACAACCGCTACACGGTGATCGTCGGCGCCCGCCCGGCCAAGGCCGGCATCGACCCCGACAACAAGCTCATCGACCGCAAGCCCGACGACAACCTCGTCAACGTCGAACTGCAAACCCCGTAAACCCGTCGGGGTCAAGTCTGTCATTTGGACACGGCCCCGGCTGTAGCGGGCGATGGACCGCAGCAGGCGGCGGGGTCAGTGCCGACATTCGGACATCGCGGAACTTTTTGTGGCTTAAAAGTTCCCGATTAATTCAATTTGTCCGAATGTCGGCACTGACCCTCTGCGGGCTCTGACCCTCTGCGGGCTGACCCTCTGCGGGCTCTCTGCGGGCCGCGGGGTGCGGGCGACTAGGGACCAGCTCGTGTCCAAATGTCAGACTTGACCCCGACCGGGGGTGGGTTAGGCGGCGAGTTTGAAGACGCTGACGACGGCCTTGAGCTCGTCCGCCTGCTCGTTGAGCGAGGCGGCCGCCGCCGCCGCTTGCTCCACCAGCGCGGCGTTCTGCTGCGTGACCTGGTCCATCTGGATCACCGCCTGGTTGACCTGCTCGATGCCGGCGCTCTGCTCGTGGCTGGCCGAGGTGATCTCGCCCATGATGTCGGTGACGCGCCCGATGCTGTCGACTACGTCGTTCATCGTGGTGCCGGCCCGCGTGACCAGCGCGCCGCCGGCGTCGACCTTGGCCAGCGAGTCGTCGATCAGCAGCTTGATTTCCTTGGCGGCCGTGGCGCTGCGCTGCGCCAGGCTGCGCACCTCGGACGCGACCACCGCAAAGCCGCGGCCCTGCTCACCCGCGCGCGCCGCTTCGACCGCCGCGTTCAAGGCCAGGATGTTGGTCTGGAAGGCGATGCCGTCAATGACCGAGATGATGTCGACGATCTTGCGCGCCGAGCCGCTGATGGCGTCCATCGTCTCGACCACGTCGGCCACCACCGCGCCGCCCTGCCGCGCCACCTCCGACGCCTTGACCGCGAGCACGTTGGCCTGGCGGGCGTTGTCGGCGTTCTGCTTGACGGTCGACGTCAATTCCTCCATCGACGCGGCCGTCTCCTCCAGGCTGGAGGCTTGCTCCTCGGTGCGCGCCGACAGGTCCAGGTTGCCGGCGGCGATCTCGCCCGACGCCGTGGCGATGCTGTCCGTGCCGTGGCGCACGTCGTGGACGATGCCGATCAGGCCGTCGTTCATCGAGCGCAACGCCCGCAGCAGGCGTCCCGTCTCGTCGCTGGTGCTCACTTCGATGGTGGAGGTCAAATCCTTGTTGGCCACCGCCACGGCGATCTCGACGGCCCGCCCGAGCGGGACGGTGATGCCGCGCGTGAGCCGCCAGGCGCACAGGCCGCCCAGCGCCAGCACCACCAGGCCGAAGCCGATCATGAAGCGGCGGCTGCGCTGGTAGATGGCCTCGATCCCGGCGGCGTTCTCGTCGATGCTGGCGCGCTGCATGTCGAGCAGGCCGCTGAGCGAACCCAGATAGGCCTTGCCATCGGGCGTGAAACGCTCGTCGAGCACCCGCGCCGCCTGCTCGAGCTGGCCTTCCTTCTTGAGCGCGATGATGGCGTCGCGCGAGGCCAGGTAGCGCTTGCGGTTGGCCGTCATCTGCTCGAACAGCTGTTTCTCCCGCGCCGTTTCCAGCAGCGGCTCGACCTTTTGCTGCAAGCCGTTGATCTCGGCCACCGAGGCGGCGGTCTCCTCGGCGAAGTACGGCCCCAGCGACGGGTCGGCGCTCTTGGAAATGGCCGACGTGCGGCGCACGCTGGTGTGGATCAGGCGGTACCAGTCGCTGATCATGCGCTCCTTGGCCAGCGGCTGGCGCATCATGTCGCGCGTGGCCTCGGCCACGTCCTGCATATGGGTGATGCCGATCACGGTCATCAAGGTCATCATGCTCAAAACCAAGCCAAAGCCGGCGGCAAGGCGCGTGCCGATTTTCAAATTTTTCATGGTAATAATTGCCGGTGAGGCAGTATCTGGAATTAAGAAGCGGTGCGACGTTTGGGAACCGCGAATGGGCAGAAGATTTAAATTGCCCTAGAGAATCAATAGTCTAGCACAGCAACTAATTTAGTGCTGTAATAAAAAATTGTGATAACAGGCCGCTAAATGTGTCAAAAAAGTAATTTTAATGTTCTTTATCGGTCAGGCGTGACCGTCTACCATCGCGGGCATGAGCTGTCAGGCGGCCGACAACGCCGGAGCGCGCCGCGCATCGGCCAAGTCCGGCGCCAGGCTGACTATCGGGGATTGAGCCTCGGCGCCGGGCCGAAAGCGGACGGTGGCGATACTCCAGGGAGATCAATTCCGGCCGCTCCGGCAAATCCTCCGGCAGCCTGAGGTTCCACGCCAATCCCGTGCAACGCATCATGCTCAACACCCACCAGCCGGGATCCCATTCGCCCGCCTTCAACCCAAGGCGGGCCGAACCTGGAAACGCGTGATGATTGTTGTGCCAGCACTCGCCCATCGTCAGCAGCGACGCCAGGCGGATGTTGCGTCCCTGAACCGCCGCGCCCCGCACTTCGTAATGCATGGCCCCATGATTATGCGCGAAGTAACCAATGAGCCAGTGGCCGAACACGCCGGCCGTGACGCGCGCGCAGGTGCCGAAGAAAACGAACGCCCAGCCGCCCCAGCAAAACAACAGCAGGGCGATCGGCACTTGTTGCAGCATCCACGTCCGCTCCAGAAAACGGTAGAACCTATCCTGCGCAATGCCAGGCTCGAGACGCACATGCGGGGGATCGGCCAGAATCAGTTCGCAATGCAGCTGCCACCATGCGTCCACCCAGGCGGAGCGGCCGTGACGCAGATAATCATGGCAGTCAGGCAGGCGTTGCGCGTAATCGCGCAATTCATGCTGGCGCAGCAAACCCAGCGGTCCGGCCAAGCCGACTTGAACGCCCAGATAGACCAACACGTATTCCAGCCATTTCGGGCACTGGAAACTATTGTGTATCAACTTGCGGTGGCTGCCCAGGGAATGTCCGAACAGCAGCACGATCGCGGTGGATGCGAGAAACAAGGTCAACGCGGCCGGGGTGAAGGTGGCGATGCCGCCGATGAGCGCGGCGCTGGCCATGCCGATCAACCACAGCGACTTCCATGGCGAGTAAACCACCCGCCCGATCACGACGCTGTTCGGATGCGTGGCGAGCACGCGATGTTGGTCGACACGGGAAAACGCAGACACGGTGCAGCTCCTTTCGATGGCGGCCGATTAAGTGCTCTTCTTTTCCTTGGCGAGTGCCCGCGATTCCCGCTTTAACGGCGCCGCGACCGGGCAAACCTCCATCGCGTAGCCGGTCAGGGTGTTGGCCAGGCTATCCGCGTTTAACTTGTAAAGTACGAACTGGCCTTTGCGCTCGCTGGTGACGAGGCCGGCGTTTTCCAGTATCGACAAATGGCGGGAAATCGCCGGCGCGCTCATCTCGAAACGCGCCGCCAGATCCGATGTGGACAGCTCGGTCGCCGACAGATAGGCCAGGATTTGCCGTCGGGGTTTGGAAGCGAGCGCTTCAAATACACGGTCCAACTCCATGGATTCACCTATTAACGAATAAGTTAATAGTTTAATTCAATTCGGGCCGATGTCGAGACATTTTTATCACGGGCACGAAAAGCCCGTTCCCCGCGCTAGTCATCGATAAAAAAAGGACCGCGAAGTTGCCTTCGACGGTCCTGTTGATTCCGGCAGGCGCGAGACTACTCGGCGGTGGCGGCAGCTTTCTTCGGCGCGGCTTTTTTGGCCGGCGCCTTTTTCGCGGCGGCTTTCTTGGCCGGCGCGGCCTTGGCGGCGGCGGCCTTCTTGGCCGGCGCTTTCTTGGCCGGCGCCGCTTCCGACGCCGCGCCGTCGGCGCCCTCGTCCGCTACCGGGGCGGCCTTGCCCTTGGCCGGCGCCTTGGCCTTGCGCTCCTCGAACTCGAAGCTGATCTTGTTGTCCTTGCCCTTGACCAGGAAGGCCTTGAACGGACGGCGCGTGCGCTGCGAAACAAAGCCCGGCAACAGGTCGGTCTTGCCTTCGTTGATCAGCTTGGCCATCTGCTCGGGCAGGATTTCCTGCTGCAAAATGATGCGGCCGCTGCGGAAGTCGCACGTCTTCGGCTTGGCGACGCTGTTTTCGCAAACATAGGCCAGCCCCATTTCGTAGACGCCACCGGCGCACTTCGGGCACGGGCCCAGCGGCGTCTGGCCGGTGAAGTCGACCGCTTCGGCGTCCTCCGAGTCGTCGTTCTGGCCGAAGTCAAACTCGAGCTTGAAGTTCTTGATCTCCTCGTCGCGCACGATGCGCAGGATGGCCGCGAACGGACGTCCCATCTTGGAGCGGAAACCTTGCAGCGGGCCGATCGTGCGTTCCTTGAGCAATTGCTCGACTTCGGCGATCTCGAACTGGCGGCTGCCCGGCGTCTTGCTCATCGAGAAGTCGCACTTGGTGCAGGCGAAGCGGCGGTAGTTTTCCTTGACCACGCTGCCGCAGTTCGGGCACGGCGTGGTCAAGGTCGTGTAGTCGCCGGGAATGGTGTCGTTGTCGTATTCCTTGGCGCGCTTGACGATGACCTGCGTCATCTGGGCGATTTCGCGCATGAATTCCTCGCGCGAGATCTTGCCCTTTTCCATCTGCGACAGCTTGTACTCCCACTCGCCGGTCAGTTCCGGCGCGGTCAGCTCGTTCACGCCCAGGCCGCGCAGCAAGGTCATCAGCTGCGACGCCTTGGCCGTCGGCATCAGCTCGCGCCCTTCGCGCAGCAGGTAGCGCTCGGTCAGCAAGCCTTCGATGGTGGCCGCGCGCGTGGCCGGCGTGCCCAGGCCCTTGCCGGCCATGGCGTCGCGCAATTCGTCGTCCTCGACCAGCTTGCCGGCCCCTTCCATGGCCGACAGCAAGGTCGCCTCGGTGTAGCGCGCCGGCGGCTTGGTGACCAGGCCGTTGGCGTTGACCTTGTCGGTGAGCACCTTCTCGCCCTTGGCGACCGGCACCAGGTTGCCGTTGGCGTTGCCTTCCTTGTCGTCGTCGGTCGACGCTTCCTTGCCGTAGATGGCCAGCCAGCCCGGGTTGGTCATGACCTTGCCTTCGGTCTTGAACTGATGGCCGGACACTTCCGTGTAGCGGGTGGTGACCTGGAACTCGGCCGGCGGGAAGAACACGGCCATGAAGCGGCGCGTGACCAGGTCGTACAGCTTCTGTTCCGGCTCGGACAGGTTCTTCGGCGCGATCGTGGTCGGGATGATGGCGAAGTGATCCGAGATCTTGGTGTTGTCGAAGATGCGCTTGTTCGGCTTGACCCAGCCCTTGTCGAGGATCTGCTTGGCGAACTGGTGGTAGTTCGGGTTCTCCTTGACCGTCTCGAGCGCCTGTTGCACGGTCGGCAGGTAGTCTTCCGGCAGGTGGCGCGAATCGGTACGCGGGTAGGTCAGCACCTTGTGCTTTTCATACAACGCCTGGGCCAGGCCGAGCGTGTTCTTGGCCGAGAAGCCGAAGCGCGAGTTGGCCTCGCGCTGCAGGCTGGTCAGGTCGAACAGCGCCGGCGCCATCGAGGTGGTCGGCTTGGCTTCCTCGGTGACGATGCCCTGCTTGCCGCGGCAGGCGGTGGCGATCGAGTCGGCGGCGGCCTTGCTCCACAGGCGCTCGGCGCGCTTCTCCGGATCGGTCTCGTCCTTCTTGAACTTGGTGTCGAGCCAGCGGCCCTCGTACACGCCGGCCGCGCACACGAACTCGGCGCGCACTTCCCAGAAGTCGCGGGCGACGAATTTCTTGATCTTTTCTTCGCGCTCGACGACGATCGACAGGGTCGGCGTCTGCACGCGGCCGACGGTGGTCAGGTAGAAGCCGCCCTCTTTCGAGTTAAACGCGGTCATGGCGCGGGTGCCGTTGATGCCGATCAGCCAGTCGGCTTCCGAGCGGCAGCGCGCGGCGTCGGCCAGCGGCAGCATTTCCTCGTCGGTGCGCAGGTGGGTGAAGCCTTCGCGGATCGCGCCGGGCGTCATCGATTGCAGCCACAGCCGCTTGACCGGCTGCTTGGCCTTGGCGTTCTGGGCGATCAAACGGAAAATCAGTTCCCCTTCGCGGCCCGCGTCGCATGCGTTGATCAGGGTGGTGACGTCTTTACGCTTGATCAGTTTGTTCAGTACCTTGAGGCGCGCCTCGGTCTTGGCGATCGGGTTGAGCGCGAAGTACGGCGGGATCATCGGCAGGTGCGCGAAGCTCCATTTGCCGCGCTTGACGTCGTGCTCTTCGGGCACGGCGATTTCCAGCAGGTGGCCGACGGCGGACGACAGCACGTACTCGTCGGACTCAAAGTACTCATCGTGCTTGGTGAAGCCGCCAAGCGTCTTCGCGATGTCGTTCGCGACAGAAGGCTTCTCGGCGATGATGAGGGTTTTCGTCATATTTCGTATCTCGTTTTTAACACTTGGGGTGGGGTCAGCATGCGCATCATACATGGATCGCGCCGCAGTCTGCACTTTTGCGCCGCCGATGGCAAGGCCGGAGTGTCACAGTCTTATCAAAGCGCAAATAATAAGCGGCTTGGCGGCGGCACTGCAAGCAAACCGCGCCGTGGGGCGGCCGGCGGATGGAGTTTGTTGCTTTATGGAACGGAAGGCGGGCGCGCCGGCACCGCTATTAATTAGTGCAGCAGGCGCGGGGCCTGGTCCTCGTCGGAGCCGAACAGGTCGTCGAACATCAGCGCGTCCGGCTCCTTGCCTTGGCTCCAGAGCAACATCAGCACGATGACCTTGAGCTTGCCCAGGGTGACGGGCGCCTCTTCCAGCGCCAGCGCCCGCTCGATGACGATCTCGCGTTGCAGCGGCGAGAGCACCTTGGCCGATTCGAGGAACTGGATGAAGCCGATCGCGGCCGTGCCCAGCACGTCCTGCTCTTCGTCGACATAGAAACGGGTGCCGGTGGAGGCCGCCGTGAGCGACTGTTCGACGCCGGCCATCGCCGTCAGGTCGTTGAGCCACACCAGGGCCTCGGAAATTTCGACATCGTCGAAACCGACCGCCGACAGTTTCTTGGCCAGCGCGGCCGGTTCGGGGCAGGCGTCGGGACGGTAATACGTCTCGTAGAGATAAACAAGGATGTCGAACATGGCTCTACTCTATCAGTTAAAACAGATCGGACACAAGTACTGCGCAGTTCGCCTTCAATGTTGCAGTTAAGATAATAGATCAGGCGCGCAGGCGCTGGAACAAGCCGCCCGGCAAGCGCTCGATCAACCCGGCCAATTCCAGCGCCAGCAGCTGGGCCTGCAACTCTGCGGCGCTTTGTCCGAGCGCGGCGGCCAGCATGTCGGCGCCGGCCGGGTGGTCGCCGATGGCCTCGAGCACGCGGTCGACAAAGGTGTCGTCGAGGCGCGCGCCGCCACCGCCGCCGGGCAGGTTCAAGTCCTCGAGCACGTCGGCGGCCGTCTCGACCAGCTTGGCGCCTTCGCGGATCAGCCGGTGGCAACCCTTGGCCAGCGCCGCGTGGACCGAGCCGGGCATCGCGTACACATCGCGCCCCTGGGCGATGGCCAGCCGCGCCGTGATCAGCGAGCCGGACTTGGCGGCCGCCTCCACCACCAGCACGCCGCGCGCCAGCCCGCTGATGACGCGGTTGCGGCGCGGAAAATTGTCGCGCAGCGGCGGCGTGCCCAGCGCGTACTCGCTGACGATACACCCGTGCTCGGCGATGCGGCGCGCCAGCTCGCCGTTGCCGGCGGGATAGATGCGGTCGGCGCCGGTGCCGATCACGGCCAGGGTGCCGCCCTCGCCGCGCAGGCCGCCGATGTGGGCGGCCGCGTCGATGCCCAGCGCCAGGCCGGAGACGATGGTCAGCCCCGCCTCGGACAGCGCGCAGGCCATGCGCTCGGCGTTGAGCATGCCCTGCACGCTGGCGTTGCGCGAGCCGACCACGGCCAGCGACGGCCGCGTCAACAACTCGGCCCGGCCCTTGACGTACAACATCAGCGGCGCGGCGCAGATGTGGCGCAGGTTGGGTGGATAGTCGGGATGGTCCCACGTCAGCAACAAGTTGCCGGGCCGCGCGCGCCACGCCAGCGCGGCGTCGACGGCGGCCGCCAGCGTCGGCGGCGGCGGGCGCAGCAAGGCGTCGGCCTGGTCGCGCTTGACGACCGCCAGCAACTGGTCGCGGCTGGCGCCAAAGACCGCCTCGGGCGCGCCGAAGCGCGACAGCAGCCGATGCGCGCTGAGCAGGCCGACGCCGTCGGTCTGTTCCAGCCGCAGCCACGCGGCCAGCGCGGCGGCGGTCGGGGTGTGCGGGGCGGTCGGGGGATGGGCGGGATGGGTCACGATGGCGGCGCTCACGGTCGGTCCCGCATGGTAACGCCGTCGCGCGGGGCCGACATCGAGTCCGTCAACGTTTGCGCTGTTAATACTGGACAGCCGGCCCGCGCCCGCGCCCCCAAACAGGCGCCCGGCACGCGCCGCATGCCGACTGTGATAAAATTTTCCTTTAGCGGGTGCGCCCAAACCGGCGCCGGCGCGCAGCGTCAAGCAGTCTCCTTATCAAAAGATAAGGTTGATAAATAATCTAATTCCGCCCCCGACCACCGAGCGAAACCGCGCCAGCGGCAGTGCGGCAGTCGCGCTTTTGGCGGGGAAATCGCCGCGGTCGCCGTTTATCCGACCGCGCGTTGCCCAAGCAATCACATCGACATCATCACAGTACAGACATGGCCATTTTAAATATCTTGCGTTACCCCGATCCGCGCCTGCACAAGGTCGCCAAGCCCGTCACCGTCTTCGACGAGCGCCTGGAGAAACTGGTCGCCGACATGGCCGAAACCATGTACGACGCGCCCGGCGTCGGCCTGGCCGCCTCGCAGGTGGACGTGCACGAGCAGTTGCTCGTCATCGACATCACCGAGACCAAGGATGCGCTGGTGGCCTACATCAATCCGGAAATCATCTGGGCCAGCGACGAGAAGCAAGTCTACGACGAAGGCTGCCTGTCGGTGCCGGGCGTGTACGACGGCGTCGAACGCCACGCCCGCGTCAAGGTGCGCGCGCTCGACGTCAAGGGCCAGCCGTTCGAGGTCGAGGCCGACGGCCTGCTGGCCGTGTGCATCCAGCACGAGATGGACCACCTGCTGGGCAAGGTCTTCGTCGAATACCTGTCGCCGTTGAAGCGCAACCGCATCAAGACCAAGATGATGAAGGAAGAGCGCGGACTCGAGCGCGAAGCCCAGCTGCGCGCCCAGGGGCGCCGCTACTGACCCCCAACCCCGCACGCCTTTGCCCGGACGCCGGCGCCGCCACTTGGGGACGTACCCCGGGGGGTACGTCCCCGCCCGGCCGTGCGGGGTACGGCCTAAACATCACCAAGGAACAGCATGAAAGTGATCTTCGCCGGCACGCCGGAATTTGCCGCCGTGGCGCTGCAGGCGCTGCATGAAGCCGGATTCGAGATCCCGCTGGTGCTGACCCAGCCCGACCGCCCGGCCGGCCGCGGCATGCACCTGCAGCCGTCGGCCGTCAAGCAGTACGCCGTCGCCCACGGCATCGAAGTGCTGCAGCCGCTGTCGCTGCGCACCGACAGCAAGGACCCGCAACGCGCCGAGCAGGCGCTGGCCGCCCACGCGCGCCTGCTGTCGACGCCGTACGACGTGATGGTGGTGGCCGCCTACGGCCTGATCCTGCCGCGCAGCACGCTCGACATCAAACCCTGCCTCAACATCCACGGCTCGCTGCTGCCGCGCTGGCGCGGCGCCGCGCCGATCCACCGCGCCATCGAGGCCGGCGACGCCGACACCGGCATCACCATCATGGAGATGGAGGAAGGCCTCGACACCGGTCCGATGCTGCTGACCGAGCGCGTCGCCATCGGCGACCAGGACACCACCGGCACGCTGCACGACAAGCTCGCCGCCCTCGGCGGCACGATGATCGTCGACGCGCTGCGCAAGTACGAGCACAACGCGCTCGAGGCGGTGATCCAGCCCGAGCAAGGCGTCACCTACGCCGCCAAGATCAGCAAGGAAGAGGCGGCGCTGGACTTCGGCCGCTCCGCCGCCGAGATCGCGCGCAAGATCCGCGCCTTCAATCCCTTCCCCGGCGCGCACGGCACGGTCAACGGCGTCAACGTCAAGCTGTGGGGCGCCGAGGTGGTGGGAGACGGCAGCGCCGCGCCGGCCGGCAGCGTGTTGGCGGCCGACGCCCAGCATGGCATCGTCGTCGCGTGCGGGGCCGGCGCGCTGCGCCTGACGCAGCTGCAAAAGCCGGGCGGCAAGCGCCTGCCGGCCGCCGAGTTCATCAAGGGTTTTCCGCTCGAAGGCCTGCGTTTCGCCTGAGTGTGCGCCCGCGCCGGTTGGCGCGGGGCGGCCTCAAGCGGGCTATTCAATTGCGCGTTATGATGGTTGCCCGTTTCCAGCGCCGCCTGGAAGCCCATTCCACTGGAGCCCTCATGACCGAACTGATTGAACATCTGCACTGGCGCTACGCCACCAAAAAGTACGACACCGCGAAAAAAGTCGCCGACGACAAGCTGCACAACATCCTCGAAGCGATCCGCCTCGCGCCCACCTCCAGCGGCCTGCAGCCGTTTGAAGTGTTCGTCGTCGAGAACCCGGAGCTGCGCGCCAAGATCCGCGCCGTCGGCTGGGACCAGGCCGCCATCACCGACGCCTCGCACCTGCTGGTGTTCGCCGCGTGGGACGACATCACCGAAGAACGCATCGACATAATGTTCGACATGACCAACGAGCAGCGCGGCATGGTCAACGAGGGCTGGGAAGCGTATCGCGCCAAGTTGAAGGGCATCGTCGCCGCGCGCGGCAAGGCCGGCAACTTCGACTCGGCCGCGCGCCAGGCGTATATCGCGCTGGGCGTGGCGCTGGTGGCCGCCGCCGCGCAGCACGTCGACAGCACGCCGATGGAAGGCTTCGACGCCGCCAAGGTCGACGAAATCCTGTCGCTCAAAGAGCGCAATCTGCGCAGCGTCGTGATCCTGCCGGTCGGCTACCGCGCGCCGGAAGGCGACTGGCTGAGCAACCTGAAAAAAGTGCGCCGGCCGATGCCGCAAGTGGTGACGACGCTGTAAATAACGCATTGATTCATCGATTCGTAGGGCGGATTAGCGGGTGAGGCCCGCCAATCCGCCCCGGGGGCCCACCGAATGAGGCGGCCTACCTGCCGGTAGGCCTTAAGAGGCGGCACGCCGTAATCCGCCATGCGTGATGCGACGGCGGCCCATGCACGGCCGGCCGCGCGCGCAAGGTCGATCACGCCGCGCCAATTGCCACCCCAGCCCTAATCGAGCGCCAGGACGCGATCCCCCTCGCCCGGCACGCAGCCGGCGGCGACCGGCGCCCACCCCCGATGGATCACGACGCGCCGCTCATCGTGGCACAACTCCACCCGTTCGCTGGCCGGAAAGCGCCCGCGCACGAAAGCCTCGATCGTCGACGGCAAGCTGACACGCAGCTTCATCGCCTCCACGTCCGGCTGCGGATGGTCGCTCAAATGCACCAGCGGCACGAAATACGACGCCAGCATCAGCCAGCGCGAAGGCACCTCGACCGGCGCCGGATCGTAACCCTGCGCGCGCAGCCAATCCTGGGCCCGGGCGCGCAAATCGCCGCCGTCGGCCAGATCGCCCCATCCGGCGGCCAACATCTCCATCACCCACTGGTTACAGTTCTGATAACGCGTACCGTAGGCGTACGCATTGGCGCTGTACTGCGCCGCCAGCATGTTCTGCACGCGCGGCCGGTCCAGCAACGCCGGGCGCAAAGCGAGCACCGATGCCGGCGGCAGCCGCACGATGCTCAGATAGCCCACCTTCGGATCGTCGGTGCCCATGGCGAAACCGGCCAGGCCCTGGTCGAAGATGCGCGGGCGGCGCTCGTCGCAGGCGTAGTACAGCTGCCGCGCCGACCACACGCCCTCCTCCGAGCGCCACGCCAGCGCCGCATGCGAATAGCGGATGCCAAAGCGCGACAGGTCCAGGCCGGAGCGGCTGACCAGCGCGACGCCCTCGCCGGCGCCGCCTAATTCCTCGCGCAGCACGGCGGCAAAGCGCAGCAGGCGGTCCTGCTCGGCGGCCGTCAGCGGCTGCGCGCGGTCGCAAAAGCGCGACGAGCCGCCACCGCCACCGGCCCCGTCACCGCTGCCGGAGGCCGCAACGCCGGCGCGCGCCGCGCCGCACGCGCAGACCGCGACGGCGACGGCAAGCGCCAGCACCAGGCGCCGACCACCCGTCGGCGCGCGCATAGCCTTCGACAAAGGATTACAGCGTGACCGGACGCGAAGCGAGTTCGCCGTACCACTCGTCGGCCAGCACCAGATAGAACGGCTGGCGCGTGTCGCCGCGGCCGAACTCCAGCCCGTAGACGCGGTTTAGCGCGTACATCTTGTCGCCGGCGGCCAGCCGCTGCTGCTCGAACGTCGCCTGCGGCATGTCGAGCACGATGCGCTGCTGCGGATCGTCCGCCTGCAAGGTCAGGCGCGTGCGGCCGGCGCGGTCCGGCGTCTGCGCGATCTCGATGATGCGGTAGTCGCCATCGGCGACCTTGCGGTCGCTCTTGGAGCTGTCGCTCGACCCGGACAGCGAATCGGAGACGCTGCCGCTCGACGCCGAACCGGCGCTCGACGCCGACGAGGCGAAACTCTCGGCGTTGGCGCCCAGCGCGAAGGTCAACGCAAAGGCGGCGGCGGCGGCGGCGGCGCGAACTACTATGGATTTGGACATCGATGATTCCTTTGTTTGGGGATCAGGAAGTATAAATGCTTCCCTGCGGCCGCCCACACATAAATTCAAAAGCGAACCGATTAGTACAGTATTGAGCAGGCCGCAACCCCTGTCAACCGAATTTCTGTTGCTGCGATGCAGCGGTGGCCTGAAGCTTATTCAGGGATGCCGTATAATTTTAGACCGGCGACCGCTGTAGTCGTTCGCGTCCTCCCGCTCACAGAAAGTAATAAATGAATAACACCGTGTCCCATACCGTCATGTCCAAGACCGATGCCCAACTGCGCGAAATCCTGGCGCGCCGCATCCTGATCCTCGACGGCGCGATGGGCACGATCATCCAGCAGTTCAAGCTCGACGAGACGGCCTACCGCGGCGGCCCGGCCGGGCGCTTCATCGACTTCGCCGCCCCGGCCGGCAGCGGCGCGCGCGAGCTCTTCGTCAAGGGCAACAACGAACTGCTGACGTTGACGCAGCCGCACGTGATCCAGGAGATCCACGAGCGCTACCTGGCGGCCGGCGCCGACCTGATCGAAACCAACACCTTCGGCGCCACCACCATCGCGCAGGACGACTATCACATGGCCCACCTGGCCTACGAGATGAACCTGCAGGCGGCCAGGCTGGCGCGCGCCGCGTGCGACAAGTACAGCAGCGCCGACAAGCCGCGCTTCGTCGCCGGCGCGCTCGGGCCGACGCCGAAGACGGCGTCGATCTCGCCGGACGTCAACGACCCGGCAGCGCGCAACATCACCTTCGACCAGCTGGTCGAGGCCTACCACCAGCAAACCACGGCGCTGGTCGAGGGCGGCGTCGACGTGCTGCTGGTCGAAACCATCTTCGACACGCTCAACTGCAAGGCCGCGCTGTTCGCCATCGATAAATTCTATGCCGAGAACCCAGGCCTGGCGCGGTTGCCGCTGATGATCTCCGGCACCGTCACCGACGCCTCGGGCCGCATCCTGTCCGGCCAGACCGTGCCGGCCTTCTGGAACTCGGTGCGCCACGCCAGGCCGCTGACGATCGGCCTCAATTGCGCGCTCGGCGCGGCGCTGATGCGCCCCTACGCGCAGGAGCTGTCGCAGATCGCCGACACCTTCGTCTGCATCTACCCCAACGCCGGCCTGCCCAATCCGATGAGCGACACCGGCTTCGACGAGCTGCCGGCCGACACCTCGGCGCTGCTGCGCGAGTTCGCCGACGCCGGCTTCGTCAACATCGCCGGCGGCTGCTGCGGCACCACGCCGGACCACATCCGCGCCATCGGCGAGATGCTCGCCACCACCGCGCCGCGCACGCTGCCGGACGTGCCGGTGGCCCAGCGCCTGTCGGGCCTGGAGCCGTTCACCATCGACGACAGCTCGCTGTTCGTCAACGTTGGCGAGCGCACCAACGTCACCGGCTCGAAGGCGTTCGCACGCATGATCCTCAACGAGCAGTACGACGAGGCGCTCAGCGTGGCGCGCCAGCAGGTGGAAAACGGCGCCCAGGTCATCGACATCAACATGGACGAGGCCATGCTCGACTCGCAGGCGGCGATGACGCGCTTCCTGAACCTGATCGCCTCCGAGCCGGACATCTCGCGCGTGCCGATTATGATCGACTCGTCGAAATGGTCGGTGATCGAGGCCGGCCTCAAATGCGTGCAGGGCAAATCGATCGTCAACTCGATCTCGATGAAGGAAGGCGAGGAGGAATTCATCCGCCAGGCGCGCCTGTGCCTGAGCTACGGCGCCGCCGTCATCGTCATGGCCTTCGACGAAAAGGGGCAGGCCGACACCTTCGAGCGCAAGATCGAAATCTGCGAGCGCGCCTACAAGCTGCTGGTGAACACGGTCGGCTTCCCGCCGGAGGACATCATCTTCGATCCGAACATCTTCGCCATCGCCACCGGCATCGAAGAGCACAACAACTACGCGGTCGACTTCATCAACGCCACCCGCTGGATCAAGGCGAACCTGCCGCACGCGAAGATCTCGGGCGGCGTCTCGAACGTCTCGTTCTCGTTCCGCGGCAACGACCCGGCGCGCGAGGCGATCCACACGGTGTTCCTGTACCACGCCATCAAGGCCGGCATGACGATGGGGATCGTCAACGCCGGCATGGTCGGCGTCTACGACGACCTGCCGGCCGAGCTGCGCGAGCGGGTCGAGGACGTGGTGCTCAACCGCCGCGACGACGCCACCGAGCGCATGATCGACATCGCCGGCACCCTGAAAGCCGGCGCCGGCAAGCAGGACGCGCAAAACCTGGAGTGGCGCAACGGCCCGGTCGAAAAGCGCCTGGCGCACGCGCTGGTGCACGGCATCACCCAGTTCATCACCGACGACACCGAGGAGATGCGGCTGCAGGTGCTGGCCGCCAACGGCCGTCCGATCCACGTGATCGAAGGCCCGCTGATGGACGGCATGAACATCGTCGGCGATCTGTTCGGACAGGGCAAGATGTTCCTGCCGCAGGTGGTCAAGTCGGCGCGCGTGATGAAGCAGGCCGTGGCCCACCTGATCCCCTACATCGAAGAGGAAAAGCTGGCCGAGGAAAAGCGCACCGGCATCGTCGCCAAGCCGAAGGGCAAGATCGTCATCGCCACCGTCAAGGGCGACGTCCACGACATCGGCAAGAACATCGTCTCGGTGGTCCTGCAATGTAATAACTTCGAAGTGGTGAACATGGGCGTGATGGTGCCCTGCTCCGAGATCCTGGCGCGCGCCAAGCTGGAAAACGCCGACATCATCGGCCTGTCCGGCCTGATCACGCCGTCGCTCGAGGAGATGGCCTACGTCGCCAAGGAGATGCAGCGCGACGAGCACTTCCGCATGCTCAAGATCCCGCTGCTGATCGGCGGCGCCACCACCAGCCGCGCCCACACGGCCGTCAAGATCGCCCACAACTACGAGGGCCCGGTGGTGTACGTGCCGGACGCCTCGCGTTCGGTGTCGGTGGCGCAGTCGCTGCTCACGCCGGAGAGCCGCCAGCAGTACATCGACGACATCGCCGAGGACTACGTGCGCATCCGCGAGCAGCACGCCAACAAGAAGGCGCTGCCGATGCTGTCATTGAAGGACGCGCGCGCCAACAAGATGAAGCTGTCGTTCGAAGGCGCGGACGCGCCGGTCAAGCCGAAGTTCATCGGCCGGCGCGAATTCAAAAACGTCGACCTGGCCGCCATCGCGCGCTACATCGACTGGGGTCCGTTCTTCCAGACCTGGGACCTGGCCGGCCCGTTCCCGGCCATCCTGACCGATGACGTGGTGGGCGAAGCGGCCACCAAGGTGTTCGAGGAAGGCCAGGCGCTGCTCAAGAAAGTCATCGACGGCCGCTGGCTCACGGCCAACGGCGTCATCTCGCTGCTGCCGGCCAACACCGTCAACGACGACGACATCGAGATCTACACCGACGACACGCGCGCCACCGTCGACTTCACGTATTACGGCCTGCGCCAGCAGGGCGTCAAGCCGGTGGTCGACGGCGTGCAGCGGCCCAACCAATGCCTGTCCGACTTCATCGCGCCGAAGGAATCGGGCGTGAAGGACTACATCGGCATGTTCGCCGTCACCGCCGGCCTGGGGATCGAAAAGTACGAAAAGCGCTTCGAGGACGCGCACGACGACTACTCGTCGATCATGCTCAAATCGCTGGCCGACCGCCTGGCCGAAGCCTTCGCCGAATACCTGCACGAGCGGGTGCGCAAGGACCTGTGGGGTTACGCGGCGGCCGAAGCGCTCACCAACGACGACATGATCGCCGAAAAATACATCGGCATCCGTCCGGCGCCGGGCTACCCGGCCTGCCCCGAGCACACGGTCAAGCGCGAGATGTTCGACACCATGCAGGCCGAAGAGATCGGCATGGAGCTGACCGAATCCTACGCCATGTATCCGGGGGCGGCGGTGTCCGGCTTCTACTTCGCCCACCCCGAATCGAAGTACTTCGTGGTCGGCAAGATCGGCGACGACCAGGTGGCCGACATGGCCGCCCGCCGCGGCGTCGACAAGGCCGAGCTCGAGCGCTGGCTCGCCCCCAACCTCTCCTAAACCCTCGGGGTCAAGTCTGTCATTTGGACACGGCCTCGACTGTAGAACCGACCGCTGGCCGCGCAGCCGTTCATCCATAACAAGGTTGAACTTTTAAGAACGCGCGCGGCCTAAGTAAGTACGCCGCCGTTCGGCGGCCTGCTAGGGAGGTAACTATGGCAACTAACACGTCCAATACGTCGACGTCGGCTACGTCGGTGAGGCGCTGGCAGGATCAGCTGATCCTCGTGCTGGGCCTGTGGTTCTTCATCACGCCCTGGGTGTTTGGCTATCCGATACCATCGGTCCAGGCCTGGACCGCGTTCATTTCCGGCGCGGTGATGGCCGTGCTGGCCGCGTTCGACCTGTACAAAACCTACTTCTGGGCCGTGCTGCTCAACTTGTTGGTGGGGATTTGGGTGGCGGTCTCGCCGTGGGTGCTCGGGCTGGCCGGCGACGCCGCGCTGACCTGGAACTCGGTGATCGTCGGCATCGCGGTGGCCGTGCTGGCGCTGTGGGAGATGCGCACCGACCCGGAACTGGTCAAGCACTGGCCGGGCGCGGGGCACGCCACCTGAGCGGCGCCTAAAACCCCCGCGCGCTTTCAGGGCTGCGCATGCTCTACCGCTTAGGGGTCGGACCCAGTGGGGTCCGACCCCGGTTGGCCCTGCGGGTTGGCGGCGAGAGTCGTGCCGGCCGTGCGGGACCAACAATCACAACGCGTAGCGCACCACGTTGTCGCTCCACTCGAAGGCGGCCAGCTCCAGCTCCACCAGGTCGTCGGTGGACATCGCCAAGCCGCGCAGCGCCGGCAGGATATGCTCGTCCATCTCCTCGATGCGCTCGATGCATTCGGCCAGCTTGAGCAGGTCGCCGTAGAAGCCGCCCCGGTGCAGCAACGCGTGCGATACCTCGTCGTTGACCGGAATTTGCGACAGGATCTCCGTCATCGACATGCCGAACAGCGTGTCCATCAGCGACATGATGCCGACCGTGAAGGCGATATCGGCCACGTGCCGCTCGCCCGGCCGCAGCTTGGCGCCCAGCAGTTCGAGCAGGCGGCCGCGCGTGGTGGCCAGCATCAGCAACGGCGTCATACTGTGGCCGCGCTTGCTCGGCTCGGCGTACAGCATGATCTGCAGCCAGCGCTGCAACTGGCGCCTGCCCAGCAAGGCCACCGCCTGGCTGAGCGAATCGATGCGCTGACGCGCGCCAACGGCCGGCGTGTTCACCAGCCGCAGCAAATTGAGCGCGAGCGACACGTCGCGCTTGATCGCCCGTTCGATGTCGATATTGTCGGCGTCCGACGTCACCAGGGTCATCAGCTCCATCACCGCCAGCTGCGACGGCGACAGCTTCTTGCCGCTCATGATCACCGGCCGCGCGAAGTAATAGCCCTGGAAATAGTCGAACTCGAGGTCGAGCGAGTTCTTGAACTCCTCGCGCGTCTCGACCTTTTCGGCCACCAGTTTCTTTTTCTGCTGGTGGAAGCGCGGCGCCAACTTCATCAGCGTCGACAGCGGCGTGTTGCGCATGTCCATCTTGACGTAGCCAACCCACGGCAGCAGCGCGTTGAGCGCTTCGCTCTCGCCCGTTACGTCGCCCAGCGCGAAACGCACCCCCTGCCCGGCCAGCTCCTCCACGCGCGCCAGCAAGGCCGGCGTGACGGGCGCCGTGGCGCACAACTCGAGCACCATCTTTTCCAGCGGCAGGAAGGAGAAAATATCGGTCATGACGATGTCGGCATCGACATTGACGAAGCCGAGCGCGTCGCCCACCGTGCGCTCCATGCCCAATTGCGACGCGTGGGCCAGCACCGCCGCCGTCGCCGACAATTCGGTGGTGATATGGGCCGGCCCGACCGGGGAATTACGGAAAAGCAACTCATAGCCGAACAGGTTCTGGTTGCGGTCGAGGATGGGCTGGCGTCCCAGATAGAATTCGCGCACGCGCAAATCGCGCGCGCCGGCGTCGTTGGGGGAGAGATCGATCATTGCTTCTGTCATCCGGTCGGGGGCGAAATATTTCGCTTTACCAAGATTTTGACAGCAATAAACCCGACTGTCTTGACATTTTATGACTCGATCGGCGCGCCATCGATAAACAATTTCAGTTCGCCACTGGCAAACGATGTCCATTGTTCATTGGTCGTTAGCGGCTGGGTAACGATAATCGCCACCCGGTCGTTGGGTGTGGTGACCTGCGAGAAATCCACGCTGACATCCTCGTCCGACAGCTTGGCCGTGTCGAACGGATGCTTGCGCACCAGGTAGAACAGGTTGGTCGAGCAATGCGCGAACAATTCGCCGCCCGACGACAGCAGCATATTGAAGGTGCCGTGCGCGGCGACCTCGTCGACCAGCGCCCCCAGCGCCGCGCGCAACTGCGCCAGCGCCGGGCGCTGCTCGCCGAAACGGGCGCGCAGCTGCTGCAGGATGTAGCAAAAAGCCCGCTCGCTGTCGGTGCAGCCGACCGGCCGGAAGGCGCCGTTGAGCAAGGGATTGAACTCCTTGAGGTCGCCATTGTGGGCGAACACCCAGTATTGCCCCCACAATTCGCGCACGAACGGGTGGCAATTCTCCAGCGCCACCCGGCCTTGCGTGGCCTTGCGGATATGGGCGATGACGTTGGTGGACTTGATCGGATAACGCTTGATCAGCTCGGCGATGGGCGAGGCGATCGCCGCCTGGTGGTCGACGAAATGGCGCACACCGGCGCCCTCGAAAAAAGCGATGCCCCAGCCGTCATGGTGGGTGTCGGTGTGGCCGCCGCGCATGGCGAAGCCGGTAAAACTGAACACGATGTCGGTCGGGACATTGCAGTTCATGCCGAGTAGCTGACACATTGTTTATTTCTCTTCCCGCGATTGGCTGACGATGCAGCGCACAATATAACAGGTGGGCCGGAAAAACCACCGGGGCGCGCGCGGGAAGGAAGGATGTAGATGTGTGGCAAAAAAACAAACGGCGGGCAATGCCCGCCGTCACAAATCAGTGCAACAGCACCGGATGACTCATGAGCTCATCGTAACTGCCCAAAAATTCATCAATCTCGGCCATGGTGGGCTCGCCGGCGATCAGTTCGTTGACGTCGCGGCGGAAATTTTGCGCCAGGATGCCGTTGATAAAGATTTCCCGCTTGCCACCTTTGTCGACGATTTCGTAGCCGCCAAAGCGCAATGCATCCAGACTACGATCGGCGCCGAATTCGACGACGCTGTATTGCTCGCTGTTATAGATGAGGTTCATTTTGCTTCCTTTCTCCAGGGGCGAAACACTGCTCGGTTTCACTTCACTACCCACATGGGGCTCAAAGTGGACGATTCAAGTCTAAAGAACAGGACCCGATCTGCAGGCAGGGCTTAGGCCGCGATGTCGGATTGCAAGTCTAGCAGGTCGCCGTACGGGGGCTCGGACAGCCAGGCACGCAGCAGTTCGAGGTGTTCAGCAGTGGCAAGACCTATGTAGAGCCGCGCCGGAGGATGACGCAGCACACGGTTTAATGTTACCCGCAAAACGAGATTCCCGCTGCAATGGAGACAGCCGGGCGCGATTCGCAACACTTTTGGAGCAGGAGCAACATCGGAGGAGCCGTCGGCGGGCTCGAAAGCGAGCGCCGAACCGCCGTCGGACAAGCCTTCGAGGATGATGACGGTGGGCGACGCGTCCCCGAGGCGCGCCGCGATGGCCGCCTCGCGCGCGCCGGGGCCGGGGCCGGTGACCAGCCAGGTCGGCACCGGCGCCCGCGCGGCGCCGCCGGTCGCGGACGGGGCCGCCACGACCTTAGACGTTCTTCTTGGCCAGCTTGCCCGGCTCGACGCCAAGCTGCTTGAGCTTGCGGTACAGGTGGGTGCGCTCGAGGCCGGTTTTCTCGGCCACGCGCGTCATGCTGCCGCCCTCGCGCCCGAGGTGGTGTTCGAAGTACATGCGCTCGAAGGCGTCGCGCGCCTCGCGCAGCGGCAGGTCGAACGACAGGTTGAACATGTGGTTGTCGGCGCCGGCGATGGTGGCGCCGCCGCGCACGGCGATCGCCGCCGCCGGATTGGGCGCGTTGAAGCCGGCGCTGGGCGCCTCCTCCGGCTGCGCCACGGCCGGGCGCGGCGCCAGCGCCGGCGCGCGCACGGTTTCCTGCGCCCGCGTCAGCCCCTGCTGGACCGCCTTGAGCAGCTTTTGCAGCGCGATCGGCTTTTCGAGGAAATTGAGCGCGCCGATGCGCGTGGCCTCGACTGCCGTATCGATAGTCGCGTGACCGGACATCATGATCACCGGCATGGTCAGCAGGCCGTCGCGCTGCCACTCCTTGAGCAGGGTGACGCCGTCGGTATCGGGCATCCAGATATCGAGCAGCACCAGGTCGGGCGCGCCGCCGGCGCGCGCCTCGCGTGCCTGCTGCGCGTTTTCGGCCAGCTGTATCGCGTGCCCCTCGTCGCTCAATATCTCCGAGAGCAACTCGCGGATACCCATCTCATCGTCCACTACCAGAATGTTTGCCATCTTCCCTTGCCTTCCTCATTTTCGCCATCGTTGCGGCAATGATTTTGTATGAACTTAACTTTAAGTATTGTGCGTCGTCGGAGCTAACTTTAACAGCAAAATCAATACAGACGCGCCACTTCTATCGACATGGTTCTGGATATCGATCCGGCCCCCATGTTCGTCGATAATCTTCTTCACCATCGCCAGCCCCAGGCCGGTGCCGCGCGCCTTCGACGTCACGTACGGCTCGAAGGCGCGCGCCAGGATTTTCGGCGCGAATCCCGGCCCGTTGTCGACGATCGCCAGCCGCACCGCCGTGCGCGTGCCGCCGTCGGCAGCCTGATAATGGATCGCTTCGCTCACGACGTCAATGCGCGCGCGCGGCGCGCCCTCGACCACCGGCTGCTCGGCCATCGCGTCCTGGGCGTTTTGCAGCAGGTTGTGGATCACCTGGCGCAGCTGGGTGGCGTCGCCCATCACCGGCGGCAGGCCGGCGGCCAGCTGCGGATGGATGATGTCGTCGCCCTCGCCGCTCACGTACAGATGCAGGATCTCCTCGACCAGCGCGTTCAGGTCCAGCGGCTGCAGCACCGCCGGCGGCGTGCGCGCGTAGTCGCGGAAATCGTCGACCATGCGCTTCATCGCCGCCACCTGGTTGACGATGGTGGCGGTGCCCTTGTTGAGCAACTCCAGCTCGGGCGAGACCAGCTTACCCTCAAGTTTCATTTGCAGCCGTTCGGCAGACAACTGGATCGGCGTGAGCGGGTTTTTGATCTCGTGCGCCAGGCGCCGCGCCACCTCGCCCCAGGCGATCGAGCGCTGCGCCGAGATCACGTCGGAGATATCGTCGAACACCACGAGGTAGCCGCTGCCGCCCTCGATCGGCAGGCGCGAGCCGCGCGTGAGCAGGGTCAGGTCGTTGTCGTCGAGGCTGGTGGAGCGGCGCGGCACCTCGATCTGGCGCTGCCAGTGCATCTTTTGCAGATTGCGCCCGGCCGCCGACTGCGCGCTTTGCGCGGCGAACGCGGCGACGATGGCCGCGCCGAACTCCTGCATGCCCTCGACCTCGTCGAGCTTGCGCCCGATCATCGTCACGCCGGCCTGCTGCAGGATGCGCTCGACCGAATCGTTAAAGCTGATCAAATGGAACTCGTGGTCGAGCACCATCACCCCGGCCGACATATTGGCCAGCACCGATTCCAGGTGGGCCTTGGCGTTCTGCAGCGCCGCGCGGTTGCGCTCGACGGCGCTGCGCGCGTCCGACAGCTGGCGCGTCATGGTGTTGAACGACTGCGTCAACGTGCCCAGCTCGTCGGAGGTGGCCACGATCGGCCGCGGCGACAGGTCGCCCTCGGCCACCGCGCGCGTGCCCTCGGCCAGCAGCAGCAGCGGCTGGGCCAGGTCGCTGGCGATCAGGAAGGCGCTGGCGATGGCGCCGAACACGGCCAGCAGCAACGTCAGGGTCAGGGTGACGATGTACATCTTGCGCAGGCCGACGCGCGCCACGAAGCGTTCCTTGTAGTTCGAATAGGCGCCGCGGATGGTCTCGCCGTCGGCGGCCAGCTGCGCCGGCGCCAGCTGGATCAGCTGCAGGTAGCGCGGCGCCAGCTGGGTGCCGTTGGCGCGCACCCGGTCCGGCACGGCCATCACCACGCGCAGGCGCAGCTGGCTGGCGCCGTCCTGGGCGTTGACGGGGACGTCGATCATGTCGCTGCGCAGCTCGTTGCCGCCCTCGGGCGCGCCAAACGCCTCGCCGCTCTTGGCCTTGGCCATCATTTCGCGCGTGGGCAGGTCGGCGCTGAGGTTGCCGCTGCGGCTGGCGCGCGCGCTCACCACCAGCCCGCCCTCGGCGTCGACCAGGATGGCGTTCTGCATGCCGGGCTGCTCCTTGACCAGCGCCGCCAGGATGGCGCGCTCGGTGCCGTCGCCGTCGTCGGCCAGGCGCTGCGTGGCGCGCGCGGCCGTGGCCGTGAGCTCGCCGAGCGCGCGGTCCAGGCCCGCGCGGCTCAGGTTGATGCCCGACTCGAGCGCGGCCTCGACCGGCACGTTGAACCACGATTCGATCGAATGGGAAACGAACTGCACCGACACGAGGAAGATCACCAGCCCGGGCAGCACGCCGACGGCGGCAAACAGCAGCACCAGCCGCGTCATGAGCTTGGAGCCGAACTTGCCGCTCTTGTAGCGCCCGTAGAGCCGGAACAGCGACACGGCCACCAGCAGCAGCAGCGCGCCGGCCACGGCCGCGTTCAAGCCCAGCAGCCAGGCGTAGTAGCGGTCGAAAAAGCCGGAATTGTCGGACGCCGAGGCCAGCAGGAACAGCAGGATGCTGACGATGGCGCCGCCGACGACTGCGAAATAGCGGAGCGCCTTGCTCACTTACTCGGCCTTGTAGAGGAAGGTTTTCTTGTCGGACGCCAGGCGCCATTCGCTGTTGTTGAGGGCGTTGATCTGGATCGGCTTGGGCAGGTAGTTCTGGTCCAGGCCCATGCTGACCTTGACGCTGTAGGTCTCGCCGATCTTGAGCGCGCCGCGCGGGGCGACGATCCAGCGGTTCGGGCGGCGGATCTGGAACAGCGCGTCGTCGAGCGACGAGAAGCTCTGCGCCACGCTGCCGACGTTGCCCACCGTGTACTGGCGCGTGAGCACGTTGTACGACAGGCGCGTGGTCTGGCGCGCGACGATGGCCTTTTCGTCGAACCAGTACCAGCGCGGGCGCGTGAATTCGATGCTGGTGGTGAAATACAAGGTCACGCCGTACTGCAGCGTGTCCTCCATGCCGTGGCTCAGGTCGAAGCCGTAGTTGGCCGACAGCCGGTAGCCGTCCTCGGTCGCCTCGACGTAGGCCCGCTTGATCTCGACGCCATCGGCGGCGGCCGCCGCCGGCGGCAGCGCGCAGGCCAGTATCAGCAGCAAGGGCCCGGTCAGCAGGCGGAAAAATCGTTGTATCACGTGTGGGCCGGTGCTCAATAGGTGCGTAATACGCGGGTGTAAGACGAGTGAGGCAAAACGCTTACGCATTTTTCTGGAAAAGCGCGTAGAACAAACCATCGTGGTCCTGGCCCTCGCCGCCGGCCGGCAGCAGCTGGCCGGGCGCGTCGAGCCGCGCCGCGTTGTTGCGCACGCCAAAGGCGGCGGCCTGCGCCTCGGACTCCTGCGGCCACAACGAGCACGTTACGAACAGCAATTTACCACCGGGGGCGAGCATCTGCCAAAGGTTGTCGAGGATTTTGGCCGAAAGTGTTGCAAGTTGGAGCGTGTCGCCCTTGCGCCGCAGCCAGCGGATATCCGGGTGGCGCCGCACGATGCCCGAGGCCGTGCACGGCACGTCGGCCAGGATGCGGTCGAACGGTTTGCCGTCCCACCACGCCGCCGTTTGCGCGTCGGCCGCCTGCAACGTGGCCTGGAGCTGCAAACGCAGCAAATTCTCGTCGACCCGCGCCAGGCGTTTCGGGTCGGCGTCGAGCGCCGTGACATGGACGCCGGCGCCGGCGTCGGCCAGTTCGAGGATGTGGCAGGTCTTGCCACCGGGGGCGGCGCAGGCGTCGAGCACGCGCATGCCCGCTTGCACGTCGAGCAGCGGCGCGGCCAGTTGGGCGCCGGCGTCCTGCACCGACACCATGCCGTCGGCGAAGCCGGGAATGGCGCCCACGCCGACCGGCTTGGCCAGGCGCACCGCCGACGGGCCGATCCGGCGCGCGTCCATGCCGGCCGCCGCCAGCGTGGCCAGGTACTGCTCGACCGAGGTTTTGCGCACGTTTACGCGCAGGGTCAGCGGCGGCGCGCTATTGCCACTGATTAGCACTTGTTGCCAATCCTGGGGCCAGGCGGCGCGCGCGGCGTCGATCCACCACTGCGGATAGTTCCACTTGGCGACCGGTTGCAGCAGCGCCGTCTCGAGCAGCGACTTGCGCTCGCGCAGGAAGCGGCGCAGCACGGCGTTGACCATGCCCTTGGCGCGCGCGGTGTCCGGATGGGCGTCGGCCGCCGTCACGGTCTGGTCGACAACGGTGAATTCCTCGTACGGGGCGACGGCGTCGGGCGCCGTCATCAGCGCCAGCGCGCACGCCAGCAGCGCGCCGACCAGCGGCTCGGGCGCCTTGGGCGCCATCAGCGCGATCAGCGCCTCGCTCTGGCCGAGCTGGCGCATGCAGCGGTAGGCGATGTCCTGCATGGCGCCGCGCGCCTGCGGCGTGAGCTCGTTCCGGGGGGCGCGGTTATGCTCGAGCTTGGCCCACACCTGGGCCAGCGCCTGCGGCAAGTTGGTGCCGGTGCGCACCTGGGCCACCGCCTGGGCGGCGCCGATCAGGCTGAAAGCGAGGGAATCGGGCCGCAGGCCGGTCTGGAAGCCCGTTTGCAGCGCCGGTTTCAGGTCACGCGCATGGCTGGCGCGCAGCTTGGGCGCTGCCGCCTTGGCGGGTGACTTCAGTGAGAGCGTCGGGCGCTGCTTGTTCATATGCTAATTCCAGAAAGCGGCCGGCAGCCGTGATCGCGCAGTATACAGTAGTGCCACAGCAGCGCATATGACAAGTCGCGCGCGAGCGAGATGGCGCCGGTTTGGCGAGCGCTTAAAGTATAATTGTCGCTGTTTGGCCGGCGCCATCGCGCCGGCCGCTTTCGCTTTCAGATGATTTTTTTAGCGCGGCCCGTCCGCCATTTCGCTCATGCTCGCCCAACAAAAACAAGACATCACCGCCCTGTTCCAGGCCGCCCTCGCACCGATCCTGGCCGGCACCGACGTCGCCGCCAACGTCGTACTGGAGCGCCCGCGCGACCCGTCCCACGGTGACGTCGCCTGCAACATCGCCATGCAACTGGCCAAGCAGCTCAAAATGAACCCGCGCGAACTGGCCACCAAGGTGGTCGCCGCGCTGCTGGCAGACCCCGCCGGCCAAGGCCTGGTGGAGTCGGCCGACATCGCCGGCCCGGGCTTCATCAACCTGCGCGTGAGCGCCGCCGCCAAGCAGGCCGTGGTCAAGGCCGTGCTGGCGCAGGGCGCCGCCTTCGGCAACAGCGCCGCCGGCGACGGCAAGAGCGTGATCATCGAATTCGTCTCGGCCAACCCGACCGGCCCGCTGCACGTGGGCCACGGGCGCCAGGCCGCGCTGGGCGACGCGTTGTCGTCGCTGTTCGGCTCCCAGGGCTACGCGGTCACCCGCGAGTTCTATTACAACGACGCCGGCGTGCAAATCCAAACGCTGGCCAACTCGGTGCAGGCGCGCCTGCGCGGCTTCAGGCCGGGCGACGCCGAATGGCCCGAGTCGGCCTACAACGGCGACTACATCGCCGACATCGCCGAGGACTTCAAGGCCAAAAAAACCGTCTCGGCCTCCGACGGCGCGCCGGCCACCGCCTCCGGCGACATCGACGACATCGACTCGATCCGCGCCTTCGCCGTGACCTACCTGCGCAACGAGCAGGACATCGACCTGCAGGCGTTCGGCGTCAAGTTCGACAACTACTACCTCGAATCGTCGCTGTACGCCGACGGCAAGGTCGACGCCGCCGTCGACATGCTCAACAACTCCGGCAAAACGTACGAGGAGGACGGCGCCCTGTGGCTGCGCACCGAGGACTACGGCGACGACAAGAACCGCGTCATGCGCAAGAAGGACGGCACCTACACCTACTTCGTGCCGGACGTGGCCTACCACATCGTCAAGTTCCAGCGCGGCTACGGCCAGGCCATCAACGTCCAGGGTTCGGACCACCACGGCACCATCGCGCGCGTGCGCGCCGGCCTGCAGGCGGTCAACCTGGGCATTCCGCAGGGCTTCCCCGACTACGTGCTGCACAAGATGGTCACCGTCATGAAGGGCGGCGAGGAGGTCAAGATCTCCAAGCGCGCCGGCTCCTACGTCACCGTGCGCGACCTGATCGAATGGTCCGGCGGCGGCGACATCACCAAGGGCCGCGACGCCGTGCGCTTCTTCCTCATCTCGCGCAAGGCCGACACCGAATTCGTCTTCGACGTCGACGTCGCCCTCAAGACCTCGGACGAGAACCCGGTCTATTACGTGCAGTACGCGCACGCGCGCATCTGCCGCATGCTCGAACAATGGACCGGCGACGTCGCCGCGCTGGCCGATGTCGACCTCGCGCCGCTGACCGCGCCGACCGAGGCGACCCTGCTGGCCACCCTGGCCGCGTATCCGGAAACGCTGGCGCGCGCGCAGGCCGAGCTGGGGCCGCACCAGATCGCGTTCTACCTGCGCGAGCTGGCCGCCAACCTGCACAGCTTCTACTTCGCCGAGCGCGTGCTGGTCGACGACGAGGCGCTCAAGGCCGCGCGCATCGCGCTCATGGTCGCCACCCGCCAGGTGCTGCAAAACGGCTTGGCGCTGATCGGCGTCTCCGCTCCCACCAAAATGTAATCGCGAAGGATATCCCGCACAATGAATTTCCGTACCCGCCCCAGCGCGCGCCAGCGCCAACAAGGCAACACCTTCGTCGGCATCATCATCGGCCTGGTCATCGGCCTGGCCGTGGCCGTCGTCGTCGCGCTGGTGATCAACAAGGGCGCCTCGCCGTTCACCGACAAGGGACGCAGCAACAAGAGCACGGAAACGACGGCGGGCCAGGCGGCCGATCCGAACAAACCGATGTACGGCAACAAGGAAGCGGCCCGCGCCGCCGCCAAGGACCTGGGCCGCGAGCCCGCGGCCGCGGCCGCGCAGCCGCCCGCCCCGGCGCCCGCCCCCGCGCCGAAGGCGCCGGCGGCCGATCCGTTGCAGGCGGTGGTCGACCGCATCCAGGGCGCGGCCGACAAGCCGAAAACCCCGCCATCGGCCTCGAACGTGACGCCAACGCCGGTGGCCAAGGCGGCCGGCGCCGACGACGAAAAATACATCTATTACCTGCAGGCCGGCGCGTTCCGCGAGGTGGCCGACGCCGAAAGCGCGCGCGCCAAGCTCGCGCTGCTCGGCTTCGAGGCCAACCTGTCGGACCGCACCACCGACACCGGCGTGCTGCACCGGGTGCGCATCGGCCCGTTCAACCAGGTCGAGGCGATGAACAAGGTGCGCAGCAAATTGTCCGAAAACGGCGTCGACGTCGCAGTCGTGCGCAATCAAAAGTAACCAGGGAGTGATGATGCGAATTCTGAAATACGTTTTGAGCGCACTGATGGCGGGCGCCGTCGCCATGTCGCCGGCATCGGCCTCGCCGGCCGATCCGAAGAACGGCGTCGAATATAAAACGCTGCCGGCGCCGCAGGCGGTCGACACCGGCAAAAAGGTCGAGGTGCTCGAGTTCTTCGACTACGCCTGCCCGCACTGCCACGCGCTCGATCCGTCGCTGACCGCTTGGGTCAAGAAACAGGGTGACAACATCGTTTTCAAGCGCACCCACATCTCGCGCACCGGCACCGAGCTGCCGCAGCAAAAGATGTTCTACACGCTCGAAGCCATGGGCCTGATGAACGAGGCGATGAACACCAAGATCTTCACCGAGATGCACGTCAACCGCAACCGCATGAACCGCGACGAGATGGTGTTCGACTTCATCGCCAAGCAGGGCGTCGACCGCCAGAAGTTCATCGACACCTATCGCGGTTTCGGCGTCCAGGGCCGGGTGCGCAAGGCGACGGCGATGATGGACACCTACGGCATCGATTCGTGGCCGACGTTCGCCATCGACGGCAAATACGTGACGTCGCCGTCGATGGCCGACGAGGGCTCGAAGTCCGCCACCAACGAGGCGCAGCTGCACGCGCAGGGCCTGCAGGTGATGGATTTCCTGGTCGCGAAAGCGAAAGCGGAAAAGAAATAAGCATGTCCCTGAAAGACGCGCCGACTCCGGCTCGGGCCCCACGGCGGGCGGCGGCATGAGCGGCCAGCGCGTCTTCATCACCGGCGCCTCGAGCGGCATCGGCGCCGCGCTGGCGGCCCAATACGCCGCGCAGGGCGCCACCCTCGGCCTGCTGGCGCGGCGCGGCGAGGCGCTCGACAGCCTGATCGCCTCCCTGCCCGGCTCCCCGTCCGGGACACCGCCGGGGTCGAAGCGGCACCGCGCCTACGCGGTCGACGTGCGCGACCACGCCGCCATCGCGGCGGCCGCGCGCGACTTCCTCGCCCACGCCGGCGGCGTCGACGTGGTCATCGCCAACGCCGGCATCTCGGCCGGCACGCTCACCGAGCACGCCGGGGACATCGCCGTCTTCACCGACATCGTCGCCACCAACGTCATCGCCACTGCCGCCACCTTCGCCCCGTTCATCGCCGCCATGCGCGCGCAGCGCACCTCGGCGCGGCTGGTGGGCATCGGCAGCGTGGCCGGCATCCGCGGCCTGCCCGGCGCCGAGGCCTACTGCGCCTCCAAGGCCGCCGTGATCAGCTACTGCGAATCGCTGCGGCTGGAGATGAAACCCTACGGCATCAAGGTCGTCACGCTGTGCCCCGGCTACATCGACACGCCGATGACGCGGGTCAATCCCTATCCGATGCCGTTCCTGATGGCGCCGGAAAAATTCGCCGCCCGCGCCGCCCGCGTGATCGCCGCCGGCGACAGCTACGCCGTCATCCCGTGGCAGATGGGCGTGGTCGCCAAGGCGCTGCGCCTGCTGCCCAACGCCGTCTACGACTTCGCCTTTTCCCGGGCGCCGCACAAACCGCGCAAGGCCGCGCCATGAGCGATACCTCGTCGTTCCTGTCGGCCGCCGCCATCGCCGCGCGCCTCGCCACCGGCGCCGCCCACGTGGCCATCGAGGCGGTCGCCGAAACCGGCTCCACCAACGCCGACCTGCTGGCCCGCCTCGACACGCTCGACGCCCCGCTGCTGCGCGTGGCCGACAACCAAACCGCCGGCCGTGGCCGCGCCGGCCGCAGCTGGCTGTCGACGCCTGGCGCGGCGCTGATGTTTTCGCTGGCGTGGCGCTTCAAGGGACCGCTGCACCGCATGACCGGCCTGCCGATGGCGGTGGGCGTGGCGCTGGCCGAAACCATCGGCTCGCTCGGCGTCGCCGTCGACATCAAGTGGCCCAACGACCTGCTGCGCGACGGTAAAAAGCTGGCCGGCATCCTGGTCGAAACGCAGGGCGCGCGCAGGGACGACGGCGGCGAGGCCGTCTGGGCCGTCATCGGCGTCGGCATCAACCTGCTGATGCCGGACGAACTGGAAGAGCGCATCGACCGCGCGCTCGCCGCCGCGCCGTGGCTGGCGCAGATGGACCGCAACGAGCTGATGGCCGCGCTGCTTAGCCGCCTGGCCGCCGTGCTGGCCGAATTCGACGACACCGGCTTCGCCCCGTTCGCCGAGCGCTGGAACGCGCTGCACGCCTGGCACGGACGCGACGTCGTCATCCTCGACCACGGCCAGGTGCTGCAACAGGGCCGCGCCGCCGGCGTCGACGCCATCGGCCGCCTGATGCTCGACACCGCCCACGGACGGGTCGAGGTGCTGTCCGGCGACGTCTCGCTCAGGCTCAGTTCCACCCTTCCCTCCTCCATCGGATTATCATGATTTTACTGATCGACGCCGGCAACACCCGCGTCAAATGGGCGCTGGCCGACGCCGGCGCGCCGGCGGGCGCGTGGCTGGCGCATGGCGCCGTGGTCCACGCCGACCTGCCCCAGCTTGAACTGATCTGGAGCGAGGCGGCCGGGCGCCACCCGGTCGAGCGCATCCTCATCGCCAACGTGGCCGGCAACGCGCTGCGCGTGCACCTCGAGTACGTCCTGCAACGCAGCTTCCCGGACCTGCCGCTGGCGCGGGCGATCAGCTGGTTCGAATCGCTGCCGGCGCTGGCCGGGCTCACCAACGGCTACCGCAATCCCGCGCAACTGGGGTGCGACCGCTTCGCCGCCGCCATCGCCGGCCACACGCTGGCGCCGGGGCGCGCCATCATCGTCGCCAACTGCGGCACCGCCACCACCATCGACGCCATCAGCGCCGACGGCGTGTTTTTGGGCGGGATGATCCTGCCCGGCCTGGGCCTGATGGCCAGCTCGCTGGCGCGCAACACGGCGCAGTTGCCGCAGATCGCGCAAGACGGTAAGCTGCCTGACGGCTTCGCCGACAACACCGACGACGCCATCTTGAGCGGCTGCCTGGCCGCGCAGGGCGGCGCCATCGAGCACGCGTTCGCGCGGCACCAGGCGGTCGAATGCATCATCTCGGGCGGCGCGGCGCCGTACATCGCGCCCACGCTCAAGGTGGCGCACCGCATCGTCGAAAACATCGTGTTGATCGGCCTGCACGCCGCCGCTTCGGCGGCGTTGGCCGACTAAGTTCCACGCCACCGAGGAAGCCCGTGCTGAAGTTTATTTTCTGGTCGCTGTTAGCCGTCAACGCCGCGCTGTTCGCGTATGGACGCGGCTATCTCGGCCACTTCAGCGGCAACGAGCGCGAACCGGCGCGCCTGGCGAACCAGCTCAACGCCAACCAGCTGACCATCGTCTCGGCGGAGCGCGCGGGCCACGCTCCGGTGGAGGACGCGGGCGGCGCGGCGGCGACGCCGGCCGACGGCAAGGCCGCGCCGCAGCCGCTGGCCTGCGTGGAGATCGGCAGCTTCGTCATCGCCGACGCGCGCCGCTTCGAGGCGCGCCTGGCCGCGCTCAACCTGGGCGACCGGCAATCGCGCCGCAACCTGCCCGGCACGGAGGTATCGAGCTACATCGTCAACATCCCGCCGATGGGCAGCAAGGAAGCGGCCGACAAAAAAGCGGCCGAACTGCGCGCGCTGGGCGTGAGCAGCTACTACGTCATGTCCGACAACACGCCGATGCGCTGGGCGATTTCGCTGGGCGTATTCAAGACCGAAGCGGCGGCGCAAACCCAACTGGCCGCGCTGGTAAAGCAGGGGGTGCGCACCGCCCGCATCACCCCGCGCATGAGCGGCGGCAAACTGCTAGCGTTCCAGTTCCGCGACATCGACGCCAGGACGCAAGCGGAGCTCGAAGCGATCCGCGCCGACTTCCCCGCCACCCAAAGCCACGCCTGCCGCTAATCTCAACGCCCGGACGAATGAGAATATAGGGGGCGCGTAGGGCGGATTAGGCGGCACGCCGTAATCCGCCGTGCCAGCGCCACGCCGGCGCAAAAAGAACCCCCCTCACCGCTGCACCACGATCGGCTTAAGACTCAACCCCGCCGGCAGCCCCTGCGCCGCCTGCAACGCCTCCTGACGGCTAGCGAAAGGCCCGCCGAACAAGCGATGCACCGAGCCGCTCTGCACCACCTCCAGCGTCGAAAAACCGTTCCCCGCCAGCTTACCGCGCACGAGCTCCGCGTTCTCCGCGCGCGCATAGGCGCCAAGCTGCAAATAAAAGCCTCCGGTGACGGCCGTGGCCCGGTCACCGAGCATCAGCGCCTCGATCTCCGGTTTGGCGGAGGAAGCGGCCGACGCGGTTGAAACCGTCGACGCGACCACCGGCGCCGAACCCGCAGTAGCCACGGGCACCACCGGCGCCACCGACGCCGCCCCGGCCGGCACCGCCTTCGGCGTCAGCACCAGCGGCTGCGGCGTCGTCGGCAACTGCTTGCCGCCCTCGCCCGAATACGACGACAACCGCGCCCCCGGCTTCGACTGCGACTGCAACCGGGGCGCGGTCGTCCCCGACACCCCCTCCCTGGTCGCCAGCATGCGATCGACTTCATCGGGCAAGATGCGCTCGATCTTGAGCTCATGGCTACCCTTGCCCAGCAAGCCCAGTTTCAGCGCCGCCGTGTACGACACATCGATGGCGCGCTTGCCGTGGAACGGCCCGCGGTCGTTGATCCGCACGATCACGGTCGCCCCGCTGACCATGTTCGACACGCGCGCATACGATGGAATCGGCAGCGTCGGATGGGCGGCCGTCATCTTGTACATATCGTAAATCTCGCCCGACGAGGTGCGCTGGCCGTGGAATTTTTTCCCATACCAGGTGCCCATGCCAACCTGCGTGAAAGGCTCGTTGTCGGTGATCGGCGTATAGGTCTTGCCGAGGACGACATAGGGGCGGTTCGAGTACGGCAGCAGCGGATCGTTGCGCACGTCGGCGTCGGGCACGTCGGCCAGGTTGGCCGGCGGCGCATCGCCCGGGCCATCGTCCTGGTAATAGCCGCCCCGCCCCGAGTTCGCCGGCGGCAGCACCGGCAGGCCGGTGGCCGGCTTGGTGGTCGACGGCGACTTGATGACCGGTCCGGAGGCGCGCGGCGGCCGTGGAGTGGGTCCATCCGATGTCGGTACGGTGCCGCAGCCGGCCAGCACCAGCAGTGCCAGTAGTGCCGGCGCCGCGCAAGCGTTGCGCATCGCGCCAGGGTTCATTCGCATCACGTCATCCTCATTGGTTTTTGCGCGCCGCGGGAGCCGGCTGCGCGGCCGGCGTCGGCGCGGCGGGCGCCGCGGGCGCCGCGGGCGCGCGCCCACAACAACACCCCCCAAGTCAAACCCCCCAAAACCGTGCAGCAGTAACCCGCCGTCTCGCCGGGGGGCCAGTACCTTGTGCAGCAGAAAAC
>CAUPRW010000035.1:0-70045 GCA_963513825.1 uncultured Duganella sp.
GGCGCCGGCCGCGCCGCCGGCGCCGCCCGCCACGGCGTTGCCGAAGTCCAGCCACTGGTCGACGTCCAGCGCCGGCAGGCTGATGTTGACGGCCAGGCCGGCGTCCGGTTCGGGCGCCGGCGTGTTGATGCCGATGCCGCCGCGCACCAGCTTCCACGGCGCCTTGCCGCTTTTTTGCCGCTCGTAGCGCGCCGCCACGCCGGTGCCGAGCGCGATGCGGATCTCGTCGCGCAACGCGCCGCCGGCGTCCGCCGCCAGCGCGCTCGTCAGCAGGAAGCGCAGCGGCATGGCGTCGGCGGCCGGCTTGGCCACCGGCGCCGGCAGGTCCAGCCCCAGCCCGGCAAGGTTCGAATCGACCGCCACCGTCAATTGATGGTCGCGCACGGTCACGGTGCCGTTGTAGCGCGCCGCGCCGGAGAAATGGCCGGCCAGGCGCTGCATCGCCGGCATCGGGTACTGCTTGCGGAAACCGTCGGCGGTGAGCATGCCGCCGAGCTTGACGACGATGGCGTTGTCGCGCTGGGTGCCGCCGGTGATCGACACCGGGCCGTCGAGGAAGATGCCGGACAACTGGTTCAGGTTGACGCCATGCTCGTTGAACTCGATCTTGCCCTGCGCAGCCTGCACCGGCGGCAGGTCGTTCATCAGCTCGATGTCGTTGTTGTTGAGCTGCAGCGCGCCCTGCACCTTGGCGTCGATCATGTGCGACAGCGGCAGTTGCAGCTTGAGCGCCAGCGTGGCGTTGCCGCTGGCGTGGGTGTCCTCGGTGAAGTGGGCGATCCAGCCCAGCACCGGGCTGTTGGCCACGTACTTGAGGAATTCCTGCATCGGCGCGCTGGCGTTGCCGTCGATCTCCAAGGTCGAATCATGGATCGTCAAGTCCGGGATCACCGCCTTGACGCCGGTCAGCGCGGCGCCGCCGGTGGTGGCCGTGTCGCCGTGGATCTCCATGCGGGCGCGGTCGAACACGAAGCTGCCCTTGATGTGCTCGGCCTGCGGCCACAGCGGCAGCGGCTTGCCATCCTTGCCGAGCGTTTTGCCGTCGTTCAGATAATGGTTGGGCGAATAATTGAGCTTGCCGTCGGCGAGCTTGCCGGCCACGCGGAACTCGCCGTGCGCCGCGTGCTCGCCGTGGAACGGGAAATGCGCCAGCTCGCCGCGCAGGCGCACGCTGACGTCGCTGGCGACGCCGCCCTCGAGCGCGCCGGTCAGCCAGGCGCGCAGGTCGTGCGGCGTTTGCATCGGCAAATAGCGGTCGATGCGGTTGAGCTGGAAGCCGTTCAGGGTGCCGGTCAGGTCGGACTTGCCCAGGCCCTTGCCGTCGATCGGCATGGTGTGGGTGCCACGCAGGGTGCCGCTCAAGCCCTCTTGCAGGAAGGCCATCTCGTCGATTTGCAGCAGCAACTGGTTGTCCCCTTCGACCGACCAGCGCGCCTGCAGGCGCAGGCTGTCGAACGGCATCGCCGCGTCGCTGAACTGCTGCGGCATCTGCAACACCAATTGCTGCGAATCGATGTTAAAGCTGCCGCCCTTTTCGGTCGCGTCGACCGCGCCGGTGAGGTTGTCGAACCCCGGCACGCCGGGCAAGGCGGCGGTGGCCGGCGACCTGGCCGTCTTCGGCTGCGCCGGCCGCGGCGGCTGCGGCGCCAGCCCGACGCCCACCAGGTCGCCCTTGACGCGGTACGACTGCACGGCCGGGAAGGCGCCGGTCCACTCGGCCGAGAAATTGCGCAGCAAGCCGCGCGGGGCGGCGTCGGCCAGCAGCTGGCGCCGCGCCGCCGACAACGGCAGCCGTTCGGCCAGGCCGGCCACGGTGCGCAGGTCCAGCTGCGGCGCGCGCAGCACGAACTTCTGCGGCCGCGAAACGCTGGCGGCGGTAAAGGTTTCCGACAGCGACGTCGGCGCCATCACCAGGCCGTCGCTGGTGGTCAGGGTCAGGTTGGTCAGCTCGATGCTGTGGCCGCGCTCGCCGAACTTTTGCAGCCCGGCGCCCTTGGCCGCCGGCGGCGCCAGCGCGGCGACGTCCTCGCGGGCGGCGACGCGGCCGGTCAGTTCGCGCAAATCGAGCAGCGGCAAATCCTTGCCCAGCACGGCCGACAACTGGCGCAGGCCGACGTCGGCGGTGACGGCGGTCAGGCGCGACTGGTCGAAGTCGAGCCAGGCGCGCAGCGCGCCGCCGCCGCTGTTGAGCACGAACGGGAAATCGATCCAGGTTTTCCAGGCGGCGACGTCGGTGTCGCGGATGTCGGCGTACAGCTGGCCCTTCCACATCGACACGTTGGAGATGCGGGCACCGAAGGCCGGATGGGCGAAGTCGGCCCGCAGGTCGAGCGGGCCGGCCAGCGCGGCCGGCGGCACCGCCCGGAGCGCGGCCTGGTGGCGCAGCCACTTGTTGCGCAGCACCAAGGTGACGCCATCGAGCTCCAGCGGCGGCGCGCCGCGCAGGGCGTCGGTCCAGCGCACGCTGCCCTCGCGGATGACGATCTCGCGCTGCGAGAGCAGCCAGTCGGCGGCCTTGCCGTCGCTCGGCTTGTCGGGGTCGAGATAGACGCCGGCCGCGTACAGGCGGCCGTCGGCCTCGAGGCGGATGTCGACGCTGGGGCGGGTCAGCACCAGCGAGTCGAAGCGCGGGCCGCCGGCCAGCACGCTCCACCACGACAGCGTGGCCGACACGCCGGGCAGGGCCAGCGCCTGGCGGCCGCGGGCGTCGTGCAGCACCACGTCGCCCAGGTACAGGCCGGGGCGCAAGCCGTGCCACGAGGCGTAGATGCGGGAAATGGTGACCTGGCCGCCGGCGGCGCGGCTGGCGGCGCGCTCGATATCGCCCTTGTAATGGTCGATATTGGGCAGCACCGCGTAGCGCAGCACCAGGAACAGGATGGTGAAGGCGAAATACAGCGCCAGCAGCAGCTTGACCGTGAAGCCGAGCGCGTGGTGGGTGGCCAGATTGCAGAAGCGGTAGGCGGCACGAAGCCGGTGCCAGCGCGCGGCCAACGGGCCCTCGCCTGTCACGGTCTCCTCTTCTTGTTTTTGCATCGATAAGCTAATAAATCAGGCCATGCGTCAAATAAAATCGCTACACTCGGTTTTTTCAAGCGGTTTTTCAAGCTTTCCCGCCTGCGCATTCTACCGCATCGCATCGCCAGCACAGCGCCAGTTAGCCCCTGCGGCGGCGGTTTTATGCGCCCGGCGGGGGCCAATTTATCAGTATCGGAAAAATAGCAGCCCATGAACGCACAATCCGCCGCAACGCCGGCCAGCCCGGCAAGCATTTCAGCGACCGCCCCCGACCCGACTTCCACCGCCCCCGCCGCGCCCGCTGCCCCGGCCGCCCCGCTGGACGCGACCGCCTCGCGCTTCTATCAGCGCTGGCTGGCCGCCGCCCCCGGCCGCGCCGCCAAGGTCGACGCGCTGGCGCAACTGTCGCTGGCCGACATCGACCTCGACGCCTGCCTGGCCGCCGAAGCGGCCGCCGTGCCGCCCGGCGCCCCGCCGCTGCCGCTGCAACGGGCCATGCGGCGCCTGCGCAACCTGCTGGTGTGCGGGCTGATCCGCCGCGACCTCGAGGGCCGGGCCAACCTGGCCGAGGTGGTCGAGACCATGACGCGGCTGGCCGACTTCGCCATCGAGCGCCATCTGCGCGAACTGCACGCCGAACTGAGCGCCGCCCACGGCGCGCCCACCGGCGCCGAATCGGGCCTGCCGCAGGAGCTGATCGTGCTGGCGATGGGCAAACAGGGCGGGCGCGAGCTCAACGTGTCGTCCGACATCGACCTCATCTTCGTCTACCCCGAGGACGGCGAGACGGCCGCCGGGCCGGGCCAGCGCGGCCTGTCCAACCATGAGTTTTTCATCCGCCTGGGCAAGAAGCTGATCGCCGCCATCGCGGAGATCACGGAAGATGGCTACACGTTCAGGGTGGATATGGCCTTGCGGCCGAACGGCGGCTCCGGCCCGCTGGCGGCCAGCTTCAACATGGTCGAGCAATACCTGATCGTCCAGGGCCGCGAATGGGAACGCTACGCCTGGGTCAAGGCGCGCGCCGTCAGCGGCCGGCCCGACGACATCGCCGCGCTCGAGGCGATCGCGCGGCCGTTCGTGTTCCGGCGCTACCTCGACTTCGGCGTCATCGACGCCATCCGCAACATGCACGCGCAAATCCGCGCCGAGGTCAACCGCCAGGAGCGGCTGCATCCGGACCGCAGCAACAACGTCAAGCTCGGGCGCGGCGGCATCCGCGAAATCGAATTCCTGGCGCAGGTGTTCCAGTTGATCCGCGGCGGGCGCGACGCCGCCCTGCGCGACCGCTCGACCCGCACCACCTTGCGCATCATCGCCGAAAAAGGGCTGCTAAGCCACGCCATCGTCTATCAACTGCTCGCTTCCTACACCTTCCTGCGCAATCTGGAGCACCGCCTGCAATACCTCGACGACGCCCAGACCCACACCCTGCCGGCCAACGAGGCCGACCAGCAACTGGTGGCGCGCATGATGGGCCTGCCCGACGCGGCCACGCTGCTGGCCCAGCTCGAGGCGCACCGCCAGTTCGTCGCCGGCCAGTTCGACGAGATGTTTTCGGACAAGACCAGCGGCAGCGACAACGACATCAACCCGCAATCGAGCAACGAATGCGCCGACCCGGACAACCGCGACGCCATGATCGCCCGCTTCGCCGAGCTCGGCTTCGAGGCGCCGGAGGTGGCCACCAAGCGCCTGGTCGCCACCTGGCAGGCGCCGCGCCTGCAATCGCTGCCCGAGGCCAGCCGCAACCGGCTGCTGGGCCTGGTCAACGCGGCGCTGCCCTTGATCATCCAATGCTCGGCCGAATCGAGCGGCGGCAACCAGATGGCCACGCTGGGGCGCCTGCTCGACTTCCTCGAGGCGGTGGCGCGCCGCTCGGCCTACCTGTCGTTGCTGACCGAGTACCCGCACACCCTGGCGCGCGTGATCCGCATGGTGCACGCCAGCGGCTGGGCCGCGCAATTTCTCAGCCAGCACCCGATCCTGCTCGACGAGCTGCTCGACGACCGCGTGCGCAACGCCGTGTTCGACCCGGCCGGCCTGGCCGCCGAGCTGCGGGTGCAGCTGGCGGCCGCGCCGGGCGACACCGAGCGCCAGATGGACATCCTGCGCGAGGTCCACCACGCCCAGCTGTTCCACCTGCTGGCGCAGGACCTGGCCGGCGACCTGACGGTCGAACGGCTGGCCGACCACCTGTCGGCGCTGGCCGACACCATCGTCGCCGCCGCCATCCAGGCGATCTGGCAAACCATCGCCACGCGCCACCGCGAGGTGCCGCAATTCGCCGTCATCGCCTATGGCAAGCTCGGCGGCAAGGAGCTCGGCTATGTGTCCGACCTCGACGTCATCTTCCTGTACGACGACGACGACCAGGAGGCGCCGGCCCAGTACGCCAAGCTGGCGCAGCGCTTTATTACCTGGATGACATCGCAAACGCCGGCCGGCATCCTGTTCGACATCGACACCGCGCTGCGCCCGGACGGCGCCAGCGGCATGATGGTCTCGACCGTGGCCTCGTTCGAGAAGTACCAGAACAACGCGGCCTGGGTGTGGGAGCACCAGGCGCTCACGCGCGCGCGCTTTTGCGCCGGCGACGCCGCCATCGGCGCGCGCTTCGAACAGATCCGCGAGGACGTGCTGCGCAAGGAGCGCCCGGTCGATGGCCCGCTCAAGCGCGAGGTGGTGGCCATGCGCAAGCGCATGATGGACGCCAAGCCCAACCACAGCCAGTTGTTCGACCTGAAACAAGACCCGGGCGGCATGATCGACATCGAGTTCATGGTCCAGTATCTGGTCTTGCAGCACGCGTCGGCCTACCCGCAGCTGACCACCAACATTGGCAATATTACACTGCTCAAGATGTTCGGCGAGCTCGGACTGATCCCGGCGCCGATGGCCGCCGACGTCGGCGACGCTTACCGGAAGTTACGAAAGCTGCAGCACCAGCTGCGCTTGCAGGGGCAGGACCTGGCCAAGGTCGATCCGGCGCTGGTGGCCGACGGCGTGCCGCACGTATTGGCGTTATGGCAACTCATCTTTGGCGAGAACGTTGCCGGGTAACAACGATATCCCGGGTTAAGTGCAGTACTATATTCAGTGACAATAATGAGAGCGCGAACCGCCGTTGTTTCATCCAACCCGGAGAATTAACATGAAAATATTAGTACGCACCGTGGCGCTGGGTTTGCTGGCGATGTCCGCCTCCGCCTTCGCCGCCGATAAAGGCAGCAAAGACGAAGCCGTGGCGATGGTCAAGCGCGCGGTGGCGTTGATTAAATCCGACGGCAAGGAAAAAGCGTTCGCCGCCATATCCGACTCTACCAACACCGCGTTCCACGACCGCGATTTATATGTGTATGTTTATGATTTGAATGGCGTCGCGCTAGCCCATGGAAATAATCCCAAGATGGTGGGCAAGCCACTGATCGGACTAAAGGATAACGAGGGAAAACCGATGATCAAGGAAATGGTGGAATTGGCCAAATCCAAGGGTTCCGGCTGGGTTGATTTCAAATGGCCGAATCCCGTCACCAAGGCGGTCGAATCGAAAGCCGGCTACGTGGAGAAAGTCGACGACATGCTGGTCGGGTCCGGCATTTACAAATAGAAAACTCAGCTCGCGGCCAAGCCGGGACTCTGTCCCGGCTTTTTTTTCGTCCCCATGCCGTGGATTGGCCCCTGGACGATGTACCAAGGATGGATTCATGCCAGAAATTGACATGTAAATACCAAAAACTAGCATGAAACGGGCGGCGCTCGACCTGGCGCGGCAACGTGCGGGTCAGGGGGAGTTGGGATCGGCGCCGCAGTGGGCGCCAACCGTTTACCGCGCCGCCATCAAGGCTGGGCGCAGGTTTGCGTTGGCGCGGAAACATTGCACTTCCAGGTCCAGCGCACGTCGGCGGTCTCCTTCAGCGAGACCGTGAACGAAGTGCCCGGCGTGGTGACGGTCAACGCCACCACCTGGCCGACCACCTCGCCCGGGGAGTTAATGCCGCGCGTCGGCACCACAACGGCGCCGCGATCGACCGAGATATCGATCTGGCTATTGGCCAGCAAATAAACCAGGTTATTTTGCACATATTGCCCCAGCGCGAACGTGCCGCCATTCGGCAAGGCGATATTGGTATCCAATGGAATCAATTTATTCAAACCGATCAGGAAATTCTGATCGCGTGCGAAGAATAAACTGTCTTTTAATTTAGCGGCCGATTCGAGCAGGCTAGTCTCGATGCCGCGGTCGGCCTTGGTGGCGATCTTATCCACCAGCCGGTCGAGGCCGGGAATGATCCAGCCCAGATTGGTATCGCAATCGGTGTTCGATACGGGTACAAAGGTGAGCCCGACATCGCTGCCCATGGCGCCGTTGACCGCCCCATATTGCGCCGTGACGGCGATGTCCCTGAGCCGCAGGCTGTTCTGGCACGCGTAACTAATGATGCCGAACTTGGTGCCGGAGTAGCTGCTGAAAGCGCTGTAGTTGAAGCCGTTCAAACCGAGGCTGACGATGCCGGACGCCTGCGGACGGACCGAGGCGTTGATGGCGCCGGTCAGCGAGCCGCTGATGAAATGCGCTCCTTGCGAGTTCACCAGGTTCGCCAGGTAGGTGTTCAGGCCGTCCTCGAGTCTGGCTGGCACCAGGACCACCTGTTCGGCGACGCTGCGCAACGGGCCGTTGGCCGTCTTGAGTTCATCGATCGAGCGCGAACCGCCGCCATAGGTGATGGTGGCGGTGTAAGTGCGCACGGTGGCGCCCGGCATCCAATCGGCGTGCGCCGATCCCATCGCAAGCAAGCCGGCAAGCAAAAGATATTTTTTCATTTTCCATCCCTGAAGTGATTGAGGAACCGGGCAATCCGTCCGCAACCGCCCGCGCCGGCGTGGTCACATTGACCAAATTAGAATACCGGAACAATTGCCAATAAAATCTCTCCAATATCCACTGTGGCTATTTTTCTAAAAGTCCCGCCTTCGGCCTCGAAAAGCCAAGCGCGGCAGATCACCCGCCGGCCATCGTTTTTGGTCCTGCCGCTCCCGCTACCGATCGCACCGCCGAAGTCAAGCCATACACGGCCCGTGTGGCCGTGCCACTACACCGCTCACCGACTTTCATTTTAATACTGTTGGTTTTTACGATTGATTGCCCGCTTAGTGACGGTTCGGGTTTACATCGCCGGCGGCCAGTGAGTAAAGTGACAAGTCAAAATAATGTTATTTCAAGAATGACGAGGCCGCCATCAAGACGGAGCCGGCGGTCCCTAAGCGGCCCCGCTGCCGCGCCGTCGCTTGGGCGCCGGTCTTTTTGTTTGGCACGGAAACAACATCAATACAATTTGTTACAGAAATTCGCTTCGAAGAAAGCCTGTTGCTTTTCCGCGAATATTGTAATTTTTATGCCGTTTTAGCTTTGCAAAGTGACTACCAAGTAGGTAAAGTTGGCCAGTTACAAATATAAATTTTTTTAAAAAAGCAATAGTTTTAATACACCCAGAAGGAGTTTCGCAATGATGAAGGAAACTGTATTGTCCCGCTCCATACGCATGATCTGCGTTGGCGGCATGGCGATGAGCATGCAAGCAGCATTCGCTCAGGCAACCGCCGAGGCGCCCGTACAAAAAGTTGAAATTACCGGTTCGCGCCTATTATCCCCGAGCGCCGAATCGCCAACGCCGCTGCAAATCCTGACATCGGCCGATATCGCCGCCTCCGGCGCGGTCAATCTGCAAGACTTGCTGCAAAAGAATCCGACCATCGGCACGCCTTCGCTGAGCCGCACCAATTCGAACTTCCTGACCTCGGGCGGGGGCGTCTCGACCGTCAACCTGCGCAACCTGGGCGATTCGCGCACCCTGGTGCTGGTCAACGGCCGCCGCTTCGTATCCGGCGTGCCCGGCGACACCGCGGTCGACCTGAACACCATTCCGATCGACTTCATCGAACGCGTCGAACTGATGACCGGCGGCGCCTCGGCCACCTACGGTTCGGACGCAGTGGCCGGCGTGGTCAACATTATTCTAAAGCGCAACTTCGACGGCGTGACCGTCGACGCCTCGGTAGGCCGCAGTTCCAAGAGCGACGACTCCAAGAAAAAGCTGGCGATCACCTTTGGCACCACCTCGGCCGATGGCGCCAGCAACATCATGGGTCACTTCGGTTACTCGAAACAGGGCGCCGTGATGTCGAAAGACCGCCCGGGCCTCGGCGCCGCGGTCGACCAGTTTTCACTGGGCGCCGGTGTGACCGGCGACGTCAAGGACATGTTTACCCCGACCGCGCCGTTCTATTCGAGCTTCGCGCCGCAAGGGCGCTTCTTCACCTCGAACGGCAGCTACACCTACGACCGCGCGGGCAAGGAAATTCCGTTCAACACGAACGGCAGCGCCACCCAGGCAGCCACCGGCTTTAACCGCTCCGAATACCGCACCATCGCCGTGCCGACCGAGCGCTTCCTGTTCGCCACCAACGGCACCCTCAAGCTGAACGAAAACCACAACGCGTTCTTCGAAGGCACCTACGCGCAGACCAAGGTCGACACCAACATCGAACCGTACCCGCTCGATTCGGCCAGCGTGTTCCCTTCCACCGGCGGCGTGGTGCCAGCCGAAGTGCTGGTCAACGGCGTCGCGGTGCGCAACCCGCTGGTGCCGCAATACCTGTGGGACCGCATCGGCGATGCCGATGAGGACGGACTGCGCGACTACCGCTTCACACGCCGCCTGTCGGAATTCGGTCCGCGTCGCGCGTCCGTCAACCGCGGCACGCTGCGTCTGGCCACCGGCCTGAAAGGCACACTGCCGTTCACCACCGATTGGAACTACGACGCTTTCGTCAGCTATGGCCGCACCACCGAGTCGCAAAGTTCGTCCGGGCAAGTCAACGTGATGAGCTTGCGTAACGCGCTGCAAGCCATCCCCAATCCGGCCGGCGGCGCGATGTGCGCCAACGCCGACGCCCGCGCCGAGGGCTGCGTGCCGATCAACGTGTTCGGCTTTAACACCATTACCCCGGAAGCGCTCAAATACGTCACGGCCCCTGGCTCGCTGGAAACGGCGATCACCCAGAAGATCGCCGGCGGCACCATCAATGGCGAGCTGCCGTGGGGTTTGCCTGCCGGCAAGATCGGCGTGGCGGCGGGCTTCGAATGGCGCAGTGAGGATTCGGAGGCGGTACCCGACCCGCTGACCCAGGCGGGCCTGAACGCCGGCAACGCGATTCCCCCCACCTACGGCAGTTACGTGGTGCGTGAAGAATTCGTGGAAACCCGCGTGCCCCTGCTCAAGGACATGTTCCTTGCCAAAAACCTGGACCTGCGCGGATCGTTCCGTCATGGCGACTACAGCACCGTCGGCAGCACCAACAGCTGGAACGCTGGCGTGGAGTGGGCCCCGGTCTCGGACATCAAGTTCCGCGCGACGCGCGCCGTGTCGACCCGCGCGCCGAACATCAACGAACTGTACTCGCCGCCAAGCCAGGACTTCCCGTCGGGCCTGGTCGATCCATGCGAAGGCGTCACCGCCACCGGCAGCGACGCCAAGAGTGTCGCTTGCCGCGCGGCGCCGGGCGTCGCAGCCAATATCGCGGCCAATGGCGGCGTGTTCACGCTGAACCAGGCCGACAAGCAAGGCATCAGCGGCTTTAACCGCGGCAACCCGGATCTGAAAGCGGAAAAGGGCCGTTCAAGCACCGTGGGCGTGGTCGTCACCCCTACCTCGATCCCGATGCTGAGCAAGTTCACGTTCACGGCTGACTACTTCAACATCAAGATCTCGGACGCGATCGTGTCGACCCCACGCCAATTCACCTTTGAACAGTGCTACGGCGGCGGGAATACCTCGTACTGCAACTTCATCACCCGGCGTCCAACCGCCGAAGGCTCGAACAGCGCCGGTTCGATCAAGTACTCCGACACCGGCGTGTCCAACAGTGGCGGACTCGGCACCGAAGGTGTCGACTTGACCGTGTCTTGGGCGGATAAAGTCGGTCCAGGCCGCCTGAGCACCAAAGTGGCGTACACCTACCTGAAGACGCTCTGGAACATCCCGCTGCCAGGCGAACCGAAGGATGAATCGGCACGCGAAGTGGAATCGCCACGCAGCAAGGCCGTGCTGAACCTGGCCTACAAAATTGGTAACTTCGGCATCAGCACGACCACCAGCTACACCGGCACCGTCGGCCTGGACGACCAGTTCCTGGCTTCCTTCGACAACCCGCAGGATACGCCGCGGATCGGTTCGTACACCACGACCGACTTCCAGGCAACCTACGATGTGAAGAAGAACTACCAGATCTACTTCGGCATGGACAACGCCTTTGACAAGAAGGCGCCTCCGATCATCAGCGGCTTGCCAGGCAACTCGACCGGTACCGAGACCGATGCATCGGCCTACGATCCGATCGGCCGCCGCTATTATCTGGGTCTGCGTGTTACGTTGTAATAAGCAACCGGCCTGCCCTCGTGGCAGGCCCGGCGCAACGGCGGCCTGCGCTGGCGCCCATGTAAAAAAACCCTCGCTGCCTGCGCAGCGAGGGTTTTTTCTTGGAGGGACGCGCCGGATTACTTCGCGGTCATCAGCGCGACGGTGGTGTCGAGCATGCGGTTCGAGAAGCCCCACTCGTTGTCGTACCACGACGACACCTTCACCAGGCGGCCCGAGACCTTGGTCAGGGTCGAGTCGAAGTTCGACGACGCCGGGTTGTGGTTGAAGTCGACCGACACCAGCGGCTCGGTCTGGTAGGTCAGCACTTCCTTCAGGGCGCCTTCGGCGGCGGCCTTCATGATCGCGTTGACTTCGTCGACGGTGGTGTCGCGCTTGGCGATGAACGACAGGTCGACCAGCGAGACGTTGATGGTCGGCACGCGGATGGCGAAGCCGTCGAGCTTGCCGTTCAGTTCCGGCAGCACCAGGCCGACCGCGGCGGCGGCGCCGGTCTTGGTCGGGATCATGCTCATCGTGGCCGAACGGGCGCGGCGCAGGTCTTCGTGCATCACGTCGCTGAGCACCTGGTCGTTGGTGTAGGCGTGCACGGTGGTCATCAGGCCGGTTTCCAGGCCGATGGCGTCGTTGAGCGGCTTGACCAGCGGGGCCAGGCAGTTGGTGGTGCACGAGGCGTTCGAGATGACGGTGTCGGTCGACTTGAGCACGTGCTGGTTGACGCCGTAGACGATGGTGGCGTCGACGTCCTTGCCGCCCGGGGCCGAGATGATGACCTTCTTGGCGCCGCCCTTGAGGTGGGCCGAGGCCTTCTCTTTGGTGGTGAAGAAGCCGGTGCACTCGAGCACCACGTCCACGCCCAGGTCGCCCCACGGGATTTCGGCCGGGTTGCGCTGCGCGAACACGCGGATCACGTCGCCGTTGACGATCATGTTGTCGCCGTCGACTTCGACCGTGCCGGGGAACTTGCCGTGGGCGGTGTCGTAGCGGGTCAGGTGGGCGTTCGACTTGGCGTCGCCCAGGTCGTTGATGGCCACGATCTGGATGTCTTGCTTCTTGCCACCTTCGTAGAAAGCGCGCAACACATTGCGGCCGATACGGCCGTAGCCGTTGATTGCAACTTTGATCGTCATACTCTGCTCCTGATTAAAAAAATAAGGTAGTCCGGCTTGTAATTATAGATTATGCAATGACCAGTTTGACTTTCGCCACGACGTTCTCGACCGTGAAGCCGAAATGCTTGAACAGCACGCCGGCCGGGGCCGACTCGCCGAAGGTGTCGATGCCGACCACGGCGCCTTCCAGGCCGACGTATTTGTACCAGAAATCGGTCACGCCGGCCTCGATCGCCACCCGCGGCACGCCCTTGGTCAGCACGCCGGCCTTGTAGGCGGCGTCCTGGCGGTCGAACACGTCGGTCGACGGCATCGACACCACGCGCGCGGCGATGCCCTCGGCCGCCAGCGCCGAGGCGGCGGCGACGGCCAGCTCGACCTCGGAACCGGTGGCGATCAGGGTGACCTTGGCGTCGGCCGCTTCGCTCAGCACGTAGCCGCCGCGGGCGACGTCGGCGATCTGCTCGGCGCTGCGCTCCTGGTACGGCAGGTTCTGGCGCGAGAAGATCAGCGTCGACGGACCGTGCTGGCGCTTGACCGCCTCGCCCCACGCCACGGCCGACTCGACCGTGTCGCACGGACGCCAGTTGTCCAGGTTGGGGATCAGGCGCATCGACGAGATGTGCTCGACCGACTGGTGGGTCGGGCCGTCCTCGCCCAGGCCGATCGAATCGTGGGTGAACACGAAGATCGAGCGCAGCTTCATCAGCGCGGCCATGCGCAGCGCGTTGCGGCTGTAGTCGGAGAACGTCAGGAAGGTCGCGCCGAACGGGATGAAGCCGCCGTGCAGGGCGATGCCGTTCATGATCGCGCTCATGCCGAATTCGCGCACGCCGTAGTTGACGTGGTTGCCCGGCTTGCCGGAGCGCACCGGAATCGATTCCTTCCAGTTGGTCAGGTTCGAGCTGGTCAGGTCGGCCGAGCCGCCGAGGAACTCCGGCAGCACGGGCGCCAGCGCCTGGATGGCGTTCTGGCTGGCCTTGCGGGTGGCGATGTTTTCCTTCTTCTCGACGCAGGCGGCGATGGCGGCGGCCAGCGCGGCGTCGAAGGCGGCCGGCAGATCGCCGTCCATGCGGCGGCTCAGTTCGGCCGCCTCGGCCGGGAACTTGGCGCGGTAGTCGGCAAACAGCGCCGTCCACGCCGCTTCGGCCTTGGCGCCGGCCGCCTTCGCGTCCCACGCGGTGTAGAGCTCGGCCGGGATCTCGAACGGCACCGACGTCCACACCAGGTGTTCGCGCACGGCGGCGATTTCCTTGTCGCCCAGCGCGGCGCCGTGGACCTTGTCGCCGCCCTGCAGGTTCGGCGAGCCCTTGCCGATGATGGTTTTGCAGCAGATCAGGGTCGGCTTGGCCGAGGTCTTGGCGGCGGCGATGGCGGCCGACACGGCGGCCACGTCGTGGCCGTCGACGGCGCGGATCACGTTCCAGCCGTACGCTTCGAAGCGGGCCGGGGTGTCGTCGGTGAACCAGCCCTCGACCTTGCCGTCGATCGAGATGCCGTTGTCGTCGTACAGCGCGATCAGCTTGTTCAGGCCCAGCGTGCCGGCCAGCGCGCACACCTCGTGCGAGATGCCTTCCATCAGGCAGCCGTCGCCCAGGAAGGCGAAGGTGTAATGGTCGACGACGTCAAAACCCGGCTTATTGAACTGGCTCGCCAGCAAATACTCCGACAACGCCATGCCGACCGCGTTGGCCAAGCCCTGGCCCAGCGGCCCGGTGGTCGTTTCCACGCCCGGCGTGACGTCCACCTCCGGGTGGCCCGGGGTCTTCGAATGCATCTGGCGGAACGCCTTGATGTCGTCCATCGTCACCGCGTAGCCGGTCAGGTGCAGCAGCGCGTAGTGCAGCATCGAGCCGTGGCCGTTCGACAACAGGAAGCGGTCGCGGTTGACCCACTTCGGGTTGGCCGGGTTGTGGCTGTAATGACCGCTCCACAGCGCAACGGCGATCTCGGCCATGCCCATCGGCATGCCTGGGTGGCCGGAATTGGCCTTCTGGACGGCGTCCATCGCCAGCGCGCGGATCGCGTTGGCCATTTGGGTGGTGGGGAGCGTAGAAGTCATCGTCGGTCTATCACGAAAGTATGGAAACTGGGTGCAAGGGGATGCCGCATATTGGTGCTGCCGTGGTGTTGCCAGGGTGGTGCGAGCTTGCTGAGCCCATTATTTTACCAGACCGGGGCTGGCAGCATTTAAAATTGCGCGTCGCCCCGCCCTCCACCACCACACCGGAACCCCGCATGCCACGCTTCTATTTGCCCCATTCCCTGGCCGTCGGCCAGCTGGCCACCCTGCCCGACGCCGTGGCCCACCACATCCAGGTGCTGCGGCTGGCCGAGGGCGGGCTCGTGACCCTGTTCAACGGCGAGGGCGGCGAATACAGCGCCACGCTGACCCGGATCGAGCGGCGCAGCGTCACCGTCGAGGTCAAGGCGCACCACGCGCGCGAGGTCGAGCTGCCGTTCGCCGTCACGCTGGCGCAGGCGCTGCCGGAGGGCGCCAAGATGGACTGGATCATCGAAAAGGCGGTCGAGCTGGGCGTGTCGGGCTTCCAGCCGCTGGCGGCGCAGCGCTGCGTGGTGCGGCTGTCGGCCGAGCGCGCCGAGAAAAAGATGGGGCACTGGCGCGGCATCATCGAATCGGCGTCCGAGCAGAGCGGGCGCAACCGGCTGGCGATGCTGGCCCCGCTCGAGGACTACAAGCAATGGATCACGCAGCAGGACATGCACCGGCGCATCATCCTGACGCCGCGCGCGCAGCAGTCGCTGCCGGACTGGGCGCGCCACCAGGGGCCGCAGGCGGTCACCCTGGTGATCGGCCCCGAGGGCGGCCTGAGCGAGCAGGAGGAGCAGGCGGCGCTGCGCCACGGCGCGCTGGCGCTGTCGATGGGGCCGCGCATCCTGCGCACCGAGACGGCCGCGCTGGCCGCCGTCGGCGCCCTGAGCGCCATCTGGGGCGGCATGTGACTGGCCGCCTGCGCGCCGCTGGCATGTGATATCCCCGCGCGATCACGTGTGGCGGCCCATCGCCGATGAGGCGCCGCGCGCCCATCGTCCCTACCTTCAGGTTAGTATTTACCAAACACCGGCCGTGCTCTACTCTATCGATTCCATCCACTCACTCCACAGGGCCATCATGAGCAACATCGTCATCGTCTACCATTCCGGTTACGGACATACCAAACGTGTCGCCGAGTACGTCAGCGAAGGGGCCGGTGGCGAACTGCTGGCCATCGACGCCGAGGGCAACCTGCCCGACGGCGGCTGGGAAAAGCTCGCCGCCGCCGACGCCATCCTGTTCGGCACGCCGACCTATATGGGCGGACCGAGCTGGCAGTTCAAGAAGTTCGCCGACGCCAGCTCCAAGGTCTGGTTCGGCAGCGGCTGGAAGGACAAGGTGTTCGGCGGCTTCACCAACAGCGCCAGCTTCAGCGGCGACAAGCAAAACACCCTGGTGTACCTCAACACGCTGGCCGCGCAGCACGGCGGCATCTGGGTCAGCCTGGGCATGCTGCCGTCGAACAGCAAGGCCGCCCAGCGCACCGACCTCAACAACATCGGCGGCTCGGTCGGCGCCATGGCGCAGTCGCCGTCGGACGCCGGCGTCGATGAAATCCCGCAAGGCGACCTCGACACCGCCAAAGCCTACGGCGCGCGCGTCGCCGCCATCGCCGCGCGCCTGAAGTAAGCGCCGCCGCACCACGAAAAAAAACCCGCGCGGGCCTTGCGGCCCGCGCGGGTTTTTTGACGTCCGGCCGGCTTAGAACCTGGCCGTCGCGCCGAAGGTGATGTAACGACCGACCGCGTCGTAGGTCTGCGGGAAGGTGTTACCCGAGTTCATCGTCGTGGTCGCGATGGTCGAACCGACCAGCGGCGCCTTCTTGTCGAACGCGTTGTTCAAGCTGATGTTGAAACGCAGGTTCTTCGAGAAGTTGTACACGGCCGACAAGTCGGCGTAGCTGTAGGCCTTGATGTGCGAGAACGCTGGCAGGAAGGTGCCGGCCAACGGCTCGACATCGACCGCGCTCATGTAGCGCCAGTTGTAGCCCAGGCCGAAGTCGCCGACGTTCCACGTGGTGCGCTGCGAGAACTTGTGCTTGAACACCGGCGCGTTGGCGACGTTGCCGCAAGCGGTCGAGTAGTAGCCGAGGCAATCGCGGTTGATCGACGACGGCGTGCCCTGGAACTCGAAGGTGCGCACGTTGGTGTAGTTCAGGCCCAGGTCCAGGCTGCCGAACTTCGGATCGAGGTTCAACTGCTTGGCCTGCAGCTTGTAGGCCACCACCAGGTCGATGCCGCTGGTCTTCTGGGTGCCGGCGTTCGAGCGTGGCGTCGAGACGCCGCGCGAACCGACGCCGTTGAACGAACCGTTGATCGGGTTGCGGCCCACCATCGAGCACGCCTCGTTGAGCGTGAAGCCCGGATTGCCGCTGCCGTAGCAGCCGTCAAGCACGTCGGTGGTGCTCAGGGTCGACACCGCCTTGTCGATCCGGATCGTGTAGTAGTCGAGCTGGATCGCCAGTTTCGGCAACGGCTCCCACACGAAGCCGATGCTGCGCGTCTTCGCTTCCTCGGGTCCCAGGTTCGGGTTGCCGCCGGTCAGGCTGTTGATCTGGCCGGCCGATGGCGCGCCCAGCGAGCCGATTTCGGTGACCGGCACGCCGGTCAGGCGGCACAGGTTCGACAGGGTGCCGGCCGTGTTGGCCTGCGCCTGGTTGATGCGGTTGCCCTGGCACGGATCGGTGGCCAGGTTCGACAGGCCGGTGACGAGCGGTGCGAACAGTTCGTTGACGTTCGGCGCGCGGGTGGCCTTTTGCACCGAGCTGCGCAGACGCAGCGACTTGACCGGCTCCCATTCGCCGCCGATCTTCCAGCTCTCATAGCTTTGCGAATCGGTGGTCTTGAACTTGGTCTCGCGGTAGCCGAGGTCGGCGTTGAGCGAGCGCACGAACGGCATGTCGCGGATCAGCGGGATCTGCGATTCGATCGCCAGTTCGCGCATGCGGAAGCTGCCGCTGCGGTCCGGGGTGGCGGCGCCGGTGCCGAGCACCTCGCCGGCGATTTGCGAGGCCGCGTCGGACTGGGTGCCGGCGGTCAGCTTGCGCTGCTCGACCGAGATCGCCATCGAGATCGGCTGGTTGGCCCACGGGCTGACGAATTTCTCGCCGAAATCACCCGACGTCGAGAACGAGGCCACGTCCTGGCGCACGGTCTGCAGCAGGATCGCGCTGGCGTTGATGAAGGCCAGCTGCTCGGGCGTGATCGAGCCGGCGGCGCCGAACACGTTGAGCGGCACGCAGTTGTTGGCCGTGTTCTGGCACGCGGTGGTGCTGACCGCTTGCAGCGCCTGGGTCACCTTGGACATCGAGCCCCAGTTCTGGCGCACCTGGGTCTGGTCGGCGGTGCCGCGGCTGAAGTAGGCGTCATAGCCCCAGTCCTTGACCAGGTCGCCCTTCAGGCCGATGGTGTACTGCAAGGTCTTGTTGTCGAAGTTGTTGAAACGCGGGCCCAGCTCGACGAAGCGGCGGCCGATGGTCATCGGCACGAGCGTGGTGTTGCCGACGACGCAGTTGGCGGCGGTGATGCCGCGGCGCGCGCAGATCTGCTGGCGTGCCGGCTCGGGCAGGTAGGCGTTGCCGATCGGCACCTGGAACACGTTCAGGAACGTACCGGACTCGGCCAGGGTCGACGACACCTTGCTCTGCGTGTAGAACATGTCCGAGTAGACCTGGAAGTTGTCGTTGATCTTGTAGCTGGCCATGGCCGTGGCCTGGGTGCGGGACAGGCCGGTCGAATAGTAGTTCAACGGGTTGGTGTTGTAGGCAACGACCGGCTGGACCAGGCGGCCGGTGGCCGGGTCGATCTGCCAGTTGCCGCTCAGCGCGGTGCTGCCGCCGGTGCCCTGGCCGACCGAGAACACCGACGGGATCGCCGTGGTCGAGCCGCTCGGCAGGCCGGTGGTCGACGAGTTGTTGGTCACGCTGCCCGGACGGTCGCCCTGCTTGAGCGGATCCGCTTCGGTCTTGCCGATGCTCAGCACGACGTTGCCGCGGCCCTCGTCCAGGTTGGCGCCCATGGTCAGGTCGTAGCGCTTGCGCTTGGTGTCGTGGTCGTCGGTGGTGCCGCCGTAGGAGGTGGTGGCCTCGATGCCGCTGAAGTTGCGCTTGAGGTTGAAGTTGACCACGCCGGCGACCGCGTCGGCGCCGTAGGTGACGGACGCGCCGCCGGTCAGCAGGTCGACGCGGCTGAGCAGGGCGATCGGGATCGAGTTCGTGTCGACCACGCCTTCGAGGTTGAACGGCACCACGCGGCGGCCGTTGACCAGCACCAGCGTGCGGTTCGCGCCCAGGCCGCGCAGGTCGATGGTGGCGGCGCCGGAGGTGCCGTTGTTGGTGCCGGAACCGATCGACGGCACGGCCGATGGCAGTCCCTTGAAGAATTCTTCGACGACGATCGGCTGGGCCGAGCGGATTTCCTCGGCGCTGATCGACGAGATCGGGCTGATCGAGGTGGTGCCCGGGGTCGTGATGCGGGTGCCGGTCACTTGCACTTGCTCGATCTTGGCCGGCGCGGCGTCCTGCGCGATGGCGTTGTGCATGGTCGCGGCGGTGCCCACCAGCATGCCGCCGGCGAAGACCGTGCGCAGGATGCGCGACATTTTTTTCTCTTGAATCACTAGTAACTCCCTTTGTTTGAATTCCCGTCATACGGAAAAAACCCAACCGCCAAATCATCGCCGCCGGGTGCGGCGGTCCATCTGTGCAGGCCGGAGTGAAGGATTCTCGGCACCGGCGCCGGGGGCGCGGCGGTGTGGCATCAATGTGCCGAATCTCGGTTCCGCACCACGCGACAAAACGAAGTTGTCACAGGCGCATTGCATGAGAACATTTGCCGCAAGACACTGTCAACCGCCGGCCGGCGGCCGCGCCGCGCCCCAAAATGACGCGCCGACGCGCGCGCTCCCCAAACCCGGCTTGGCGCATCGCAATAAAAATTATTAAAATTTTGACAATTCAAAAAGTGCCAAGTGTTATGTTCGGCAGGATTTCCTTAGGCCAAATTAAGTGTTGTAACTTAATGTAAATCGCGTATCAAATGTTGAACACGGCCACCGCGGCGCCCGCGCCGATTGTGCGTCGCAGCATATTATTCGCACCTAAAAGATTCATTTGTGCACTGTTTTGGGGCGAAACGGCGATTTGCCTTACGTAATAAAAAAGATTTTTCCACATTAACCCGTTGTTGGAACGAGACATGATTTCCGGGTTCTGTGTCTTTCCAACAATTCGATAGCCAAACAAGCATCGCCCACGGCCTGGCGGCGCCACCATTGGCGCCGCGGGCGCGGCAGCGGGTAAAATGACGGTTGCGCCCGCGCCGCCGGCAAGTTCGCGCCGGCCGGCCGCACCCGTTCCCCGCTAGCTACGGGGCCTGTCATTTTCGGATACCACTTATGTTGCGTTTAAATGAAGTCAAACTCCCCCTCAACCACGCCGAGGAGGAGCTGCCGGCCGCCATCCTGGCGCGGCTCGACATCGCCGCCGAGGCCCTGCTCGGCTTTACCGTGTTCAAGCGCAGCTATGACGCGCGCAAGAAGACCGCCATCGTGCTGATCTATTCGCTCGACGTCGACGTCAAGGACGAGGCGGTGCTGCTGGCGCGCCTCAAGCACGACGCCCACCTGATGCCGTCGCCGGACACCTCCTATAAATACGTCGCCGCCGGCGAGCAGCTGGCCGGCCACGACCGGAACCCGCGCCCGGTGGTCATCGGCACCGGCCCGTGCGGCCTGTTCGCCGCGTTGATCCTGGCGCAGATGGGCTTGCGGCCCATCATCCTCGAGCGCGGCAAGCAAGTGCGCGAGCGCACCGTCGACACCTTCGGCTTCTGGCGCAAGCGCGAACTGAACCCCGAGTCGAACGTGCAGTTCGGCGAGGGCGGCGCCGGCACCTTCTCCGATGGCAAGCTCTACAGCCAGATCAAGGACCCGAAACACTACGGCCGCAAGGTGCTCACCGAGTTCGTCAAGGCCGGGGCGCCGCCCGAGATCATCTACGTCAGCAAGCCGCACATCGGCACCTTCCGCCTGGTCAAGATGGTCGAGCAAATGCGCGCCAACATCGAGGCCATGGGCGGCGAATACCGCTTCGGCAACAAGGTGGTCGACATCGAGATCGAACAGCTCGGCCCCGGCGAGGGCGGCCAGGTGCGCGGCCTGACGCTCGAGAGCGGCGAGAAGATCGCCACCAACCACGTGGTGCTGGCGATCGGCCACAGCGCGCGCGACACCTTCGAGATGCTCTACGAGCGCGGCGTCTACATCGAGGCCAAGCCGTTCTCGATCGGCTTCCGGGTCGAGCACCCGCAGTCGCTGATCGACACCTGCCGCTTCGGCCCCAACGCCGGCCATCCCATCCTCGGCGCGGCCGACTACAAGCTGGTGCACCACGCCTCGAACGGGCGCGCCGTCTACAGCTTTTGCATGTGCCCGGGCGGCACGGTGGTGGCGGCCGCGTCCGAGCCGGGACGCGTGGTCACCAACGGCATGAGCCAGTACTCGCGCAACGAGCGCAACGCCAACAGCGCCATCGTCGTCAGCATCTCGCCCGAGGTCGACTACCCGGGCCACCCGCTGGCCGGCATCGAGTTCCAGCGCCGGCTGGAGGAAAAGGCCTTTGAACTGGGCGGGGGCACCTACAACGCGCCGGGCCAGTTGATGGGCGACTTCGTCGCCGGCCGCGCCTCGACGGCGTTCGGCGCCGTGGTGCCGTCGTACAAGCCGGGCGTGCACTTGACGGACCTGGCGCAAATCCTGCCGGAGTTCGCCGTCACGGCGCTGCGCGAAGCGTTTCCGGCGTTCGACAAGCAGGTGCGCGGCTACTTCAAGCACGACGCCGTGCTGACCGGCCTGGAGACGCGCACGTCGTCGCCGATCCGCATCAAGCGCCGCGACGACACCCTGCAAAGCCTCAACACGCGCGGCCTGTTCCCGGCCGGCGAAGGCGCCGGCTACGCCGGCGGCATCCTCTCGGCCGGCGTCGACGGCATCAAGGTGGCCGAGGCGGTGGCGCTGTCGATGGCGGCCGACCACGCGCGCGCCTAGCCCTCCCCCGTTTTTTTATCGCGGGCCCCGGCTGTCGAACGGGGCCACCCCACCCGGGATACGTCCCCGGCTGGGGAACGGGCGCGCCTGCGCCCGCTCCGCGCATGAATCTGGTTGAATTTTCAGCGCCCACCTAGCACGAATGCGCCATAATTTTTCAAAATCTTTGTATTTTTGTGTAAAAAACGCGCTTTTTTTGGCAAAAACCGTAGGAAGTGTTGTTTATGTCAGACTTGTTACAGCAGCACAATTGACCGTTTGCGCTCCAGATGGTCTGATGCCACCCTTGAGTAATGTAAGCACATTATTCATCCTGTCACGACACCGTCGGTCACCACAAGAATCCCTAGGAGTTGAAGCAATGATGATGGAAACTGTAATTTCGCGTTCACTGCGCGTGATGTTCGCCGGCGGCGCCGCGTTCGCGCTGGCGCAACCTGCCATGGCCCAAGAGGCCAACGCGCCGATCCAGCGCGTGGAAATCACCGGCTCGTCAGTCAAGCGGGTTGACGCCGAAACCGCGCTGCCGGTCCAGGTCTTGACCAAGGCCGAAATCGACCGCACCGGCGCCACCAGCACCCAGGAACTGCTGCAATCGATCTCGGCCATCTCGTCGGCCGGCAGCGTGACCAACGCCACCGGCGCCGGTTCGTCCACCGGCGGCCTGTCGTCGATCTCGCTGCGCGGCCTCGGCTCGACCCGCACGCTGGTGCTGGTCAACGGCCGCCGCCTGGCGGCGTTTGCCGGCAGCGACGGCGCCTCGGTCAACGTCAACGCCATTCCACTGGCCGCCATCGAGCGCGTGGAAGTACTGAAGGACGGCGCCTCGGGCGTGTACGGTAGCGATGCGGTGGCCGGCGTGGTCAACTTCATCCTGTCCAAGCGCGTGGACGGTGTCGAAATCACCGGCGGCTACGGTTCGCCGGCCGAAAGCGGTGGCGGCGAAAATAAAAAAGCGTCGATCACCGGCGGCTACAACACCGACAGGCTGAGCGTTGTCGCATCGGCATCGGTTGAACGCGAAGAAGCGCTGTTCGGCCGCGACCGCGACTACGCCAAGACCGCCACCCGCCTGCCTTATTACAACAGCACCGCCACCGGCCAGGGCAACATCCAGGGCGCCTACATTCCAGGCACCGGTCCGAGCACCGACTTCCGCGCCGGCGGCGCCGCCTACGGCAATCCTCTGGCTGCGAGCAACAACTGCTCCACCATCGGCATGATCGGTTCGACCACCGCCGCCGGCGTGCCGTACTGCCCGTACGACAGCGGTCCGGACGTGGGCCTGACCCCGAAACGCGAACTGTTCAACTTCACCAGCAACCTGAGCTACCAACTGAACGACAACCACCAGTTGTTTGCCGACCTGTTGTACTCGAAGAGCAAGATCACCCAGACCTACCAGTCGTCGCCGGCGCGCTCGGACTTCTTCGCGACCGATGCCGAGTTCGACAAACAAGGCGTGGACAAGGCCCTGCTGCTGTACCCGTCCAACCCGGCCTACCAATCGATCGCCGTGCCGTACCTGCAAAGCCGCGGCTTCAATTCGCTCATCGGCCGTCCGCTGGCGATCACCTCGCGCGTGATGGACTTCGGTCCGCGCCAGAACGTCGACACCGGCAAGCAATCGCGCGCCGTCATCGGCGCCAAGGGTGCGCTCGGTTTCGCCGACTACGAAGTCGCTTACAGCCACAATGAATCGAAGCTGGAAAGCGCCGTCACCACCGGCTACTTCTCGCAGGTGGCGTACGCCAACATCATCAACCAGAGCAACTGGAACCCATGGGCGCCCGGCGGCGTGCAAACCGGCGCCCTGGCCGACCAGCTCAAGGCTGCCCAGTTCAGCGCCACCTTCCTGAACGCCAAATCGGTCAGCGACAGCGTCGACGCCAAGCTCACCGGCGAGCTCGGCACCATCGCCGGCTTCACCCCCGCCTACGCGGTGGGCCTGCAATCGCGCCAGGAAAAGTATGAAACCGACCCGAGCGCCGCCTACCAGTCGGGCGACATCTCCGGCCTCGGTGGTTCGGTGGTGCCGATCAACCGCAAGCGCAAGGTCAATTCGGCCTACGGCGAGTTGAACCTGCCGGTGCTCAAATCGCTGGAGCTGAACCTGGCCGTGCGCGACGACAAGTACGACGACGTCGGCAACACCTTCAACTGGAAGAGCAACGTGCGCTGGCAACCGGTCAAGGAGCTCGTGCTGCGCGCTTCGTACGGCACCGGCTTCCGCGCGCCGTCGCTGGTGGACCTGTGGACCCCGCAAACCCTGGGCACCTCGGAAGGCTTCACCGATCCGGCCACCCCGGACGACACCGGCCTGCAAGTGAACTCGCTCACCGGCGGCAACCCCAACCTGAAGCCGGAAGAGTCGAAGCAATACTCGTTCGGCGCGGTATGGCAGCCAACGAGCACGGCAAGCATCGGCCTTGATTTCTTCAACATCAAGATCACCGACATCCTGGCCACCCCATCGGCACAGGAAGTGGTATCGCGCTTCCGCGCCGGCGACGCCGCCTACGCCGGCCTGGTCACGCTGCAGCCTGGCACCAATGTCATCCAGAGCATCCGCCAGACCCTGGCCAACACCGGCGACGCCACCGTGCAAGGCATCGACCTGTTCGCCAACTGGAAGGACAACTTCAGCTTCGGTAAGCTGGAAGTGAACCTGAACGGCACCTACATGGACAAGTTCAACCAGACCAGCCCTGGCGGCGAAGTCTCGCACAAGGTTGGCACCCTGGTCGATTCGACCGGCACCCCGGTGATCGGCGCGCAAAACGGCGGCGTGATCCTGAGCTGGAAACACCAGTTGGCCGCCACCTGGTCGCAAGGTCCATGGGCCACCACCCTGGTGCAGAACTACCGCGACGGCTACCGCGTGGGTAACGACCTGAACGACAACGAAGTGCGCATCCGTCCGGAAGCGATCTACGACGCCAACGTCAGCTACAAGGGCTTCAAGAACGTGACCCTGGCGCTGGGCGTGAAGAACCTGTTCGACAAGCAGCCGGATCCAATCGGCAGCCCGATCTCGAACCAGTTCCAGGCCGGCTACGACATCTACCAGTACGACCCGCGCGGACGCTTCGTCTACGTGACCGCCGGCTACAAGTTCTAAGTAGCGGCGTCAAAAAACCCACCCTGTGCGCAGGTGGCGGCCAAGGCCGCCACCTGCCACGGGGTGGGTTTTTTTTCGTCCTGCGCCGCCGGGCGCCCGCGCTACAGCCAGCCGGAGCGCTTGAAGCGGCGGTACAGGCCCAGGCACACCAGCACCATCACGGTGAGCGCCATCGGATAGCCGTACTTCCAGTCCAGTTCGGGCATGTACTTGAAATTCATGCCCCACAGGCCGGCGAAGGCGGTGACGATGGCGAAGATCGCCGCCCACGCCGCCAGCCGCTTGTTCACTTCGCTCTCCTCGATGGCCGTCATCGACAGGTTGACCTGGATCGCGGTGGCGATGGTGTCGCGGATGGTGTCGAGCGAGGCGGTGATGCGGTGCAGGTGGTCGTGCACGTCGCGGAAGTAATCCTGGGTATCGAGGCACATGGCCGGCACGCGCCCGCCGTGCAGGCGGCCGACGGCCTCCATCAGCGGCGCGACGACGTGGCGCACGGTCGTCACCTTGCCCTTGAGTTCGTAGAGGCGCTCGATGTTGTCGCGCTGCTTGCCGCGGCTGAAGATGAGTTCCTCGATCTTCTCCAGTTCCGTCTCGAGCATGTCGAGCACGGGGAAGTAGCGGTCGACGACGGCGTCCATCAGCGCGTACAGCACGAAGGCCGGTCCCAGGCGCAGCATGTGCGGCTCGCGTTCGGCGCGCGCGCGCACGCCCAGGAAGCCGTGCTGGCTCTCGGCGTCGCGCGAGGACAGGATATAGTTCTGGCCGACGAAGATATCGACCTCGCCGACGGCCACGTCGCCGTCGCGGCACTCGATGGTCTTGACCACCACGAACAGCGAATCGCCGTACTCCTCGATCTTCGGGCGCTGATGGCCGCGGCTGGCGTCCTCGACGGCCAGCTCGTGCAGGCCGAACTCGTGCTGCATCGTCTTCAGTTCGTCCGGTTCGGCGCCGCGCAGGGCCACCCACACGAACACCTCCGGGCGCTCCATATAATCGCTGATTTCCTCGACCGGGATATCATCGAGCTTCTGGCCATCCTGATAGGCCACACAATTAATCAACATACGCAATCCATAAAAAAAAAGCCCCTGGCCTCGTCAGCCAAGAGCTTACCTGAAAGTACAAACTTCCATCGGGGTCAAGTCTGTCATTTGGACACGAGGTCAGCCGTATTGCGTTTATACGGCTGACCTCGTGTCCAAATGTCAGACTTGACCCCGACGTTGTTAATCGTCCTTGGCGCCGTCGATGCCGAGCTCGGCGATCTTGCGGGTGATGGTGTTGCGGCCGATCCCGAGCCGCACCGCGGCGTCGTTCTTGCGCCCGTGCGTGTGCTTGAGCGCGGTGCGGATCAGCGCCGATTCGAATTGCCGCCCCAGCACCGCCATCACTTCCTGCTGGCCGCCGCTGAGCATCGAGGCCGCTTGCGTTTCAAGCAGGCCGAGCCAGGCGTCCGGCGCGCCCGCCGCGGCCTCCGCCGTCGGCACCGCCACCACCGTGCCGTGGTGCTGGACCGGCGCGTAGCTGTCGGCCGGCGCCGCCAGGCCGGCGCCTACGCCCGTGCCCAGCGCGGCCTGCCCGCCGCCGCCCTGCTCCTGCGTCAGCTCCAGCGGCAAGTCCTTGACTTCGACCGTTTGCCCCGGCGCCATCACGGTGATCCAGTTGCACAGGTTTTCCAGCTGGCGCACATTGCCCGGCAAGTCCAGCCCGCTGAGGAACTGCACCGTCGCCTCGCTCATACGCTTGGCCTCCACCCCCAGCTGCTTGGCGCTTTGCACCAGGAAGTGGCGCACCAAAATGGGGATGTCCTCGCGCCGTTCCCTCAAACTGGGCAGGCGCAGGCGGATCACGTTGAGGCGGTGGAACAAGTCTTCGCGGAACAGGCCTTCGCGCACGCGCTGCTCCAGATTTTGGTGCGTGGCGGTGATCACGCGCACGTTCGCCTTCAACGGCTGGTGCCCGCCGACCCGGTAGAAGTGGCCGTCCGACAGCACCCGCAACAGCCGCGTTTGCAGGTCGAACGGCATGTCGCCGATCTCGTCGAGGAACAGGGTGCCGTTCTCGGCCTGCTCGAAGCGGCCGCGCCGCGTCGTCTGCGCGCCGGTGAAGGCGCCGCGCTCGTGGCCGAACAGTTCGGACTCGAGCAAATCCTTGGGGATGGCCGCCGTGTTGAGCGCGATGAACGGTTGCTGCGCGCGCGGGCTGTGCTTGTGCAGCGCGCGCGCCACCAGCTCCTTGCCCGAGCCCGACTCGCCGGTGATGAGCACCGTCACGTTCGATTGCGACAGGCGGCCGATGGCGCGGAACACTTCCTGCATCGCCGGCGCCTGGCCGAGGATTTCGGGCGTCTCCGACGGCCCCGATTCGACGCTGGTCTCGCGCAGGCTCTCGTCGAGCGCGCGGCGGATCAGCTCGACCGCCTTGTCGATGTCGAACGGCTTGGCCAGGTATTCGAAGGCGCCGCCCTGGAACGCGGCCACGGCCGAGTCCAGATCCGAGAAGGCGGTGATGATGATCACCGGCAGCCCGGGGTAGCGCGATTTGACCAGCTGCAGCAGGTCGAGGCCGGAGTCGCCCGGCATGCGGATGTCCGACACCAGCACCTGCGGCGTTTCAAACTCCAGCGCGGCGATCGCGTCGCGCGCGTTGGCAAAACTCTTGGTGGCCAGGTTTTCCCGGGCCAGCGCTTTTTCCAGTACCCAGCGGATCGATTCGTCGTCGTCTACTATCCAGATTGGCTTCATTGTTTGTGTATATCCCGCAATATGGATCGTCAATCAAGGGACTCGGCACCCGCCCCTGCTTGCCACGGCTTATGGCAACGGCAGCAGGATACGGAAATCCGTATATCCAGGCCGGCTCTCGCATTCGATCACGCCCATGTGCTGCTGCACGAAGGTCTGCGCCAAAGTCAGGCCCAGGCCGCTGCCGCCCTCCCGGCCCGACACCAGCGGGTAGAAGATACGGTCGCGGATCTGGGGTGCGATGCCCGGTCCATTGTCAATGATATGCAAGTCTAATGCCAGCCCGTAGCGGACCTTGGCCAACGTCACTTGCCGGGCCACCCGCGTCTTCAGAACGATCTGCGCGTCGCCGGCCTCGATTTGTGAAGCGAGCGCTTGCGCGGCGTTGTGGGCGATGTTGAGCACCGTCTGGATCAGCTGCTCCTTGTCGCCGCGGAACTCGGGAATCGAGGCGTCGTAGTCGCGCAAAATCGTCAGCCCGGACGGGAACTCGGCCAGCATCAGGCTGCGCACGCGCTCGAGCACCTCGTGGATGTTGACGTCGCCGACGATGTGCGGCCGCCGGTGCGGCGCCAGCAGCCGGTCGACCAGAGTCTGCAGCCGGTCGGCCTCCTTGATGATGACCTGCGTGTATTCGCGCAGCTGGACCGCGTGCAGCGCCGGCAGCTCCATCTCGAGCAACTGCGCGGCGCCGCGGATGCCGCCGAGCGGGTTCTTGATCTCGTGCGCCAGGTTGCGGATCAGCTCCTTGTTGACCTGGCTCTGGTCGAGGATGCGCTCCTCGCGGTCGAGCTTGAGGTGCTGCAGGTGCTCGCGCAGTTCGATGAGGATGTGCTCGGCCGGCTCGTCGAGCGCCGAGACGATGCTGTGCACGTGCAAAGGATCGCGCCCGGCCCGCTCCAGCGTCAAATCCTGGCGCAGGTCGGAGAACTTGTGCTCGCGCGCCTGGGCGCAGATGTGATCGAGCTCGTCGGGGTTGAGGAACTGCGCCGTCAGCTTCTGGCGCGTCAGCGCCTTGAGCGAGCTCTCGAGCAGATTCTCGGCGGCCGCGTTGGCGTAGGCGATGCGGCCCTCGGCGTCGAGCAGCACCACGGCCGAGGCCAGCAGTTCGAGGCCGGCCAGCGCCGGCGGACGGTTCATGGCGGCCGCCGCGCGGGCGGCGATAGTGCTGACCAAACTCATAGCGCTTCTTTCATCGGATAGTGGCGATTTCGCGTTTTAGGGCTTCGATATTCTTTTCCGAGCGGCTGATGCTGTCACGCATGGCGGCCACCCGCTCCTGGTACTTGGCGTAGTTGCGCTCGTCGCCGCGGCGTTCCGGCTGGCCGCCGTTGAACTCGCCGCGCAGGGCGTTGAGCTTTTGCGTTTCGTTTTTCAGCTCGTCTTCCAGTATCGCGCGGCGGTCGGCGTCGCGCGCGCGCTGCTCGGCGCCGTCGACGCGGGGAAAGTCGCCCGGCGCGATCGCCGGCGCGGCCGGCGCGGCCGCGCCGGTGGACGCGCCGCCCTGCCCGCTCCCGCGCGTCGCCGGCCCCTGCCGCTTGGGCGGCGCCGGGATCGCCAGCCCGGGCAAGTCCATCGCCTTGCAAAAGCTACCGCGATAAATATCGGTGTATTCGGTGCCGCCGTTCGGCGGCGTGCATTTGTAGATCACTTGCGCCCGCGCCGGTCCCGGGGCCACCAGCGCCAGCAACAAGGCCAGCGCCACGCCCGCCGGCAAAAAACCGGACGCCAAACCGGACGCCAAACCCGGCCCCGGCGCGGCGCCGGACCCGGCCCGTCCGCATCTCTTGAAACTCATCGTCATTCGTCATCCGTGGGGGAACACTCCCTCCTGACTATACAACATCCAAACAAAAACGCGGGGAAAGCACTGGCTTTCCCCGCGTTTTTTGCCTCGTCACGCGCATCGGCAAGCCGATGCGTTGTGATTACAGCGAGTAGTACATGTCGAACTCGGCAGGGTGCGTGGTCATGCGCATGCGCTGCACGTCCTGCATCTTCAGTTCGATGTAGGCATCGATCATCGAATCGCTGAACACGCCGCCACGGGTCAGGAACTCGCGGTCTTTGTTCAGGTTGTCCAGCGCCTCTTCCAGCGACGAGCAGACGGTCGGGATCAGCGCGTCTTCTTCCGGCGGCAGGTGGTACAGGTCTTTCGATGCCGCTTCGCCCGGGTGGATCTTGTTGGCGATACCGTCCAGGCCGGCCATCAGCAGCGCGGCGAAGCACAGGTACACGTTCGCCAGTGGATCAGGGAAACGGGTTTCGATACGACGGCCTTTTGGATTGGCGACGTGCGGAATGCGGATCGAGGCCGAACGGTTCTTGGCCGAGTACGCCAGCTTGACCGGTGCTTCGAAGCCTGGCACCAGGCGCTTGTACGAGTTGGTGCCCGGGTTGGTGATGGCGTTCAGTGCCTTGGCGTGCTTGATGATGCCGCCGATGTAGTACAGCGCCGTTTCCGACAGGCCGGCATAGCCGTCGCCGGCGAACAGGTTGACGCCGTCCTTCCAGATCGACTGGTGCACGTGCATGCCCGAACCGTTGTCGCCAACGATAGGCTTCGGCATGAAGGTGGCGGTTTTGCCATAGCTGTGGGCGACGTTCCAGACCACGTATTTCAGGTTCTGGGTCCAGTCGGCGCGCTCGACCAGGGTCGAGAACTTGGTGCCGATTTCATTCTGGCCGGCGCCGGCCACTTCGTGGTGGTGCACTTCGACCGGGATGCCCAGCGATTCGAGGATCAGGCACATTTCCGAACGCATGTCCTGGAAGCTGTCGACCGGTGGCACCGGGAAGTAGCCGCCCTTGACGGTCGGACGGTGGCCGCTGTTGCCGCCTTCGAGCTTCTCGCCGGTGGTCCACGACGCTTCGTCGGAGTCGATCTTGACGAAGCAGCCCGACATGTCGATCTTCCAGCGCACGCTGTCGAAGATGAAGAATTCAGGTTCCGGGCCGAAGTAGGCGGTGTCGCCCATGCCCGACGATTTCAGGTAGGCTTCGGCGCGCTTGGCGATCGAGCGCGGGTCGCGGTCGTAGCCCTTGCCGTCGGCCGGCTCGATGACGTCGCACTGCATGAACAGCGTGGTCTCTTCCATGAACGGATCGATGTTGGCCGTGTTTGGATCCGGCAGCAGGATCATGTCCGATGCTTCGATGCCCTTCCAGCCGGCGATCGAGGAACCGTCGAACGCGTGACCCGATTCGAACTTGTCCATGTCGAAGTGCGACACGGGCACGGTGACGTGCTGTTCTTTACCACGGGTATCGGCGAAACGGAAATCAACGAATTTGACTTCGTTTTCCTGGACCATTTTCAAGACTTCTGCGGCTGTCATTGCCATGCGTATCTCCTAAAGGAATGTGTGTAACTGGTGCGCTCTCTATAAGCAGTATCCATGCCAGCCTGAAACTCATAACCATATATTCATAGCGTCTTGGAACTCGCCGATAAAAGGCACTAAAATCGCCCGGCGAGCCAAGTTGCCACTATTTACAGCAAATCAATTCTGCACCAAAGTGGTGCAAATCGCTCGAAACGCACCTGTTTTGTGCAATTTAACGATTTCATGCGAAATTGCACTGCCTTGGTGCGCCATCGTCTCCGACGTGCACAGGACGCCTATAATAAACTCAATCTTATTTGGAGGGACATGCCATGAGCAAAATAGACGAGATCCTGGCCGTGGCGCGGGCGCGCAGCAAGGACTGGCCCTATGCGGGCGCGGTCACGCCGCAGGAGGCTTACGAGCTGATCAGCGCCGACAACGCGGTCAAGCTGGTCGATGTCCGCACCCATGCCGAGCGCGACTGGGTCGGGCGGGTCGCCATCCCCGAGGCCCAACATGGTGCGGTGCAGTGGAGTTTGTATCCGGGCGGCATTGCCAACCATGAATTTATCGAGCAGTTGAACTCGGTGGCGCGCAAGGACCAGGTGATTTTATTCCTGTGCCGCTCCGGCGTGCGCTCGCGTGGTGCGGCCAAGCTGGCCACCGAGCACGGCTACCAGCACTGCTACGACATCCTCGAAGGCTTCGAGGGCGACAAGGATGAGCACCACCACCGCCGCAACATCGGCGGCTGGTGCAAGGCCGGCTTGCCGTGGACGGGCGCGTAAGTCAACCCCGCGAGGCGTTTCGAACCGCCACCGGCCCGTGCCGGTGGGGACGTACCCCCAGGGGTACGTCCCCGGTGTGGCTCGGGGGTAAAAGCCCGCCTCACACCGGCACCGCCAAGGTCCCGGCCGGCGCCCCCTCCCCCATCAAAAACTGGATCCGCTTGCGCACGAACTGGATATGGCTGCGCAGCCCGTACAAGCCATCGGCGAACGACAGCGGAATCGAGATCTGATTGACCAGCTCCTCGATCTCGTCGAGCCGCTTGAGCTGTTGCTCGTAGACCTGCATCCGGCTCGCCTCCGGCGCGCCCTCGACCTGCTGCTCGACCGTGCGCAGCTGCCCGTACCAGCGGTACACGCGCGAGCGGATCCGCCAAACATACAGCGGCGGAATAATGCGCGACAGCGGAATCACCAGCGCGCTCAGCGCCAGCACCACCACCCACATGCGGTCGAAGAAATTGGCCAGCCAGAACGTCATGTAGCGCTGCAGCAGCGGCGGCCCGTTCTTGTAATACTTGGCCGCCTCGGCGTCGACCGGAATCTCGGTGTACTTGGCCGACGGGAACTGCCCTTGCTGCTGGAACCAGCCGGCGCCGTTGTGGATGCTGCCGGCCGCCTGCACGAACAAATCGACCAGCGCCGGATGCAGGTCGTCGCGCGCCACCAGCGTGGCGGTCGGCGCGATCAGGTTGTAATCCTCGGCCGGGATGTCGCGACCCAGGTCGACGATCCCCTGCGGCAGCACCACGTGCGTGAGGAACGGCAACTTGCGCGCGTAGGCCTCGGCCTGGCTGAAGTTGAACAGCTTGATGCCCGGCGTTTGCAGCAGCATCTGGATCAGCGGCGCCTCGGGCGCGGAGGTAAACACCAGGCCGTCGATGCGCCCCTCGAGCAGCTCGACCGTGGCCGGCGTGTTGGCCAGCGAGAAGCGCTCGACGTCCTCCTTCTCCAGGCCGTTCAGCGAGAGCACCTGGCGGAACAGCCGCGGCGCGCCGGCGCCCTTGGGGCCGAAGTTGATTTTCATGCCCTTGAGCTGGCTGACCTGGGTGATGGGCTTGCCCTTGGTCTCGCGCAGGAACAGCCACAGCGGCTCGACGAACAGGCTGCCGAGCGAAGTCAAGCCCTCGCGTTCGGCGGCCTCCTCGTTGGTCGAGCCGCTCTGGACGAAGGCGATGTCGACTTCGCCGGCGCGCAGGCGGCGCAGGTTCTCGCCGGAGCCGGCCGACGGCACCAGGGTGACCTTGACGCCGTGCTTGGCCAGCGCGGCCGCGTATTTTTTGCCGAATTCCTCGTAGGCGCTGTTTTCCTGGCCGGTGGCCAGGCGCACCGTGCGCGGCGGTGCCGGGTCGACCAGCCAGTACGCCAGCAGGCAGACGCCGACGATCAGCGCGATGGTGGGGGCGGAGGCGACAAACAAGTCCCGCAGCGAGAATTGCGTGAACTTGAGGATTTTGGACATATGGTGGCGCATTGGTTTCATGGGCTCATACCATGCCAACAAATGGGCGATTATGCAAGGGAATTGGGGGTAAGGCGCGATTGCGCCGGAAAGCAACCCCGCAGGGCCAAGCGCTTCAGCTTGATTGAGCCGGAAGCAACCCCGCAGGGCCAACCGGGGACGTACCCCTTGGGGTACGTCCCCTGCGGAGCGCCGTGCGGGGTGAAAGCAAGCGATCCTGCGCAGCGCCGTGCGGGGTGAAAGCAAGCGATCCCGCGCAGCGCCGTGCGGGGTGAAAGCAAGCGATCCCGCGCAGCGCCGTGCCGCTGAAAGCCAACGCGCCCGGCGAAAACTACCCGCCGCAAGCCTGCAACTGCGCCGCGTTGGCCGCCGGCGCGCCGCCGGTCTTGAGCGCCACCACCGGCGCCGCCGCGGCGCCCGGCTTGGCCACCGGATGCGGCTCGATCAGCGGCATCAGGCTCGGCGCCAGCACCACCAGCAACTGCACCGGCAGCGCGCTGGTGAAGTCGTAATTCTTCGACTCCGGCCCGTGCACATACGCCGTCATGCTGCCGAAAAAGCGCTCGCCGATATTGAACACGAAGGTCGCCGACCGGTTCACATAGCGCGATTCGATCAACCGTCCGCCGCCGCCATAGACGTCGAAGCGCTGGTCGCCGGTGCCGGTCTTGCCGCCCACCGGCAGCACCGTGCCGTCCGACTGCACAAAGGCCATGCGCGCGCGCTTGGCCGTGCCGTCCGACACCACGCCGCGGATGGCGTCGGCCACCACCCGCGCCACCTCCGGCGAGAGCACCTGCTCGTTGCCGGTGGCCGGCGCCTTGGTCACCACCGTTTCGTACGGCGTGCCCTTGGCGAAGTGCAGCGAGGCGATGCGCTGGCTGGTCTTGCGCACGCCGCCGTTGACGATAATGCCCATCAACTCGGCCAGCGCCGCCGGCCGGTCCGCCGACGCCCCGAGCGTCGTCGCGTACGACGGCACCAGCGACTCGAACGGATAGCCCATCTTCTTCCACTGCTTGTGGATCTCCATGAAGCCTTCGACCTCGATCAGGCCGGCGATGCGGCGGTCCTGCGCGTGCTTGCGGTGCGTCTTGAACAGCCACGAATAGACTTCCTGGCGCTCCTTTTCGCTCGCCGCCGTCATCTGCGACAAGGTCGCCTTCGGGTGCAGGCGCATGTACGCGGCCATCCACAGCTCGAGCGGGTGCACGCTGGCCAGGTAGCCGCGGTCCGGCAGCGACCACTTGTCGATCGAATACTGGTCGTAGAGCTTTTCGACGCGCTCGTCCGTCACCTCGTTTTGCGACGGCAGGTACTCGTGCAGGAAGTCGCCGAACTGCTTGACGCTGGCGGTCGGATAGACGGTGCGGTGGATCACCGCCAGGCGCGTCGGCGTGCTGCGGATGTTGGCCAGCAGGATCTTGTCGAGGTCGGCCGCCGGCTTGCCCTTGTACTTGGCGTAGAAGCGGTTGAGGAATTCCTTGCCCTCCTTGTCGGCGAAGCGCGCCAGGTAGACGGCGCGGCGCGGATCGTCGGCGTCGGCCAGCAGCGAGGCCGACGAGCCCGGCGTCTGGAACATGTAGAACTTGGCGACGTCGCGCATCAGGCGCACGAACACCAGGTTGGTCGAATGGCGCAGCGCCTCGGTCACGGTCAGGATCTTGCCGTTGTCTTCCTTGGAGAAGTTGCCGAAGTAATGCAGGCCGCCGCCGGTGAAGAAGCCCTCGCCCGGATTGCCCGAATACTTGCGCTCCATGGCCGCGTTGAGCATCGGCGTGATCTCGCGCTCGGCGCTGCCGACCGGATGCGCCTTGAGGTACTCGACCGCCCACAGCGACAGCTTGTCCTGCGGATCGATCGGGATCATCGACAGCGTTTCGGCGTTCATGCCCTTGTAGCGCTTGTTGAGCTGGTCGACGATGTCGAGGTAGGTCACCAGGGTGCGCAGCTTGGCCGTCGAACCGAGGTCGAGCTTGGCGCCCTCGTTGATGTCGAGCGGCTGGTCGTAGTTGTCCGTCTGCAGGCGCAGCAGGTTATTGTCCTTGCCCTTTTCCAGCAAGGTGAAGCTGTAGACCACGTTGGCCGGGTCGCCGTTGCCCAGCATGCCCTTGCCGGTCAGGCCGGCGGCGGCGGCGCGCTCGGGGTCGCGCAGGTCGCGCAGCACTTGCGTGACGGCCTTCTGGGCCTGCGCGTCGAGCGTGCTGACCACGTTCAGGTCCAGCCGGTCGAGGTTGTACATGCGGTTGTCGCCCAGCAGGTTGGCCAGGTGGTTGCGGATCGCGTTCGAGGCCTTGCGCGAGACGAAGGTCATGGCCGGCGCCGATTGCAGGCCGTTGCCCTTGGCCGGATGCAGCGGCTGCTTGAGCGCGACGTCGCGCAGCGCCGCCGTGATCACGCCGTCCTGCGCCAGGATGCGCAGGTGGCTGTCGGCCAGCACTTCGAGGTCGCCGGCGCCGTCGCCCAGGTAGTAGCTCGGGCGGCGCTGCGCGATCATCAGGCTCAGCGCCTCCTTGAACACCAGCGCCGTCTCGGCGTCCGGGTTGTCGAGGTTGCGGTTGAGCAGGCGGTTGACGTCGGCGAACTCGCGCCCGTACCACACCCACATGCCGTCGCCGATGCCGTTGACCTCGCCGTAGCCGGGCTTGGCCGACAGCGGCACCGTGTTCAGGTAGTCGATCACGATGCGGCGGCGCGCGCGCGTCGTGTCCGGGCCGTCCTGGTAGGAGCGCAGGCTTGCCGAGATCATCTGCTGCAGCTTGTCCTTCATCGAGCCGGTGCGGCCCTCGGGCGAGTGGCGGTACTTTTCGATCTGCGTGGCCAGCGTGCTGCCGCCGGCCGCGCGATGGCCGCCGGCCACCGAACTGATGCTTTTTTCGATGACGGCCTTGCCCAGCCGGTCCCATTCGACGGCCGGGTTGCGTTTCGGGTATTTGGTGTCGAGCAGCTCGCGGTTCTCGATGTACAGCAGGCTCTGGATCAGCGCCATCGGCGCCTGCTCGAACTTGTTGTAGATGCGTTCCGGGTAGCTGGCCGCGAACAATTCCTGCGCGCGGCAATCGTAGATCGTCAGGCCGGTCTTGGTCTTCTCGTGGTACGTGGCGAAGATGCCCATGTCGGCCAGCTCGGCCATCTTGGGCGAGATGCGCGCCTGCGCGCTGACCTGGTAGTCGCGCGTGCGCAGCTTGGCCAGGTAGTCCGGCAGGCTGGCGTAGCCGAGCCGCTCGTCGTACGGGCTGTCGTGCGGGAAGCGGATCGCGTTGCTCGGCCCCTTCTCCACCTTGTACGTCATCTTGCCGACCATGTCGGTGAAGATGCGCGACTGCAGGCTCGAGGTGCGGCTCTCCTGCACGCCCCACCACACGGCAAACGAGGTGCCCACCAGCAGCACGACGATCAGCGCGTTGCGCGAGCGCTTGCCCTTGGTCGGCTGGCCCGGCGGCGGCGCGTCCATCTGCGCCTGCGCCAGATGCGCCTCGGTCTGTTCGGGGGTGGGGGGCGGCACCACGCGCAGATGGCGGGTGCGGCGATAGCCTAGTGCTGCCGCGCCTGCGCGCAACTTGCGCACTGCGCGTACCAAGGGCCGGCGGAAACGACGATTGCTTAACATATGATTCAAACCGGTCAGCTGTTTCAGTAAAACCTACTAGCCACCATTGCACCACATCGGCGCGGCGGGAACGGGTGACGGGGCACAATAATTTGCAAGCGTTGTTTATTTTTCGCAAAAAAACAACGGCGCTTCTCCCCTAGGAAAGAGCGCCGTCGGCGGTGGCGATATCGATGAGCTATCAGTCGATACTCGCACGCATTAAATGTTATTGAACTCTACATTGAGGCGGGTGAGCGCGTCGCACAGGTGCTGGAACGCGACCAGCGTTTGCGCCGGCTCGCCCTTGACGCCGAGCTCGATATGGCGGCGCGTGTTGGCGTCGCCCACGCTCGGCAGGCTGAACACCTTGACCTTCGGGTACTTCGCCTCGAGCTCGACCATCAGCGGCGTCAGCGCCGACTCGGCCGCCTCGTACACCAGCACCGACTGCTCCAGGTGCGGCTCGCGGTTGAACAGGTTGGCGTAATGGTGGTCGAGCACCCACTCGATCATCGGCCACGCCATCACCGGGAAGCCCGGCACGAAATAATGTTTGTGCAGCGCGAAGCCGGCGATGTTGTTGTACGGGTTGGGGATCAGCGCCGCGCCCTGCGCGAACTCGGCCATCTTGAGGCGGTGCAGGTTCTCGGCCGAATTGAGATCGACCGGCTGGCCCGCCTCCCGGCCCATCTGCACGATGCGCTGCTCGATGTTGGCCTTGCCCTGCTCGTGCAGCACCAGCGGCAGGCCGAGCGCGTCGGCGGCGGCCTGGCGCGTGTGGTCGTCCGGCGTGGCGCCGATGCCGCCGCAGCAGAACACGATGTCGTCGCTGGCGAAGGTGCGCTTGAGCGTGGCCGTGATGCGCGCCGGATCGTCGGCCAGCACCTCGGCCCACGACAGTTGCAGCCCGCGCGCGGCCAGCAGTTGCACCACTTTCGGGAAATGCTGGTCGACGCGCCTGCCGGACAGGATTTCGTCGCCAATGATGATGAGACCGATCGCCATGAAGGTTCCGCTTTCTTAGAGTTCCACCGGCGCCGTCGCATCCTTCACGACCTCGGCGGCGCGCATGCGCGCCAGCGCTTCGAGGCAATAATAGGCGAACCACAACGCGGTGAAAATAAACACCAGGACATACAGCCAGATCGACGCGGCTGCCAGGAAGGGGAAGAATACCACCGCCATCACGCCGCCGAGCCAGATCGCGCCGGGCAAGGCGCCGGCCGCGCCGGAGACCACGCCGATGGCGACCAGCGGCCAGCGGTGCTCCTTGAGCAATTGATGGCGCTCGTCGGCGCTGGCGTAGTCGGCCAGCACGTCGTAGACCATCATGCGGCTGGTCAGCCAGCCCCACAGCAGCGCCTGCACGAACACGGCCAGCGGCGGGAACACGTACAGCGGCAACGTCAGTATCCACAGACCGATGAAGGCGGCCATGCCGCCGAGCGCCACGCCGACGCTGCCCAGCACGCTGCCGCCGTTGCGCTGCGCCAGTTGCGGATAATGGCGCCCGCCGATATGGCGCAGGATCACCGGCATGGCGATCACGCCGATGAAGATCAGCGCCGTCAATATCATCAGCGGCAACAGCAGCAGCATCGCTATCAACGGCACAATGACTGTTTTCAAAGCGCCAAGACCGAGCGAGCTCAACCAGCTACCGCTGTAGCTGAACACGCCGTATTGGGAGAACGTCGCGTGGACGAAATCGATCAGCGGCTGCAGGCCCAGGTACAGCAGCACGGCCCACACGCCGACGGCCAGCAGGAACGGCGCCACGCTCATCATCAACAGCTTGCCGTGCCATTGCGAGGCGAACGCGCGGCCCCAGGCGCGCAGCACGGCGGCGAAGCGGCCCGGCATCAGACCACGTCCTTGCGCGCGTACTCGACCATGCGCTTGAGCGCCAGCCAATGCTGCGAGAAGAAGCCCTTGCCGTATTCGCGGCCCGGCTTGACGACGCCGTCGGCGCCGGTGCGCGGCAACTGGTCGCGGATGCCGGTGGCGACGAATTGCGGCGTGAAATTGGCGGTGCGGAAAATGATGTCCCAGATCGGCAGCAGCACGGCGAAATTGCAGCCGCCCAGGGTGCCCTGGCCGTGCGACTCGTGGCCGACGCCGATCGCGTGGTGCATGCGGTGGTAGCGCGGCGACACCAGCAGCCACTCGCCGACCTTGCCGAAATGGATGCGCACGTTGGCGTGCTGCAGGCTTTGCAGGATGCGCGAGACCGACACCAGGATCACGTACTGCGACGGTTCGACGCCGATGCCGAGCGCGATGACGCCCATGTAGACGTCGCGCAGCAGGTCGTCGAGCACGTGGTTGCGGTTGTCGCTCCACAGGTTCATGTTCTGCTGGCTGTGGTGCAGGCCGTGCAGCGCCCACCACCAGTTGAACTGGTGCGAGGCGCGGTGGTACCAGTAATCGAAGAAGTCGAGCACGACGAAATACACCAGGAAGGCGCCCAAGGGGCTAATGCCGGGCCACAGCGACTCCAGGTTGAACGGCTGGAAGTTATCGAAGCGCAGCACCGCCGCCACGCTGTCGAGCAGCGGATCGAGCGTGAAAAAGATCAGCACCGAGAACAGGCCGATGCGGTGCAGCACGGTATAGAGGAAGTCGTTCCAGCGCGCGCGCGGATCGGTGAACTTGTGGACCGGGATCATCGCCTCGAGCGGGCGCAGCACGAGGAACAGCAGCACCAGCTCGAGCACGCCGATCAGCAGCCACTCGGTGCCCTCGAAGGCCTCCTCGACGAACTCGCCGAAGCCGAGCTGGAACACGAGCGGCTGGATCACCGTCTCGAACAACCAGCCCTGCGCCATGCCCAGCCAGTCTGAAAATAGTTGAATCATTTATGTTGGTGCGGTGTGAAAGAAGATTGGTAGTCGGGATGGTCGCGCAAGGTCGCAAAGCAAAAGCCCTTTTGCTCCAGCCCGCTGATCAAAGGCTCCAGATTGGCAGGCGCCCACGGGTCCTGGCGCGACCAGATGCCCATGTGCGCGACGAAAATATTGCCGTCGCGCAAATCGCGCAAGGACTTGCGCAACAATACCGCATTCGGATAGGCCTTGCTCGAGAGCTCATCGCCCGAGAACCCGGCCGGCGCCCAGCCCACGTGCGCGTAGCCGCACGCCTTGGCGGCGGCGATGGTGGCGGGCGAGGTGCGCCCGGCCGGCGCGCGCCAGATCGGATCGAGGTGCTTGCCGGTCAACTCGACGAAGCGCGTGTCGACCCGCTTGATTTCCTCGCAATACTGGGCCGGCGTCAGGGTGCGCACCTTGCCGGCCGACGCGCCGAAGCCGGGCTTGACCTTGAAGCTGCCGCCCTCGTCCTTGACCAGCACGTCATGATCGAAGGTATGCGAGCCGACCGCATGGCCCTCGGCCACGCGCGCCTTCCAGTAAGCGGCCCAGGCCGGGTCGAGCGAATAGTCGCCGCGCACGGTCTTCTCGTTGGCGAGGAAAAACGTCGCCTTGATATGGTGGCGCCCGAGCGTCTCGGCGATCAACTCGGCCTGCGACTGGCTGCCGGTATCGAACGTCAAATAGATGGTGCCTTTGCAAGCACCCGGCGCCGCCAACGCCGGCACCGCCCCCAACAACAAGGGCAGCAACACCGGGAGGGTCAGTGCCGACATTCGGACACGAGCTCGTGTCCGAATGTCGGCACTGACCCTCCCCGGGGTGGTGGGGTTCATCAGCGTTGCGCGGAGTTGTTGAAGAACACGCCGTGCGGCGAGCGGCCGACCGGGATCGTCTTGACCAGCTTGCGCGTGGCCAGGTCGATCACGGCCACCTTCTTGATCCAGCGCAGCGTGACCCACATGGTCTTGCCGTCGGCCGTCACTTCCATGCAGTCCGGACCGCCCGGCACGTTGATCATGCCGACGTTTTCCAGTGTCTTCTGATCAATGATGTTGATCGAATTCGATACCCGGTTCGATACGTACGTGTAGCGCCCGTCCCCGGCCGAGCGGAAGTTGTGCGCGCCCTGCCCGGCCTTGATGCGCTTGACCGTCTTCTGCGCCTTCCAGTCGATCACTTCGACATAGTCGCTGCCCATGATGCCCACCAGCAGATACTTGTCGTCCGGCGTCATGGCGATGCCCGCCGGCAGTTTGCCGACCGGCAGCGTCCATTTGACCGTCTGCGTGACCAGGTCGATGGCGCTGACCTGGTCGCTGCCCTGTTGCGTGATGAAGACCATGTTGCTGGCCGCGTTGAAGGCCATGTGGCTCGGCAGCTTGGGCAGCGGGATGCGCTTGGCCAAGGTCATGTTGGCGCCGTCGTAGCGGTACAGGTCGACACGGTCGAGCCGCAGCGAGGCCGACACGAACCATTTCTGGTCCGGCGAGAAGCCGATCTGGTACGGGTCGAGGATGTCCTTGACGGTGCGCTGGATCTGGCCGGTCTTCGGATCGAGGAAGATCAGCTCGTTGCCGACCGAGCTGGCGACGATCAGCGATTTGTTGTCCGGCGTGGCCATCAAGTGGTGCGGCTCCTTGCCGACCGGGAAGGTGGACAGGTCCTTGTAGGTGTCCTGGTCCAGCAACTGCACGGTGGCGTCACGCGAGTTGAGCACAACGACGACATTGGCCTGGGCGCTGCCGATGGCAGTCGCGGCGCAGACACAGGAGAAAACCAGACGGCGGACACTGCGGAGCATGAAGAAATCGCTTGAAAGGACGAAACGTTTATTTTACGTGCAAACGGGGGCGCCACAAGCGAAAAGCGGACAATTATTCCTATCCGTAATGCGGCGCGGCGACAGGACCACGGCGCCTGCTACAATTGCCGGCTGTGTTCAACGAATTGAGAGGGAATAACCATGACCACCATCACCACCGACTCGGGCCTGCAGTACATCGAACTGACCGTCGGCGAAGGCGCCGAGGCGAAGGCCGGCCAGAACGTCACCGTCCACTACACCGGCTGGCTGCGCAACGACGACGGCACCAAGGGCGCCAAGTTCGACTCGAGCAAGGACCGCAACGATCCGTTCGAATTCGCGCTCGGCGCCGGCATGGTCATCCGCGGCTGGGATGAAGGCGTGCAGGGCATGAAGATCGGCGGCGCGCGCCAGTTGATCATTCCGGCAGAGCTGGGCTACGGCTCGCGCGGCGCCGGCGGCGTGATTCCACCGAACGCGACCTTGATTTTCGATGTGGAGTTGTTGGGCGTTTAAGCGGCCCGCATCGTAAGCGAACCCGCATCCTTTCAGCGAACCCGCACCCCCATGCGGGGACGTACCCCTTGGGGTACGTCCCCTAAGCGGCAACGCAAGCGTATCGCCAAAAGGATGCGGGGTTGACTTCGCAACGCGAGCACATCGCCAAAAGGATGCGGGGCTGCCGAGGCAACGCAAGCCCATCGCCAAAGATGCGCGCTTCGCCCCGCATCCCAACCTACCGCTGCCAATTACGCCGCAACGCCTCGAGCTCGGCGCGCGTATCGAGCATGCCGCCAACAATGCGCTGATCGATCGCCTCCAGCACCGCCGTCGGCATCTCCGTACCCATGCGGAAAGCGTCCTTGCGTTGCGACGGCCGCACGCTCTGCACCATCACCGGTATCCGCCACTCCGCGCTGGCGCGGCACGCCAGCCCCACCAGATCCTGGCTCAACCCGACCACGGTGAAAGTGCGGCAATACCCGCCCTCGTTCGACAGAAAACTCAGCCCGACCCGCACATCGCCCTCGGACGGCGCGGCGCCGCCCATCTGCTGCGTGAGCACCTCGTCGAGCCGCCCCTGCGCGAGCAGCATGCCGTTGCGGCTGATGACCGTGGTCGGCAACTTCGCCGTGTCCGTCAGCCAGGCCGGCTGCCACTGCGCCAGGCCGAAGCGGCCCGCCACCAACCCCGCCACCAGCACCGCCGTCAACACGCTCCACTCGCGCCAGCCCAGGCGCCGCCGGACCGCCTTGCGTGCGGCCTGCTGCGTGGCCACGCGCTGGGCGCGCACGGCGGCCAACTGCACCACCTTGCCCTGGCGCGCGCGCAGCTGCGCCGAACCGGAAGACGACGAGGACGGCGACTGGTCGGCGAACACATCGTCGCGCGCCGCCCGCAATCGCTCGACGCGGCGGCCGATGCTGGCGTCGCGCCGCATCGCGTCCTCGACGGCGCGACGGGTCGCGTCGTCGAGGACGCCGGCGGCGTAGGCAATCAGTGTCTCGTCTGAAAAGCTCATGTTCACGTCCTTAGTCGCACCATGATAAACCTTTTTTTCGCCGGACGCGCTTCCGTCAGGACCGCGTAAGCCCTTTATATATAAGGGTTTTATCGGACCGCGGCGTGGCGCGGCAGCTACCGTAAGGCCTACTTCGTACAGAAACCATTACATTTGACAATATTTATGCTAATCTGCGCGCTCTAATAACCAAGGAGGTAGTAATGAAAAAAGGCGAATTGATTGCAGAATTTGCGAAACGCACGGAGATGTCTGCTGCTGCCGCCAACGGTGCGGTCAACACTCTGATCGCGATCGTCACCGAGCGTCTGAAAAAAGGCGATACGGTCGGCATCACCGGCTTCGGCACGTTCTCCGTCGCCAAGCGCGCTGCGCGCAAAGGCCGCAACCCTGCCACCGGCGAAGCGATCAAGATCGCCGCGTCGAAGACCCCGAAATTCTCGGCTGGCGCGACCCTGAAGTCGGCTGTCAACCCGACCAAAAAGAAGTAAGCGCGGCGGTTAGCGAACGTTCGATCGTGCCCGCGAGGGCACCGGAAGCGGCGGTGCATGGCCAGGTCCCCGACCTGCCGTGGCCGCCGTTCTGTTTTTGAGGATGTCCTCTAACGATTTTCACCATCGCCGCGGTTATGATGGCGCCTGTCCCACCCTGCCCACACCATACCGAGGAGATGTAATGAGCTTACAAGAGCAATTTGAACAAGCCCAGGCCGATTCGAAGAACCTGCCGGAACGTCCCGACAACATGACGCTGCTGAAGATCTACGCGCTGTTCAAGCAAGCGTCGGTGGGCGACGCCAGCGGCGAGCGTCCGGGCTTCACCGACATGGTCGGCCGCGCCAAGTTCGACGCCTGGGACGCCCTCAAGGGCACCAGCGCCGACGAGGCCAAGCAGCAGTACATCGACCTGATCGAAGAGTTGAAGTAAAAGTCAAAGCCGCCGCGGGCGCCACCGGCGCCGCGCGCGGCCCGCCGGCGCTCACGCCGGCACGAACACCGCCCGCATCTTCTCGGCCACCTTGGCCTCGATCTGCGACGAAAACGCGCTGAACAAAAATCCCAATGCGATTTGCAGCCGCGCCCGCGTCGGCTCCAGCGTCAACGTCCCGTCGACCCCGCTGCGCTCGAAGCGCAGCACGTCGCCGTCCCAGCGGCACGTTAGTTCGAACTGCTCGGCCAGCTTGTCGGCCACCTGTTGCGCCGCCGCCCGGGCCTGCGCCGGCGCCAGCTTGTGTTCCTGAACGATGTCAATATCCGCCATCCGGCTTCCCCGATCAAATATGCAAAGGCGACATCATGCCAGCTGACCCGGCCGCGCGCCAGTGCGCGCGCCGCCCCTGCGCATTTGCTTATATGTATTGTATATAAGCGCAATTTGTGAGAAATAGCGAATTACCTTAAAATACAGTGCTTTGCCGAGGTTAGCCGGGCCATCCCATCGCCGCCGACGCCGCTGCACCCCAACATTGATAGGACTGTTATGACCCACGTTGTCACCGAATCTTGCATCAGCTGCCGTTATACGGACTGCGTCGATGTTTGCCCGGTAGATTGTTTCCGCCAAGGCCCGAACTTCCTCGCCATCGATCCGGACGAATGCATCGACTGCGCCGTGTGCGTGGCCGAGTGCCCGGTCAACGCCATTTTCGCCGAGGAAGACGTCCCCGGCGACCAGCAGCAGTTCATCAAGATCAACGTCGACCTCGCGCGCCACTGGCCTTCGATCACCAAGACGATCGCGCCGCTGCCGGAAGCCGACGAGTTCAAGGACGTCAAGGAAAAACTGCACCTGCTGGTCCGCTAAGACGCGTTTGTCTGGCAGGGCAGCACCGGGCAGCGACCTTTCGCCGGCGCCGCCGCGCGCCGCACAGCCTTGTGCTCGCCCAACCACCATTGAAATCACAGGAATTTACGTATGAATAGCACTGTCACCCCTCCAGGCGTCATCGAAGCCGATGCCGTCATCATCGGCGCCGGCCCGGTCGGCCTGTTCCAGGTCTTCGAGCTCGGCCTGCTGGAAATCAAGGCCCACGTGATCGATTCGCTCGGCGCGGTGGGCGGACAGTGCGTCGAACTGTATCCGGACAAGCCGATCTACGACATCCCGGCCGTGCCCTCGTGCACCGGCCAGGAACTGACCGACAACCTGCTCAAGCAGATCGAGCCGTTCGAGCCGACCTTCCACCTGGGCCAGGAAGTGACCAAGGTCGCGCGCCGCGACGACGGCCGTTTCGACGTTGAAACGAGCGCCGGCACGCAATTCACCACCAAGACCATCTTCATCGCCGCCGGCGTCGGCTCGTTCCAGGCGCGCACGCTCAAGGTCGACGGCATCGAAGTGTTCGAAGGCTCGCAGCTGCACTACAAGGTCAAGGACCCGGCCATCTTCGAAGGCAAGAACATCGTCATCTGCGGCGGCGGCGACTCCGCGCTGGACTGGGCGCTGAACTTCGTCGGCAAGGCCGAATCGGTCGTTTTGCTGCACCGCCGCGAAGACTTCCGCGCCGCGCCGGCGTCGGTGGCCAAGATGAAAGCCTTGTGCGACGACTACGAGATGCAACTGATCATCGGCCAGGCCACCGGTTTCGAGGCCAAGGACGACAAGCTGAGCGAGTTGAAGGTCACCGGCGCCGACGGCGTCACCCGCCGCGTGCCGCTCGACATGCTGCTGGTGTTCTTCGGCCTGTCGCCGAAACTCGGTCCGATCGCCGAATGGGGCCTGGACATCGAGCGCCGCCAGCTCAAGGTGCAAAACACCGAAAAGTTCGAGACCAACGTCCCGGGCATCTTCGCCGTGGGCGACATCAACACCTATCCGGGCAAGAAAAAGCTGATCCTGTCGGGCTTCCACGAGGCCGCGCTGGCCGCCTTCGGCGCCGCGCCGTACATCTTCCCGGACAAAAAGATCCACATGCAGTACACCACCACCTCGCCGAAATTGCACAAGGTGCTGGGCGTCGAGACCCCGGTGTTCGACTAAACAACAGCAAAAGTAGCACGTAGGTAAGTGTCCTACACAAAAGCAGCGGAAACGCTGCTTTTTTTATGGGTTCGGCGGTACTATTATCGGGTGGAGTGCTGGTGTTGCGCTTTCCTTCAAGAATCTGGAAATGCTTAACGCCACCAACATATACTCTATAATTGGCCTATGATGTGAGATATTGGTGCACCGCACCACGCTTTGAACCGGGAAGACCTATGCTCTACCAACTGCACGAAATGCAACGCACGCTGCTGACGCCCCTGATGCAATGGGCCGACGCCACCTCCAAGATCCTGACCAATCCGGTCTCGCCGCTGGCGCACACGCCGTTTTCGCAGCGCATCGCCGCCGGCTACGAACTGATGTACCGGCTCGGCAAGGACTATGAAAAGCCGGCCTTCGAGATCGACAGCACCGTCATCGGCGGCGAAACCATCGGCATCATCGAGCAAGTGGTCGTCAACAAGGCGTTTTGCCGCCTGATCCACTTCCGCAAGGACCTCGACGAGGCGCGCACCGCGGCGCTGGACCAGCCGACCGTGCTGCTGGTGGCGCCGCTGTCGGGCCACCACTCGACGCTGCTGCGCGACACCGTGCGCGGCCTGCTGGTCGACCACGACGTCTACATCACCGACTGGACCGATGCCCGCATGGTGCCGCTGTCGGAGGGCGCCTTCCACCTCGACGACTACATCTACTACGTGCAGGACTTCATCCGCCTGCTGGGGCCGGACCTGCACGTGATCTCCGTGTGCCAACCGACGGTGCCGGTGCTCGCCGCGATCGCGCTCATGGCCACCGACAAGGATCCCAAGCTGCCGAAGACGATGACGATGATGGGCGGCCCGATCGACCCGCGCCGCTCGCCGACGGCGGTCAACAACCTGGCCACGGAAAAGAAATACTCGTGGTTCGAGAACACCGTGATCTACCCGGTGCCGCCGAACTATCCCGGCTTCGGCCGCAAGGTCTATCCGGGCTTCCTGCAGCACGCCGGCTTCATCGCCATGAACCCGGGGCGCCACGCGCAAAGCCACCGCGAGTTCTACAGCCACCTGGTCGAAGGCGACGACGAACCGGCCGAAAGCCACCGCAAGTTCTACGACGAATACAACGCCGTGCTCGACATGCCCGCCGAATACTACCTGGACACCATCAAAACCGTGTTCCAGGAATTCGCGCTGCCGATGGGCACGTGGAAGGTCGGTGGCAAGCTGGTGCGTCCACAGGACATCACCACGGTCGCCCTGTTCACCGTCGAAGGCGAGCTTGACGACATCTCCGGCGCCGGCCAAACGCAAGCGGCGCACGACCTGTGCACCGGCATCCCGGCCGACATGCAGCAAGACTACGTCGCCCCCGGCGCCGGCCACTACGGCATCTTCTCCGGCCGCCGCTGGCGCGAAATGGTCTGCCCCAAGATCACCGACTTCATCCAAAAACATCGGGGTCAAGTCTGACATTTGGACACGAGCGCGGCCGTAACCGGCCGCGCCCCGCCGCCCGACCCAGGCCCGCCGCGGATATAATGACGCTTTGATCGCTTAGCGTGCCAGCCTTCTCAGTGTCCACCACCTCCTCCCTCGCCGACCGCATCGAAGACGTCCTGCCGCAAACGCAATGCACCAAGTGCGGCTACGACGGCTGCCGTCCGTACGCCGAAGCGATCGCCGCCGGCGCCGCCGACATCAACCAGTGCCCGCCCGGCGGCGCCGAGGGCATCGTGAGGCTGTCGGCCGTCACCGGCCGCAAGGTCATCCCGCTCAATCCCGTCAACGGCCTGGAACGCCCGCGCGCCGTCGCCTACATCGACGAGGCGCTGTGCATCGGCTGCACGCTATGCATCCAGGCCTGCCCGGTCGACGCCATCGTCGGCGCGGCCAAGCTGATGCACACGGTGGTGCCGGACCTGTGCACCGGTTGCGACCTGTGCGTCCATCCCTGCCCGGTCGACTGCATCGTCATGTACCCGGTCACCGAGTCCACCGGCTGGGCCGCGTGGAGCCAGGCCGACGCCGACGCCGCCCGCGAGCGCCACGACTTGCGCACGCTGCGCCTCAAGCGCGACAAGGAGGAGAACGACGCCCGCCTGGCCGCCAAGGCCAGCGCCAAGATGGCGGCCGTCGAAGCGCTCGACCCGGCCACCGACGCCGACGCCGCCGAGAAGGAACGCAAGCGCGCCATCATCGCCGCCGCGATGGAACGCGCGCGCCTGAAAAAAGAGGAAGCCGCGCGCGCGGCCGCCGAGACCAAGCCAGTCGATGGAACCCCGCCTGAATGAATCCCGCCAAACGCCAAGAAATGTTCGAGCGCTTCCGCGCCGCCAATCCCAGCCCCAAGACAGAACTTGAATATACGACGCCGTTTGAACTGCTGATCGCCGTGCTGCTGTCGGCGCAGGCCACCGACGTCGGCGTCAACAAGGCCACGCGCAAGCTGTACCCGGTGGCCAATACCCCGGCGGCGATATTGGCGTTGGGCGAGGAAGAATTGAAGGCCTACATCCAGACCATCGGCCTGTACAAGACCAAGGCCAAGAACGTCATCGCCACCTGCAAGATCCTGCTCGAGCAGCACGGCGGCGAAGTGCCGCACGCCCGCGAATCGCTCGAAGCCTTGCCGGGGGTCGGCCGCAAGACCGCCAACGTGGTCATGAACACCGCCTTCGGCCAACCGACGATGGCGGTCGACACGCACATCTTCCGCGTCTCCAACCGCACCGGCCTGGCGCCGGGCAAGAACGTCGACATCGTCGAGCAAAAGCTGCTGCGCTTCGTGCCGAAGGAGTTTTTGCAGGACGCCCACCACTGGCTCATTCTGCACGGGCGCTACACCTGCAAGGCGCGCAAGCCCGAATGCTGGAACTGCATCCAGCAAGACCTGTGCGACTTCCGCCAGAAAACCCCCATGCCGGACGGCCTGTAAAACAAACCGGCTTGACGACCATGCGACACAAGTCACATAATAGTGACATTGGTCGCCGTAGGGCGGATTAGCGCAGCGTAATCCGCCAAGCTCCGTCGGCGGCCAATGGCGGATCACGCCGCGCCAACAAGCGCCACGTATCCAAGTCCACCGACCTGAAATGGAGTGCCCTTTGCCGATATCGTCCACACTACGCGCCGCGTTTGCGGCCGCCATGCTAACCCTGTCCATCATCCCCGCCCAAGCCACCGACACCACTGTGCGCAGCATCGTCGACCAAGCGATCCGTCCCATCATCACGGAATACGACCTGCCCGGCGTAGCGGTCGCCGTCACGATAAACGGCAAGGCCAGCTACTTCAACTACGGCCTGGCCTCGCGCGAGCGGCACGTACCGGTCACGGAAAACACCTTGTTCGAACTAGGCTCGATCAGCAAAACCTACACCGCCACCTTGGCCTTGTACGCGCTGGAAACCGGCAAGCTCGCGCTCGACGACCACCCCGGCAAATACCTGCCCGCGCTAAAGGGCAGCGCCATCGACCAGGCCACCCTGCTCAATCTCGGCACCTACACGGCCGGCGGCCTGCCGCTGCAGTTCCCCGACGAGGTGGCGGACGACGGCATGCTCGCCTATTTCAAACAATGGCAAGCCGACGCCGCGCCGGGCACGCAGCGCCGCTATTCAAATCCCAGCCTTGGCTTGTTCGGTCATGTGGCCGCGCTGTCGATGGGCAGCAGCTTCGCCGACGCGATGGAGAGCCGCATCCTGCCCGGCCTGGGCTTGAAGCATACCCACGTGCGCGTGCCGGCCGGCGCGATGGGCGGCTACGCCTGGGGCTATGGTGAAGCGAACCAGCCAGGGCGCATGAATCCCGGCCCGCTCGCGGCCGAAACCTACGGCATACGCGCCTCGGCCGCCGACGTGGTCCGCTATCTGCAGGCGAACATCGACCCGGGCCGCCTGGCGGCGCCACTGCGGCGCGCCGTCGAGGGCACGCATGTCGGCTACTTCAGGATCGATGGCATGGTGCAGGGACTGGGCTGGGAACAGTATCCCTACCCGGTGTCGCTGGCGGATCTGCAAGCGGGGAACTCGCGCACCATGATTTGGCAAGCCAATCCGGCGCGGCAGCTGGTGCCGCCGCAAACGCCGCCGGCGGCGACGCTATTTAACAAGACCGGCTCGACGTCGAACTTTGGCGCTTACGCGGCCTTCGTGCCGTCGAAGAAAATCGGCATCGTTATTCTGGCGAATAAAAATTATCCGATCCCTGCGCGCGTCAAGGCGGCGCATGAGATTCTCGGCAAGCTCGGTAATCTTGGGGCGCATTAGCGCGACGCGTCTTCGTCAATGCGTGCGCCGTCGGCGGCTCGTAGATGGCGGATTACGGCGTTCCGCCTAATCCGCCCTACGTGGGTTTACACGCCTCATGCGCTAGCGTGGCGTCACACCAGCACCAGGTTATCCCGGTGCACCAGCTCGCGCCCTTCGACGAAGCCCAGGATAGCCTCGATCTCGCTCGACGGCTTGCGCATGATGCGCCGCGTCTCGGCGCTGGTGTAGTTGGACAGCCCGCGCGCAACCGGCAAACCGCTCTCGTTGACGCAGGTGATCACCGCGCCGCGTCCGAACTCGCCGCGCACGGCCACCACCCCGATCGGCAGCAGCGACTTGCCCTCGCTGGTGAGCTTTTGCACGGCGCCCGCGTCCAGCACCACCTGCCCGGCCGTGTGCAAATGATCGGCCATCCACTGCTTGCGCGCCGTCAGATGCCCGGTCTGCGCGGCCAGCTCGGTGCCGATCGATTCGCCGCCGGCGAGCCGCTCGAGCACATTGTCCTCGCGCCCGTAGGCGATCACCGTGTGCGCGCCCGACTTGGCCGCGCGCTTGGCCGCCAGGATCTTGGTCAGCATGCCGCCGCGACCGAGGCTGCTGCCGGCGCCGCCGGCCATCGCCTCGAGCGCCAGGTCGCCCGCGCGGCCTTGCTGGATCAGCACCGCCGCCGGGTCCTTGCGCGGATCGGCGCTGTACAGGCCCTTTTGGTCGGTGAGGATGATCAGCGCGTCGGCCTCGATCAGGTTGGCCACCAGCGCGCCGAGGGTATCGTTGTCGCCGAACTTGATCTCGTCGGTGACGACCGTGTCGTTCTCGTTGATGATCGGGACCACGCCCAGGCGCAGCAAGGTGGTCAGGGTCGAGCGCGCGTTCAGATAGCGCTCGCGGTCGGCCAGGTCGGCGTGCGTGAGCAGCACTTGCGCGGTGCGCAGCTGGTGCGCGCGAAAGCTCGTTTCGTAGATCTGCGCGAGCCCCATCTGGCCGACGGCGGCGCAGGCCTGCAACTCGTGGATATCGGTCGGGCGCTGTTCGAAGCCGAGGCGCAGCATGCCCTCGGCGATGGCGCCGGAGCTCACCAGCACCACCTGCTTGCCCATGGCCCGCAGCGCGGCGATCTGCGCGGCCCAGCGCGCGATGGCGGCGTGATCGAGGCCGCGGCCGTCGTTGGTGACCAGGGACGATCCCACCTTGATGATGACGCGTGTAGCTTTTTGTATGACGGAATTCATGGGTGCGGCAGTCTCATAACAATCTTGTACGTGCGGGGACGCGAGTCCGGATTCCCGGCGGGCCGGGAGTGGCATTGCTGTGTGCTGTGGAGGGCCGGGCGGATGACCCGTTCTTGCCGCTGCGGTCGCCCGTCCCGGGATGCGGGACGGCGCCGTTGTGGAAAGCATAACCAGCGAATAGCTGATTATGCCGGTGATGCGGATTTTTATCGAGGGCTAGTCGAGCTTTTAGTCGAGGATTTTGAAACGCGGATCGTCCGGATCGATCGACGAAATTCCGCGCGCCTCTTCCGTCATCTGGGTTTCTTCCGAACGTTGTTCGGCATGGCGCTTCTCTTCGAGGTGCATCTGGATCGCGTTGACCAGTTCCTGCGTGCCGTCGTGGCTCAGCGCCGAGATCTCGAACACGGGGCCCTTCCAGCCGAACTTCTTGACGAAATCCTTGACCGTCTTCTTGCGGTCGGCCTCCGGCACCATATCGAGCTTGTTGAGCACCAGCCAGCGCGGCTTGTCGACCAGCGACTCGTCGTACTTTTTGAGCTCGTTGACCAGCGCCTTGGCTTCCTTGACCGGATCGACGTCGGTCTCGAACGGGGCCAGGTCGACGATGTGCAGCAGCAGGCCGGTGCGCTGCAGGTGGCGCAGGAACTGGTGGCCCAGGCCGGCGCCTTCGGAAGCGCCCTCGATCAAGCCGGGGATGTCGGCGATCACAAAGCTCTTCTCGTGCGACACGCGCACCACGCCCAGGTTCGGGTGCAAGGTGGTGAACGGGTAGTCGGCGATCTTCGGACGGGCGTTCGACACGGCCGAGATGAAGGTCGACTTGCCGGCGTTGGGCATGCCCAGCAGGCCGACGTCGGCCAGCACCTTGAGCTCGAGGCGGATTTCGCGGCGTTCGCCTTCCTTGCCCTCGGTCTTCTGGCGCGGCGCGCGGTTGGTCGAGGTCTTGAAGTGGATGTTGCCCCAGCCGCCCTCGCCGCCCTTGGCCAGCAGCTCGATCTGGCCGTGCTCGGTCAGATCGGCCAGGATCTCGCCCGACGCATCGTCGATGATCAGCGTGCCGACCGGCATGCGCAGGTGGATGTCGTCGGCGCCCTTGCCGTAGCAATCGGCGCCACGGCCCGGTTCGCCGTCTTTGCCGCGGTGCATCTTGGAGAAGCGGAAATCGACCAAGGTGTTGATGTTACGGTCCGCTACGGCCCAGATCGAGCCACCCTTGCCGCCGTCGCCGCCGTCAGGGCCGCCGAACGGGCGGAATTTTTCACGGCAAAACGAGGCACAACCATTGCCGCCGTCACCACCGATCACTTCAATTTTTGCTTCGTCGATAAACTTCATGATGTACCGCCATAAAACTAAAAAGGCTCTACCGTGGGCAGAGCCTTTCGATTGAAGGCTTGCGCCTTACAAAGGGGACGGCCGGGCGCGGGCGCCTGGCCGTGAGCGTGATTTACGCTGGTACTGCAGCTGCTGGAGCGTTTGGAACGACGGTAACGAATTGCTTCGAACCTTCGCCCTTGACTACGAACTTGACCTTGCCGTCCACCAGGGCGAACAGGGTGTGGTCCTTGCCCATGCCAACACCTTCACCAGCGCGCACCGGGGTGCCGCGTTGACGAATGATGATGCCGCCGGCATTGATCGATTGACCGCCGTAGACTTTAACGCCCAGACGCTTTGACTCTGAGTCACGACCGTTACGCGTTGTGCCGCCGCCTTTTTTGTGTGCCATTTAAGACTCCTTGGATACTAATTCTCGGGCAAACGGAATTAACCGTTGATCGATACGATTTGGATTTCGGTGTAATTTTGGCGATGGCCTTGATGCTTCTGGTAGTGCTTACGACGACGCATCTTGAAAATCTTCACTTTATCGTGACGACCGTGTGCCACAACAGTAACCAGTACCTTTGCACCCTCAACCAGGGGAGCACCAAATTTGATGCTTTCGCCTTCGCCAACGGCGAGGACCTGATCGATGGTGAGTTCGGAACCAATGTCTGCCGGTATCTGTTCTACTTTAAGTTTTTCGCCAGCGACAACTTTGTATTGTTTGCCACCGGTTTTTATGACCGCGTACATGATTTGAAACCTCATCAAATGTTAAGAAAATTCCCTCCGCCGCCAGCGCTACGACATGCATGGTGATCGGGGAACCGCTGATTATACATGGGATGGCAAAAGGCGTCAAAAACTATTCACAAACGCCCGGTGGCGTGGTATGTCGACAAGTTTACGGCCCGTCCGCCCGCGCCAGGCGTTAATGGATTGACAAAGCAGTTGTCACAAACGCGGGCCGCGCCCCTATGGACGGGGGCATGTCGTATAATCTCGGCACCAATAGTCCACCGCACAGGTTCGTCTTGTCTGCCGCCACCCACACCGCAACACAAAACAACATCGCCCACTCGATCGCCGCCGACATGGACGCGGTCAACTCGGTGATCCGCCGCAAGCTGCATTCCGAGGTCAGCCTCGTCAATCAGATCGCTGAATACATCATCAGCGCCGGCGGCAAGCGCATCCGCCCGGTCCTCGTGCTGCTGGTGGCCAACGCCTATTCCTACAAGGGAACGGGGCACCACGAATTGGCGGCGGTGGTCGAGTTCATCCACACGGCCACGCTGTTGCACGACGACGTCGTCGACGAATCGTCGCTGCGGCGCGGCCGCGCCACCGCCAACGCCTTGTTCGGCAACGCCGCCTCGGTGCTGGTGGGCGACTTCCTGTACTCGCGCTCGTTCCAGATGATGGTCGGCCTCAACAACATGCGCGTCATGCAAATCCTGTCGGACGCCACCAACGTCATCGCCGAGGGCGAGGTGCTACAGCTGCTCAACATGCACGACCCGGACGTGAGCCAGGAGCGTTATTTGCAGGTGATCCGCTCGAAGACGGCCAAGCTGTTCGAAGCGGCGGCCGAGCTCGGCGCCTTGATCGCCGGCGCCAACGACGCGCAGATCGCCGCCGCCGGCGAATACGGGCGCTCGCTGGGCACGGCCTTCCAGCTCATCGACGACGTGCTCGACTACGCCGGCGACGCCAGCGAGATCGGCAAGAACGTCGGCGACGACCTACGCGAAGGCAAGCCGACGCTGCCGCTGATCTACCTGATGGAACACGGCACGCCCGAGCAGCGCGAGCTGGTGCGCACCTGCATCGAGCAAGGCGACGAACAGCACTTCGACACCATCCTCGCCGCCATCACCAGCAGCGGCGCGCTCGACTACACGCGCGCGCAAGCGGAGACGGCCGCGCGGCGCGCCGCCGAAGCGATCGCCGACCTGCCCGACAGCGTCTACAAGGAATCGCTGCTGCAGCTGGCCGACTTCTCCGTCACCCGCACCCACTAAACCCTCGTGGGGGTCAAGTCTGACATTTGGACACGAGCTGGGCTGTCGACCGACTTTACGGCCGGGGCCGTGTCCAAATGTCAGACTTGACCCCGATGTTTTATGACCCCGATGTTTTAATTGGCGTCGAGCCAGCGTTGCACGGTGGGCTCGTGCAATACTGCCATTGTCAGCGTCGCGGCCGCGTCCAGAGTGGCCTTCGGCTGCTCACCTTCGACCGCGATCAGCGCCCAGCCGCCATCGACAGTCATGAACTCGATAAACGTCATGCCGACGTCACGATAGCTGACGGCCTCCGCCATGCCCGGCAATGCCTCATACTGGACCTGCCTGGACCGGATCAGCGTTTTGTCCTTCTCGAAACTGGCGGCACCGGCCTTGCGCGGCAAAAAACTCATCAGCATACGGTTTTGTTGCAGGCCGTTAGCCATCGGGGTCACGTCGGCAAACCCGAACAGGCACTCCTTCGTGGACCGTTTGACGTACGCCTCCAACTTGCGGTCGAACAGTTGCTCGAGCCTGGCCACCGGCAGCACCTCAAAGAACGTGGCGCGGCAGGCCGCGGTGTGGGGCGTGTCGGCCGCCTGCGCGGACATGGCGCCGGCCAGCAGCGCGGCGCCCAGTGCGGATCGCTTCAGACGGGCCGTCAACCGCGCCGCCATCTAGAGGATCTCCTGGACCAGCTCGGACGGCCGGCACAGGCGCACGCCCTTGTCGGTGACCACGAACGGGCGGTTGATCAGGACCGGATGCGCGATCATCGCGTCGAGCAGCGCGTCGTCCGCCAGCGAGGCGTCGGCCAGCCCGAGCTCGACGTACAGGTCGCCCTTGTCGCGCATCGCCTGGCGCGCCGTCAGGCCGGCCTTGGCGATCATCGACTTCAACGCCGCGCGCGATGGCGGGTTCTTGACGTAGTCGATGATCTCCGGCTCGATGCCGGCGGCGCGGATCGCCTCCAGCGTTTTGCGCGACGTGCCGCAGGCGGTGTTGTGATAAATCGTGACGGTCATGATGCGGCCTTGGAGCGTGAGTTCGAAGGCCGCATTATCGCTTAAAACTTCGCCGCCAGACTGACGCCTATCGCGCGCGGCATCAGCCGGTAGCCCTGCACGATCGACGCCACCTGCGGATGCTGGATCACCGTGTCGTTGTCGAAGGCGTTCTTGACGAACACCGTGACGTTGTAGCGGTCGAAGCCCATGCCGGCGCTGAAATCGGCCGTGTGGTAGGCCGGCCGCTCGTAGTCGGTCAGCTCCGGATTGAGCGATCCCTTGCTCGATCCGACCCACTGCACGCCGCCCATGACGAACGCGCTGCGCTCGCCCAGCGCGAAGTTGTAGCGCGCGTTGATGGCCGCGTTATATTTCGGCACCCCCTGGATCTGCGCCCCAGACACCGCGCCGACCACGCCGTTCTGGATGCCCTGGTCGTTCGACAGCTCGGCCTTCACATAACCGCCCGAGGCGCTCAGGGTCAGGCCCGCGATCGGCTTGGCCTTGATGTCGAACTCGAAGCCTTTGCTGGTGGCGTCGCCGGCGTTGGCGTTGTAGGTGTACGCGCAGGTCGGCAGATACACGCCCTGCTGGATGTTCTTCCACTTGATGTAGAAAACGTCGGCGTTGATCGTCAAGCGATTGTTGAGGAAGCGCGATTTGCTGCCCACCTCGTAGTTCCACAGGCTGTCGGCCCCGTAGTTCGGCGGCCCCTCCGTCAGGCCGTTCAACTCAAGATCCGGGCCGCAGGTGGTCGGCGGCACGAAGATGTTCGAGCCACCGAGCCGGAAGCCTTTCGACACACTGGTATAGAGCGTGTTGCGCGGATCGACCTCCCACGTCAGCGCGTACTTCGGCGTGAAAGCGTGCGACTTCAAGCTCGCGCCGCTGTTGTTGCCGGCGCCGGCCAGGTAGTTACCGTTGCGCTGCTCCAGATTGGAACTGGCGCGCAGGTAGCGCGCGCCGACGGTCGCGTGCACGGCAGGCGTGAAGTAGTAATTGACCTCGCCGAACACCGACGACTGCTTCTCCATGTAGTGGAAGGCGCCGGCGAACGAATTATCGTTCGGGAAGGATCCGGGCCGCACGTCCGGCAGCAGATCCGGATCGTAAATGTCGAAGCCGAACTGGCGGAAGGTGTCGGTCACGCCGAAGATCGGATCGTTCTCGGTGACGTTGGTGTGCTGGCGCGAGAAGTAGGTGCCGGCCAGCCAGGTCCACGGCGACACGGCCGGATCGTACGGCCGCGAGGCGAGCCTGAACTCCTGCGACACCTGGCGCACCTGGTTGTTCAGATACACGGCCGACGGCAGCGCGGCGATGGCGTCGATCAGTTCCGGCGGCGCCTTGCCGCCATCGTCGGTCGACGTCAGGAAGGTCGACAGCGAATAGCTGTTGTAGGCCGAACCGTTTTGCGTGCGGTCGAACTTGCGCGAGAAGTAGCTGGTGGCCGACGTCAAATCGACCGCGCCCAGGTCCCAGTTGACCGTCACGCTGGGCGTAAACAGCTTGTCGATCGACGGCTCGCGCACCTGCTTTTGCGCCTGGTAGTTCGGCAGCTCGATGTTGAAGGCCGAGATGTCCTTGGCGTCGAGCCGCTGATAGTAAATCGACGGCGTCACCGTCACATTGCGCGTCGGCTTCCACTTGAGCGCCACGCGCACTTCCTGGTCGCTGATCTTGTTGATGTCCTTGGCCAGCACGCCGCCGTCACCGTCCACCTGGTTGATAAAGCCGCCCGTGTGCTGCGCCTGCACGCCGATGCGCAACGCCAGCTCGTCGGCGATCAGCGGGATGTTGCCCACCACGTTGGCCGAGTAGCTCGGGCTGCCGTTTTTGGTGTGCGAGAACTCGGTATAGGTGGTGAATTCGCGCTCCTTGAGATCGGGCTCGTTCGGCACGAACTTGATGGTGCCGCCCATCGAACTGGCGCCGTACAAGGTCACCTGCGGGCCGCGCAGCACCTCGACGCGGTCGATGTCGAAGAAGCGCGGCTCGACATTCCCCATCGTGTAGACGTTGCCGACGGTGACCGGCGTGTCGCCCAGGTAGACGCCGACGGTGGCCGCGCCGGCCGTCGAGCTGATGCCGCGGATTTCGATGTTGGACGTGCCCGGACCGGCGCCGCCGTTGCCGCTGGCGGCGGTGAAGGAGATGTTGGGCACCACGCGCGTCAAGTCGGTGATGTCGCGGATGTGCTCTTCCTGCAGCTGCTTGCCGGTGACGGCCGAGATACTCATGGCCACCTTGGCGGGATCCTCCTTGCGCTTTTGCGCGGTGACCGTGACCACCTCGATCTCGTCGGACTGCGCCGCCGGCCTGGCGCTCTGCGCGCGGGCCGAATGGGCGAACACCGCGATGGCGGCGGCGACTGCACTGCACATTACCTTCTGCCGAATTTTCATGCCTGATATCCCCGGTCGGTCAGGGGCGACGCCCCGAAATGATGCATTTTTAGCCAATGATCAATCTTACACATATTAATCTTTTAACAAAGCAAGAAACTTGCCAATCTGCGCCAAATCAGTACGGGCGTTGGAATCCGTTCACAGGCGCGCAGCCCGATGGTTCAGCTATGGAATACCCTGCGGGTATCAAACGCATACTCAATCGGTGTTGGACGCTCGCCGCCATGCTGTTTAACCTGAAGCCACTCAGAAATGGCAAGGTGATAACAGTGGGAAATATCCGAAGCACGCACATGACGGCGGGGACGCGCGACTGGTCCGCATCGGCCGTCGCGGCCGGTTTTCTCGCGGTGCTGGTGTCCTATTCCGGGCCGCTGGCGATCTTCTACCAGGCCGCGCAAAAGGCCCAGCTGGGCAACGACATGTTCGCCTCCTGGGTATGGGCGATCTCGATCGGCGCCGCCGTCTCCGGCATGTATCTGAGTTGGAGTTTGAAGATCCCCGTCATCACCGCCTGGTCCGCGCCCGGCACGGCGCTGCTGATCACCTTGTTCCCCGACTTGTCGATCGCGCACGCCATCGGCGCCTACATCACCGCCGCGCTGATGCTGCTGGCGATCGGCCTGTCGGGCCAGGTCGACCGCGTCATGGCCGCCATCCCGAAAGGCATCGCCAGCGGCATGATGGCCGGCATCCTGCTGCCGTTCGGCCTGAACGCCTTCAAGGCCATCGGCTCGCTGCCGGTGCTCAGCTGCGCGATGATCGCCGCCTACCTGCTGTTCAAACGCCTGGCGCCGCGCTACAGCATCGTGCTGCTGCTCGCCGCCGGCGCCGCGATGGCGTCGCTGGGCGGCCAGACCGACTTCTCCGGCGTGCGCCTGCAACTGGTCACGCCACAGTGGATCGCGCCGCAATGGTCGTGGGCCAGCACCTTCAGCCTGGCGCTGCCGCTGGTGCTCACCACGCTGACCGGCCAGTACCTGCCCGGCATGGCGCTGCTGCGCTCCTCCGGCTACGACAACAAGGTGCGCCCGATCATGACCGTCAACAGCGTCGCCTCGCTGGCGGTGGCCTGCTTCGGCGGCATCACCATCGCCATCGCCGCCATCACGGCGGCCATGTGCACCGGCCGCGACGCCCACGAAGACCCGTCCAGGCGCTACATCGCCGGCATCGCCAACGGCGCCTTCTATCTGGTGGCCGGCCTGTTCGGCGGCTCCATCGTCATGCTGTTCGCCGCGCTGCCCAGGGAGCTGGTGGCGGTGCTGGCCGGCCTGGCGCTGCTGGGCGCCATCACAGCCAACCTGGGCGGCATCGTGGCGGCCGACGAGCACCGCGAAGCCGCCGTCATCACTTTCCTTGCAACCGCTTCCGGCATGACCTTCCTCGGCCTGGGGTCGGCGTTCTGGGGAATCATGATCGGCATGCTCGCCCATGCCGTTCTTCACACCACAAAAAAATAGACCAAGAAAGAGACACCATCATGCGACACATCGACGTCCACAAACTAGCCGACGAGGCCACCTTCAACCGCTTCCACCGCAGCGTGCTGTTCTGGTGCGCGCTGATCATCATCTGCGACGGCTACGACCTGGCGGTGGCCGGCATCGCCCTGCCCTCGATCATGAAGGGCATGGGCGTGACGGCGCAGAACGCCGGCTTCATGGTCAGCTCCGCGCTGTTCGGCATGATGTTCGGCGCCATCTTCCTCGGCACCATCGCCGACCGCATCGGCCGCCGCAAGGCCATCGCCATCTGCATCGCCCTGTTTTCCGTCTTCACGGCGGCGGCGGGGTTGACCAGCGACCCGTACACCTTCAGCGCCATGCGCTTCCTGGCGGGCCTTGGCATTGGCGGCGTCATGCCCAACGTGGTGGCGCAGATGACGGAATACTCGCCGAAGAAAATCCGCGCCACCATGGTCACCTTGATGTTCAGCGGCTACGCCGTCGGCGGCATGCTGGCCGCGCTGCTGGGCAAGGGCTTGCTCGAGAGCTACGGCTGGCAATCGGTGTTCCTGGCCGCCGGCCTGCCGGTGCTGCTGATCCCGTTCATGATGAAGGGCATGCCCGAATCGATGCCCTTCCTGATCCGCGAGCAGCGCCTGGACGAACTCAAAGCCATCATCGCGCGCATGTCGCCGGGCTACCGCGCCGACGCCGGCGACCGCTTCGCCCTGCCCGTCAAAGACCAGGCCGGCGGCGCGCCGATCGGCAAGCTGTTCCAGGAGGGACGGGGCTTTAGCACGGTGATGTTCTGGGTGGCCTTCTTCATGTGCCTGTTCATGGTGTACGCCCTGAGCTCGTGGCTGACCAAGCTGATGGCCGGCGCCGGCTACAGCCTCGGCTCGGCGCTGACGTTCGTGCTGGTGCTCAACTTCGGCGCGGTCATTGGCGCCGTCGGCGGCGGCTGGCTGGCCGACCGCTTCCACATCAAGTATGTGCTGATCGGCATGTACGCGCTGGCGGCGGTGTCGATCACCCTGCTCGGCTACAAGGTGCCGACCGGGGTGCTGTTCGTGCTGGTGGGCCTGGCCGGCGCCTCGACCATCGGCACCCAGATCGTCACCTACGCCTACGCCGGCCAGTTCTATCCGATGGCGATCCGCTCGACCGGCATCGGCTGGGCCTCGGGCGTGGGCCGCAGCGGCGCCATCCTCGCGCCGATCGCCATCGGCACGCTGGTCGGCATGGCGCTGCCGTTGGAGCAGAACTTCATGGCCATCGCGATACCGGCCGTGATCGCGGTGATCGCCGTGTCCCTGATCAGCCATGGCCGCTCGGCGTCGGCGGCGAAGTTGGCCGCGGCGCCGGTGACGGCCACCAGCTGAAATCAACGAACATCCGGTGCTGGCGACCTGATATCCGGGCCGACAACCCCGTCGGACCGCAGGCCGGTACCGATTCCTTCCCGCGCCGCAAGGCCACCTATACGTATGGCGCACGGCGGCCTATCACCATCAGATAGTTATCAGCCGGGCCGATCATTGTTACGCTTCAAACCTGATTCGACCGTTTTTTAAAGCGTAGCCCCAACCGCCCCCAAGGAGAAATATCATGACCGTAATCCGTTCCGACCTGGTTCTGTCGCAATCGGCGTTCAGCCACATAATCGATGTCCCGTTTGAAAAGATCGATATCGCCAGCTGGCTGTTCTCGCTGCCCGACGCCGAATACCAGCGCTGCGCGCCGCCGGACCACATCGCCGCCGGGTCGACCTATACCGATGACGGCCGCCGCATGTCCATCAACGTCGAGATGATCGGCAGCGGCCTGGTCGTGCAGCATTACGTCGGCGAGGTCACCGAAGCATCCCATTGCCGCATGGTCTCCACCTCCGACGTCTTCACGCCAACCGGCCGCACCAAGGTGCAAGTCATCTGGGACCTGAGCGTCAAGAAAATCGACGAGCACCGCAGCCAATACACGAACGCGGTGATCTCGCATCCGACCGAGGAATTCCTGTCGTTCATCAAGGAACACGGGATCTCTTGGGAAAAGGCCAGCGGGGACCGCCAACAATCGTCCGGCGACCACAACCGCCGCGAAACGCCCCTGTTCGCCGAAAGCATCGCGCGCGCGGCGCGCGCCGCACAGGCTATCTCGTAGCGTTCGGCGGCCGCTTCCTAAAGGCGCGTCCCATCGTCCCGGCGCCGACCCTAGGGGTGCTCATTCCGCATGCGCGAGGACGGCCGGGCCGGCCTGGCCGCGCAGCAGATACAGCCCGTACAGGCACAGTGGCAGCACCGCGACCAGCGCCGCCACCGGCAGCACCGAGGTTTCGCCCTGCGCCGTGGCCGACAACACCGACGTCGTCAGCGAGAAGTCCCACAAGCCGTGCACCGCCACCATCGGCCACACCGAGCCGGTGCGCACGCGCAGGGCCGCGTAGGCCACGCCCTGCAGCGCGGCGGCGGCGGCCTGCCACAACGCGGCGCCCAGGTCGCCGGTGGCGAGGCCGTTGGTCGCGTGGACCAGGCCGAAGATGGCCGAGCAGGCCAGCGCCGCCGGCCACACCGGATACTTGTCGAGCAAGCCTTGCAGCAGCACGGCGCGGAACATCAGCTCTTCCGAGACCGCCACCAAGGCGGTGTTGCAGGCCACCACCAGCACCACGGCGCGCGGCGGCAGGTCGCCGGCCCAGGCGATGAACAGCATCAGCAGCGTGTACAACAGCGGCGGCCACGCCAGCCGGATGGAGTTGAACGGCACGGGCGCGCGCAGGCCGGCGCCGCGGCGGTCGGCCGAGGCCAGCGCCAGCGCCGCCGCGAACAGCGCGGCCAGCGCCCAGTGCCAGCCGATGGCGCCGCCGGCCGCCTCGGCCAGCGACTGCTGCCGGCCACCCGAGGCCAGCCGGCCGCCGCCCAGGGTGAGCGCCAGCCAGACGGCCAGCGCGCCCAGCGCCAGCGGCAACGTGATGTGGAGTCGTTTCATCGGCGCCGCCTTCAGCGGATGTGGATGCACTGGTGCGCCGGCAGGTCGTGGTACACGTCCTGCTGGTGCAGCGGGATGTACAGGTGGACGCGTTTGCCGCGATGGAAGACGCCGCGCAGCTGCTCGCACACGCTCCAGACCCGCTCGTAGGAATCGTGGACGTCGATCAGCGCCCACGGATTGTCAATGGCGCCGTCACGCACCATGGTCACGCGCTCGACGTGGAAGAATGGCGCCAGCCCCTCGGCGACGCTGAGCTCCGTGGCGTCAGCGTTGAGCCCCATCAAGATCACTTGCATGGCACCTCCTCCGTATAGATAACTGAATAATACAGGAGGAAAGTATTTAAATCACAACGTGTTTGCCGGCCGGGCTTGGCCAACAGCCGCGATTGTCGTGGGGCGGATTGGCGCAGCGTAATCCGCCGAGCGCCGTCGACGGCTCATGGCGGATTACGCTGCGCTAATCCGCCCTACGTGACTCCAACCGCCTCAGTCGAGGAAGTCGGAGTATTCGCGCTGCGCGTAGCCCTGCAGCTTCTTCCACGGCGCCTCGGCCACGCCGGCCTGCGCGGTGACGTCCATGCGGCGGTAGAAGGTGCCGGCCTTGTCGCCGCTCTCGATCACCAGCGGAATCTGGCGCTGCTCGTCCCACAGCACGCGCTGGTAGACGCCGCCCTCCTCGCGTTCGCGCCAGCGCGCGCCGGCCACGTTGGAGGCGCGCGCGCTCACCGTCAGGGTCCCGAGCACGCGCGGATCGAGCAGATAAAACGCCCGCTCCCACGAACCGTCGAAATTGACGTTCTCGAATTCGGAAGGCGGAATCGCCACCACCGCGCGCTCCTTGGCGTCGACGTATTCGACGCGCGGAGTTTTGCCGGCCAGCGTCACGTGGCGCGGCAGCACGATGTGGTTGAAGCCGTGGTGGTGCTCCTCCTGCGGCGCGGCGCGCGCCGGCAGCACGCGCGCGCTCCACACGTGGCCCGGCCGACGCAGCATTTTTTCCTCGTAGCGCGATTCGCGCGTGACGCCGTCGGGCGTGACGGTTTTGCTGTAATAGGCGACCGTGAGGTCGAGATCGGGCGCGGCGGCCGGGACGGCCGCCGCCGCGAGGGACTGCGTCGCGGCGGCGCCGGCGGCGGCCAGCAAAATGGCGTAACGATGAATCTTCATGGACTCGATAAAAAAAAGCGCTCAAACCGTCGCTCAAAAAAACGTCGATCGAAGCGCGCAATGAAAAAACGCCGGCGCAAGAGGCCGGCGCGGTGACGGACTTACAGGCCGAAGGCCGACTTCAACAGGCCGAACACCTTGGTGTTGTCCAGCGTGCCCTTGAACGGCTTGGCGCCGGCGCCGGTGGCGAACAGCTTGACGTCGCCGCCGCCGTGGGTTTCGCTCGACAGGCGCACGCCGGTCTCCTGCAGGTAGTTGTCGGCCAGGACGGTGCTGCTGTCGAGGTCGGCGCGGGTGTTCACGCGGTTCGGGCCGTTGCCGAACACCAGGGTGGTGTAGGTCTTGCCGTCGGCGTCCTTGGCCGGCTGGCCGTCGCGGTAGCCACGGTTGATGTCGAGGATCGGATTGCCGCGCTTGCCGTAGCCGTTGAACGCCAGCGTGTGGTCGTGGTCGGCGGTGACGACGATCAGGGTGTTGGCCAGCGTAGGATCGGTCAATTTGGCCTTGGCCAGCGCCGCCTTGATGGCGTCGTCGAAGGCGATGGTGTCCGACAGCGCGCGCTTGGCGTTGGTGCCGTGCAGCGCGTGGTCGATGCGGCCGCCCTCGACCATCAGGAAGTAGCCGTTGCCGTTCTGCGCCAGCAGGTCCATCGCCTTGACGGTCATCTCGGCTAGGCTCGGCTGCGACGCGCCCTCGCCCAGCGGCGGCGTGGCGGTGCGGTCGAGTTCATATTCCAGGTGGCTCTTGCTGCTGTAGAGGCCAATGAATTTCTTGCCGGTGGCGGCGTTCATCTCGGTCTTGTTGCCGGCCACGGTGTAGCCCTTGGCCTGCAGCTCGGTCAGCAGGTTGCGGCCGTCGGCGCGGCCGGTGGTGTTGCCCGCGCCGAAAGGCGTGAAGTGGTTGCGCCCGCCGCCCATCAGCACGTCGACGCCGTCGCCCAGCGCGCTGTTGAAACCCGCGCCGCCCGGCACCAGCTGCGCGGCGATGTGGTACTGCGCGTTGCGGTTGCAGATGTGCGAAAAGGTCGCCGCCGGGGTCGCGTGGGTCAGTTCGGTGGTGGTGATGGCGCCGACCGCCTTGCCCTTGGCCTTGGCCAGTTCCAGGATCGTCGTGGCCGGCGTGCCGTTGCCGGCCGCGCAGTTGTTCACGCCGAGGTTGCCGTTGGCGTCGCGGCCCGGGTTGGTGGCGACGGTCTCGGGCGACATCGAGATGACCTCGTTGTTCATCTTCACGCCGGTCATGTAGGCGGCCATCGACGGCGCGCTGTCGGTGGTCTGGGCGTCGGCCGAGAAGGTCTTGATGCGGGCCGTGCGCTCGAGCGTGTCCATGGTCAGGCTGCCGTCCTCGCCATACTTGTAGATGCGCGCGGCGGTGACGGTGGTCGGGCCCATGCCGTCGCCGAGGAAGAAGATGATGTTCTTGGCTTCGCCGGCGGCGTGGGCCGCCTGGACGCCGGCTACGGTCAGGGCCAGTGCGGCCGCGATTTTGGTGAGTTTCATGAGTGGTATCCGTTCAGTGTTCTGTTGTGCTTCACAGGCCGGCGGCGGCCTTGACCAGGCTGTAGACCTTGGTGTTGTCGATGGTGCCGGTGAAGGTCTCGGCGCCCTTGCCGGTGGCGGCCAGGAACACATCGGCGCCGCCGTGGGTCTCGCCGCCGGCCGGCATGCGCACCACCGCCTCCTGGTGGTAGGTGTTGGAACCGGTCACGCTGTCGTCCAGGCTGGCCAGGCTGGCGCGGCTGCCCTGGGTGCGGTTCTCGCCGTTGCCAAAGCCGATGATCGAGTACGGCGCGCCGTCCAGGTCTTTATCGACGGCGCCGGTGACGTAGTTCTTCACCACGCCGAGCACGCCGGCGTTGCCGGCGGTGGTCTTGCCGGTGCGCTTGGCATAGCCGTTGAGCACCAGGGTGTGGTCGTGGTCGGCGGTGACGACGACCAGCGTGTTCTTCAACTCCGGATCGGTCAGGCGGGCCTTGGCCAGCGCCGCCTTGATGGCGTTGTCGAACGCGACCATGTCCTGCAAGGCCTTCTTGGCGGTGGTCTCGTGCAGCGCGTGGTCGATGCGGCCGCCCTCGACCATCAGGAAGTAGCCCTTGGTGTTTTTGGCCAGCACGTCCATCGCCTTGGTGGTCATCTCGGCCAGGCTCGGCTCCTTGGCCGGATCGCGGTCGAGGTCGTAGCTCATGTGGCTCGAGGTGAACAGGCCCAGCAGGCGCTCGGTCTTGCTGGCGTCGATGGCGTTCAACTCCGTCACGTTGCTGACGAAGGCGGCGTTCTTGGCCTTCATCTCGGTGATCAGGTTGCGCCCGTCGCTGCGCTTGCCGCCGTCCTTGAACGGCGTGAAGAACTGGCTGCCGCCGCCGAGCAGCACGTCGAGGCCGGCGCCGAGGGCGCTGTTGTAGCCGGCGCCGCCCGGCACGGAGGCGGCGGCGATGTCGTTTTCCAGGTCGCGGTGGCAGATGTGCGAATAGGTCGCCGCCGGCGTGGCGTGGGTGACGCGGGTGGTGGTGACCACGCCGGCGGCCAGGCCCTGCGCCTTGGCCGTTTCCAGCAAGGTGGTGGCGGCGCTGCCGTTGTTGGCGCCGCAGGCGTTGCCCAGCTTGTTGCCGTTGGCGTCGGCCACCGGATCGATCGCCACCGTGTTGGACGACATCGAGATCACCTCGTTGTTCATCTTCACGCCGGTCATGTAGGCCGACATCGACGGCGCGCTGTCGGTGACCTGGGCGTCGTTGGAGAAGGTTTTGACGAAGGCCGTCTCCGGCAGCGTGTCGACGGTCAGCTCGCCGTCCTCGCCGACGGCGTAGATGCGCGCGGCCGTCATGGTGGTCATGCCCATGCCATCGCCGAGGAAGAAGATGACGTTTTTCGGCGCGGCGGCCACCGGCGGCGGCGTCACCGGCGCGGCGACCGAGTTCGAGTCGCTGCTGCAGCCGGCGATCAGTGCCGCCGTCAGGCCGGCAAGGAGAAGGGACTTGCGTTTCATGTTATCTACCCAGCTTTGTTTAAAGGTTTGCAAGATAACAAGCGCTTGTGACAACATGATGACTTGCGGTTGTCTAGCCACACGCCCCAATGGTGGCGGGCAGTTGAAAATGGGCGGAAAATCTGATGTAATTATTACTTAGTCGGGGTGTGGCTCAGCCCGGTAGAGCGCTGCGTTCGGGACGCAGAGGCCGGAGGTTCGAATCCTCTCACCCCGACCAACAAAGCCCGTAGATGCAAGGGCTTAAAAGCGCTGCCAGCACGACATTAGATGGACGCCTGGCAGCAAACGTCACGCTAATTAATAGAAGGCACGGCCCAAGCCAGAAAATGCTAGCGTGACACCCCTTTGACCTTACTGTGGTACAGACACGGCATATACAGCCGACTGGCTTACGATCTGCCCCTTAAACGGAATGATCCAGTTCAGCCAGGTTGTACCCGTAGAGAACTTACCAGTATTGTTGTAAATTCTCGATGTGGCTAGGGTTTTGTAGTCAATTTTTTGAATGCTACTGGAACCATACGCGCCACCATTAGTCTGCACGCGATTCAAGTAAATTGCCCCGTTAGTGAATACAATGTCCAGCGTCGACTGATACAGCGGATCAGTCGGAAGAGCGAATGGCTTGTTGTAATGGTCGCTACCGTCGTTTTTGAAGATGGTCGGCGGGATGCCAGAAGGGTCGTCAGGCGCTTCCGTCCCTGCCAAGAACGCATCATATTTCCCTACCCCATCAAAATCGATCAACTCGGCGGCGTAAACGTTGACAGCACCATAGTTAGTGTTCGGAGCCAAGTACGTTTTAGCATTGAAAGGCAGGCGTGACAGGTCCTTGACAAAGGTTCCGTCTTTGTTGTTGATCAGGAGGTAAGGCACCTTCTCGTTCGCCTGATTGTCGGTGACCAAAACATCGGCGAAGCCACTACCGCCCGCATCAGCTGCCGAAGCACCATGGCAATAACACGTAGTAGGTAGTGTGACGTTCTTATACTTGCCATCTACTTGACTGACCAGCAAATGCGGGTGCTCACCAGGAAATGGGTCGGCATCGAAACCATGGCAAGCAAAGTAGACATCTGGTTTGCCATCGCCATTAAAGTCGGCGACGATTGCTTTCCGAGGGTGCAGACAACCTATTGTGTCGGCAAGAAGCTGCGAAGTGCTATCGACCCAAATGCCGTTAACGTTCTTGTAAAAACGGACGCTTCCCAATTGACCGGCGGTAGCGGCATTATCACGATCATATATCAGCGAGTGTGTCACCATTGAGTAGGTGCCGTCTTGAAAAAAATCGGCGAACGCGACGGAATTTGATACATCAACTTCCTTCGGCATCGTTTGCGGCCCAAGAGCTGTCGCAGCAACAATTTTATTCTCGTAGGACGACCTCAGCACTGGTAACGGTACGGCTAACGCAACCGACTGCGTACTACTACCGCCGGCGCCGACGCAAGTCAACGTGTACGTCTTCTGCCCCCCAGTTCCAGGAGTCTGCGTCTCCGAACCCGATGTTGCTTGCGTCCCGGCCCATGCACCGGTCGCCGTGCAAGATGTCGCATTCGTCGATGACCACGTAAGCTTGGCTGACTTCCCTACCGTTACCTTCGGCGAATCAATACTTAACGATACTGTTGGCACCGGAGTGACCGGAGCTACGGGGTTACTTGGCGTGACAGCACCGGAGCCGCCACCACTCCCACCACAGCCGGCGATGGCGCTAGCCATCAGTCCAGCAAACACGATATTGGAACGCATCATTTTTTCTCCCTAGTTAATTAAGCCAACCCATTACGATCTAATTTTTAGAACGTTATGAATATTAGATCAATTTAACCGAAAAATATCCTGGACGCAACTTGTTATGGGAAGAAACAACAGAACTGGATGATGGTGCGCAAGCAGGTAGGACAAATGGCTAGCGCTAGGGGCCGGTATGTGATTTGGTGTAGGCCATGCACTTGGCCGTTCAATGTTGGAAGATGATGGGTCGTCGCTGCCCCCACGGGCAGCTAGGCGTTATACGTTACGACTGAGAGTTGATTTCAGATAGAAAGACTTAGGCTAGTCCGGCGACTGCATGTGTGGAAGACAACTGGTAGATGAGCCGGAGCCACCAGATTCTCTCTGCTCGCCAAGCGATGCAGTGCTTTTGGCTCTTTGTCTCGATATCAGAGCAAAAAGGTAAGCAGCATAGGCTTCTGCCACGGCTACATCCTTTTCCAAACGAAGATTTTTTTCATCCATATCGCCCTCAAATATCGATACAATTTTTAGAGCAATTTAAACTAAAAAGACCGAAAAATCAAACAACATATCAGCTTACGCTTGTGGCTTTGACCATGCACTTCGACAACTTATCGAAGTACTTCAAGGCGTCTTGAGTCAACTCAACCTGCTTACGTCGCGTGTCTTCTGTATCGGTCAAGGTCAGCCAACCCTTTACGCGCATCGACGTCAGGCGGCTGTGCACGGTCGCAGGCGCACCCAGTTCTTTCTTGCCCATCATATCGCGCACGGACAGGCGCTCGTCATGTTGACTAGCAAGCGCCACGATAGCAAGGATACGTTCTTCCAGCGGATCAAGTGCCTCCAGCGACGGTAAGCCGCGCAAGGCATCAGCCAATTGCAGAAAGCGCATGTAGATATCGGCAGGTCGTTTGGAAGGGGTCATATTCGTTTTAAACTACTCGTGTAATGTCGGTTTGAGCGACAACTTAATTGCTACAAATTTTAGCACACTGCTATCGCAATCGCCGCTGCGGTAACGGCAGCAAGGATAGCAACCACTTAGCCGTGTACAGCACGATCAAAGTGCCCAGCAAGTCACCGATCATCATCACGAAAAGGCCCGGCAGTAGATCACTGCCGCCATGTACTGAGAACCAAAGGTGATGAAGCAAAGGACTCGCGATTGAACAGCCAACCGCACATAGCAGTAATCGCTTCGGAGTCAGATTAGTCAATGATGTCTGCAAGCCGAATCGAGATTGCGCGGCCAGATAGACAAGATACGGGCCTATCGCGCCTGCAATTGTGCCCGTTGTTGCTCGTAGTGTTGATTTGCAGCGAAATCTGACCCACTTTGCCGCATAATTTGCAAACGAATCTGACCCACGTATAGGACACAATCCTGCTCATGACATTGAGCGGGGAATTGGAGTGATCGACGTGGCATTACTAGTGGGCTGTAACAGTTGAATCGGTAGTGATGCGCTTGCTTAGATCGCAGTACTTCCATTTAACCGGCTTGGGTGACTCGTTGTACTTGCGGATATAGCGCATGAGTTTTCTCTTGAGGTCAGCCACGGAAGTGAAGAC